>JADFAE010000002.1 GCA_015665415.1 Roseobacter sp.
TTTTCAACTCTGCCAGAACTTCATCCTTGCCGAACTTGCGTGCCCGGTCGCCACCATCGCGGTTGAGCAACCGCTTGCGCATCGCAGAGTGCAGCCGCTCAATAGGATCACGCATCAAGAAGATAAACCGCGTGTCAGCGTTCAAAGCGGCCATCTGAGCAAAACTCTCTGTACTCAGTTTGGCATAGTCAGGGGTAATTTCGCCCAGAATTTTTTGGCCTTCAAAGCGGCGGAACAAAATATCTGCATAGCGCGTATGTGTCGGGTCCTTTGTCTCTCGCATCTTGATGCAGAGATCGAGAAACCGCCCAGGCGTGACACCTTCCTTTTGTGCCTTTGCCAGCTGCTCCTTCTGCACGTCATGGGTAAATGACCCGCCCTTTTGCAAATAGCTCCAGTAGTGCAGCTCCTTGACCGGTGGCACACAAGCATCTGGGTGTTGCTTGAGATAGGCATGCAACCAGCTGGTGCCAGCCTTCTGCGCCCCGATGCCAAAGAACAGGGTCGAGGGTTTAGCAAAACGGCTATCTACAACTGCCTTGGTCATGCGCCGGTCTCTTTCTTCTCATCACCGGGCAGGATGTATTCAGCCCCCTCCCAAGGAGACATGAAATCAAACTGGCGATATTCCTGAACCAAACTTACCGGCTCATAGACAACGCGTTTTTCGGCCTCGTCATAGCGCACTTCGGTATAGCCCGTGGTGGGGAAATCCTTGCGCAGCGGGTAGCCGCGAAAACCATAGTCGGTCAGGATGCGGCGCAGATCCGGATGGCCGGAAAACAGAATGCCGAACATGTCAAAGACTTCGCGCTCAAACCAGTTGGCCGAAGGGTGCACATCCACGATCGAGGGCACCATGTCATCCTCGCGCACGGCAACCCGCAGCCGGATACGCTGGTTCCGGTACATCGACAGGAAATGGTACACCACGTCAAAGCGCTTGCCACGCTCGGGGTAGTCCACCGCGGTGATATCCACCAGCGAGGAAAACTTGCAGTTGCTGTCGGTTTTCAGAAATTCGACCAGGCCGGCGATATTGGCCGGTGCGACATCGACGTTCAGCTCATCAAAGGCCACATCCCAGGACAGCACACAGTCCGGGCGTTTGGCAGCGATCTGGGCGCCGAGTTCTTGCAGTGCTTCAGTCATAAAGTGTTTCTCCAGCCAGATCGCTTAGCGCACCAGGGTGCCGGTACGGCGGATTTTGCGCTGCAGCTGCATCAACCCGTACAAAAGAGCCTCAGCGGTGGGGGGGCAGCCCGGCACATAGATATCCACCGGCACGATACGGTCACAGCCGCGCACCACCGAATAGCTGTAGTGGTAATAACCACCGCCATTGGCACAGGAGCCCATCGAGATCACATACCGCGGCTCTGGCATCTGGTCATAGACCTTGCGCAGGGCGGGTGCCATCTTGTTGGTGAGGGTCCCGGCCACGATCATCACGTCAGACTGACGCGGAGACGCGCGCGGGGCGATGCCGAAACGCTCAGCATCATAGCGGGGCATCGAAGTATGCATCATCTCAACCGCGCAGCAGGCCAGACCAAAGGTCATCCAGTGCAAAGAGCCGGTGCGGGCCCAGTTGATGATGTCTTCGGCGGAGGTGAGCAGAAACCCTTTGTCCTGCAGCTCTGCATTGATCGCCTGGGTGACAACTTCCTTGTCCACACCTGCGCTATTGGCCCCGGTGATCACTCCCATTCCAGAGCCCCCTTCTTCCATTCATAGGCAAAGCCGATGGTCAGAACGCCCAGGAACACCATCATCGACCAGAAACCGGTATCGCTCATGTCCTTGAAGCCGACGGCCCAGGGAAACAGAAAGGCAATTTCCAAATCAAAGATAATGAACAGAATCGACACCAGGTAAAACCGAACGTCAAATTTCATACGCGCATCATCGAAGGCGTTGAAACCACACTCGTATGCACTTACCTTTTCCGGGTCGGGATTGCGCACCGCGAGCACAAGCGCCGCTAAAATAAGGACAATTCCCAATCCGACCGCGACGATCAGAAAAACCATGATCGGGAGGTATTCCCGCAACATCTCTTCCACGAGTGGCTCCTTTCCGAGCGCGCAGATTCTCGCGCGCCGTCAATTGGCGTGTTGACTTGCGCATGTGTCTACTCGTGCACCCCCCCAGCGTCAACCAAACCGATGGTGAAGAAAGGGGCTTTCTGTACAAGTCGCGACCCGGCAGCATCACTTAGCGCCATTTGCATCCTCTTGGGTTAATTTCTTATTATTTCCATAAGGAAAGGCGCCGCAAATTATTTGCGACGCCGCTTCAAACCAACATTCAGAATATTGGTTAATGCCGCCCGCAAAAGCCGCCTGCGGTCAGGCTTGCCAGCGCGGTTTGCGCTTGTCAAAAAAGGCCGAGATTCCTTCAGCAGCCTCATCGCCTTCCCACCGGTCCACCAGGGCCCGCACGGTCATGTCGATCACCTCGTCATCCAACCGTGGCCCCAAGTCGCGGGTCAGCTTCTTGGCAGCCGCCACCGCCCCCGGTGCCACGGAGAGATAAGGCACCACCTCTGCTTCAACGGCAGAGGCCAGATCCGCTGCCGGGACGACCCTAGCCAACAGCCCCAGCTCCACTGCTTCTGCCGCACCAAAAAGCCGCGCCGACATAAAGACCCGGCGCGCGCGCGCCTCGCCCATGCGGGCCACCACATAGGGGCCGATGGTCGCCGGGATCAGCCCCAGCTTGGTCTCGGTGAGACCCATCTTCAGATGATCGGCACCAATCGCCACATCACAAACGGAGGCCATGCCAACACCACCGCCAAAGGCATTGCCCTGAATGGCACCAATCAGCGGTTTTGGCAGAGTATTGAGCAGCTGGAGGGTTTCCGCCAGGACACGTGCCTCTGCTGCCCGTGTCGCAGCATCCGCCTGCATCTGCTTTTGCATCCATCCCAGATCCCCACCGGCACAGAAGCTTTTGCCAGCTCCGGTCAGTACAACCACGCGGACCGTGTCATCCGCGGCCAGTTCTTCTGTGGCCGCCTTGATCTCCAATAGCATCTCGCCGGACATCGCATTGTGTTTCTCAGGACGGTTCAGCGTCAATGTCGCCACCCCACGTGCGTCCCGGTCAATCGATACGGTCTTGTACATCTTCGCTCTTTCCTCTCGTTTTGCGTCCAGCCCCTGTGCCTCTCGGGCTCAGCTGTCGCTGCGCATCTGCCGCGCCATCTCCGCCGCCTCAGCCAAAAGTTCTTTCTTCAACCCTGTCTCATAGCCCAGAGCCGTCAGGTGGTCCTGAACCGCTTCGGTTGCGACATTGCCTGCCGCACCAGGTGCGTAGGGGCAGCCCCCCAAGCCACCAACAGCGGCATCAAACACCCGCACCCCCAGCGCCAGCGAGGCCTCGATATTGGCCAGCGCCCGCCCGGCGGTATCGTGATAGTGCCCCGCCAATTTGGATACGGGCACCCGTTCCGTTACGGCAGAGAGCATCGCGGCGATGGTTTCCGGCCTGCCCTGACCGATGGTGTCGCCCAGCGAGACCTCATAACAGCCCAGATCAAACAGAATTTCAGCCACCCGGGCCACCTGCGCCGGGTCAGTTGCACCGTCAAAGGGGCAATCCGTCACGCAGGAGACATAGCCGCGCACCGGCAGGCCGGTGACGGCGGCCGCCGCCAGGATCGGTTTGAAGCGGTCAATGCTCTCTGCGATGCTGGCGTTGATATTAGCCTTGGAAAACCCCTCGGACGCAGAGGCAAAAACTGCGATTTCATCCGCCCCGGCCGCGACTGCATCGCTGTAGCCGCGCATATTCGGCGTCAGCGCCGCATAGGACACACCCGGTGCACGACGGATCCCCGCCAGCACCTCACCGCTGCCCGCCATCTGCGGCACCCATTTGGGGGAGACAAAACTGGCGACCTCGATGCGGCGGAATCCCGCCTTGGACAGGCAATCCACCAGCGCGATTTTCTCTGCCACGGGAATGGCGCGCTTTTCGTTCTGCAGCCCATCCCGGGGCCCCATCTCAAAGATTTCGACGGTCTGCGACATGGGCTCTGCCCCCTGTTTCACTTTGCTTCAAATACCTAACTCCACCCGACGCCACCAAAGGCGTCGGCTGAAGGGATCGCCTCACTCTTCTTCCAAACGCACCAGCGCCGCGCCTGCCTCCACCTGATCGCCATCCGAGGCCAGAACTTCAGCCACCACACCGTCACGGGCAGCCAATAGCGAATGCTCCATCTTCATCGCTTCCAGAATGGCAAGCCGGTCGCCCTCTTTCACCGCATCACCGGCCTTGGCAAAGACCGCCTTGACCAGACCCGGCATTGGTGCCTCGATCAGGTTGAGATCCCCCCCGGCTGAAGCATCGCGATCCAGCGGATCAATCACTTCAAAACCGATACCATAGCCCGCATAGACGGTGATTGACGCACCGGAATGCGACAGGCTCGGCAGGCGATACCCGCCCAGATCCCAGCTGCCACTGATGCGTTCTGCAATCAGTTCTACTGCGCCCGCCTCATCCTTCAGCGTCCAGGCCTGACGGTTGGGACCGTCGACCTCTACCATCGCCTCAAAGATCTCCTCGCCACACCGCAAATGCACCGAACGGTGCATATCGGCCCATAGGGTAAACCCGGTGTCCCAGTTGGTTTCGATCAGGCCCAGAGCCTGCATCGCGGCGGCCACTCTGTGCGCGGGCCGGACCTCTGGCGCGGCCACAAGCCCGTCGAGGTCCCGCGCGATCAGGCCGGTATCCACCTCTCCCTTGGCAAAGCCCTCATGGGCGGCCAGCGCCCCCAGAAACGCCAGATTGGTGACGGTGCCGCCCACTTCGGTGGCCGCCAGCGCCTGGGACAGGCGCGCCAGGGCGATCTCCCGCGTGGGCCCATGCACGATCACCTTGGAGATCATCGGATCATACCAGGGGCTGATGGTGTCGCCGGCCCGCACGCCGCTGTCGGCGCGACAGCCCGCAGGGAACTGCAGGTGGGTCAAGGTGCCGGTTGCGGGCAAAAAGCCCTTGGGCACATCCTCAGCATAGAGCCGCGCTTCAAAGGCATGGCCGTTGATCGACAGCTCGTCTTGCTGTTTCGGCAGGGCCTCCCCCGCGGCCACACGCAGCTGCCATTCGACCAGATCAACACCCGTAATCAGCTCTGACACCGGATGTTCCACCTGCAGGCGGGTGTTCATTTCCATGAACCAGAAGCCATCAGCCCGCAGCCCATTGCTGCCATCCACGATGAATTCTACCGTCCCGGCGCCCTTGTAGCCGATGGCCTCGGCGGCGCGCACGCCAGCCTCGCCCATCGCCCTGCGCATTTCCTCGGTCATACCTGGCGCGGGGGCTTCCTCGATCACCTTTTGATGGCGGCGCTGCAAAGAACAGTCGCGCTCAAACAGATGCACCGCATGGGTGCCGTCGCCAAAGACCTGGATTTCGATATGGCGCGGTTGCTGGATGTATTTTTCGATCAACACATCCGGATTGCCAAAGGCGGTGGTGGCCTCGCCCTGCGCACTGGCCAGGGCATCGGCAAAATCCTTGCCCGCCTCGACCAGGCGCATGCCCTTGCCGCCGCCGCCCGCGACCGCCTTGATCAGCACCGGATAGCCAATCTTGTCGGCCTCGGCTTTCAGGAAATCCGCATCCTGATTGGTGCCGTGATAGCCCGGCACCACCGGCACACCTGCCTTTTCCATCAACACCTTGGCGGCATCTTTCAGCCCCATCTTGCGGATCGCATCGGCGGAGGGACCGATAAAGATAAGGCCGGCGGCCTCAACCGCATCCACGAAATCGGGATTTTCCGATAAAAAGCCATAGCCTGGGTGGATGGCCTGAGCTCCGGTTGCCTTCGCGGCCCCGATGATCCGCTCGCCCAGCAGATAGGACTGTGCCGGGGCCGCGCCACCGATATCGATGGCCTCATCCGCCAAGGCGACATGTTTGGCCCCGCGATCGGCATCAGAATAGACAGCGACGGTTTTGACGCCCAAGGCGCGGGCGGTTTCCATAACACGGCAGGCAATTTCACCGCGGTTGGCAATCAGGATCTTGTTGAACATGGGGTTGGTCCTTTGTCTGGAACGTCGGACCGGGGGCTGTCTGCCCCCGGACCCCCGAGGATATTTATGGCCAAATGAAACAGGGAAAGCCTACATTCTGAACACACCGAACTTGGTGTCTTCAATGGGGGCGTTCAGAGCGGCACCGAGAGAGAGCGCAAGCACTTCGCGGCTTTTGCGGGGATCGATGATGCCATCGTCCCAAAGCCGTGCCGAGGCATAAAGCGGATGGCTTTGCTCTTCGAACATATCGATCGTTGGCTGTTTGAACTGCGCTTCTTCCTGCGCACTCCAATCACCGCCCTGACGTTCGATGGCATCGCGTTTCACCGTTGCCAATACCCCGGCCGCCTGTTCGCCGCCCATCACCGAGATGCGGGAATTGGGCCAGGTCCACAGGAAGCGCGGCTGATAGGCACGTCCCGCCATGCCGTAGTTGCCAGCACCAAAGGAGCCGCCAACCAGCATGGTGATTTTAGGCACATTGGTCGAGGCCACCGCGGTCACCATCTTGGCGCCATGACGGGCGATGCCTTCGTTTTCATATTTGCGACCCACCATGAAGCCGGTGATATTCTGTAGGAACACCAGCGGGATTTTGCGCTGCGAGCACAGCTCGACAAAATGCGCGCCTTTTTGCGCCGCCTCGGAAAACAACACGCCATTGTTGGCGATGATCCCCACCGGGCAGCCTTTGACATGCGCAAAGCCGGTGACCAGAGTTTCGCCGTAGCGCGGTTTGAACTCATCAAAGCGCGAGCCATCCACCAGCCGGGCAATGACCTCGCGAATGTCATAGGGCGTGCGCAGATCACCAGGTACCACGCCCAGGATCTCTTGCGGGTCATAGGCGGGCTCTTCGGGGCTGGCCCAGTTCACCGTCAGCGGCTTGATGATATTGAGCGATTGCACCGCCCGACGCGCCAGCGCCAGGGCATGGGTGTCATCTTCGGCCAGATAGTCGGCCACCCCGGAGAGACGCGTATGCACATCACCACCACCCAGGTCTTCGGCCGAGACCACTTCGCCGGTGGCCGCCTTGACCAGGGGGGGGCCGGCCAGGAAGATGGTGCCCTGCTCCTTGACGATGATGGTGACATCGGACATCGCGGGCACATAGGCCCCACCCGCCGTGCAAGAGCCCATGACCACAGCAATCTGCGGGATGCCCTTGGCGGACATGCGGGCCTGGTTGTAGAAGATACGGCCAAAATGGTCGCGGTCGGGAAAAACCTCATCCTGTTGCGGCAGGTTGGCCCCGCCACTGTCCACCAGATAGATGCAAGGCAGGTGGTTTTCCTCGGCGATCTCCTGGGCACGCAGGTGTTTTTTCACCGTCATCGGATAATAGGTGCCGCCCTTTACGGTGGCGTCATTGCAGACCACCATGACCTCTTGCCCGTGCACCCGGCCAATGCCTGCGATCACACCGGCTGCCGGAGCCGCGCCATCATACATGTTGTGGGCGGCGGTGGCACCAATCTCGAGGAAGGGTGAGCCCGGATCCAGCAGGTTGGCGACGCGACGACGCGGCAGCATCTTGCCCCGGCCCTCGTGGCGGGCGCGGGATTTCTCACCTCCGCCCAGACGCGCGGCCTCGGCCACCTCGGAGATCTGAGCTAGGGCTTCCTGGTGGGCGGCCTGATTGGCCTTGAAGCCTTCTGAGGAAGGCATTGCCTTGGATTGAAGTTTCATGTGTGCGTCCTTCTCACCGGGTAGAGGTTGTCTTGTTGAGTTCGACCAACCGGAGTTACAACCATTTCAACAGCGCCGACTGATAGGCGCAAATTTGGGTAGGGTTCAGGCCTGCGACTTGCTTGTCGGAGCAGGCTACTTGCGTTGCGGCCTGCCACAGATGCGAAGGCTGCAAAGGGAGCGGCACCGTTAGAACTGCTCCCAAGACCGTCTTTTTCACGTATCGACCTCCCCTGCAGCCCGCGCCTTCAACATTTTGCGGATCACTTTTCCTGTCACCGTCATCGGCAGAGCCTCCAGAAATTCCACCTCACGCGGATAGGAGTAATGCGCCAGGCGCTCTTTGACGTAGGACTGCAGCTCTTCGCCCGTTGCTGCAGCGCCCGCTTTTAGCACCACATAGGCCTTGACGATCTCGGTGCGCAGCGCGTCCGGCTTGCCGACCACGCCCACCGTCGCCACGCTTGGATGAGTCATCAGGCAATCTTCGATCTCACCCGGGCCGATGCGATAGCCGCCAGAGGTGATCACATCATCCTCGCGCCCGACAAAGCGCAGGAAATCGCCCTCCCAGATGCCGCGATCGCCGGTGACCAGCCAGTCGCCACGAAACTTGGCCGCAGTCTCTTGCGGGCGGTTCCAGTATTGCAGCATCATCGAGGCAGAGCCTCGGCGCACTGCAACATCGCCCTCGCCATCGGTCTCCTGCCCCGCCTCATCAATCACCGCCAGATCATGCCCCGGCACCGCTTTGCCAATACAGCCGGGGCGGGGCGCATAGTCAGCACCACAAGAAGACGCAACCATGTTGCACTCGGTTTGGCCATAGAATTCATTGATCGTGACCCCCAGGCGGCGTTGGCCCCAGGCGAGCATCTCCGCGCCCAGGGGCTCTCCGCCAGAGGCAACAGAGCGCAGACCGTCGAGCCCCTGCCCGGCCGCCTTGAGCATGCGCAGAGCGGTGGGGGGAAAGAACACGTTGCGCACATCGCCGCGCGCAATCAGATCAGCGCAGGCCTGCGGCGTGAATTTATCCAATCGCGCCGCAACCACCGGCACGCCCAGCGCCAACCCCGGCATCGCCACGTCAAACAACCCACCAATCCAGGCCCAGTCCGCAGGCGTCCACAGACAGTCGCCTGGTTGGCCCAGATGATCATGACTGATGGCCACGCCCGGCAGATGCCCTGTCAGAACCCGATGGCCATGCAAGGCACCCTTGGGGCTGCCCGTGGTACCCGAGGTATAAATCAAAACCGCCGGGGTCTCTGGCGTGGTCTCGGCAAAGGAAACCGGATCGCCAGTGATGCCAGCCTCATTCACCATGACCGCTTCGGCCAGGTCGCCCAGCAGCGCCGCACCTTCGGGATCGGTCAGCACCAGGCGCACCCCGGCGTCGCCAGCGCGTGAGGCCAGCGCGTCGCGTTTGAACAGTTTGAACAGGGGCACCGAAATCGCCCCCAGCTTCCAGATCGCCAGATGGGCTGCCGCGCACCAGGGAGACTGGCTCAGCAACACCCCCACCCGGTCGCCAGCCTTGATCCGCGCCATCAGATAGCGCGCCAGCCCATCGACCATCTGCGCCAACTCGCCATGGCTGATGTCGCGGCGCGCCGCACCGGTCAGATCAACAATGGCCAGGTGGTCTGCTGCGTGATCCATCGCCTGCTGCGCCATATTGAGCTGCGGCGGAAGGATCCAGTCACCCTGGGAGGAAAGGCCTGGCAGGTTAAATGCTTCAGACATCGAAACTATTCCGTTCTTGCATGGCGGCTATGCCGTTTTTCCCTGCATTCCCAAAGGGAAAGCCAATGTTCACTTGATCCAGATCAGAGCCGTCACATTCCAGAAGGCGCAGATAGTCAGGGCAAATACAAGAAAAGGGACGCCCCAGATGAAACCCGTGACTTCCGCCCTCGCATTGGCCGCCGCCTGTGCCGCTCTGGCTTCGCCCGCTCTCGCCCAATCCCAGGGCGACTGGACCTTTGGTATCGGTGTGATCAACGTCAACCCCAAGTCCGACAACGGCACCCTGGCGGGTCAACCCACAACCATCGGCAGCGACAGCCAGATCTCGCTGACCGCTGAATACTTCATTCGCGACAACCTCGGCATCGAGCTGTTGGCGGCCACCCCGTTCGAGCATGACATCAACATCGCCGGCGTGGGCTCTGCCACCACCAAGCATCTGCCGCCCACCCTGTCGCTGAACTACCACTTCCCCACCAAGGGCAAGATCAAACCCTTTATCGGGGCCGGTATCAACTACACCACCTTCTTTGAAGAAGAGACCGCACTGGGGGTGCTGGAGCTGAAAGACAGCTGGGGCTTTGCCGTTCAGGTCGGGGCCGATTGGCAGATCTCCGACCGTGGTGCCATGCGCCTGAACGTACGCCACATGGATATCGACACCGACGCCTACTTGGGTGGTGCCTCGATCGGCACCGCCGAGATCGATCCGGTCACTGTTGGCGTCAGCTACGTTCACAGGTTCTGATCCTTGATTTGAAGAGTTCGGCGGGCCCTTGCGGGCCTGTCTGGTCCTAAGGACCCCGGCAGCTTCCCTCGGGCTGCTGGGGTTTTCTTGTGTCAGCGCAATACTCTGCGCGCTTACATGGTGCCCATCAGCTCGCGGCCGATCAGCATCCGGCGAATTTCCGAGGTGCCCGCCCCGATCTCCATCAGTTTGGCATCGCGGAAGATCCGCCCCACCGGATTGTCCGACAGATAACCGGCACCACCCAGAGCCTGTACTGCCTGATGCGCCTGCACCATGGCCTGCTCCGAGGCATAAAGACAGCAGGCGGCCGCATCCTGACGGGTCACGGTACCCTTGTCGCAGGCCTTGGCCACCTCGTAGATATAGGCGCGAGCCGAGTTCATCGCTGTGTACATATCGGCGATCTTGGCCTGCATCAGCTGGAAATTCCCGATGGGTTGGCCAAACTGCTTGCGCTCTTTCAGATAGGGCATCATCCCGTCCATGCAGGCCGCCATGATACCGGTGCCGATCCCGGCCAGTACCACACGCTCATAGTCGAGCCCCGACATCAGCACCGCAACGCCGCGCCCCTCTTCGCCCAGCACATTTTCAAACGGCACTTCACAATCCTCAAAGATCAGCTCTGCCGTGTTGGAGCCTCGCATGCCCAGCTTGTCGAAATGCGGCGAGGTGGAGAAGCCTTTGAAGTCCTTTTCGATGATAAAGGCGGTGATCCCACGCGAGCCCGCATCCGGGTCGGTCTTGGCATAGACAACCAAAGTGTCGGCGTCCGGACCATTGGTGATCCAGTATTTGTTGCCGTTCAGACGATAGTGATCATTGCGCTTTTCCGCCCGCAGCGACATCGAAACCACATCCGACCCGGCACCGGCCTCCGACATTGCCAGGGCCCCGACATGGTCGCCCGACACCAGACCGGGCAGATATTTGGCCTTTTGCTCGTCATTGGCATTCAGCTTGATCTGATTGACGCAAAGGTTGGAATGCGCGCCGTAGGACAGCGAGACCGAGGCACTGGCGCGCGCCACTTCTTCGACCGCAACCGTATGGGCCAGATAAGACATGCCAGCACCGCCGAATTCTTCCGGTACGGTGATCCCCAACAGACCCAGGTCGCCCATCTCCTTCCACAGCTCTGGTGGAAACTCGTTTTTCTGATCGACCTCTTGCGCCATCGGCTTGACCCGATCCTGCGCCCAACGGTGCACCATGTCCCGAAGTGCATTCACGTCTTCCCCAAGATCGAATTGCATGCTGGCATTGAACATCGGGCGGTCCTTTCTGACTGTTTTGCGAAATTATCTGAACGCTTGTTCATTTCATACGGTGCAACTGCGATTCGGGTCAATCCCCTGCCCCGTTTTCTTGCACTGCCAGGAAGAAACCTGGGGGCGCAAAGGATGTGCTCCACCCCTTCCGACGGTGACCGCGAGATCGCGCATCAAAGGAAAAGGGCCCCCTGAGATAGGAGACCCTTGGCTTAAGGTCTGATTTGACCAGGTACGGAATTGATCAGCGCTTACCCCGCCTGGTGTACCACCATGACCTCGGCGCGGATGATGCGGGCAATCTGGGCGCAATCTTCCAGGCTGAAGGTCAGCGGCACCCGCATATCCACGATACCTGCCAATATACGGTCGCTCGCGGGCAGGCTTTGCGCCCGGGCATAGCGCCAGCTGTCATAGCGCGAGGTAAAGCCCGCAGGCTCTGCACCGCCAAACCATTTGAGCTCCACGCCACGGGCGGCACAGCGCTTGATCACCTCGGCAACCGCCTCGGCGCTCCAGTCCAGCAACAGGAATTGGATGGAAGAGCCGACGTAGGTTTCAGCCTCGGGCCGCTCCACCACGGTCAGGCCTGGCGTGTCGCGCAGCCCCGCCTCGATCTTTTGATAGCGCGCGTTCCAGCGCGCCACCTGGGCGTCCAGGTCCCGCAACTGCGGGCGCAGAATGGCCGCGCGCAGGTTGTCCATGCGGCCAGAGATATTGGGGGTTTCATATTTCACCCGCTCAAAGACTTCTGGACCTGGGGCTGCCAGGTGCCGTTCATAGAGCATATAAGAGCCAGAGAGCATGATCGCACGGGCGGCGAGTTCTTCGTCGTCGGTGACAAACAGCCCACCCTCTCCGGAATTCACATGCTTGTAGGTCTGGCAGGAATAGCAGCCGATTTTACCTTGCCGACCAGAGGCCACCCCGTTCCAAGCGGCTCCCATGGTATGGGCGCAATCCTCGATCACGGTGATCCCGGCGCTGTCACAGATCTGCATCAGACGGTCCATGTCACACAAGTGACCGCGCATATGGCTGAGCATCAGCACCCGCGCCTGATCCGCCTTGGCCGCCAGATCCTCCAGATCAATGGTCAGATCTTCGCTGACCCCGACAAACACCGGTTCCGCCCCGACCGAGGCAATCGAGCCCGGCACTGGCGCCAGAGTAAAGGCATTGGTCAAAACCTTGTCACCCGGCCCCACCCCGAGGGCGCGCAGTGCCGTGGCCATGGCATAGCCCCCCGAAGCCACCGCCAGGCAATATTTCGCCCCAACTTGGGCGGCGAACTCCTGCTCCAGCAGCGCCGTCTCGCCGAGCTCTCCCTCGACCACGTTGTAACGATGCAAGCGGCCATGTTGCAGGACTTGCAAAGCGGCCTCAATTGCCGCCTCGGGAAGTGCTTCTTGCTGGGTGAAGCTACCGGTGAATTTTTCGCTCATGCCCCCTGTGTGATCTGCCCCCCCGCGAGGGTCAAGGGGGAAGAAACACCGATGAAAAACCCGAAACTCTTCTGCGGGTTCAACCGATAAGCCGCGCGACCACCCCTAGCAAATCCTCGTAGCGATGCAACAGCGCCTCCGGCTTGAGCGCTGCCATGTCGCCGCCTGCGGGCCCAAAGGTCACCAGCACCGATGGCACCCCCGCATTGGCCGAGGTATTGCGGTCGGTATCGCTGTCGCCAATCAGGATGGTCTTTGCCGGATCTCCCCCGGCACGCCGTGCCGCCTCGAACAGGGGTTCAGGGTCCGGTTTACGCACCGGCAGCGTATCGGCCCCCACCAGCGAGGCAAAGGCATCGCGCACCCCAAAGGAGCGCATCAACTGCTCTGCCAGCGCCTCTGGCTTGTTGGTACAGATGCCAACGCCATATCCCGCCAGTTTCAGGGCTTCGACCGCCTCCATGGCTCCGGGATACAGATAACTGTGGTGATCAATGGCATCGCGGTAGGCTTCGATCAGAACGGGGTAGAATTCATCCACGGTTTTTTCATCGTATTGCCCCGCCCGCTTTAGCCCGGAGCTGAGCATCATTTTACCCCCTCGCAGCGCCGTGGCCGCATCACCGGGATGGGTCAGCATATCGCCCAGGCCCATTTGCCGAAAACAGGCATTGGCCGCAGCCAGAAGGTCGCCCGAGGTATCCGCCAGGGTCCCATCCAGATCAAAAATTACTGTTCGCATTCTGCCTCCGCTTCGGCGTTTTTCCGCTGCCTGTTGTTGCAAGCCGCAACCATGTTTGATGGCCACGCCCCTTGCGCCTTTCCTGTTAGCCGATAGAACGGGGGCGAAAAAGTCAAAGAGAAACGTCACCATGAGTACAGCCCTTGTAGTCCTTGCCGCCGGCAAAGGCACCCGAATGAATTCGGACCTCCCCAAGGTTCTGCACCCAATCGCCCAGGCCTCGATGCTGGAACACGCGCTTGTTGCAGGTCGTGCCCTGGATCCTGAGCGCATTATCGTTGTCGCCGGTCACGGTGCCGAAGCCGTACGTGCGGCAGTGGCCGAGATCGACGAAAGTGCCGAAGTTGTGCTGCAGACCGAACAGCTTGGCACCGCCCATGCGGTGGATCGGGCCCGCGACGCGCTCAAGGATTTCAGCGGTGATGTGGTTGTTCTTTATGGCGACACGCCCTTTGTCAGCGCCGACACACTAGAGCGCATGGTTGCCGCACGCGCGAGCGCCGATCTGGTGGTGCTGGGGTTTCATGCCGCCGACCCGGCCCGCTATGGCCGTCTGGTGATGCAGGGCGACAGTCTGGAGCGGATTGTCGAATTCAAGGATGCCAGCGAAGACGAACGCGCCATCGGGTTTTGCAATTCCGGCCTGATGGCCTGCGACGCCAGTCTGATGTTCGATCTGCTGGCCAAGATCGGCAATGAAAACGCCTCAGGCGAATATTACCTCACCGATCTGGTCGAACTGGCCCGCGCCGAGGGCCGCGCCGTCACTGCGGTGGCCTGCGACGAGTCCGAGACCCTCGGGGTGAATTCGCGCCTCGACCTTGCGGTGGCTGACACGGTGTTTCAGACCAAAGCCCGACAAGAGCTGATGGAACTTGGGGTTACGCTGATGGCGCCCGAAACAGTCTATCTGGCCTTTGACACGGTGATTGGCCGCGACACGGTGATTGAGCCCAATGTGGTCTTTGGCCCCGGTGTCACAGTCGAAAGCGGTGCCGTGATCCGCGCCTTTTCGCATCTGGAGGGCTGCCATGTCAGCCGTGGCTCCAAGGTCGGCCCCTATGCCCGGCTGCGCCCCGGTGCCGAGCTGGCGGAAGACACCCATATTGGCAATTTTGTCGAGATCAAGAACGCCGAGATCGCCGAAGGCGCCAAAGTCAATCACCTCAGCTATATCGGCGATGCCTCGATTGGGGCGGGTAGCAATATTGGTGCCGGCACCATCACCTGCAACTATGACGGCGTGATGAAGCATCGCACCACTATCGGCGCGCGCAGCTTTATCGGCTCCAACACGCTGTTGGTGGCTCCGGTGACTTTGGGCGATGAAACCATGACCGGTTCCGGCACCGTGGTGACCAAGGATGTCGAAGCGGGAGCCCTGGCCATCGCCCGCCCCCGGCAGGACACCAAACCCGGTTATGCCCGCAAGCTGATGGATATGTTGCGCGCCAAGAAAGCCCGCCTGACAAAGGGATCTGAATAATGTGTGGTATCGTAGGAGTCCTCGGCAATCACGAGGCCGCCCCCATTCTGGTCGAGGCGCTGAAACGTCTGGAATACCGCGGCTACGACAGTGCCGGCATTGCCACAGTGAACCAGGGCAGCCTGTCGCGACGGCGCGCTCTGGGCAAGCTGGTAAATCTCAGCGATCTTTTGGTGCATGATCCCCTCCCCGGCAAATCCGGTATCGGCCATACCCGCTGGGCCACCCATGGCGCACCCTCGGTGGGCAATGCCCATCCCCATCGCGCCGGTGCCGTGGCTGTGGTCCACAACGGTATCATCGAAAACTACCGCGATATTCGCGCTGAACTGGCCGATTGCGGTATCGAGTTTCAGACCGAAACCGATACCGAAACCGTCGCGCTTTTGACCCAACGCTATTTGCAGGATGGCCTGTCCCCGGTTGAAGCTGCCAACAAGACCCTGGACCGTCTCGAAGGGGCCTTTGCGCTGGCCTTTCTGTTTGACGGTGAAGAGGATCTGTTGATTGCCGCCCGCAAGGGCTCACCACTGGCTGTGGGTCATGGCGATGGTGAAATGTTTGTAGGCAGCGATGCCATCGCCCTGGCACCGCTCACGGATCGCGTCACCTATCTTGAGGAGGGCGACCGGGTGGTGCTGACTCGCACCAGCCATGAGATCCGCGATGCTCAGGGCGCACTGGCAAACCGCGAGATGAAGACCATCCAGATCGATGTCTCGCAGGTCGACAAGGGCGGCCACAAACACTACATGGCCAAGGAAATCGCTGAGCAGCCTACCGTGATCGCCGAAGCGATCCGCCACTATCTGCCGGTGGGCGAGGACGCGGTGCATCTGCCCGGTGCCGACATCGACTTTACCCAGATCGAACGCCTGACCATGGTGGCCTGCGGCACCGCCTTTTATGCCTGCCTCACCGCCAAATACTGGTTTGAGCAGATAGCCCGCATTCCGGTCGAGGTCGATATCGCCTCCGAATTCCGCTACCGCGAGCCCCCTATTCCCGGCAAAACGGCGGCGCTGTTTGTCTCCCAGTCCGGCGAGACCGCCGATACCCTGGCAGCACTGCGCTACTGTGAAGGCAAGGCCGACAAGATCCTGTCGGTGGTCAATGTCCCCGAAAGCTCGATCGCACGCGAAAGCGATCTGGCCCTGCCCATTCACGCCGGTGTCGAGATTGGCGTTGCCTCGACCAAGGCCTTTACCTGCCAGCTGAGCGTGCTGCTGATGCTGGCGCTCAAGGCCGCCAGCGATCGTGGTGAAATCTCGGAGGAGGATCTGCAGGCGCATATCTCCGCCCTGCGCGGGTTGCCCAATGTGCTGGCCGCCGGGTTGGAGCAAAACGACAAGATCCGCCAGGCGGCGCAAAAGCTGAGCGAAGCGCGGGATGTCCTGTTCCTGGGCCGGGGGCTTATGTTCCCGCTGGCGCTGGAAGGTGCGCTCAAGCTCAAGGAAATCAGCTACATCCACGCAGAGGCCTATGCCTCGGGTGAGCTGAAGCACGGACCCATCGCCCTCATCGACAAGCAGATGCCGGTGGTGGTTCTGGCCCCGCGCGATGCGCTGTTCGACAAATCCGTCTCCAATATGCAGGAGGTCATGGCGCGCAAGGGCAAGGTCCTGTTGATCTCGGATGCGGCAGGCCTTACGGAGGGCGGCGACGGCACCTGGCAAACCATCCAGATGCCGCAGGTCCACAACAGCCTGACCCCGATCCTTTATGCGCTGCCAGCCCAGATGCTGGCCTATCACACGGCGGTTGCCAAAGGCACCGATGTGGATCAGCCGCGCAATCTCGCCAAATCCGTGACTGTGGAGTAAACCGATGCTCATTGAAGATGCCCTGGCTGAACTGACAGCCGCAATCGAACCCGGTCGCGCCGAACAGATGGCAAGCTATCACAAGCAAAAACGACCTGTTCTGGGCATCCCAAATACTGCCATCAACGATATCACCAAGGCCTGGCGTCAGGCCCTGAGCCTGGAACAGCGCGTCGCCCTTGCGGACGAGTTGTGGAAGAGCGACATCT
Source organism: Roseobacter sp. (assembly GCA_015665415.1). Lineage (GTDB taxonomy): Bacteria > Pseudomonadota > Alphaproteobacteria > Rhodobacterales > Rhodobacteraceae > Pseudophaeobacter. The sequence goes on from JADFAE010000002.1 coordinate 17,237, forward strand.
TCGAGGCCCGCATTGCCGCCGCCAAACTGCTGACCCAGGCCCGTATCAAGGACGATGCCGCCGCATGGGATCTGCTGCAAAGCTGGCTGCCCGATTTTGACAGCTGGGCCATTGCCGATCACGCCTGCATGGCGATGCAAAAACGCCTGACAGCCCAGCCCGCGCGTCTGGATGAGGTCGAAGCCTGGACCACTCTCCCACATATGTGGAGCCGCCGCGCCGCGCTGGTGGCCTGCCTACCCTGGGCCAAACTGAACAACCTCAAACCCGAAGACCAGGCCCGTCGCAGCCGCATTCTCGGCTGGGCTGCCTCTTATGTGCCGGATCGCAATTGGTTTTTGCAAAAGAGCATTGCCTGGTGGATCCGGGATCTGAGCAAACATGACGCCGAGGCCAGTCGTGCCTTTTTGGTCGAACATGGCGCAGGCATGAAGCCATTTGCCCGCAAGGAAGCGGCCAAATACCTCAAAGAGCCAATCGAATATCCCGATCTGGTCAAGGCAGTGGAGGCGGAAGCGGAAGAAGACGCCGAGACATCCGCAGATCAGGGTGTTCAGCAGGACAGCTGAACACCCTGAGGCTCAGCCCGCAGGCAGCACCTCAATCTCGACCAGCTCCGTCAAGGGAGCGCCGAGGGCCCGCATCGCATTGATGGACAACCGGCCTGCTGCGGCACTGCCGGCCGGCGCTGGCCGCAGCGTCACCGTCACCTCCTTGCCGGTGGTGCTGCGCAGGCGCGCAAGCTGTTCGCTGCTGACCAGAGAGGTTTCCATCCAATATCCGGGAATGGCCGGATCCCCCAGAGAGGCCACGGTGCTGGCCCGCCCCTGAAAGCTGCTGGTGCTGCTTGGCGGGGTCACCTGGGTCGTCGCCGCGCCACTGTTTGGCTGCGGGGCGGCTGCACCGCCAACACTCGTCTCATCGCTGGGAATGGCAGACAGGGGCGCACCGGGGTCTGTCACCACCGGCTGCGCGCCACTGGATTGAGATCCGCCAAGAATATCGGAATTCCACTGCAAGCTATTGCAGCCAATCAGCAAACCGGTGGCACTAAGGGCAAGGATGATCTGTTTCATGCCGCAAGCCTAGCTTTGCGATCCGCGCATGGCCAGCACCAATACGCAGTCTGGGCTTGCCCTAGGCGAGACTGCGCCTTACCTAGAGACCCATGAATGCTCCGCTGATTGATCCCTTCGCCCGCGCCATCACCTATTTGCGCGTCTCGGTCACCGACCGCTGCGACTTTCGCTGCGTCTATTGCATGTCCGAGCAGATGACCTTTTTGCCCAAAAAAGAGCTGCTGACGCTGGAAGAACTGGACCGTCTGTGCACCGCTTTTGTCGATATGGGAGTGCAAAAGCTGCGCATCACCGGCGGCGAACCCCTGGTGCGTCGTGATATCATGACCTTCTTTCAGGGCATGTCCCGGCATCTGGACTCCGGTGCACTCAAGGAGTTGACGCTCACCACCAATGGGTCACAACTGGAGAAATACGCCGACGCGCTTTATGCCGCCGGGGTGCGTCGGGTGAATATCTCGCTCGATACACTGGACGAGACCAAATTTGCCGAGGTCACCCGCTGGGGCCGCTTGCCACAGGTGTTGCGTGGCATTGATGCAGCCCAAAAGGCGGGACTGCGGGTCAAGCTGAACGCCGTGGCGCTCAAAGGCTTCAACGAGCCGGAATTGCCCCAGATCACCCGCTGGTGCGCCGAACGCGATCTGGACCTCACCTGGATCGAAGTGATGCCCATGGGCGAAGACATGGGGGATACGCAGCGCATCGGCCAGTATTGGTCGCTGAAAGACGTGCGTGCCGAATATGAAAACCACTATACCGTGACCGATCTGCCCGAAAGCACCGGCGGCCCGGCCCGTTACGTGCGGCTTGAGGAAACCGGGCAGAAAATCGGCTTCATCACCCCGCTGAGCCATAATTTCTGCGAAAGCTGCAACCGGGTGCGCGTCACCTGCACTGGCGAGATCTATACCTGCCTGGGCCAGGAAGGCTCCGCCGATCTGCGCGCGCCCCTGCGCGCCAGCTCTGACGGCGACGGGCTGCTCAAACAGGCGATCCGCGCCGCCATTGGGGATAAACCCAAGGGTCATGACTTTGACTATTCGCGGCAACAGGTGGCCGGCAAGATGACCCGCCACATGAGCCACACCGGCGGGTAAGCGGCAGGTGTCACCCAAGACCTCACCCCCGGCACCGCCCACATCGCTGTTCCACCTCTACCGGGCCCTCACCACGCTGATCGCCCCCTTTGCCTATCGCAAAGTCGCCAAGAAGCTGGCGGCCCAGGGCCTCGGCAAGACCCGCCAGCGCGAGCGGCTGGGCCATGCCAGCGCAGCCCGTCCCGCTGTTGCACCCGGCGCACCACTGATCTGGTTCCATGGAGCTTCGGTTGGCGAAAGCCTGGCAGCCATCACTCTGATCAACCGGATCAGCACCAAAATCCCAAAGGCACAGTTTTTGCTGACCTCGGGCACCGCCACCTCGGCAGCCATGGCGGCCAAACGCCTGCCCGAGTGTGCCCAACATCAATTTGCGCCGCTGGACAGCGCCGCAGCGGTGCGCCGGTTTCTGACCCATTGGCGCCCGGATGCAGGCATCTTTGTCGAAAGCGAGTTGTGGCCGATCACCCTTTCTACCGCCAAGGAAGCTGGCATCCCGCTGGCGCTGGTGAATGCCCGGCTCTCTGAGCGCTCGATCCGGCGCTGGCGCAAGAAACTGCCAACGGCGCAATTTGTCATCGGGCTGTTTGACCTGCTGCTGACCCAAAATAAACAGGTCGCGCATGATCTCATGTCGATTGGTGCGCCGCCAGAGCGGGTCTTTCCCAGTGGCAATCTCAAGGCAGGGGCCACGGCCCTGCCCCAGGACCAATCTCTGGTGGCAGAGATGCGCGCGGCCCTGGGCCAGCGCCCGCTGTGGATTGCCAGCTCCACCCATCAGGGCGAGGAAGAACAGGTCCTGGCCGCCCATCGCGAACTTTTGCAAAAACATCCAGATCTCTGCCTGCTGCTGGCACCGCGCCACCCCGAACGCGCGGGCGAGGTCACCGCCCTGATCCAGGCCGCAGGTCTCAGCTGCGCACAACGCAGCACCGGCGCGCCGATTTCGCCCGACACCCAGGTCTATCTGGCCGATACCCTGGGCGAGTTGGGCAGCTGGTACGCGCTGTCGCCAATCGTCTTTCTCGGCGGCTCTCTTTTGCCCATTGGCGGCCATAACCCCTTTGAGGTCGCCCAGGCAAAGGCGGCAGTCCTGACCGGCCCGCATTACAGCAATTTCACCGAAACCTTTCCGCCAATGATTGCCGCCGGTGGAGCCTTTGAGGTCAAGAATGCCGACACCCTGGCGGCGGCGGTGGATCTTTGGCTGCAGGACCCCGCCCAACTGCAGACCGCCCGCGAGGCCGCAGCGGGATATGTGCGTGCACAATCCGGCCAGTTGGACCTCGTGGTCGAGCGACTGATTAGTGGCCTTTGCCTGAAAGCCCCCGATGCCTGAACTTTTTGTCACCAATTTCAACAGGAACTTTACCGGCGTTTCGGCGACCGCGGCCAATGTTCTGCGACAGCAGGCAGGGCAACATGATCTGCGCTTGATCGGGCAACCCTTGCCCCAATGTCCCGCGCCCATCTCTATGGCTGAGGCCCGCCGTCTGACGCGCAGAAAACCTGATGCCCATCCCTTTGCCATATGGCATGTCCGCCGCAACACCGAAATGCGCGCCGCACTCTGGAGCCGGGATGTGCTGCGCCTGCCGCTGCGCATCGTCTTTACCTCTGCCGCACAGCGCCGCCATTCCGCCCTTCCTCGCTGGCTGATCTCACGCATGGATGCTGTGGTTGCCACCACCGAAGAGGCCGCTGCCTTTGTACCGCATGTGCGCGCCGTGGTGCCCCATGGGGTTGATACCGACAGTTTCACCCCCGCTGAAAACCGCAGCTCCGCCTGGGAGGCCCTGGGCTTTGGCGGCAGTATTGGCATTGCCAGCATCGGCCGCATCCGCCCGGAGAAAGGCACCGATCTTTTTGTCGAAGCGATGCTGCGCTTGCTGCCGCAACTGCCCGGTGCCAGGGCCCTGGTCCTGGGACGGGCAGCGCGGGAACATCAGGGTTTTCTGAAGGGGCTGCAAGACCGCATCAAGGCCGCCGGACTGGCAGATCGCATCCTGTTTCCCGGCGAGATCCCGGCGGCAGATCTGCCCCGACTGATGCGCGCCTTGTCCCTGGTGGTGCAACTGCCCCGCTACGAGGGCTACGGCATGGTCCCGCTTGAGGGCATGGCCAGCGCGGTGCCCTTTATCGGGGCCGAAACGGGCTATTACCGCGCATTCTCAGCGCAGGGCACCACGGGGCACGTGGTGCCGCTGGGGGCCGCCGATGAGGCCGCCGAGGCCGCTCTAGCCCTCCTGAGCGACCCGGACCGGCACCAGACCATGTGCCAAAAGGCGCGGCAGGTGGCTGTAGAGAGCTTTAGTGCGACGCGCGAAGCGGATGGCATCGAAGCGGTCTACCAGGAGCTTTGGTCCAGGGGCTAGATCTCTGCTCCCTTGCAACGAGAAAGGCCCGGCAACTGCCGGGCCTTTCCTGCTTCTATCCAATTGGCTGTGCCAGATGCGGTGCTATCAGGCCGCAGGCATCCGCTGCTCGACCACTTCCGCCCACCAGCTGCAACCAGCCGGAATGGCCTCGTCGTTGAAATTATACTCCGGGTGGTGCACCGAAGCACTGTCACCATTGCCCACCAGAATATAGGCGCCGGGGCGCTCTTCCAGCATGAAGGCAAAGTCTTCGCCGCCCATCACCAGCGGTGCCTCGTCACAACCGCCTGAGATATCGGTGGCCACCTTGGCGGCAAACTCGGTCTGCTCCTGATGGTTGGCCATGACCGGATAGCCCCGGTGATAGGTCACGTCCGCTGTACCGCCAAAGGTCGCCGAAATGCCTGCGCAGATGTCTTTGATGCGGGTCTCGGCCAGATCGCGGATCCCCTTGGACATGGTGCGCACCGTGCCTTTGATCTGCACCCGCTGGGGGATCACGTTGAAGGCCTTGGAGGAGGTCTCGAAGGAGGTCACCGAGACGACAACCTGTTCGACAGGATCGGCATTGCGCGACGCAATGGTCTGCAAGGCCAGCACCGCCTGCGCTGCCATCACCGTGGTATCCACGGTTTCCTGTGGCTTGGCGGCATGGCCGCCACGGCCCTCGAAGGTGATGTCGAACTGGTCAGTGGCCGCAAAGAAGGCCCCCGAGCGGATGGCAAAATCGCCAATGGGTCGGCCCGGCCAATTGTGCATGCCGTAGACTTCCTGAATGCCCCAACGGTCCATCATGCCGTCGTCGCACATCTCTTTGCCGCCGCCGCCGCCTTCTTCGGCGGGTTGGAAAATCAACACCACGGTGCCATCAAAATTGCGGGTCTCCGCCAGGTATTTGGCCGCCCCCAGCAGCATCGCAGTGTGGCCGTCATGACCACAGGCATGCATGGCATTGGGCGTCTTGGAGGCATAGTCCAGCCCCGTCGCCTCGTGAATGGGCAGCGCATCCATGTCAGCACGCAGTCCGATGACCTTGCCCGCTGTGTCGGATTTGCCCTTGATCACGCCAACAACACCGGTGCGGCCGATGCCGGTGGTGATCTCGTCGCAGCCAAACTCCTCGAGCTTTTGTGCAACCAAAGCGCTGGTGCGGTGGGTCTCAAACAGGATCTCGGGGTTTTCGTGGATATCACGGCGCCAGGCGGTGATTTCTTTCTGCAACTCGGCAAAGCGGTTCTTGACCGGCATGGGATCTCTCCTTGTTTTATGTCTTTTCCGGTTTTTGGTCCGGCTGTCTTGAATGCGGGTTTGGCTACGGGCTATGCCAGAGGTCAGGCCACGGGCCTACTCGACGGGCATGCGCTGTTCGATCATCTCGGCAAACCAGCTGATACCCGAGGGGATGGCGGCGTCGTTGAAATCATATTCCGGGTGGTGCAGCCCCGCAGAAGGCCCGTTGCCAAGACGGATCATTGCTCCGGGGCGCTCTTCGAGCATGAAGGAGAAGTCCTCACCGCCCATGGCCAGCGCCACCTCCTGGCAGCCCCCAATCCCGGCGACGGTTTCGGCGGCCTGGCGGGCATGTTCCGTGGCCCCTGCATCATTGACGGTGACCGGAACCCCGATGTGGAATTCCACCTCTGCGCTGCCGCCAAAGCTCTGGGTGACCCCGTCGGTAATGGCTTGCAGGCGCTCGGGGATCAAGGCACGCACCTGTGGCGAATGGGTGCGGATGGTGCCACGAACCTCGGCACGATCAGGGATGACATTGAACGCCTTGGAGGAGGTCTCGGCGGAGGTCACGGTCAGAACCCCCTGCAAGACGGGATCCATATTGCGGGCCACCACGGTTTGCAGCGCGCAGATGATATGGGACATCATCACCGTGGTGTCGACAGTTTCCTGTGGTTTGGCCGCATGTCCGCCACGCCCCTGCAGATGCAGGGAAAATTCATCCACCGAGGCCAGAATTGGCCCAGGCCGGATGGCAAATTTCCCCAGCTCCAGCCCGGGTGAATTATGGATGGCATAGACTTCGTCGATGCCAAAGCGCTCCATCATGCCATCCTTGCACATGGCCTCGGCGCCATTGCCACCCTCTTCGGCTGGCTGAAAGATCAGCACGGCGGTGCCATCAAAATTGCGGGTCTCCGCCAGGTATTTCGCCGCTCCCAGCAGCATTGCCGTATGGCCGTCATGACCACAGGCATGCATGGCACCCTCGATCTTGGAGGCATGTGGCAGGCCGGTCTGCTCCTGCATCGGCAGGGCATCCATATCGGCGCGCAAACCGATGGCGCGCCCGCGGGTATCACTGCGCCCCCTGATCACCGCAACAACGCCCGTGCGGCCAATGCCGGTCACCACCTCATCACAGCCAAAACCCTGCAGCTTTTCGGCCACCAGCGCGGAGGTGCGATGAGTTTCGTAGAGAATCTCGGGGTTTTCGTGAATGTCGCGGCGCCAGGCAGCCACTTCGTCGTGCAGATCGGCAATTCGGTTTTTGACTGGCATCGCGCGCGTCCTTCTTGGTGCTTATTTTGCTGGCATTCGTCGTTCGACGAGTTCGGCAAACCAGCTGCAACCCAGCGGGATGGCTTCGTCGTCAAAGACATAGGCCGGGTGGTGACACATCGCGGTGTCGCCATTGCCCAGGAAAATATAGGCGCCGGGGCGTTCCTCGAGCATATATGAGAAATCCTCGGAGGGCATGATTGGCGGCGTGTCCTCATCGACATTGGCCCCGACAGCGCGCGCCGCCTCGATGGCATGCTGTGTCTCTGCATCGGTATTGCTGGTGACCGGATAGCCCGGTGTCCAGATCACCTCTGCCGTTGCTCCAAATGCCTCAGCGGTGTTTTGCGCCACCCTGCGGACCCAGTCTTCGGCTGAGCTGCGATATTCGCGGTCCAACGTCCGCACCGTGCCCTGCAGCCTGGCGGTATGGGCGATGACATTGGAGGCGGTGCTGTCGGTTTCAAAGGTGCCAACGGTCAGAACCACCCGTTTCAGCGGATCAACGTTGCGCGACACGATGGAATGTAGCGATACCACGATCTGCGAGGCCACCAGCGTGGTGTCGATGGCATCATGCGGGGTTGCGGCATGACCGCCAACACCGGTCACATTGATCTCGAATTCATCCGAAGAGGCCATCAGCGGGCCGGAGCGAATGGCAAATTCACCAACCGGCATGCCCGGCATGTTGTGCAGGCCATAAACCTCCTGAATGCCCCAGCGCTCCATCATGCCATCGTCGCACATCGCCTTGCCACCGGCACCGCCCTCTTCGGCGGGTTGAAAGATCAACACCACCTTGCCGTCGAAGTTGCGGGTCTCTGACAGGTATTTGGCAGCCCCCAGCAGAATCGCGGTATGGCCGTCATGGCCACAGGCATGCATCACTCCCGGTGTCTTTGAAGCATAGTCCACCCCAGAGGCCTCCAGGATGGGCAGCGCGTCCATATCGGCACGCAATCCGATGACACGCCCTGACGTATTAGTCTTGCCCTCAATCACCGCAACCACACCGGTCTTGCCCACGCCGGGAGTCACATCGGTCACGCCAAATCCGGCGAGCTGCTCTTGCACAAAGCCAGCCGTCTTGTGCACCTCATACATGAGCTCTGGGTTTTCATGCAGATGGTGCCGCCAAGCGGTGATTTCTTTCTGCAGTTCGGCAAAACGATTCTTGATTGGCATGGCTGCAACTCCTCTCATTTGAGATGATTGGTACAAAAGTTAAATAGGTTTGTCTACGCCCTTAGACGTGGGGTTCTTCGCCCACCAGAAAGGCAACGAGGCTTTCCTGCAGCTGCGAGATCTCGGAAGCCGCCAACCCGCCAGTGATCTCCCCACGCACGTCAGCCAGGCGGGATTTGACCAGCTGGATATAGCTCAGCCCCGCATCCGTAAGGTTGAGCCGAACTGTGCGCCGGTCCTCATCACAGCGTTCGCGCAACACCAGACCGTGTTCGACCAACTTGTCGACATAGCGTCCCAAGGTGGCGTCATTGATGGCCAGAATTGCGCCATATACGTTCTGCACCAATCCCGGCCTGCGATGCACCATGCCAAGCACGCTGAGGTGCCCCGCCGCAAGTCGGGCCTCTTTGCCGATTGCCTCGACATGCTGCGCCACCCTGCGACCGGCGATCTGCAACAGAACCGCAAAGTCGATATCCTTATAAATCCCCTTGCGGAGTTCACTCTCACTCATTGACATAGTTACCTCTCACCGGAGTCTACTGATCCTAATCCGCCAGACGGTCAACCAGCCGAGTCATGAAGGCGTGGCCGGCATTGAACTGCGCCACCGTAACAAATTCGTTGGGCTGATGCGCCTGGGCTATATCGCCGGGCCCGCAGATCACGGCCGAATAGCCCGCCGCCTGAAATTGCCCCGCCTCGGTGCCATAACTGACGACATGTGTCGCATTATCACCCGTAAGCGACCGAACCAGAGCCTCGGCCTCGCCCGCCTCTTCCGGCACCAGGGCCGGCACATCAAAGGACTGGGTAATCTCAATGCGCGCATCGGGATGCACCGCCTGCATCTCTGCCTCGACCTCCTTGACCTTTGCCAGATAAGCCGCCTCCCAATCCGCCGCCTGCTCACCCGGAACCACCCGGAAATCCATCATGAATTCACAGTCCTTGGCGGTGATATTATGGGCAGTTCCGCCGGAGATCATGCCCACATGGCAGGTGGTGAAGGGCGGATTGAACAGTGCCTGGATCTCGCCCGGGGCCTTGGCCATATTTTCGATATTGCGCTGGTTTGCCCAGTCGATCAGGCGCGCGCCCTGCATGATGGCGCTGACACCGGTATGCATCAAGGAGCTGTGCACCTCGAATCCCACCATATGGGTGCGATAGCCAACACCGCCTTTGTGGCCGGTGACCGCCCCCATCATCGAAGGCTCGCCAATGATGGCTGCGGATCCCTTGGGCAGATGTTTTTGCATTTCCACAATCATCGGCGGCGCGCCGGTACAACCAATTTCCTCGTCAAAGCTGAGCGCCAGTTGCAAAGGCCGGGCAACGCCCCGGCGGTGGGCCTCGACCAAGGCCCAGATCGCCAAGGCATCAAAGCCTTTCATGTCGCAGGTACCGCGACCAAAATACTTGCCGTCGCGTTCCACCACGGTGAAAGGGTCGCTGTCCCAGGGCTGGCCATCCACCGGCACCACATCCGTATGGCCGGACAAGACCACAGCACCTTCGACCATGGGGCCGACATGGGCAAAAACGGCGGCCTTGTGGGGCTGGTCCGGGTCGACCCAGCGGTGCGAGACAATTCCGTGGCTGTCCAGATAGGCTTGCACCCAATCCACCAATGGCAGGTTGGTGTCGCGGCTCACCGTTGGGAAAGCCACCAACCGCTCCATGATCTGGAGCGGGCTCAATACTGGTGACATGGGCCTAGTACCCGCTGTCGGTGGTCAGCACAAAGTGACCCGGCTCGACCTCCAGATACTGCGAAGGCTCTGGGCTGTAATCGAGACCATGGATCGGCGATGGGATCGGTTTGAAGTTCAGGTCCTTTTCGCTTTTGCGGCGATGCGGGTCGGCAATGGGCACCGCCTTCATCAAGGCCTGGGTATAGGCGTGCTGCGGGTTCTCAAAGACACGGGCGCGCGGGCCCAGCTCGACGATTCGGCCCAGATACATCACCCCAACCTGATGGCTCACCCGTTCCACCACCGCCATGTCGTGGCTGATGAACAGGAAGGACAGACCCAGATCCGCCTGCAGTTCCATCATCAGGTTCAACACCTGCGCCTGCACCGAAACATCCAGCGCCGAAACCGCCTCATCTGCGACAATCAGTTTTGGGTTCAAGGCCAAGGCCCGGGCAATGGCGATGCGCTGGCGCTGGCCGCCCGACATCTCGTGGGGGTAGCGGCGCATAAAGCTGCGCGGCAGCTGTACCCGGTCAAACAGATTGGCAACCCGGTCCTGCAACTCAGACCCCGAAGCCAAGCCATAGTTGCGTAAAGGCTCTGCCACCTGATCCAGCAACTGCATCTGCGGATTGAGCGAGGCAAAGGGATCCTGGAAGATCATCTGCATATCCAGGCGCGCCTTGTGCAACTCGGCGTGATTGAGGCCCAATACATCGCGGCCCTCAAACTCGACCTTGCCGGATTGCGGCTCGACCAGGCGCAGAATCGACCGGCCCGCGGTGGACTTGCCGCAGCCGGATTCGCCCACCAGAGACAGGGTCTGGCCTTTGAACACCTTGAAGGAGACGTCCTCGACCGCATGCACATTGGCCACCGTTCGGCGCAGCATGCCGCCCTTGACCGCAAATCGCGTGGTCAGGTTCTCGACATTCAACAGCACCTCGTCCGTGCCTTTGATCGGTTCAATTCTCTGGCCTTCGACCCCCATCAGCTTCATCGGCTCGGGATAGGCCTTACCCTGCATCTCGCCCAGCTTGGGCACAGCGGCCAGCAGCGCCTTGGTGTAGTCATGCTGCGGGTTTTCAAAGATCTCCTGGACGGTGCCTTCTTCGACCTTGTTGCCGCGGAACATCACCACCACGCGGTCGGCCATCTGCGCCACCACGGCCATGTCATGGGTGATGAACATCACGGCGGTGCCGGTTTCGCGTTTCAACCGGTCCATCAGGGCGAGAATCTCAGCCTGAATAGTGACGTCCAACGCGGTGGTCGGCTCATCCGCAATCAACAGGCGCGGCTCGCAGGCCATGGCCATGGCGATCACCACCCGCTGACGCATCCCCCCTGACAGCTCGTGTGGGAATTGCTTTAGACGGCGCTCTGGTTCGGGAATGCGGACCTGGCGCAGCAGCTCCAGCGCGCGGGCCTCGGCCTCCTCCTTGTTGAGATCCTTGTGCACCCGCAGCCCCTCGGTGAGCTGTCGACCAACGGTAAAGACCGGGTTCAGGGCCGTCATCGGCTCTTGGAAGATCATGCCGATCTCATTGCCGCGAATGTCTTTCATGGTCTCGCCGGGGGCCTGTGCCAGATCCATGTTGCCGCCGTCGCGACGATCAAACATCAACTCGCCCGCAGCGATCTCACCGCCGCCAAATTCGACCAGACGCATCAGCGACAAGGACGACACCGATTTACCAGACCCGGATTCGCCCACCACGCAGACGGTCTCTCCGGGATGGACGTCAAAGGAGACGTTTTCTACGCCGACAACCGGACCGTCCTTGGTCTGAAATTCGACTCGCAAGCCTTTGATTTGCGCAATTGGTTGATCCAGCACCCAGTCGCTCCCTTTGTTCTTTTGTTCTTTTTGTTGTCGCATTCGCATGTAGTACAAGCCCGGGATGTAAGACCATCCGGGACGTCCCGTCAAATCTAGCTTCAAAAATTCCGAATGGTAAGGCTTGCATTTTCTGCAAACTCTGTTTCGATACGGCCAGTATCTGCTGCGGGGGCAAGTGATCGCATAACGACCAATTTGAGTGAAAAATTCAAATTTTTCAGCCGGTTCCATGCTTCCCCGAACAGAACGACTTCAGATCCGCATCTTTGCGGCAACAAGCCAGGCCGCAATCGCTTGGCATAAAAAGACACGTAATGTGTTCGACAAGGAGAGTGTAATGAAACTCAAAACCCTATTGATGGGTGCCATCGCTTCGGCTGCTTTTGCACCGGCAGCCTTTGCTGAGCGCGGCTCAGATGGCCAGGTCAGCATCATCTATTGGCAAGCGCCATCGATCCTGAACCCCTTCCTGTCCGGCGGCACCAAAGACGTCGAATCTGCTTCGCTGGTGATCGAGCCTCTGGCCCGCTACAACGAAGTGGGCGAAATGGTGCCTTTCCTGGCATCCGAGATCCCAACAGTTGAAAATGGCGGCGTCAGCGAAGATCTGACCTCCATCACCTGGAAGATCGCCCCCGGTATCAAGTGGTCCGACGGAACCGATTTCACTTCGGCAGACGTGAAATTCACCGCTGATTACTGCATGGACCCCGAAGGCGGCTGCGCCCAGGTGACCAAATTCGAAGGCGTCTCCTCGGTTGAAGCGCTGGACGATATGACTGTTAAAGTCACCTTCGACAAGCCAACCCCTTTCCCCTATGGCCCCTTTGTTGGCGGCGAAAGCCCCATCATCCAGGCCGCACAGTTCGCCAACTGCATGGGTGCCAAAGCACCTGAATGCACCGAGGCCAACTTTGGCCCCATCGGCACCGGTCCTTTTGTTGTGGATGAGTTCAAGCCCAACGACGTGATCACCATGTCGGCCAACCAGCATTACCGTGACCCGGCCAAGCCCGCCTTTGCCAAGGTGCTGTTCAAAGGTGGCGGCGACGCAACCGCAGCTGGTCGTGCCGTGATGGAAACCGGCGAGTTCGACTACGCCTGGAACCTGCAGCTGGCCCCCGAAGTCATCGCCCAGATGGAATCCGCTGGCAAAGGTACGCCCGTTGCCGGCTTTGGTCCGCTGGTTGAGCGCATCATGCTGAACAATACCAACCCCGATCCGGCGCTTGGCCCGGATGAGCGTTCGGTGATCCGTCCGCACCCGTTCTTGGGTGATCCGGCGGTCTACAAAGCGATGTCCCTGGCCATCGACCGTCCTCTGCTGGTGGAAATCGGCTACGGCAAAGCGGGTAAAGTCACCTGTAACTGGATCCCTGCCCCTGCGGCGGTGAACTCCGACACCTTCACCTGCGACAAGCAGGACATCGCAGCCGCCAATGCGATGCTGGACGAAGCGGGCTACAAAGACACTGATGGTGACGGCGTACGCGAAACCCCCGCTGGCGTGCCAATGAAGATCCTGTACCAGACCTCGACCAATGCCGTGCGTCAGGATTTCCAGGCTCTGATCAAACAGTGGTGGAGCGAAATCGGTATCGAATCCGAGCTGCGTAACCTCAGCGGTTCCGTGTTCTTTGGTGGTGATCCCGGCTCGCCTGACACCTTCCAGAAGTTCTATGCTGACGTTGAAATGTATGCCAATACCTTCAACGGCACCGACCCCCAGTCCTACCTGGCCAACGGTCTGTGCGACAAAGCACCTACCCCTGCATCCCAGTGGCAGGGTGAGAACATCTCGCGCTTCTGCAACGAAGAGTTCGACAAGCTGCATGCGGAGCTGACAACCACAGCCGGTGCCGCAGCCCGTGCCGAAATCTCCAAGCGTCTCAATGACATCATCGTTGAAAACGGCGGTATGATCCCGCTGGTTCACCGTGGTCGTCTGTCGGCCCATGCCAACTCTCTGGGTGGCGTTGTGCTGAACGTCTGGGACAGCGAGCTGTGGAATGCAGCAGACTGGCACCGCATCAAGTAAGCGGCTTTAGTCCAAGCGAGGCCCCGGTGATTTCACCGGGGCCTCTTGCCATCCCTGCCCCGTTCCGTTCTATCGCGGGCACATTGGCCAAGCGACTTGCGCCTCAGCGGCTCTTTCGCCTGTCCAGCTCAACAATAACAAATTGCAAAAGGCGCACGCTCCATGCTGACCTTTACAATCAGGCGACTGATCCTGTCGGTTCCGACACTGCTGTTCATCAGTCTCGTGATTTTCCTGCTGCTCGAACTCGCTCCGGGCGACCCGATGGCGCAGGTCCCCCTCACGGTTCCCCCGGAAGTCAAAGAAAAAATGCGCGAGGCCCTTGGCCTTGGCCAACCCGCCCCCATCCGGTTCTGGAAGTGGCTGGTCCAGTTCTTCTGGATCGAACCCCAGGTCATGATCGACCACTATTTCGGCACCAGTTTCTCGGCCGGGGATCTGCGCGTGATCTCCTGGCAGACCCGTTCGCCAGTGATGGATATCGTCATCCAGCGGATGCCACAGACCCTTTGGGTTGTTGGCACGGCCTATGTGGTTGCGATCCTGATCGCCCTGCCAATCGGCATCTACTCTGCCTATCGCCAATACAGCTGGTTCGACCAGTTGGGCACCTTCGTTTCGATGGTCGGCTTTTCGGTGCCGCCGTTCTTTTCGGGGGTGTTGGTCATCGTGATCTTCTCGGTGCAGCTGGGCTGGTTCCCGTCGATCTATGACACCACCCATGTGGTCGACAGTTGGGACAGCTTTGTCTATCAGCTGCGGCAAATGATCATGCCGGTCATGGTTCTTGCCCTGCAGATCACTGCTCAGCTCAGCCGGTTCATGCGCGCCTCCATGCTGGACAATCTCAATCAGGATTATGTGCGGACCGCCCGGGCCAAGGGCCTGAGCGAATATGTCGTGGTCATGGTGCATGTGCTGCGCAATTCGATGATCCCCGTGGTCACCGTAATCGCGCTTGGCATTCCTGCAATCTTTGGCGGTGCCATCATCACCGAGCAGGTTTTCAAGGTGAATGGCATTGGACAGCTGCTGATTGGCGCGATCCAGGCCAATGACTTGCCGATGGTGCAAACACTGACCTTTATCTTTGCCATCCTCATCGTGCTGTTCAACCTGATCGCCGATGTTCTCTATGGCATTCTAGACCCGAGGATCCGCTATGACTGAGCTTAGCAATCCCATCCCCAGCAAACCGCCGCGCAGCCAATGGCTTGACGTCTGGGACCAGTTCAAATCGCACCGGGGTGCCTTGATGGGAGGAATTCTGTTCTTTCTCATCGTAGCATCGGTCTATCTGGGGCCGTTCTTCTGGGACATCGAAGCCACCCATATCGACATCCGGGCGCGCAATCAGGGGCCCAGCTGGGCGCATCCCTTTGGCACCGATCAGCTGGGACGCGATATGATGGCCCGGATGATGGCCGGTGGCTCCACCTCGGTCTCTGTTGGGCTGACGGCAATGGCGCTGGCGCTGTTCCTTGGCTCCTTCATTGGGG
This sequence comes from Roseobacter sp., assembly GCA_015665415.1. Lineage (GTDB taxonomy): Bacteria > Pseudomonadota > Alphaproteobacteria > Rhodobacterales > Rhodobacteraceae > Pseudophaeobacter. The sequence continues at coordinate 32,579 of JADFAE010000002.1, forward strand.
TGGTTGCCGGCTTCTTCAAGCGGCTCGACGGGCCCTTGATGCGCCTCACGGACCTGTTCCTGGCGCTGCCGCTGCTGCCGCTTTTGCTGGTGATGATGCTGTTGTTCCGCGAGCCGCTGAACGCGGCCTTTGGACCAGAGCAAGGGATCTTTATCCTCATCGTCTGTGCCATTGGCGTCACCTCCTGGATGCCGACGGCGCGGATCGTGCGCGGCGATGTTCTGGCGATCAAGGAACGCGAGTTTGTCATGGCGGCCCGCTCTATCGGCACCGCCGACAGCAAACTGATCACCCGGCATATCCTGCCCAACGTGCTGTCACCAATCATGGTCTCAGCCACATTGGGCATCGCCACTGCGATCATCACCGAAAGCTCGCTTTCTTTCCTGGGTCTTGGCTTTCCGCCGGATTTCCCAACCTGGGGGCGGTTGCTGTTTGATGCCACCGACTATCTGCAGCAGCACCCAGAGCGGGTGTTCTGGCCCGGCATGGCGATCTCCTTGACGGTGCTGAGCGTGAATTATCTGGGCGATGGTCTGCGCGACGCACTCGATCCGAGGATTCGCGGACGCTAAGATTTTTCAGTGCTGCGGCCACACAAAGCAGGAACACTGAGACATATTCAAATAAAAACATAAGATTCGGCCGCCTCCTCTGGGCGGCCGAATTGTTTTTTGAAAACCGAATCTAGGGAACGCTATCCCAAACCATGTCGCAGGACTGGAACACCCTCCCGCCCACTGAGGGACGAATCATCCTCCCAGCTCTTGCCTTGCAACCCTTGACGCCTCACTTCGGATGGACTGTTTTTCGACGCAGCACGGAGCCTGCAATGTTTGAGACACTTGGATTTGAAGAGACCACCCCACGGCTGGCCTCGCTTTATTTCGCCCTCATCCTTGGGCTCGGCTTTGGCATCCTGGCCCAGCTCACCCGGTTTTGCTTTCGTCGTGCCCTGATTGGTGAGGATCGCCGACAGGCCGCAGGTCTCTGGGCGCTGGCGCTGGCGGTTTCCCTGCTGGGCACGCAGCTGGCAGTTGCCCGGGGCTGGATCAGTTTTGACGGCCACCGTTTGGTGGCACCGGATCTGCCGGTGTTGGCAATTGTTCTGGGCGGGCTGATGTTTGGCGCAGGCATGGTGCTGACCCGCGGCTGCATCTCGCGGCTGACGGTGCTCTCGGGCAGCGGCAATCTGCGCGCCCTGCTCTGCGTCATGATCTTTGCCATCACCGCCCATGCCACCCTGAAAGGTGTGCTTTCCCCGCTGCGCACCGCTCTGGGCACTGTGACCCTGCCCCTGGGAGAACAGGCCTCACTGGCCAATCTGCCCGGAGGTGCCCCCCTATGGACCGGGGTGGTTGCGCTGCCGCTGCTGTGGCTTGCCTGGAGGTCGCAGAACCGGATGGGCACCTTGCTGGGCGCAGTCCTGATCGGCGCGCTGGTGCCGCTGGCCTGGGTCACCACCGGATTTGTCCTGTTTGACGAATTCGACCCCATCGCCATGGAAAGCCTGTCCTTCACCGCGCCAATGTCCGAAGGGCTGTTCTATGTCATCGCCTCCAGCGCCCTGCCGGCCGGCTTTGGCTCTGGCCTCATCGCCGGAGTTCTGATTGGCGCGCTTATCGCCGCCCTGCTGAGCGGCGCGTTCCAATGGCAAAGCTTCGAGAGCCCGCGCCAAACCGGACGCTATGCCCTAGGGGCCATGCTGATGGGCTTGGGCGGGGTGCTCGCCGGCGGCTGCACCCTGGGGGCCGGGCTGGCTGGGATCTCCACCCTCGGGATTGCAGCCCCATTGGCCCTAGGGGCCATCGCGGTCGGGGGGCTGGCGACCAATCGGCTGTTGAAAGAGGGCGCTAGTGCAGCTTCTTCTTCACCCGTTGCACCGCCAGCCAGACCAGCGCCACAACAGGCAGCGTGATCATCGCCGTCATCATGCCCTTGCTCACCCCCAGCAGTGCCGTCAACGGATAGGCCAGATAACCTGCCAGAGAGACGGCGTAATAGCTGATCGCCACCACCGAGAGGCCTTCGACCGTGTGCTGCAGCCGCAGCGCCAAATCGGCGCGCCGATCCATGCTGGCAAGCAGCGCCTGGTTCTGGGCACTGCGCTCCACATCCACCCGGGTGCGCAGCAACTCTCCGCCGCGCCGGGCCCGGTCTGCCAGGGTAGCGATACGTTTTTCGGTGGATTTCACCGTCCGCATCGCGGGCTCATAGCGGCGCAACATGAATTCTGAGAACATCTGAAAGCCGCCGTGGCGGCTCTCGCGCAGCAGGCTGACCCGCTGATTGACCAGGGCCTCATAGGCACCGGTGGCGCCAAAGCGAAAGGCAGACTGCGCCGCCATTGCCTCCAGCTGGGCCGAGACCTGCAGCAGCTGCGTCAAGGTTTGCTCTGCGGGCACCGTATCCGAGGTCATCTCTGCCATCATCTCGCTGAGGTAGGTATCCAGCACTCCGATATTGGGGGTCAGCCCCCGTGCGCGGGAAAACCCCAGCATCGACATGGCGCGATAGGTCTCGATCTCGCAGAGACGCTGCACGATACGGCCGATGCGCTGCGATCCCGTACCTGCATTGGCAAACAGCGCAAAGCGCATATGGCCCGCCGAATCTATGCGGAAGTCTCCGGCCATGACCGCACTGTCGTCCAGCACTTCGGCGACTGCCAGGCTTTCGGGCACAAACCAATCCTGCAACGATGTCTTGATCTGGCCGTCATCCGGGCGCGGCTCCACCCGGATCATCAGCGAGGTCACCCGCTGCCCCGGGGCCTGTTCCAGCCAATCCGCCGGAAAGACATCAAAATCCGCCGGATCAAAGGCCCGCACACTGACGCCGTCGCCATAGAGGGTGTAGCTGACAAATTCCGTGTGCTGTTCCCATTTCAACGCGTAGCGCCCCAGCTGGGCCGCATGATGCGTGGCCCCCGGCTGCGGATGCGGCGCGCCATGCCGGTCCAGCAGCGCCACCAGATGCGCCAGATCCAGACTGCGGTCACGATGCACCGCCTCCTTGGGCTGTTTGACCGCCAGGTAGATCACCGTGCTGGGACTTTGCATCGCCGGAAAGGGGCGGGCATGCAGCTCATTGGCCAAATGGTAACGCAGGGGGTGATCCTGGATCGGGGGCATGGTGGGAGATCTCCAAAAATCTGGAGCGAGCATAGCGGGAACGCAAAAAACTGTACAGAAACTATTTTATTTCAATAAGTTATCGGGATACTTTGGTATACTGAGCTATAGATCAAGGGGCTCTGCCCCCGGCCTGCGGCCTCCCCCGGGATATTTGGGGCCAAATGAAAGAACTGAAAAAGAAAAAGGCGCGCCAGGTTTCCCTGCCGCGCCCAGTTTCCCACAAGCTGTCGCCTGTTATTGGATCATGGTCAGCAGCTGATCCAGGCTGGCTTTGGCGTCACCGTAGAACATGCGGGTGTTGTCCTTGAAGAACAGCGGGTTCTCGATGCCGGAGTAGCCGGTGCCCTGGCCCCGTTTGGAGACAAAGACCTGTTTGGCCTTCCAGCATTCCAGAACCGGCATGCCGGCGATGGGCGAATTGGGATCCTCCTGCGCCGCCGGATTGACGATGTCATTGGAGCCAATGACGATGGCCACATCCGTCGAGGGGAAGTCCTCGTTGATTTCATCCATCTCCATGACGATGTCATAAGGCACCTTGGCCTCGGCCAAGAGCACGTTCATGTGCCCGGGCAGACGGCCTGCAACAGGGTGGATGGCAAAACGGACCTCTTTGCCTTTGGCGCGCAGACGGCGGGTCAGTTCGGCCACATTCTGCTGCGCCTGAGCCACGGCCATGCCGTAGCCGGGGATGATGATGACGCTGTCGGCCTCTTCCAGCGCGGTGGCGACACCATCGGCATCGATTGCCACCTGCTCCCCCTCGACCTCCATCGCGGGACCGGTGCTGCCGCCAAAGCCGCCGAGGATGACGCTGACAAAGCTTCGGTTCATCGCCTTGCACATGATGTAGCTGAGGATGGCACCGGAGGAGCCAACCAATGCGCCCACAACGATCAACAGATCATTGCCAAGGCTGAAACCAATCGCTGCGGCAGCCCAGCCGGAATAGCTGTTGAGCATCGAGACAACCACCGGCATATCGGCGCCGCCAATGCCCATGATCAGGTGATAGCCGATGAACAATGCCGCCAGGGTCATCAGCGCCAGCGGCAGGAAACCACCGGTGTTGAAATACCAGATCAGCGTGACGAATGACAGGCCAGCGGCCCCGGCATTGAGCATATGGCCGCCGGGCAACTTGGTTGCTGCGGAGGTCAGCTTACCCGCCAGTTTACCATAGGCGACAACTGAACCGGTGAAGGTCACAGCACCAATGAAGATGCCAAGAAACAGCTCAACCCGCAGGATCGACACTTCGGTGCCATCCTTTTTGGCCAGGAGTTTGGCAAAGCCCTCGAGCGCCTGTTTCTGCTCGGCGTCCATGGCCAGAACCCGGCCCAGTTCGACATGGGCAATGAGGCCGACAAAGACCGCCGCCAGACCAACCAGCGAGTGCATCGCCGCAACCAGTTCCGGCATCTGGGTCATCTGCACCCGGGTGGCCAGCTGATAACCGATGGTGCCGCCGCCTGCGATCAGCAGCAGCGACAGCAGCCACAGGCCGGAACCGGGGCCCACAAGGGTGGCAAAAACCGCCAGTGCCATGCCTGCAATGCCGTACCAGACCGCACGTTTGGCGCTTTCCTGGCCGCTCAGCCCGCCCAGCGACAGGATGAAGAGAACAGCAGCGACAACATAGGCCGCAGTGGTGAATCCATATTCCATCTCAGTGTCCCCCTTAAGATTTCTGGAACATGGCAAGCATGCGCCGGGTGACGAGGAAGCCACCAAAGATATTGATCCCGGCCATAAAGACCGAAAGTGCTGCCAGCAGGATCACCAGGTAACTGCCCGATCCGATCTGCATCAAAGCCCCCAGAATGATGATCGAGGAGATCGCATTGGTCACCGCCATCAGCGGTGTGTGCAAGGAATGTGCGACGCCCCAGATCACCTGGAAGCCGACAAAACAGGCCAGCACAAAGACGATGAAGTGCTGCATGAAACTGGCGGGTGCAAACAGACCTGCCAGCAGGATCAGCCCACCGCCTGCCGCCAGCAGAGTGACCTGCTGTTTGGTGGCGGCCTTGAACTCGGCCACCTCCTGCGCGCGCTTTTCTTCTGGTGTCAGCTCCGGCACCACCTCCTTGGGCTTGGCCGCGATGGCCTGCACCTTGGGCGGGGGCGGCGGGAAGGTGATCTCACCCTGATGGGTGACCGTGGCACCACGGATGACATCGTCTTCCATGTCGTGATTGACCTGCCCATCCTTTTCGGGCGTCAGATCTGTCATCATGTGACGGATGTTGGTGGCATAGAGCGTCGAGGACTGTGCCGCCATCCGGCTGGGGAAATCGGTATAACCGATGATGGTCACGCCATTTTCGGTCACGATCTTTTCGTCCATCACGGTGAGCTTGCAGTTGCCGCCCTTTTCCGCCGCCAGATCGACGATGACCGAGCCCGGCTTCATCGCCGCAACCATGTCTTCTGTCCACAGCTCAGGCGCTTCGCGGTTGGGGATCAGCGCGGTGGTGATGACGATGTCCACCTCTGGTGCCAGCTCGCGGAACTTGGCCAGTTGGGCCTCGCGGAATTCCGGGGAAGATACTGAGGCATAGCCGCCGGAGGCGGCACCATCGGCCTGCTCTTCCTCAAAGTCGAGATAGACAAATTCGGCGCCCATGCTTTCGACCTGCTCGGCCACTTCGGGGCGCACGTCAAAGGCCAGAGTGATGGCCCCCAGCGATGTTGATGTACCGATAGCCGCGAGACCGGCAACACCAGCGCCAACCACCAGGACCTTGGCCGGGGGTACTTTACCCGCTGCGGTGATCTGACCGGTAAAGAAACGACCAAAGTTGTTGCCCGCCTCGATCACGGCGCGATAGCCGGCGATATTGGCCATGGACGACAGCGCGTCCATCTTTTGGGCGCGGCTGATGCGGGGCACCATTTCCATGGCGATCACATTTGCGCCCTTGGATTTGGCCAGTTCCAGACCCTCTTCGTTGCCACCGGGATTGAAGAAAGAGATCAGTGTCTTCTGTTTGTTTAGCCGTTTCAGCTCTGTCTCATTGGGCTGGCGGACCTTGGCGATGATGTCACTTGCCTTCCACAGCGCAGCGGCCGTTTTGACAATTTCCACACCGGCGGCCTCATAGGTGGCATCACTAAAGCCAGCCAGTTGCCCTGCTCCGCTTTCGATGGCGCAGTCATAGCCCAGTTTTTGCAGCTGCCGCGCTGAATCAGGCGTCATCCCAACCCGTGCTTCGCCCTCGGTCACCTCTTTGGGTGTTCCTATTTTCACCTTGTCGGTCCCCCTCGTCTTGCGCATCCCGACGACGGTCGGGTATGGATCGCAAATATTTCTTCTATCTTGCGCAACTTCCTTGCGCAAGAGTTTCGCTGCGTCGCCGCATTCTAGTGCCGCATCGCCGCATTTATGCACCAGTCAACAAAACCACTGTGGATTTTGCAACCGGATCTCCTGCCAGCCCCTGTACAGAAGTCCTGATCGGGCCTTTTGATCACAGCCACCTGCGTACCTTGGCCTCATATCGCGCCCAATCGGCCCGGAAGGCCCGGCGCAGTCGGTCTTCTTCCCCTAGAATAAAGCGTTTCTCGAGGATCCAGGTCAGCACCGGGATCAGCGGCAGACAAAGGACGGCATCAAAATAAAGGATCAGCCCTGCCAAAATCATCACATCGCCGAGATAGATCGGATTGCGGCTGCGTTTAAATATTCCCGTCTGCACCAGATGCGCAGGTGTTTCATGAGGCATGACGGTGGTGTTCCGGCGGCGCATTTCGACAATTGCCAGCAACACCAGAACCAAGCCACCGCCAACCAGCAGCCCCGCCAAAAGATCAGCCCAGACCTCGCCAAACCCCAACCCAAACGGGAAATACTGGGCCTGGCACCAGGCCAGGGCCACACAGGCCAGCAGCCAGACCGGCGGAACGTCGATCCATTTCATTCCAAAACACTCTCATTCGGGCCCAAAAACGCAAGTTAGGGGCCATTTTGCGACACCCTCCCCAGATCCGGGAGAAAGGTCCAGAACCCACGATGTCACAGGGTCCCGAAAAGGAAATATGTCTCAGTAAAGGTGATTTTCAGCGACATCATTCCAAATCCTGCAAGAGCAACGGCATACCACTGTATGGTCAGGCCCCAAGTGCCCTAAAAATACGCATAAATCACCAGAAAGAGCCCCGCCCTATTCCCACTCCATCTCCTCAAAGACCCGACCGGCATTTTTGGTCGCCAGCTCCTCAAAGGTATCAAGCCCACGCCATTTCTCTTGATCGACATAATAGGCACTGGCCAGATCGCCGCCCGCTTCGATATGGGCCCCGACCTTGGCGCGCAGATCCACCAGATAGTCGAGCGTGTAGCGACGAACCTGGGCAAAATTGGTTGGATGCCCGTGGCCTGGCACCACATAGGTTGGGGCCATGGGTTCCAGTTTTTCGACCCAGGTCTCGACCCAACAGCTGGTGCAGGTATGCGGAAAGATCGGCAGCATGCGTTCATGAAAGGCGATATCGCCCGCAATCATGAGACCCCACTGGGCAATCCAGACCTGCAGATCCCCCGGATCATGTGCGGGGCCCAGATGCAGTACCTCAATGGTCACCCCGCCCAGAGTGATGTCATAGCGGTCTTCGAAGCTGAGGTTGGCATGTTCCACGCGGGTATCGCCCGCGCGGTCCCCATTGTAGCGCTGCATTCCCTGCAGGATGAAATCGCCGTTTTTGCGGGTCTCCGCAATGGCCTCGGCATGGGCCAGCACATCCACGCCAAGGTCGCGCCAATAGCCATTGCCCAACATGGCATGACCCTGGCCGTTTTCATTGATCACCAGCACCACCGGCTGATCCGTCACCGCTTTGATCTCGGCATGCAAGGCCGCAGCCAGCGCGTCAGAGGCACCGGCATTGACCACCACAACCCCGGCATCCGTCACAATAAAGGACAGGTTGTTGTTATGGCCGGCATTGGCATAGGTTGGCGGCGCAGTGGCCCCAATGGCGGAATAAACAAACGGGATCACCTCAACGGGTTTGGCATATAGCTCTGACTGCGGATACTGATCCGCGATATCCTCGCTGGCCAATGCCGCCAAGGGCAGCCCTAGCGCCATCAGCACCGATGTTGCACAAACCTTCATGTCGTCCTCCCGAGATTTCCCTAAATAATTCACACTTGCGAATATGATTGTAAATACCCTTTACCCGGCTTCCCCCCGCCTGTGACGGAACGGCGCGCTTGCCTGAGAGCCTGCTCTCGATAGGCTCAACCCAAACAGGAGGAGACAGTTATGGATCTAAGCGGCAAACATGCGCTTGTCACCGGCGGCGGTACCGGCATCGGCCTGGCCATCGCCAAGGCCCTGGCAGAGGCTGGCGCCCAGGTGACCATCACCGGACGACGTCAGGAGGTGCTGGAGGAGGTGGCCACGGAGGGGCTGCATCCGCTGGCGATGGATGTGCGCGAAGAGGCGGATGTCATTGCCAAGATCGAGACCGCCGTGGCGGCACGCGGCCCGATCCAGATCTGCGTCGCCAATGCCGGCGTGGCCGAGGGCAAGGCGCTGCACAAGACCTCGCTCGATTTCTGGCGCAACATGATGTCGACCAATCTGGACGGGGCCTTTTTGACCATCCGGGAATGCCTGAAATCAATGCATCAGACCGACTGGGGCCGGATCATCACCGTGGCGTCGATTGCGGGCCTGCGTGGATTGAAGGGCGGCGCCTGCTATTCCGCCAGCAAACACGGCATGATCGGCCTGACCCGCGCACTCAGCGAGGATTACATGGGCACCGGCTTCACGGTGAATGCGATCTGCCCGGGCTATGTCGACACCCCGATTGTGGATCGCAACATCGCCTCGATTGCAACCCGCGCCGGCATCAGCGAGGACGAAGCGCTAAAGGTCATGGTCAATGCCAACCGTCATCAGCGCCTGATCGAGCCCGAAGAAGTTGCGGCGGCGGCCATGTGGCTCTGTGGTCCCGGCTCGCAGTCGATCAACGGTCAGACCGTCGAGATCGCAGGCGGCCAAACCTGAGCGCCCGGCCCAGGCAATACAGCACATCAGCGGCACAAGATGCGCTCTTCAGATCATTACAGGTTTGATGAGCGTATCCAGATAGGTTCTGGTCGCCGTATCCCAATCGGCCTCGCTCTCTCCATGCGCAATACGCGCATGGAGCTTTATCAATTCCCAGACTTCCTCTCTGGTTTCAGCAATGACACTCGCGCGGCAGGCTTCCATTCCCTCGCAGTCACTGCAGGCATAACGAAACGCATTCGACATCTCGGCCCCTCCCTGGCTTGGAAAGCCTATCCTAGCACAAATCGGGCTCAATTTCGCTCTTCGCGCCGACGCTAAAGATCTGCCTGGCAAATAAGCCAGCCCTCTAGACAGCCCCTGGCAGATCGGATACGAAATACAAAAAGCTTTAGGCTTGAAGTGAATTGCAACCCGACGAGGCCCCTATGACTGATTTTGCTGCCACCAAGGCGATGTTCGACCTGCCCGAGGGCATGATTTATCTCGACGGCAACTCGCTGGGCCCGCTGCCCAAGACCGCCAAGGCCCGTGTTGCTTCGATGATCGAGGATGAATGGGGCCAGATGCTGATCACCGGCTGGAACAAGGCGGGTTGGATGCAGCAGCCGCTCTCCATCGGCGATCGCATTGGCCGTCTGATCGGCGCTGAGCCAGGCCATGTGGTGATGGGCGATACCCTGTCGATCAAGGTCTATCAGGCCGTCGCCTCGGCGCTGGAGCTGAACCCGACCCGCCGGGTGGTGCTCTCCGACAATGGCAACTTCCCTTCGGATCTCTATATTGTGCAGGGGCTGCTCAAGTCGCTGGGCGCGGATTTTGAGCTGCGGGTGGTCGATCCGGAGGATGTGGCCGCCAATATCACCGAGGATCTGGCGGTGCTGATGCTGACGGAGGTCGATTACCGCACCGGCCGCATGCATGACATGAAGGCCCTTACCGAACTGGCCCACGCCAAAGGCGTGATGACAGTCTGGGATCTGGCCCATTCCGCCGGTGCGGTTCCGGTCGATCTGGCGGGATGTCAGGCGGATTTTGCCGTTGGCTGCTCTTACAAATACCTCAACTCGGGCCCCGGTGGCCCGGCCTTCATCTATGTGGCACCGCGTCACGTGGATGCGGCGCGCCCGGCGCTGTCGGGCTGGCTGGGCCATGAGGCCCCCTTTGCCTTTGATCTCGACTATCGCCCCGGCACCGGCATCGAACGCATGCGCGTCGGCACGCCCCCGATGATCCAGCTGGCGGCATTGGACGCCTCGATGGAGATCTGGGATCAGGTCGAAATGGCAGATGTGCGAGCCAAATCCATTACCCTGTGTGACCGTTTCATCGCCGGGATCGAAGCCAGCTGTCCTGAACTGACCCTGGCCTCGCCCCGCGATGGCACCACCCGCGGCAGCCAGGTCTCCTTTGCCTTTGAGGAAGGCTATGCCGCCATGCAGGCGGTGATTGCACGCGGTGTGATTGGCGATTTCCGCGCACCCGACATCATGCGCTTTGGCTTTACGCCCTTGTATATCGACGACGCGGATGTGGATGGGGCCGTGGCGATCATTGCCGATGTCATGAACAACCGCCTGTGGGACCGTCCCGAGTATAAGATCCGCGCGGCGGTCACCTGATGAGCGCAGCCGGCACCAAGGCACTGCCCCTGTGCCGGCCCTTTGGCTGGGTGTCGCTGTGGCGACGCCTGGCCCAATGCGGCACGCTGAACAAGAAGATCTCCACCTTTCCCTGAGCTATATATCAATTAGGAAAAGGAGGGATCCGATGAGCGATTCCAAAACCCAAGCCCAAAACTGCCCGTTCAATCCCGCCGAAGATGGGGCCCAGATGGATTTTGACGGGCGCATGTCTTATGGCGATTACCTGTCACTGGACATGTTGCTGAATGCCCAGAAGACCTGGAGCGATACCCATGATGAAATGCTCTTCATCATCCAGCACCAGACCTCGGAGCTGTGGATGCGACTGGCCATCCATGAGCTGCAGGCCGCCCGCGATCGACTGATAGCAGGCGAGTTCCGTCAGGCCTTCAAGATGCTGGCCCGGGTGGCGCGCATCTTTGAACAGCTCAACTCTGCCTGGGACGTGCTGCGGACTATGACACCATCCGACTATACCGCCTTTCGCGATGCTTTGGGGCAGAGCTCCGGCTTTCAGTCGCATCAATACCGGTTGATCGAATTCATGCTGGGCAATCGCAACACCGCAATGCTGCGCCCGCATGCCCATCGTGCGGATACCCTGGCGCTGCTGGAGGACGAACTGCAGAAGCCCTCGCTGTATGATGTAGCCCTACGCGCCCTGCACCAGAGCTTTGCCCTGCCCGAGGAGGTCATCAGCCGTGATCTGTCGGCGGCCTATCAGACCAGCGATGCAGTGGAAGCCGCCTGGACCGAGGTCTACCGCGCGCCCGAAGAGCATTGGGAGCTCTATGAGCTGGCCGAAAAACTGGTGGATTTCGAAGACTACTTCCGGCGCTGGCGGTTCAACCATGTCACCACCGTGGAGCGGGTCATCGGCTTCAAACGCGGCACCGGAGGCACCGGCGGGGTGAACTACCTCAAACGCATGCTGGAAGTGGAGCTGTTTCCCGAGCTGTGGCACCTGCGTACCACGCTCTGACAATTGAAAACGCAGACGGGGGCTCCCGCCCGTCTCGCAGCATTTCAAATGCTGCATCCCGTTGGGCCAAGCGCCGCGCAAATGCGCGGCGTGCGACCGTGGCAGAGCTCTGAGGATTATCGGGGGCCCAGAGCCTGGGCACAAAGCCGCGCATAACCCGCTACCCCGGCCTGGTACTGCGCAAAGCTGCTGGAATTGTGTTTGACCCCTTTGAGACAGACACAGAACAGACGCGCCATCTCCTCTGGCGCCCCGCTGAGCCGCAGCTCCCCCTTGCTCGCCGCCTCTTGCAGCCAAGTGAAATAGAGCCCACAGAGCCGCTCTTCTCCCTCTTCGATCATGTCGCCGGCCACGCTCATGGTAGCCTCGAACAGCTCCATGCCATGGGCCGAGGACATCATCTCTTCCATGCTGTCACCCCCATGCGCGGCAAAAGCCTGGTTCAGCTTCTCAGCCAAACCCACCTCCTGCAGTAGCGCAATGCGGATCCCGGCCTCTGTCTCCTGGTAGTAGCGGGCGACAAGGGCGCGAAAAATCGCCTCCTTGTTCTTGAAATGCAGATAAACTGCCGGGCGTGACATCCCTGCCCTGCGGGCTATGTCATCCATCGAAGTCTTGCGAAACCCATAGGCAGCAAAACCCGCCCAGGCAGCTGTCAAAATTGTCTCGGTTTTGAGGTCAATGGCAGAGGGAAATGTCATTCTCCGGTTCTGACAGTTTAGCCAAATAATGTCAATTGACACGGTGACACTTTGCGATCAAATTGTCAGAAACCCGATGGACCCAGCAAAAAGGCCAGTCCCATGTCAAAAACGCTCCGTATCAATGGAAAGACCCATCAGGTCGACCTGCCTGACGATGTGCCCCTGCTGTGGGTGCTGCGCGATGAACTGGGGATGACCGGTACCAAGTTCGGCTGTGGCGTCGCGGCCTGTGGTGCCTGCACCGTACAGGTTGACGGCGAAGCGATGCGGTCCTGCCAGTTGAGCCTGGGCGATGTCGAAGGAGATGTCACCACCATCGAAGGATTGGGCACGCCGGACAATCTGGCAGCGATCCAGACCGCCTGGGTCGAACATCAAGTGGCGCAATGCGGCTATTGCCAGTCCGGCCAGATCATGCAGGCGGCAAGCCTGTTGGCCGAAAATCCCGCGCCAAGTGATGCTGATATAGACGAAGCCATGCAGGGCAACCTGTGCCGCTGTGGCACCTACCCGCGGATCCGCGCCGCCATCCATTCCGCCGCCAAAATGATGCAGGAGGCGTAATCCCATGGCCAGCTTCAAAAAAATCGCCCGCCGCAGCTTTCTCGTCGGCTCTGCCGCCATTCTGGGCGGGGTTGCCTTTGGCACTTACAAATACCACCAGCCTGCACCAAATCCGCTGGAGCCCGCTGCGGGCAAGGCCGTGCTCAACCCTTTTGTCTTTGTGGATCAGTCCGGCGTCACTCTGATCGCGCCACGGGCCGAAATGGGCCAGGGCGTGCGCACCTCCTGGGCGGCCCTGATCGCCGAGGAACTGGATGTCGACCCAGGCAAGGTTACCGTGCTTCACGGACCCGCCGCCAAGGCCTATTACAACAGCGCCATGATGGGCGAGGTCCTGCCCGGACGCGGCTACAACAACAGCAGCTTTCAGCACTCTTTGGGACAAGTCGTCGGCCACACAGCCAAGTTTTTCGACCTTCAGGTCACCGGTGGCTCTTCCTCGATGAAGGATGGGTTTGAGCGTATGCGCCGTGCCGGGGCCTCTGCCCGCGAGACCCTGAAGGAGGCAGCAGCGCAGAAGCTGGGCGTGTCACGTGCGCTGCTGGAGACCAAGGATGGGCAGGTTCTGGCACCGGATGGCGTCACACTCAGCTATGCTGAGCTGGCAGCAGATGCCGCCAAGATTGACGCTCAGGAGGTCGAGCTGCGCCCCGCCAGCCAATGGAAATACATCGGCAAGACAGTGCCGCGCGTCGACATGGTGGCCAAGGTGACCGGCACCGCAGGCTTTGGCGTGGACACCCGCGTGGAGGGCATGAAATTCGCCGCCATCAAGCAAAGCCCGTATTTTGGCGCGGGAAAACGCAGTTTTGACGCCTCAGCAGCCCAAGACATGCCCGGCGTCGAAGCGATCCTCGATCTGGGCGATGCGGTGGCGGTTGTGGGCTCCAACACCTGGCTGGCGCAACAGGCAGTCGATGCCATCGAAGTAGACTGGGAGGCCCCCAGCTATCCTGAAACCACCGATGCCATATTTGCCGAGATCGCGCAGGCCTTTGACGGCTCTCCCAACTCCACCATGCGCGATGACGGTGATGTCGAGGCGGCCCTGCCCGAAGGTGCCGAGGTGATCGAGGCGGAATATCAACTGCCCTACCTGGCCCATGCCACCATGGAGCCAATGAACGCCACGGCGCTGTACACCGGTGATGCACTGCAGATCTGGGCCCCAAACCAGGGCCCCACCGTTGTGCAACAGGCAGCCGCAGATCTGACGGGGCTCTCCAAAGACACAATTCAAGTGCACACCACCTATCTGGGCGGCGGCTTTGGTCGTCGTATCGAGGTGGATTACACCAATCGCGCCGTGCAGATCGCGCAGCAGATGAAAGGCACGCCCGTGCAGCTCACCTGGTCGCGCGAAGAGGACATGAGCCATGACTATTTCCGCCCCGGTGCCATCGCCCGCTACCGGGCGGCAGTCAAGGATGGCCAGGCCGTCATGGTCCATGGCAAGATTGCCGCGCAATCTACCACCCGGGAAGCCGCCGGGCGCATGCTGGGCCTGCCCATGTCCGGCCCGGATAAGGGCCATGTGGATGCGGCCTTCAACCAACCGCTGGCAATCCCCAGTTTCCGCGTTGAGGGCTATCTCGCCAAACCGATGATCCCGGTTGGGTTCTGGCGCTCGGTGGCGGCTTCGTTCAACGGGTTCTTCTCGGACAGCATCATCGACGAGATGGCGCATAAAGCCGGGCGTGATCCGCTGGAGTTCCGTCTTGAGCTGGCGCGGGCCGAATGGGAACCGGCAGCCAAGGTGTTGGAAACCGTGCGCGAGATGTCCGGCTGGAGCGGCACCACCCCCGATGGAATCGGACGCGGTGTCGCCATGGTCTACTCCTTTGGTACCCCGGTGGCCCAGGTCATCGAAGTCGCCGACCAAGACGGCCAGATCCGCATCACCAAAGCCTGGATCGCCGCCGATCTTGGCCTGGCGGTTGATCCGCAAAACATCGAAGCGCAGATGTTCGGCGGGCTGGCCTATGGGCTCTCGGCGGCCTGTTTCGGCGAGATCACCTTTGACGGCGGCGCAGTCGAGCAGGAAAACTTCCCGGACTACGACGCCATGCGCATGCCCAGCATGCCACAGGTCGAAGTCGCCGTGTTGCAAAACCAAAAACACATGGGCGGTGCGGGGGAACCGGGTACTCCACCAGCCGCACCCGCGCTGGCCAATGCCATCTTTGATCTGACCGGACAGCGCGCCCGCCGTCTGCCCTTGATGCATGACTTTGATCTGCTGATCTGAGACCTGTCGCGACCACAGAAACAAAAATGGCCACCCGATTGGGTGGCCTTTGTCGATGTTGGAACTGGTTTTCTCGCAAACCCAGATCAGGCCGTTTTTTGCAACCCCGTCGCGCTGCCGACTCCATTGGCCCAGTCATGCACCGCCTGGCCAAAGGCCTGAAAAATCGGGCGGCTGACCGGATCATTGGCCGCATCCCACTCCGGGTGCCATTGCACCGCCAGGGTAAAGCCGGGCGCGTCTTTCACATAGATAGCCTCCGGCGTGCCATCGGGCGCATAGCCGTCGATGACAATATCCTGTCCCGGCGTCTTGATCCCCTGCCCATGTAGCGTGTTGGTCATCACTTCCTGGGCTCCAAACAACTGATGAAACACGCCATCCTCGGCCATCTTGACCGGATGGCGCAGGGCGAATTTCTCTTCCAGCGTGCCGTCAGGGGGCATCCGGTGGTTCATCCGCCCCGGCAGGTCGCGGATCTCGGGATAAAGCGTGCCCCCCATGGCAACATTGACCTCCTGAAAGCCCCGACAGATCCCCAGAAAGGGCTGACCGCGTTCGACACAGGCGCGCACTAGCGGCAGCACAATCGCATCACGGGCGCGATCAAAGGCGCCATGCGCTGCGGTCTCATCCTCTCCATATTCATTGGGATGCACATTGGGCCGCCCACCGGTCAGCAGAAAGCCATCAAAGGTTTCCAGCAGTTCATCAACCGACAAGAACCGCGGATCCGAGGGGATCAGCAGCGGCATACAGCCCGAGACCTCAGCCACAGCTTCGGAGTTCATTGTCCCACCGGCATGCGCCGGATATTGATCGTTGAGCAAATAGGAATTGCCGATAATGCCGACTTTGGGGCGCGCCATGGGGACTCCGTGATAAATAGAACGCCCCAAGGCTAAGCGCTCCCCTGCTTTGCCGCAACCATCCAACGCATTTTGCGCGGCGCAGGGGCCTGTTCAGCCACGCACAATAGGCCTTTGTCTCTTTGTCAGCCTCTGTTCGGCATAACCGCCCCGTCAGCTGATACTACGGCAAGAACGCTGCATCTCTGTCCGCCCGAGGCCCGATAGCTATGTTCAAACCCGGCATCAAAATAGATCGCGTCGCGACGCTTCAGAATTTCCGAGCGCCCATGGATTTTGAGTTCTAGCGTTCCTTCGATGACGTAGAGCATTTCTGCGCCCACATGCTGATGTGGCCTGCTCATAGGTGCGCTGGCCGAGAACTCGGCCAGATAGGCATGAAATCTGCTCTTCTTAACCGGAAAATCCAGACATTCAAACAGATAGGAAATTGGCCCATCCACCTTATCGCCCAGCTTCAGCCGCTGTGTTGAACGCACCACCTCCAGGACCGGCTCTTCTTCGTCCGGTGCGAAGAAATGATCCAATCCGACGCCAAAGACCAATGCGATGCGCAGCAAAGTCGCCAAGGTTGGGAAGTTCTGTCCTCGTTCTATTCGCGACAGCATAGCCACCGACAGGCCGGTGTGCTCCCCGAGCTGCGCCAGCCCCATTTCCTTTGCCAATCTCAACGTGCGAATTTTCGGGCCGATTTGATAAGCTTCCAAGCCCAGTTGCAGCGTTTCAGACAACATAGACCGGCTCATGGCTTAACCTCCCCGCAAAATACCCCCTGCCAATTGCACCTAGTGCAAAAAACATGCGCATCACGAAATTTTGTGCAAAGGGCAAAAAAACTGCATGGGACGATAGGGCATGCCAGAGCCCTGAGCTTCTGGATCGCAACTGAAAGGACCCATCATGCTGTTTGCTCGCCCTACCCTGACCGCCCTTTCGCTGGCCATTTGCCTCGCGCTGCCAACCACTGGCGTTTCTGGTTCCAAGGACATCGTGGACACCGCTGTATCTGCCGGAAGCTTTGAGACCCTGGCCGCCGCATTGACCGCTGCCGATCTGATCGACACTCTCAAAGGGGAAGGTCCATTTACGGTCTTTGCACCTACGGACGCGGCCTTTGCCGCACTCCCCGAAGGTACCGTGGAAACGTTACTCAAACCGGAAAATCGTGATCAGCTCGTAAAAATCCTCACCTACCACGTTGTGCCGGGAAAGGTAATGTCCTCCGACCTGGTCGACGGGATGAAGGCCACAACCGTGATGGGTGAGGACATCACCGTTTCCCTGACCGACGGGGTCTCGATCAACAAGGCAGCTGTCGTTACGGCCGATATCGAAACGTCCAATGGCGTAATCCATGTGATCGATTCCGTGATCCTGCCCTAAGGTCCCCGCTCCCGCCGGAGCTAGACCGGCGGGGGTACATTTCAGATTTCGCCGATCAACCCGGCGGCATCGATCCCGGCCATGGCGGCTATCGCATCATTGTCAGAGCTGTCGCCCGTCACCCCAACCGCGCCGATGACGATGCCTTCCTCGTCCCGCAACAACACACCACCGGGCACCGGAATGGCCTGCCCACCATAGACCCCGTTCACGGCGGCCATGAAATAGGGCTGCGCCTCTGCCCGCGCCATTTGGGCGCTGCCCGCCACGCCCAGCATCACCGCGCCATAGGCCTTGCCCTGGGCGATGGCAAAGCGTCCCGGAGGGCTGCGATCTTCGCGTTCAAAAGCCTGCACATGCCCGCCGGCATCCACCACCACCACAGCCAAGGGCCGCATATCCATCTCGCGCCCTTTTTCCAGGGTTCGGTGGATGATGGTCCGCGCTGCGTGAAGAGAAATCGTCATGGTCTCGTCCTTTTGATCTGGGATGGGAGAATGAAGGGGCCGCAACGCGGCGTGACAAGGCCTTCCACAGGAGCCGATTTTGTGGCGCGACAACTGCTGACCTCCAAATGTGGCTCCCCCAATACTGTATTTGATGCCCTTGGGGAAACTTTAACGACCAATTTGCCCCTCTGACCAGCGCGAGGCAGTTTCAAAAATATTTTGTTAATCATTTAAAGCTTCGGGGAAATCGAGCAGATCAAACCGCTCTTTACGCGCATTTTCCACGTCCTGCGCTTGCCCGCACCAGAGGCTTTGCCTACCACTGGTGCGACGAAAATACCAAAGCGGCCAAACCGAGGCCCGTTGGCCGCAAATGACAAGGACATCGAGATGACAGCAGCTGCACCATCCCCCGAACAGGACCTGCCCGAGACCTTTTATCTGAAGGATTATACGCCTTTTGGTTTTGAAGTAGACAGCGTCGAGCTGACCTTTCGTTTGCAGCCCAGCGCCACACGCGTGCTCAGCCGGATCCGCTTCACCCCGAAACCCGGAGCTGCTGATCCCCGGTTTTTCCTGCATGGCGAAAAGCTGACCCTGATCTCGGCCAGGATCGACGGAGTCGATATCAGCCCGGAAATCACCCCAGAGGGGCTGACCTGTGTCACCCCTGACAGCTCCTTTCTGTGGGAAGCCGAAGTCGAAATCGATCCAGCCGGCAATACCGCGCTGGAGGGGTTGTATATGTCCGGCGGCATGTATTGCACCCAATGCGAAGCGGAGGGGTTCCGCAAGATCACCTATTACCCCGATCGCCCCGATGTCATGAGCACCTTCACCGTGCGCATCGAGGGCGCGGAAAACGTGCTTTTGTCCAACGGCAACCCGGTTTCCCAAGGCGATGGCGTTGCGGAATGGCACGATCCCTGGCCAAAACCGGCCTATCTGTTTGCGCTGGTGGCTGGCGATCTGGTCAATCATCCGGATAGCTTTACCACCCAATCCGGCAAAGAGGTCGAGCTGAACATCTGGGTGCGTCCCGGTGACGAGGGCAAATGCAGCTTTGGCATGCAGGCGCTGAAGAAATCCATGGCCTGGGACGAAGAGGTCTATGGGCTGGAATATGACCTCGACATCTTCAACATCGTCGCGGTCTATGATTTCAACATGGGGGCGATGGAGAACAAGGGGCTGAACATCTTCAACTCCTCCTGTGTTCTGGCCTCGCCCGAGACTTCGACCGATGCCAATTTCGAGCGCATCGAGGCCATCATTGCGCATGAGTATTTTCACAACTGGACTGGCAACCGCATCACCTGCCGCGATTGGTTCCAGCTCTGCCTGAAAGAGGGGCTGACGGTGTTTCGCGATGCCCAGTTCACCTCTGACATGCGCTCTGCTTCGGTCAAACGGATCTCGGATGTGATCGATCTGCGCGCGCGCCAGTTCCCAGAGGACCAGGGCCCGCTCTCGCATCCGGTTCGCCCGGAACAGTTCCAGGAAATCAACAACTTCTACACTGCCACCATCTATGAAAAAGGCGCCGAGGTCATCGGCATGCTGAAACGTCTGGTCGGGGATGCGGCCTATAAACAGGCGCTTGAGCTCTATTTTCAACGCCATGACGGGCAGGCCTGCACCATCGAGGATTGGCTCAAGGTGTTCGAGGATGCGACCGGCCGAGATCTGTCACAATTCAAACTGTGGTATAGCCAGGCCGGCACACCCCGCCTGAAAGTCACCGACAGTTTTGCAGAGGGCACCTATCGGCTCACGTTTGAACAAACGACCGCACCAACGCCGGGCCAGGATCATAAAGATCCCCGCGTGATCCCCATTGCCGTTGGCTTGCTGAATGACAAGGGCGAAGAGGTGCAGCCAACCACGATGCTGGAGATGACAGAAGCCAGCCAGAGCTTCTTCTTCGAAGGGCTGGGCGGAAAACCGGTGCCCTCGATCCTGCGCGAATTCTCCGCCCCTGTGATCCTGGAGCGCGACAGCAGCAATGCCGAGCGCGCCTTTTTGCTGGCCCATGACAGCGATCCCTTCAACCGATGGGAGGCCGGCAATGCCCTGGCGCGTGAATCGCGCATTTCGATGATCACCGAGGGCACCGCCCCCGACAACGCCTACCTTGAGGCCCTGCAGAAACTGGTGCGCGACGATGATTTGGATCCGGCCTTTCGCGCGCTGATCCTGCAGCCCCCCAGCCAGTCTGACATCGCTCAGGCCCTGTTTGAACGCGGCATCACACCTGACCCACAAAAAATCCATGACGCGGCAGAGACCTTTTCCACCACCCTGGCGCAACAGCTTGCCGACAGCCTGCCGCGTCTCTACGCGGAGACAACTCTCGAAGGCGGCTATGCGCCCGATGCGATCAGTGCCGGGAAACGCGCCCTGAACGGGCGTATCCTGGCCCTGCTGACGCGCCTGGACGGTGGTGATCAGGCCTCGCGCCAATATTACGCCGCCGACAATATGACCCAACAGTTTGGCGCGCTCTCTTGTCTGATGAAGGCCGAAAAAGGCGCAGTGCAATCCGCCGCCTTCCTGAGCCAGTGGAAGGAGGATCGCCTGGTCATGGACAAGTGGTTTGCCCTTCAGGTCGCTTGCGCCGCTCCGGGACAGGCTGCCGGAGTTGCCGCCGATCTCACCCGGCATCCGCTGTTCACGCTGAAGAATCCAAACCGGTTCCGTGCGGTCATGGGGGCCCTTAGTGGCAATCACGCGGGCTTTCATCACCACAACGGCGCAGGCTACCGTCTGCTGGCGGACAATCTGATTGCACTGGATGCGATCAACCCGCAGACCACCGCCCGCATGTGCACCGCGTTCCAGACCTGGAAACGCTATGACAGCTCTCGTCAGGACCTGATCCGTCAAGAATTGCAACGCATTGCAGACCAGAAAGGGCTGAGCCGCGACAGCAATGAAATGATCAGCCGCATTCTGAATGCCTGAGCAAATCTTCACAAAAACCAGCAGCGGGGGAAGTGCCCCCTCTGCACCCCCCTATGCATTCCAACGCCGCGCGCGCAGTCTGGCGTTGTGTCTGGCGCTCTGCGGCTGGCTCATTGCCCTCGGGCTGATGTGGGGCCTGCTTGGGGTGATGCCCTGGATTCTGCTGCTCTTTGCCTTGCCAACCGGCCCAGCGTTTTGGGATATCTGGCGCAACCCTGCCTCTGGGATCAACCTGGATACAGAGAAAATTCAATGGTTTACCGGGAAACACCATGCAGCAGTACGGTTTGATGAAATCGCCCAACTGCGCCTGGATCGACGTTGGGATTTCTCCTTTCGCGTCACCCTCGTGCTGCAGAACGGCAGCAAGATACGCCTGCCCCAAGCCGCTTTGCCGCCGGTCCAAAATCTCGAAGAGGCCCTGAATCAACGCGGCATTGCCAGTCAGCGGCACCATTTCACCGCCTTCTAGCAAAGAGAGTGTATACATATAGTATTCTCCTAAAAATTGCATTTCTCAAATCGTGCTGCCACGCGAAAAACCCATTTCCAAACACCAATCTCCCCAGTGCCGCCACGATTGCGCCGCATTGACAGATCACTTTGAGCCTCACTGCTTTTGCTGCCAACCTGCAGGTTTCTGAATGCTCAAATCTCGTGCCCAGATGTGGACTCGCCTGTCCCAACTGACCAAAGACCTCCCCAGTTGGCTGACCGCTGGCCAGTCCGACCGCGGCGTAACTGCGACGCCCGCCAGGCCGAACGAGGCGAAAGGCCCCTCCACGAAACAGTGCGCCCAGGACCAGGCGCGGCAACAGGGCGTGTCGCGCGGCAGGGCGCATGTGCTCTTTCAGAAGGCAGGAGAAACCTTCACTGCAGCCGCCATCACCGAGCCCGATGACACAAAGACGCGTTTCGCCGACAGTCTGCAAATCCCGATCTGCGACAGCTGCCCCGACACCGAAAGCCGCCAGACGCTGCAAGACAAAGGCCAGTTCCTGGCCCGACAGGACCGTTGGCCAGCGCTGATACAGCAGATCCGTCAGGCAGATCAAAGTCTGCACTGTACCCCCGGCGGCCTGCCCGAAGCAGATCTATTGGCCTATGGCGCCCGCGCCGATGTGATCAATGCCGTAGAACACGCCCTGGAGGACCGCAGCAGCAAGCCGGGCGCTGCGGGAGAAGACCGGGTCCTGATTGACGGGGTCATGGCGCTGGAAGCGCTGCGCCGCGAGCATGCGCAGGATCCTCATCTGACGGCGCTGGTGGCGCTGGCCCATATCGACATTGCCTGGATCTGGCGCGCTGCTTCGCCCCAGGAGGGTCTCCGGGATGAACAGGCTGATGCGCATCTTCGGCGTGCCTGCGCCCATTTTGAACGTGCTGCCGCCCTTTTGGCCCCCCTGAAGCCGCGGTGCCGCGACAGCGCGTTCCTGTCAGCGGCGCAATGTGCGCTCTATGCCGGGCAAAACGCCGACACCCTGCAGGTGGCAGATGCCTATGGCATTCTGATCGATCAAAACCCAAACAATCCCCGCCACATGCGCGCGCTAGGCACGCAGATGCTGCCCCGCGCCAATGGCTCTTATGCAGCACTGGAGCTGGAGGCCCGCCGCTGCGCCGCACGCACCCAGCAGCACTGGGGGGCCGGCGGCTATACCTGGGTCTATTTCGACGCCATTACGCTGGATGATCAGGCCTGTGCCCGGGTGGACTACCAGTTCTTCATGGACGGGCTACAAGACATCCTGTGCACCGATCCCAGCCAGGAGATGATCAATCTGCTGGCCGCCTATTGCGCGCTCACGCTGCGCAACAATCAGGGAAACGATCCCCAGGCTGACGCCACGCGAGCAAAGATTTCTCAGGCCGCACGCTGGCTGATCCGCAGCCACCTGCGCGAGCTACACCCGCTGGTCTGGGCCCATGCCAGCGAAGGATTTGACAACAATGCCCGGATCACCTCGCTGCGCCGCTTTGCCGCCCGTGGCCAGGCCGAAGCCTTGAGATGTATCGCCGAGGTTTTCCGCGAAGAGCTCGACAGCGGCCACAAGATCGCCTTTACCCCAGAGGGGTTTGATCTGACCCCTGCCTAGATTTCGCAATAAAAAAGACCGGGGTTTCCCCGGCCTTTTTCTTTGGGTCTTTTCTGTCGCGAGCAGGCGCTGTCTCAGCGCCCGCGCCTTGATGGGCCCTGTTTCGCATCCGGGCTCAGGTTTTCTTGAACGCATCCATCAGCGCAGCCCCCAGTGCCCCGGTCTGAGCGCCGCCTGCCTGTTTGGGAGAGGCAGTGGTTACACCACGTTTTGATTCACCACCGCTCTTTTGACCGCTACGCGCGGCACCGCCGCCCTTTTGCGCACCACGCTGGGCACCGCCGCGCGACTGCCTTTTGTCGCCAGGTGCAGCCGCATCCCGGGTATTGCGGTCCTCGCGGGCAGAGGCACCGCCATCCTTGCGCATGGTCAGAGCGATACGCTTGCGCGCCACATCCACTTCGGTCACCGTCACCTTCACCACCTGGCCGTTTTTCACCACTTCATGGGGGTCTTTGACAAATTTATCGGCCAATTGGCTGACATGCACCAGGCCGTCCTGATGCACGCCAATGTCCACAAAGGCGCCAAAGGCCGCCACATTGGTCACCGTACCTTCCAGGACCATGCCGGGTTTCAGGTCCTGCATGGTCTCGACCCCCTCGGCAAATGTCGCCGTCACAAAGGAGGGACGTGGATCCCGACCGGGCTTTTCCAGCTCGGCAAAAATGTCGCGCACTGTGGGCAGCCCAAAGCTCTCTTCGACAAAATCCTCCGCCCGTAGCCCCTTCAACGCAGCGCTGTCCCCCATGATCTGGCGGATATCGCGCCCACAGGCCGCCACCACCTGACGGGCAACACGATAGGCCTCAGGGTGCACAGAGGAGGCATCCAGCGGTTCCTTGCCCTCACGGATGCGCAGAAACCCGGCACATTGCTCAAAGGCCTTGGGGCCAAGCCGCGCCACTTTCAACAGATCCTTGCGTGTGGCAAAGGCCCCATTCACATCGCGATGGGCCACGATTGCCTCTGCCAGACCAGGCCCCAGCCCCGAGACATGCGCCAGTAGCGGCGCCGATGCCATGTTGAGATCAACCCCGACGGCGTTCACCACATCCTCGATCACCGCCTCCAGCGATTTGCTCAGCCGGTGCTGATCCACATCGTGCTGATACTGACCAACACCAATGCTCTTGGGTTCGATCTTGACCAGCTCCGCCAGCGGGTCCTGCAGCCTGCGGGCAATGGAGACCGCCCCACGCAAGGAGACATCCAGATCAGGGAATTCCCGCGCCGCCAGTTCCGAAGCCGAATAGACCGAAGCCCCAGCTTCGGACACTACCACCTTGGTGGGTTTTTTGACCTTGGAAGGCAGGTGCTTGATCACCTCTGCTACCATGCGCTCGGTCTCGCGGCTGGCGGTGCCATTACCGATGGCAATCAGCTCGACCCCATGTTCGGCAATCAGCTTGAGGATCGTGACCTGGGCCCCGCGCAGATCATTCTTTGGCTGAAACGGATACAGCGTTTCGGTGGCGAGCACTTTCCCGGTTGCATCAACCACCGCCGCCTTGACGCCGGTGCGAATGCCCGGGTCCAGCCCGAGAGTCGGCCGCGCACCGGCTGGCGCGGCAAACAACAGATCCTTGAGATTGCGCGCAAAGACTTGGATCGCATCTTCCTGTGCGCGGGCGCGCAAGTCCGCCATCAACTCCAGCATCATCGACAGGCTCAGCTTGACCCGCCAACACCAGCCCGCCACCTTGCGCAGCCATGTGTCGCCAGGACCGGACCCACCGGCCCCCAATTCTGCCGCCACCATGCCTTCGGCGCGGGCCACGCCCTCTTCCGGGTCGGGACCGATATCCAGTGTCAAAACCCCTTCGTTGGAGCCCCGCAACATCGCCAGCGCCCGGTGCGAGGGCACATCGGCCCAGCGCTCGACATGGTCAAAATAATCGGAAAACTTGGCGCCCTCCTGCTCCTTACCCGCGACAACCCGCGCGGTGAGACGGGCCTCGCCCTGCAGGAACTGGCGCAGCCGTCCCAACAGACCTGCGTTTTCCGTCATTCGCTCGGTCAGGATATCGCGCGCACCGTTCAGGGCCTCCTTGGTGCCAGGCACCGCCTCGGTAACATACCCGGCGGCCAGGGTTTCTGGGTCCAGAGAATGATCCGCCAGGATCGCTTCTACCAGTGGCTCCAGACCGTTTTCCCGCGCGATCATCGCTTTGGTGCGACGCTTGGGCTTGAAGGGCAGATAGATATCTTCCAGCTGCGCCTTGGTCTCGGCCTTGGCAATTGCGGTGGCCAGCGCATCGGTCAATTTCTCCTGGGACTTGATCGAGTCAAAAATCGTCGCCCGCCGGGCTTCCAGCTCCCGCAGATAGGACAGTCGCTCCTCCAGGGTCCGCAGCTGGGTGTCATCCAGCCCCGCTGTCACCTCTTTGCGGTAGCGCGCGATAAAGGGCACGGTTGCGCCTTCGTCCAGCAAGGTCACCGCAGAGTTGACCTGGCTCGGCGTGGCGCTGATTTCACGGGCGATGGTTTGAGCGATGCGGGTGACGGTATCAGTTTTCATTTCGCTTGAGGCCACAGCCTATGTTCCTTCTTGTTCGGCAAGCTCAGAAATCTCGGTCAATGTGCTGTCTGCCACCTCTCCGCACATCGCCTTGAGAGCAAGTTTGGACACTTTTTGCATCTCGATCTTACCGTCCTGATATCCGTCTTCGAAGCCAAGTTGCAGGCTTGAAAGCACGAGATGAAAATCTTCTAAATCCCGAACTGACTCGCCACTCACTTCTATGAGTTTCTTTTCTAG
Source organism: Roseobacter sp. (assembly GCA_015665415.1). Taxonomy (GTDB): domain Bacteria; phylum Pseudomonadota; class Alphaproteobacteria; order Rhodobacterales; family Rhodobacteraceae; genus Pseudophaeobacter. The sequence continues at coordinate 58,408 of JADFAE010000002.1, forward strand.
GTCACCCTGCTTCAGGTTGGGGTCATGCCACTCCGCCTGCCACAGTTCCCAAGATCCACTCTTAGTCTCGCTAGGGTCCAGAATAGCATAACTATCAAAATCAAAATCCCATTGCTGGTCATGAACTACAATTTTGACGTTGAACTTTTCGAGAATTTTCTGCTCTGCCATGGTACTCACATTCAGATTTCCAGAGGAATTGGTTACCTTTTCCATCAGCCTCTTCCAAGAGGTAAAGGGAGCTCAACTCGAACTTGCTTTCATTCTCCCTTGCTCCTTGACGCGCACAAGCCTAGAACCCTTGCCAAGATTGCACATACGTAAAATGGCGGAAAACATGCTCGACCTGACATACGAACTCCCCAAGCCCAAGGTGATTTCGGGCGCCAAACATGACTGGGAACTGGTCATCGGATTGGAAGTCCATGCCCAGGTCAGCTCCAATGCCAAGCTGTTCTCAGGGGCCTCGACCAAATTTGGTGCGGAGCCGAACTCCAACGTGTCTTTCGTGGACGCCGCGATGCCCGGCATGCTGCCGGTAATCAACGAATATTGCGTCGAACAGGCCGTGCGCACCGGGTTGGGCCTGAAGGCCGAGATCAACCTTTGGTCCGCCTTTGACCGCAAAAACTACTTCTACCCCGATCTGCCGCAGGGCTATCAGATCTCGCAGCTCTATCACCCTATCGTGGGCGAAGGCGAAGTGTTGGTGGAACTGGGCGACGGCACCGCGCGCAATGTGCGGGTTGAACGCATCCACATGGAGCAAGACGCGGGCAAGTCGATCCACGACATGGACCCCAACATGTCCTTTGTCGACCTCAACCGGACCGGCGTCTGCCTGATGGAGATCGTCAGCCGCCCCGACATCCGAGGGCCCGAAGAGGCCGCCGCCTATATCGCCAAGCTGCGCCAGATCATGCGGTACCTGGGCACCTGTGACGGCAATATGCAAAACGGCAACCTGCGCGCCGACGTCAACGTCTCGGTCTGCCGCCCTGGCCAATACGAGAAATACCAGGAAACTCAGGATTTCTCGCATCTCGGCACTCGCTGCGAGATCAAGAACATGAACTCCATGCGCTTTATCCAGCAGGCCATCGAGGTCGAGGCCCGTCGCCAGATCGCCATCATCGAGGCTGGCGGCAGCGTTGATCAGGAGACCCGTCTCTATGATCCCGACAAGGGTGAGACCCGCACCATGCGTTCCAAGGAAGAGGCGCATGACTACCGGTATTTCCCCGACCCCGATCTGCTGCCGCTGGAAATCGAACAGGCCTGGGTTGATGATATCGCCGCAAATCTTCCGGAACTGCCCGACGCCAAGAAAGCCCGCTTTATCGCAGACTTCGGCCTCAGCGATTATGACGCTTCGGTGCTGACCGCCGATGTGGCTTCTGCGGCCTATTTCGAGACCGTGGCCGAGGGGCGCAACGGCAAGCTGGCCGCCAACTGGGTGATCAACGAGCTCTTTGGCCGCCTGAAGGCCGATGAGGCCGATATCGCCAACAGCCCCGTGAGCCCCGAACAGCTGGGTGGCATCGTGGCGCTGATTTCGGCGGAAACCATTTCCGGTAAGATCGCCAAGGACCTGTTTGAGATCGTCTATACCGAAGGTGGCGACCCGGCGCAGATCGTTGAAGAGCGCGGCATGAAACAGGTGACAGACACCGGCGCCATCGAGACCGCCTTGGATCAGATCATCGCCGACAACCCCGCACAGGTGGAAAAAGCCAAGCAGAACCCCAAACTGGCGGGCTGGTTTGTTGGCCAGGTGATGAAAGCCACCGGCGGCAAGGCCAACCCCAAAGCGGTAAACCAGCTGGTTGCCAAAAAACTGGGCGCCTAGGCTCTCCCAGTCCCGGATCACAAAAACGGCGGCCCTTGCAGATGCAGGGCCGCCTTTTTCGTCCCCCGACAGCAGGGCCAACCTTACGCTCTAGTTGGTAAAAACAACGGCCCTATGCTTTTGCAGCCCCCATCATACTGGCCAGCTCAGCACCAGGATATGCGCGCCCGGCATAGGTGAAACGCCCCTCATGCAGAATCTCTTCGCCCGCCCGGCGCAGCTCCCCCAGTGCAGCCCGGGCCAAAGATCCCCCGGTACTGATCCGCGTCACACCCGCCTCTGCTAATTGCGCAACGCTGAGCACCTCTCCCTGTAGACCGGCTACCACATTCACCGGCTTGTCCACTTCAGCGCAAAGCGTTCGAATGGAGGCTAGATCTGGCAAGCCTGGCGCATAAAGCACATCCGCTCCGGCCTCGGAAAAGGCCTGCAGACGGCGGATCGTGTCCTTTAAGTCAGGCCGCCCCCACAGAAAGTTTTCAGCGCGAGCAGTCAACAGAAACGGCCTGCCCTGCGCGGCTTCGACCGATGCCGCGATCCGATCCACCGCTTCAGCAATCTCGTAGATGGGCTGATCGGGATCCCCGGTTGCGTCCTCGATGGCACCTCCGACCAACCCCCGGTCGCTGGCACCTCGAACGGTTTCGGCACAGTCTTCGGGGTCATGGCCAAATCCATTTTCTAGATCTCCAGAGACAGGAAGACCCGTGGCCGCCGCTATCGCCGCCGCATTTTGCAAGATCTCATCCCGGGACAACGCCGCACAGGAATCACGCTTGGCAACAGAAAAGGCATATCCGGCGCTTGTTGTCGCCAGGGCCTTAAAACCCATTGCGCTGAGTATTGCGGCCGAACCGGCATCCCAAGCATTTGGCATCACAAAAGCCCCGCCCTGTTGATGCAGGGCCCGGAACGCCTCAAACTTTGCAGTCGCAGTTTGCATGACTTCCTCTTTCTTCAACTTCGCAATTCATCGAACAAATAGTGAACTCACAGGCAATTTGCGCCGATCTCGAACCCAATTCAACTCTGAACAGTTCCACCCGGAGCGAATTGTGTGGCCTGCAGCAGGGAAATCCGCTGCAAACCCGCACCTTGACCCCCTGTCCGCATCAGGTAAACCTGCGTTCCAAGTCAGGAGACCGCGATGCAAGCGTTTGAGTATAAAGTTGTTCCCGCCCCCCATAAGGGCACCAAGGCCAAAGGCGTCAAAGGGCCCGAAAGCCGCTTTGCCTATTCCATCGAGACCACGCTCAACGAGATGGCAGCCGAGGGCTGGGAGTATCAGCGCGCAGAACTGCTGCCCTCAGAGGAACGCTCTGGCCTCACGGGATCCACCACCAAATGGCGCAATGTACTGGTGTTTCGCCGCGCTTTGGCCGCAGAACCTGCGCAGGCAGCCCCCGGCCTGAGCTCTGCAGCGCCCGCCGTCAGTGCACCAGTCGCGGCCCCTGAGGTCACCCCACAGCCTGCGACGGCTGCTGCCCCAACCTTGACCGCCACGGCGGGCGACCCAGAAGCGCCCGAAGGCGCGACCCCCGTGCCCGGTGTCGGGGCGGCCAAGATGCAGGCGGATGATGGCGTCGAAGAGCTGAGCCCCGTTGCCGGCATGACCGCCGCACTCAAGGCTCGCGCCAAACTGCGGTCCTCTGACGAGGATTAGGCCGGTAAGAACGGCCTGTTGCAGATCGCCCCGCTGCAAGTCAGCCTGGACACACGGCTCGCAACCAACACTCCCGGACGCCCCGCCTTCATGGAAACGGCTGCGTCCTGATCTTTGCTTTGGCTCACACGTTGCCGATATCAAGTGCCAGCGCATGGATGCGCGGCACGATATCGCCGAGCGCCTTGTGTACGGCGCGATGCTGCTGCACCCGGCTCATGCCGGCAAAGGCCTCGGCGCGGATCATCACGTTGAAATGGCTCTCGCCGCTGCCATCATGGCCCGCATGACCGATGTGGCTGTTGCTGTCGTCCACGACCTCTAGGGCCGTGGGCGCAAAAGCCGCTGTCAACCGCTGTTCCATGTCTTCACGAATGCTCATTTTCCGCTCATCCTCATATTTATTTCTCTGCCCCCCTTCAATCTGACGCCCCTTAGACTAAACTGCTGCCTCCGAGTCGAGTAGATGCGTCGAGAAGGTGCACCCCATGAGCAAATCAGATCCTTTCGGTTTCGATATGTCCGTCAGTTCTGCCAAGAAGAAAAACCCGCGTGGCCGCCGGGCCGCAAGCGGCGCGTCCGAAACCTCGACGCGCGTTTGCGACAAGGAAGGCTGCGAGGAGGCCGGCAAGTTCCGTGCGCCCAAAGCGCCAGATGTGCTGGATGACTTCTTCTGGTTCTGTCAGGAACACGTCCGCGAATACAACAACCACTGGAATTTCTTCCAGGGCACCACTGAGGCAGAGCTGAACGCCCAGCAATCCAAGGACAAGGTCTGGGAACGCCAGACCAAGCCCATGGGCGACCCCGAGGCCCGGGCCTGGGCGCGCCTGGGTATTGAGGATCCACATCAGGTTTTGGGCGGCAATGCCACCCAGAACCCCGGCCGCTCTGCCGCGACTGGCCGCCGTCTACCCGCCACCGAGCGCCGCGCCATCGAGGTGCTCGAGGCCAAGGATGACTGGTCCAAGGCTGATATCCGCAAGGCCTACAAAAAGCTGATCAAGGTTCTGCACCCCGATATGAACGGCGGTGATCGCAGCCAGGAAGAACAGCTGCAAGAGGTGCGTTGGGCCTGGGATCAGATCAAGGACAGTCGCAGCTTCAAATAGCGCGGTGTCACCAAATGGAATGCAATTGATGGGGCAGCTTCGGCTGCCCTTTTTCATGTGATTTGTCTGGTCACAGAGCAGACCAATTCCGTTCCGATCGCCATACCAATCAGGCCTCTCAGGCCTCCATAGGGCCAGTTGCAGCTCCAACACCACGTAATTTGGTTTGCTCTGCCTCAGACCTCTTGCCCTTCCCCCAAAGATCGGGCACCAATCCCCGGATTGAGCCCGCAATCGGCGGGAGAGGAACAAGGATCGAGTAAGATGACCGACGCCGTGCTGGATATGAATGCGAAACCGACCGACCCCATTTCCGTTCGCGATGTCTTTGGCATCGACACAGACATGACGATCAAGGGCTTTGCTGAAGGCTCTGACCGGGTGCCGGCCATCGATCCCACCTATAAATTCGACCCCGACACCACCATGGCCATCCTGGCGGGGTTCAGCCACAATCGCCGTGTGATGATCCAGGGCTACCACGGCACGGGCAAATCGACCCATATCGAGCAGGTCGCAGCGCGTCTGAACTGGCCCTCCGTGCGGGTGAACCTCGACAGCCACATCTCCCGGATCGACCTGATCGGCAAAGACGCCATCAAACTGCGCGACGGCAAGCAGGTCACCGAATTCCACGAGGGCATCCTGCCCTGGGCCCTGCGTAACCCGGTTGCGATTGTCTTTGATGAATATGACGCCGGCCGCGCGGACGTGATGTTTGTGATCCAGCGGGTGCTGGAGCATGACGGCAAGCTGACATTGCTGGACCAGAACGAGATCATCACCCCGAACCCGTTCTTCCGCCTCTTTGCCACCGCCAACACCGTTGGTCTGGGCGACACCACCGGCCTGTACCATGGCACTCAGCAGATCAACCAGGCCCAAATGGACCGCTGGTCGCTGGTGGCGACGCTGAACTACCTCAGCCATGACGCAGAGACCGCCATCGTTCTGTCGAAGACCCCGCATTACAACACCGCTGAGGGGCGCAAGAGCATCTCCCAGATGGTCACCGTGGCGGATCTGACCCGGACTGCCTTTATGAACGGCGACCTGTCCACCGTGATGTCCCCGCGGACCGTGATCAACTGGGCGCAAAACGCCGAGATCTTCCGCGATGTGGGCTATGCCTTCCGCCTGTCCTTCCTCAACAAATGCGACGAGCTGGAGCGCCAGACCGTGGCCGAGTTCTACCAGCGCTGCTTTGACGAAGAGCTGCCCGAAAGCGCCGCGAGTGTTTCGCTCGGCTGATATGTGACGTGCCGCCCGACTGAAAAGTCGGGCAGCGCCCGTCCCGCCCCCCACGGGGCGGGCGCTTCGCTTCCTCCCCGCCGGGCCGGGCGCTGCCCTTTTCGCAGCAGCTCGACTGGACTTTCCCAAAAAGAGGGGGGATGCTCATCAGGGACTAGGTGCGACCATGAAAAAACAAAACGACAACCCAGCTGATCCGTTCAAAAAGGCCCTGGCCGAGGCCACCAAGGTCATGGCCGATGATCCGGAGCTGAGCGTTTCCTATACCGTCGACCCCTCTGGTGTGTCCGGTGACAATATGCGCCTGCCGCAGGTCTCCCGTCGCATGACCCGCGAAGAGGTGTTGCTGGCCCGTGGCACCGCCGATGCGCTGGCCCTGCGTCGCAAGTTTCATGATGACGGCACCCATGCCCGCTATGCCCCCCAGGGCGAGATGGCGCGGGATCTCTATGAGGCGATGGAAACCGCCCGCTGCGAGGCCATGGGCGCGCGCCATATGCCGGGCACGGCCTCCAACATCGATGTCAAGATCCGTAACGAGTCGATCCGGCGCGGCTATGACCAGATGAAGAGTTCCTCTGAGGCGCCACTGGCGGCCTCTGCCGGGTTCCTGGTGCGTCATCTGGCCACCGGCCGCCCCCTGCCCGAAGGTGCGTCCAATGTGATGGAGCTGTGGCGCGGGTTCATCGAATCCCAGGCCGGCGGCACCCTGGAGAACCTGGACGACAAGATTGCCGATCAGTCCGAGTTTGCCAAATTTGCCCGTCAGATCATCTCGGACCTGGGCTATGGCGACCAGCTGGGCGATGACCCGGATGAGCTGGACGACAACCAGGACGACGAGGCCGAAGACAACGCTGAGGAACAGCCCGATCCCGATAGCTCGGGCGAGGACGATTCCGAGGATGAGCAGGCCGATGCTGACGCAGAACAGGCCCAGGAGCAGCAGCAGGACGAAAGCCAGGCCCAGATCTCCATGGATGAGATGGCCGACGAGGAGCTGGCCGAAGACACCGAGATGCCCGATGGCGAGGCCCCGCTGGAGCCGCCTGCGCCGCCAGCCGCATCCGAGGCTGACCCCGACTACAAGATTTTCCTGGAGACCAATGACGAGGAAATCGCCGCCGAAGATCTGGCGGAACCGGCTGAGCTGGAACGGCTGCGCGCCTATCTGGACCAGCAGCTGGAACCGCTCAAGGGTGCCGTATCGCGTTTGGCCAACAAGCTGCAGCGGCGACTGCAGGCGCAGCAGAACCGCTCCTGGGAGTTCGACCTGGAGGAAGGCATCCTGGATGCTGGCCGCCTGGCGCGGGTGATTGCCAACCCAACCACGCCGCTCTCGTTCAAACGGGAAAAAGACACCGAGTTCCGCGATACCGTGGTGACACTGCTGATCGACAATTCCGGCTCGATGCGGGGGCGACCCATATCGATCGCGGCCATCTGCGCCGATGTTCTGGCCCGCACCCTGGAGCGCTGCAACGTCAAGGTCGAGATCCTCGGCTTTACCACCCGCGCCTGGAAGGGCGGCCTGGCACGCGAGGCCTGGCTCAATGACGGGCGTCCGCAAATGCCGGGACGGCTGAACGATCTGCGCCATATCATCTACAAATCTGCCGACAGCCCCTGGCGTCGCGTGCGCCCCAATCTGGGGTTGATGATGAAAGAGGGCCTGCTGAAGGAAAACATCGACGGCGAGGCGCTGGAGTGGGCGCATCGCCGCATGGTTGGGCGCCAGGAGGCGCGCAAGATCCTGATGGTGATCTCCGATGGCGCGCCAGTGGACGACAGCACGCTTTCGGTGAACCCGGCCAATTACTTGGAAAAACACCTGCGCGATGTGATTGCCATGGTCGAGCGGCGCAAACAGGTTGAGCTGCTGGCGATCGGGATCGGCCATGACGTCACCCGCTATTATGACCGCGCGGTGACCATCACCGATGTGGAACAACTGGCCGGTGCCATGACCGAGCAATTGGCCGCCTTGTTTGACAGCGATCCCCGCGCCCGTGCCCGGGTCATGGGGATCAAGCGCGCAAGCTGAATCCGGGCCAAACCCGGTTCCGCACGCTAAGGCTCACAGGTTTACCCCCGCAACGCGGGGGCTCCCGCGCCTTTGACTTGCATCCTGGATGCAATCAAAAGCCCTGCGCGCTGGCTGCCAGGCCTCGAACTGCACCGTCTCGGCCTCCCCTGCCCCCACCCTAGGGCGCAACCGCGCCGGGCTCCTCTTAGGGGCCCGGCGCCCGGCCCAAGGGAAACTGTCGCATCTTGGATGCGCCCGTTTCGCGCGGGAGCCCTGCCTTTCTATAAAACCTTGCCAGAAATTTCCCAGTCACCCCAACTTCTAAGCGGGTCCATGTACAGTTTTGCGCAACCCTATTGCCACTTGGTCAGAGGTTTGAAACACTCACCCAGCCGCCAAAAGAACATCACAACGGCCCCTTCGACCGCGACATATTTTACCCATCACTGGTTACCCAACAACGGCTGCCCCGGCCGGACTTTCTCTGGAGATCCTCGCATGTACCAAAACTACCAGGTCACCGCACGTCCTGAGCAAGGCCCTCCCCGGCTGGCAGCCCTGCGCGCAGAGCTGGCACAGCGCAACCTCGATGGCTTTCTGGTGCCCCGCGCCGATGCGCATCAGGGCGAATATGTGGCCCCCCATGATGAACGCCTCTCCTGGCTCACCGGCTTTACCGGCTCTGCCGGATTCTGCGCCGTCTTGCAGGACAGTGCCGGGGTCTTCATCGACGGCCGCTACCGCACCCAGGTAAAGCGCCAGGTGGCCGCTGAATTCACGCCAGTGCCCTGGCCAGAGATTCAGCTTGGCGTCTGGCTCAAAGATCAACTGCCCAAGGGCGGCACCATCGGATTTGACCCCTGGCTTCATGCCACAGCGCAGATTTCGGCTTTGAAGACAGAACTCGACGGCTCCGGCATCACTCTACAGCCCTGCGACAACTTGGTGGATCGGATCTGGTCGGATCAGCCCGCGCCGCCGCTGCAACCGGTCCGCGCCCATGCGCTGGAATATGCCGGCCTGCCTGCCAAAGACAAGTGCCAGAGCCTGGCTGACGAGCTGCAGCGCGCGGGACACTCCGCCGCGCTGATCACCCTGCCCGACAGTATCATGTGGTTGCTCAACATCCGGGGCAGCGACATTGCCCGCAATCCTGTGGCCCATGGATTTGCCATCCTGCACGCGGATGCCCGGGTTCAGCTGTTTATGGCAGCCGAAAAGCTGCGGCAGCTGGGGGACCACCTGCCGGACAGCCTGCGCATTGAGCCACCGGAGGATTTTCTGGCAACCGTCGCATCCCTCAACGGATCTGTAGCAGTCGACAGCGCCAGCCTGCCCCACATCGTGGCCGAGGCCCTGGGCGAGCGGCTGGTCGCAGCCGGAGATCCCTGCGCCCTACCCAAGGCCCGGAAAAACAGCGCCGAAGTGGCTGGCTCTGCCGCAGCGCATCTGCGCGATGGTGCGGCCGTGGTGGAACTGCTGTGCTGGCTGGATGCCCAGCCTGCCGGAACCATCACAGAAATCGACGTGGCCAAACATCTGGAGCAGCTGCGCCGCCGCGACCCCGCCCTGCGCGACATCAGTTTCGAGACCATTTCCGGCACCGGTGAAAACGGCGCTGTGATGCACTACCGGGTGACCGAAGAAAGCAACAGCCTATTGGAAGAGGGCCATTTGCTGGTCCTCGACAGCGGCGGGCAATATCTGGATGGCACCACGGACATCACCCGAACCGTCGCCGTGGGCGCTGTGGGGCGGGAAGAACGCGAGGCCTTTACCCGGGTTCTGCAAGGCATGATTGCCATGTCCCGTCTCCGCTGGCCCAAAGGGCTGGCCGGGCGTGACATCGAGGCCGTGGGGCGGATGCCGCTCTGGCTGGCAGGCCAGGACTTCAATCACGGGCTGGGCCACGGGGTTGGGGCCTATCTCAGCGTTCACGAAGGCCCGCAGCGTCTGAGCCGGGTCTCAACTGTGGCACTGGAGCCCGGCATGATCCTGTCCAATGAGCCCGGCTACTACCGCGAAGGCGCCTTTGGTATCCGGATCGAGAACCTACTGGTGGTGGAACCGGCCCCCCAGTTGGACAGCAGTGATCCAGACCGCGAGATGCTGTGTTGGCGTGGATTGACCTATGTGCCAATCGACCGTCGCCTGATCGTCGCAGACATGCTAACAGAGGCAGAGCGGGACTGGCTCAATCGCTATCACGCTGAAACCGCCGAAAAACTGCGTTCCAACGTCAGCGCTGTCGCACAAATCTGGCTGGATGACGCAACACGGCCAATCTGATATCAGTCAGATCCATAAACTGGGCATAGTGATATGCCGGACAAAAAATGAGGGGGAATACCATGAGCAGCATTCGAATTCGCAAGGCGGCAGGCACTTGGGTCGTACGTTCCGGAGGCGCCGTTCTTGGAGAAAGCAGCCGCGCCTTGGAGCTCGACGAGGAGGGCCACGCAGCGGTGATCTATTTCCCTCGCGAGGACATCGCCATGGCTTTCCTGGATCTCAGCAGTAAAACCACCCATTGCCCCCTAAAAGGCGACGCCACCTATTATTCCATCGTCAATAAATCATCGGTGACCGAAGATGCTGTCTGGAGTTACGAGGCCCCGATTGAATCGGCGTCCGAAATACGCAATTACCTCGCCTTCCATCAAAGCGACTCCGTCAAAGTAGAACAGATCTGATCCGGTCAGTCTCTGGCCCAACCGGCCCGACCCAACAAACCTGATCCAACCAAGCGGACCAACCCCCGCCCGACCAAACCAGTCTAGCTGAACCAGGCAATGGGCCAATAGGAGACCCAGAACAGCCCGCCAAAGCGGGACAGATGGTTTAGGAATTTACCGGCAACACATAGTGGGCCCGCACATTGCGGTGCCCACTTTCATTTTGCCCCGCGTTATTGGAAGTGGCACCTGCTAAAGGACCGCACGGCACAAATGACGCCGCACATTGTCCATACGCTCTTCAGCGCTAAAGACTTGGGTCTCCATTGCGCATTGAATCGCATAATCGATCAAAGCTTCCAGGGATGCCTTTTCATTTTCCTGCTTGCCCACACATTGTTTTTGTTCGGCCTCTTTTGGACCGACTTCAAAAGCACGCATATTCTTCCTTCCGCACTTTAGTAACTACCGCTACTATAGGCAGAGGATTCATCAAACAAACTAGTTAATCAATAGAAAGAAAAAATTAACCTATGCGGGATGTCGATACATCGCAAATCAGTGGCCGTTTGTTAAAGGTCTTTGTTACCGTTTTTGATGAGATGTCTGTGAGTCGGGCAGCTGAACGCCTCGACAGCAGCCAGTCCACTGTGAGCCACAGCATCGAGAAATTGCGCAGCATTTTGGGTGATCCCCTGTTCATGCAATCGGGCCGCGGCATTGTTCCCAGTGCTCGCGCTGAGATATTGGCCCCCAAAGTGCGCCACCTTCTGGCGGAAATGGAAATCCTCGCAGATGGGGGGGACTACGATCCCCATCAGGATGAAACTCCGATCAAGATCGCCACCAATGGCTCCACATTGGCCCCGGAACTGGAACAGGTGCGTCGCCATCTGTGGTCCATTGTTCCAAACCGCAGGCTGATCTTTCGCGAGCTGGGATCACGCGCCAACCTTCAGGATCTTCTTGACAAGGGCACCGCTGATGTTGCCATCACAGCCCGCCCGCTGCGCTACCCCGACATGCTGTCCAGCCAGCCGTTGTTTAGCGCGGAATCGGTCGTCTTTTACGACCCGGAAATGCGTGATCCCCCTGAAAAAATAGAAGATTATTGCAACTCACGTCACGCCAATCTGGACTTTGGAGGCCCGGCAAAAAGCGTGGTAGAGGTCACACTGGACTCGTTTGGGCTATCGCGTGACATAGCCATCAGCGTGCCCAATGTCTGGTTTCTGGCACAGATCATCAAAGGCACTGAACTGATAGCCACGCTTCCGCAGCTGCTGCAGAAGTCTGCGTTTAAGGAGCTTGCCTCCTGCCCGCTCCCGATTTCGATCCCTCCGATTGAGTTCGATCTGGTCTGGAACCGGCGCTACGATGTCTCGTCCCGCCAGACCTGGTTGCGCAAAAAACTGGTCGAGGCCCTGACCCCTTCGAGCCCAGGACCGTAAAAGATCCAAGCCCTGTTGGCTGGCCCCTGTCGCGGCCCTTATTGCCGTTTTTCAGGGCAGGCAGGCCTATGGCTCTTTGCTTGATCTTCAGCTGTGTTCTTCGGCAGCAACGGCAACTAGCGCTCGACTATAGGCCTTCAAGGCGTCGACGTGAAAGAGCGCGCCGAGCAGGATTTCCTCATTGTCGCGCAGCTCCAGAATGGGCAAAAATGTCACATCCGATCGGTCAAAAATTGGCAAGGCGGCCTCAAGCGTTGTCCCGGCCGCCAGCCAAAGCCCCTGTTCGCGCAGTCTGTCGCACTCTTCGCGGGTCGGAGCGCGGGGACTGCCAAGCGGGCGCATCACCGCATCGGTCTTGAGCAAGGCAAGAAGATAGGCCTGAGGCCCAGCCGCACAGCGAATGTTTCGTTTCTCCAGTTGGGTCAGGAAAAAGGACCGGTCCACCAGTCGCGAGGCCAGCGCGGTGGAGATAGACACCGAAACCATGACCGCCAGGCCGATCTGCCAATCCCCCGTCAGCTCAAACACGATCAATGTGGTTGAGATCGGGGCCCCCAGCACCGCCGCCGCAACCGCCCCCATGCCCGCAAAGGCATAAAGCGTATGGGTGCCGGACACGTCGGGCAGAAAGGCAGTGGCGACCAGACCAAAGGCAAGACCGGTTATCGCGCCGATCATCAGCGAAGGGGAAAAGACCCCGCCTCCCATGCGCCCCCCCATGGTGATCGCCACCGCGGCGGTTTTGACCACGACAAAGATCACCGCCTGCGACAGCAACAGGCCACCAGTGAGGGCCAATTCGGTGGTCTCATAACCTACGCCGATAATATGGGGATACCAAATCGCGATGACGCCCAGCATCAGCCCCGAGATGGCCGGACGCAGCCAACGAGGAATTCTCAGCTTTTGCTGCACAGTATTGCCAACCTCATCGGCAAAAAAGATCGACCGCATCAGCACCACGGCCACCAGACCGCAGATCACCCCAAGCATCAGAAACGCCGGCAGTTCGACATAGAACTGCAGTGCCCCCGGCGTGATCATCGAAAACTCGGTGACATCGCCATAGGCCAAACGGTTGATCACCGTGCCCGCAACAGAAGCAATAACGATGGGGGCAAAGGCATGAACGGCAAAATGGCGCAACACCACCTCAAGCGCAAACAAGGCACCCGCAATCGGGGCGTTGAAACTGGCGGAGACCGCAGCCGCCACCGCGCACCCCAACAGGTCGCGTCCGGTAATCCCGTCCGCCCTGATCCTTTCACTCACCCAGCTGGAAATGACACTGGCAAGATGCACCACCGGCCCTTCACGTCCGCTAGAACCGCCAGTAGAGAGTGTCAGAAAGGAGGCGAGCGCAGAGGCAAGCCCGGCTTTGACCTCCACCCGTCCCTCCTGCAACGCCGCGCCTTCGATCACATCTGCAACCGAACGCACCCGGCCATCCGGCGTGAACCGATCTAGGATAATGCCGACAATCAGCCCCCCGAGGGTGGCAATCGATACCAACCAGTACCACGGCAGATCCGCCGCAAAGCTGTGCAGATAATTGGCATCCTCCGCGCCATAGACCCAGGCCTGCAGATTGGAGATGCCAAGACGGAACAGCAATGCCGCAAAACCGGCGCCTATGCCAATCAGCAGGGCAATCAACCAGAATTGAAACTGACTGGGGCCCCGATGCAGCAGAACCCGCCAGAGATCGCGCGCCGCCGACAGCAGTTGGGCAATCTGGGCGGCAAGGGCAGAGCGTAGCGACTGGGGCATTGTATTCCTGTTGGGTTTGCTATCTGGGTGCAATCAGCCAAAAAATAGCGAACAGAGCGTAAAGATCTGGTTGGAATCCCGGAACATTCCCCGATTTTCCCCGGATGGGTCTACGGCATCAGCTGGCCAGAAGCGCACGCGCAGCGGCGCGGGCCTCTTGGGTGATGGTATCACCAGACACCATCCGGGCAATCTCATCCACCCGTTCGCCTGCATCCAAAGGTACGACCTCCGACAGAGTGATACCATCGGCAACCCGTTTTTGCACCCGCCAATGGTGCCCGCCCTGTGCCGCCACCTGCGGTGAGTGGGTCACAACCAAAACCTGGCCGGAGGTCGCCAGAGAGCGCAACCGCCGCCCCACCGCATCCGCAGTTGCCCCGCCGACACCGCGATCGATTTCATCAAATATCAGTGTCTTGCTCTGATCACTGCCCCGCAGACAGACTTTCAAGGCCAGCAAAAACCGGCTGAGCTCGCCGCCAGAAGCAATCTTGTTCAGCGGGCCCGACGGCGCGCCGGGATTGGTCGCTACCGTAAAGGCCACCGCATCCTGGCCCTCTGGCCCTGGCTCGGCCGTCTCCAGCAGGGTTTCAAACACTGCGCGCTCCATCTTGAGCGGCGCAAGTTCGGTCATGACCGCCTGATCCAGGGTTGCGGCCTTGTTGCGACGGGCCGTGCTCAGCTGATCTGCCGCCGCTTGATAATCCTGTTCCGCCTGTCGCAATGCGGCTTCCTGATCCGCCAGATCAGCGTCGCCTGCATCCAGAGCCGCCAATTTGCCGCGCAAGACATCTGCATGGGCCGCCAACTCGTCCGGAGACACGCTATATTTGCGCGCCAAGGCCCGGATCTCAAACAGACGCGCCTCGCAGTCTTCCAGCTCACTTGGGTTAAACTCCAACCCCTCCAGGATCCGGGACACCCCGTCCTGAGCATCCCCCAGCTCGATCATCGCCCGGCTCAGCGCGCTCAGCGAGGATGTCAGGCCAATCTCATCGCCCCCCTCGACCCCTTCGAGCCAACGTTGTGCCTCGCCCAGAGACGCCTCTGCCCCCTCGCTCAGCAGCGCATACGCCCGGGCGATATCGCCGCGGATACGTTCGGCCTGTTGCATCTGGCGGCGGCGCACGTCCAGCGCCTCGTCTTCGCCGGGCTCAGGGTTCAGCTTGTCCAGCTCTGCCACCGCATGGCGCAGGAATTCCTCTTCGGCCCGTACCGCCTCCAGGGCGTCGCGGGTGGCCTGAACGGTTTTGCGCGCCTTGGCCAATCCACTCCAGGCGGCCCGGGTTGCGGCCAGCTGCTGCCCCACTCCGGCAAAGGCATCCAGCAGGCTGCGATGTCCACGCGGGTTGAGCAATCCACGATCATCATGTTGCCCGTGCAGCTCGACCAGGGTTTCCGACAGACGCCGCAGCACCTCACCCGAACAGCGCCGGTCATTGACCCAAGCTGTCTTGCGACCATCTGCGGTGTTGATACGGCGCAGCACCAGCTCTTCCCCACCCGGCAGCCCGGCCTCCTCCAGGATGGCATGGGCCGGGTGATTGGCCTCGAGATCAAATTCGGCGATCACCTCACCCTGCGCAGCCCCCTGGCGTACCAGCTCTGCGCGGCCGCGCCAGCCGAGAACAAAGCCCAGAGAATCCAATAAGATGGACTTACCCGCCCCGGTCTCACCGGTGAGCACATTGAGCCCCGGTTGAAACGCCAGTTCCAGGTGGTCAATGATCAAGAGATCCCGAATATCAAGTGCGCGCAGCATGGCCGGTTGTGTTGCCCCGTTCCGTCGCCAGGCCGGTTACAGCCAGCGCCCTTTGATCGATTGACGATAGATCTGGCTGAGCCAGTTGTTGCCACGATCCTTGAGCTTGAGCCCCTGTGAGGTCAGCAACTTGTAACTGTCTTCATACCAGTCGGTCGATTGATAGTTATGGCCTAGAATGGCACCCGCAGTCTGCGCCTCTTCCACCAGCCCCAGCGAAAGATAGGCCTCGACCAGGCGATGCAGCGCCTCCGCCGTGTGGCTGGTGGTCTGGAAATCCTCGACCACCACCCGGAAACGGTTGATCGCTGAGGGATAATGCTGGCGGCGAAGGTAGTAGCGGCCAATTTCCATTTCCTTGCCGGCCAGATGGTCGAAGGCGAGGTCGAATTTCAGAATTGCCGAGGTGGCATATTCACTGTCGGGATAGACTTCGATCACGGTGCGCAGCGATTGCAGCGCCTGGAAGGTCAGGCCCTGGTCGCGCCCCACTTCGTCGATCTGGTCATAATAGCTGAGCGCCAGCAGATACTGGGCATAGGCGGCATCTTCGTCGGTGGGGTAAAAGTCGATATAGCGCTGCGCCGCACCACGGCTGCCCTCATAGTCCTTGGCCTGGTGATTGGCAAAGGCCTGCATGATCAGCGCCTGCTTGGCATATTCCGAATAAGGATAGAGCCGTTCGATCTCAGAGAAATAGAAGGCGGCATCCTTGGTCCGGCTGCGCGCCAATTCATACTCACCACGTTCAAAAATCTGCTGTGGTGTATAGCTTTCCAGAGGAACGGTCTGTTCAGCGGCCCCACCATCTCCACCACATCCGGAGAGTGTTGCCATCAAAAGAGCCGCACCGATAAATTTGGCCCCTGCCTTGATGCCGATCATATTGCCTAAACCTCACCGTCATTGACTGTCGGGTGTCCTGCGCCCCGGGTTCCGCCCCGTTTAGCACATTCATCCGGCATGCAAAACGCCTTTCACCCACTTACTCCCCACTTGGCAGAGATTGTGAAGCTTGGTCAAGTCTGACAACCCGCCCAAGGCACAACACAGGCGCAGCACAGGCGAGGCTCTGCCGGTAAAATTGCAAAAAGCCCCGTCGAAACGGGGCCATAGCAACTGACATCACGCCGCACAGAACCGCCCGGCCCACCTGTCCCTAGCCGTAGAAATCGCATTTCAGCACGCTGGGAAGGCAAGTATTCAAAGAAGGCAAAACGAAAGGCCTGCATCCGGGCCAATGTTAAAGCCAGCATCTAAGCCAGAGAAAAAGTCTGTGCTTAAGCGACGCGACGCGTTGGGCTGGGAATTTCTGACAGAACCAGACCCTGGCCCGGCAGACGTGCCGCCATGGCGACATCGCAATCGACACGGCGCGCAGCACCAGGTGTCGCAAAGAGTTCGCGCAGCAGGGTGTTGGTCAGGGCATGGCCGGCGCGATCACCAACATAGTGCCCCAGCAATGGGCCACCCGCCAGCGCCAGATCTCCAAGCGCATCCAGCATCTTGTGGCGCACCGGCTCATCCGAGTGACGCAGCCCTTCGCCGCTTTCGATTTCGCTGCCATCAAAGACAATCGCATTCTCGCCGGGGACCCCGCCCAGCGCCAACCCGCTAGCCTGCATCGCTTCGACGTCGGCGCGGCGGCAGAAGGTACGGCTGTCGCACAGCTCCCGCACAAAGGCCCCGTTGCGCAGATCCAGAACCCGGCTTTGACGCCCGATGGCCTGCTCTTCAAAGTCGATGTGGAATTCAATCATCAGGCGATCACAGGGCAGCAGTGTCGCCGTGGCACCGTCCTTGGTCACGGTGACCGGTTTCAGCACCTCAATCGCCGAGACCGCAGCGCCCAGGCGCTGGATGCCCCGCGCCATGATCCCGCGCACAAACTGCGCCGAGGAGCCATCAAGGATCGGAACTTCAGGACCGTCGATCTCGATCAAGGCGTTGTGAATGCCACATCCGGCCAGCGCCGCCATCACATGTTCAACCGTAGAGACCGTCACCCCAGCGGCATTGAACAACCGGGTGCACAGGGCAGTGCGTTCGACATGGTCCCAAAGCGCAGGAACTAGAGTGTTGCCCAAAGCGATATCAGTGCGTTTGAATTTGATGCCAAAATTGGCGGGTGCCGGGTTGAGAACCAGGCGGGCCGGTTTGCCGGTATGCAGGCCGACCCCTTCAAATGTCACCGATGCTTTAAGCGTATTTTGCACCTTGTGCTCCTGATCACCATGTCCGACGTCATGCGCCGTGTTGGGAAGACAGGTAAGGATTTCACAAAAAAGCCTCAACTCAATCTTTGTAACGGAATGAAACATCCGTGAAACAGACCGGCAAAACACTGCTCAGCCAACAGCAACGCCTTGTTTTAAAACGAAAAAAGGCCGCCCATGGGCGACCTCTTAATCTTTATTAGTGAGAGGTTAATTGGCCTGACGGCGCAGGAAAGCGGGAATTTCGATACGATCCTGCTCTGCGTCGGGCTGTTGTTGCTGCACTGGCTGCACCTGTGGCGCGGCTGCCTGCTGCTGAACGGGGGGCTGCTGACGCACTGGCTGCGGCTTTGCGCCCTGCCCTTCGGCAGCACTGCCGGTCATCCGGTGGATCAAGGAATTCAGACCAAAGCGGCGCTGTTCCGACTGTGGCTCAGCCTGGGTGTCCGCAGCAACAGGACGCTGCTGCATCGCGGGCTGTTGTACAGGTTGCTGCTGTGGCGCATGCTGCTGCACGGCGGCGGGCTGCTGACCCTGGGCCCGTGCGGCAGCGGCCTGAAGACGCACGATTGCATCCGCCGATGGGGTGCCAGGCGCTGGCGCCTTGGGGGCAACAAACGACGCCTCGGGCTGGGCATCAGCGACTTCCACCTGCGGCTGGAAGGCCGGAACTTCGGGCTGATAGGCCGGGCGTGGCAGACCATCGCTTCCGATGTCTTCGATCTCTTCAAAGATATCTTCGGCCTGCTCCTGCGCCGCGGTCTGCTGCACATCAAGCCCCTCAAAGAGCGTGGGTTCGGCCTGCGCCTGCGGTGCCGCAGCAGCGGCAGGTGCTACAGCCTGTGGTTGCTCAACAGGGGTGTTCAGCTCCAATGGGGCCGGACGCGCATCTTCGACGCTGACCGATTTCTTCAGCGGCGCCGACATCGGGCGGCGTGGCACTGGAATATCGGTCATCACTTCGGTGGCATCGATGCCGGTGGCAACCACGGAGACCCGCATCTTGCCTTCCATATCGGTGTCCAGGGTGGAACCTACGATGATATTCGCCTCTGGATCCACCTCTTCGCGGATGCGGTTGGCGGCTTCGTCCAGCTCAAACAATGTCAGATCATGTGCGCCGGTGATGTTGATGAGAACACCCTTGGCACCGCGCAGGCTGATTTCGTCGAGCAGCGGGTTGGCGATGGCTTTTTCGGCGGCCTGAACCGCGCGATCTTCGCCCTCGGCTTCGCCGGTGCCCATCATCGCCTTGCCCATCTCGTCCATCACGGCGCGCACATCGGCAAAGTCGAGGTTGATGAGACCAGGACGGACCATCAGATCGGTCACACCTTTGACGCCCTGATACAGCACGTCATCCGCCATCGAGAAGGCCTCGGTGAAGGTGGTTTTTTCATTGGCCAGGCGGAACAGGTTCTGGTTTGGAATGATGATCAGCGTATCCACGACCTTTTGCAGGGCTTCGACACCCTCCTCGGCCTGTTTCATCCGCTTGTTGCCCTCAAACTGGAACGGCTTGGTGACAACACCAACGGTCAGCACACCCAGTTCACGTGCGGCCTGAGCAATGATCGGGGCTGCACCGGTGCCGGTGCCGCCGCCCATGCCGGCAGTGATAAAGCACATATGCGCGCCCGCCAGGTGATCAACGATCTGTTCGATGCTTTCTTCAGCTGAGGCTGAGCCCACCGAGGGGCGCGCACCAGCGCCAAGACCTTCGGTGACTTTCACACCCAGTTGGATACGGCTGGTTGCCGCGTTTTGCTGCAGGGCCTGAGCATCGGTATTGGCAACGACAAAATCGACGCCTTCCAGCTCTTTGGCGATCATATTGTTGACCGCATTGCCACCTGCGCCACCGACACCAAATACGGTGATCTTGGGGGCCAGTTCTTCCTGCCCGGGCATCGAAAGGTTCAATGTCATGCTCTTCCCGCCTGTTTTCTCTCAGCCCTCCCGCAAGGGCTTTTCCTGTGTATTCCGCTCAATCCTACCGTGGTGGCGGAGTCTCGTCATCCTAAAAAGCGAAATGTGCCACAAAATATGGCCCGAACTTGACGGATAACCCGCAAAATTTCGCCTATTCCAGCAGATCTGGTAGAGTACCCGCAACCACAACACAACAGGGATCTTGCTCTGGCAAGTTATGCCAAAGATCACACCGCTTTTTCCTATGGCTGACCACTGCTCGGCCTGCTGGTGTCACTTTTTGTGACTATTAAAACTTCATTACCCGGTTTTCACCGGTCTGTCACCCAGCCTGAGGTCGGTTTTCTCCACAGGCTGGGGATATTTTCCCAATTGTTACCAATTGTCCCGAAACCAGCGCACGGCGCGGCTGAGGGAGCGTGCCGGGTAGCGATCCACCGGGGTCTCGAAATCCCACCATTCATCCTGCGGATGGGCGGCAAAGAGGCTCAGGCCAACAGCCGCTGAAAAGCCGGGACCGGTGGCCGATTGCGGCAGCCCATGCACTCGCAGCGGACGCCCCAGGCGCACCTGCTGGCCCAAGATGCGTGTCGCCAAACCGTCCAGCCCCAGGATCTGGCTAGAGCCGCCGGTGAGAACGATCTGCTGGCTTGGAAGGTATTCGAATCCGGCGGCATCAAGCCGCGTGCGCACCTCTTCGAGGATTTCCTCGACCCGGGGCCGCATGATGCCGATCAGTTCCGCCCGGCTGACGGTGCGCCGGTCGTGCTCCCAGTCGCCGGTGTCCCCGCCGATATCGATCATATCGCGATCATCGGCACCGGTGGCATGCACCCCGCCGCAGAACGTCTTGATGCGTTCGGCATTGGCCATCGGCACGCCCAGCCCCATCGAGATATCGCTGGTGATATGGTCGCCGCCCATGCGCACGGCATCCGCATAGATCATATGTTTCTTCATGAAGACCGAAATCGAGGTCGATCCGCCCCCCATGTCGATACAGGCCGCACCCAATTCCTGTTCGTCTTCGACCAAAGCCGAATAGCCCGAGGCATAGGCCGAGGAGGCAATCCCCGCCAGTTCAAGATCGCAGCGTTGGATGCAGCGCACCAGGTTCTGCACGGTGCCGGTATCCACCGTCAGCATATGCATGTCCACCGCCAGGGTCTGCCCCAGCTGGCCGCGCGGATCTTCGAGCCCGGACCGGTTATCAAGAGCGAAGTTCACCGGCTGCGCATGCAGCACCTCGCGCTCTGCCCCGTATTCCGGCACTTCGCAAGCGGCCAGAACCTGGGCGATCTCGGTTTCCGAGACCTCCTGCCCCTCCAGCTCCAGCTGCGCATCCAGCCCATAGGAGCGCGGATTGGCCCCCGAGAAACTGGCGATCACATGATCCACCCGCACTCCGGCCATCTTTTGCGCGGCCTGCACCGCAGTCCGGATCGCCCGCTCGGTCTCCTGCATCGCGGTAATTTCGCCGAATTGCACCCCGCGCGAACGGGTTGTTGCCGCACCAATGACCCGAAACCCCGACTGCCCCGCCAGGGACCCGATGGAATTGTCCTCGCTCAGCCGCCCACTGCCATCAAAGCGCAGGACCAGGCAGGCAATCTTGGAGCTGCCAATATCGAGGATGGCTACAACACCGCGCTGCATCGCCTGACGCCGCATCTGCCGCATCGCGCGCTGGGACTGATAAAGATCCGTCATCTTACAACCCACCCTCGTTCAATTCTCTGATGCGCCACCAGTTTTCCACTGCATTCTCCGTCATTCGGACCGTCGGACGGGCCGCAATCCGCATATCCACCACCGCGACATCGCGCTCCAGCAGATCCTGTACTTCACTCACCACGATGACCCGCTCCAAGGCGTTGATCGGCTTGATTTCGGGCAGCATGATGCGCTGACCACGATCCAGAACTAGATCCCAACGGCGGGTGCCAACGCGCACCAAACCCCGCAAGCGCCCGCCAAGAGGCCGGGCGGTCGAGATCAATTGCAAGGCTTCTTCCGCTTTCAGATCCGCAGCCTCGCCAGCGATCAAGGGCAGATCGGGGTGCATTCCACGCTGGCCCAGCTCCGCCACATGCGCGCCAGTTTCATCCAGCAGTGCCAGGCCCTGACGGCTGCGCCAGATTAGCGCCGGTTGGCGCTCCTGGATGTCGATTTGCAAAATGCCACCGGGGCGAATGCGCACATTGGCCGATTTCACCGGGTCCAGCGCTTCGATCCGGGTGCGGATCGCCGCCAGATCGAGGTCAAAGGAACTCATTGGGAAATCCAGCGGCATCACTTCGCGCACATCCTGCGACACCCCAGAGCCCGCCCCATCGATGGCCATGACATTGACCATGAATTCGGGGCGCTCCTCGATCGAAGCCCGCACCGATGCAACACTGTCCAGCAACATCTCACGCCGTTCGGCATCGGCCAGAAAAGCCCCACCGGCCGCAAGGGCAAGGCAAAGCGGCATGCCGAATTTCAGGCCAAAGCGAATGCCCGGCGTCAACATCCAGCGCTGCAGCCGGTATTTCAGTCGCGAGGGGGCCGGGTCGGCCTGGTTGCCCTTGCCGACAAACCTATCTCTCAACGCCCGCATGATGCATCCTTTACCAGCCAGGCGCAGAGCGCTCCAAAGCTGAACCCGCAATATGCGGCTTGCTCTGGTGTCAAAGAGGTCGGCGTCATGCCGGGCTGATTGTTGGTCTCCAGCAGGATCAGCCCGTCGCGCCCCCGACTTTCGTCCCAGCGAATGTCAGTGCGACTGACGCCGCGACAGCCCAGGGCCTGATGGGCGCGCAGAGCATAATCAAGACAGAGCGCGCGGATGTCGTCCGGCATTTCGGCCGGCACCACATGGCGCGAGCCTCCGGGTTTGTATTTGGCATCATAATCATACCAGCCATCGGTGAGGATATCGGTGACCTCGAGCGCGCGATCCCCCATCACCGTGACACTCAACTCACGTCCGGGTGCAAAGGCCTCAACCAGGACTTCATCGGGCATCTCTGGAGCCAGCTGCGGCGGACCATTGGCCGCCTCATGCACCAGATAGATACCAACGCTGGAGCCTTCGTTATTGGGTTTTGCCACATAGGGCGGCGTCATCACATGGCCCGCCATCACGGCATCCTTGGCAAAGAGGCCGCTTTTGGCAACCGGCAGGCCCGCCTCTTGAAAGACCATTTTGCTGCGCTGCTTGTCCATCGCCAAAGCCGATGCCAGCACCCCCGAATGGGTATAGGGCAGCCCCATCCATTCCAGCATTCCCTGCACACAGCCATCTTCGCCCCAGCGACCATGCAGAGCGTTAAAGACAACATCCGGTTTGCAGTTGATCAGCTGCGCGTAGAGATCCGGACCCGCGTCCAGCTCTATCACTTCATATCCTTCGCCCCGTAGTGCGGCTGCGCATTCGCGCCCACTGGACAAGGAGACCTCGCGTTCTGCGGAGGACCCGCCCAATAGTACCGCCACTTTCGGGAGTGTTCCGCTCGACTCACCCACGATAGCGCCTCAAAAATACGGGCTTTGCGCCCTTGGTTATTGGAGCCTGAAATTGGCCCGCGTGTTGTTTAGGGTCGTTGCCCGTCTTCATCAGGGCTTATGCCCCATGTCTTATCAAGGCTTGCGCCCCATTTCACTGTCCGGACCCTGGCGGGCCCACGCCCCTTTCGCAGACAGCTGCCTAAGCTGGCGAAAGGCAAAATTCCGCCCCAACCGGGGCTGTGATGCCATCCTAACGCCGCAAGTCTTACCGGGTTATTAACGGCACCTTTACCATGTTTAAGATCTATAACGCCTGCCTGCCTGCTGCAAATCCGGAAAACAGACCTCGATCAAAATTCAACACTTTGAAAAGGCAGCTATTTTTAGGATTGCTCGAATTTGTTGGTTATTCTGACAGGGGTTCTCCGACCCGCATGATTTCCCATTCTAGCGTTATGCCGGAATTGGCGTAAACCTTTTTTCTGACATCTTCGCCCAATGCTTCCAGATCTGCGGCAGATGCGCCACCGGTGTTGATCATGAAGTTGGAATGCTTCTCGCTCATCTGGGCCCCGCCCAGCTGCGCGCCGCGCAGGCCCGCGTCATCAATCACCTTCCAGGCCTTCAGGTCCTGCACATCATCGGCCCGGCCCGTCGAGGAAAACCCCGCCGGATTGCGAAAGGTGGAGCCCGCCGAGCGGTCCTTGGTTGGCTGGGTCTCGTCGCGCTTCTTCAGTTGCGCCTCCATGCGGGCATGCAACGCAACTGGATCGCCAGCTGGGGCCTGCAGCCTGGCCGAGACCAGAACCGCGCCCTCTGGGAACTCAGTCTGGCGGTACTGAAACTGCAGCTCCTCAGCACTGATTTCCTGCAGCGCCCCATCCCGGGTCACGATCTGGGCCGAAACAAAATGATCCGCCGTATAGCTGCCATAGCAGCCTGCATTCATCCGCACCGCGCCGCCGATGGAGCCGGGAATGGTGCGCAAAAACGTGAGGTCCAGCCCCGCATCGGCCGCCTTACGCGCCACATGCGCATCCAGCGCCGCCGCCCCGGCCGTGACCAGACTGCCGTTGATCTCGATCCCGTTAAAGCCGCGACCCAGACGGATCACCACCGCCCGCAATCCGCCGTCGCGCACGATCAGATTAGAGCCCACCCCCATAGGAAAAACCGCCATCTCTGCGGGCAAATGCGCCATAAAATGCTGCAGATCTTCGATATCGGCGGGCTGGAACAAATAGTCGGCTTCGCCCCCGACCCGCAGCCAGGTCAGGCTCGACAAATCACGATTGGCGGTCAGTTTGCCACGCACCGATGGCAAATTGGGAAATTCAAGTTCAGACATATTCAGAGCCAGTCCATCCAACGTAAAAAGGCATTGATCAAAAAGCCAAAGCAGAAGGCAAACAAAGTTGCAACCCAAGTGACAAAAAGGAAAGCACTGACATAGGCAAATCCAATTCCGGTGCCATTACCACCCCCTCCGGTTCCAAAGTTTGGAAGAACCGTGACGTAGTAAACGTAAAGCCAAGCCCCGCCCAAAAGGAGGGTTGTCCCCGCAATAAGTACAATGAACCAACGAGCCTTTCCAGTTAACCCGAGCAACGCCCCGACGGCCAAAGACAAGCCAAACCAAGCCATGGCTAGTTCCCTTTGTCTCGAAAAGTCGAAGCCCCTAAACTACGCAGCCAGCGCCCAAGATAGACCAGAGGCCAGCGCAGCACGCTCATTGCGGCACAGAGCACACCCAGCCCCCACCAGGGCCCATTCTCATAGACAACAAAGCCCAGGATCGGGATGCCCACCGCAATAAGGGCATAGGCGCGCCGCCAATGGTTGTCCTTGCTGGGCAGCACCGCCAGAACATTGGCCACCAGGGCCCAAAGCGCAGCCAGTGTCAGCGAGAGCGTCATGACGGGTCTTCCTTTTTCTGGCGCAGCTTGGCCCAGTAATAGCGGATCGGGCGGCGGTACATCGAGGCCACTGCAAACAGCCCAAAAGCAACCGCGCCCCAGCCATGCTCCCAGCCCAGCCAGATCAGCAACACAGGGGCGAGCAACAACAGGATCCGCCCCGGCAGGTAATGGCGTTCAACCGGCAGCATGGCAACAAAGCTGGTGGCAAAGACCCAGAGGATGGCGGCAAAGATACTCATTCCAGATGGTCCCTCCAATCCTCTTTGGCCCCCCAAATCCCTCCGATGGGCCTCCTATATCAACGGCTCAACCGCTCTGGCAGACCATTGGCCCAGGCGCTGATGGTCCCGGCCCCAAGGCAGACAACCATATCACCGGGCCGGGCCTGTTCACGCACCAGACGCTCCAGGTCATCTTCGTCCAGCAGAGCACGGGCATGACGATGGCCATGGCGGATCATACCCGCCACCAGATCGTCGCGGCTGACGCCGGGGATGGGATCCTCTCCGGCGGCAAAGACCTCTGCGATGGCGACCACGTCGGCCTCGTTGAAGCAGGCGCAGAAATCCTCGAACAGATCGTTCAGGCGCGAATAGCGATGCGGCTGATGCACCGCAATGACGCGGGCCTCGGGATTGTCGCCAATCGCCTGACGCGCGGCTTTGAGCACAGCCGCGATCTCAACCGGGTGATGGCCGTAGTCATCGATGATAGTAACGCCACCAACCTCGCCCACTTTGGTAAAGCGGCGATTGACGCCACCAAAATTGGCCAGGGCCTCGCGGATTTCAGCCCCCTTCATGCCCAGATGGCGGGCCACGGCCACTGCTGAAAGTGCATTCGAGACATTGTGATCGCCAGGCATCGGCAGGCTGCAGCCCTCGATCACGCGGTCTTCGGCCTGCAGGTGGATATCAAAATGGGCCACGCCCGCCTTGTAGGTCAGATTGGTGGCGCGAA
Organism: Roseobacter sp.; assembly: GCA_015665415.1. Classification (GTDB taxonomy): domain Bacteria; phylum Pseudomonadota; class Alphaproteobacteria; order Rhodobacterales; family Rhodobacteraceae; genus Pseudophaeobacter. Next base: position 84,489 of record JADFAE010000002.1, read on the forward strand.
CATCGGCCTGGGCATTAAAGCCATAGGTGACCACCCGGCGGTCGGAAATCCGCCCCACCAGCGCCTGCACCTCGGCGTGATCGGTGCAGCACACAGCGACGCCGTAAAAGGGAATGTTGGAGACAAACTCGTGGAAGCCATCGCGCAGGGTGTCGAAATCCCCCCAATGCTCCATGTGTTCGGGGTCGATATTGGTGACCACGGCGATGGTTGCAGGCAGGCGATTAAAGGTGCCGTCGCTTTCATCGGCCTCAACCACCATCCATTCGCCCTGCCCCATGCGCGCATTGGAGCCATAGGCGTGGATGATGCCGCCATTGACCACGGTGGGGTCGAATTTCCCGGCCACCATCAGCTCTGCCATCATGGTCGTGGTGGTGGTTTTGCCATGGGTGCCGCCAATGGCGATATTGGATTTGAGCCGCATCAGCTCTGCCAGCATCTCAGCGCGGCGCACCACCGGCAGCCCCCGCCGACGGGCTTCGTCAAGCTCGGGATTGCCCGGTTTGATGGCAGAGGAAATCACTACCACTTCGGCCTCAGCCAGGTTCTCTGCCTGTTGCCCGACAAAGACCAAAGCGCCCAGCTTTTCCAGCCGTTGGGTGATCTTGGAAGACTTCAAATCCGACCCCTGCACCACATAGCCCAGGTTGAGCAGCACTTCAGCAATGCCGGACATGCCGATACCGCCAATGCCGACAAAATGGATCGGGCCAACGTCACCGGGCAGTTTGGTTGCAGGGTTCATCTTTATCCTTCCTCGGCCAGCTGCTCGACCAGAGCTACCAAACGCTCTGTGGCATCGGGAACACCGGCCTTCAATGCCGCAAGCGACATCTGCTGCGCTGCGGCGGGGTTACTCAAAACTGCCTCGATTTGCGCCGCCATGGCCGCAACGTCAAGGGCGCTTTCGGGGATCAGGATCGCGCCCCCTGCATCGACCAACCCCCGCGCATTTGCGGTTTGATGGTCACCGGTAGCTGCCGCATAGGGCACCAGAATCGCAGGGCGTCCAATCACCGAGATATCGGCAACCGAGGACGCTCCGGCCCGCGAGATCACCAGCTGGGCTTCGGACATGCGGGCGGGCACATCGTGAAAGAACGGCTGCACGTCGGCAACAATCCCATGGCTGTCATAGAATTCACTGACCCGTGCCATGTCTTCGTCACGCGCCTGATGAGAGATGCGTAGATACTGGCGGATCTCTTGCGGCAGCGCTGCAATCGCTGCGGGCACCACATCCGACAGAATGCGCGCGCCTTGGCTGCCGCCCATGACCAGGATCGACATCGGGTAGTCGCCCGGAGAGATATAGCCCGCACCTGCGCGCTCCAGCACGGCAGCCCGCACCGGGTTGCCCACGTGCTCATGCGGCACAGTTTCAGGCAGATCCGTCGGCCAGGTGCCGCAAGCCACACCGGCAACGCGGGTGGAAAAGATCTGATTAACCCGGCCCAGCACGCCGTTTTGTTCATGGATCATACGCGGCAGCTTGAGCAAGGTTGCAGCCCCCAGCGCCGGGATGGAGGGATAGCCACCAAAACCAATCACCGCATCAGGGCGATCGCGGCGCATCTGCAAGGCCATTGACAAAACGCCCCCTGCGATCTTGGGCCCCACCATGGCCTTGGCCAGCAGCCCGCCGCGCGCAAAGGTGGCAGAGGAAACCTGGCTGATCTCCGTGCTATGAGGAAAGCCGCCTGTGTAGCGCGCGCCCCGCGCATCGGTCGACAGCTTGACCCGCCACCCCTTGCGCAGCATGGCCTCGGCCAGGGCCTGCGCCGGGAACATATGTCCGCCGGTGCCACCGGCCGCCATCAAGAGCAGTTTCTGTGTCATGTCAGTTCATTCTTTGCTTGGGTCCGCCTCAGCCGCGCCCGCGTCCCCGCAGATAATCGGCGATCTCACCCTGCGGCCTGGCACGGGTGAATGACAAGAGCATCCCCAGCGCAATGCCGCCGGCAATCAGCGAGGATCCGCCGTAGCTAACAAAGGGCAGCGTCATGCCCTTGGCCGGCAAAAGCCGCACCGCCACGCCCATGTTGATCATCGCCTGCACCCCAAACATGCAGACCAGCCCGGTGCCCGCGAGACGGATGAATGTATCGCGCTCGCGCATCAGGCGGAACAGGGAGCGCACCACCACCATGGCATAAAGCCCGATCAGCACCAGCACCAGGATCAACCCGTATTCCTCGGCCGCCACGGCAACGATGAAATCCGTATGGGCATCGGGCAGCGACCATTTCACCTGGCCTTCGCCAACGCCAACGCCAAACAGCCCACCTTCGCGGATCGCATTGGTGGCATAGCCCATCTGGGTGGTGGGATCGATCTCAGGGTTCAGAAAGCCGTCGATACGGCGGGCAAAATGTTCCGAGTTGGAATAGGCAAAGACACCGCCGAGCACCACAACCGCAGCCATGCCAACCAGCAGCAGCATCGGCGCTCCGGCGACAAAATACATCACCCCCCAGCCAAACAGGATCAGGCAGGCCTGACCAAAGTCCGGCTGCAGCACCAGCATCATCACCACCGCCATGCAGATGCCAAATGAAATCAAGGTTCCCGGAGGGCCATTGATCTGCTGGCTTGAGGAAATCATCCAAGCCGCCACTACCACAAATCCAGGCTTGAGGAACTCTGATGGCTGCAGCGAAGCAAACCCAAGGCTGTACCAGCGGACAGCGCCTTTGCCAAAATCCGTGCCCAGCACGGGCAGAAAGGCCAGCGCGACAAAAGCACAGGCAAAGCCCAGCACCGCCAGACGGCGCACCAGCTGCGGCGACATCATCGAGGTGAGAATCATCGCGATCAGCGCAGTACAGCCAAAGATGGCCTGGCGTTGCACATAATGAAAATTGTCAAAACCGTTGCGCTCAGCCAACGGCACCGATGCGGCAAGCCCCAGCAACAGCCCCAGGACAAAGAGCGTCAGAATGCAGGACATGGACCATTTGTCCAAGGTCCGCCACCATTTCGGAAGGATCGGTTCACCTGTGGGTACAGGAACCGCCCCATAGACCATCTCAGTCATGGAAGCACCGCCAATATTTGCCTCAAAATATGCCCCGTTTTCGGGATCATTACAGTCAGAGTAACCGCAAAGCGCCGATCCGACCAGCCTCTAGATGGTTAAAGGGCGAGAATTCGCAACACAGGGGTCGGCGCTGCGCCCTTGCGCCACGGGCACATCCGTGGTGGATGCGCTGCATGTTCAAAAACACCGTGATTCTTGGCGCCGGCGCGGCCGGCATGATGTGCGCAGCCCATGCCGGTGGCGATTGCCTGGTGATCGACCATGCCAAATCCCCGGGGGAAAAGATCCGCATCTCTGGCGGCGGGCGCTGCAATTTCACCAATCTGGACACCACGCCGGAAAATTACCTGTCGCAGAACCCGCATTTCTGCAAATCCGCCATGGCGCGCTATACCCAATGGGACTTCATCTCTCTGGTCGATCGTCACGGCATTGCCTGGCATGAAAAAACCCTGGGGCAGCTGTTCTGCGACGGCTCTGCAAAACAGATCATCGCCCTACTGGTGCAAGAGCTGCAACAAGCCGGTGCCGAACTGTGGCTGCAGACCACCGTCGGGGAGGTGAGACTGGAGGGCGGTCGCTACCATCTCACCCTGCTGCGCGAAGGCAAACCCCATCAGGTCAGCTGCAACAATCTGGTGCTGGCAACCGGCGGCAAAAGCATTCCCAAAATGGGGGCCACAGGTCTGGCCTATGATCTGGCCCAACAGTTCGGCCTCAATCTGATCGAAACCCGCGCCGGGCTGGTCCCTTTCACCTTTCCAGAGGGTCGGTTTGCCGCCCTGGCGGGCACCGCCCTGCCCACGCGCCTGTCCAATCCGCGCGCCAGCTTTGACGAAGCCTTGCTCTTTACCCATCGTGGCCTTTCCGGCCCTTCGGTGCTGCAGCTCTCCTCCTACTGGCGAGAGGGCGAAGCGATCTCGGTGAATCTGATCCCGCAGGTAGATCTGTTCAACGCGCTGCGCGATCAGCGCCAGCTGCAGGGCCGCCGCGCCCTTACCACTGAACTGGCCCGCCACCTGCCCGGTCGTCTGGTTGAGTTTCTCGCCACTGAATTCCAAATCACCGACCGTCTTGCTGATCAATCCGATGCCGCCCTGCAGGCGCTGTGTGACCAGCTCGCCAATTGGCAGCTCATTCCCGGCGGCAGCGAGGGCTACCGCACCGCCGAAGTCACCCTGGGCGGTATCGACACCGATGCGCTGTCGTCAAAAACCATGCAAGCCAAGGCCCGCCCGGGTCTGTTTGCCATTGGCGAGGCGGTGGATGTCACCGGTTGGCTGGGGGGCTATAATTTCCAATGGGCCTGGGCCTCAGGCCACGCGGCAGGCCAGGCCATCGCCAGCCGCGTTTGATCACCACCGAAGCTGCGGAATTTCCGTTTCGGAGCCACCCTCGCCTGCCCCGCCAAGGACAGGAGACAAGCGGCAGGCTCAAGAAAAATCGCCGAGGGGCCCCGCCCTTGCGGGGAGACGGCTCTTTTTCTTGAACCGGACGCGCCTCCTGTCATCTGGGATGCAGGCAGGGGGAGCACCGCAAACGGGATTTTCCGTTTTGGTGAACCTGAGCCCCCTTTCCCCCTCGTGACACTGGAAATCAGCTCAGCCGAGCTCTCACCTCGGCGATGAAATCATCGCCGCGCTGCTCGAAGTTGTCATATTGATCAAAGCTTGCGGCCGCCGGAGCCAGCAACACCACATCGCCGTCCTCCGCCTCCTGCATGGCCCGCTCCACAGCTGTTTCCATGGTGGTGCAAACCTCGGCCTCCACATCCAGCTGCATGGCAAAACCTGACGCCTCGCGCCCGATGACATAGGCCTTTCTTACATTGCCGGTCTGCCCCGCCAGGGCATTGATGCCGCCCTCTTTCTCCAAACCGCCGCAGATCCAGCGGATGTTCTTGAACGCGCTCAGTGCCTTGATGGCGCTGTCCAGATTGGTGGCCTTGCTGTCGTTGACGTAGCGCACACCTGCCACCTCAGCCACGGTCTGACTGCGATGGGGAAGCCCGGGGTAAGAGGCCAGCGCGCCTTCGATCACCCGCGGTGCCAACCCCAGCACCCGCGCCGCCGCATAGGCCGCACAGGCGTTCTGATGGTTGTGTGCGCCCGGCAGGCCGGTCATCTGGCGGAGATCGATCGACCCCACCTGCCGCCCCTTGCGATATTCGCTCAGGAACCCCTTGCGGGCAAAGACCTGCCAGCCGGGGCCGGTCAGCTTGCGCGTAGTCGAGATGCGGATCACCCGGTCATCCACCGCGCCTTGCGACATCTGCCCGGCCAGGAACATCCCTTCATCCTCATCCACACCAATGATGGCGCGATCCGGGCCACCCTCGGCGAACAGGCGGCGCTTGGCCGCAAAATACCCGCCCAGTCCCGCATGGCGGTCCAGATGGTCCGGTGACAGATTGGTCAATACCGCCAGATCCGGGGTCAATGCGCGGGCCAGCTCGGTCTGATAGCTCGACAGCTCCAGCACCACCACACCGCCATTGCCCGGCGGGTCGATATCCAGAACGCCGCGACCGATGTTGCCCGCCATCTGACTGTCGCGCCCCACACTTTCCAGGATGTGATGCAGCAGCGCCACCGTCGTGGATTTGCCGTTGGAGCCGGTGATCGCCACCACTTTTGGCGGCAGGTCCATCACGTCCCAGCCCTGCGCCGGAAGCGAGGCAAAGAACAGACCGATGTCATTGTCCACCGGCACACCCGCCTCATAGGCGGCGCGGATAACCGGGTTTGGCGCTGGGTAGAGATGCGCAATTCCCGGCGAGGTCACCAGCGTGGCGATATCGTCAAAAGCCCCCTGTTTGTGCAGATCCCGGCAGGCAAAACCCTCCGCCTCAGCCAGGTCGCGTGCACGCGGATTGTCATCCCAGCAGATCGGCTCCGCGCCGCCTTCGCGCAGGGCGCGTGCCGTGGCCAGCCCGGACCGTCCCAACCCCAGAACCGCCACCTTGGCACCTTCAAACCCTTTGACCGGGATCATGGCCCACCTCGTCTTTGATCAAAATTCGGCGGCACAGTGCACTGGCCACTGTGAACTTGCAAGAGCTCCCGCCCCCCCTGCAGAGACCGCAAGGTCTCTGCCACGCCCAACAATTGGCAGAGAGGCAAAGCCTCTCGAAATTGGCGGGAGCTCCCCCTTTGGCCGAGCCCCTTTTGCCAACCTGTGGCGCAATAAAAAAGGGAAGGCCCGCGCCTTCCCTTCTTCTACCGCTCACAAGGCCAGCTTTGCGCCTCTTACCGCACTTTCAGGGTGGCAAGTCCGATCATCGCCAGGATCAGTGCAATGATCCAGAACCGGATCACGATTGTTGGCTCGGCCCAGCCTTTTTTCTCGTAGTGGTGATGGATCGGTGCCATCAAGAAAACGCGCTTGCCAGTGCGCTTGAAATAAAGCACCTGGATGATCACCGACAGTGCTTCAACCACAAACAAGCCCCCAACGATGGCCCAGACCAGCTCGTGCTTGGTGACCACGGCAATGGCCCCCAAAGCACCGCCAAGCGCCAGCGAGCCGGTATCGCCCATGAACACGGCAGCGGGGGGCGCGTTGTACCACAGGAACCCCAGCCCGGCACCAAAGAGAGCGGCGGCAAAGATCAGGATTTCGCCGGTGCCGGGCACATAGTGCACGTCAAGATATTCGGTGAAATCGACCCGGCCCACCGCATAGGCAATCACGCCCAGGGTGCCCGCCGCGATCATCACCGGCATGATCGCCAACCCATCGAGCCCATCTGTCAGGTTCACCGCATTGGCGGAGCCAACGATAACCACGATCACAAAGGGCACGTAAAAATAGCCGAGATTGATCAGCGTGTCTTTGAACACCGGCAGCGCCAGTTGGTTCTGCAGGGCCTCGGGGTGGAAATAGCTGGCCCAAATGGCAGTAATCACCGCAATCAGGATACCCAACAGCAGCCGCAGCTTGCCCGAGACCCCGGCGGTGTTCTGCTTGGAGACCTTGGCATAGTCATCGGCAAAGCCGATCAGCGCAAAGCTTAGGGTCACAAACAGCACCAGCCAGACAAAGGGATTGTCCAGTCGCGCCCAGACCAGGGTGGTCGACAACAAGGCACCCACGATCAACAGCCCGCCCATGGTCGGCGTGCCCGCCTTGGAGAAATGGCCTTCGGGACCATCGTCCCGGATCGGTTGCCCCTTGCCCTGTTTGCGCCGCAGCACATTGATCAGCGGTTTGCCAAACACAAAGCCGAACAGCAGCGCCGTCAGAAAGGCCCCGCCTGCCCGGAAGGTGATATAGCGGAACAGGTTGAAAAAATCGCCGCCATCCGACAGGGCCGTCAGCCAATAGAGCATCTCGGATCGATCCTCGCCTTTAGATATGTTTCAAGATTAGCGCTTGCAATGACCCAATTCCCGGATGCCGTCAACGACCTTGGCCAGGCCAGCACTCAATGAGCCTTTGGCCAGCACAATATCGCCACAGGCCAGCTGCGCCGCGAGATCCGGCAGAACATCCGCCGAGGCGGCATAGTGAGTGCCGCGCTTGCCCTCCGGCAAGGCCGCATGCAGATGCGCCATCAACGGGCCAATGCAGTGGATCTGGTCAATCTGTTCGATGGCCTCGAGATCGGCCATGCCGACGTGCAGCGCCACCTCCTGCGGGCCCAGCTCGCCCATGTCGCCCAGATAGGCAATCTTGCGCCCTGCGCCCTGCATCGGCGTTGCAGCCAGAACCCCAAGCGCCGCCGCCATCGAGGTGGGATTGGCGTTGTAGCTGTCGTCAAGGATCAGCAGCTTGCCGCCCTCCATCTCGACCTCAACCCGTGCCCCACGCCCCTTGACGGGTGACCACAGCGCCAAGGCCTGCGCAGCCCGGACCACATCAGCCCCAAGCGCGGCCACGGCGGCCAGCGCCCCCAGCGCATTCATCGCAAAATGCGCGCCCAGCGACTGGATGTGCAGCTCAAGATTGACGTCACCGCATTGCACATCGGCAAGGGTTTCTTCGCCCAGGATCCGCGTTGCCAGCAGCCTGTATTCTGCGGCCGTCCCCCCAAACCAAACCTGCCGGGACCCTAACCGGTGGGCTTCACTGGCCAAGACCGGGGCCTCGGCAATATCTGCGTTCAACACCGCGACGCCGCCGGGCTCCAGCCCTTCCAGAATGGCGGCTTTTTCACGGGCAATCCCTGCCACATCCTCAAAGGCCTCAAGATGCACCGCCGCCACGGTGGTCACCATGGCCACATGCGGGCGCGCCTGACGAGCCAGCGGCGCAATCTCGCCGGGGTGGTTCATGCCGATCTCGATCACTGCATAGTCTGTGTCGCGCGGCATCCGTGCCAAAGTCAGCGGCACTCCCCAATGGTTGTTGTAGCTGGCCACAGCCGCATGGGTGCGGCCCTGATCCGCCAGCATACAAGCAAGCATCTCCTTGGTTGAGGTCTTGCCCACAGAGCCGGTGACGGCCACCACACGGGCCTGGCTGCGGGCCCGGGCCGCCTGACCCAGAGCTTCGAGCGCGGCCTGCACATCCTCTACCAGCAACAGCGGTGCATCGGCGGCTACGCCCTCTGGGCGATGGGTGACCAGCGCCGCGCCTGCGCCCTTTGCCAGCGCCTGAGCAACAAAGTCGTGACCATCGCGCGCGGCCTTCAGCGCCACAAACAAATCGCCGGGCTGCAAGCTACGGGTATCAATGGATATCCCGCAGACCTGCCAGTCTCCCTGCGCCTGGCCACCGGTTGCCGTTGCCGCCTCTGTCGCGGTCCAAAGAGTGCTCATATCGCTTTCCCGTCCAGAACCGCCACAGCCATGCTGGCCTGCTCGACATCATCAAAGGGCAAGACATCGGTGCCGACAATCTGGCCGCTTTCATGGCCCTTGCCGCAGATCAGCAGCACATCCCCAGCGCCCAGCATATCGACACCACGCAGGATCGCCTCAGCCCGGTCACCGACCTCCAACGCCTCCGGCGCCCCACCTTTGACAGCGGCGCGGATCACATCCGGATCCTCAGTGCGCGGATTGTCATCGGTGACAATGACCCGATCGGCGTTCTCATGCGCCGCCTGCCCCATCAGGGGGCGTTTCGATGCATCGCGATCCCCGCCGGCGCCGATGATGGCAATCAGCCGCCCCAAGACATGCGGCCGAAGCGCCTTGATCGCAGTGGCCACCGCATCCGGCGTATGGGCGTAGTCGACAAAGACCGCCGCGCCATTATCGCGGGTCGCCGCATGTTCCATGCGCCCGCGCACCGTAGTGAGGCGCGGCAGAGTTTCAAACACCTCAACCGGATCTTCGCCACTGGCAATCACCAGCCCGCAGGCCAACAGCACGTTTTCGGCCTGAAATCCGCCAATTAGGTTGAGCCGTGCCTGAAAGGGCCGATCGTGCCAGGAAAACAGCAGATCCTGTCCAGTGCCATCGTAGCGCATGCCAGAGAGGCTGATATCGCCCAGCCCGCGCCCCACGCTGAGCACCTCTTGCCCGCGCGCAGCGGCCACGGCGCGCATTTCTGCGCCCCGGGGATCGGTCATGTTGATCACGGCAACCCCCTCTTCGGGCAGCACCCGGCGGAACAACCCCGCCTTGGCGGCGAAATAGGCCTCAAAGGTTTCGTGATAATCGAGATGGTCCTGAGTGAAATTGGTAAAACCCGCCGCCGCCAGCTGCACCCCATCCAGGCGACACTGGTCCAGCCCATGCGAGGAGGCCTCCATCGCCGCATGGGTGACCCCGGCAGCGGCGGCCCTGGCGAGGGCGCGATGCAGCGTGATCGGCTCTGGCGTGGTATGAGCCAGCGGATGGCTCCAGGCGCCTTCAATGCCGGTGGTGCCAAGGTTCACCGCCTCATGACCCAGCTCACACCAGATCTGGCGGACAAAGGTCGCCACCGAGGTTTTGCCATTGGTGCCCGTGACCGCCACCATGGTCTGAGGCTGCGCCCCGAACCACAGGGCCGCGGCATAGGCCAGCGCCTGGCGCGGGTCTTCGACGAGGACCACGGCTGCATGACTGTCTGCAAGCGGCTTGGCGGCAATCTGCGCCCCTGCGGCATCGGTCAGAATGGCGGTGGCCCCCTGTTCCAATGCGGCGGGGATGAACTTGGCGCCATGCACCTGACTGCCCGGCAGGGCGGCAAACAGCGTGCCCTGCCCGACCCGGCGGCTGTCCACTTCCAGACCGGAAATCAGCGGATCAGCTCCGCCGCGCGCGGTCAGGCCCAGCTCGCTCAGCGGGCGGGGATCGAGAATGTCTTTGGGGTTGCTGCGCATCTGCGGCCCTCACCAGGAATCAGGGCCCGGGATCAGGTCCCGGGATCAGTTTGAGGTGAGGGTTATACCAGTCACCTCTGTGGGTTCAACTTGTGGTCTGAGGCCCAATAGCGGTGCCAGCCGACCGATCATTTCCGCAGCCACCGGCACAGCGGTCCAGCCTGCGGTGCGGCGTTCTTCGCCATGGGCAATCACCGAAGGCTCATCCAGGGTGACCACCAGGACGTATTTGGGATCATGCGCCGGAAAGATCGAAGCAAAGGTGGCAATCACCTTGTCCTCATAATAGCCGCCGCGGGGACGCGGTTTGTCGGCGGTGCCGGTCTTGCCGCCGACCTGATAGCCAGGCACACGGGCAAAACTGGCGGTGCCTTCGGTCACCACCTTGCGCAGCATGATGCGCGCGGCCTCAGCGGCCTCAGCCGACAGGATCCGCTGGCCCAGCTGCGGCCCATCCTGTTTCAGAATGGTGGGGCTGACATAATGGCCGCCATTGGCAATGGCGGCATAGCCTGCCGCCAGATGCATGGGTGTGGTCGAGATCCCATGTCCGTAGGAAATCGTCATCGCCGAAAGCTCAGACCAGTTCTTGGGCAACAAGGGCTTGCCGCCTTGGGCCTCGACGATCTCGAAGGGGGTGGCTTCCAGCATGCCCAGACTACCCAGAAAATCGCGCTGACGCTCAGCGCCGATCTGCTGTGCCAGACGGGCGGTGCCGATGTTGGAGGATTTCACGATGATTTTGGTCACCGACAACTCGTTGCCATAGTTGCGGAAATCACGGATGGCGAATTTGCCCCAGCGCAATGGCCCGCGGGTGTCGATCACGGTTTCCGGGTTCACAAGCCCAAGGTCGACGGCCTGCGCTGCGGCAAAGATCTTGAAGGTGGAGCCCAGCTCATAGACCCCCTGTACCGCACGGTTGAACAGCGGGCTCACTGAGGGATCAAATCCAGAGGCAGGCGAGCGCGGGCGCTCGTTGGGGTCAAAGTCCGGCAGCGACACAACAGAAATCACCTCGCCGGTCTGTACATCCATCAGGATCGAGGTGGCGCCCTTGGCGTTCATCAGCTTCATGCCGCCATCCAAGACCCGTTCGGCGGCGGCCTGCACCGTCAGATCGAGCGACAGCGCCAGGGGTTTGCTGCCATTGCCGGGATCGCGCAGATAGTCGTCAAATTGTTTCTCAACACCCGCAACCCCGATCACCTCGGCGGCATTGACACCCTCCTTGCCAAAGCCTGCCCCGCCCAGCACATGGGCCGCAACAGAGCCATTGGGATAAAGCCGCATCTCGCGGGGGCCAAACAGCAGGCCGGGATCGCCAATATCATGCACCGCTTGTTTTTGCTCGGGGCTGATTTTCTTTTTGATCCACAGGAACTTGCGACTACCGGTAAAATCCTGCAGCAGACGCGCGCGATCCAGATCCGGGAAAATCTCAACCAGACGGTCCACCGCATTGACCGGATCGATCAACTGGGGCGGCTGCACATAGAGCGAATGGGTCTCGAAATTGGTGGCCAGAATGCGGCCCTGACGATCAACGATATCCGCACGCTGCATGGCAATGGCACTGCCCGCCACACTGGCAACAGGTTCGCGCGCCTCAGAGGTGGCCAACATGCCCATGCGCCCAGCCACGGCGGCATAGGCGCACAGGAAAAACACCCCCAGAACCAATAGACGCCCCTCGGCACGTTGGCGCGATTTGACCTGCATCTCGTCGTGACGCTGGCGGATGTTTTCTTTCTCGATGATATCAGGGTTTTCACCCTTGGCGCGGGCATCCAGGATTCGGGCTAGCGGGCGCAGAGGTGTGCGGATCATGGGCGCTGTGCTCCGGCATTGGCGGCGTTCAGACCCGAGACATCAACCCCTTCGGTGATCCGCAGCTCGGGCTGGGCCGGATAGGTGACCTCATCCACCCGGCCAAACTGGTCAGGGCGCAGGGGCAAGAGCCCCAGACGTTCAAAATTCAGCTCTGCCAGTTCGATCAACCGATCGGGGCGGTTGAGATAGGCCCATTCCGCCCTGAGCACGCTGAGCCGGACCTGAGCGGAGCCGATTTCACGCTGCAATCCCCGTGTCTCTTTCAACACCTGCTGCGTCGCATAGTTTTCCTGGTAGGCCCAAAAAGCGAGACCAAAGACCGAGAGTGCCGTCAAAACATAGAGGAGTGATTTCATTTACTTACGCCCCTCTTTCAACTGTGGCATACTGAGATCCTTGGCGCTGATCGGCACCGGCGCGGCACTGGTCCGCCGCCCGACCCGCAGCCGGGCAGAGCGTGAACGCGGGTTATCCGCCAACTCCTCGTCATCGGGGCCAACCGCCTTGCGGGTGACCAATTCAAACTGCGAGGGGATCTCTTCTGTTTCAGGCGCATAGCGATTGGCCCGCCCGGTCTTGCCCGCGCGGTGCTGGAAAAAGCGCTTCACCATGCGGTCTTCGACGGAATGGAAGGTCACCACGGCCAAGAGCCCGCCAGGCTTGAGCGCGCGTTCGGCGGCCAAGAGCCCGTTGAACAGTTCTTCGTATTCTGCGTTCACCGCAATCCGCAGCGCCTGAAAACTGCGGGTGGCCGGATGCGATTTTCCGGGTTTTCCGCGCGGCAGGCAGCCCTCAACCAGTTTGGCGAGTTGCAGCGTCGTGGTGATCGGCTCCAACTCGCGGGCTTTGACGATGGATTTGGCGATGCGGCGGCTAGCGCGCTCTTCGCCAAAGTGAAACAGGATATCGGCAAGCTGCACTTCGGAAAGCTCTGCCACCAGATCGGCCGCTGAGGGGCCGGACTGCGACATTCGCATGTCCAACGGCCCGTCGCGCATAAAGGAAAAGCCACGTTCCGCCAGGTCCAGCTGCATCGACGAGACCCCGAGATCCAGCACCACGCCATCCAGATCCTGGGCATATTCATCCATCTTGGAAAAGACGCCCTCTTGCAGAACTAGGCGGTCGCCATAGTCTGCGGCCCAGGGCTGGGCCAGTTCAAAGGCCAAGGGGTCGCGATCGACCCCAATCACCTGATCGGCACCCGCCTCGAGCAAACCGCGGGTGTAGCCCCCAGCGCCAAAAGTGCCATCCAACCAGCGCCCGGTCACCGGCGCCACCGCCTTGAGCAAGGGGCGCAGCAGCACAGGCACATGAGGACCGGAGGAAGTATTGCGGTCCGTTGTCATGTCTAAAGGCCTCCGGTGCCATCCAGGAACTGCACGGGATCAAAGTCATCCGGCAGCTCTTCCATCCATTTTTCGCTTTCCGCCTGTTCTTCTGCCTCAAAGGTCTCTGGCTTCCAGATCTGAAAGGTATCCCCTGCGGCGATGAAGAAGGCTTCTTTTTCGAGGTCGATCTTGTTGCGCAGCTTGGCGGGCAATACCAGGCGGCCGGTCTCATCTACCGTGGTCGGGAAAGACTGGCCGTGGAACATCCGTTGCAGCATTTTGCGCTGCATGGAGCCGCGCGGCAAGGCATCGATCTTGGCGTCGACCTCTTCGATGGCTTGCATGGTGTAGCATTCGAGGAAATTGCGGCGCTGATCGCCATAGACGATCACCAGTTCGGGATTTTCACCGGATTTCCAATTGGGATCGGCAGCCTCGACCACACGGCGAAAGGAGGCCGGAATCGAGACCCGCCCCTTTGTGTCCACCTTATGGTGGCTTTCGCCTCTGAACCTGCGGCCCAAAATACCGTCCCTTTTTGCGCGCCTTTGGCGCATTTCAACCCCAGAAAGTAAAAGGGGCGGGCTGATCTGCTGCCACTGATCAACCCGCCTCCCAATTCCCGCTGAGCGGGGGTGTCCGACTGCGCGCGCCACCTGGGGGGATGTCTGCTCGCCCGCGCGCCGGATCTCTCATTGTTCGAATGAAGTGAAGGCCTGTATGAAACCTGCTTATTATTATGAGCTTGGGGTCTTTGGCGCCCCGATATGCTCTCCGCTGCATCCGATGAACTAGGGATACTATGGGAATTCATGGTCTGACAAGAGAAAATCTGGAAAACAGGGCCAAGGCACAGAAGTTCAGCCAAAAGAAAACGGCGGAACCACGTCAAAACTGAGGGCAGACGGACATAAATTGCCTAAAGCTGATGCAGACACACTAGATATAGGGGTGAAAAAATTCTCACTTCAGCGCCCAAAATAGCCCATGATTTCCCAGCCAAGTGTTTCATGTCAGCCCTTAGATAAGAATGTTCCACATATGTTCCTAGTCCAGCCTGTGAATAACTTTGCGAATAAGTGGATTTCCGCCAAAATCAGCAACTGATTCGCGGAGACCCACCGCGGATCCTAAACAACAGGAGCTCCGGAGCGAGGGGCTGACCCATGATTTCCCATAGCTCCCATGGTTTCCCGTAGCCCCGGTGTTTTTCCGGTTGGAGCCCGTGTCAAATCCCCCTACAGAGCCATTGGTCTGAGCACCCAGAAAGTCAGCGCGCGGATCAAGGCCAGCAAGCCAGCCCACAAGCAACGGAAAGGCATTTGGGGAGCCTAGCGGCCAAACGACGGGCCAAACTACCAGGCAGCAGCCCTCTGGCAAGGCACCCTCACAGGTCATTCCCGGCCCGCGTCGCATCCCCAAAGACCTCAGATCACCTAAGACTCTGATTGCGGCCCCTCTGGCGCCTGACCTCCTGGGTCACGCCATGCCTCCGCCAATCAATCCCTTGGCAATCTGCTCATAGGCCTGCGCTACGGGGCCATCACCCGTCGCCACGGGGGTTCCGGCATCCCCCGCCAGACGGGTTTCCAGATCAATGGGCAGCGCCCCCAACAAGGGCAGGCCCAGCGTCTTGGCCTCTGCCGCAACACCGCCGTGACCAAAGATGTGGTGTTCGCCGCCGCAATCGGGACAGGTAAAGAAGGACATGTTCTCAATGAGGCCCAGTACCGGCGTCTTGAGGGTCTTGAACATATCCAGCGCCTTGCGTGCATCGATCAAGGCCACATCCTGCGGGGTGCTCACCACGATTGCACCGCTCAGCTCGCTTTTGGTGCAGAGCGTCAGCTGGACATCGCCAGTGCCCGGCGGCAAATCGACGATCAGCACGTCCAGCTCACCCCAGTTCACCTGGCCCAGCATCTGCTGCAGCGCGCCCATCAACATCGGGCCCCGCCAGACCACAGCCTTGTCTTCTTCCACCATCAGGCCAATCGACATCAGGGTCACCCCATGTGCGCGCAGAGGCTCGATCTGTTTGCCATCCGGGCTGCTTGGACGGCCCGAGACCCCCATCATGCGCGGTTGGCTCGGCCCATAGATATCCGCATCCAACAACCCCACCCGACGACCCTGACGGGCCAGCGCCACCGCAAGATTGGCGCTGACAGTGGATTTGCCCACCCCTCCCTTGCCAGAGGCAACCGCCAGAATGCGCGCCACGCCTGCGGGTTTGGTCGGACCTGCCTGTGGCTTGGGGTGTCCGCCTATTTTCAGACTTGGCGCGGCGGTTGCAGCTGCGCCACCCGCAGCCGCCCCACCAGCTCGACCAGCAGTCAGGCCACCCGTCGGCGCTGGCCCATGGGCCGTCAGGGCAGCAGAGACCGCCACCACGCCCTCCAGCGCCAGAACGGCCGCCTCTGTGGCCCGGCGCAGCGGCTCCATATGCTGGGCAATGGCCGGACTGGGGGCCTCGATGACATAGGAGACCTTGACCGCTGCCCTCTCTCCCGCATCCGCGCCTGCATTGGCAACAGGCTGGATCGTCAGGGCGCGCAGCATATCGCGAGAAATCAGCGTCCCGCCATCGGGCAAAGCCAGACGCTCCAAGGCCGCTTGCACCTGTTTTTCTGTCACTGACATCTCCTGCACTCCTCTTTGAAGTCCGGCACAGGATGGTGCCGTCGTCTCATGCGAGATGCACAGTGTGCGCCTTACGCCCCCGACGCAAGGGCAAGCGTCGCGCCTGCTGCAACCAACTGCCCTGGCGGCAGGCAGGATTTCACAAATTCGCTCAAAAAGTAACCTGTTTACAAATGCGTAACAATGGACCCATGCAAATGCTGCATAGCAGAAATGCTCACTTCGGGGATTGTGCGGGCGCAGCAATTGCCTATTTTCAGTCTCAAGCAACGCCGATACCGGCACAAACAAATTGACCAGTTCTGAGGATCCATCCGATGGCCGCTGTACAGCAAATCGCATCCCATAAAAGCCCTTTCCTGGCCCATGTTCTGAGCTGGGTAGAAGAGTTGGGCGCAAAATTCGCACGGTTTCGCCTGTATCGCCAAACCGTCAATGAGCTGTCATCTCTCTCCAATCGCGAGCTGGCCGATCTGGGCCTGCATCATTCGATGATCAAGCGCATCGCCCTGCAGGCGGCCTACGAGAACAAGTAATAGAGATCAGGCTCCTTTCCTCCTCCCTGAAACGGGCCTGTCCTAGGCGGTGACATCCTCCTCCTCCCTGATGTCACCGCATCAAATTCCGGCACCAAGCCGGAGCAGAACACATCCGGACCTTCCTCCTCCCTGGGTTCAGATGTTGTCACGAACGGCGGCGCCCCTCCTCCTCCCTGGGCGTCGCCGTTTTTGCGCTTGAAGGCGCTTCTTGCGCCAAGAAATGTGAGATGGTGGCCTGTGGTGGCCCGTGGCAGGACAAGCCGCATCACGCTGCACCCGCCAGCGAGGCCCTACACAAAAAGGAGCAATGGAAAGGCGGGGGCAGTGAAAATCCCCCCATTGCGCAGCCGGCCTGGCGCACAGCTTTCGCTGTTCAAACAGCGGCTGATCCCGGAATCGCTACCGGGAAACACAGCCAGAAAACCCCTGCTCAAAAATTCCAGCAAAGAGCCGTTTTGCACGTCGCGGACGTGCCCATCATCATCGCTCAGCCACAAGCGCGCTTTCTCATGTCACAAACGAACATATGTTTGGGGGGGAGGTGGCGGCGCAGCCGGGCAGCTTTGCTGCCCGGCTGCGCCGCCCGGGTCGGATCGCAACGCGATCCGACCCCGTTCCGGTGGCAACACTATGCGATCAGAATGGCACGTCTTCGCTGGAAGAAATGAAGCGGGCCACAACCTTTTTCACGCCGGCTTTTTCAAAAGCTACTTCCAACTTGTCACCTTCAATGCCGGTGATAGCGCCATATCCGAACTTCTGGTGGAACACCCGCTCCCCAAGCGTGAAACTGGAGGTGGCGGTCAGATCTATCACCTGACTGCGGCTTTCCTTTGGTTGCGCCATGCCCCGCTGTCCGGCCCGCGCCTGCATCCGCTTCCAGCCCGGCGAATTATAGCCATCGGCCTGGGCCATCTTAGCCTCGATGGTGGACCGCACAGGCTCAGCCGAACTGGCCGCCGCGCCATAGCCGCCACCATACAGCCCCGGTGGCGTCAACACTTCCACATGCGGCTCGGGCAGCTCATCGACAAAACGCGAAGGCAGCTGCGATTGCCACTGACCAAAGACCCGCCGGTTGCCGGCAAAGGAAATGGTGCAAATCTCTTCGGCGCGGGTGATGCCAACATAGGCCAGGCGGCGCTCTTCCTCGAGCCCCTTGAGGCCGGATTCATCCATCGAGCGCTGCGAGGGAAACAACCCATCCTCCCAGCCCGGCAGAAACACCGCCGGAAACTCCAACCCCTTGGCCGCATGCAGCGTCATGATCGAGACCTTTTGATCCGAATCCTGCTTGTCATTGTCCATCACCAGGCTGACATGTTCGAGAAACCCTTGCAGGTTTTCAAAATTCTCCAGCGCCTTGACCAATTCCTTGAGGTTTTCCAACCGCCCGGGGGAATCCGGGTTCTTGTCCGCCTGCCACATCCCTGTGTAGCCGCTTTCATCCAGAATGATCTCCGCCAGTTCCATATGAGAGATGTCGGGGTCTTCCACCATGCGACCCCAGCGCGCCAGATCCTCGACCAGACGCCGCAGGGCCGCGCCGCCTTTGCCCTTGATTGCGCCAGCCTCCACCGCAAGATGCGCACCCTCGACCAGAGAAACGCCATTGTCGCGGGCAAAACCCTGAATGGTTTGCTGCGCCTTGTCCCCCAACCCACGTTTGGGCGTATTCACAATCCGTTCAAAAGCCAGATCATCATCCGCAGAGGTAACCATGCGGAAATATCCCATGGCATCGCGAATCTCGAGCCGTTCGTAAAACCGGGGGCCGCCAATGACGCGATAGGGCAAACCGATGGTGAGAAAGCGATCCTCAAAGGCGCGCATCTGATGCGAGGCCCGCACCAAAATCGCCATATCGTTGAGGTCGATGGGGCGTTGACCGCGGGTGCCGCGCTGCGTCGCCTCGATCTCTTCGCCGATCCAGCGCGCCTCTTCTTCGCCGTCCCAATGGCCGATGAGGCGCACTTTTTCGCCGCCCTTGGCCGCCGTCCACAGCTCCTTGCCCAACCGGCCCGCATTGCCGCTGATCACTCCGGACGCGGCGGCCAGGATATGCTCGGTTGAACGGTAATTCTGCTCCAACCGCACCACCTTGGCACCGGGAAAATCCTTTTCAAAACGCAGAATATTGCCCACCTCGGCACCGCGCCAGCCATAGATCGACTGGTCGTCATCGCCAACGCAGCAGATGTTTTTGTGACCCCCAGCCAAAAGCCGCAGCCACAGGTATTGGGCGATATTGGTATCCTGATATTCGTCGACCATGATATAGCGGAACCAGCGCTGATATTGCGCCAGCACGTCACTGTGATCCTGAAAGATCGTCACCATGTGCAACAAGAGATCGCCAAAATCGACAGCGTTCAATTCGCGTAAGCGGGTTTGGTACTGGGCATAAAGCTCTGGCCCGCGGTGATTGTAAGCGCCTGCCTCGGAGGTCGGCAGCTTTTGCGGTGTCAGCGCCCGGTTTTTCCAATCATCAATGATGCCCGCCAGCATCCGCGGCGGCCAGCGTTTCTCATCAATATCCGATGCTCGGATCAATTGTTTGAGCAGCCGGATCTGGTCGTCGGTATCCAGAATGGTGAAATTCGACTTGAGCCCCACCAATTCTGCATGACGCCGCAACAACTTGACGCAGACAGAGTGAAAGGTGCCCAGCCAGGGCATGCCCTCGGCAGGCTGGCCCAGCATTCCACCAACCCGCTCCTTCATCTCGCGCGCCGCCTTGTTGGTAAAGGTCACCGCCAGAATTTCATTTGTGCGGGCTGAGCCGGTGTTCAACAGATGCACGATACGCGCGGTCAGCGCCTTGGTCTTGCCGGTGCCAGCCCCCGCCAGCATCAAGACCGGCCCGTTCAGACATTCTACCGCCTCCCGCTGCGCCGGGTTGAGCCCGTCGAGATAGGGTGTGGGGCGGGCCGCCATGGCACGCGACGACAGGGAGGCGCCCTCAAAGGCGTCCATTTCATCAAAACTGCTCATACCCGTGACACTAGCGTGATTCAGCGCCCGATAAAAGAGGACGTTCGCATTCTGTTCGCTGAATTTCACAGCCTTCGCCAAGCTGCAGGTCGCCGAGAATTATATAAAATCCGAACCAAACACCGAGAGCTTCGATCTGGAGACTCTCGCCTTCCGGGTGCAAAGTAACCCTATCGAAACCCAAATCACCTCTAGTATTCGAGTAGTTTTTAACTTGGTGAGAATATGAATTCGCTTAAGAAACAGTCTCTCTTCAACCTGATGCGCAGTCTATCGCTTATCCTGTTGCTGTTTGGCATGGCCGCAGGATCTGTTTGGGCCATCCTCGCCGTTCCCGCCCCCGTCGTCGACTATATGCTAGAGGCTGACATCCGCAAAGAAGCAGAGCTTTGGCGTCGCCGCGTCGTCTTGCATATGGAAGATCCGGAAGCCTCATTTGAATCCGGTAGCATTTCTCCCTCTGACGCCCATTTTCTGCTACTGCTTCCTGAGGCCTCAGATGTTTATCGCTTCCGGCTTTTCACTGCGGATGGTGAAATCTTCTGGTCTACCCGCCCGGAGGAAATTGGCGAATATGAGACCCGCAGCTATTTTGATTCCATCGTGGCCAAAGGGAATATCCATTATACCCACAAGGGACGCACCACCACAGAGATTGACGGCATGGAATTACACATCAACGATCTGCACAGCGATATGGAACACAGGGTCGCAGAAATCTATGTCCCCTTGATGCACAATGGCCATTTTGATGGTGCCATCGAGTTCTTTACCGATATCACCGAGCGCCGGTCAATTTTCATTGATCGCGCACGGATGTCTCTTTCGGTTTTGACAGGTATCGCGCTTTTGGCCCTGTCCTTTGCCGTGGCTGTTACTTTCCGCAACAACAGGGCAAACGTCCGCCAGTTGAATGAGCGAAACAAGAACGAACGCGCCATCCTGGATGAGCAACTGCGCCTGGCCCGTGAGGTACAATTGCTTGGCGAGTTGAACGAATGGCTGCAGTCGAGCCGCTCTCTGGATGAGCTGTTCGACATGGTTGCCCGTTTCATGACCCACATCCTGCCCAATGCCGAGGGCAGCGTATATGTCTACTCCAACTCCCGCGATGTGCTGGATGGCTGCGCCAGCTGGAATGGTGGCAATCACAAAGAACACATCCATCCCGAAGAATGCTGGGGGCTACGCCGCGGACGCACCTATGAATTCGGCTCGTCTGAAATCGATTTTGTCTGCGAACACGCCGAACCCCATGATGGCCGCAACTACTACTGCTTCCCAATTCTGGCCCATGGTGAGACCGTCGGCTTGATGCATCTGCGCTCTACAGAAGGGGCAAGCGACGAGTTTCAAACCAGCAAGAAACTGGCCCAGATGTGCGCCGAACAGATCTCCATGGCGATCGCCAACGTGCGGATGCGGGATCAATTGCATGACCAGTCGGTCCGTGACCCGCTCACCGGGTTGTTCAACCGACGCCATATGAACGACACGCTGCGCAAGTTCATCAACTTCAGCCAGTCCACCGGCAAGAAACTCAGCCTCATTGCCGTGGATGTCGATCACTTCAAGAAATTCAACGACAACCACGGTCACGATGCAGGCGACATGGTGCTGCGTGCCGTTGGCTCGGTTCTGGAACAGGCCTGCGACGGCGAGGATGTCGCCTGCCGCCCCGGCGGAGAAGAATTCACGCTGATCGTCTCCGGCACCAGCCAGGAAGATGTGATGACCAAGGCAGAATTGTTGCGTCAGGCCGTTGAAGCCATTGTTGTCCGCTACGGTGAAAAGGCTCTGCCGCGCATTACCATCTCCTTGGGTGTGGCGCATTACCCAGCCCATGGCACCATGCCGCAGGATCTGCTGCGGGCCTCTGATGATGCCCTTTATGACGCCAAGGCCAAGGGCCGCAATCAGGTCTGCATCGCGTCAGGCGCAGAGGTGGAGCCGCGCGATCCAAATGCCCAGAGCGACCACTTCGGGCCAGATCAACCCGAGGACAACGCTGCCGCCTGACGGCCAAGACCGCCCAAGGGTGCACCCAGCGCCCTCTTGTCAATTCACCTTGTCAAATCACCATGTCCGCTTATCAATGCGGGCATGGATTTGCATCAACACTACCCAGGGCTTTCGGACCTGCGCCGCCGCGCTCAACAGCGCTTGCCGAAATTTGTCTGGGAATATCTCGACAGCGGCACCGGCCAGGAAGCCACCAAGAGGCGCAATCGCAGCGCCCTGGATCAGATCGGGTTTTTACCCTCTATTCTGCATGGGCCCCAGCAGGTTGATCTCAGCACCCGTTTCCTGGGACAGGACTGCGCCCTGCCCTTTGGGTTTTCCCCCCTGGGCATGTCCGGGCTGATCTGGCCCGATGCCGAGGGACATCTGGCCCGCTGCGCGGCCCGCCAGAACATCCCCTACAGCCTGTCGACGGTGGCCAGTCAATCACCCGAGGATCTGGCCCCCCATCTTGGTGGCGACGCCTGGTTTCAACTCTACCCGCCCAAGGATGAAGAGATCCGCCGCGACATGCTGGCCCGTGCCCGTACCGCCGGCTTTAATACTCTGGTTCTGACGGTTGATGTCCCCGTCGCCTCGCGGCGCGAACGGCAGGTGCGCTCTGGCCTGACGCAGCCACCACGCCTGACGCCCCGCCTGCTGGCGCAAGTGGCACAATGCCCCGCCTGGGCCTTTGGCATGGCACGGCACCATCGCCACGAGGGCGGCATGCCACATATGCGCACCCTGGACAAATATATCAGCGAACACAGCCAGAGCCTCTCTTCGACCGCCCATATCGGCTATCTGCTGCGCACCTCGCCGGACTGGGATTACGTCAAATGGCTGCGCGACAACTGGCAGGGGGCCTTTGTCATCAAAGGCGTGATGCGCCCGGAAGATGCCGCGCCACTGAAACAGATTGGCGTCGACGCGCTTTGGGTCTCCAACCATGCCGGGCGTCAATTCGACGGCTGCCCCGCGACAATCGAAATGCTGCCGGAAATCCGCGCCGCCAGCACCCTGCCCCTGATCTTTGACAGCGGCATCGAAGGCGGGCTGGATATTCTGCGCGCCCTGGCCCTGGGTGCCGATTTCGTGATGCTGGGCCGCGCCCCGCATTTCGCACTTGCAGCATTGGGGGCCGCAGGCCCGGATCACCTATGTGACATCCTGCGCAAGGATCTGGAGGCCAATATGGGGCAGCTTGGTCTCAAATCCCTGTCGGATCTGGCAAGTTTGCAAATTCGCAATATTCCGTTACAGAGCGACCCCTGAATTGTAAATTGCTGAAACAAATAGCAAAGCTTGATAGGTTTTCCGCCTCTCACTTTGGAGGCCTTCTCAACTTTGACGCTCCTCAAATCAGAGCGCGTACACGTCAGCAGCGGTGACCTAAGATTCGAAATTAGCAAGATTTGCCTATTTTTTAAGCAGTTTGAGAAGGGTTTTGGGTCAAAATGCTGCGCCACCATGCCGCAGCTGCACAAAAACTGACGAAAAATCGCCGCATGAGAGCGCAATCATGCCGCAGATACCCAAAACTACGACTATACCAGCCGCTAGTATGTGCCTAACACTTCGCCAACCCTAGACGTCCCCGAGGAGCCACGATGACTGACTTCAAGAAGATCCTGATAGCGAACCGAGGCGAGATTGCCATTCGCGTGATGCGCGCGGCAAATGAGATGGGCAAGCGGACGGTTGCCGTCTACGCCGAAGAGGACAAGCTGGGGCTGCATCGCTTCAAAGCGGATGAGGCCTACCGCATCGGCGAGGGCATGGGCCCGGTGGCGGCCTATCTCTCGATCGATGAGATCATCCGTGTTGCCAAGGAATGCGGCGCAGATGCGATCCACCCAGGCTACGGACTGCTGTCGGAGAACCCCGATTTTGTCGACGCCTGTGCGCGCAACGGCATCACCTTCATCGGCCCCAAGGCAGAGACCATGCGCGCCCTGGGCGACAAGGCCTCGGCGCGGCGCGTTGCGGTCAAGGCCGGGGTGCCGGTCATCCCCGCCACCGAGGTGCTGGGCAATGACATGGAAGCAATCAAGAAAGAGGCGGCCGAGGTCGGCTACCCCTTGATGCTCAAGGCCTCTTGGGGCGGCGGCGGTCGCGGCATGCGGCCGATCTTCTCCGAAGAGGAAGTCGAAGAAAAAGTGCTGGAGGGCCGCCGCGAGGCTGAGGCCGCATTCGGCAATGGCGAGGGCTATCTGGAAAAGATGATCCAACGCGCCCGCCACGTCGAGGTTCAGATCCTGGGCGACAAACACGGTGAGATCTACCACCTGTTCGAACGCGACTGCTCGGTGCAACGGCGCAATCAAAAGGTGGTGGAACGCGCCCCCGCCCCTTACCTCACCGATGAGCAGCGCGCCGAGATCTGCGAGCTGGGCCGCAAGATCTGCAAACATGTGAACTATGAATGCGCCGGTACCGTCGAATTCCTGATGGATATGAACGACGGCAAATTCTACTTCATCGAAGTGAACCCACGGGTGCAGGTGGAACATACCGTCACCGAAGAAGTCACCGGCATCGACATTGTGCAGGCACAGATCCTGATCGCCGAAGGCAAGACCATTGCCGAGGCCACCGGCAAGGCGGCTCAGGAAGAGATCCAGTTGACCGGTCACGCTTTGCAAACACGGGTGACCACCGAGGACCCGCTGAACAACTTCATCCCCGACTATGGCCGCATCACCGCCTATCGCTCAGCCACCGGCATGGGCATCCGTCTGGATGGCGGCACCGCCTATGCGGGCGGCGTGATCACGCGCTATTATGACAGTCTGCTGACCAAGGTCACCGCCTCGGCGCAGACCCCCGAAAAAGCCATCGCCCGCATGGACCGCGCCCTGCGTGAATTCCGTGTGCGTGGTGTCAGCACCAATATCGCCTTTGTCGAGAACCTGCTGAAACATCCGACCTTCCTCGACAACAGCTACACCACCAAGTTCATCGATGAGACGCCGGAGCTGTTCCAGTTTGCCAAGCGCCGCGACCGGGGCACCAAAGTGCTGACCTATCTTGCCGATATCTCTGTCAATGGTCACCCGGAGACCGATGGCCGTGCCGCACCTGCCGCCGATCTCAAGGATCCTCGCGCGCCCAAGGCAGATCCCGGCAACACACCCTATGGCACCCGCAATCTGCTGGAGCAAAAAGGTGCCCAGGCTGTCGCCGACTGGATGAAGGCGCAGCGCCAACTGCTGCTGACAGACACCACCATGCGCGACGGCCACCAGTCCTTGCTGGCGACCCGGATGCGGTCCATCGACATGATCAAGGTGGCCCCGGCCTATGCGCAGAACCTCAGCCAGCTGTTCTCGGTGGAATGCTGGGGCGGCGCGACCTTTGATGTCGCCTATCGTTTCCTGCAGGAATGCCCCTGGCAGCGTCTGCGCGATCTGCGCGAGGCGATGCCAAACGTGATGACCCAGATGTTGCTGCGCGCCTCCAATGGCGTCGGTTACACCAATTACCCCGACAATGTGGTGCAGGAATTCGTGCGCCAGGCCGCCACAACCGGCGTCGATGTCTTTCGGGTTTTTGACAGTCTCAACTGGGTCGAAAACATGCGCGTCGCCATGGATGCGGTTGTTGACAGCGGCAAGCTGTGTGAGGGCACCATCTGCTACACCGGCGATATCCTGGACCCGGATCGCGCCAAATATGACCTGAAATACTATGTTGGCATGGCAAAGGAACTGGAAGCCGCAGGGGCCCATGTTCTGGGCCTGAAAGACATGGCGGGCCTGCTGAAACCCGCAGCCGCCCGTCAGTTGGTCAAAGCGCTGAAGGAAGAGGTCGGCCTGCCGGTGCATTTCCACACCCATGACACCTCTGGCATTGCTGGTGCTACCATTCTGGCCGCCGCCGACGCCGGTGTCGATGCCGTGGATGCCGCCATGGACGCCTTTTCAGGCGGCACCTCGCAGCCCTGCCTCGGCTCCATCGTCGAGGGTCTGCGCAACACCGACCGTGACACCGGGCTGGACATCGCCAAAATCCGCGAGATCTCCGACTATTGGGAGCAGGTGCGGGCGCAATACGCGGCCTTTGAAAGCGGCATTCAGGCCCCAGCCTCCGAAGTCTACCTGCACGAGATGCCTGGCGGTCAGTTCACCAATCTCAAGGCGCAGGCGCGCTCTCTGGGGCTGGAAGAGCGCTGGCATGAGGTCGCCCAGACCTATGCCGACGTGAACCAGATGTTTGGCGATATCGTCAAGGTAACCCCCTCTTCCAAAGTGGTCGGGGACATGGCGCTGATGATGGTCAGCCAGAACCTGACCCGCGACGAGGTGGAGAGCCCCGAGACCGAGGTCTCCTTCCCGGACAGCGTCGTCGACATGATGCGCGGCAACCTCGGCCAGCCTCCCGGGGGGTTCCCGGCTGGCATCACCAGCAAGGTGCTGAAAGGCGAAGCCCCCAATCTGGCCCGCCCCGGTGCCCATCTGGCGGCCGTGGATCTGGAAGAGACCCGCGCTGAACTCAGCCAGCTGCTGGAAGGCAAGGTTGTGGATGACGAGGATCTCAACGGCTATCTGATGTATCCCAAGGTTTTCCTCGATTACATGGGCCGTCATCGCCAATATGGCCCGGTGCGCGCCCTGCCCACCCGTGCCTTCTTTTACGGGATGGAGCCCGGCGAGGAGATCACCGCCGAGATCGACCCAGGCAAGACGCTGGAAATCCGCCTGCAGGCCCTGGGTGAAACCGATGAAAAAGGCGAGGTCAAAGTCTTCTTTGAACTCAACGGTCAGCCCCGCGTCATCCGCGTGCCCAACCGTCTGGTCAAGGCCAGCACCGAAACCCGTCCCAAGGCCGAAGCCGGCAATGCCAACCACATCGGCGCGCCGATGCCCGGCGTTGTGGCCTCTGTCGCGGTACAGGTCGGACAAGAGGTGCACGAGGGCGATATGCTGCTGACCATCGAGGCGATGAAAATGGAGACCGGGTTGCACGCCGAGCGGTCTGCACGCGTCAAAGCCCTGCATGTCTCTGCGGGCACCCAGATCGATGCCAAAGACCTGATGCTGGAACTCGAAGACATCGATTAAGCCACCACAGTATCGCAGACAAGGCCCTGGTCGAGTGATCGACCGGGGCCAGCCCTACAAAAGACCCGTTGCGGGCCGCAGATCAGCGCCTGTACCGCCGCAGCCCTCATGACGCTGGGTTGCGAGCCCCCAGGCCTCAGGGCCTGCGCCGGACCCCGGTTCACCTGATCCGGCACGACTCTGCACCATGAGCCCCAGCACAATCGCCACCATCAGAATGCCCTGTCGCCAGTTCGCTCTTGCCGGTTTCACCTCGCCCTCCTCCGCCGGGAGCACTTCCCCTGGAATACCCTGTTGATATCTTCAACGCGGGTCCCCACAGATTCCGGCGCAAGAACGACAATTTTTCTGTGCCGATTTCTGTGCCAAGGGCATTTTCCTCTTGCAGCCACGCAGCAGAATGCCTAATTCAGCCTCACCAAATGTAGCGCGGGCGTAGCTCAGGGGTAGAGCATAACCTTGCCAAGGTTAGGGTCGGGCGTTCGAATCGCCTCGCCCGCTCCATTTGGACACGAAAAGGCCATCCCATCTGGGGTGGCCTTTCGCGTTGAGCCCCCCTGCCCAAAGCGATAGCCTCTCTCTTGCGCGGAATCGGCGAAACGCGTAGGAACAGATCCAGAACGAAATACTACAGCAGGCAGGCGATACAACATGCTCACATCCGTTGAACTTTGCGCCGGCGCTGGCGGACAGGCCCTGGGTTTGGAAAGAGCCGGGTTTGATCACACCGCACTGGTCGAGATCGACAAGCATTGCTGTGCCACCCTGCGCCACAACCGCCCCAACTGGAATGTGCTGGAAGAAGACGTGCGCCTGTTCAAGGAAGAGGCCAGCGCCTACAAGGGCATCGACCTTCTGGCCGGCGGGCTGCCCTGCCCCCCCTTTTCCGTAGCCGGTAAGCAGCTGGGCGAAAAGGATGAGCGCAACCTCTTTGACGATGCCATCGATATTGTCGACAGTACCCGCCCCCGCGCCGTGATGATCGAAAACGTGCGCGGCTTTCTGGACGCGGTGTTTCATGACTATCGCGAGAAGTTGAAAAAACAGCTGTCGAAACTGGGCTACGAGACCGATTGGCGGTTGCTCAATGCCTCTGATTACGGCGTGCCCCAGCTGCGCCCCCGGGTGGCCATCATCGCCCTGCGCAAGGAATATTCCGATCAGTTCAACTGGCCAGAGCCGCTGCCGCACAATCCGCCAACCGTGGGGGCGACCCTGTTGGATCTGATGCAGGCCCGGGGCTGGCGCGGAGCTGAAGATTGGGCCGCCAAGGCAGATGAGATCGCGCCAACCATCGTTGGTGGCTCCAAAAAACACGGCGGCCCCGACCTCGGCCCCACCCGTGCGCGTCGCGCCTGGGCCGCGCTGGGGGTAGAGGGGCGCACCATCGCCTATGAGGCCCCTGATCCGTTCCACAACGACATGCCGCGCCTGACCGTGCCCATGGTTGCCCGCATCCAGGGGTTCCCGGATGACTGGCACTTCACCGGTGCCAAGACCAATGCCTACCGCCAGGTCGGCAATGCCTTCCCACCGCCCGTGGCAGAGGCCGTCGCGCGCCAGCTGAAAGAGGCTATAGCCAAGCCACGCCTTCATGCTGTGCGCGCCTGATCCGGCAGGAGTACCCAGCCCTGTTCGGGCTATGCTGGGACGGGGGCTGACTTGAAACGAAACCTCCCCGACAGCCAGATCACGCCGGGGCATCCGGATTTTGACCTGCTGGACTCGCTTGCCCGCGAAATCACTGCCCGCGCCGGTGGGGCTTTGACGCTGGAGCAGGATTTTCCCGCCATGCTGCGGCACTGCATCGATGATGTGATCATGACACCCAAGACCGGGCGACGATCCTACGAAGAGCTGGAAAAGACCGAAAAGACCTACATCGGCACCCGGGTCGAGATCGAGTTGCGCGCCCTTCTCCGCCTGCCCCGCGGACGGTTGGACACAGAGATCCTGGGGCGCGACGTCGATATCAAAAACACCATGGGCTCCAACTGGATGATTCCCAGCGAGGCTCTGGACCACCCCTGCCTGTTGGTGGCCGCCGATGAGGTACGCGCGCGTTGCTACCTGGGCCTGATCGTGGCCCGTCCAAGTTATCTGACCAAAGGCAAGAACAAGGACGGCAAGGGCTCGATCTCCGCCGCCGGATTTGGCAATATCCTGTGGTTGCTTTGCGATCATGCCTATCCGGCCAATTTCTGGCGCGCTCAGGACCCGGAGGTGGTCACCGAGATTTTTTCCGGCCGCACCGGAAATGCCCGCATGGCCAGCCTGTTTCGCCACATCCCAAACACGCCGATTGCCCGCGATGTGGTTGAGGCGGTGGCACAGCAAAAGGATTTCATGCGCCGGATCCGCTCGGACAAGGGACGTGGCACCCGCGACCTGCTGGAACGCGACGGCATGTTGCTCCTGTCCGGCCAATATGACAGCCAATTGATCAAGGCGCTGGATCTGCCCGCCTGCAGCAGCTCCGAGTTCATCTCTTGCACCCCCAAGACTGAGCAGGCCCGGCACCTGGCCAGCCAGGCCGGTTTCTCCCTGCCCGACATACCGGGGTGAGCCGCTGCCCGAGATGGTTCACTGCATAATGCCACGCCAAAGGAATCTCACCTTTTGATTCACTTTTCCTCTTGCGGCTTTGGATCGGATTGCCTAGATACCGCCTCACCAAATGTAGCGCGGGCGTAGCTCAGGGGTAGAGCATAACCTTGCCAAGGTTAGGGTCGGGCGTTCGAATCGCCTCGCCCGCTCCATTTGGATCAAAAGGCCGCCAGATGCATCACGCATCGGCGGTCTTTTTGTCTTTGTGACCCCTCCTCAACCACTTGAGCCATATGTGAAAAACTTGCCATCAGAGCGGTTTTTCCTCTTGCGGTGCTTGGGCGCATTGCCTAAATACCGCCTCACCAAATGCAGCGCGGGCGTAGCTCAGGGGTAGAGCATAACCTTGCCAAGGTTAGGGTCGGGCGTTCGAATCGCCTCGCCCGCTCCATTTGGATCAAAAGGCCGCCGCATGCATCGCGCATCGGCGGCCTTTTTGTTTAAAATCAAAGCAATACTCGCAGTAATACGCTTGGGCCTGAACTTTTGATCAAATTCCTTTGACCTCTCCCCAAAAACAGGACAATGCTAGCGGAAACGGAGCGGTCCAACTGTCTGCTCCGGTTGTTTGTCTCTGCCCTGTTCCGGATCACAGCCCCGGTAACATGCGCCCCCATCGGAGGAATTCAGCAATGGCCCCAGTCATCTACCCAACCACCAATCTCACCGCGACAGAGCAGATGTGCCTTGAACGAGGCGAGGGGATCTATGTCTTTGACGACAAAGGAAACAAATACATCGAAGGCCTGGCTGGTCTATGGTGTACTTCCCTGGGCTACGACAACAAGGAGGTGATCGAGGCGATCACCGAGCAGTTGAACGCCCTGCCCTTTTCACATACCTTTGGCGGCAAGACCCATCAGCCCCTGATCGATCTGGCGAACAAACTGGCGACCATGGTGCCGGTGGAGGATGCCCATATCTTCTTTGGCAACTCTGGCTCTGACGCAAATGACAGCCATTACAAGATGCTGCGCTATTATTTCAACGCCATCGGCAAGCCGGAAAAGCGCAAGATCATCACCCGCGAACGGGGCTATCACGGGGTCACCGTCGCGGCGGGCTCGCTCACGTCGCTGCCTGCCAACCTCGCGCATTTCGATGCCCCGATCGAAGCGCTGAGCATCCTGCGCACGGATGCTCCGCATTACTACACCGGCCGCCAGGGCAACGAGACCGAAGCGCAGTTTGTCGACCGCATTCTGCAGAACCTCGAAGACCAGATCCTGGCCGAAGACCCCGACACCATCGCCGCAATGATTGTCGAGCCGATCACCGGTGCCTCGGGCGTTATTGTCCCCCCTGATGGCTATTATGAAAAACTGCAGGCGCTGCTGCGCAAGCACGGCATTCTGGTCTGGGCGGATGAGGTGATCACCGGATTTGGTCGCACAGGCGCCGATTTTGGCTGCGCCACCATGGGCATCAAACCGGATCTGATGACATTCGCCAAACAGCTCAGCTCTGCATATTTCCCGATCTCCGCCAGCGTTGTTCCCGGCTGGATGTACAAGGAAATGGTCGCGCCCTCCAACGCGGTTGGCGTCTTTGGCCACGGCTATACCTATTCCGGCCACCCCGCCGCCTGCGCCGCCGCCCTGAAAACGCTGGAGATCTACGAGCGCGACAATCTGTTTGAGCACGCCGCCGAGGTCGGTGCGCATATGCAGGCTGAGTTGCACCGCATTTTTGACGACCACCCGTTGGTTGGTGAGGTGCGCGGCAAGGGCCTGATCGCCGCGCTGGAGCTGGTATCAAACAAAACCACGGGGGCGACCATTGCCGGTGG
This sequence comes from Roseobacter sp., assembly GCA_015665415.1. Classification (GTDB taxonomy): domain Bacteria; phylum Pseudomonadota; class Alphaproteobacteria; order Rhodobacterales; family Rhodobacteraceae; genus Pseudophaeobacter. The sequence continues at coordinate 115,593 of JADFAE010000002.1, forward strand.
CAAGGGCGGCGCGACAGCCGTCATGGCCTGCCAGAACAATGGCGTGATTCTGCGTGCAGTGGCGGGCAATGCCCTGGCCTTCTGCCCACCGCTGATCATCACCAAAGCCGAAGTGGACGACATGCTGGCACGGGTCAAAACCGCGCTCGACAGCAGCTACGAGAGCCTTAAGGCTGAAGGACTGCTTGAGGCCTAGAGCCTGAGCTACCCGACCTGAAAAAAGAAACGCCCCGGACCGGCTCTGGGGCGTTTTCCTTTGAGGCACAGCTTTTGGGCCTCGGCCTCAGAACACCTTGAAGGTCATGGTGGTCAGAGAGCGTTCGATATTGTTGATCACCAGCAAATGGTCATTGATGTATTTGCCCACATCCGCGTCTTCAGGAATGTAGAGCTTCATCATGAGATCATATTCGCCGCTGGTAGAATACAGTTCTGAATGGATTTCACGCAGGGCGATCTCCTCCGCCACCTTGTAGGTGGTGCCGGGTTTGCAGCGGATCTGGATGAATACGCAGGTCGACATGAGCGTTTCCTTGGTCTTTTTGAATGGACTGATTTGCCACCCAAGCTGACACGGGCAGAGGCTGGGCGCAATGGCCGCAGCCCCAGTGCAGCCCCTGTGCTGCCTCTGTGCCGCTCCTGTGGGCAACAGGTGAAACCCAATGCAGCGCAAGGGACTTGAGCCCAGGCCCCACCCCGCCCTATAAGTGCCGCGCAGACAGCAAGGAATGCCCTCATGCGTAGCGCCAAGATCACTCGCCAGACCGCCGAAACCGAAATCACGGTCGAGATCAATCTCGACGGTTCAGGCCGTTACGACAACCAGACCGGTGTCGGCTTTTTCGACCATATGCTGGACCAATTGGCGCGGCACTCGCTGATCGACATGACCATCCGTGCCAAGGGCGATTATCACATCGACGACCATCACACCGTCGAAGACACCGGCATCGCCCTGGGTCAGGCCCTGGCGCAGGCGCTTGGCGACAAGAAAGGCATTCGCCGCTATGGAGAGTGTCACCTGCCGATGGATGACGCCCAGCTGCGTTGCGCGCTGGATCTGTCGGCCCGGCCCTTTCTGGTCTGGAACGTCGAGATCCCGACCCAAAAGATTGGTGCCTTTGACACCGAACTGGTGCGTGAGTTCTTTACCGCCTTTGCGACCCATGGCGGCATCACCCTGCATATCGATCAATTGCATGGCTTCAACAGCCACCACATCGTCGAGGCCGCATTCAAATCCGTGGCCCGGGCCCTGAGACTGGCGGTCGAGACCGATCCGCGCAAATCCGATGCCATTCCCTCGACCAAAGGGGCGCTCTAGCAACCCCCTTCGCCAAGGATGATCCCATGCTCAGGCCGGCTGAACAGTCGGCCTTTTGCTTTGGCGCCGCAGCATCCACTCGGCCACCAATAGATTGGGCACCCAGCAGGCCCAGGAAACCAGCACATAACCGGCCTGCTCTCCCAAGGTGGCAAAGAGCAGTGGCAGATAGAGCCGCAGCGTGACCGCCGCAAAAGTCAGGGCCGCAGAGCGGATCATCCAGCGGCGATGATCCGCAATCCGCCCCCGCAGCGCGTGCCAAATGCCAATCGCGGTGGTTCCCAGCCAGAACACTGCCAGCAGACCAAAACCCCAGGCTGCCAGCGCCCCCGAATTGGAGCCCAGAGCCATCAGCAACCCGCCAAGCCCCGACACAAGAACCGCCGCCCCATAAGCACGCCCGATCCAGCGATGCCAAGTCAGTGCGCGCTGCCGCAGCCCCTGCCAGAACTGAAACGGCATCAGCGCCAAAGCAACCGGTGCCAGCCCGACATGGGCAAAGAACCACAGCGGGCGCTGCTCCAGATGATAAGCGACAAAGGGCATCGAGACTTCAACCCCAAGCACCAGAAACCGCCAGGAGCCCAGAGCGATCAACAGGCAACTGCCCCATAGGAAAATTTGCCACCAATTCAGTCGGCCCAGGATTGAGATCATGATTTACTCCAAACTTGACGATGTAAACTTTACACAGTCAAATTCAATTGCTTGACACTGTCAACCCACGCGATAAACTGAAGCCCAAATGGTTGAAGTGAAAGATAAAAAAAGCCACCACCACGGTGACCTACGCGCTGCCTTGATCCAAAGCGGCATCGAAATCCTCACCGAATCCGGTCTCGATTCGCTGACCCTGCGCCGCTGCGCGGCCCGGGCTGGGGTTTCACACGCGGCCCCTGCGCATCATTTCGACGGGGTGGCAGGCCTGCGTGGGGCGATCGCCAAGGAGGGGTTTGACCGTTTTCGTCAAACCATGCTCAAAGCCCGCGCCGCGGGCGGTCAAAGCCCAGAGGCTCATATTCGCTCAATCTGTCGCGGCTATCTCGATTTTGCCGTCGAAAATCCTGCCCTGTTTGCGCTGATCTTCAGCTGCGGCCCGATGGCGCAATTTGAGGAGGACATGAAGGCAGGTGATGCCAGTGCCTATGGGGTGCTGCGCCAGGCCTGCGCGCCTTTTGTCCCGCCCGGTGCGGATCCACGTATCATCGAGACACAGGTCTGGTCGCTGATCCACGGTTTTACCCATCTGTTTCTGGCTGGGACCTTTGGGCCTGCCAATGCCACCCCCGACCATCACGCCTTGTTTGCCCCGGTCATGTCCCTGTTGCAAAAAATTGGCGGCGAACCGGCCACAGGCTGAGCACGGCTGCGCAGCCACTTGACCTCGGGACCAAATCAAGAGAGGTCAGGAACAGATCCATCAGAAGGCCCCATCTCATGCTGACCGCCATCATCGATTATGAATCCGGCAATCTTCACTCTGCCGAAAAGGCCTTTCAGCGCATGGCGCGGGACATGGATGCCGGCGAAGTTGTGGTCACCTCTGACGCTGATGTGGTGGCCCGGGCCGATCGCCTGGTCCTGCCTGGTGACGGCGCTTTCCCCGCCTGCGCGGCAGAGCTGCGCGGTCACAAGGGCATCTATGACGCCATGGTCGAAGCGGTCGAACAAAAAGGCCGCCCCTTCCTGGGCATCTGCGTCGGCATGCAGCTGATGACCACAACCGGCCACGAATACCAAGACACGCCAGGACTAGATTGGGTCAGTGGCGATGTGGTCAAGATCACCCCCGATGACAGCAGTCTGAAGGTTCCCCACATGGGGTGGAACGACCTGGTGATCGACCACGATCACCCGATCTTTGATGGCGTCTCTTCGGGACAGCACGTCTATTTCGTGCATTCCTATCACTACCGCGTCACCAATCCAGGCGAACGCCTGGCCCATGTTGAGTATGGCGGCGACGTCACCGCTGTGATCGGGCGCGACACCATGCTGGGGATGCAGTTCCACCCGGAAAAAAGCCAGGATGTCGGCCTGCGCATGATTGGAAACTTCCTCACCTGGACCCCCTGAGAGGCCCCTCTGCCTCTGTTCATGACGCAAGAAATTCGCGTTGTTCCGGCCGGGCCTGTGCCACGTCTCTGCGCCAATGTTGCGACTGGAAATCTCAGCTCTTTTGATCTGATCAGCCTGTCTGAGCAATGGACAGAGCGGCGCTTTGCAGGCATAGAGAAACCTCCAAAATCGACGGGCCCAGATTTCCAAACGTGCAGATCCGACTAGAAAAATTCGATTACGTCGAAGGGCGGCATCGCTACTGCATCCTGCAGCTCAGCCAGACTTTGTTTGGGGAATGGTGTTTGGAACTGGCCAAGGGACCGATTGGAGCGCCGGGCGGGCAGCTCAGGCGGGCCTATTTCGGCCAGCACGGCGAGGCGCTGCACAGCTTTGAAATCCTGCGCGACAAAGAGGTCCAGCGCGGCTTTGTCCCTATTCCGGTACAACTGGGGCTGCTGTAACAGCCCCAGCGCCCAGGCCGGATGACTCCAAGGAACTCAATTGGCGGGACTACTGCACCCGCGTCCAGGTCTGTTTCGAGCAGATCAACCCGCCAGCAACACAGCCCCGCAGTGCCAGTGAATTGCCGTTGAGATCCATTTTACCGGTGTAGATCTTGTCATTCGATGGCCGCCAGACCTCACCGGCATAAAAACCGCTGCCATCGGGCACCATATCGATCACCAGTGTCTTGCCGATATTGGGCGATGCATACTCGCCCTGCGCATTAAAAGTCCGGGCAATCTTGCCACAAATCGCCGCCCCACATTTTTGCATATCGATATGCGCATAGGAGCCGTCATCCGGTTCGGTCTTCCAAATCCCAAGTACCGGATCCGCCAGCGCCGGGCCCGCCAGGGTCAGCGCGGTCAGGGCAGTCGCCAAAAGCTGTTTCATATCTTTCCTCCCGTTTTCATCCACAGTGACGCAGGCAGCGCTTTTCAGGCAAGCTTGACTTTGGGTCGCGTTGCAATTCCATGCCGCCTTGTGCAAAAGATCGCCCATGAGTTTGGCCAGCCCTTCTGGCCTGAACCCCAGATCACAAAGGCAGCGCACATGATCCTCTATCCCGCGATCGACCTCAAAGATGGCCAGGCCGTCCGCCTTCTGCATGGCGACATGGACAAAACCACCGTCTTCAATGACAATCCGGCGGCGCAGGCCATGGAGTTTGTCGCAGCGGGATGTGACTGGCTGCATCTGGTCGATCTGAACGGGGCCTTTGCCGGCGCTCCCGTCAACGCCGCCCCGGTTGAGGAAATCCTGAAGCAATGCAAGGTCCCGGCGCAACTGGGCGGCGGCATCCGCGACATGAAGACCATCGAGACCTGGATCGACAAGGGGCTGGCGCGCGTCATCCTGGGCACCGTAGCCGTCGAAAACCCCGACCTGGTGCGCGAAGCCGCTCGCGCATTCCCCGGCAAGGTCGCGGTTGGCATTGATGCCCGCAACGGCCGTGTCGCCACCAAGGGCTGGGCCGAGGAGACCGATGTGATGGTCACCGATCTGGCAAGGTCATTCGAGGACGCAGGCGTTGCCGCCATCATCTACACCGACATCATGCGCGACGGCGCGATGAAGGGCCCCAATGTCGAGGCCACCGCTGATCTGGCCAATGCAGTCTCGATCCCGGTGATTGCCTCGGGTGGAGTCTCTTCGTTGCAGGATTTGAAAGATCTGAAAACCTGTGGCGCGCCTCTGAACGGGGCCATTTCCGGCCGCGCGCTGTATGATGGCGCAATCGATCTGGCAGAAGCCCTCGCCGTCTTGAAAGGCTGATCGCAATGGCGCGGGTCTCTTCCGCCAGGCTGCCACTGACCAGCGCGCTGCATCAGCAGCCTGCCGGTATTCGCGACAGCGATTTTGTCGACTGCTACAGCAAACCCTGCGACACTCCGCTGGAAGAGGCCGCCGAGCGGGCCTTTCACTTTCCAGCCTGGGTCTCTGCCTTGATGCGGTTCAGAAATCTGCTGGTTGCGCCCCTCGGCCTGAACACCAAAGTCACCAGTCCGGATCGGGTTGGCTTTTTTCCACTCGTGAGCCGCTCAGATGATGAACTGATCCTGGGGATAGATGACAGCCATCTGGATTTTCGCATCTCGGTGCTGAAACAGGAGGGGCAGATCTATTTTGCCACCTGGGTGCGAACAAAAAACCGCTTTGGCCGGGTCTATCTGCGCGCGATCATGCCCTTTCACATTCTGATCGTGCGCAATGCAGTAAAACGCGCATGAACCGCTTGAGCGCTGCCCCCGCTCTCTCTGTCAGGCACTGGTCTTTTGACTTTATGCGTGGCATTGATCCGCAGTCACCGCAAAAGGAAGCAATGACGTGCTGAAAACCCGCATCATTCCCTGTCTCGACGTCGCCGATGGCCGTGTCGTCAAAGGCGTCAACTTCGTCGGCCTGCGCGATGCCGGTGACCCAGTGGAATGCGCCAAGGCCTATGACGCCGCCGGGGCCGACGAGATCTGCTTTCTCGACATTCATGCCACCCATGAGAACCGCGGCACCATGTTCGACATGGTCCGCCGCACCGCCGAGCAGTGCTTTGTACCGCTAACCGTCGGTGGCGGCGTGCGCACCAAAGAGGATGTGCGGGCCCTGCTGCTGGCGGGCGCCGACAAGGTCTCCTTCAACTCCGCCGCCGTGGCCAATCCCGACGTTATCGCCGAGGCCGCAGATCAGTTTGGTAGCCAATGCATCGTCTGTGCCATCGACGCCAAGACCGTCTCTCCCGGCAAATGGGAGATCTTCACCCATGGCGGCCGTCGCGCGACGGGTATTGATGCCGTAGAATTTGCCCGCACCGTGGTTGCCAAAGGCGCTGGTGAGATCCTGCTCACCTCGATGGACCGGGACGGCACCAAATCCGGTTTCAACCTGCCCCTCACCCGCGCCATCTCGGATGCAGTCAATGTGCCGGTAATCGCCTCTGGCGGTGTCGGCACTCTGGACCATCTGGTCGAAGGTGTGACCAAAGGCGGCGCATCTGCGGTCCTGGCCGCATCCATTTTCCATTTTGGCGAATTCACCATCCAGGAGGCCAAGCAGCACATGGCCGCCGCAGGTATTCCAATGAGGCTGACATGACCCTCCTTCACGACCTCGAAGCCATCATTCAGGATCGCAAGACCGCTGATCCATCAAGCAGCTGGACCGCCAAGCTCTTGGCCAAAGGGCCCGAGAAATGCGCTGAGAAATTCGGCGAGGAAGCGATCGAGGCCATTATCGAGGCAGTCAAAGGGGATCGGGCCAAACTGGCCTCCGAGGGGGCAGATGCGCTGTATCATTTCCTGGTGATGCTGGCAGCGCGGGATGTGCCTCTGGATGATGTTCTGGCTGAGCTTGCCAAACGCCAGGGCCAAAGCGGCCTCGAAGAAAAGGCATCCCGCCCCAAGGGTTAACCCAGTCTCGCCTTTCCTGACTCCCTGGCCAACTGCACTGGCCTGCCCAACTGGCCTGCCCCAATGGGTCCAGGGTCGCATCTCGGCCACACCTGCGACGCGCAGCCCTCTGAGTCAGCAGTCAAATCCAATGAAACTGGCGTCTTGAGGGGCCGATTACCCCCTCAAGCGCTTCTCAGAAGATCTTTCTGTCTGTTTTTTTGCCGTGCCGCAGGCACGGCCAGGCCCAACGGGAGGGAGGCATCTTTGATGCAGACCCGACGGGCGGGAGCCCGCGCGACAAACAGCTCTACAGTTTGGATGAAATGATGCCGGTGGCAAAACCGCCCATACGCAGCTCCCCAAACAGACGCTGGTATTCGATCTTGGGGCAGCGGTTCTGGATCACATCCACCCCGCGGGCCTGTGCCTTGGCAGCGGCCTCTGAATGTTCGACCCCGATTTGCATCCAGATACAGTTCAAAGCCGGGAAACACTCCAGGGCTTCATCGACAATCGGCGGCACCATCTCGGGGCGGCGAAAGATATCCACCATGTCGACCGGATCGCAGATCGCCGACAGGCTGGGCTGGATCACCTCACCAAAGAGACGTTTTCCCGCATGGCCGGGATTGACTGGAATCACCCGGTAGCCTTTGAGGCCCAGATACCGCGCCACATAATAGCTGGGCCGGACCGGATTCACCGAGACCCCCACCACGGCGATGGTGCGGTTGCGCTGCAGGATGGATTTCAGATGGCTGTCACTGTAGTCATGCATGCCTCAGCTCTAAACCGCTTGTCGCCGCGCGCCTAGTGTAAAGACGTCCAAATGCGTCGCCAATGGACAGGGCCACCAAAACAGCCCTGCTGCTATGGAGACAGGTCGGGCCCAGAGGTTCACGCAGAAAAATGCGCCCGGAGCGCAGATGCCCGGGCGCGAGGTATGGAACGAGGGACAGTGAAAAAGATCTGCGGTGGTTCCACTCCGCAGTCCCAAAAGATGTAGGATGGCAACAGTGAAAAAAAAGATCTGATCGCGTTTTTGTGACTGTCGGCGCCGGTTTTCTCTACGAATCACATCTAATCCAAGGAAGAAAGGAAGAATGTCGTCTTTGCATAAAACGGCCTCGGCACGGGCCCCTCTGGACGCGAGGCGCGCATTCACCCCGAAATATTTGTCGGACAGATGAAAGCAAAGCCGACGCATGCACAAGCCCATTGCAGAAAGAAGGCAGGACATCTGCCCCACCCTCTGTCCCAGCCAAGGACATTGTGCACCTCTCGGCGCTTAGATCTGCGACCAAACAGAGATTAGTCGCGCAACACCGCAGGCCAATGCCCCTGTGCCTGGACCAAAAGATCGCCTCTTTCCTGTTGCCAGACCCTATGGACAGAAGAATTGTTGAGCAGATACAGCTGCCCCTCTTCGACCAGCCACAGCTGAGGATCTCCCGGTGCCAGATAGCCCTGCGACATTGCATAGGCGCAATAGCCGCCGAATACCGGCGCATAGGCGCGCGGGTTGGCCTCAAAGCGGGACTGGTTCTGTGCCGAGACAAAATGCCAGACCACGCCCTTCCACATCAACGCGTGATCCTGATCTCCAGCAATGGCGCGCTGCTGCTCAAAAAAGGCCACCACGTCATAGCCACCCAGCGCAATTCCGTCGCGTGCGGAGAATATGGGGGACTCCGCCCGGGTTTCACCAGGGGCTGAAAGCAGAAATACGGCCATCGCCATTGTTAGGAAGCGCAAAATCAACTCAGTCTCCGACGTATCTTGCAGAACAGGCTATAACCTGACGCAGATTACACCGCTTGCAAAGGCCAGTTACAGAGTTGTGATCTGATCGTGAAACCCTGTTGGCAAAACGCTGCACCCACGCGCCCACCCGCAGATAGGGACCAGTTGCGCCTGGCCGCATAAGCCCGCCTAACTGCAAAGCTTGCGCCTTAGTCAAAGATATCCTCGACCAGATCGACGGCCTCTGAAACCAGCTTTTGAAACAAGCTCTTACGTTTCTTTCGTGGCTTGACCTTTTGTGGTTTTCGAGCCGACGTCCGGGAGGGCTGATAGGCCTTGCCCCCCTTGTGTTTCTTGACCTTCGGCTTTGCAATCCCGGGGCTGGTGTGCGGCGGCAGGCTTGCGCCTTTGCCATCAGCCAGAGGGCGGGCCTTTTGCGCCGCGAGTGGGGCGCCACAAGTGCCGCAGACCAAGGCAGTTACCTGCGCCTTGCCACCACCCCCCTGCCCCATGGGAAGAAACCGCGACTGCACACCGCAATAGCAACAGCTCAGGATTTTGCCACCGGTGATACTGCAATGTGTCATGTCAAATGCCCTCGCCTGCTGCCCGCCCTCACAAAGGGAGCGACGTCACGACCGCTCCAGAGATGCATATAGGGCAATTGCCGCCGCATTTGAGACGTTGAGCGAGCCAAAACCGCCAGCCGCGTCGATTTTCACCAGGTGATCAACGGTTTCCTTGGTTTTCTGTCTCAGTCCCGGCCCTTCGGCCCCCAGGACCAGCGCCACCGGCAGGTCCTTGCGCCCTTCCAGGCAGCTTTCGATGGTCTCTTCCGCCTCACCGTCCAGCCCCAAAACCACATAACCCATGTTCTGCAGCTCAGAGATGGTATCGGCGAGATTGCGCATGCGCAGATAGGGTTGACGCTCCAGCGCACCGCTGGCGGTCTTGGCCAGGGCACCGGTCTCTGGAGCCGAATGGTGGCGGGTGCCGATGACCGCACTGGCGCCCAGCACCTCGGCAGAGCGCAAGATGGCGCCGACGTTATGGGGATCCGTCACCCGGTCCAGCAGCAGCACCCGAGGCACCTCTGCCCCAATACAGTTTTCCGACAGCGAGCCCCAATTCAGCGGCTTCACTTCCAAAGCGGCCCCCTGATGCACCGAATTGGGATCAAGCGGCGCATTGAATTTGCGTGGCTCTACCAGTTCAGGGGTAATGCCGGAGGCGGCGATGGCCTCTTCCAGTTTGTTCTGTGCATTCAAGGTCACGATCAGGCGCAGCTTTTCCCGTTTCGGGTTCATCAGCGCGTCGCGCACCGCATGCAGACCAAAGAGCCAGACGTTTTCGGCTCCGGTTTTTTTGTTCTGCTCCTTTTCAATCACCCACTGGGGCTTTTTGGTGGGTTTCTTGGACATAGATCTCTCCAGCAAAAGGAATTTTAGGCCAGGGCAAAAAACTTGCGATTTTCCTGTTGACGCCCCTTGGGTGCGCTAGTAATCACGCCCTCACAGCAGGTCAACAGCGACTTGCTAGTGGGCGACAGGCCGCAAGGTGTGGCAGGGGACTGTAACTCCCTCGCGGAGACGCACGCCTGGTTCGATTCCAGGGTCGCCCACCACTTCCTCCTCAGACAGGAAGTGAAAATAACTAAACATCAATAACTTATGAGAAAATCAATTTTCACCCTGGTGAAAAGAGTTAAAAATCCCGTAAGAAATCCCGTAAGTTTTCTGCACCACCACAGCCGATCACAGGATGGCGGAGGTCTGAAAAATGTCCAAGAAGCGTGCTCCATACTATTGGGACCGGGGCGGATATTATTTTCGCAAATGGGTCCCTAAGCGATATCGGACGGTTGATCCCCGACAGTCCGTAGTGATCTGCCTGCATACTAAAGACGAGTTGGAGGCTGCCAAGAAGGCCTTCGCTGTGGAAAAGGAAGTCCAAGCGAACTGGGATGCCCTACTTGCAGGCCAATCCAGCGGTGCAACTTCAGCTTGGGAATCAGCACTTAGTCTGGCAGCGACAACAGGCTTTTCCCATGTGCCCGCCGCTGATCTGGCCAAAGGGCCGTTGCTTGACATAATCGACCGCCTCGAAGCTCTTCCGGCATTTTACAACTCGGCCCGGCTTTGTTGCACAAATCGGGTTGAAGTCGGACTTCCCCTTACGCTGGACGGATTTAGCCTACGGCCTCTGTCTTTGGGATGCCAAGCGCTGTGAAGCCATTTAGGATCGCGGCACGGATTTGGATCTCTGCGACCTGGCGATCGAAGTCACGGGCCATGAGAGATTGACCGAGCAATTTTACACAATGCATCTTTGTTTCGACGCGGCTTCGGCGGTGGTATCCGGTCACTGGCCGCCATAATGCGCGGCCCAGATACTTTGATGCTCGAACAGCTTCGTTTCGCGCCCTAGCTCCGGGCGTGTTAGACCTCCACAACTTCGCATTCTTACGCGGTGAGATGACCGCATGGGCATTGCGAGCTGCAATTGCATCGTGGCATTTGCGGGTATCGTAAGCCCCATCTCCAGTGACACTGCCAATCTCCTCGTCCTGTGGGATCTGATCGAGCAGGTCAGGTAGCATGGGTGCGTCACCGATGCTGCTACTGGTGACCTCGACAGCACGTATTTCCAGTGTTTCTTCATCAATCCCGATGTGGATCTTGCGCCACAGGCGGCGTTTGGGGCCGCCATGCTTACGGGCGTTCCATTCACCTTCGCCCTCCGCCTTGATGCCTGTACTGTCTATCAGAAGGTGCAAGGGCCCCGATGAGCCCCGGAATGGGATCGCGACCGACAAGGTCTTCTGTCGCCGACACAAGGTGCTGAAGTCTGGCACCGTCCAGTTCAGCCCCGCTAACTTCAACAGGCTTTCCATGAACCCGGTCGTCTGCCGCAACGGCAAACCGAATAGCACTTTCATGGTCAAACAAGTTTGGATCGCAGCATCAGTATAAGCTTGCTGACGCCCCTTCTTGCCAGATGCCGTCGCATCCCACACCATCTCAGAGTCAAACCAGATCGACAGCGAACCACGTTGCTTTAGGGCTCGGTTATAATTTGACCAGTTCTTGGTCTTGTAAGTCTTCGATATCCAGCTGCTCATGTCCGTCAGCTACCATGCTGGATTCACACAGTGAATCCCATCAACCGATTTGTGCAACAAAGCCGAAGAGGGTGAGTACGCGCTATAGGTAGAAAAAATCATGTATCGGAAAAACTAGAAAACTCTGGGGAGTGGACAACCCGTCCCCCCCTCCACCCGGAAAGGAAAGACGAATGATAAAGAAGCGCAAAACTCGAGCAATACCCAAAGTCACGCTAGCTACTAGAGATTACCAAAGCAGACCTTCTTTCCGCCTCGAAAAGCTCAATGATCTTCGACCAATGCCGTTCAAAACTGATTGAGAGACCGCTTAGTAGTGCGGAATCGCCCGGTTCTTGTCGAACCAAGCGGTCATTCGTCAATTTGCCTACCCACCGGCAGCGGCCCCAGCAGCTTCGAGCGCATGATCTAGGCCAGTTGAGACCTGGTCGACATCTTCCTGGGACAAGCAAAGTGGTGGCACCATTCGTAGACATTGTTGAAATGGCCCGGATTTGGAAAGGATAATTCCTTGCGTGCGGCAGGCTTCGAAAACCTCTGTTGTCATATCTTTGTCAGGTGTTTTGCTTTCTCGGTCTTTAACAAACTCCATAGCCAACATCAGACCGTTACCACGCACGTCACCAATTGCTTTGTGTTTGTCCTTCAGATCGTGCAGCCGCTCCAGGAGTTTGGCTCCGACTATACGGGCATTGTCCTGCAGTCCCTCGTCGCGCATTACGGCCAATACCGCCCGCGCCGCGGCGGCTGAGGTTGGGTTTGCACCATAGGTGTGGAACATGAATTTTTCGGCCATTGGTTCGGCGATATGTTTCTTGGCGACAACCGCACCAATTGGGAAACCATTGCCGAGACCTTTGGCCATGACGATGATATCGGGGACAACTCCGTCTGCTTCAAACCCCCAGAAGTTTTCGCCTGTGCGGCCAAAACCCGACTGCACTTCATCCGCGATATAGAGCCCACCGGCAGCCCGTACGCGCGCGGCGGCGCCAGACATATAGCCGGGAGGCATTTCAATGATGCCGCCATAGCCTTGCACGCTTTCGACAAAAATACCTGCAACTTTGCCTGAGGTCGCAGTGGCGATGGTGCGGTCAATTTCGTCGAGATAGGGCTGAGTGCTGGCGCCAAAGATACCGCGATACTGATTGGGTTCTGGGACAAAGGCTACGTTACCGGGCATACCTGGATGGCGCCAGCCAGAGATACCGGTTATCGATTGTGCCGCCGCTGTCGGTCCGTGATAGCCCGTGCGCAAGGCCAGCAAATCAAGGTTGCCTGTATAAGTTCGGGCCATTGTCATCGCCAGATCAATCGCCTCGGAGCCCGAGTTCGTCAGGTGTACCACCCAGTCATGCCCCTGCGGCATTGTCGCGGCCAGTTCCTCAGCCAGATGGGCGGGGGTTGGGTGATAGAACATGGTGGTGCAATGGGTCAGCTCTTGGGCCTGAGCCGTTGCCGCAGCGACGACTCGAGGGTGTGAATGCCCGACCGAAATACAGACGTTCATGCCCAAAAGGTCGGTGTATTTCCGTCCATCCGTGTCCCACAGGTATTGACCCTGTCCCCTTCTGAACACGATAGGATCGCGAAACGGGGTGAAACGCGTCAGAGACGCCGCATAAAACTGGTCCCGCCGAGCGGCGGTATTTGAAAAGTTCCAGTCAGTGTGGAGAGGATGATCAGTCATTTGAAACCTCTGGTTTTCAGTCGTAAATTATTGGGATCAAAGGGGGGATTGGGCAAGATTGCCGCTGCGCGGTGCTGCCCGAGGATTGCGATGGTTAGCCCGTCGCGTGCGGTTGGGTCGCGTAAGTAAGCGAGGGCCAGAACCTTGCCGGTCCGGTGTCCGTATGCACCCGAGGTGGCGATCCCCACAGCCACGCCATCTTTCCAGATCGTATGCGCGTAGAAGGGATCGACTTCTCCAGCTTCGACCTCAAGCAAGACCATGTCCCAGCCTGTGTCACGGGTCAGCCCGGCATGCAGCTGCTTACGGACAAAAGGGGCAAGTCCGGCCTCCAGTGGGCTGCGTTCAGTTGTGAGGTCACTGCCCCAGCTGCGGTATCCCTTTTCCAGCCGCATGGAGTTGGCAGCGTAAGCGCCATAATAGCCGAGGCCATGAGGTTTTGCCGCCTGTTCCAGGGTGGTGAACAGGCCAACAGCCAGATCTTTGGCGACATGCAACTCCCACCCGCATTCGCCCAAGTAAGACACCCGCAGCGCCCGCACAGGCACCCCGCCAACATCGGTTTCTCGCGCGGTAAGCCAGGGCATGTCAGACAGTTCTGGCAGCATATCGGGGGACTTCGGGCCCATGATCCCAATCACCGCCAGCTTCTCGCAGACATTCGTGACAGTGACTTCAAACCCTTTTGCAACCTGTGTCAGCAGATCAAAATCGATCTGTTCGGCGGCCGCAGCGCTGGTCAAATAGGCATGATCCGGGGCCATGCGGGTGACAGTGAATTCTGACAGCACCCCACCCGCAGGAGTCAGGGCATGGGTCAAGCCGATCCGCCCCGGTTGTACAGCGCGGTTTGCGCCAAGTGCCTCAAGGAAGGAGGCCACATCTGGGCCGGTCACGTCGAACTTGGAGAACACCGACAGATCCGCCATGGCAACGCGGTTGGTGGCTGCCGCGACCTCTTGCGCTACCGCATCAAACCAATTGGCGCGGCAGAAAGTCTCCTCAGCCTCGGCTCCAGGTGTTTCACTGAACCAGTTTGGCCGCTCCCACCCATAGGCCGCCCCCATCACCGCTCCGCGTTCGACCATCAGGTCATGGAGCGGAGAGAGGCGCAGTCCGCGCCCCGCAGGTCGTTCTTCGTTTGGGTAGTGCACGCCGAATTGCAGGCCGAAACACTCGATCGCTTTGGCCACGCGATAGTCACGATCCGCCCAAGAGCCAAAGCGGCGGCTATCCACCGCCAGCGCGTCCATCGGCGGCGCCCTATGGGTCATCCAATGGGCAAGGAACCAGCCCGCGCCGCCGCCCTCCATCACGCCCATGGACGAACCGGTCAGCAACCAGGCGTTTTCCAGCCCATGTGCCGGCCCGATAAGCGGATTGGCGTCGGGTGTGAAGGTAATCGGACCATTGATCACAGTTTTTACACCCCCCGTTTCCAGCGCGGGAATACGGTCGATAGCAGCCATGAGGATGTGCTCGACGCTGTCCAGATCTGGCGGCATCAGATCAGCGCCAAAATCTGGCGGCACACCATCGACCGACCAGACCTTGGCGTCCTTTTCATAGGGGCCCAGGATCAGCCCATCGCGTTCCTGGCGTACATACCAGCTTTCCTCTGGGTCGCGGATGATCGGTAGTTCGGGCAATCCCTGCGCGATCCGGTCCGAAACTGCGCTCACCGTGTCTGTGACCAGATATTGGTGCAAGACGGGAACCGAAGGGATGTTCAGCCCCATCATATGGCCAATCTCCCAGCCCCATGTGCCCGCAGCATTGACCACATGCACGGCATTGATGGTCTCTTTCTCGGTCTCGACCCGCCAATAATCGGGTTGGCGCTCAATCGCGGTTACAGCACAATTGCGTAGGATACGCGCCCCGCCGCGGCGGGCAACTTCTGCCATGGCCTGGGTCGCCAGCGTCGGGTCCACGTGACCGTCATCGGGTTCATAGATGCCGCCGATCAAGCCATCTAGCTTTGCCAATGGAAACAGCTCGGCAATCCGGTCGGGCGTCAACACTTCTAGCGGGTAACCGGTAAATTCGGATAGGCCTGCCACATGGCGGAACTCATCCATCCGGTCGGGGTTGCGGGTAATCCGCATCGCGCCACTGCGGTGAAAGCCGCAATCCCGGCCGGTTTCCTGGGGCAAGATATCGCGATAGAGACGAACCGAAGTGGCGCGCAGTTCTTGGATTGTGGGGTTGTGCGCGAAATGGGTGCACAGCCCTGCCGCGTGCCATGTCGAACCGTGGGTCAGGTCGTTTTTCTCGATCAGTACCACATCGGACCAGCCTGATTTGACCAGGTGATACATCAGTGAAACGCCCATGGCCCCACCGCCGATGATTGCAACTTGCGCCTGGGTCATGCGCGCATCCTTTCGCCTGAGGGATCAAAGGGGGGGCGTCGCAAAGGCAAAGCGGTGTAATCCTGCCCGGCCACCCGAACTGTAAACCTGCGTGCACATGTCTGGGACAAAGTCTCGCCCGGCAGCACTGAAACCATGGCAAAACACAGGTTCAATCCCGTGCGCGGCCCGCGCCCACCCGAGGTGGTCAATCCAACATAGTCGCCGTTTTCAAAGACAGGCTCGTCATGCAGCATCAGCGCATCGCCTTGGACCTTTAGAAGGATTAGACGTTGCCGCAGCCCCTGAGCCTTTTGTTGTTCCAACGCAGCTTTGCCGACGAACTCCTTGGACCAATCGATGGTGAAACCCAGCCCTGCTTCTAGTGGAGTGATTTCAGGGCCAAGCTCATGCCCCCAGTGTTTAAAGCCTTTTTCCAACCGGCATGCATCGACTGCATAGTGACCCAAGGGGCTGGCACCAAGGTTCCGGATGGCATCGAACAGCTGGGGGGCCAGGCCATTGGATACTGTCAATTCCCAGCCCAATTCTCCGACAAAGCTGACACGGGTTGCGCGGCAGGGGACGCCTGCCAATTCAGTCAAGGCTGCATAGCCGAACGCCATCTCCGGAAGAGTGCCGAGAGTTTGCAATACTGTCCGACTGCCCGCGCCCATCACACCGATGGTGCAGAAGGCCTCTGTCACGTCTTCTATAGAGACCTTACCCTTTAGGTGCCGCTGCAGGAATGTCAGGTCACGCGAACGGGTGGCAGCGCCTGACGTCAGGTGAAATGCGTCCTTGTCGAGCCGGGTGATAGTCACATCCATCTCGATCCCACCACGCGCATTCAGAATTTGGGTGTAGACTGCCCGGCCTAGAGGCACATCCATTTGCGCGCTGGCGAGACGGTTCAATGCCAGCAGAGCATCCGGGCCAGTAATGTCCAGTTTGGTAAAGGGGCTTAGGTCGATGAGTACGGTGCCCTGATCCATGACCTTGGCTTCCGCCTCAGCCAGCGGCCACCACCCTTGATCCGTTATCGAATATGTCTGTGCCGGGCCGTAATACAGACCGCGCTCCCAACCTGCCGTCGACCCGAAATGTGCACCGGCCCGCGCCCAACGGTCGTGCAGAGCAGTGCACCGCAGCCCTCGACCGGCCTTGGGCTGTTTATACGGCCAGTGCAGAGCAAAAAGATCTGCGACGGCCTCCTCCATGCGCTGGGTCAGATGATCAGGGGTGGCAATCGCCGGGTCAACTCGGGCCACATCTACTTCCCACATATCCATGGAGGGATGGCCATCAAGCATCCAATCCGCCAATGCACGACCGATCCCGGCCGATGACATCACCCCAACCGAGTTCATGCCTGCAGCCACAAACAGCCCGTCTACCGATGTTTCGCCAACTAGTGGCCGGGTATCCGCTGTAAAGCTCTCTGGGCCGTTCATGAAATGATGGATGCCGACGGTTTCCAGGCTCGGACACAGCTCCAGAGCGGCCTCCATGAATGGCGTGAATTGCTCCCAGTCCTCAGCCATTTCCAGAAAAGGCCGGTCGCCTTCTGGACCGTAGGCGTCCCAGCATTTGGCATTGGGTTCAAAGCCACCGATCACCAGCTTGCCAGCATCGCCTTTGATGTAGATGCCCCGGTCCAGATCACGGACCACTGGAAAGGGGTTAGGCAAGTCTGGGATGGGTTCCGTCACCACATACATGTGCTCGACCGCCTGCAATGGCAGTGCAACATCAACACTGGCCGCCAGTTCGCGAGACCAGGCCCCCGTAGCGATGACAACCTGATCTGCATCCAGCGCGCTACCATCGGTGAGCGTGACGCCGGTGATGCGCCCATTTCTCTTTCGCAACGAAGCGACACCGGTGTTCTCAAGAATACTGACACCGCGATCCCTGGCCCCCTTGGCGTAAGCCATGCACAAGTCGACCGGGTTCACGTTGGCGTCTTCAGGGACATGAAGCGCGCCCACATGCGCACTGAGATCCAGCTGTGGCAGCGGGATCTCCGAAGTCTCGATGACACGGGGCGTCAGGCCCTGGGTCGCACCCAGATCAGCGATGCGGTGCAACTCATCCAACCGCGCAGGATCGCGCGCCAGCCAATAGCCTGTCGTCTGGCGATACCCGGTGGGCATGCCTGTTTCCGCCTCAAGTGCAGGAAATACCTCTAGCGCAGCCATGGCAAGCCGGGTCATGTTTGGCGTCGCACGCAAAGGCCCGACAATACCTGCCGCGTGCCAGGATGTTCCTGAGGTCAGCTGATTGCGTTCCAAAACAGTGACATCATCCGCCCCCCGTTTGGCCAGATGATAGGCCAGGCTCAGGCCAATCGCGCCGCCTCCGATGATCAAGATACGGGGCATCAAAAGTAATCCCGATCTGGTTTCTCGGCCTTGCGCTGCGCGATATAGTCCTGCAGCGCGGCATCGATATCTGGATCCAGCCCGGGATCCTCGTAGTCTTCCAGCTGTTTTTTCCAGATCGCATTCGCCCGCGTTGCAGCGTCTTTTCCCCCTGCTGCATGCCATTGCTCAAAGGAATTGTCGTCCGGGGTCCAGGGTCGGAACAGCGCAGACATGAAATTGGCCTGCGTATGTTCGGACCCGAGAAAATGTTGACCTGGGCCGGTCGTCGCAATGGCCTCCATTGCCTGCGCATTCTCGCTCATATCGATACCATCAAAGAACCTGCCGACCTTGCCGCATAGGTCATGATCTAGGATCGTTTTTTCAAACGAAGTCACCAGGCCTCCTTCCAGCCATCCAGTCGCGTGATTGATCAGGTTGGCGCCCGCGAACATCGACATCATCAACCCCCATGTGGCCTCCTGTTGGCTTTGGGCATCCGGTACCTTTGAGGCGCTCAGCGTACCCACCGTATGGAGCGGCACCCCCAGCCTCCGTGCCAATTGACCTGCCGCAAGCACCATCAGACCGGCCTCAGGTGTACCAAAGGTGGGGGCGCCGGATTTCATCGACATGGTCGATGCAAAGCTGCCCATCAGGCAGGGCGCGCCAGGATTTATCAACTGCGTGAGGGTCATCGCCGCCATGGTTTCAGCCAGGATCTGCGCCAGAGTGCCGGCAACCGTGGTGGGTGACATGGCTCCGGTGAGCACCCATGGGGTACAAGCGACGGGCTGCCCGGCTCGGGCATAGGTTTTCAACGCACCAGACATATGGCTGTCCATAACCAAAGGCGCATTTGTGTTCGACACACAGTACAAGACGGCATTCTTTGCCACGAAGTCCTTGCCAAACACTATCTGGGCCACGTCGATGGCGTGGCCTGCGCGTTCGGCTCCGATAAAGGCTCCCATGAATGCTCGATCAGAGTAGCGAATATGGCCATAGAGCATGTCGAGGTGGCGCTTGTTGGCCGGCAGGTCCACTGGTTCGCACACCACCCCCCCCGAATGGTGCAGCCAGGGCAGACTGTGATGTAGTTTGACCAAATCGATGAAATCCTGACGCGAGGCATAGCGGCGCCCCCGGTCCAGATCATGCACAAAAGGCGGCCCCCAGGCCGGGCACAACACGCTGGCATCACCGCCAAGCTGTAGGCTGTTGGCCGGATTGCGCGCATGCTGAGTGAACTGTCCTGGCGCCGTTGCGGTAATTGTCTGGCGACAAAACCCAGGCGCAAACCGGACCCGGCTTCCCTCCACATCGCAGCCAGCATTGGCAAAGATTTCCAGAATTTCCGGATCGTCCTGAAACTCCATCCCCGTCTCGGCCAAGATGGTATCCGCATTTGCTTCAATCTGCTCCAGCCCCGCTTCACTGAGCACATTGAAAGTCGAGAGTTTGCGCAGAATGAAAGGGGCACGGACCTGTGAGGGTGTGCGATTTTCTGTTGCCCTGCGGCGGCGAGATATGCGTGAACGTGTCATGCCAAACTGTTGACCCGAGGCTTGACGGGAGCCAAGAAAATTCCAACAGTATAAACCAAACTTATACTAAGGATATACCGTGCTGGGTCACCGTAAACTGTCTCCAGGCCTGATGCGGTCGCTGGAAGTCTTTGTCGCCGTTGCGGAAACGGGGCAAATGCGAGCAGGCGCCAAACTGCTCAATCTCTCCCAACCGGCGGCATCCCAACACATCACGGCCTTGGAGAAGACTTTTGGCACCGTTCTTCTGGATCGAAGCACACGCCCCGCCAGACTGACCTATGCAGGCGCACGCCTGCATGGCAAAGCTCAGAAAATTCTGGATGCGCTCTCCGACATGGAAACCGAACTGCGCCACGTTGGCCAAAAATCATTAACCCTGCTTCGGGTCGGTATTCAGGCCTCTATTGCCACGACCCTGACGCCCTCTTTGATCGATCTTGCTCAGCGAGTGTTTAACGTCGAAGACATCACCTTGCACGCTGGTCAAAGCGGGAACCATGAACATCTGTTGAGGACCAAGCAAGCAGATCTGGCGATAACCTCAAATCCGTTTCTGGACATGGACGGGTTGGAGCGTCACCATATTCTGACCGAACGATACCTTCTGGTACTTCCAGAAACATACGAAGGACCGACGGAAACTTTGGAGGCGATCCAATCGCATCTTCCTTTGGTGCGGTTTGGCGACACAACAAACGCAGGTCGCCAGATTGCGCAACACTTACGCCGTTTACGATTTGAACCTGGCAAAGTCATTCAGGCGGATCGGTCAAGCATGGTGACATCCTGTGTTTCCACAGGTCAGGGTTTCAGCCTTCTGACACCGACATTGCTGATTGATGGTTTAGTGGAAAACATGAGCTTGAGATTGAAAGAGCTTCCTGTCTCTGGGCTCTCGCGGACTTTGACAGTTGTCGCAAGAAAGGAAGAACTTCAAAGCTTCCCCAAAGCCCTCGCAGAGACGTCCAAACAGAAACTGATGCAGCAAATCACCGGTCAAATGGGAGAGATCGGAACAAACAACGTTGAATAACTTGGCCAACTATTTATTCAGTTTCCGAACGTCGCGGAACGTTCGGTACCGCCCAAGTGTCATCTTCTTTCGATTTCGTCAGCCCTTCTGCACAACAGTTAGAGCCCCAGCATGTTTAACGTATTTCGACGCTGTCTCCCCGTACTTTGTGTCATCTCCTGAAGGTCCGGTTCTGAGCACCTTCGATGCAGCGACTTGAGGGTATGAACGGCAGCAATGGGCCGCCAAGCGTTATACTCTGGTCCTTCAGAGAGACCTGTGGACTTGCCAGATGTGCGGTGCAGTCCTGCGCAGGGGCAAGAGGCACAAAGCGGCTGCTGTGGTCGATCACATGCGCCCCTATGATCTGAGGCCGGATCTGGTCTATGAGCCTGAAAATCTATGGGCTGTCTGTCGCAACTGTCACGATACGGAGTGTAGACGGATTGAAGATCGGGCGCGTGGCATTCGCCAGTGGACCTATCGTGGCGCTGACTGGATCGCAGCGGAAAAACTGAGGTGCCGCTTTGAGGGGCTGGATGGCTCCACGACACTGGCAGGGACATTTCAGCAAACTGAATAGAGGGGGGAGGTCAAAAGTCTGGGGCCTTCCCCCTCTCAAACCCGCTCAAGCACATCAATTAAAATGCCCCTTTCAGATTCACTATATGATTCATCAAAAACAATAACACCTTCCGCAACAAGTTGCTGGATATTCATTTTAAATTCATTATTGGTTTCCACTTACTTGTGGACTAATTTCGCCTCTAACCGGAAAACCATCTACCTTACAGTACAACCCAATCACTTTTCCAGAAATTTCATACCTGAAAAAATCTCCATGAACTTGGCAAAACCTTTTTGCCAAGCCAAGTTCAACAGACAACTCAAATAAACTTCCGGAGGTTCCGTCAAACTCTGAATTAGGGTCAGATACTTCAACTTGACAATCAACCAAGTTGTATTCCCCCCTCTCCTCCAGGACCACACAATCCAAGACACCTTCGGAAGTAAGCTTGTCGAACCCATCACGATCTTGAACTTCGACTCCCCAATGAAGCATTGGCTTTTCTGTACTTGACGCTGCTAAATCTGATGCAAGCCCCCAGCGCCTTTCACTTCCTCCAACTGCCTCAACATCAAGAAAGAGCCCCGCGCTTAGAATCACACAGGCTATATTTTTCACAGAACAATCTCCGATCCACTGCTTCACGTTCCGCCCAGCTTGCCAGGAGGAACCCGTTTGGCTGAGAAGCTATTAGATTTCCAGTCCTGTGCAAGTTAAGAGTGTGTATGTCACCGCCTGCACCACCCTATCAGTATTCTATTCAGCCCTTGGTTTCCCCACTCATTCGGTCTAACGCTTGCTTTAAAGCAAGACTCAAAATCCCAACGAACTCCCCGCAAACGGACCATCCATGCGCCTTAAGAACACAACTTAGAGTCCGGCCCTCTAAACACACCATATCAACTAAACGCCGATCAAAGATTGTCACCCGTGACCCACGGCTTGAGGGCCTAACTCGCCTCACAACCATCGCAGATCCACTGCCAATCCTACGTCGCAATCGCTTGATCTCATCGCGATCTCGCTCGCAACACCGCATCCATGATCGCCACCCCGGCAACTGCAACTTGACCTTTGCGCCTCACCAAGGTCCTCGGGGGACGACTTTGCAAAGGGCGCTGTCTGCGCATTCCTGCCATTGGTTCCCAACGCAGCAAACGGCAGTTCTCCGCCTAAACCTACTGCAAGACTTTGGACGTCGACCTCAGAACCAATGTCCGGACTAAGCTGTCAGCAATCCTCGCAAGGAAGCCCTCAGCTACCGCGTGGTCGTCAAGTTCTACGGCCAAGATGAACTCCGCGCCTCGTAGCCGTTGACCTCTCCATTTATTGCGCCAAACGAAGGTTATACCTCTGCAAGTGCATTCGTGGGTCCTGCTGGCGCCCTGCAGCGTGGGTATATTCGCACCCCGGTGATTTGGGCAATGGACCGTTTCCGAAGACTGGCTGTTTGGGTTGGGGTTGTTGTAGTTCGAAGGACCAATCCTGTTTAGGGAGGAATTTTCGAGGTAATCGGGTTTTGGGTTCTTGGCTCATCACAATTCTTGACAAAACCCGTAAGGAAAAATATGGGTCCGTCTCATACCTTTTCATCGAAGCAAGGTGTTGCAGAGTATCCCTCCTCTTCAACGCCCAGCCATACCACACAATAGCTGCGTAGGATCGCTCCTGTCACAGCTCGTTGGAGCAGTCTGGTGCACCTTAGCTTCGTCTCAAGACCTTCGGTTCTTTCGACTACTAAATCTATGAGTTTTCTAATCCGGTTTCTTCAACTGGGTCTGTTCGCAGTTGTTCTGATTTTCGCGTCAGCCCCCAAAGATGCCAAGTCCCAAGTCTTTCCTGTATTGATTGAACACCAATATGGAGAGACGACGGTTCAAACCGAGCCAAGTCGCATCGTTTCTCTCAGCTTTATAGGCCACGATTTCTTGTTGGCTCTGGGCAAGCCACCGCATGCTCTGCGCAAATGGTTCGGCCCACATCCCTATGGCGTCTGGCCCTGGGCCGCTGACGCACTGGGTGAGGCGACGCCGATCGTCATGCAGGGCGAAATCGATATCGAGGCCATCGCGGCCATGCAGCCGGATCTGATTGTGGGTCAATGGTCGGGTATGACGAGGCGTGAATATCAGCTGCTGTCGCGCATTGCTCCAACCGTACCGCCACAAGCCCAATATGGCGACTATGGCACCCCCTGGCAGGAGATGCTGCGGACCTTGGGGCGCGCCACGGGACGTCTGGATCAGGCTGAAGAGATTATCGCCGGAATTGACGCACGTTTTCACGACATTCGCCAGGCCCACCCGGAGTGGCACGGGGCCAGTTCCGTCATGGTCTGGGCAGGCCAGAATGGGGCCTATTCCGCCCGCGATATCCGCGGCCAGTTTATCGAAGCCCTGGGATTCAAAGTGCCTGAGGCCATTAACACCATGGCTTCCTTTAACAATTACTACGTGTTGATCCCACCAGAAGACTTATCCCCCATCGATGTCGATGCCCTCATTTGGCTGGATGCGGGCGGCTCTGTCAGTCGGCTTGAACGGATGCCCCTGCGCCCGACCCTGCGCGCCTATGATGAGGGCCGCGAGATCTATGCCGACCTGCTGCTCTCGGCCGCGTTGTCCCATTCTAGCCCTCTAAGCCTGAACTATGCGTTGGATCACCTGGTGCCCCTGCTGGAGGCCGCCATGGATGGCGACCCGGCCAGCGCTGTTGCCAGCACCGCCGAGGCAGGCCTGCTGCCGGAAGGGTTTTGACATGACGATCCTTGAAACCACATCCCCGCTCTCTGACCGCCGAGCCTCGGCCCGCCAGATCTGGCTGCTGACTGTCTTATTCGGCCTGGTCTTGCTGTCGGCCCTGTCGCTCCGTTTTGGCCTGCGCCCGATCAGCTGGTACAGCATCTGGGAGTCCTTTGTGGCTTATGATGCCACCAACGCGGATCATCTGGTCATTCAAGGTATGCGACTACCTAGGCTGATGGCCGCCTGGCTGGCGGGGGGCGCTCTGGCCGGTTCCGGCGCGCTGATCCAGAGCCTGACCCGAAACCCGCTGGCGGATCCCGGCTTGTTGGGCATCAATGGCGGAGCTTCGCTAGGGGTGATCCTCTGCATCTTCCTGTTGGGTATCTCCGACCCCGCTTCCTTTGTCTGGGTTGCCATGGGGGGCGGGTTGGTCAGCACGGTCCTGGTGTTCTTCCTGGGAGGCGCAGGTCGGGGTACCCCACTGCGGTTGATCCTGGCGGGCGCAGCCCTCAGCGCGCTGTTCCTTGCGCTTGGGCGAAGCCTCTTGCTGATCAGCCAACGCAGCCTGGATGTCTATCGCTTTTGGGTGCTGGGCGGCTTGGACGGGATTGAAATGCCAACGCTTGCAGCCTTGCTGCCCTTCTTTGCCTTGGGCGCGGCGCTTGCCGCAGTTTCTTCCTTCAACCTGAACGCCATGATGCTGGGCGAGGATACCGCCCGCAGCCTGGGCCTGCGGGTAGGGCTGGCGCGGGGGCTTGCCGTTTGTGCCATTGTCTGCCTCTGCGGAGCTACAGTGTCTATGGCCGGTCCCATCGCCTTTGTGGGTCTGATCGTGCCCCATATGGCGCGGCGCTTTTCGGGCGCGGATATGCGCTGGGGCCTGTTGTTTTCCACGCTTTTGGGGGCCGGGCTGATGATCCTGGCCGATCTCGTAGGGCGCTTGCCGGTCTTTGGCGGCAACATGCAGGCCGGGGTGATGGCCGCACTGATTGGGGGACCCGCACTGGTCTGGCTGATCCGCCGCAACGGGGGGGCTGCGCTATGAGCTGGAGCCTGCGCCTGCCCTTCCTGTCCCTGTCCTTCTCTTCGCGTGCTGTTGCTGTCGGCTTTGGCCTATTACTTCTGGTCACCTTGGGCACGGTTCTGGCCCTTCGCCTTGGCAGCTATACCTTTACAGAGACCAGCTGGCTCAGCGTGCTATTGGGAGCGGGCTCAGAGATTGAAAAAATGATCCTGTTGGATCACCGCCTGCCACGGATCCTGACGGCCCTTGGGGCCGGGGCCTGCTTTGGCCTGTCAGGGGCGATGTTTCAAACCATGATGCGCAACCCGCTGGCCTCGCCGGATGTCATTGGCTTCAACGCCGGTGCCAGCTGCGGCGCGTTGATGGCGATTATTCTGACCGGCGGCAATGTACTGTTGGGAGCCTTGGTCGGCGCGCTGTTCACAGCCATTCTGGTTGTGGGTCTGGCCTGGAAGAACGGGCTGCAACCCCAACGCCTGGTGCTGATTGGGCTTGGCATTGGCTTTGCTCTGGCGGCCCTGTCCGATCTCCTGCTGAGCCGGACCGACGCCAGAACTGCCGCCGATATGGCAGAATGGCTGATTGGTACGCTGAACGCGCGCGATTGGCAGGATGTCCGGGTGGTCTGGTCAGGGTTGCTCCTTTTGGCTCCGGCAATCTTCTGGATCCATTTCCCCTTGGCCCGGCTTGGCCTGTCGGATGACCTGAGCAGCAGCCTGGGCCTGCGGCTGTCGCCGCTGCGCCTGGGGCTCACCGGTCTGGGCATTCTTCTGGCGGCCCTTGCCGTCTGCACCGCCGGCCCCCTGCCCTTTGTCGCCTTTGCCGCTGGACCAATTGCGCGTGCCCTGGTGCTCAATGGCAGGCCAGCCCTGCTGGGGGCGGCTGTCATTGGCGCCCTGCTGGTGCTGGCAGCGGATACGGCCTCTCGCATGGTTCCCAGCGTTCAACTGCCCGCAGGCGTCTTTACCGCCCTGATCGGCGGCCCTGTGATGATCTGGCTGCTGATGGTTCAATTTCGCAAAGGAAAGCTCTGAATGAATGCCCCTGCCCGCCTACACGCCAAAGCCCTGTCGGTTGCCTTTGCCAAAACGCCGATCCTGAAGGATCTGTCCGCGGATATTCCGGATGGCAAGATAACCGTCATTGTCGGGCCCAATGCCTGCGGAAAGTCCACCTTTCTCAGATCCCTGGCGCGGCTGCAAAAACCAGACAGCGGAGAGGTCTTATTGGATGGTAAGAGCATCCATAAGCAAGCCAACCGCTCGGTGGCGCAACGTTTGGCTATCCTGCCGCAATCGCCCAGCGCCCCCGAAGGGCTGACGGTTCGAGATCTGGTAACGCGTGGTCGCACGCCACATCAATCGGCGCTGCGACAATGGTCCCATCAGGACGCCGAAGCCGTGGGCCGGGCGCTGGAACTGACTGGCATGGCCCCCAATGCCAACCGCCCTCTCGAGGCCTTGTCTGGTGGTCAGCGACAACGCGCCTGGATCGCAATGGCCCTGGCGCAGGATACCAAAATCCTGCTGTTGGATGAGCCAACGACCTACCTGGACCTGCCACATCAGATCGAGCTTTTGTCGCTGATCCAGTCGCTCAACCAGCAAAACAATCAGACCGTGGCCATGGTGCTCCATGACATCAATCTGGCCGCGCGCTTTGCTGATCACATCATCGCCCTGCGCGCGGGCGCCATCTTCACCACGGGCAGCCCCACCGAGGTCGTCACCCGAAACAATATGGAACAGGTCTTTGAGCTCAGATGCCAGATCATTTCCGACCCGGTGCACGGCACCCCACATGTCATCCCCGAATAGGATCGTAGCATGACGATAAACCCAAGCTTCCCAATTGATGCCACAGCCCTACTGACGGGCCTGTCCTATACCGCCATGCGGCAGGTGATGCTGCACCAGGCCCAGGAACACGAGCTGCAGGTCGTAGAAGACATCGAGAGCGCTGTCAGCATTGAGGTTCCCTCCTTTGGCCAGTACCGCTTTGAATCCGCCGACGAGGGTATTCGCGTTAGGATTTCAGCGGCATTGCCGGACCGTCTGTTCATGCTCAAGGACAGCTTTAGCGAAACCCTGTCTCACCTGCTGCCCGAAGCGGCAAAGGATCTGCGTTGGTCGGATAGCGCAACCCTGCCCAACCGCCCGCCAAATCTGCATTTTACCCGGGTCGTCTCTATCACCCCGGTGGGAACCGCTTTCCTTCGGGTACGCATCAAGGCCGATGATCTGAGCAACTTTCGGGATGACGCCATCCACTTCCGCCTGCTCTTACCCGCCGCCGATTGCATTGAACCGGAATGGCCCAGCCTGTCTGATAACGGGTCAACAGTCTGGCCCAAAGGAGAAACAGCGCTGCATCGACCAGTCTATACCACCCGTTGGATCGACCGAGATTGCGGACTGATGGATTTTGACGTCTTCCTGCATGATGGTGGCCGTGTAACCAACTGGGCGCTGGGCGCCAGCACTGGCGATCTGCTGGTCATCGCAGGACCCGGCGGCGGCGGCATTCCAGAGAGTTCCAAGATCTGCATCTTTGCCGATGAAACCGCCTTTCCAGCGGTGGCGCGCATTCTCGAAACCCTGCCCGCCAATAGCAAGGGCCAGGTGACTCTTGTCGCCGCCCAGGGCGCGGACTGCGGCTACCCCATCACCGCCCCTGCAGGAATCGCGCTCACCTGGCTCACCCGCGAAGAGGCCCAGGATCTGCCGCGCCAGGCTTTGGCAGCGCATCAGGAACATCCGGATCACTTCCTGTGGCTGGCCAGCGAAAAGTCGGATGTGACGCCCGTGCGTGAAGCCCTGAAGGCAGACAAACCAGCCCCCGGAACCAGCTACCTCGCCGCCTATTGGAGCAAGCCATGACCGCGCACATCTCTCTCTCAGCTGCCTTATTGTTGGCCACCGCCTCCTTTGCCACGGCGCAAGAAACAGCTCAGGCCCCGACCTCTTCGGCGCCCGTCCTTGCCGCACCCACTGTCGACAGCACGGGCAGTGGCCTGGTGACGCCGCTTATCGTACCAACCGAATTGAAAGCTGCGCCCCCGGCCCTGTCCACCCCTGTCGAGGGCACAGCGGCAGAGGGCTCTGCGCAAATGGCAGCGCCTGCGACACCTGCTGCCGAGGCCACGGCCAGCAACAGTCCGACCACAGCGGTGCCTGTCTCCCACTCTCCCGTCTCGCCAGAGGTTTCAGACCCAGCCGCCGTACCTGCCGAATTGGGCAATGAGACCGCACCGAGCGCCGCTACTGAACTGCCAGCTCTCGAGCCGCTCAGCCGACAGGAAGAAATGTTGCTGCTGGCAGAGGAAACCTCTGGCAAAGCGATGAAATTCTTGCGCGACGGCGGCCCTTCGATCTGGGCTATCGCGGCGCTTTCGGTGATCACCCTGGCGCTGATCCTTTGGAAGATCTGGCGATTGGCCCTGATCGGCGCCTGGTCCCGTGGCAAGGCCAGCAAGGCGGTCTTGGCCTATGAAGCCGGCAACCCTGCGGCGGCTCTGGCCATTGTTGAGGGCCGAATGGGCATTCGCTCCAAGGTGGTCAGCGCTGGGTTAGCCGCCCTGCGCAACCTCCCCGAGGACCGCGCCCGCGAAGAAACCGCAAGGATTGCCAAAAAGCACCTGGCGCAGGCAGGCACCGGGCTTGGCGCGCTGGAGCTGATTGCGACAATTGCACCGCTGCTGGGTCTGCTGGGCACGGTTCTTGGCATGATCGCCGCCTTTCAGGCGCTGCAACAGGCGGGCTCCAAGGCCGATCCTGCGCTGCTTGCCGGGGGCATCTGGGAAGCGCTGTTGACCACGGCCGCTGGCATGGCCGTGGCCATCCCGGCCTCGGCGGCCCTCACCTGGTTTGAATCCGTCATCACCCGCATCCGTCAGGATATTGAAGACAGTGCCACCCGGCTGTTTGTCGCCGAGGTGCCGCAAGACCTCCCCATGGCGGCCGAGTAAGACGATGCAATTTACCGAAGCCAGACGCCCCCGGCGCAAACCTAGCCTGACGCCGATGATCGACGTGGTCTTTTTGCTGCTGGTCTTCTTTATGTTGGCCTCGCGCTTTGGCACCGATGCTGTTCTGGAGCTGCCCCTTGCCGGGCGCGGCGGTGAATATACCGGGCCGCCGCGGCTGGTGGGGATTGGTGCGGGCAATTTGGATTTGAATGGCGTTCCTGTCGCCGATAGTCATCTGCCCCAAGCGCTTGCGCCGCTGATGTCCTCGCCCGAGGATATCCTCATCCTGCGCGGCCGCGATGGGGCGGATCTGCAACGTATCATCGACGTAACGACCCTGCTGCGCCACGCCGGGCTGGTCAATGTCGTGCTGGTGGAGTGAGACGCGTAATGGACCTTTCCCCTCCTGTGAAACGCCCGCGCGCGGAATCAATCGTGCCGATGATCAATGTGGTGTTTCTGCTACTGATCTTCTTTCTGATGACCTCGCATCTGGCGCAGCCCGAACCCTTTGAGGTCACACCGCCCGGTGCCAATCTTGAGGCGGAGGCCGAAGCTGAACCCGTGCTCTACATTGATGCCGAAGGGCGGATGCATTTTGACGGGGCCGAAGGTGAGGTCGCGCTGGAGCTGCTATCGCATTCCAGCGCCAAAAACCCGGTGGTATTGCTACGCGCCGACGCCAAGCTGGAGGCAACGACCCTGGCTGGTATCCTGCAAAAACTGGCCGCAGCAGGTCTTGCCCGTGCCGAACTGGTGGTGAACCCGCAATGAAACGCACCGCCGAAGTCACCCTGTTTGCTGGCCTGGCCGCATTTATTCATGTCAGTCTCTTTGCCTCCGCTCCGGAATCTGGCGTGCAATCCAGCGGTGCCGGGGGCGAGGCCATGGTCTCGATCGAAGCCGCCAGCGCCACGGTTGCCGAAATGGTCAAAGCCTGGGAACGCCCACCGCCGCGTCCACAGATGGTGGAACCGGATTTGGAACAACCTCTGACGCCCCCCGATGCGCCACAGGTGTCACAGTTTGAACTGGCAGAGGCCCCGCGCGCTGCAGTGCAGATTACGCTTACGGAACCGGAAGAGGCTGATTTAGTCGACGTCGATATGTCGACACCACCGCCACCACCCCCACCTGAGCCAGAGCCAAGACCTAAGCCAGCCCCCGAACCAGCCCAGACCCCGCCAACTGCGCAGAGGTCCAATCAAACCTCACCGGGCCGTGCGGCCCAACGGGCCGCCGGATCTGGTGGCGGGGCGCAGGCTGGCACTGCGGGCGGTGCCAGCACGGCGACCATCTCGGCAGGACAGCGGGCAAAACTTCAATCAGTCTGGGGGGCAAAAATCCGCTCCCGGATTGAGCGACGCAAACGCTATCCGTCCGGAACACGGGGATCTGGTCGGGTTGTCTTGCGCATCACCGTTGCGGTCAGCGGCGCGCTGGTCAACTACCGCGTCGCCAAATCCTCAGGCGTTGCCGCCTTTGATCAGGCCGCGCTAAAAGCCGTCAGCCGGGCCGGAAAATTCCCATCTGCCCCCAAGGGTCTTGGCAGCGCTCAGTTTACCTTCAATCTACCGATGAGCTTTTCCAAATAGGCTAGCGCGCCATCGGCCCCATCGTCACAAGAGAACCCCCGCGCCCTGTGAACACGGCGCGGGGGTTTTGTTTGACCGCTCAACCCCAAGTGCAAACCGACAGTCCGCCTGGCCGCACCCGGGGTTTGGTTTTAGAACTTCGACGTCAAGGTCAAAGCCAAGTTGCGGCCCTCACCAAAGTAGCAGGCACCGGACTGGCAGGTGCTGATGTAGCGTTCATCTGTGAGGTTGCGCACATTCAGCGCCACCAACCAGTTGTCCCGACCATAGGAGACCGCCGCGTCATACAGCGTATAAGACGGCGTCAGATAGGTGCTGGCACCCCCCCAGGCTTCGCCATTGTAGCGCACACCCGCGCCCAGCTTCCACCCTGTCAGAGCCCCCTCAAAGGGCTCGTAGTTCACCCATAGCGAGGCGGCGTTTTGGGGAACCTGGGCAATGTAGTCGCCTTCGGCATCCTCGGTATCAAGATAGGTATAGTTCAGGTTGACAGAGACATCGCCAAAGCGATGAAAGGCCTCAAATTCAAACCCCTTGCTGTGCGCCTCGCCGGTTTGCACCTGAAAGCCGGGGTTGGCCCCATCTGCAACTGTCAGATTTGACTTGGTCAGGTCAAAGGCCGAAACCGTCAGTAGCGTGTCTGTACCTGCTGGTT
This sequence comes from Roseobacter sp., assembly GCA_015665415.1. Taxonomy (GTDB): domain Bacteria; phylum Pseudomonadota; class Alphaproteobacteria; order Rhodobacterales; family Rhodobacteraceae; genus Pseudophaeobacter. The sequence continues at coordinate 146,759 of JADFAE010000002.1, forward strand.
GGTACTTCAGACCTACTTCAAACTGTTCACCACGGGTTGGTTCAAATGGCGTACCATTGACGTCTGCCCCTATGGCGTCCTGGCGGAAACTCTCGGCATAGCTGAGGTAAGGGGCCAAACCACTGTCAAAGCGATAGAGCACCGCCGCATTTCCGGTCCAAGCGCTGTCCTGTGCTGCCACTGTTGTCGCCCCAAAGCTGCCGTTGCTGGTGCCGGTCTCGATATCGCCATAGCGCAGGCCTAGATCCACAAAGAGCCGATCCTGGAATACTGCGCGCTGTTGCACATAGAGCCCCCATTCGGTGATGGTATTGCCTGCCGTATCGGTCACCGTGATCGGGTTGAACCCGCCATAGGTTGGATTGAAAGGATCAATGGGTGCGACCTGTGCCCCATAGCCGGTATCGCTGTCATAGTAACCCTGAGTATAGCTGGCCCCAAGAATGGTCCGCATCTCAAAGCCACCCAGGCCGTATTCAGCCGTTGCATAGCTGTCCAGCCCCCAGGTTTTCAGCTCGTTCTCAGCCCGGTAAAAGGTCCGGTTGATGGTGCCATCCGGATTGTAGCGCCCGTTGCCAAAGTTATCAAAAGCCCACCAGGCATGCTGATACAGGGACTCGCCCTCCAGGTAGCGCGCGCTTGCATTCATGCTCCAGGTCGCATTGAACCGGTGTTTGAACATCGCAGTGAGCGAGCGCTGCTCGGTGTTATAGGTGTCAAAGCCCGGCTCACCGATAAAGGTATCACTGTCCAGATATGTCCCGGTGCCAAAGCCGGTTGCCGGTAGCAATGTCCCATAGATCGAGGCAAACTGGATCAGCGGGCTGCCATCGTTCTTCTGGTAGTTGGCGAGCACTGTCAGCTCAGTGTTTTCGCTGGGTCGCCAGGTGATCGAAGGTGCCAGGGCAATGGCATCATCCTGGGAGAAATCAACGGAATCCTTGGAGTCCCTCAGCAATCCAACAAAGCGATAGCGCAGCGTGCCTGCCGCGTTCAAATCGCCGCTGACATCCCCGGCGATTTGCATGCGATCATTGGAGCCCGCCTGAACCTGCACCATGTTATCGGCATCCTGCGCCGCTGTTTTCGAGGTAGTATTGACCACCCCGCCAACAGAGCCGCTACCATAAAGCCCCGAGGCCGGACCTTTGAGAACCTCAACACTGTTCAGCATAAAGGTCTCGGGTCGGGTATCGTTGTAGAACCCATAGCGCGAGGGCAGCCCGTCGTGCAGCGTCGAGGGGGAAAAGCCACGGATCAGGGACCAATCCGAGCGGGCGTCCTGGCCCCACTGGCCACCAACGATCCCGGCCGAGTACTGCAAAACCTGGTCCACGCTTTGCGCCCCACGCTCGGCCATCTGCTGTGCGGTGATCACGCTGACGGAGCGGGGGGTTTCCAGAATATTATCGCCGGTCTTGGACACTGTTCCGGTGTCGAGCGCGACGCTCTTGCCAAAATAGGCTTCCTCGGTCTCGCCCGAGACATTGATTTCCTGAAGGTCAACAACCTGGGCCATAAGAGGCGTTGCCGCCATCAAAGCCCAAATCGAAACGGTCGTTCGGTGTAAAAGCATATCCCATCTCCGCCTATGCTGCGGTTATTGTTTTTGCCTGACGAAGAGCTGGGTATAGCTGCGCTAAGAATTCCGGTGGGGGAGGTCAAGAGCAGGGAATGCGCCACCTTGCTTTGTTGCCATTTTACCATGTCTTTATGAGGTTTTCCGGAGTGTTGCGCCTTAACCTGGTCGACTGAAGCGCCCCAGGTTGGTCAAGCCAAGCTATTCCCCAAGATTCAGATCGGGGTTGAGCTTGCGATGGATCAGGGCCGAGAAAGCGCCCGCCTGCTGGCGGCGCAGGACAGCATCCAGAAGATCTACCTGGCCTGCCGCAACGAGCCCAAGGCAAAGGCCGCCAAAGCCCAGCTGGAAGCCGCTACCGGCCGCAAGATCTTTGAGATCGTCCTTTTGGACATCATGAAGCCCGAGACCGTACGCGCGGCAGTCGCCAAGCTGGCAACACCCATGGATGCGGTGATCCTGAATGCTGGCGGCAGCGGTGGCACCACCGGCACCGCCGGCTTTGACGACCTGCCTTTCATCAAACGGCTGTTCTTCAAGCATCTGGGCGGGGTGCTGATGCCCAGGCTCGGGATGATGCACAAAATCGAAACCGGTGCCAAACGCTATATCGACGGACTGCTGGAACCAAAATTCAAGAGTGGTTGCTTCTACGCCAGCGCGGGCAAATTCCCGACCGGCCCGGTGGTCGATCAGGCCAGCCAGACCGCAGGCTACAGCAATCCGGAATTCCAGGACAATGCAAACATGGCCGTTCGCCAATTCATCTAAGCGTAGCGGACAAAAGAGAAGAAAAATGGAATTGGCACTTCAAATCGTGATTGGCTTGGGCACGCTGATGCTGGAAGGGCTGGTGATCGCCGCGGTTCTGAGCGTTGCGCACCTGCAGGCCACAACGGCCTGAGGCCCACAACACAAAGAAATAGCAGATCAGCGGCAGTGCCAAGTTCTCTGCCGCTGGATTGTTGTCTGATGCATCGGGCCGGCGCATCGGGCTGGCGCGTCGTTCTATCCAGGTGAGCAACTCCGGGAGGACATTCGCAATGCGACTGCGGGTTTCCACCAAACCTCCTGCAAGAAATCTGCCTGGTCTGCTGGAATCCAAAAGCCTGTGTTGGGGCTGATGATTGTCCGTAGACTGGCATGGACCTCTCCCTGGGCCCGGCCCTGAAGCGTCTAGCCCGCAGACAAGCTCTCATTCACCCAGGCAACCAGCGCCTCCAGATCGGTTGCGCCCTCGACAGCCATGCCGTCTGAAAACCCCTGGAACGCCTCTACATTCATCTTGTTGACGCCCGAGACCACCACCATGCCCTGCGCCAGGGCCTCGCCGATGACCGGACGCATGCCGCGCCCATCGGCTTCGTGCTTGCCGAATTTGTTGACAATCAACACCTGCGGCTGCGGCTCAGCGTGCAGGCTGGCTGTCACCTGCCCCACGGCCGACTCCAGCGCTTCCGGGTTCAGCCGACAGCCGCGCGCGCCGGCCCCAAGCGATTGCGAGATGCGGATGGTTTCACCTGCGGGCAGCACCCGCACGTCCATGTCGCAGAGGGTGTCATCGCTGCATTCGGTGTTGCTTTGCACGATGCCTGCCAGGCGAATGCCTTTGGCATCCAGCGCTTGCGCCAGGGCTGTCAGCAAGCGGTCGGTGGCACCACGGGTTTCGGTCATGACATAGGCCAGATGCATGCGCAGCTCTCTCTTTGGTCAATTTGGATTTGCGCCCCAATTGCTATCGGCAATTCCCACCCGGCACCAGAGGTGTTTTCCTGCGCCCCGGACCAGCCGGGGCGCAGGGCAGCCCATCAGAGACCCTGGAAATCAGAGACCCAGGCCGTCAAAGGCCCAGGGCCCGTTTGCGCTCTTCGGCAAAGCCCTGGACGATCCGGTCGGCGATCAGTGCCAGGATTGCCATGGCAGCCCCCGCCGAGATGCCAAGCCCGACATCCGCCTGCCCCAGTGCCAGATAGATCGACTGGCCCAACCCGGTGGTGCCGATCAGCGCGGCAATCACCAGCATGGCAAAGGCATAGAGAATGGTCTGGTTCAGCCCCAGCAGGATGGTTGGCGCCGCATAGGGCGCGCGCACATCCCGCATCATCTGCCAGCGGGTGGCCCCGGCGGCTGTTGCCGCCTCGATCATCTCCTCTGGCGTGTCGATCAGCCCCTGCCGGGTGTAGCGGATCATCGGCACCACCGCATAGGCGATGATGGCCAGAAAGGCCGAGAACTCGCCGATCTGAAACACCATCAGCACCGGGATCAGGAACACAAACAGCGGAATGGTCTGCAACATGTCGCAGATCGGCCGTACCACCCGCCAGACCATGGGCGACACCGCACTCAGCAAGCCGATGCCACCGCCCAGAACGGCGCAGGCAAAGACCGCAGCACCTGAGAGATAAAGCGACAGCAAGGCGCGCTCCCACAGGCCTGAGACCAGGATGGTTGCCAGCAGCACGGTCGACAGGATCGCCAGACGATGTCCGCCCGCCACCCAGGACAGGGCCGCCGCGCCGATCAGGACAAAGGGCCAGGGCAGCTGCGACACGCCCGTCTCCAGTATTCCGGCAGCAATCAGCACCACCAACCCCAGGGTCAACTGACCCCGCAGGCCCAGCACCAAGGCGGTACCGGCGGCAGCCGCAAAGAACCAAAGGCTCATGCCGGGGGTCCACAAAAAGCCCCAGGTGAAGGGCAGGATCGCCTGATCCAACCCGATACGCAGCGGCAAGAGCACGTAGAACATGATGCCATTTTTGACGCTGGTCAGCAGATCGGCATTGGCGCGGGTGAAATCAGTCAACCAACTGTCCAGCCAAACCGCCACAGGGTCCAGCATCTGATAGCTGCCGGGATCGGGCAGACTGCTGCGCAGGGCTAGGCTGGCCAGCAGCCCAACTGCCAGAATACCCAGGGCCACACGACCATCCCAAAGGCGGCGGCGATCCAGCGCCAGCGTGGCCGACATGCGATCGATGAGAATGGCAAAGATCACGATCACCGAGCCCGCCAGCATCGCTGCACCAAACTGCGCCTTGCGCATGGTCAGCAAGACCTCCCAGCCGATATCGTTAAAGCCACCGATAACAGCCGCGATGATCACCATCGACAGGGCCGCCATCAGGCATTGGTTGACACCCACCATGATCTGCAGCTTGGCCGCCGGGATCTCGACCTGAAACAGCTGCTGCAGGCGGGTTCCGCCCGCCATCACCGCCGCCTCCTTGACCTCTGGTTCAACCCGCTGCAACCCCAACAGCACATTGCGGGCCATCGGTGGAGCGGCATAGATTGCCGAAGCAATAAGGCCAACCACCGGACCAAAGCCAAACAGCACCAACAAGGGTGTCAGATAGGCAAAAGTCGGCACCGTCTGCATCACATCCAGCAGCGCCTGTATCGGCTCGCGAAACCGGGGATACTCATTCGCCAGAATACCAATCAACGTGCCAGCCATCATCGCCAAGGGCACCGAAACCGCCACCAAGGCCAGTGTGTTCATACCCTGCGGCCAATAGCCGGACATCACCACCAGACCCAGGCCAACGGCTGCCATGGCCGCCATCTTCAGCCCCCCCAGACGCCAGCCAAGGGCGACGGCCGCTGCGATCAGCAGGGGCCATGGCACTGTTGCCAGCACAGAATTGGCCGCCGCCATCGGATAGCCCATCAGCGTCGAAAACATCCGCGCGGCAGGTTTGATGAAGTCCAGGCCGGATTTCACCCCCAGGCCAACCCAATCGCTTGCCGCCAGTTCCCAGCCCTTGGGATAGCTGGTCAGCCAGGGCAGCATGCTCTCCAGCAGCAGGCACAGCGCCCCCACCACAAGCGTGATCAAAGCCGCCTGGCTTCCTTTGCTGAGGCTCTTCATGAGGCCGTGTCCACCTGCAGCGCGGCGGCAAGATCGGCTGGGTTGATCACCCCAACCAGATGGCCATCGCTGTCGCGGACCGGCACCGGTTCATAAAGATCCATGCAGCGGGCCAGCGCCGCATCCAAGGTCATATCCCTGCGCAGGCCCGGATCATCAGCCCCATAGGCGTGATTTTCAGGGCTCAGCATCACCGAACCCACATTGGCATGCCGCCCCTTGGCCACATCCTTGGAGAACTCGCGCACGTAGTCATCCACCGGGTTGAGCACGATATCGGCCGGGGTGCCGATCTGCACCACTTTGCCATCGCGCATGATGGCGATGCGGTCCGCCAGCTTTAGCGCCTCGTTGATGTCATGGGTAATAAAGACGATTGTGGTCTTCAGCTTGGCCTGAATATCAAGGAATTCATCCTGCAATTGACGGCGGATCAAGGGATCCAGCGCCGAAAACGGCTCATCCAGGAACCAGACCGAACAATCGGTCACCAGCGAGCGGGCAATGCCGACGCGCTGACGCTGGCCGCCAGACAGCTCGCGCGGGTAGTGATCCTCGCGCCCGCCCAGACCAACCAGCTCGATCACCTCTTTCGCCTTGGCCAAACGGGCCTTTTTCTTCACCCCCTGCACCCGCAGCGGATAGGCCACATTGTCGAGCACGGTCATATGGGGAAACAGACCAAAATGCTGAAACACCATGCCAAGCGTCTTGCGCCTCAGCTCGATCAGCCGGGCCTTGCTGGCAGAAACAATGTCTTCACCTTCAATGCGGATCTCACCATGGGTGGCATGTAACAGATGTGAGATACAGCGGATCAAAGTGGATTTGCCCGATCCGGACAATCCCATGATCACAAAGAGTTCGCCCTCTTTTACCTCAAAGTTGGCGTCCTGGACCGCAGGCACCAGCCCCTTGGCGCGCAAGGCGTCTGAGACCGCGTCGGGGTCCTGGTGTTGCGACAGCGCCTCCGAGAGGGCGCTGTCGGCGTTGTTGCCAAAAACCTGCCAGACGTTCTGGCAGGAAATGGCAGGTGTGTCGGAACCGCTCACGGTCGCATCGCTCACTTGATCGCTGCGTCGACAACCGGACGCCAGGCGTCCTCATTGGCGGCCATCCAGGTGGCGACAACCTCTTCGACCTTGCCACCATCGACGTCAATCGCGCCCATCATCGGCTGCTGATGCTCTACCGCCAGGGTATAGTTGGTCAGGATTTCAAAGGCGGCAGGCCAGGTTTCGGCCATGCCGGACCAGGAAGCCTTGAAGATGCGCGAAGGTGCAAAGTCGCAGTCATTGACCGCATCCGGGTTGGGCCCCCAGGCCGGATCGTTAAAGCAGGCCTCTTCGCCGACGGGCAGATCGACAAATTTGACGTCATAGGCGGACATGGCCCAATGGGGCTGCCAGAAGGTGATCAGCAGCGGCGTGTTGCGCTCAGTCGAGGCGCGCAGCTCGGCAATCAGCGCCCCTTCGGAGCCTGCAGGCACGGCTTTGAAGGGCAGCGCCAAGCCGGTCATGCGGTCGGCACCGGGGGTGCCCCAATCGGCCGGGTAGTCGACCAGACGGCCCGCGGGCAGGGTCTCAGCCGAGGCAAACAGCGGTGCGCAGTTTTTCAGTGCTTCCCAGGCTGGCAACCCAGGGCACAGCTCTGCCACATGGGCGGGATAGGCGATCCCTTCCTTGGCATCCAGCTCAAGGTCGCCCAGCTCATGAATGGTGCCTTCGGAAACCTTGTTGGCATATTCGTCGGAGACATTGGACGACCAGATCTCAAGCGTGGCGTGAATTTCGCCATCGGCGATGGCCTGGAACTGGTTCATCATGCCTGCGGTGACATATTCGACGTTGTAGCCTGCCGCCTTGAGCATCTCCCCGGCGATATGCGTTGTTACATGCTGGCCGGTCCATTCATTGATCGCCAGTTTGATGGGCTGATCCACAGCCCCCAGCTCAGCCGCCTGCCCCATGCCGGCAACCAGCGTAGCGGCCCCTAAAACACATGCAAAAGTAGATTTTTTCATTGTTGTTTTCCCTGTCTATTGCTTCCGGCAGCCACTTTGGACACCGGGTAAACTATGATGGAACCTTGCGGTTCAATTGGCCTGAACGCCGTGGACGGTCGATATTTTTCGTCTCAGTCCTGGGCATGGCCGATGGAATATCCCGAGTGTGACCGGGTATCCTACAAGTAATTGAACGCTTTGCGACCATTTGTCGATGTTTTGCGTCAGTTTTTTCGAATTTCTTGTTTCACTGTTCAACTATTTGACGGACGGAGCAATCTACGACGCCTATTAGGCGTCAACCTCTCCCCCACAGCGCATCGCCTGACCAGGCTCAAACCTCGGTGGTCTTGCGCGCCAGGATCCAGACCGCATCATAGGTCAGCGGCAGAGAGCCCTCTTGCCCGAATCTTTCCCGGTAGCGGGACTCGAACTGGCGCATATCCCGCCTGCTCCAGCCGCGTGTCGCCTGACCGTTCACCCCAGTGTGCCGCAGATGGCGCAACAGGTCCAGCAAGCTGTCAAACTGCACCTGAATGGCCTGCTGGCGCAGCGTGATCAGCTCTAGCCCGGCGGGCAGGATCCCCGGCCAATCCCCGGCATTGAGATAGCTGGGCGCCGCCGCCCCGGAGCCAAGTGCTGCCAGCTCCAGAAACTGATCGGTGCCAAAACCGCTGAGCGCCAGCCAGCCCCCCGGTGCCAAATGACTGGACAGCCGCTCGACAGTCTGTGGCAGATCCGCAATCCATTGCACAGTTGAGGCAGAGATGATCAGATCCAGCTGCTGCGGCAGCGGCAGGCGCTCGATGGCGCCAAACTGCAGCTGCGCTTTTTGACCGTGTTGGTGCAGAATGTCGCGCAGAGGACCCGCCGCCTCGGGCACCAGATCATTGAGGGTCAGCTCTGCGATCTCAAACCCATTCAACAGCGCCGTGGTCAGATGGCCGGTTCCACAGCCGAACTCCAACACCTGTCCCAGCTGCGATGGCAGGTTTTGCGCCTGCAAGATCCGGACCAGATCCGCGGCAATCGTGGCCTGCACGCTGGCCGCCTGATGATAGCTTTGCAAGCCCCGGCAGAAACTCTGTCGTACTCGGGATTGATCCAATTTGCAGCTGAGATCGTCCTTCATGCCAGCACCTCGTGCCAGCTTGCGAAATCGGCAAAGGGCATATGCGGGGCCGGGGTTTGCCGCAGATCTTGTCCGGCCCAGGCGCGGGCCAGATTGGCCGGAGGAAAAATCTTGTCGCGGGTGGAGATCCAGATGCGGTCAAAGCCCGGGTCCGGCGCAGCCCCACGCGCCTCGACTGCCTCCAATTCGGCCCGCCGCGCCGCAACGTCGATCTCGGCCAGGGGTTGGCGGGCACCAAAGACCCGGGAGAGAAACAGCTGATAGGCCTCGGGGCTGAGGCTCTCGATGGTCTTGCGCATGGCAACAGGCGGAATGCCGAACTCGCGGCTCACAGGGATGAGACTGCCATTGACGGCGATCTTGCGTTGAAAGGGATCGCTGCGCCCCTGTTGCCAATGGGCGTATGAGGCCACCCCAAAGGACCAGGCGACAAGGCTCACCTCAACGTAGGTGCTGAGATCGGGCAGATCCTGATCCAGATTGCGGTAATCATCGACAAACAACACGTCCTGCTCGCCCGCCAGATGCGCAAATACCTGCGGACCGACAGCCCAGCCACCAAAGACCACAACAGCCTTTGACCTGCTCGCCAGACCAGCCGGTACCTGCTCCTGTCTGATCCAGCGGGCCTGCACTGCTACAGCTCCCGCGCCAGGCGCAGCATGCCAGCGGTGATCTCACTCAACTGGTCCGGCGTGGTGATAAAGGGGGGCATGGTGTAGATGTTATGACCAAAGGGGCGTAGGAAAACACCCATCTCATGGGCACGAGCATGGGCTTCATCTGCCGAAACCCGATGCTGCATCTCGATCACGCCAATGGCACCGAGCACCCGCACATCGCGCACATTGGGCAGATCCCGCGCCGGGGCCAGCTCTGCCTGCATCTGTTCGCAAATTGCATCCACCCGACGGCGCCAATCCTGTCCGGTCAGCAGATCCAGCGCGGCCTTGGCTGCGGCGCAGGCCAGCGGGTTGGCCATATAGGTGGGCCCATGCATGAAGATACCAGGATTGCCGCCCCCGACGCCCAGCGCCACCCGGTCATTGGTCATGGTGCAGGCGAATGAGATATGCCCGCCCGTCAACCCTTTGCCCAGACAGATGATATCCGGCTCAACGGTGCAGAAATCGGTGGCAAACATCTGACCCGTGCGACCAAAGCCTGTGGCAATCTCGTCAAAGATCAGCAGGATGCCCAGCGCATCGCACAGGGCACGCGCCTGGTTGAGGTATTCGGGATGGTAGAAATACATCCCCCCCGTGCCCTGCACCACCGGCTCCAGAATAAAGCCGGCAATCTGACTGGCATTGGCCTCCAGCAGCGCTTGCAGAGCGCCAATACCGTTTTGCGCCGGGTCAGGGTTCCACTCTTGGCCCAGGCGGATCGGAGGGCGCGAGACAAAATGCTGCACGCTCAGCGCGCCCTGAAACAGATGGTGCATGCCGGTATCCGGATCGCAGACGCTCATCGCTTTCCAGGTGTCCCCGTGATAGCCCGAGCGCACAGTGGCAAACTGGCTGCGGCCCTCAAACCCCATGGCGTGCTGGTATTGCACCGCCATTTTCATCGCCACTTCGACCGAGACAGATCCGCTGTCACAATAAAAGATCCGGGTCAGGCTGTCCGGGGTGACCTCAAGCAGCTTGCGGCCCAGATCGATGGCCGGATCATGGGTCAACCCGCCAAACATCACATGCGGCAGAGTATCAAGCTGGTCGTGGATCGCCTGGGTGATCGCCGGGTTGCGATGACCATGCATCATGCACCACCACGACGACATGGCATCAATCAGCCGGGTGCCATCCTCCAGCGTGATATGAACGCCTTGGCTTTCCTTGACCACAAAGGTGGGACCGGGTTTGGCGACATTGGTATAGGGGTGCCAAAGATGCTGCTGGTCGAATTCCAGCTGGCTGAGGTCAGAAGCACTCATGAGGTCAGAGCCTCCCGGATCAGATCCAGATTGATGTTGGCCGCAAAGGCCCGCGCAAGCGATGCGCTGTCCAGCTCTGTGATCATTGGCAACCGCCCCAGATGGGCCACCTTGCCAAATTGGCAAATGGTTTCCTCGACTTCGGGCTCGGCCTCACCGATGAAGGCGACGCCGACAACGGCGCAACCCGCAGCGCGCAGCGCCTTGAGCGACAAAAGCGTGTGGTTGATGGTGCCCAGCTGAGTGCGCGCGCACAGGATCACCGGCGCCTGCCATTGCGCAAACAGATCCAGATATAGCACCTCTCGATTGAGGGGCACCATCAGCCCGCCTGCACCTTCGACCACCAGCGGGCCATCGACCTGCGGCAGAGCCAGCTTGGCCGGGTCAATCACAACGTCTTCAGCCTCTGCCGACAGATGCGGCGAGGCAGGCAATTGCAGCAAATAGCCCTCAGGCAGGATCTCGCCCTGCGACAGTCGGGCCACGATCTGGCTGTCGGTCTCCTCCTCCAGCCCCGATTGCACCGGCTTCCAGTAGCGCGCGCCAAGAGCCTGTACCAACCCGGCACTAAAGATCGTCTTGCCAATGCCGGTATCGGTTCCGGTCACTACAACTGTGGTCATTTCACGGCCTCCAATTCCACCGCCAGCCCTTGGAACATTTCGGTGATCACGGCTTTGGTGAGTGTTCCCGTCAAGGATATCCGCAACCGCGCCGTGCCCCGCGGCACCGTGGGCGGGCGAATGCCCCGAATGTCAAAGCTCTGGCCTTGCAGGGTCTCTGCCACCAGCATGCACAGCGCGTCATCTCCCAGTACAACTGGCAGGATCTGGCTTTCGAAGCCGACTAGCCCGCACAGTCGCGCCGCCTCTGCATGGGCGTGTTCGATGCCCTCCCAGGCCCGTTGCCGCCGCGCCGGGTTGTTTGACAGGTCCTCCAGGGCCACCCGCACAAGGGCTGCGTTCAGCGGCGAGGGCGCGGTGGCAAAGATAAAGCCTCGCGCCCGGTTGATCAGCGTCTCGATCAGCACCTGCGCACCACAGATCAAGCCGCCGCAGACCCCAAGCGCCTTGCCGCAGGTATGCAGGCTCAGCACCCAGGGACGATGGGCAATGCCATGGGCCAACCCGCGCCCCTGATCGCCAAAAACTCCGGTGGCATGGGCCTCGTCCACCACCAGCACCGCGCTCTGCGTCTCGGCCAGTGCAGCCAGTGCTGCAATGGGTGCCAAAGTGCCTTCCATGGAATAGACCGCCTCGATCGCGATCCAGATCTGACCCACCCCGCCGGAGGCGCGCCAATCGGAAATCTGGGCGGCGGCATCCTTGACGTCATTATGGGCAAACTTGCGGACCTCGGCCCGCCCCAGCCGCATACCATCATGGGTGCTGGCATGGATCAGTGCATCATAGAGCACCAGATCGCCCTGCTGCGGCAGGGTCGAAAAAATCGCCTGATTGGCGTTAAAGCCGCCCCCCATGAACAGGGCCGCTTCGGTGCCAAAAAACGCAGCTGCCTCGTCTTCGAGACGGCAGTGTTCTGCGTCATTGCCGCGCAACAGGCGCGAACCTCCGGCCCCGACCGGTACACCACGGGCCACCGCCTCGATGGCCGCCCCTTTCAGCAGATCGCCCGCCGCGAGCCCGAGATAATCGTTGGAGGCAAAATCATGCCCCGCCCGCGGCATCAGCTGGCGAAAGCGACCGCGCTTTTGCAGGGTCTCCAGCGCAGCAGCATGGCGAGGAAAGGCGCCTGTCATCAGAGGCTGCCGTCACAACCCGCCGCCATGGCGGTGATGCCCAGCTTGTCAAACAGAACCTGGTCTTTGTCTTCCTCGGGATTATCAGCGGTCAGCAGCGTGTCGCCAACAAAGATCGAGTTGGCCCCGGCAAAAAAGCACATGGCCTGCAGCTCATCGCTCATGTCCGTGCGACCTGCCGACAGGCGCACGTGAGATTTCGGCATCAGGATCCGGGCCAGTGCGATGGTGCGCACGAATTCGATCGGGTCCAGCTTTGCCACATCAGCCAGGGGCGTATCGGCAATCGGGATCAGCATGTTCACCGGCACCGAATCCGGGTGTTCCTCCAGCGTCGCCAGTGCCAGCAGCATGTCGATGCGGTCCATCTGCTGCTCGCCCATGCCAACGATCCCGCCAGCGCAGACCTTCATGCCTGCCTCGCGCACCCGGTTGAGGGTATCGATCCGGTCGGCAAAGGTGCGGGTGGTGATGATCTCGGAGTAATAGCGCTCTGAGGTGTCGATATTGTGGTTGTAATAGTCCAGCCCCGCATCGCGCAGGCGAAAGACCTGATTGTCGTCCAGCATGCCCAGGGTCATGCAGGTCTCCATGCCCATCTCCTTGACCCCGTGGATCATCGCCTCCAGCGCGGCCATGTCGCGATCCTTGGGCGACCGCCAGGCGGCCCCCATGCAATAGCGGGTGGCACCGCCTTCCTTGGCCTTGCGCGCCTCTGACAGGACCCGCTCGACCTCGATCAGCTTGCTCGCCGACAATTTGGAGCCATTGCGGGCCGACTGCGAGCAATAGGCGCAATCCTCGGCACAGCCGCCGGTCTTGATGCTCAGCAGCTTGGAGCGCTGCACCTGATTGGGATCATAATGCTGGCGATGCACGGACTGCGCCTGAAACAGCAGATCCATAAAGGGCTGGTTGTAGATTTTCTCCGCTTCGTCGCGGGTCCAGTCAGTGCGAATGGGGGCAGCGTCCAGCATGGGCTCTCCTAAGGGCAATCCGTTGAAACCTTGGGGCCACTGGGGCCTTCCGGATTTTATAGATAATTTATCGCACCACACCAAGCCCAATTGTTGCAACGCGGCAATTTCACACACGACCTACGTAACCATATGAAAAACATTAAACATTTTAATCTATCAAATTTCCGGTTGACGAAAACCCATCGCCTCCCCTAGGTCTAGGCCCACGCAGGGGAGTCCCACCAAGGGGACTGAGAGGCTGACAGGGTGGCGCAAACCACCCGGCGACGCGACCCTTAGAACCTGACCCAGTTGACACTGGCGTAGGAAGCTAGGACGCACCGCCAAAGGGACCTGTACCCCCTGTGACTGTGCGCTCCGAACCGGGAGGCCGTACATCCTCCCCGCGCCTCCCAGCCAAACCTCATCTGGTGACTTTTTTGAGTTTGGCTCGAGGAGCACCAAAATGAACAAAGCTAGCCCAGCCCCGACCCCGGCGGTCACCACCGGCGCCCTGCCCGCATCCCGCAAGATCTATGTATCCGGCGAGCTGCACCCGGATCTGCGGGTGCCAATGCGCGAAATCTCCACCCATCCGACTGCGGGCGAAGCGCCCTTGCCGGTCTACGACAGCTCTGGCCCCTATACCGATCCGGATCACACCACCGATATCCGCCAGGGGCTGCCGACGCTGCGCGCCGACTGGATCCGCGCCCGCGGCGATGTCGAGGAATATCAGGGCCGCGAAATTCAGGCCGCCGACAACGGCTTTGTCAAAGGTGACCGGCTGACGCCCGAATTTCCGGTGAAACCCGCACCACTGCGCGCCAATGGGGATGCCGCCCCCACCCAGCTGGCCTATGCCCGCGCCGGCATCATCACCCCGGAGATGGAATTTGTTGCCATCCGTGAAAACCAGCTGCGCGAGACCTCGCCCTGCCACAGCAGCACCAACAGGGACGGCAATGACTTTGGTGCCAATATCCCCGACTATGTGACACCGGAATTTGTCCGCTCCGAGATCGCCGCAGGCCGTGCCATCATTCCGGCCAACATCAACCACCCAGAAATCGAGCCGATGATCATCGGCCGCAACTTCCTGGTCAAGATCAACGCCAATATGGGCACCTCTGCTGTCACCTCTTCGATGGAAGAGGAAGTGGACAAGCTGGTCTGGTCGATCCGCTGGGGCGCCGATACGGTGATGGATCTGTCCACCGGACGCAACATCCACAACACCCGCGAATGGATCATCCGCAACTCGCCTGTGCCCATCGGGACGGTGCCGATGTATCAGGCATTGGAAAAGGTCAACGGCATCGCCGAAGATCTGACCTGGGAGGTGTTCCGCGACACCCTGATCGAACAGGCTGAACAAGGCGTGGATTATTTCACCATCCATGCCGGGGTGCGCCTGCACATGGTGCCGATGACTGTTGAGCGGGTGACCGGGATCGTCTCGCGTGGTGGCTCGATCATGGCCAAATGGTGCCTGCATCACCACAAGGAAAGCTTCCTCTATGAGCATTTCGAAGAGATCTGCGACATCTGCCGCAAATATGACGTCTCCTTCAGCCTTGGCGACGGCTTGCGCCCCGGCTCGATTGCCGATGCCAATGACGAAGCGCAATTTGCAGAGCTGGAAACCCTGGGCGAGCTGACCCAGATCGCCTGGGCCAAGGACTGTCAGGTGATGATCGAAGGGCCGGGCCATGTCGCCATGCACAAGATCAAGGAAAACATGGATAAGCAGCTGGAATGCTGCCAGGAGGCACCGTTTTACACGCTTGGCCCCCTGACCACCGATATCGCACCGGGCTATGACCATATCACCAGCGGCATCGGTGCCGCCATGATCGGTTGGTTCGGCTGCGCCATGCTGTGCTACGTGACCCCTAAAGAGCACCTGGGCCTGCCCGACCGCGATGATGTGAAGGTCGGCGTGATCACCTATAAGATTGCCGCCCATGCCGCCGATCTGGCCAAAGGTCTGCCCGGGGCGCAGCGCCGCGACGATGCGCTCAGCCGGGCCCGGTTCGAGTTCCGCTGGGAGGATCAGTTCAACCTCTCGCTGGATCCGGATACCGCGCGCGAATTCCACGACCAGACCCTGCCAAAAGAGGCCCATAAGGTGGCGCATTTCTGCTCCATGTGCGGGCCAAAATTCTGCTCGATGCGGATCAGCCACGACATCCGTGCCGAGGCTCAGAAGGAAGGCATGGAGGCCATGGCCGCCAAGTTCCGTGAAGGCGGCGAGCTTTATGTGCCGGCACCTGAAGACAAAGCGCAGGACCCTGCGACATGATCACTATCGCGGGGGCGGGGCTTGCGGGCCTCGCCACCGCCTATGAGCTGTTGCAGCGCGATGTCCCTGTTCGGATCTTTGAACAGGGGCCTGGCCCTGGTGCGGCCAGTGTTGCGCGCTTTGCGGGGGGTATGCTGGCCCCCTGGTGCGAATATGAGAGCGCCGAGGAACAGGTTGTCAGTCTCGGTAGCCGCGCCTTCGACTGGTGGGCCAAGATTACCCCGGTGCACCGGCGCGGCACGCTGGTCGTGGCGCCTGCCCGCGACCAGGCGGACCTCACCCGGTTTGCCCAGCGCACCCATGGCCATCAGCTGCTACAGCAGGGCGAGATTGCCGCGCTGGAACCCGCGCTGGAGGGACGGTTTTCCCAGGCCCTGTTCTTTGAAGGTGAGGCCCATCTCGACCCCCGCCGCGCCCTGCGCGACCTGACCACAAAGGTCACACAGATGGGGGGAGAGATCCGCTATGACGGCCCGGCGCCCGAACGGGTCGATCTGGATTGCACCGGCATGGCGGCCAAATTGCCCGGCTTGCGCCCGGTGCGCGGCGAGATGGCTATTCTGCGCTGCCCCGAGGTGGAGATCAGCCGCACCCTGCGGCTGCTACACCCGCGCATGCCGCTGTATCTGGTACCGCGCGGGGATGGCATTTTCATGATTGGCGGCACCATGATCGAAAGCAGCTCTACCCGCGCGCCCGCGCTGCGCTCGCTGAGCGAGCTGATGAGTGCCGCCTTTGCCCTGCACCCGGGCTTTGGTGAGGCCGAGGTCATTGAAATGGGGGCCGGTCTGCGCCCCGCTTTTGACGACAACCTGCCCAGGCTGGTGCCTCATAACGGCGTGCTGCACCTCAATGGGCTGTACCGCCACGGTTTTCTGCTGGCTCCGGCCATGGCCCAGCAAGCCGCGCAACAGCTGGTGTCTGAACCTGCATTAGGAGAGGCGATATGATCATCTCTGTCAACGCCGAGAGGCATGAGATCCAGTCAACAACACTGGAACAGACCCTGGTCGAGCTCGGCTTTCACAGCCCCGCGCTGGCCACTGCGGTCAACGGAAGCTTTGTTTCGCGCGCGAAACGCGGTGAGACCCAATTGAACGACGGCGACCGGATTGAAATCCTGGCACCGATGCAGGGGGGCTGAGACATGGAGTTCTACGGCACCCCCCTTACCTCTCGGCTGCTGCTGGGCACCGCCCAATACCCCTCGCCCCGGGTTCTGTGCGACGCCATTGCCGCCTGCGAAACCGAAGTCATCACCGTCTCCTTGCGGCGTGAGACCGCCGGGGGGGACGGCAGCGAATTCTGGCAGCTGCTGCGCCAGACCGGGACCCGCATCCTGCCCAATACCGCCGGCTGTCACACGGTGCAGGAGGCCGTCACCACGGCGCAGATGGCGCGTGAGATCTTTGCCACCGACTGGATCAAGCTCGAGGTGATCGGCCATGCTGACAGCCTGCAGCCGGACATCTTTGGCCTGGTCGAAGCCGCAAGAATTCTGAGCCAGGACGGCTTCAAGGTCTTTCCCTATACCACCGAGGATCTGGTGGTGGGGGAACGTCTGCTGCAGGCCGGCTGTGAAGTGCTGATGCCCTGGGGTGCACCCATCGGATCCGGGCAAGGCTTGCGCAATCCGGATGGGCTGCGCGCCATGCGGGCGCATTTCCCTCAGGTTCCGCTGATTGTTGATGCCGGCATCGGGCGGCCCTCGGACGCGGCCCAGGCCATGGAGCTGGGCATGGATGCGGTGCTGTTGAACACCGCCGTCGCCAAGGCCGGGGATCCCATTGCCATGGCCCGGGCCATGAGTGGCGCAATCAAAGCCGGACGGCAGGGATATCAGGCCCAGCCGATGCCCCGCCGCGACATGGCTGTTCCTTCCACCCCTGTTCTTGGCCTGGCGGAGCTGACCTAATGGAACGTTTTTATCTGATCACCGGCCATGTCGGCCGTCTCGAACTGCTGGTGCCGCAAGGGGCAAGACTGGTGCAGCTGCGTCTCAAGGATGAACCCGAGGCAGAGCTGCGCCGTCAGATCGCCCGGGCCCGCGACTTTTGCGCCGTGCACGGTGCCCAACTGGTGGTCAACGACCATTGGCAATTGGCGCTGGAGCTGAACTGCAATTATGTGCACCTGGGCCAAGAAGACATGGAAACCGCGGATTTCGCCGCCCTGCGGCGTGCCGGTGTGCGCTATGGGCTGTCGACCCACGATGAGGCCGAGCTGGAGCGCGCCTTGTCCCATGACCCCGCCTATGTGGCGCTGGGGCCTGTCTATACAACCCTGCTGAAGAAAATGAAATGGGCACCACAGGGGCTGGACCGGGTGACCCGGTGGAAAGCCATGGCGGGCAAGACCCCGCTGGTGGCCATTGGCGGGCTGACCCCTGAGCGCCTGCCCGGAGTTTTTGCCGCCGGGGCGGATAGCGCCGCCGTGGTCACCGATATCCAGCAGGCCGCAGACCCGGAGGCCCGCTGCCGTCAATGGGCCGAGGCCTGCGGTTGATGTCGCGGTATACGCGCCAAATGATGCTGACCGAGGTTGGCGCAGCGGGTCAGGACAGGCTGGCGCGCGCCCATGTGCTGGTGGTGGGGGCCGGAGGCTTGGGCGCGCCGGTGTTGCAATACCTGAGCGCGGCCGGGATTGGTCAGATCACCCTGGTTGATCCCGACCATGTCGAAGAGAGCAACCTGCACCGTCAGGTTCTCTATACCATGGCCGATATTGGCCGCGCCAAAGTTTCGGCGGCGCGGGATCACCTGTTGGCCAGCTGTCCCGATCTGCAGCTTTCGATCCATGCCGAGGCCCTGAACGCCGATACTGTGACCCGCTATCTGGCCCAAGTCGATCTGGTGCTGGATGCCGCCGACAGCTTTGCCACCTCCTATATCCTCTCGGATGCCTGTCTTGCAGGCGGCCTGCCGTTGATCTCTGCTTCGGTGCTGGCGCAACAGGGCTATGTTGGCGGTTTTTGCGGTGGTGCCCCCTCTTTGCGCGCGCTGTTTCCCGACCTGCCCGACAGTGCCGCCAGTTGTGCCACAGCCGGAGTCATGGGGCCTGTGGTCGGTACTATCGGAGCCCTGCAGGCGCAAATGGCACTCAAGACCCTGCTGCAGCACCAGCCCTCGCCGCTGGGTAAGCTGTTGCAACTGAACATGAGCACCCTGACAACCAGTGGGTTTCGCTTTGATGACGCCCCCGAACCCGAAGCTCCCTGGCGTTTTACCAGCGCCGCGCAGATCACAGCCCAAGCGCAGGTGATCGAACTGCGCCCCCAGAGCGAGGCCCCGGCACCGATTGTCCCCACCGCCCTGCGACTGCTGCCCGAGGATCTGACCTCTGCCCCGCTCGAGCCGAACCGCCCTGTGGTTCTGTGCTGCAGGTCGGGCCTGCGGGCCTGGCGCGGTGCCAAGATTCTGCAGGCCCGTGGCTTTTCGCAGATCAAAATCCTGGCCGCCGGTGAGGCCACAGGAGACCTGTCATGAGTCATATTCTGGTGATCGCCGGTACAGACAGCAGCGGCGGTGCCGGGTTGAGCCGCGATATCACCATGGCGACACGCCTGGGCTGCAGCGTCGCTCCGGTGGTCACAGCCGTCACCGTGCAGACCCATGCTGCCCTCCTTGCCTGCCACCCTGTTCCCGCCGAGATCATCGCTGCCCAGCTCGACGCAGCCTTTGACCAACACGGCGCGGCCCCCAAAGCGGTCAAGATCGGCATGATCGGCTCTGCTGAGGCGGCGCATCTTCTAGCACGTATCCTGCCACCAGATCTGCCTGTTGTGCTGGACCCGGTCCTCAAGAGTTCCTCTGGCGGCACGCTGATGACTTTGGACACGCTGGCACCTCTGTTGCCAAGGGTCACCGTCTTGACTCCAAATCTGGACGAAAGCGCCCAGCTGAGTGGCCTGGAGCTGGCACAGGATACAGCACCGCGATTGGCCGAGCTGAGCGAGCAGGCCCGCCTGTTACAGGCCAAAGGGGCCCAGTCCGTGTTGATCAAGGGGGGGCATGGGACGGGCCCTCAAAGCATCGACCACCTGTTTACCAAACAGGGGCACGCGGCCTTTGCTGCTCGCAGATTGACGCGCGGCAAACGTGGCACCGGCTGCAGTCTGGCAACGGCCCTTGCCTGTGGCCTCGCGCAGGGCAGCCCGCTGGAGCAGGCCTGCGCCAAAGCAAAAGCCGCAGTGTCCGACTGGCTGGTTTCCGACTGACTGAATTCTGACTGGCTGAATTCTGACTGAGCGAACAGATAGGAACAGCTCTCTGCCGGGCTCTGGCGACCAAACAGGGTGCCGCCCGCCCAGCTGGATTATCCAGACAGCCCCTGCGGCTCATTCCGGCTCGATTGCAACATCGCCAGGGTCTGCAACAACACTGATTTACTGATCGGTTTTTGCAAGAAATAGTCCATTCCGGCTGCCAAGCAGGCGTCTCGATCGGAATCAAAGGCATTGGCGGTCAGCGCCACGATCACCGGCTGCACGATATTGAGGGCCCGGATTTCGCGCGTGGCTGCCAGACCGTCCAGCTCCGGCATCGACATGTCCATCAAGATGATATCGGGAAGGCTCTGCTGGCAGCGGCGCACCGCCTCGCGGCCGTTGATGGCCTCTTCGAGCTCTACCCCCAGCCCGGTCAGATATTTGCGGACCAACAGGCGGTTGGTCTTGTTGTCTTCGGCCAACAGCACATGACATCCCTCCAGCACCGCCGTGTCCATCACGTCCTCAACTGAAGCGGTCTCGCTTGTCCCTTCGGCCAATGCCAGTTGGACCTGCAGACGGAAGCACGACCCCTTTTCCTTTAACGTGCACAGTTCAATACCGCCGCCCATGCGCTTGGCCAGAATGCTGGAAATCGTCAATCCCAGACCGGTGCCGCCAAAGGCACGCGTAATGGCGGCATCTGCCTGCGAGAAGCGATCAAATATATGCTCAGCCTGGCTCGGCGTGATGCCGATGCCGGTATCGTCAACCTCAATCAGCAGGTGGTAGGGATCCCCCTCAACAGAACGAATTCTGACATCAACCCCCCCCTGCGATGTGAATTTCACTGCATTGCCCACCAGATTGACAAGGATCTGGCGCAGCCGCCCATCATCGCCATGCATCCGGGTCGGCAGCCCTTTCTCAAAGCTGACTGAGATCCACAGTCCTTTTTCACGCGCCTTGGGTCTAAGGAGGTTGATGGCACCCGCGACACAGTTGCGCAGGTCAAAATCCGCAGAGTGGATCGCCAACTGACCGGCCTCAAGTCGGGACAGATCAAGGATATCATTGATGATTTTCAGCAGCGCATAGGAGGATTCCCGAATGGTATCCAGATATTGACGCTCCTCGTCGCCGAGATCCGATTCCGCCATCAGATCTGCCATCCCCAGAATTCCGTTCATCGGGGTGCGAATTTCATGACTCATGTTGGCGAGAAATTCGGATTTGGCACGGTCCGCCCGTTCGGCCCGGATTTTGGCGTCATTCAGTTCATTGTTACGTTGCAATAGGGCCGAATTGGCTTCGATCAGTTTTTCGCGCAGATGCACATCACGGGTCACATCGAGATTGACACCAACCATCCGCAACCAACCTTCGCTGTCGGCATAGGCAGCTCCCATGGCCCGGATATGGCGGATTTCTCCATTGCGCAACACAATGCGAAATTCGGATGTATGGCTGCCGCCAGGCTGTTCAGATCTGCGGTGGGTTTCCATCGCTTGCTCTCGATCATCCGGGTGCAGAAAGCTTGCCCAAGTGCCCAGGACAACCGGCTCATGAGACCCAATCCCATAAATTTCTCGCAGGCACGGATCCCAAAGGACCTCTCCGGTTTTTGAGTTCAGCTCCCAGATGCCGGTCTTGGAAATGTCTACCGCAATCTCGAGACGTCGCGACAGCGCTTCCAATTGGCGTTCCCGCCGCCGCAAAGTTCGGATGACGTCTCGTCGTGCCGCAGACAACTGTCCGGTAAAATAGATCGGGATCACGATCATCGCCCCTGCGATCAGCACCACCAAACGCCAAGGCCAGGGATTGTCGCTATGCGCCGCCCAGCCGCCAAGGGGCCGGGCCGCTATTTGCCAACTGCCGACAGGCAGCGGAATATCCAAAATAACCGGATCATCCGCAAGGATCCCGGGATCGCCATAGAAAAGCCCGCCCTCGGCCCCCATCCCATCCCGGCCTAACAGAGCAACTTCGATGTTCAGGTCCGGATCGTTGAGACCATGGGTCTGAAACAGCCGCTCCGTCTTCATGACCGAAGACAAGATACCCCAGAACCGGCGGTGCTCGCCTCTTCCGATAAACACCGGGAAACGCCCGATAAATGCAGAGCCGCCCTGCACCATGTCGACAGGACCTGCCAGCACCATTTCACCACTGTCGCGCACCATATAGGCGGCGTTGCGTTGACCTTCATTCTGATTGTAATCCAGCCCCAAGGCGGCTTGGTTATCCTCCAGCGGGTAGATCAGCGAGATCACCAGATTGGGGGCAGCAGCCACATGACTGATACCACTATGGGTTCCCATCACCTTCTCAGCAATTTCGGCAAAGCGATCCTGGTTCATCTCTGGTTCGGTGGAAAGCACCGCTACCAGGCCACGCACCAGCTGGATGTCTGCATTCAGCGCGCCTTCCAGACTGGATTGGATCAGGCTTGCCTCTCGTCGCACTTCGGCGCGCAACCCCTGATAGTGGATCGTGGTGTTTTGCTGCTCCGCATAATAGCCAGCAAAAACGACCACCAAAAAAGCCATCAAAACAGGCAGGTAAGCACGCTTGATCGACCCCGCAACAAATCCGCGCGAAAAGCCCTTCATGGAAGATCCACCATTTCACCCATTACCTGCCCTCACCCCATGCAGAATACATAAACACGCATTGGCAATATGCCAAATTGGGGTTCACATCACCTTAACGCGGTTGTTTCGTGCGGATAGACAACATATCCTCCCCACCAACATAAGCAGCATGCGGCATACCCGCCACAGGTTCATGAAGGTTTTTACCGGCAACGGCCTCGCTCTTTGCCCCCGGAGCAGCACGACAAACCTGAACAAGGTCTATGACCTGCTCCTGTGACCAAGCTTCTGTGGTCGAGGATCAGGCAGCGCTGGAGGCACGGGCAGCACAGTCAGCACCAGCGGCACGGGCCGAGACCTGCGCCCTTGCCCAGGCCTCAACAGAGCCCACGTCAGGGGCCAGCTGGCAGCCCAGATCTGCAATGTAGTCAAAGAACGCCACCCGGTTGAGCGGATTGAGGCCAACAATCACCGGCACCCCTCCCTCCAGCGCCATACCGATGGCCACCCGAAAACCGCGCCCCTCGGCTTCATGTTTGCCAAATTTGTTTACAATCAAAAGATCTGCGCCAGCGCGCAGCGCCGTTTCCGTCAGCGCCACCGAGGTTTCCAGCGCAGCAGGGTCCAGACGGCAGCCACGGGCCTCCTTTCCCAGAGTTTGCGAAATCCGGATCACCGGCCCCTTGGGCAGGACCTGCACATCCATGTCGCATTTGCCACCATCTGTGCGATCCGTATTGATCTGCACCGTTCCACAGGGAGTCAGCCCCGCCTGCATCAGCCGCTGCGCGACTTGAAACAGGATGAGATCGGTGTCACCGCGCCCCGGTGCCATTGTGTAGGCGATTTGCATTCCTGGCGTCCTTTACCTGTCGCCAAAGGGCAGGAATTCAGCCAGCCCTCCTGCGGCGATGGTTTCACTGTCACCGGGGATGAAAATCACCCCGTCGGCCTCGGCGATAGTGCTGAGCCGGGCGGAATGGGTGCTGGTGCCAAAACGCATGATCTCGCGTCCCATGCCGTCAAACCCGTTGAGCTGCGCCGGGCGCAACTCGCAGCGCCCCAGCCGGTGGCGCGCCTCCTCGCCCAGCACCACGTGGCGTCGCATGGACCGCCTGCGGCTTTCGCCGGACAAGTGCTGCAACAGATGTCGACCAAACAACATCCAGGTGACAAAGGCAGAGACCGGATTGCCTGGCAGCCCCAGCCAAAAACACGCCTTCAGCCGACCAAAACTCACAGGTTTGCCCGGTTTGATGGCGACACCGCTGAACAGCTCCTCGACCCCCAGCGCCTGCATTACCGGCTTGACAAAATCGGCCTCCCCCACCGAGATGCCGCCGCTGGTCACCACCAGATCCGATTGCGCCAAAAGACCGGACAACTGGATGCGCAGGGCCTCGGGATCGTCTCCTGCGGCGCTGAAACTGACCACGTCAAAGGCAGCCTGGGGAATGGCAGCGGCAATCATCGGCCCGTTCACATCCCAGATCTGCGCCTGCTCCAAATCGCTACCCGCCACTGCCAGCTCGTCGCCGGTGGTCAACAGCGCCACACGGATCCGGCGATGCACGCTCACCTCGCCTTGACCCGCCGCCGCGCAGGCAGCAATTTCGCGTGCTCCCAGATGACACCCCGGTGCTAGCACTTCAGCGCCAAGCCCCATGTCCTCGCCGGCGCGCCGCACATGAGCCCCCGGTTTGGGCACAGTGGTCAGGGTGATCTCATCCCCGCACCGCCGCACCGCTTCCTGCATCACCACAGCATCCGCGCCGCGCGGCATTGGCGCACCCGTGAACAGCTGTACGGCCTGTCCGGAAAGGTTCTGATCTCCGGCGCTGCTGGCTTCCCCAGCCGTGATCCGGCCAACCACCTTGAGCCTCCAAGGCCCCTCCCCCTGCAGGGCTGTGCTGTCGACCGCATAGCCATCCATCGCTGAATTATCAAAAGGCGGCGTCAGGGCCCGTGCCACCACAGGTTCCGCCAAGATCCGCCCCCGTGCCGCCGCCAGGGGCAGAACCTCGACACCCTCGACGGCAGAAACCGCCGAACTGATGGTGGCAAGCGCCGCATCGATCGAGATCAGCTTGCGGGTATGATCAAAGGCCTCACAGCCACAGCCAGGGTTGTCCAGAGTTTCAATAATCGTCATTTCATCATCCACTTTTCACCTGGTAACATCGGGTTAGGCACCATCTGGGGTATTCGTTCGGGGGCTGATGCCGCGGCGTTGCATCATTCGCAGCCGCAGGCTTTCAAGATCGCTTTCGCTCAGCCGCAGGCGGGCGATGGGCAGGACAACTGCGTTCTCCAAGATGAGGTGGCGACGGGCATAAGAGGAATAGCGCCGCAGCAACTGGCGCTCCTGTTCCGTCACCTCAGCCGAGCCCAGCGCCTCCAACAGAGAGATAACTTCGGGGGTATCGACGCTGGCATGGTGGTGGTCCTGCACCAGCCGGTTGATCATCCGCCCGATCTCATCCTCGGGCAGGCAGCACCGCCGCATCAGCGGGAACAGATCCTCTTCTTCATCCGACAGATGCAGGGGCAGTTCCTTGCCAAGAAAGGCAAGCGCGGAGGCAATATCCTGTGCAGAGGGCTGGGGCGCGGTCGCGATACGATCCAATGCGGCACAGACCTCGCGCTCGCGCAGGTGATCTTCGGCGATGAATTCCAACGGATCCGCTAGCAGGGCAAAATCTGTCGGGGCCAGGCAGCCCCCACGATGCTGGTTGCGGCCACTCTGTGGTTTCATGCTTTGGCCCCTCCTCGCTCTGCTCAGACGATGGGTTTCAAATCCGCCCCGGTGATCTCTGCCGAGGCTGCCAGGTCCTGCACAAAGCCCTGCGCCGACCGCGCCCAGGCGGCTTTCTCCATGGCGATGGTGATGGCGCGTTTGGCAGCCTCGAACGGCAGTTCCCGACCCTTGGCCACGGCATCCATCCGCACGATGTGATAGCCATGACGCGACAGGATCGGTACCGGCGTGATTTCCCCTTCAGCAAGATGAGGCAGGTATTTTTCAAATTCCGGCACGGTGTCACCGGGCCCGATCTGGCCCAAGGCACCGCCTGCGGATTTGGAGCCGCAGTCGCTGTCGCTCTTGGCCAGCGCAACAAAATCCTTGGGCTTCACCTTCAGGCGGTCGTTCAGCACATTGGCCTTTTTCAAGGCCTTTTCCTTGGCTTCCTTGTCGCGCGGATCGCAGGCGCACAGGATATGCGAGACCTCCCACAGGGGCGGCGAGCGGAAGCGCGACGGATCACGCGCCCATTCGGCTTTGACTTCGTCTTCGGTGGGCGCGTCAACCGCGACCGAGGCTTCGAGAAGGCCCCGGATCAGGGCCTCCTCATCGGTTTCAAAGCGGCCCGGTCCCACCTCGGCCGGCTCTGGTGTCAGCGCCTGGCGGCGCGCCTCTTGCAGCAGCAAGGTCCGCACCGCCACTGCATTGGCAGCCTTGCGCCAGGCAATGCCGGGCTTGCCGGTTGGGGCTTCGTGGTTCTGGGTCTCAGCCGCAACCACGGCATGAGGAACCAGTTCACCATTGACGACGAGATCGGGAAAAAGGCCAGCTTTCATCTTTGCTACTCCAGCTTACTTGTTGGCACTGCGGCCAGGGGCAACCGGGCCAGCGCGGGTTGGCAACGGCTCAGAGCGACGCGAGCGTACAACCTGATATCCGGGGCGGGTGATATAGCGCACCGGCACCGACAGCATGTGAACCAGCCGGGTGAAGGGAAACACCAGGAAGATGGTCAGCCCAAGGAACAGATGCAGTTTGAAGACAAAGGCCACATCCGAGATATAAGAGGCAGCAGCCCCATCAAAGGTCACGATCCCCTGGGCCCAGGCCATGAATTTGGTCATCTCGTGGCCGTCCAGATGCCCCAGCGAGGCAAAGATGGTCAAAAGCCCCAGAACCAGCTGCATCAACAGCATCGCCAGAATGGCAATGTCGGCAGTGCTGGAGGTCTTGCGGATGCGCGGATCGGTCCAGCGACGGTGGAACAGCATGCCGCCACCCACCAGTGCCATCACGCCGGCAATACCGCCAACTACAACGGCGCCCAGCTGTTTGAACCCATGGCTGATGCCCAGCGCGTCAAAGATCGCAAGCGGCGTCAGCAACCCGATGAGGTGGCCAAAAAAGATGATCAGCACACCTATGTGAAACAGCACCGAGCCCATGATCAGCTGCTTGCGGCGCAGCATCTGGCTGGAAGAGGTCTTCCAGGTGAAGGGATCGCGCTCGTAGCGCGCGATCGACCCGACAATTGCCACCGAAAGGGCGATATAGGGATAGATACCGAATAGGAAATTATGCATCAGAGCCTCCGTTATTCAGCCGCCACGCCGGATGTGGAACCGGGCGCAGGATTTTGGGGTTCATCCATGCGCGACAGCATATCGCGCACTTGCGGGCAACCGGCGTTGGGATCGGGACCAAAGAGCACTTCGCTCTCCTCCCAGACCTCGTCCAGTGCTTCCAGATCGTTGGGGTCCACTTCGGGCTGCTCCAGCAATTCGGCAACGGCGGCCTTGTCGGCCTCGACACCTGCCAGCTGCAAAAGAGCGGCGAACACAGCACCATATGCGCTATCACGACGGGCAAGCCGTTCGCTCAAGGCGTCAAAAATATGGGCTGCGTCCGCCAAAGTATCCTGTGCTTCGGCAAGGGGACGCGTCGACAGGAATTCCAACAGAACCGGCAAATGGTCCGGCAGTTCAGAGGTGTTGGGCTCAAACCCGCCGTCGCGGTAGGTCTCGATCAGCGACACCATGGCACCGCCCCGATCGCGGCTTTCGCCGTGCACGTGCTCGAACAGGTTGAGGCTGAGGGTCCGCGAGCGGTCAAAGAGCATGACATATGTCTCTTCGAGATCGTAGATGTCGTTGCTGCGCAGAGAGTCCACCAAAGGGCGCAATTCGCGCCGCGCGGCGGCGGTCAGCCGGGTGTCGGAGGCAAGAACGCCTCCGATTTCAGACATGGCGCCCTGAAGCTCCCGGGTGGGATAGCTCAGGAGCAGGGAAATCGCTTTTAACGTCCGGTCCATTACCGTACCTCCTCAGGCATTTTCAGTGGTTTCTTGGAGCCGCCAAACAGCGAGCCCTTGCTGATCCCCGGCGAGCAGCCATTGGTGTCGGTAAAGCCGCAACCGCCGCGCAGATCATAAGCTTCCTCGACCTGTTCACGGTGGGTGGTGGGGATGACAAAACGGTCCTCATAGTCCGCCAAAGCCATGATTTTATACATGTCTTCGATCATCGCCCCATCCAGGCCAACCTTGGCGGCCACGGCCTCGTCGCGCACGCCATCGATGGTTTTGGCCCGCATATAGGAGCGCATTGCCAGCATCCGTTCCAACGCCAGCGCCACGGGTTCCTCGTCGCCTGCGGTCAGCATATTGGCGAGGTAGCGCAGCGGGATCCGCAGGTTGCGCACATCCGGCATCGCGCCATCCATGCCGATGGCACCGGCCTCGGCAGCGTTCTGAATTGGCGACAGTGGCGGGATGTACCAGACCATCGGCAGGGTGCGATATTCGGGGTGCAGCGGGAAGGCCACTTTCCATTCCATCGCCATCTTCCAGATCGGGCTGACCTGAGCCGATTTGATCCAGTCTTCGGGGATACCATCAGCGCGGGCGGTCTCAATCACCGCCGGGTCGTTGGGATCCAGGAACACATCCAGCTGGGCGTCGTAAAGATCTGTTTTATCAGACGCATTTGCCGCCTCTTCGATCTTGTCCGCATCATAAAGCATCACGCCCAGATAGCGGATCCGGCCAACACAGGTCTCGGAACAGACGGTTGGGTTTCCGCTCTCGATCCGGGGATAGCACAGGGTGCATTTCTCGGATTTTCCGCTCTGCCAGTTGTAGTAGATCTTCTTGTAGGGACAGCCCGAGACACACATCCGCCAACCACGGCATTTTTCCTGATCAATCAGGACAATGCCGTCTTCTTCGCGTTTGTAGATCGCACCCGATGGGCAGGAGGCGGCACAGGCCGGGTTCAGACAGTGCTCGCACAGACGGGGGAGATACATCA
This sequence comes from Roseobacter sp., assembly GCA_015665415.1. GTDB lineage: Bacteria > Pseudomonadota > Alphaproteobacteria > Rhodobacterales > Rhodobacteraceae > Pseudophaeobacter. The sequence continues at coordinate 175,169 of JADFAE010000002.1, forward strand.
TGAATGTATTCTCATATTCCCCGTAGATCTCCTTTTGGATGCCCTCGAAGTTGTAGTCTTCGCTACGTTTCGAGAATTCACCACCCAGGATCTCTTCCCAGTTCGGCCCCTTGTTGATCTTCTCCATCCGCTCGCCAGTGATCTTGGAGCGGGGACGTGCGGTGGGGAAGGCCTCCAGTTCGGGGGCCGACTTCAGGTGGTCATAGTCGAAATCAAACGGCTCATAGTAGTCGTCGATCTCGGGCAGATCCGGGTTGCCGAAGATATTCGACAGGATCCGCCATTTGCTGCCCTGTTTGGGCTGGAGTTTGCCTGCACGGGTCCGCTCCCAACCGCCATTCCAGCGGTCCTGGTTTTCCCAGTCGGTGGGATAGCCGGTGCCGGGCTTGGTTTCGACATTGTTGAACCAAGCGTATTCGACGCCGTCGCGGCTGGTCCAGACGTTTTTACAGGTCACGGAACAGGTGTGGCACCCGATGCATTTATCGAGGTTCAGCACCATGCCTATTTGAGCGCGTACTCTCATTCTGCTGCCTCCTTCTGGGTCGCTTCACGGTCGAGCCAGTCGACCTTTTTCATCTTGCGGACCACGACAAATTCATCGCGGTTGGCGCCGACGGTTCCGTAGTAGTTAAAGCCGTAAGACTGCTGCGCGTAGCCACCGATCATATGGGTGGGTTTCAGCACCGTCCGGGTCACAGAGTTGTGGATCCCGCCACGTTTTCCGGTCTTTTCAGAGCCGGGCGTGTTCACGATTTTCTCCTGGGCGTGATACATGAAGGTGGTTCCGTCCTTCATCCGCTGCGACACCACCGCCCGTGCCGTCAGCGCACCGTTGGTGTTGTAAAGCTCGACCCAGTCGTTATCGACGATACCGGCCTTCTTGGCATCGTTTTCCGAAATCCAGATCACTGGGCCGCCGCGGTTCAGCGTCAGCATCAGCAGGTTGTCGGAATAGGTCGAGTGGATGCCCCATTTCTGGTGCGGCGTGATGAAGTTCAAAACCAGATTGTCGCCATCGTCCTGCACATCCTTGGTGATGGTTTTCAGATCCACCGGAGGCCGGTAGGACATGAAGCCTTCGCCAAAGGCGCGCATCCAGAGGTGATCCTGATAGAGCTGCTGACGACCAGTCAGGGTCCGCCACGGGATCAGCTCATGCACGTTGGTGTAGCCGGCGTTGTAGCAGACTTTCTCGCTTTCCAGACCGGACCAGGTCGGAGAGGAGATGATCTTGCGCGGTTGCGCGGCGATATCGCGGAAGCGGATCTTTTCGTCTTCCTTGGGCAGCGCCAGATGGGTGTGTTCCTGACCCGTAAAGGTCGAGAGCGCATCCCAGGCTTTCACCGCAACCTCACCATTGGTTTCCGGTGCCAGCATCAAAACCACTTCGGTGGCGTCGATGTCGGTAACGATCTTGGCACAGCCTTTGGCCGGACCATCAGCCCATTCCCCGTTCAATTCGCGCAGGTGCTGCACTTCGTGTTCGGTGTTCCAGCTGATGCCTTTGCCGCCATTGCCCAGTTTGTCCATCAGTGGGCCCAGCGCCACGAAGCGGTCGTAGATCGCCGTGTAGTCCCGCTCGACGGGGATATAGTTCGGCGCGGTCTTGCCCGGGATCAGGTCGCATTCGCCCTTCTTCCAGTCCTTGACCTGATCCTGTGCCAATTCCGCCGGGGTGTCATGCAGCAAGGGCAGCGCGACGATGTCGGTTTCCTTGCCCAGGATCTCGGGCGCGACCTCCTGCACCTTCTTGGCGATGGATTTGAAGATCTCCCAGTCGGATTTGCTTTCGTAGGCCGGATCCACAGCCGCCTGCAGCGGGTGAATGAACGGGTGCATATCCGAGGTGTTGAGGTCGTTCTTCTCATACCAGGAGGCCGTGGGCAGCACGATATCGGAATAGACCGCTGTGGTGCTCATCCGGAAATCGATGGTGACCAGCAGATCGAGTTTACCCTGCGGGCCTTCCTTGTGCCATTTGGCTTCTTTTGGCAGCTGGCGCCCCTCTTCGCCAAGATCCTTGCCCATCACACCGTGATCGGTGCCCAACAGGTGCTTGAGGAAATATTCGTGACCTTTGCCCGAAGAGCCCAACAGGTTGGAACGCCACACAAAGAGGTTGCGCGGCCAGTTTTCCGGTGCATCCGGATCTTCGCAGGACATCTCCAAATCGCCGGATTTCAGCTGCTCGGCCACATAGGTCGGAATGTCTTTGCCTGCGGCCTTGGCCTGTTTTGCCACTTCCAGCGGGTTGGTCTTGAGCTGCGGTGCCGATGGCAGCCAGCCCATACGCTCAGCCCGGACGTTGTAATCGATCAGGTTGATGTCCCAATCACCTGCGGGGGCGGTGGGCGACAGGATCTCATCCGCATCCAGGGTCTCATAGCGCCACTGATCGGTATGGGCATACCAGGCCGAAGTCGCGTTCATGTGACGTGGTGGACGGCCCCAGTCCAGCGCAAAGGCTAGCGGCTGCCAGCCGGTTTGAGGGCGCAGTTTTTCCTGGCCCACATAATGCGCCCAGCCACCGCCGGACTGACCCACGCAACCACACATGACCAGCATGTTGATGACGCCGCGATAGTTCATGTCCATGTGGTACCAGTGGTTCATCGCCGCGCCGATGATGACCATGGATTTACCCTTGGTCTTTTCAGCGTTTTGCGCAAACTCACGGGCAACGTGCACGATCTTGTCACGCGACACACCGGTGATCTTCTCAGCCCAGGCAGGGGTGCCGGGCATCTCGTCGTCGTAGTCCTTGGCCACCCAGTCGCCGCCCAGATCCCGGTCGAGACCGTAGTTGGCGCAGTAAAGATCAAAGACAGTAGCAACTTTGACGTCGCCGTCAGCGGTCTTGATCGATTTCACCGGAATATTGCGGGTCAGAACCTCGGGGTGATCCGCATCCGTGGCAAAGGCCTCGGTTGCTTCACCACCAAAGTAGGGGAAATCCACACCAAGCACGTCGTCGTGGTCCTCTTCCAGGATCAGCGACATTTTCAGGTTGGTTTCGGCCTCATTGGCTTTTTCTTCCAGGTTCCATTCGCCATCTTCGCCCCAGCGATAGCCGATCGAGCCATTGGGCGCGACCAGGCCACCTGTGGCCTCGTCCCAGGCGATGGTTTTCCATTCCGGGTTATTCTCTTCACCCAATTTGCCATCGAGATCGTCGGCACGCAGGAAGCGACCGGGAATAAGGCGGCCGTCTTTTTCTTCCAGCTTCACCAGCATCGGGAAGTCGGAGTATTTGCGGCAGTATTCTTCGAAATACTCGGCCTGACGATCCAGGTGGAACTCGCGCAGGATGACGTGACCAAAGGCCATGCCCAGCGCCGCATCTGTACCCTGTTTGACGTTCAACCAGACATCGCCAAACTTGGCCGCCTCGGAATAGTCGGGGCAGATAACCGCGGATTTGGTGCCACGGTAGCGGGCTTCGGTGTAGAAATGCGCATCCGGCGTCCGGGTCTGCGGCACGTTGGAGCCCCAGAGCAGCAGATAGCCGGCATTGTACCAGTCAGCGGATTCCGGCACATCGGTCTGCTCACCCCAGATCATCGGCGAGGCCGGAGGCAGATCGCAATACCAGTCGTAGAAGGACATGCAGACGCCGCCCATCAGCGACAGGTAGCGAGAACCAGCCGCATAAGAGATCATCGACATCGCCGGGATGGGCGAAAAGCCAAAGATCCGGTCCGGGCCATAGGTCTTGGTGGTGTAGGCGTTGGCCGCCGCAGTGATCTCTGTGGCCTCATCCCAGGTGGCACGCACAAAGCCGCCCAGGCCCCGGGTTTCCACATAGGAGGCCCGCAAAATCGGGTCGTTCTGCAGCTTGGTCCAGGCCTCAATCGGGCTCATGGTGGCGCGCATCTTGCGCCAGATCTTCATCAGCCGCCCCCGCACCAGCGGGTTTTTCACCCGGTTGGCAGAATAGAGATACCAGCTGTAGCTGGCACCCCGGGCACAGCCACGGGGTTCGTGGTTGGGCAGGTCCGGGCGCGTGCGCGGATAATCTGTCTGCTGGGTCTCCCAGGTGACAATCCCGGATTTCACATAGATTTTCCAGGAACAGGACCCGGTACAGTTCACCCCATGGGTAGAGCGCACGATTTTGTCATGGCGCCAGCGATTGCGATATGTGTCTTCCCAGTCGCGGTTTTCACGGGTGACCTGGCCGTGACCGTTGGAGAACGTTTCAAGTTCTTTGGACTGAAGGAAGTTTAGCCTGTCGAGCAGATGGCTCATGGGGTCTCTCCTTGGATTGGCGGGCTTGCCCCGGCCAGAAAGATGGCCGGGGCTAACGTGCTGATGATGGGGATCAGGGGTTCTTGATGTAGGCACCGGGGCGCAGGTAGAACCACCAGTTGATCAGGATGCAGACGCCGTAGAAGATGGCGAACCCATAAAGCGCATACTCTGGGGTTGCGGCTTTGATCTGCTCCCCAAACACTTTGGGGATGATGAAGGCGCCATAGGCGGCCACAGCGGCAGTCCAACCCAGAACCGGGCCGGCCTGTTCCTTGTTGAAGGCCACGGCGATGGTGCGGAAGGTCGAGCCATTGCCGATGCCGGTGGCAGCAAACAGGATCAGGAACAGCACCATGAAGGGGAAGAAATACTGCTCAGGGGTTGCCGATACATAGGCCTGCTTGAGGAAATAGGCGACGCCCAGGGCCGAGGCCACCATGACAATCGAGATCCACTGGGTCACGCGCGCGCCGCCCAGCTTGTCGGCGATCATGCCACCCACGGGACGGATCAAGGCACCAATGAAGGGCCCCATCCAGGCATACATCAGGGCAGATGGGCCGTTGGGGTTGGCCAGATCATGGGTCATGATGCCGTCAACTTCGATGTGTTGGAAACCAAAGACCACCTTGATCGCCAGGGCAAAGGTCGCCGCATAGCCGATGAAGGAACCAAAGGTCATGGTGTAGATCACCGTCATCGCCCAGGTGTGTTTGTTGCCAAAGATCTTGTACTGACGGGTGAGGTTCTGCCCCACCTGACCGGGGATCAATTTCAGCATGAACACGGTCAGCGCGATCACGATGGGCAAGACGATCCATTTGGAGATCATGAAGCCAGAGCCACCCACCTTGGCAGGCAGCATCAGCCACAAGCCGATGGCAGCCGCAACAAAACCGATCAGCAGCATGAAGGTGATGGTCGAAAACGCACCAACGGGGCTGGGGATGTCAGGGCTGACGTGCTCGTCGCGGATGTTGTTCATGCCGAACCAACCGGCAAAGGCCAGCGGGATCAGCAGCAGCAGCCAGACATAGCCCGCATTGTGGATATAGGTCTCGGTGCCGGCCGGGATCTTGCCGATCAGGGTACCGGAGGTGTTTTCCAGGATCATTGGCTCACCGCCAAACAGACCAAAGGTCATCACCAGCGGGATAACGATCTGCATGGTGGTCACACCAAAGTTGCCCAGGCCCGCGTTCATGCCCAAGGCGTAGCCCTGTACCTTTTTGGGGTAGAAGAACGAGATGTTGGACATCGAGGAGGAGAAGTTGCCGCCACCGATGCCCGACAGGAAGGCCAGGATCTGGAACTGCCACAGCGGTGTATCTGGGTTCTGCAGCGCAAAACCGGCCCCCGCGGCGGGGATCATCAGCAAGGCGGTGGTAAAGAAGATGGTGTTGCGCCCACCCGCAATGCGGATGAAGAAGGTCGAAGGAATGCGCAGCGTCGCCCCGGTCAGACCGGCGATCGCCGCCAGAGTGAACAGTTCGGATTTCTCAAAGCTGAACCCGAGGTTGATCATCTGAACAGTGATGATGCCCCAGTACAGCCAGACCGCAAAGCCGCAGAGCAGCGAGGGGATCGAGATCCACAGGTTCCGGGTGGCGATGGATTTACCCGTAGAGGCCCAATAGCTCTCGTCCTCCGGGGTGTAGTTTCTTAGGTCTTGTCCCACTTGGTTTTCTCCTCATGAGTGAGGTTGCGGCGGGCCGGTGAAGGCCCGCCAAGTTCGAATTCAGGATTTCATTGCTTCGGGGTGCTTGGCGTTCCACTCCTCGACCACGGCGACAGATTGGGCCAGCGCGGTATTGGCGCGTTCGGCGCGCACTCGCAGGGTGTCCAAGGAGGCATGTTCAAAATTGGCACGCTCTTCTTCTTCCTGCGCTTCCGAGAAGCGGACAAAGAAGGCCAGAACCGAGGCACAGGCGACAGTGACACCGATGACAAAGAAGACATCCGGCCACTCCATCGCGCCCTTGAACAAAAAGCCCGCAGCCACCGCACCGGCGTTGCCGCCAGCACCAACCACACCGGCAACCGCGCCCAATGCTTTCTTGTTGATGAAGGGGACCACCGAATAGGTTGCGCCTTCAGCCATCTGAGTGAAGAGCGAAAAGATGATCAGCATGGGCAGTGCCAGGAACAGCACCTGCATCTGGCTGAACAGCATCAGCGCGCAGCCCTCGCCCAAGAGCACGATGAAGAGCCAGAACGAGCGGCCCTTGAGGCCCCAGAGCGCACCGAAGTTGTCGCCAAAGATGCCGCCCAGGGTGCGGGCAAAGATGTTCATCAGGCCAAAGGAGGCGGCAACACCACCCGCAGCCACCAGGCTCAGGTCGAAGTAGTCATAGAAGTAGAGCGCCGCGACGTTGTTGACGGTGAGCTCGATCCCAAAGCAGGCGCCGTAGATCAGGAACAGGATCCAGACACGGTAGTCCGCCATGGCTTTGAAGTAATCCGCTGTGACCGATTTCTTGGGCGGCAGTTTATTTTGCGCGCGCAGCTCCTTGAAGTTCCCGTCAGGCGCGTCCTGGGTCAGAAAGTAATAGGCGATACCAACCACAAAGATCACAGCCCCGACCACCATCATCGACAGGCGCCAGCCCACCGCTTCGGAAAAGCCAAACCCAACAACGAACATCGAGAACACCATGGGCATGGCAAATTGGGTGACGCCGCCGCCCAGGTTGCCCCAGCCCGCCGAAGTGGCGTTGGCTGTGCCCACCACATTGGGGGCAAACATCACGGTGGTATGGTACTGTGTGATCACAAAGGCCGCGCCAATGACGCCGATCAGCAGGCGGAAGAACAGGAACAGCTCAAAACTGTCCGCCAAACCGATCCCGGCCACCGGAAAGGCACCAAAGATCAGCAGATAAGTATAGGAGAGCCGCGGGCCGATCCGATCACAGAGCCAGCCGATAAAGAAGCGGGCGAATACGGTCACTGCCACCGAGGCGATGATCGACCAGCCCACTTGCGATTTGGTCAGCTGCAACTCGTCGCGCACGATGATCATCAGTGGCGCAATGCCAAACCAGGCAAAGAAGCAGGAGAAAAAGGCGAACCACGTCATGTGGAACGTCCGGATCTGTACCATCCGGACGTTGAAGAAATTTCGCCAGAGGCTGGTAGCCTTGTTTTGAATTTCCATCGGTGTCCCTCCGAAATTTGCGAAAGACCCGCTTAGGCGAGCTTGGGGAGAGACCTGCGCCCTTCTTGGCCGCCGCTGTTTGATCCAGATCAGGAATCCATAAAAAATCCAGTAAAATAAATGTCTTAACGACTTTTGTCATTTGCAAATTGACGATAGATCAATGGTAATTCTGGCAGGGATCAAGCTGGCAGTTGACATTTATCAATCGAATGCGCGATCAACATGCGAACATATACTCAGCTGGTGACGCTAGGCATGCCCGATTCACATCTCTCCGAAATTCGGGATCTGCATTTGTTTTCCGACATGGAAGACGAACATTTCCAACAGCTTGTCCGCGCATCCTATGTGCAGAACTTCCCGCCGCAGATCGAATTGATCACAGAAGGCGATCCCAGTGATTTCCTGCATATTCTGCTTTCGGGATCGGTAGATCTGTTTTCCAGCTGGAACGCGCGGGAAACCAGCATGGCCACGGTGCGCCCGGTTTCCACGTTCATTCTGGCCGCCTCTGTGCGCGATGCCCCCTATCTGATGTCGGCCCGCACCCTGGAGAAAAGCCGCATCATGCTGATCCCCAGCCAGGACCTGCGCGAGGTTTTTGGCAAGGACATCCAATTTGCCCAGGCCATCGTGGATGAGTTGGCACAATGTTATCGTGGCGTCATCAAGAACACCAAGGATCTGAAGCTGCGCACTTCGTTGGAGCGCCTGGCCAACCATCTGCTGCGACAGCAGGCACGCGCGGGCGGCGGCGCGACCTTTGTGCTCGATTCCGAAAAACGTCGCCTGGCCTCGGTGCTGGGGATGACTTCGGAAAACCTCAGCCGCGCCTTCAAAGGGTTGCGCCCCTACGGGGTGGAGGTCAAGGGCAGCCAGATCACCATCACCAATCAGCAGGATCTGGAAGGCTTTGCCAAGCCAAATCCGCTGATCGATCACCGCTAGGGTCAACCCGTCACTCGTTGCGGCAGATCTCCAGCCGGGCCCGCAGCCCCCTGCGTCCTTTTTCAAAGCGCAGGGTCCCGCCATGTTGCTCTGCCACCGTCGCGACGATGGTCAGCCCCAGACCAAAGCCGTCAATGGTCCGGGCATTGGCCCCCCGCTGAAACGGGGCCAGCACCGCTTCGATCTCCTCCACCGTCAACTGCGAGCCTTCGTCCTCGACGGTGATGACGGCCCGATCAGAGGTCGCCTGCAGGCTCACCTCGGCGCGGCGACCATATTTCAGCGCATTGTCCACCAGATTGGTCAGTGCCCGCTGCAGCAGAATGGGCCGGGCCAGAACCAGAACCCGGCGGGCATCCGGAACACTGCCCTGCCCCACCCGAGCCGAGAACAGCGACTGCGCGCCCTGGGCCACATCGGGCGCGCAGGCGGTATAGCTTACCGGTTTGTTCAGATCCTGATAGTCCGCCACCAAGGCCTCGACCAGCGCGCTCAGCGAGATCTGTCGCGGCTCTTCCAGGCTAAGTTCCGAGCGGGTGTAGGTCAGCACGCTTTCGATCATGCCGGTCATGCCGTCGATATCCGCCTCCAGCCGCTGGCGCAGCGCGCCATCCTTGATCAGCGCCGCGCGCAGCCGCAGCCGGGTGGCGGGGGTGCCCAGATCGTGGCTCACCCCTGACAGCACGGTTGCCCGTTTCGCAATCTGTTCACGCGCGGCGGCCAGGTGGTCATTCACCGCCGCCACGATCAGCTGCAGTTCGGCAGGCCCGCCGGTCCTATAACTGTCCGGCCCCCCAAGGGTCCGCCTTTGGCGCAGCAGCCTGGCAAATGCACCAAAGCTGGCGGTTGTCTCGGCGCTCTGGCTCAGCAGGATGGCAAGCCCAAGCACCGCCAGCAAGGCGGCGGGCAGCCGCAGATCCCGAGGTGCGGCCGTGCAGCCCCATAGCGCATTGCCATCGATACGCTGCCAGTTCTGCTCCCCCAGGCGGGCATAGATCAGGGGCGTGCTGCAATGACTGGCCAGCAACCGCGTCACCGCCCCCAGTTTCTGCGCGCCACTTTGCCCTGCCGCGCTCTCCAGATCCGATACCGCATAGCGCAGGCTGTCCGAGACAATGACCAGACGCAGCGCGGTGCCCGGAGCAAAGCCCGTACCTGGACCAATGGCTCTGTCCTTGATCGAGAGTTCGGTGATAAAGCCAGCGCCGCCCGCAGCAGGCAATTGCCGGATCCACTGCGCCGCGCCCTCAGCGGGCATCTGCGGCAGCGCCACCACGTCCAGGCCAGCGGGTGCCGCACTGCGCCCCTGCAGCGATTGATACAAAAGAACGCCCGCCATCTGACTGCGCTGCAGATGCCCCTGCCAGGCACGGCTCGATTGAAACCAGAGTGCGGTGGCCAGAACCCCGATTGCAAATGCGCCCAGGACCCAGAGCCTCGCCAATGTCTTGAGCGCCAGGCCGCGCCTCAAGATGCAGCCTCTTCATGGACATCCACTGCCATGACATATCCAACGCCCCGCGCGGTGCGCAGCATCTGCGGCTCCTTTGGGTCGGTTTCGATCTTGGAGCGCAGACGCCCCACCAGCATATCTATCGCCCGCCCCGATCCCTCGGCGCTGGCCTCTGTCGCCTGATCCTCTTGCAAGGCGGCCTGGATTTCCTCGCGTTTCAGAGGGATATGAGGATTGGCCAAAAACACCCTTAGAAGGCTGGTCTCGCGCTGCGACAGCGCCACCTGAAACCCCTGCGGCGACAGCACCTCGTCACGTTTGCCATCATAGCGCCACCCGGCAAAGCGAAACTGCGACAAGCGACGGCGATAGACCAGCGAGGCGCTGCGCTTGGCCCGTTGCAACACCGCCCGCAGACGCGCCAGCAGCAGATCCGGATTAAAGGGCTTGGCGATATAGTCATCCGCCCCCACCTCGTAGCCCGCCATGCGCTGGTGATCCTGTGACAGGGCCGATACCAGAATAATCGGCACATCCTGCTCCTGGCGCAGCCTTGCACAGATTTCGACGCCGCTTTCGCGACCCAGCATCACATCCAGCAAAATCAGATCCACCCGCCCCGCCTGAAGATGGGCGCAGATCTCGGCCTCACTTTCGGCGGGCAGCGCGATAAAACCGCTCTGCTGCAGGAATTGCACCAGCATATCCCGTGTCTCCGCATCGTCATCAACCACCAAAAGCCGGGGAATCGTCATCTGAGCTGTCTGTGTCCTGAGTTGCCGCCAAAGCGGCGATGACAGCAACTCTGCCCCATTTTCACGGCTCTGGGTACTCTCAGGTAACAAGTTGTAACGGAACCGGCGATTTTCTGGCACTTGCCCCCGCAAGTGGGTCAAGCAACCGTTGCCCCAGGCCCCTTTCGCAGCGCAGGCTGCAGAGCAATACAGCTGCCCAAAAGGCGGCATCGGTGTCCAAAAGCCCTGGCAACAAGGGATCAGCACGCCGCACCGGGACCGCAAAGGTCCCCTGATCAAATAGGGAGGAATTCGTCATGAAGAAATATGTATTTGCAGCGGCATCGACCCTGGCGCTTGCGGCGTCATCGATCGCCCAGGCTGGCCCCGAGGCAGAGGTTCTGCATTGGTGGACCTCTGGTGGCGAGGCCAAATCCGTCGCCGTGTTGCAGCAGGAATTCTCTGCCAACGGAGGCACTTGGACCGATATGCCAGTTGCAGGTGGTGGCGGCGATGCCGCCATGACCGCGCTGCGCGCCCGCGTCCTGTCCGGCAATGCGCCGACTGCCGTTCAACTGAAAGGCCCCGCCATTCAGGAATGGTACGAAGAAGGGGTGCTGGCGGACATCTCCAATGTCGCCGAGGCCGAGGGCTGGGACAAGGTGCTGCCCGCCTCTATTGCGGCTCATATGAAGTGCGAAGGCCAATGGTGCGCAGCCCCTGTCAATGTGCACCGGGTCGACTGGCTGTGGGCCAATGCCGAAATCCTCAGCGCCAATGGCATCGAAATGCCCACCAGCTGGGATGAATTCAACGCCGCTGCCGAGAAGCTGCAGGCGGCCGGAGTGATCCCGCTGGCCCATGGCGGCCAGGCCTGGCAGGACGCCACCGTGTTCGAGGTGGTTGCCCTGGGATTGTTGGGAGCGGAGGACTTCCACAAGGCCTTTGTCGAGCTGGATCCGACCACACTGGGCTCTGACAAGATGGTCGCGGTCTTTGATCAGATGCGCCGGATGCGCGGCTATGTGGACAGCAATTTCCCCGGTCGCGACTGGAACCTTGCGACCTCTATGGTGATGAACGGCGAGGCCGCCTTTCAGATCATGGGCGATTGGGCCAAGGGTGAGTTCATGGCAGCCGGCAAAGTCCCCGGCGAGGACTTCCTCTGCGCCTCGGCTCCTGGTGCGGGTTTTCTGTACAATGTCGATAGTTTTGCCATGTTCGACGTCGATGGCGCCGACAAGCAGGACGGACAGGCCTTGCTGGCCAAGCTGATTGTCGGGCAGAATTTCCAGAAGGTCTTCAACCTCAACAAGGGATCGATCCCGGCCCGTGTTGATGTCGCCATGGATGAGTTCGACTCCTGCGCGCATCTGTCAGCTTCCGAGATGACCGCCAGCTCCGAAGAGGGCTCACTGTTGCCCAGCTATGCCCATGGCATGGCCATGCGCGGGGCCCAGTCCGGTGCCATCACCGATGTGGTCACGGCCCATTTCAACTCTGATATGTCTTCGGCCGAGGCGGTGAAAATGCTCACCCAAGCCGTAGCAAACTCGCTCTGATCCGCCACCACTCACCAGCGTAGCCCTGCCTTGGCATCCTCTGCCTGGGCAGGGCAGAAATTCAAAGGGTTCGGTGCAATGACCGCATGGCTGGAACGACACATCCCCAAAATGGTGCTGGCGCCTTCCTTTGTGGCGATCCTCATCTTTGTCTACGGCTTTATCGCCTGGACCGCCTGGATTTCGCTGACCCGGTCCCGGTTGTTGCCAAAATACGAGCTCAAGGGCTTGGTCCAGTATGAACGCCTGATGGCAGCCCCGCGCTGGGATACGGCGATGGACAATCTCTTGGTCTTTGGGGCGCTGTTCATCGGCATTTCGATGCTGCTAGGATTGATGCTGGCGATCCTGCTGGACCAGCGCATTCGCGTCGAAGGCATGCTGCGCACGATTTACCTCTATCCCATGGCCCTGTCGATGATCGTCACCGGCACCGCCTGGAAATGGATCATGAATCCCGGTCTTGGGCTGGAGGCTCTGGTGCGTGGCTGGGGATTTGAAAGCTTCAGTTTCGATTGGGTGATCAACCCCGACAAGGCCATCTATGCCGTTGTCATTGCCGGTGTCTGGCAGGCCTCGGGCTTTGTCATGGCACTGTTTCTGGCCGGCCTGCGCAGCGTTGATGGCGAGATCATCAAGGCTGCACAGGTCGACGGCATCCCCTCCTGGCGGATCTATACGGCGATCATCCTGCCCTCCATGGCCCCGATCTTTTTGTCGGCCTTCATCGTCCTGGCGCATCTGGCAATCAAAAGCTTTGATCTGGTCATTGCCCTTACGGGCGGCGGGCCCGGCTATGCCACCGACCTGCCGGCCACCTATATGTATGCCATGGCCTTCTCACGCGGGGACATTGGTCAGGCGGCCAGCTCTGCCATGGTGATGATGGGTGTCGTCTTTGCCATCGTGGTGCCCTATCTCTATTCCGAATTGAGGGCGAAAAATGACTGATTCCAACAGCTTCCCCCACGGGCAACGCCCCCTTTCCGCACCTCGCAAACCTGGACAGATGGCCCTGCGCTGGGGGCTGTTCCTGCTCCTCAGCCTCTTTGCCCTGTTCTACCTGATGCCGCTTTTTGTCATGGTCACCACCTCGCTCAAAAGCCTGGAAGAAATCCGCAGCGGCAGCCTGCTGGCCTTCCCGCGCGAGGTCACCTTTGACGCCTGGCGCACCGCCTGGTCCGGTGCCTGCACTGGCATCCAATGCGAGGGGCTGCGACCCTATTTCTGGAACTCCGTGCTGCTGGCAGTGCCTGCGGTGATGATCTCGACCCTGCTGGGGGCTGCCAATGGCTATGTGATTGCGCAGTGGAATTTCCGCGGTGCCAATCTGATCTTCTCGGCATTGCTTTTTGGCTGCTTCATTCCCTTTCAGGTGGTGCTTTTGCCGATGGCACGGATGCTGGGGCTGATGGGGCTGGCGGGCAGCATTCCGGGGCTGATCTTTGCCCATGTAATCTATGGCATCGGCTTTACCACGCTGTTTTTCCGCAATTTCTACGTCACCATTCCCAGTGACCTGGTCAAGGCGGCCAAAGTGGATGGCGCCGGGTTCTTTCGCATCTTCTGGTCGATATTCCTGCCGCTGAGCCTGCCTATCATCGTGGTCACCGTGATCTGGCAATTCACCCAGATCTGGAACGATTTCCTGTTCGGCGTGAGCTTCAGCCAGGCCGGCACCCAGCCGGTGACCGTGGCGCTGAACAATATCGTCAACTCCACCACCGGGGTGAAGGAATACAACGTCGACATGGCTGCCGCCATCATTGCCGCCCTGCCCACCCTGCTGGTCTATGTGGTTGCCGGAAAATACTTTATCCGTGGTCTAACCGCCGGATCGGTGAAAGGATAACTGACATGCTTCCCATCCTCGACATCAAATCTCTCAACAAAAATTACGGACCGGTAAAGATCCTGAAAGACATCAATGTCGCCATCGATCCCGGTGATTTTCTGGTGCTGGTCGGCCCATCGGGCTGCGGCAAATCCACCCTGTTGAACTGCATTGCCGGGCTGGAGCCGATCTCAGGCGGCGCAATCAACATCGATGGGCAGGACATGAGCCAGGTCAGCCCCAAGGACCGCGACATCGCCATGGTGTTTCAGTCCTATGCGCTCTACCCCACCATGACCGTGGCCAGGAACATCACCTTTGGCATGAAGGTCCGCGGTGTCGATGCGACCACTCAGGAGCGCAAGCTGGCAGAGGTTGCTGCGCAGTTGCAGATCGAACCCCTGCTCAACCGCCGCCCCGGCCAGCTGTCGGGCGGTCAGCGTCAGCGGGTGGCCATGGGTCGGGCGCTGGTACGCGATCCAAAACTGTTCCTCTTTGATGAACCGCTGTCCAATCTGGACGCCAAGCTGCGGGTCAGCATGCGCAGCGAAATCAAGAAACTGCATCAGAACCTCGGTGCCACCATGGTCTATGTCACCCATGACCAGATCGAGGCCATGACACTGGCCACCAAGATCGTGGTGATGAAGGGCGGTGTCGTGCAACAGATCGGCACCCCGAGCGAGATCTACAACCATCCGGCCAATCTGTTTGTGGCCGATTTCATGGGTTCACCGGCGATGAACCTCATTCCGGCCCGCACCCGCCGCAGCGGCGACGCCATGGAAGTCGAAATCGCCCGCTCCGACGGCGCACCCGTAGTCCTGAGGGCACCGGCAGGCGCGGACCTGCCAACCGATGTCATTCTGGGCCTGCGCCCCGAGGACATCGCCGAGGCGGGCTTTCGCAGCGGCTCTGATGTTCAGGCCGCGCCCTGCCGCATCGATCTGGTAGAGCCAGCAGGTGCCGATACCTTTGTGGTGTCGGAACTGGGTGGCAAGCAGGTCACCGCACGGCTCCATGCCGAAACCAGCGCCCAGCCCGGCATGATGCTGGATCTGGCCTTTGATCTGGCCAAAGTGTCCTTTTTTGCGCCGGAAACCGGGGAGAGATTGAACTGACCATGCGCCTGATTGCAGATCTTGGCGGCACCAATTGCCGCGTCGCAATGCTCCGCGAACCCGGGCAAGCGCCCAGCGCGGTGCACAGCTTTGCCAACCGCAATTTCACCAGTTTCAGTGCTGTCGTTCAGAGCTATCTTGCGAG
Source organism: Roseobacter sp. (assembly GCA_015665415.1). GTDB lineage: Bacteria > Pseudomonadota > Alphaproteobacteria > Rhodobacterales > Rhodobacteraceae > Pseudophaeobacter. The sequence goes on from JADFAE010000002.1 coordinate 190,380, forward strand.
GGTCGATGCCCCTGCCCCCCAGGAAATCGTCGCCGCCGTGGCCGGCCCTGTCAGCTGCACCGCAACGGGCCAAATCGCACAGGTCACCAATCGAAACTGGCTGATTTCGGGCAGAGCTCTCTCTCAGGAGTTCGGTGGCATTCCGGTCCATCTCTTGAATGATCTCAGCGCTCTCGGCCATAGCCTACCCGGGTTAAAGGGACCGGATCTGGCTGAGATACTGCCGCCACAGGACATCAGCCCCCAGGTGCAAAACCTAGTCATTGGCATCGGCACCGGTTTCAACCTCAGCCCAGCCCTGACCACGCCACAAGGAGTGAGCTGCCTTGCCGCTGAATATGGACATGTCGCCTTGCCGCTGGACCTGTACCAGGCCCTGCAGGACCGCATCGGTGACAGGGCGGCGCAGTTTCGCAGCGTCGAATGCTGCTTTTCAGGGCGCGGATTTGCAAGGTTACATGCCGCCTGTTGCCCCGATTGCCCCCCGCTTGACGCAGAGGACATCATGCGCCGTGCCCGGGAAGGCGACTATGAACCTTCACAGTTCACCGCCTTTTATGCCCGCCTTCTGGCCCTGCTCAGCCGCAATCTTTTGAAAGGCTTCCTGCCGCGTGGAGGGCTCTATTTTGCAGGCACCGTGGCACGGAACCTGCTGACCAGCCACGCCCAAAACGCCTTTGTCACCGAATTCAGCCGCCCCGACCCGCAGTTTCCCGAGATCACCGCGCCGGTTTTTTGCATCCTAGACGACGCAGCGGCCCTCAAGGGATGCGCCGGGTTTTCCTTTGCAGCGCCCTGAAGGGCAATCAAGCGCAGGCAACGAGAGGAGCGGGCTCCTTTGAGGAACCAGCTTGAGCGGGACAGGGTTGGCGGGTCAGGGTCAGCGGCGTCTGAAAACCCAGGACTTCACCGTACCAACCGTCACCGGCAAGGTTTCGGATACATCTATGGTAAACTGAAAGATCTTGCCTGCCCGTCTGAGATTGCTGGGGTCCACAAAGGTCAGCGACATGTCCCAGCAATCGCTGTGCAATCGACAAAGTGGGCTTTTCTGCACCTCCAGCCTGTCCAGCACCCGCTGTTCACTCAGCGCCTGTGCAAACACAGCGGCCGCCTGAAAACAATTGGTTGCGGCAAAGTTCATCGCCCGGTCTCGCGAAGTCTGGCCCAGGTTCTGCAAATCAAAATAGACGCGGTTGAGAAAGCTGAGCAGCATGCCGTGAAACGGGACCCGCTGGGGATCCTCTGGCGGAAAGATCTGATCAACCGCGTCGTCAACCATCGCATTGATGTGCCAGCCATAGATGCCCCGCAGATCCGACAGGTCCAGCTGCGGCAGCGTTTCACCGGAAAGAAGCGCCACCCGCGTATCGCTGCGCCGCCCGGGAATACTGATCCTTTCGACAAAGCTGTCATTCTCCGGCTCCAGGCTCTGCCCTGCAAACAGATGGAGCAGAGTGTCATAGATCTCCTCGGCATTGGGACCTGTCGGCTTCAGGGCATAAAGCGGCGCGCCATCTGCCAGTAAGATCCACACCAGGCGTTGCCGTGCCGTCGGGTTCTGGGCCAGAAACTCGACCAGATCCGTCACTTGATGCGGGTCACAACCCTGCTTGAACTCCCCGGGTGCTGACTGCCGCATGAACTGTTCGAAATCCTGCAGAACCGTCGATGAACCAAAATCAAAACCCAAACCCCCGATGACATAGACCAGCCCGGAATGGGCGGTGCTGGGGACAACCACATCCGGACTCTGCAAGCTGTCTGCACGAGCACTGGGCTTGAGCATCGGCTGTTGTTGAGGAAGAGCGGCACCCGCCGCCGCCGTCGGCGCTTGATCAGGCCCTGTCTGATCCAACTGATCCATCCTCGCCGAAACAAGCGAGGCCCTTGCGTTGCCGGCCGCTGTGCCGCCCTGCGCTGCCGGCGCGCCAGGCTGCGAAAACAGATCCGCGAGGCACGCCCGCAGATCCAAAGCACCACTCAGTCCCCGCTCCGGCTTGCCATCAGCGGCGGGCAGACATGGGCGCGCCGTCTTCAGCAACGACTTGAGAATTGCAGCCGCGTCGATCTGGCGGCCCAGCTGGAGCTGGCGGCTCATCAACAGGGCAGCGATGCCAGTCACAACCGGGGCCGCCACGCTGGTTCCCATTTCGCGGATTGGCGCTTCGGTTCCGGGCTGCGCCCCGAGAATGTTTTCGCCGGGGGCCATGATCCCTTCTGTGGAATAATTGCCGCCAAAATTGCTGAACTTGAACGGTTGGCCACTGTCCTTCAATGCCCCCACCGCCAAGGTCCCCGGCAGCACGGCCGGAAAGCAGCGACACTCCCCCGCATCATTGCCCGCAGGTGCCACAATCAGCGTGTTGCGCCGCAAACACTTCTCGACCGCCTGCGCAAGCAGGGCGTCCGGGGCATCGGTCTGGGTCGGCAGGCAGGCCGCGCAGTGGATGATATCTGCCCCCAGATCATTGGCCAGATCAAAGGCGCGCGACAGGTTGAGGGCTGAAAAATACTCCGCCGGATCGCCCATTTCATTCAGCGGGATTACGATCACCCGGCACCCCGGTGCCAACCCGGACACGGGCGTGCCAGCCTGCCCGGCAATGATGCTGGTGATATGCGTGGCATGTCGATCGCCAAGAAAGCGAAACAATTTGGCATTTGAAAAACTGGCCAGGAACCGGGCGTCCTTGACCTTGTCGGGCATATCGCTTTCAGCGATCTCCCTGAACAGCGCGTGATCCGCGTGGCTGAGCGGTGCGACGCGTTTATGCCAATAGGGCATTTCTTTTGAAATCAAACCCCTAGACAGGGAGCTCACACTGAGGTCGGGTGTCCCGTCGAGAATGACAATTGTTACGGCAGGATCGCCCTGGGTCTGGCGACGCAATGCGGCCAACCCGGGAATCCTCTGCTCCAGATCATGGCGGGGGTTGCCCGTATCGCCATCGGCGTACAGTCCTGCTTGCCCCGCGAAACTGGCGGGCACAAGGGGAACGGTGGCGCTGGAAGGACCCAGGGCAAAACGGCGATAGATACCCTCTCCCAAATTCTGATTGAAGGGCCCTGGCCCTGAAGTATCGCGGTCTGTCATCCAGCTTCCGACTCTCGTGGTTTGGCCTCTCCGGTTTCTTTGACCGGGACGGGCCTGTTCGATTCATGGTCAATGCGTGGCATTGGGGGTGGCCCCGACGTGAGGCCCTCCGTGCCAAGGCCTGTCTCTGGCACGGCGCAGCGGTACCGCCTTTGATCACGATGCGGGTGACGCCCATCTTCAACTTGGCAGGCGTCACCCTGATCACAACAACCGACGGCAGCGGGTGCCATCGGTTGCGGGGAACATATCGGCGCTTATTCGGCGTCGCCCCCGGAATAGGCGCAGCCCGCAGTCCCCGAAATGCCACAGGGAAGGGTCACGCTGATCGAAGCCGTCACTCCAACCAGGGTTTCTTCCGACATTTCAGCCAGAAGCTCGCTCTGGTTCTGCACCATGCTGCGCACAACCGGGGCGGTCTGGTTCGGCTTTTTGGTTTTCATTTCCATGGGACTCATCTCCTTGATACTCTTGACAGGTCAACCGCTTAAGGTGGGTTGTTTGACCTCTCCTCCCTGCGGAAGAAGCTCGCGGCGCCGACGGGAGACCCCCGCCTTTTGTGGCGTCATCTAAAATGGCATCGAGGTTCGATTGAGCTGCGCTTCGCTGCGCGCCGACGGCAACCAACCCAGCTTGACCGGAACGTCATACAGCCGCCCAGGCCCAAAGCGCTGCCAGAAAAACCGCATGCCCGGCACCACCACTTTCACCACCGGAAGGCCGATATCCGGGCGTGTGAGATCAAGCACCAGAACCTCCAGGCCGACACGCCGGGCTGCGGCAACCGCTGCATCGACATCGTCGCGAATATCGTCGCTCCAGGCCTGCGCAAAATCGCCCGCGCTTCGGATTGTGGCCTCAGGGTCGGGAACCAAATGCGGCTTGTTTTCGAGGCAGGCCCCCACCAGCCATTCGGCGCTGTCGGCACCGATCATCTCATCGGGGATTTTGTCCAGCTCCAGACCGACCTGGCTCATCTCTGTCAGGGCCCGGGTGATGGCCACAACCGGATCCAGATCGGCGCCGTAACCGATGATCAGCCGCTCGCCATCGCCGCCAATCCGCCGCGACACCGCAGCCATGACCGGGATGCCCAGATCGGCGGTCAAGTCCAGCACCCAGAGTTCCCGCCCAACCTTGTGATAATGGGCCGTTATGTCGCGAAAATAGGACTGGTCGAAACTGTCCAGATCAACCCGCGGGCGGCGCAGACCATTGTACCACCACAGCGCCACCGCATCGCGCTCCACCACTTCCAGAAATCCCTGATAGATGGCTTCCTCGATGGTATTGCCCGCAGCATTGCCATTGGAATCCGCGCGACAGAAGTCATGATCTTTTTCAAGCGGATACCAAAGATAGCAATAGGCAGAGGGCAGAAACCGCTGCCGCGCCTCGGTCAGAGACCAAACCGGGGTCCAATCAATCGCCCGCTCTGCATCAAAACGCTGAGGGATCCAGTCGTTATTGACATTTGACGCCGCATTCAGCGCCTCCCGCTGGTCATATTGCTGCGCGCTGAAATGCAGGACATCCCGCGGATGGATCGCCGCCGTGCCCAGCTCAGCCATCACCGCATTGACCCGGGGTTCATCGCCCTGGTGAATGAAGGAATAGCGCTCAACAGCCTCGCCAAAACCACTGACCCGGGCCTGAGCATCCGTTTTCCCCTTGCCGGAGGCGGTATGGCGCAGGATCTGCCGTAGCCCCCGCAGCGAGCCGACGGTGCCCATGCTATGGGTGGATTTATAGGTATTGATCACCCCGTTGGTCTGGTCCGAGACTCGCGACAGCTCCATCACCACACCGGACACCGGGCTGATCAGATGCTGATAGTGGTCGAGCGTCTGTTCCGGGGTCCGGGAGCGATGGCCGCCATCCTCGAGATAGCGCTTTGGCGTTGATTGCAGCACCACCGGCTCAAACCCGCGACGCGTCAGGATCTGCGGATCGCCACAGTGTTCACATTGCGGCCGATGCGGCAAAGCATGTTGCCTGGTGTCATGGGTCAAGCAATCCGTGGTGAGAATCCGGCCCTCAAGCGTTGCCACCAAGGCGGGATCCATTTGCCCGTCCTGGGGTGCCGCGATCTGGCTGGCCACCCATTTTGCGATCTCGGTGACCGCCCAATTCTGCGCCAGGGCCACCGTCGTTTCCAAAGCCGGGCGGGCTGTCGGCAGGCAGGTCGTAGCCGCAACCTGACGCTGGCGGTTGATTGAGGCCTTGATCTCCACATTGCCTTTCAGCCGTTGCGCCAGACAATGCCAACAGCCGGTCTGCCCCGGCACCAGGATCGGCCCAAGCCAGAGCACACTGCCGCTGGGTTTGAGCAACATCCAGGGCTGTCCCTCCTCGAGCGCAGTTCGGTTGATCGCATCCAACTCCGGGCGCAGGTAATCATCAGTCACCACAAGTTTGAGATCGGCGCCGCCATCGGCGGTGCCTCCGCCCGAGGTGCCATCAGCCAGGCGCAGCCCCAAGGCCTGCAACTGCTCCCTCAGCCCGCCGAGCTGCGCTGTGCCAATCGCGGTGAGCGAGATCCGGGTGCGCTGCAGCTGCGCCTGTACCCTTGCGGGATCACAGCCAAGCTCATTCCAAAAAGCCAGTGCTCCCGGTGTCAGCCCCTCGACGGCATCGCAGAGATAGCCCAGGCCATCCAACCGCTCGATGACATGATCTACCAACTCGGCAGAGATCGACTCGCTCAGTTGCGCCCGGATCTGGGCAATCGTGTGATCGCCGTTGAGATAGGGCACCACCGCGCCATAAAGCCGACCGGTCAAAACATGAGAGGCGTGTTCGCTCAGCAGGTAGACATGCATTGGCGGCACGATTTCGACACTGAAGTTCGACTTGATAGCAGGTCGCCGCGCAGCCTTCTTTTTCTGGTCCAAGGATCCGGAAGGTAGCGTTTCCAGCAGATCAACCCCATGTTCCATCATTGCACTTACCTTCGAAAAACAACTCAACATTCCAGCCGCCCGCCCACCTGAACTGCGGCCCCTGACCTGCGCCCCCTGGCCCGAACCAACAGGGCCAAGCACTGGATCTCCAGGCGCAGGTTCAGTGCCCCGAGGATATGCCCGCATCTGTTCCGCAACAGACCCTGGGCGGCCCCACCGCATCGGCGACGTCAGCTCCAGATTCTGCCCCGCCGGAACCCCGGGCCCAAACGCGCGGCCGCCAGTGGCGCATCAGCGTCGGCGCCTGCGGCGCGCTGTGGTTGTGGTACTGTGGCCAAGCCGCGGACGAACTTTGGCGACGCATGTTTTTTCTTCTGCAAATAGCTGCTGAAGCCGCCGTCATAGATTTCGTTGTAGGCCGCCAGCTGCGGCCCTTTCTTGCGTGTTTTTCTTGCCATGTTCGGAGTCCTCCTGATCCGTCTCGTGAACGAGTGTGGTTTGGAACACCGGCCCAGGGGTCAAGCAATTGCAAGTCTGGCACGGGACGGGCTAGCCCGCCGCCAACGCCGCAATCAGCCCCCACGGCCGGGCTGGGTCAATAGCCTGCCGACCCGGCACCAGATCGCATCACCTGCTGATAGCCCGGCGATTGAAACACCGCCGGATCATTGTAGTTGGCTCCGTGAATCAGATGGATTGCCACGGAAATCAGATGATCTTCCTCGCCGTGCCACACATCGACACAGGTTGTTGGGTCGACAAAATCAAAGAGCTTGCGCGACACAGGTTTGGAAAGGATTGGAAACAACGCCATCACGATACCTCCCGCAGTTAATTGGATGCCGTCCACGACCGGACTTCGCCCATCGTGACAGGGATCAGATCGCTGACATCAACGGTGTAGCGATAAATACGTTTGGCGCGTTGATCGTTTTCGGGGTCAAAAAACTTGAGCTTGATGTCCCAACAATCGCTGTCCATGCGGCAGAACGGGCTTTTGGTGACTTCGATGTCATCCAGCTGCATCCCCGCCGCCAGGGCGTCGCCAAAGGAAGAGGCGGCCTGAAAGGCATTTGTCACCGAGAAATTCATCGCCCGGTCACGAGAGGTTTTGCCAAGGTTTCGCAGATCGTAGTAGACCCGGTTCAAGAACCCCGAAAGCGACAGTTCGATCGCGCTCGGATCCTCAACGCCGGATTCCTCCAGAGCCTGTTGCACCAGAACATTGGTCCGCCACCCATACAGGCCGCGGGTGTTCTGCGGCTCAATGACCGGGACAACCTGCCCGGAGAACAGCCGAACCGTCCGCCCGGTCAACCGGCCCGGAATACTGACCCGCTCAACATAGTCTTCGGCCGTCTCCGCCTGGATTTCACCGTCCAGCAGGGTCACCAAGCCCTGATAGACCTCGCGGGCAAAGGGCCCCACCGGATCAATCGCATAGACCGGGGTCAATTCGATATTCAAGGTCCAGATCAGCGAGCGCGCCTCTGCCAGGTTGTCGGCCAGGTAGTCGACCATCTGACGCGCATCAAAGGGATTGGCGGGAAAGCTGTCGTTTGGGGGCATCAACTGTTTGAACGAGTCGCGACGCGCCTCGCTGCCAAAATCATATCCCAGCACCCCAAGTGCGTAGACCATACCACCGTCCTCATCTGCAGCGGCGCTGGCGGTCACCCCAGGCTGCATTCCGGGCTGCCCGCCCGCCTGGGCGACCGGGGCGGCAGCGCTGGCCTGCATTGCGCCGCTGGTCTGGGCATTACCCTGCCCCATGGCGGCGGCGGGCGCTGCCGCGGCTGCGGTCGAGATGGTCGAGCTGGGCGCAACCACAGGCGCGGATTGTGCGGTCTCGGCGATCCACTGCCCGGTGTCTTCCGCCGACTCTGCGCTGGCAGCCGTGGCCCCTTGCTCTTCGTCTTGGCAGGCGCATTGCGGACTGATTGTTGTATCCGCTGGTATCGATTGGTCAGTCATGTTTCCACTCCCTGTTATGCGTTCGAATGCACCCGGCAGGTTCAAACGTCCCGCAAGGCATTTCCCAGAATCCTTTGGCTGCGCCCCGGCGCAGGGCAAGGCCGTTTCCAGCAACAGCTGCCGGACCATCTGCGGGTCTGGCAGCTCTGCTCTCTCCACCTGACGGCTCAGCAGCAGCGCTGCCGCCGCAGTCACGATCGGAGTGGCAAAACTGGTGCCATTGAGCTGCGCCGTGCCGTCCCCTGGCTTGGCCCCCAGAATATCCTGCCCCGGAGCCATCAATCCTGAGCCACGGTATTTGTCGCCCCAGTTGCTGAATTCCATTGGCCGGTTCTGATGATCCAGAGCCCCGACAGGCAAGACCATCGGCAGGGCTGCAGGCACGTGCAGACAGGCGCAGCCGTCGTTGCCCGCAGCTGCCACCACCAGCACATTACGTTCAACGCAGAGCCGCATCGCATTGTGCAACCAGCTATCGGCCTCGCCACTGTCGGTCAGCTGCCCCCCGCTGATGTTGATGATATGTGCGCCATGCTCCACTGCCAGCTCCATCGCCCGGGCCAGATCGAGCTGGGACACTGCGCTGCCGCTTGAAAACACCGGAATGATCAGGCCAGAGCAGCCCGGGGCCAAGCCTTCGACACAGCTGCCCGGTTGGCCAAAAATGACGCTGGCAACATGGGTGCCATGCGCTGCCATTGGATCCCGCTCAGCAGGTTCGTCCGCCACCAGGCTGGGCAACAGGGTCAAATCCGCCCCCTGAAAACACGGGTGGTCCAGATCAACCGGCCCATCCAGAACCGCAATCCGAACCTGGCGATTGCCACCGCTTGGCAGGCCCGGATGCGAGCTCTGGCCTATGTGGTGGGTCCTATCCATGGCGCAACAGCCCTTCGCAGCGCAAGCTGTGTCGTTTGGCAAAGGATCCTAAGACCAACCGGACAACAGGGCCCCGGAGCACCTGGCCACAGCCGGAAGCGGAAAAAATTTGGGGACTGATCGCTGAACAGTGTTGTGGCCCTTTGCCAGATCCAGCCGAGGGCGCTGGTGCAATCAAATGCGCCCCCTTCGCAATTGGAGGCTTGGCGGCGCATTCCACGGGTTCACGACCGCCGCGTTTAAAACCGCTGAGAGCGCTGAAGAAACATAGAATTTCACGCATTTCTTACTCCCGCAACAGGGGCACCATTACCAAAATTATTAAACTACAACCAAACACCACCGCCTTTCGACAACGCGCGGCGGCTCGTGATAACGTCACAATCGGACCCATCACCTAAACCAGGGATTGAACAGGTAGAAGCTCCATGCCTGGATCTATTATTTTGAAAATGAAGGATAATCGCCAAAAGCAAACGCGATACCACCTACTAACACTCAGTTATAGAGTGTATAAAATTTTAGAGATTCGCAACAAAATTGATTCAAAGGGGCGGAAAATCTCGCCATACCCTTTTAGAACAACGAAATATAATGAAACTCCGGCATCAGCAAATCAAGAGAGAACACCGCCGAGCAATGCTCAGCCGTCGGTCACTATTGGAAGAAGGGAAGAGGGAGCAGAAAACGTGGGCAGCTCGATGTTTTAGCTGCACTCTGCCTCGGTCGTGATCACGGCACACACCAACAGAGCAGGCGACAGGGCCGCCGGCACTGAAAGTCTCATTTTGACGTCGGCTTTGGCATCGGCCTGCCAAATGGGTGTCCTCTCTTGGCTCCGCCTATCATCGGTTCCAAGAGAAGATCTTGCTACAGACGAGGGATCTTGCGCGCGTGCGCAAAGACGATCCGCCCTGCGCCCAGCTTCTCCTGTTTGACCGGAGCGGTAAACCACGCCTGCGGCGGGCGTTGTCGCTGGGCCTTGGTGCGCAGAAAACTCTTGATCGTCGTCGCGCCATAAGGATCATGCTCACGATCAAGCCAGGCCTCCAGAACGTCCCGCACCGCCATGGCGCTGGCAAAACTGGTGCCGCGCATGGCCACGACAGAGCCATCGCTTGACCCATCTGACAGCACCCCAGGGTGGGCATAGCCATCGTCCGTCGGCAGGGCCACGGTTGGCGTTGCCCGCCCAAACGCTCCGGTAGCCTTGCCCGTGCCAGAGGAAGAGTAATCCGCCGGACGACCATCGTTGGCGCGATACCCGGCAATTGTGGCAACCGCGCTGTTATCTGCATAGGAATTGAGTGAGCCACGCCGCTTTACATAGGTGGCGGTGTCCAGATCTTCGGCCTTCTGGTCGGTGGCAAACCCTTGTCGGTATCCATAGGCGTAGCTGTCCTGCAACCGGCCGCTGTTGTCAAAGCGACGATATGTTGGGTCATCCAGATAGGAGCGCCGCGCATTGGCCTGCCCCACCAGGGTTGACTGGTCGGTTTGCACCATGGCCTTGACCGCAAGCGCCGCCGCGCCACGATTCCTAAGGCGCAGCTGCCAGCGCCCGGCCGGGGCTGCGGCCCATTTGTCGCCCTGATAGCGATCGGCGGCCAGGCAGATCAAATAACGATAATCGGCAAGTGTCGGCGCGCCTGCCTGTGCCGCCGGGAGATCAAAGCGTTCGCAGTAGATCCGCCCCAAGGGAGCACGCCCACAACCCGGAGCCTCCGCAACCAGTCTGGAGATCTGTCCAGACTGTCCAACCCCGGTTCCTTTTGACGTCTGCCCTGGTGGCACCAATTCAATCTCCAGCGGGGCCTTGCCATCCGCCGGGGGGGCGACCCCCTTGCACCAGATTTCCAGGAAATTCGAGGTTGCATCTTCGGGCTGAACCACCCAGTCGAGATGGGTGTCCTCCCCTTCGCCGCCCTGCAGCTCAAACGCGGCCTGCGCCCGGTCCAGATTGGAGTTCCCCGCGGGCAGCACGACATGCAAGGGCTGCCCGCCCATTCCTCCCTCGGGTCCAGACAGGCTGTCGCTTTGAGCATGTTTGATCAGGGCACGCACAAAGGGCTGCGCCGCGTCCCCTGCCCCCGCATGTTTGCCAAATGAGATATTGGTCACCAAGGGGCGCGGACGCCCCAACCCGGAGGCTTCGGCAATGCGGGTATTCACCTCACGGATCCAGCGCAAAGCATAGATCAGGTAATAGTCCAGAAAGGCCCCGCCTTCGCCATAGGCAAAACTTGGCGGCAAAGAGACAACCAGGACACGCACTTTCTTGCTGAATTTTTTCTCAATCGCGTCAAAAGGATCGGCCCCCGCGACGAGGCCCATCACATGGGTCCCATGCGCACCCCGCTGCGCCAGCGCGCGGTCGGCGGCAGCGGTGGTGAAATCCACCAGCCCGTTGGCTCGGTTGAACCCGTCCTGATCCAATGCCTTGCCAAGATCGCCATCAAGGCTGAAATCTGCCAGGCTTCGGTCAATCTGCGACTGAAACAGCTGTGCCCCAAAGGGCAGATGGGCGACTTCGGGCGCTCCGCTGGCCTCCCGTTTGACCGCAGCCCCCTGCTGCCAGGCCCCCAGAACCCGTGTGGTTCCGTCAGCGCGGCGAAAGCGGCGATGTCCAAAAGCCAGCCCCACATCGATAATGCCCGCGACAATCTCGTCACTGCCGATCTGCGGATAGTCAAAATCCTCTGGTGCAGGCAGCCAGTTGGTCTGCGACTCCTGATTGTCCCACCAGTCCGAAAAACTCTCATTGGTCATATAGTCCGGTGCCAGGAACACATGCGCCGGTTTTGTGCCTTCTGTGGCCGGGTCCAGCGCGGTAAACCCATCGAACCCCTGCGGAACCACTTGCCGTATAAAGGCGGGTTTTGGCCCCCGCCGGTCGCCATGCAGATCGTGAAACCACTCGACATAGGGGTCATCAAAGCTCGGATCGTGATCTGTCCAAGCCTGCCAGCCCAGCCGCGTCACGATCCTGCCCCTTCGTCCCCCGCCCCTGCGCCAGGTCCGCCCCAGGAGCTGACCGCCTGCGCCCAATGATCGGTGACAAACTGAGGAACGTCTGCCAATTCAGCCCCGGCGCTGCAGGTGATGATTTCCTGCATCTTTTCCAGTGTGAAATCATCATTGATGAAAGTATGACTGCTCTCGTCCTGTTTCAGATGCGAGGCAGAGTTGAAATCAAAGCGCTGCGCCGGGGTGGCGTTGACCAGGGCGACGATGGCCTCGCCGATGCCGCAGCCCAACACGGCCCCGGCCATGGAATCTACCGGGAAGTGAACCCCCGCCACAGTGCGATTGACGGCAATGCGATGGGCCAGCTGAAACACCTGACGGCCTGCTGCGATGCCCTGCTCAGGGCTTTCCTGAAATTCAAGCCGGGTCAACACGGTAGCGATGGCAAAGGCCTCAGTGGCATGCCCAGAGGGGTACGTGCTGTGATCAGGCGTGTCGATGATCGGCTGCAGTTTCTCAGAATACAGGGCCGGGCGTGGCAGGCGCAACAAATGTTTGACCTGCATTTCCACCAGGATTGCAATCTGTTGGGTCAGGGCCACCCATTCGGCCGTCTCCTGCCGGGCAGGCAACCCAAAGGGGCGCACAGCCATAAAGGCACTGGTGATATCCTCTGCCTGCAACAGGATTTCCGCCATTCGGTCAGCCCGAAGATCTGCATAGGCCCGCAGCCATGTCATCTGCGCGCCCAGCTCATGAGGCGTCGGTGCGGTCAAGCTGCAATAGACCTGCTCTGCAGTGCCAACTGTGACCCGCCCGTCTGACTGCGCGCTCACCTGGAACTGCGGCAAAAGGGAGCCCAGCATGACGGTCAAACGGCGCTGAACAGAGAGATACTGCAGGTCAGCCCCATCCGGGGTCCAGGTCACCTCCAGATTGCCTTCGGGCGGGGCCCAATAATTGGCAAGCGCATCATGAATGGTTGCTCGGGTGCCGGCAACCGTCCCAGGACTGGCTGAAATTCCGCCGCCAATGCCCCCGCCTATGCCACCTCCGATACCACCGCCAATTCCACCGCCAATGCCGCCGCCAATACCGCCGCCAATGCCACCACCAATGCCGCCACCAATTCCACCACCGATGCCGCCACCAATTCCGCCACCCAACAAAACACCGCGAAAATTCATTTCCGACCCCACTTGCTAAAATTCAATTTATAAAAACTATAAGATCCGTGAGAGCCCAATTCGGTCAATCTCTTTGTCACCAAAAACGGGGTCAAATCACGGTGCGTTCACAAAATCATTCACAAAATTGCCCCTCTGACCTAGGCTGGCTCCAAAATCCTCAAAATTGCGACAGTGGAAAGAGTTGCTTCCAAATGGCCTGGGGCAGATGACAACAGAAACAATTCTTACGGTACAGATGAATGGCCCATTTTGCCTGATGGCGCAGGATGGCTCTGACCACACGCCCAGAAACCGGAAGGCCCAGGCGCTCCTCGCGCTGCTGGCAACCTCCCCATCGCTGCGCCGCAGCCGTCCCTGGCTGCAGGACAAGCTTTGGAGCCAAAGCAGCAATGAACGGGGCAACGCCAGCCTGCGCCAGACCCTCACCGCCATCCGCAAGAGCCTGAACGGGACCGTCGAGGTGCTGACAACTTCGAGGCTCGATGTGGGGCTCAACCGCGAAGCCGTTCGGGTACAATGGGACAAAAGCCCGGAGGGCATGGAACGCGGATTTCTGGAAGGCATCGATGTCGCCGACCCGGAGTTCGAGGATTGGCTGCGGACCATGCGCCACAGTGGGCGCGCCCGGCCACAGCCTCTCTCTGCCCCTGTCAGCGACAAACCGCGTTGGAAAGTCGCCCTCAGCTGCGACCCCGCCGACCTTCCGACACCGGCAACCCTGGGCTGCCTGGACATGATCGAGCAGATCCTCAGGGAACAGGGGGAATTGGAGCTCACCGAGGATCCCAATGACGAGAGTGCCGATCGGCTGGTGCATGTCTCGCTGCGCCTTCTGGCAGGACAGGGCGAAACCGCGGCGCTGCGCCTTTCCGCTACCGATCCACAGCTCAACCGGCAGATCTGGGCGGAAACCTGGATGATCCCTATCGGATTCCAACCCGGCAACCAGGACGTCAACATGATGGCGCTGGTCTTTCGGCTGCAAAGCGAGCTGACGCGCTATATGGCGCAGACCCGCAATCTGATCGGTACCGACGCCTGCCCTCCGCTGGTGTTGGGTGCCGCAATCCCGCGCATCTTTTCATTTCAGCCCAGCGAGCTGGATCTGGCCGCCAGAATGCTGTCCGAGAACATGGACAGCCACAACGCAGCGCAATTCCTGGGCTGGCAAGCGCAGATCGCAGTGATCAATCTGATCGAACAGTTCACCGATGCCCCGGAGGCCTGTATCGAGCGCGGCAAGATGCTGGCTGCCAAGGCCATCGAAGCGGACCCGATGAATTCCGTGGTGCTCTCTACCGCAGCAAATGCCCGGGTCCTGCTGGACAGGGGCGACACCAGTTCAGGCGGTGATCTGGCGCAGCTTGCAGTGCGGGTCAACCCAGCCAACCCCTTTGCCTGGTGGGCCTATTCCAACGTCTCCATCTATGCGGGCAACACCAGTGATGCGCTCAAGAGTGCACGCATCGCGTCGCGGCTGGCTGCGCTGACGCCGCTGCAATTCTGGTGTGATTTTCAGCTTGGCCTGGCGGCCCTGGCCGTCGGCGATCTGGAAGTCGCAAAACGGGCTCTGGAGACCTCCGCCAGCCTGGCGCCACAATTCCGGCCGCCACGCCGCTACTTGCTGGCCATCTATGCCCACCATGGGGAGCTCGAAAAAGCCTCCCGCATGGTGGTGCAGTTGAAAAAGCTAGAGCCGAGCTTTTCACTGGATGGGTTTGTCAACGACCCGCTGTACCCAATCAGCCTGGTGCGCAAGGAAAACATGCTGACTTGGAGCAGCTTTCAGGACCTGACTTCGGTGGTCTGAAAGCTGCGCAACCGACGGCCCTGCTCTGAGAGCTTTCAAAGGATCACAGTCCTTGCGCTCACCTGTGGCAAGTCCGGACCTGCCCCCAACGTCAAGCGCAAAGCAAAAACTCTACAGGCACGGAGAACAACCTGAAGCAGGCCAGCGCCTTGCACCGCAGCCTGCCGAACCGACCTGTTTCAACACTGACCAAATTTCACAGAGGCCGCAGGTTCTTCTTCACAATTCGTGAAGATACCCTATGGTAGAGAAAGTTCCGTTCGCACCTTCCATGGTGGTGAAATGTTTCACTTTAACTACCGCGCTCAAGGTCAATTGGCTTTGCGTTCACAACAAATTGCATGGGGAGTATTTCAGTAGTTCGAAATTCTTCCAAATTCCGGGGTGTTTAATAGGGTCTCCACACGTGAGCTTTCGTCTATTTCTATTTCAACTCTGTCTTTTGTCCGGCTTCCTTTCTGCGAATACAACCCATGCACGGGCGCTGGTGATCGGCACCATCAGCGATGAACCCGTCAAGGAAATTCGCACTTATCAACCTTTTGCCCAATACTTGGCCCAGCAGTTGACGCTCTTTGGGATAGACGAAGGCAAAGTTGTGGTTGCGCGCGACATCGATCATATGGCTGACCTCATTCGCACCGGTCAGGTGGATCTCTTTTTTGACAGTCCCCTGGTGAGTTTGGCCATCAACCAAAAAACCGGGAGCCGTCCGCTGGCCCGCCGGTGGAAAAATGGTACGGCCCAATATCACTCTGTTATTTTTGCCCGCGAGAACAGCGACATCGCTAGTTTCCAGGACCTCAGCGGCCGTATCATTGCCTTTGAGGAAAGTTTTTCCACCAGCGGCTACCTGTTGCCGCGCATCGCTTTGGCCGAGCTCGGAATTGCCCTGACGATGGTTCGTCCCCCGCAGCTGTGGGTTTCGCCCGAGCAAACCGGCTGCCTGTTCACCGGGGACAACGACAATACTCTGGAATGGGTGTTGCGCGGTCAGGTCGACGCCGGAGCCATGTCCAAAACCCAGTTTGAAAAACGCGCGGCAACCAACCGGGCGAAACTCAAGGTCATCATGAGAACAATCGACATACCGCGCCATCTGGTCAGTGCTGCTGCGCAGATGCCACAGCCCCTGCTCTCTGGGCTCAAGACCACCCTGTTTACGCTGCACAATAGCCTCGAGGGCAAAGAGCTGCTGGAGGCATTTGAAGGCACGGTCAAATTCGACCGGATCCCACCGGAAACCGAAGTGCTGCTGGATCAATATAGGGAGCCGGTCATGGCGCTAGTTGGTGTGAACTAGAGTGTTTGAGCTGCGGACAAAACTGGTCACCTATACCATCCTCGTGGTCCTTGCGGTGGCGGGTGGCTTGTCGACCATTTCGATCACTCTGGATCATCGCAATGCGGTTGCAGCCTTTGAACGCAAGGTCACGGCCCTGGCCCAGACCCTGGGCGAAGCCGTTGTGGAATCCATTTTTGTCCTGGATGTCAAACCCCTGCGCCAACAGGTGGCCTCGGTTATGACAAACAAAGAGGCGCGCGCCGCTTTCATTTTAGATAGCAACGGCCGAGTCCTGACCGACGGAACAGAAGAAAACACCAGCCATACCAGCGCCCTGTCAAGCGAATTTGCCCAACGCATTCTCTCTGAAAAGATCTGGATCACCGAGCATCATTCGACAGGCATCGTTGCCGGCGGGCCGATTATGCTGACCCAGGACTATGTGCTTGGCTATGTCTATCTTGATTTCTCAACCGCCAATCTCCAATCCCGCGTGATGGGACAGATTCAGCAATCCCTGATCATTTCCGCGCTGTTTGTTGTTGTCACCGCGCTGCTGGCCATTGCGGTCGCAAAGCAACTCATCCGTCCCATCAACAAGCTGACAGGTTTTGCCAGCCGTATCACCGAAGGCAGCCCGGAACGGGATCTTCCCGATTGCGGCGGCGGCGAGGTCGGCCGCCTGGCACAGTCCTTCTCTGCCATGCTGGCCAATCTCGATCGGTCCAACACCGAGCTTAAGCAACTGGCCGAAACCCTGGAGGAAAAGGTGCAGGACCGGACCCAGGCGGCAGAGGCGGGTAGCAAGGCAAAATCTGAGTTCCTTGCCACCATGAGCCATGAAATTCGCACCCCCATGAACGGCGTGTTGGGCATGGCGTCTTTGCTGAAGGAGACCAGGCTGGATACCGAGCAAGAGCTTTTTGTGAACACCATCTCCGAGTCCGCCGAGGCCCTTTTGGTCATCATCAACGACATCCTCGACTTCTCCAAGATCGAGGCCGGGAAGATCACCCTTCAGGAGGACTGGTTCGATCTTGAAAATCTGATTGATAGCATCCTGAAACTGCTGTCCCAGAAAGCCGCGGACAAGGACCTGGATCTGATCCTGGACTATGACCCAGACATGCCAAAGGTCTTTATGGGGGACGAAGGGCGGCTGCGCCAATTGCTGATGAACCTCCTGGGAAATGCCGAGAAATTCACCCTCGAAGGCAGCATTCGGGTGGTCGTTTCAGGCCAAGTGACCGCAGGGTTTGCGGCGCTGAAAATCGCTGTGCAGGACACTGGCATCGGTATTCCCGAGGAAAAACAAGCCGATGTCTTCGAAGAGTTTTCCCAGGTCAATGCCAGCAAGAACCGTTCCTTTGGCGGGACGGGCTTGGGGTTGTCGATTGCCGAAGATCTCGCGCTATTGATGGGTGGCAAAATTGAACTGCACTCCGTTGTCAATCAAGGCTCGACCTTTACCTTCAGCTGTGAATTCAAAACAAACTCTGAGGTCCCAAAACTCAGCCTTGCCGACAGCAGCGCCCCGGATGTTTCTGCGAACAGCGCCGCCGAGCCCAACATCAATGAGCCACAGCAAGCCCTGTCCCTGCCCCATTCGCCTGTGCCAGACCTGTTGCAATCCCCGCTCAAGGTTTTGGTCGCTGACGACAATGACACCAATCGGCTGGTTGTTCAGAAAATGCTACAGGAAACCGGCTGTGAAATTCATTTTGCCACAGATGGTCTGGAAGCCATCGAACAATATCTGGCCCATCGGCCTCAGTTGGTCTTGATGGATATTTCGATGCCCAATTTGACCGGCCTTGAGGCCACCCAGGAGCTGAGATCACATGAGGTCCAAAACTACTGGCCCGCCTGCCCGATCCATGCTTTGACGGCTCATGCAATGAAGGGGGACAGGGAAAAGTTTATCGAACAAGGCTTCACCGGGTACCTGAGCAAACCGGTTCGAAAACAGCACCTTCTTGAGCTGGTTTTGGCGCTGCAGGTTTCCCAGAAATCGGCCCCCTTGCAGGCACCAAAAACACAGGCGGATCAAACCTCCTGAGACGGGCTGTAGTCAGCACCTTGCCGAAGGGGCTACGCCTTCCCCAACCCCGAAGCTGGCAAAGCCTACAACTGAAGCAGCTCATCAGCCAGAGCCTCAGATCACCTCCCTTTAGGGGCTATTGGGGGATATAGGATCAACTTTATGCAAACCGCCTGATCCAGCTGCCCCCAGCGGCATATTGTTCAGGTTTTCTTATGCATTTACGGTCAAAGCTTCGGAAATGAGAGCCATGATACCGGATACAGCCTTCATTATCTTTGCCATGCTCATCGTGAGTTGCCTGCCAATCCTGCCACTATTTCTGCAGGAGCGTCCTCAGCCCGGGGATGTTGCACTGGTGGTTGCAGCCCCATGGGGAAATGCGGCGGAGATAGCCCTTAAGGCTGAAGTACAGGAAGTCGCGCCCGAGCGCGCGCCTCTTGGTGTTCTGGTGTCCTTGGATAGCCCTGAGAGCGTTGATCGTCTCTACGCCTTGGGAGCTTGGTTTGTCATCGACGGAAAGCGGGTCCTAGAACTATGCGCAATATGAAACAGAAAGTAACAAACGAACAAAACGCCAGCGGAAAATCCTCCAATGAACGTGCGATCCAACAGGTAACCAGCTGGCTTCTGATGCCCGCGCCTGCCCTGGCTGCTCTGTTTTTGAACGGCAATGCCAACTGGTGGGTCTTTGCAGGCCTCAGCCTGGCGCTTGGGGTCATGGCCTTTGCATCCAAGGCGATGCCACCTTCCACCCGGGACTATGTGCTTACCTTCTGCTTTGTAGGCCATTGCATATTGTTTACCGCATCGCTGAGCGGTCATGCTTGGCAACTGGATACCCATATGCTGTTCTTTGCGGTGCTGGCGATCGTTTCAACCCTGTCCAATCCAAAGGCGCTGGTCTTTGCCACGGTTCTGGTTGCCCTGCATCACATCTCCTTTAGCTTCCTGCTGCCCAAGCTGGTCTATCCAGGTGGCGACCTGATGCAGAATATTCAGCGCACCGTCTTGCACGCCGTTATTTTGCTGCTCGAGGCCGGCGTTCTTCTGATCAGCCTGCTCAAAAGCCTGGCCGCGGATCAGCAGCTGAAACAGCAGCAGGACGCGGCACGCGCCCAGACCGCAGTCGCCGAAGCCGCTGAGGCCAAGGCAACCCAAAGCCAGCAGGATGCTGAACATGTCGTGGCCACGGTCGGCACCCACCTGAGCGAGATGTCACAGGGTCGGCTGGATTGCGTGATCCATGAGAGCTTCCCCGGTGATTACGATCAGCTGCGCCTGGATTTCAACGCAACAGTGGATTCGCTCAAACAGACCATCGAGCAGGTGATCGAATCCAGCCACAGCATCACCAATGGCGCTACGGAAATCAGCCAGGCCTCCGACGATCTCTCCCATCGCACCGAAAGCCAGGCCGCAACCCTGGAAGAAACTGCCGCTGCACTGGAAGAAATGACAGTCTCGGTGAAATCCGCAGCAGAAAGCGCCCGCAGCGTCGAAAACACCATGGGTGAGGCCCGCCAGGAAGCAGAGACCAGCGGCGAAATCGTCAACAATGCCGTTTCGGCGATGTCCACAATCGAAGCCTCCTCGGCGCAGATTGCTCAGATCATCGGGGTGATTGATGACATCGCCTTCCAGACCAATCTTTTGGCCCTGAATGCCGGTGTCGAAGCGGCACGGGCCGGGGAATCCGGTCGCGGTTTTGCCGTTGTCGCCTCCGAGGTCAGAGCATTGGCCCAGCGATCTGCAGACGCCGCTACGGAAATCAAAAACCTGATCAATCAGAGCTCTCAGCAAGTGGACCAAGGCGTTACCCTGGTTGGGCAAGCAGGTGAATCCATCAGCAGCATCGTGATCCGGGTAAATCAGATCTCCAAGCTGATTTCCGACATCGCCAGCGGCGCCGTCGAGCAGTCCACCGGGCTTGGTGAGATCAATACCGGGGTGAGCCAATTGGATCAGGTCACCCAACAAAACGCGGCCATGGTCGAACAGGCCACGGCAGCCGGACACTTGCTGCAATCCGATGCCCAGAACCTGTCTGCGTTGATGCAGCGTTTTCAACTGGACGGTGCCGTCAAATCTGACACCGGAGGTCAGTCCCAGGTTGGCGCAGCCGCCTAGGGCAAGCGGCAAGCCCTCCCCTCTCGGCCCCCATCCCAATAGTTGGGGGCCGGTCGCACAGCTTTTTTTGGGCAGTTCCCTCGCAGGGTAATGTCGCAAACACCCAATGTCAGGCCCGCTCTGGCACAGACCATCCGGAGCGAGGCCTGAGAGCTTGCCTTCGGGAAATGTCGATGTTTATGAGGCCGGGTATAAAATCTTTACCAGCTTCTAAAAAACCGATATTTTCACCCCATGACTATCGATGGACAATCCCCCACCGCAGCGGGCCCTCGCGAGACCCCAACCTCAGCCACTCAAACAGCCTATCATGCCCTGCGCAGGATGATCTTGATCGGCGAATTGGCTCCAGGTGAAAAGCTCAAAATTGATACCCTGCGCAAGCGACTGGAGACCGGGGCCTCACCTGTCAGGGAAGCGCTGAGCCTGCTGACATCGGACCAATTGGTCGAACGGTTGGATCAGCGCGGCTTTCGCACCCCCGAGATCAGCAGCGCCAATTTTACAGAGATCCTGCGCCTGCGCTGCTCGCTTGAGGATATGGCGCTGCGCGACAGCATTGCCCGATCCGATCAAGCCTGGGAAGAGCATCTGGTCCTGGCGCATCACCGGATGACCCGGGAGCCACGCGACAATATTGAGATGTTCGAGAACCGGCACAAAGAGTTCCACATGGCGCTGCTGGCCAATTGCACCTCTCCCATCCTGCTGCGGTTTTGCAACCAGCTCTATGATCTCAACATCCGCTACCGCTATCTGGCCGGCCATGCCTTGGGCTATCAGAAACGCGATATCACGGCAGAGCATACGGCGATCATGGAAGCAGCAATTGAGCGGAATGCGGATCTGGCCAGTGACCGGCTGACCCGCCACTACCAGCAGACCGGGAGCTTTCTGGCCGGGTTGCTCGATGAGCAAACGGGCTAGGGTCAGGACCCTTATTCCTAAGTCCCGGGATCACGCCCGAGCCAGCACCAAATCGAAATCCACCCGGGAGTAGCCCCCCTCCACCGTGCCGGACAGTTTGAACCCTGATGGGAATGTGCCTGCGGGCTGCGCCACATAGGTCATCACCAGATCGTCGCGCACCCCAAACACGGTATCTTCGTCCAGATAGGGATCATCATCCGGGAAAACCTCGGTCACCAGCGACCGGAAACCAGGGGCAGAGACGATGTAATGCAGATGCGACGGACGCCAGGGATGACGCCCCGCCGCGTTCAGGATCTCCCCGACCGGGCCGTCATCCGGCACCGTATAGCTGACCGGACGCACCGTGGTGAAAGCATAGCGGCCCTGCGCATCCGCCGTCATCAACCCGTGGAAAGAATGAATGTCCTGGTCTTTGTCCTGGCTGGAATACAGCCCGTTGGGGGCCGTCTGCCAGATGTCGATCTGCGCATGCGCAATGGCCTGTCCGTCCTGGTCGCGCACATGGCCTTCGACCAACAATACCTCGCCTTCGAAATCACGTTTCATATCGCCGCCAACCTCAAGGGCCGGCGGGTTGGAAACATGGAACGGCCCCAGCACCGAAGAGCTGGTCGCATCGGCCACCGAATGTTGCATATCCACCAGCGAAGACAGGCCTAGCACGTCCGACAACAGCACAAATTCGTTGCGCTCCGGCGTGGTGATGCGGCCCGCCCATTCCAGAAACTCCAGCCCCTTGCGCCATTCCTCATGGGTCAGGTTGGTTTCCCGTGCAAAGTCATGAACATGGCGCGCCAGTGCAATCAGCACCTCCTTCACACGTGGATCGCTGTCCTCTGCGAAATAGGCGGCAAATACTTCGGTGATATTGTCTTTGGTGACAGAGCGCATCGGCGCCTCCTAGTTCAGTATGGCAAGGCTGAGCGCCGGGTAGCGGATCAGCAGGATGAGAACGATCAGCATGACGCCGGCAAAGGGCAGCGCGCCCAGGAACACATCCTTCAGTGAGATCCGGTCATCATTCAGCGTTGCCTTGATGACAAAGCAAGAGATCCCCAATGGCGGTGTCAGCAGGCCGATTTCAGCCCCCACAACGGTAATGATCCCGAACCAGACCAGACTGAGGCCCATGGGCTCGACCAGTGGCAGAAACAGGGGCACCACAATCAGGATGATCGAGGCCGTATCCAGCAAGGTGCCAAGGAACAGCATCAGGATCACATAGAGCAGCATGATCTGGAAGAACCCTACATTGCTGCCCGCCAGCATGTCGCCCAGCTCGTTTGGCAACCCGGCGAGACCCAGCATTCGGCTGTAGATCGACGCGGCCGTGATCAGGAACAGGATCGATGCGGTGATATGGCCGGTCTCCAGCAGCGCTTCCCAAAAGGAGCGCAGACTCATGGTCTTGCGCGCCAGCGCAATCCCCAAGGCAACCAGAGAGCCCGTGGCCCCAGCCTCGACCGGGGTCAGCCAACCGGTGTAGATGCCGCCCAGCACCACCGTGATCAGGCTGACTGTCGGAAGCGTTTTGGATGCAATCACACCCCAGGGAAGCATTTCATAATCCGAGGCCGGACGACCGCCGACAAAATTCGGCGTGAACCGTCCCATGACCCAGATCGCCCCGACATAGGCCAACGCCAGCATCAGGCCCGGCACCACGCCCGCCAGGAACATCTCCCCCACGGATTGCTCTGCCACAAAACTGTAGATGATCAGCATCGCCGAGGGTGGAATGATCATGCCCAGAACCGAGGATCCCGCAACCACCCCCACGGCAAAACGCCGGTTGTAGTCATAGTTCAACATCTGCGGCACCGAGACCTTGGAAAACACCGAGGCCGAGGCGATGGAGGAGCCGGTCACGGCTGCAAAAACCGCATTGGCCCCCACCGTGGCCATGCCGATGCCACCTTTGACCCGGCGAAATCCCGTGCTCATGACCTCGTAGACATCGCTGCCAAGGCCCGCCTTCGACACGACAAGCCCCATGAAGGTGAACAGCGGCACGGTGGCAAAGGTATACTCCATGACGCTGTCACTGACCGCGATCTTCAAGAGATTCATGGCCAGGTCAAAATTGTCCCGCATCAGCCAGATGGTCACAAACGACACCACCCCAAGCGCGATGGGGATATAGACCCCGAGATAGATCAGCAGCACAATAGCAACAACTGACCAGGTGCCGAGTTCAATCGGGCTCATTCAGTGTCCTCATGTTCGCGACCCCGCCCCCATGCAGGTCGAATGGCTGGCAGCAGCACCTTGCAGGTGAACAGCCAGGTGCACAGCGCCGCACTGAGGCAGATCACCAGTTTCACAGGCCACCAGGGCGCAGTGAAGACCCCCGGCACACCAAAATAATCCTGGGTCTGCCACATCTCGACAAATTCCGGCCAGATCGCCACGGCGATCAGCGCCATCAATGCTGCGGAAATGGTATCGACCACATGGCGCAGAAAACCCGCAAAGCGTGGATATCTCGCGCCGACCACCACCAGAAATCCGTCAGAGCGGGTCAAGCGGTTGACCCGCACCACATCCGGCAGCTGCAGAAACACGATCAGAACCATGGAAAACTGCACCACCTCAACAGCCCCCAGGAAGGGCGCGTTGAACACACCGCGGGCAACCACATCGTAGTTCACGATGGCAACCAGCCCCAGCACCACCAGGGTGCCAATGGCATTGGCGCCGATTGCCAGAGCGTTCCCAAAGGTGGAAAGGCCCAGGACTGTCTTTCTGAGTGCAGACATTATCATCTCCTGGTCCCCTCCCTCTGCTCGTTTGCGGGTTTTAGTTCACAGTCCAGTCACGCATGCCAGCGTAGCCTGCGGCTTCCAGCTTGGCCAAATAGGCTTTCAGCATCTCATTGCCGGGCTGCCCCTTGCCTTCCAGGGTTCCAGCCCATTCGGCTGCGATATTCGGCATCGCCTCCGCCCAGGCTTTGCGGTCGGCTTCGCTCGCTTCGGTGATGGTTCCGCCCGCCGCGACATAGGCGTCCCGACTTTCGGAGGCCCGCTCCATGGCAAGCGCGGCAACATGATCGCGGTACATCACAGCAACCTCCTGCAACGCGATCTTCACCTCATCCGGCAGGCTGTCCCAGTAATCCGCATTTACAGTGATGGTCTTGGTGTTCACCGCGCCCAGGTTCGCGCTCAGCATATGTGGCGCAACCTCTGCGATCTTGAAGGTCTTGGCGGCTTCGGACCAGAGCATGGCTTTGTCCACCAGGCCGGTTTGCAGCATGTTGTAAAAATCGGTCAACCCGCCGCGCACACCGGCCGCCCCATCGATGCCTTCAAGGTAGCGCAGGTTCATGCCCGCCCCTGCCACTTTTGCACCGGCCATGTCAGCGGGTGAGGTAATCGGAGTGGTGGAAAACACCTGATAGGTATCCAGCACCACGCCGGTTGCCAGATAGACTTGGTTCTGCTTGGCAAATTCGTCCTGCATCGCCGGGAATTCCTTGGCGATCTCATCCACCGCCTGAGCCACGGCACGGGCATCCGCCGACACAAACGGCGTCACCGCCGCAATCGCCTGGCTGGGCAGTTTCGAGGAATGGAAAATTGTTGTGACGATGCCAATATCACCCAGCCCCAGCTTGACGCCTTCCAGCACACCCTTGGGCTTAACGATGGAGCCGCCGTAACTTTCCTGCCAGGCCATCTGATAGTTGCCGGTCTCTGCCAGTTTGGCGTCAACCGCGGGAATGAAGAAATTGGTGAACTCTTTGACCCAGAGCGCCCGCGCCGGATAGCCATCGATCACCACAGCCTTGATGGTCTCGGTTGCATAGGCCGGAACAACAGTCAGCCCGGCCATCAATGCGCCAAGCCCAAGTCCTTTTGAAAGTACAGCCATCTTTTCCTCCCTTGGATGGGTGTTATTGTCAGATCTCGGTTTTCCGGCGGACCTCCACATCGGTGTTGGCATGCCGGTGAAATTTGAATGCAGTACAAAAATTCTTGCTGTTTTTGGCGCTCCCCTGCCACGGGCCCTCAGGCATATGAACAGGCTGTGTCAAAGGGTAAGCGCGGCAATTTCTGGAACAGGGCAGTTTCATCCGCATAGCCTAGGTTGCACAGGAAATTGGACCTCAGGCTGCTGCCGGAGAAAAACTCCTGATCGACAATCTCGTTTGAAAACCCGGACATGGCCCCAACATCCAACCCCAAAGCGCGGGCGGCAATCATGAAGTAGGCGCCTTGCAGAGTACCGTTGCGCAAGGCGGTGACTTCGCAATGCTCCGGCTTGCCTTCGAAATGCGGGCGGCGGTCTTGATGCGGGAACAGAAAAGGAAGCGCGGTCCAGAACTCCAGGTCATGGGCAATGATCGCAGTGACTGGCGCGGCCATCATCTTGTCGATGTTCTTGGCCTTCAGAGATTTCGCCAGCCGCGCCTTGCCTGCGGCTGAGGTCACAAAGATGAACCGTGCAGGACAGCTGTTCATGCTGGTGGGGCCAGAACCCGTGATCTCGTAAAGGCGGTGCAGCAGATCGTCGCTGACCGGCCTGTCCTGCCAGGCGTAATGCGACCGTGCGCCGCTGAGAATGACATCGATGGCCGCTTTGTCCAGGTCAGGGAGGCGGGCGCGGACCTCCCGCACCTCATCCTGGGCCTCGGCGCGCAGGCGCTCCAGCTCTTTGCCCTGGGGGGCACTCATCACGCGGCCCCTGCCTGCTGATCCGCGCCCTCGTCCACGATCAGGTTGGCGCAGATGCCGATGCCTTCGATCTCCACCTCAACAGTTTCACCCGGCTTCAGCCAGCGTGGCGGGGTCTTGGCGTGACCTACACCGGGCGGTGTGCCCATGGCGATCAGATCGCCCGGATCCAGCGTGGTATATTGCGAAATGGTGGCGATGGTCTTGGCCACAGGCCACATCATCTCAGAGGTATTGGCGCTTTGCAGGATTTCCTCCCCAACGCGGCTTTCGATCTTGAGCCCCGCAGCCCCCTCGGGCAGCTCATCCGGGGTGACCACAACCGGGCCGACCGCGCCGGTGGAGTCAAAGTTCTTGCCCGGTGTCCACTGATGGGTCTTGCGCTGAAAATCGCGCACCGAGCCGTCATTGAACACCGTATATCCAAAGACATGATCCAAGGCATCCGCCTCGCGGATATGGCGGCCACCCTTGCCAACGATCAGCATCAGCTCCACTTCATAATCCAGCTTGTGCGAGCAATTGGGCCGCACCATCGGCGCCCCTGCCGGCATCAGCGAATTCAGCGACCGCATGAACAGCGCCGGATAGTCCGGAATGTCGTAGCCGCCCTCCTTGATGTGATCGACATAGTTCAGCCCCAGGCAAATGATCTTGCCCGGCCTGGCCACCGGCAGCAGCGGTCGAATATCCAACACGGCCACCTCGCTGGCGGACAGGTCCTGATAGGCAGGCACAGCCTCTCCACCGATCAATCCGCGCAGATCGCCGCCCTGCTCTGGCAGCAGCTTGGCCCTATCCTCATTCACAAGGAACACCCCCTTGGTGCCCCCCGCCTCTCCAACAATGAGTCGCATGGTCTTCCCCTAAGATTTCTTGCACCTTCGCCGATTATTTGATCTTGTGTCAATAAATATCGATTTTTTACGTCGAGGTGCAAAACATGCCAAAATGGGAAGACTATAAAGCGCAGGCAAAACAGCGCGGTGCGTTGGCGCTCGAACTCTATGCAGCCGAATCCACACCCGCTGGGACAGCGAAGGCCGTGAAAGAACATCTGCCGGCCCATCTCTCCTATCAGAGCGCACTGGAGGCAGCGGGAAAACTGGCACTCGCCGGACCGCTGTCAGATGCCAGCGGTGAGTGGATGGAAGGCACCGGGCTGATCATCTACCGCGCGCAAAGCCTGGAGGCCGCGCGCGCACTGGCCGATGCGGACCCGATGCACGCAACTGGCGCACGCCGTTACACGCTGCGCCGCTGGCTGGTGAATGAGGGATGGCTGGCTCTCCAGCAAGGCACAGCCCCCTAGCCCAGCATAGGCGTTGCCCTCCTAGAGGCCAAATGTCGGTGCACTGCGATCATTTGCGGCGATCAAATGTACCTTGTGTGTCATCCGCCACCTGATCTTCCGTTTGCAGCGAGCCCATGGATACCCCCTTGGGATTATATGCGCTTTTGGGTTGGACCCATACAGTCTCTTCAGAAGGTTAGATCTAGAGCTTGGTTTCCCGGGGGCCGGTTGTCGCCCCTGGTTCTGGCATGGAACCCACTGTTCCGATCAGGCCTTCATGATTGGGTCGACATGGTGCCCGCGGGCTTTCGGACCCGCCGCCAGGGTCCGGGATTTTGCAGGAGAAAGACATGCTTGACTATACGCGTGAGGATTGGACAACGCGAGCTGCGGCTTTGCGGTTGAGAAATCAGGCCTTTATCGACGGGAAATTTGTCGATGCCGCTTCGGGTCGCACATTCGACAGTATCAATCCGGCAAATGGTGCGATCTTGACCTCCGTTTCAGAATGCGACGCGGCGGATGTGGATCACGCGGTGGGTGTCGCAAGGCGCGCCTTTGAGGATGGTCGCTGGTCGCGCATGGCGCCTGGGGACCGCAAGGCGGTGATGCTGAAACTGGCCGATTTGATCCGCGCCAATCTGGAAGAGATGGCATTGCTGGACAGCTTGGATATGGGCAAACTGGTTACGGATGCCGTCACTGTTGATGCGCCGGGTTCGGCGCATTTCTTCCAGTGGTACGCCGAGGCGATCGACAAGATCTACGACGAGGTTGCTCCTACCGGCCCCGGTGATCTGGCACTGGTGAAACGGGTGCCACTGGGGGTTGTCGGGGCGGTCACGCCCTGGAACTTCCCCCTTGATATGGCCACCTGGAAGGGCGCAGCAGCGCTGGCGGCGGGCAACTCTGTGGTGTTGAAACCGGCCGAGCAATCCCCCCTGTCAGCGCTGAGACTGGCTGAGCTGGCGTCAGAAGCCGGCGTACCTGACGGGGTGTTCAATGTGGTGCCGGGCTATGGCGCCACAGCGGGCAAAGCCTTGGGGTTGCACATGGATGTGGACTGCCTTGCCTTCACCGGCTCCACCGGCATTGGCAAGATGTTCATGCAATACTCAGGCCAATCCAACCTGAAGCAGGTCTGGCCCGAAACCGGCGGCAAGAGTCCCAACCTGATCTTCGCCGATTGCGAAGACCTGGAGGCAGCGGCGGATATGGCCGCCTTTGGTATTTTCTTCAATCAGGGCGAAGTTTGTTCTGCCAATTCACGTATCTATGTAGAGCGCAGCATCGCACAGGAGTTCACTGACAAGATGATTGCCCGTGCGCAAGGAATGCAACCGGGAGATCCATTGGACCCGGCCTCCAAAATGGGGGCCATCGTCAGTGAGCGTCAGCTCGACGGCATCATGGGCTTTGTCGAGGCGGGCAAGAAAACCGCCACCTTGGCCGAAGGTGGCAATCGCGTCACGGTGGACGGCAAAGGTTGCTTTGTGCAGCCCACGGTTTTTTCTGATGTGGCGCACAATGATCCACTGGCAAAGGACGAGATCTTTGGCCCCGTGGTTTCAATCATTCCCTTTGACAGCGAAGCTGAGGCTGTCGCCATGGCCAATGACTCGATCTACGGCTTGGCCGCCTCGGTCTGGACCGACAACTTAAACCGCGCGCATCGGGTGGCCGAGAACCTTTTTGCCGGAACCGTCTCGGTCAATACAATGGACGCGCTGTCAGCGCAGACGCCCTTTGGCGGCATGAAGCAGTCTGGCTTTGGTCGTGACCTGTCGCTGCACAGCTTTGACAAATACACCGCTCTGAAAACCACCTGGATCAAATACAAGGTCTGAAACAAGGACCAATCTCCGGCGCGCAGCAAGCCCGCGCTCCGGGGACTCCCGGTGAACTTCCGGTGAAGCAACTTCCCAAAATGCAAAACGGCCGCGGAGACATCCGCGGCCGTTTTCCACAAGTGGCTGTCAAAGGTCGAAGTTATTTCTTCAGGTTGGTCCAAATCTTGTCGTAGATCGCCTGAGTTTCTGCATTGCAGACCTCAATGAACACAGGGGTCCCTGCATCTGCTGGCGGATTGCCTTCGGGCAGTTTTGCCAGTTCGGGATCAACAAATGCGCCAACGCCATTCACACCAGAGGCATAGCGGGCATAGTTCGACACCGCTGCGATATTTTCAGGCTCCAGCAGGAAGTCCATGAATTTGAGCGCATTTTCCCGGTTTGGCGCGTCTTTCAGCAGCACCACATTGTCCATCCAGACCACATAGCCCTGGCTTGGGAAGGCATATTCTATATTGGCACCTTCTTCGCGTGCCTTGGCCGAGAACCCGTCATAGATCTGGCCCACGGCGGCATCCCCCGACACCAGTACTTCTTTGGCGGTGTCGGAGTTGAAGGAAGCCCAGTTGGCTTTGGCCGCGGTCAGCATCGCGTTGAGATCTTTCAGCTGGGTCCGGTCATTTGAACATTGCTCCATCCCCAGGTGCAGCGAAGCCATGGCCATGACTTCGCCCTGGCTGTCCAACATGTTGATCTTGCCCGCCAGCTCTGCCGGTGGGTTGAACAGAATGTCGGTGGTATTGATATCGCCCTGATAGACATCCCGGTTCACCGCAAAAGAGGTGGAGCCCCACTGGTAGGGAATGGAATGCGCACGCCCGGGGTCAAAGCTGGGATCGGCCCATTCCTGCGCGATATTGCCTTTGTTGGCGAGTTCGCCATCGGCGATGGTGTCCAGCAAGCCTTCGTCGGCCATGATCTTGACCATATAGTCGCCGGGAACGGCCAGATCATAGGTGCCAATGGCCCCGGCCTTGAGCGAGGCCAGCATGGATTCATTGCTGTCATAGGTATCCATGGTGACATCAATGCCGGTCTCGGCGGTGAACTTGTCCAACAGATCCTGTGGAATGTACTCAAACCAGTGATAGAGCACCAGTTTGCCTTCGGCATTTGCTGCAGTGGCCCCCAAGGTGAGCGCCAAGGCTGCAGTGCTGATTTTCATTAGATTTCTCATTGTCTTCTCCCTGTGGTTTTTACTTTGTGTTGTCTGATTTGCTGACGAAGTAGCTGATCGTCACCATCAGCACCGAGACCCCCAGCAGCATGGTGGAAATCGCCATGATATTGGGCTTGATACCTTGTTTGACGGAGCCAAAGATGGCCGTGGGCAGGGTTTCGACACCTGCGCCTTTGACAAAATTGGTGATGATGAAATCATCCAGGCTGACGATAAAGGCGAGGATGAAGCCCGAGATGATGCCGGGCATCATCAGCGGCAGCAGAATCCGGGTGAAGGCCTGACGCCGGTTAGCATAGAGATCCATTGCTGCTTGCTCATAGCTGTCTTCGATGCCCTGCATCCGCGCCGAGATCGGCAGATAGGCAAAGGGTATGCAAAAGGCGGTATGGGCCAGCAGAATGGTCAGGATGCCACGATCAAAGCCAATCGCATTGAAAAAGATCAACGTCGCCACCGCCGTTACGATCTCGGGTACCATCAAGGGCAGGCTGATCAGCCCGAACGACACGGTGCGCAAGCGGAACTTGCCACCGCGCACCATGGCGGTTGCTGCCAGGGTTGCGATGCTGGTGGCCAGAGTGGCGGCAGTAATGGCGATGACAAAGCTGTTGAAGGCTGCCGCCTTGAACTTGTCGCTGTCGGGGCCGATAAAGACATCCGCGTACCAATGCAGCGAAAAGCCTTCCCAGGTGGTGATCGAATTGGAGGCATTGAAGCTATAGATCGTGACCACCACCAATGGCGCGTAGAGCACAAACAGGCAGATCAGGGTCATGGCTTTGAAGCCGCGATAGGATTTGATGTCGAACTTGGCAGTTTTTGCAGTCGCCATGTCTTATCCCTCCACCTTGTCGGCACGCGCCTGTTGCCGCGCATAGATCAGCAGAATGATCAGAACCATTGTCATCAGGATCATCGAAGCCGCCGCCCCAAAGGGCCAGTTGCCGGCGTTCCCCTTGAACTGTTCTTCAATCAGCGAACCGATCATGAAGTTCTTGGCCCCGCCCAACAGATCCGGTGCCAGGAATGATCCCATCGAGGGCACAAACACCAGAATACAGCCCGCAATCACCCCCGGTTTCACCGCAGGCAGCAGGATCCGACGCAGGGTGACCCATTTGCTGGCATAGAGATCTGCTGCCGCCTCGCTGAGCGTGAAATTGTAGCGCTCGACCGCGGCGTAGATCGGCAGAACCATGAAGGGCAGATAGGAATAGAACAGCCCCAGTTGCACTGCAAAATTGGTGTTGATGATATGGATTGGCGTGTCGATCAGCCCGATGTTGATCAGCAGGTCATTGAAGGGCCCCTGATCCCGCAATAGGAACTTCATCGACACCGTGCGGATCAACAGGTTCACCCAATAGGGGATGGTGATCAGGAACACCCAGAGCGGACGCGATTGCTCTGGCCGGGTGGCAATGAAATAGGCGGTTGGGAAACCGATCACGAGACTGAGGATCGTCGCCGCCCCCGCTTGCCAGATTGAGCGCCAGAAGATCAGGATATAGGTCCATTCGACCTTGGGGGCCTCATCGCCAAACAGCCCACGATCAAAAAAGAACTGATCATAGGCTGCAAGGCTGAATTCCCAAATCACACCGCCGCGGAATTCCTTGGTCAGAAAGGAATAGACCAGCATCATGGTGACCGGGGCCAGAACCAGAATGCTGAGCGTCAGCCAGGCTGGCATCAACAGCCAGGTGCGGGACTCCTTGTAGGTATCTGTGACTGCGCTGCCGCCGCTTGCTGCACCCGCCGCCATCAGTCTACCAGGAGGCGTGCCGCCCCCAGCTCCATGTTGATATACATCTCGGTGCCCGGCTCAAAGATCCGCTTGTTGCCGCGGTCAGAGTTTGACGTGCGCACGATGAAATCCGGACCTTCATCAAGGGCGACGATGGTAGAGATATCAGTGCCGACAAAGATGTTCTCCTTGACGCGCCCATGCAGGCTTTCGCCCTTTGCGGGTTGCTCGGACATGAACAGGCGTTCGGGGCGAATTGACATATGCACCTGCGCGCCGGTGCCGATGCCCGCCACCTCATTGCAGGTCAGCTCGTGGCCCCCACCGAGGTGGCAAATTGCGCGGCCCGCCTCGATTTTGTCGACCGAGACCTCCAACAGATTGGTTTCGCCAATGAAATCCGCGACAAACATGTTGTGCGGGCGCTCATAAATATCTGTGGGTGCGCCAAGCTGCTGCAGCTCCCCGGCTGACATCACCGCGATACGGTCGGACATGGTCAGGGCTTCTTCCTGATCATGGGTGACAAAGATAAAGGTGATACCGGTTTCCCGCTGCAGATGCTTCAGCTCCAGCTGCATCGCCTTGCGCAGCTTCAGATCCAGCGCAGACAAGGGCTCATCCAGCAGCAGAACCTTGGGCTGTGGAGCAAGCGCGCGGGCAAGAGCAACGCGCTGTTGCTGTCCGCCAGAGAGCTGAGATGGCTTGCGTGCCGCGAATTGCGACAATTGCACCAGTTCGAGCATCTCACCCGCACGTTTGCGCGCGTCAGCTTTGGAGCTGCCACGCATCTCTAGGCCAAAGCCCACATTGTCCAGAATTGTCATATGCGGAAACAGCGCATAGTTCTGAAACACCGTGTTCACAGGACGCTGGTGGGGCGGCAGGTTTTCGATTTCATCCCCGTAGAGATAGATCCCGCCCTCGGTCACGTCCTCAAAACCTGCGATCATCCGCAGCAAGGTGGTTTTGCCGCAGCCGGAAGGCCCCAGCAGGGTGAAGAACTCATTGTCCATGATCGACAGCGAGATCTGCTTGAGTGCCGTGAAATCGCCATAGCGTTTCACAGCATTTCGCACATCAATTGCGATTTCTCGCGTGATTTCCTGGTCTGTTGACACTTGCCCTCCCTGTTGGCGAAATCCTGGTCTTCACGTTCCAAATTTTCTATCTGCATCACTCAGCCGCCAGTTCTGTGATTTCCCGCCGGAATGGCAGGGCGTCGCCGATGTCCTCACCGTCGAGTTCACGGGCATAGCGATGTCCGGCATAGGTCGCCCAGGCGATCGGGCCTGCGGCCTCGGCGTCGCCAAAGATCTTGACGGATTTAATGCCTGCATCTGCCCAGTCCGCCTCGCGCGCCTTCAAATCCCGGTAAACGGCGTCATTGCCGAGGCGAGAGGCCACCAAGACGCAAGCCTCTGCCGCATAGCTCTGGGTGCGCCCGCTGTAGACGCAGTTGCTCACCACGTGGTCTGTCGCGATCTGGGTCACCCCGCGATTGAGCACGATCTCAACCCCCATCTCGACCAGACGGGCATGGATGGTCGCCTGTTCCAACGTGTTGTTGGTCCAGTCGGAGACATAGGCCGCGGGTGTGATCAGCGTCACCTTGGCCCCGGCCTTGACCAGCAGCTCGGCCAGCACACCACCCATGTAGTAGTGGTCATCATCATAGATAACGACATTGCCTGTTGGCACTCGCCCGGCCATCAGATCGTCGGGCGTATAGATCTTGGCGCCATCCTCGATCGGCATTGGCACCACATGCTGGCGGCTGACCCCATCGCGACGCCAAGTCGAACCCGTCGCGATGGCAATGTTTTCAAAGCCAAATTCCAGAATGCTCTCGGCATCCAATTCGCTGTCGAGATAGATGTCGACATTGGCGCGCTGCTGCAGCTGGTATTCGCGGTAATCCACCACCCGGCCCCAGGCCGACAGGCCCGGCAATTGCCGCTCGAGGGTCACCCGCCCGCCAATTTCTGTTTTGGCTTCGGCAATGGCCACGTCATATCCACGGCGACACAGCGCCCAGGCGGCCTCGAGCCCTGCAGGACCTGAGCCCACAACCAGGACATTGGAGCTCGCGCCCTTCTTGTTCATGATCTCCGGATGCCAGCCCTTGCGCCATTCTTCCATGAAGGTGGGGTTCTGGGTACAGCGGCTGATGGACATGGTCATATCGCCGGTGATGCAGATGTTGCAGCCGATACATTCGCGAATGTCTTCGACCCGACCTTCGTCGATCTTGCGTGGAATAAAAGGATCAGCGATCGAAGGTCGCGCGCAGCCAATCATGTCCAGCGTGCCGGACTTTACCATCCGGGCCATCACATCGGGCGATGTGAAGCGACCCACGCCCACGATGGGCTTGTCGGTCAGATCGTGAATGCCACGCACCAGCTGTTCCTGCGCTGCTTCTTCTGTGAAACGTGACGGCCCGGAGCAATCTTCCCAGGCCCCCTGCGCCAGATCCCAGATGTCGGGCAGGTTGCGGTTCATCTCAACAAATTCGCGCACTTCCTGGTTGGAGAAGCCAAGCTCACCAATGCTTTCGTCCAAGGAGACCCTCAGGGCGATGGCGATCTTGTCCCCAACAGCATCACGGATGTCGCCAATCACCTCATTGGCAAAGCGCGAGCGGTTCTCGAGGCTGCCGCCATATTCATCGGTCCGGTGGTTGGTGGCTCGGCTGAGGAAGTGCTGAAAGATTCCAAACCCATGGGCCCCGTAAAGGTTGATCAGATCAAACCCGGCCTCTTTGGACCGTTTGGCTGCGTTTACAAACCAACGGCGCAGATCCTTGATCTCGGATTTCGAAAGGGCACGCGCCTGCACCGGATCATTGGTAAAGGTGCGGATCGGCAGGGCCGAAGGCGCCAGTGGCACTTCCTTGGTGTAGAGGTTCGGCCCGTTGATGCCGGAATAGGCCAGCTGGATGCCAGCCAGCGCTCCGTGGGTTTTCATCTTTTCCGACATGCGGCGCAGCTGCGGGATGTCTTTGTCTTCCCAGAGGCGCAGCTCGATAAAGGGCGTGATTTCAGAGGTGTGATGCATCTCACATTGCTCGGTAAAGATCACCCCCCAGCCACCTTCGGCCTTGATGCCGCGCATGGCGGCCGCCGCCGAGGGATCACGGTATCCGCCGCCATTGCAATGGGGCACCTGATAGAACCGGTTCTTGGCTGTGTGGGGTCCGATCTCGATTGGATCAAACAGGATATCGTAGCGTGGCTCGCGCAAGGCTTGCTCCTTTGGGAATGGGTCTGCAGGGCAAAGGATTGAAAGGGCGTCGGGTCAAAGCCCTGCGGCGACCTCTTGGATGGCGTCGCGCAGGATCATTTCGATCTGGTCGATCATCGCCTCATCCATGATCAGGGTTGGCGACAGGATCAACACATTGCCCAAGGGGCGCGCGATCAAACCGCGTTTCTGGCAGGCCTGCGCCACCTTGAGCCCAACCTGGACTTCGTCACCAAAGCTCTCCTTGGTGGTACGGTCGCGGGTAAATTCGATGCCCATCATGAAGTGGCTGCCGCGGATCTCACCAACCATTTCGATATCCGTCAGGCTGCGCAGTTTGGCCTCAAAATAGGCTCCGGTTTTGCGCACCCGCTGTGGGATCTGCTCACGCTCCATGATGGCGATATTGGCCAGCCCCGCCGCGGCGGCAGCAGGATGGCCAGAATAGGTCATGCCGTGCAGGAACATGCCATCCGGCCCAGAGATCACATCGTGGATTTCGTCTGAGACGATGGTGGCCGACAGCGGCTGGTAGCCCGAGGTCAACCCCTTGGCGGTGGTAATGATATCGGGCACCATGCCAAAGACATCCTGCGAGGCAAAGAAATGCCCCAACCGTCCAAAGGCGGTCACCACCTCATCGGCGATATACTTGATGTCATTGGCCTGGCAGATCTCCCAGGCGCGCTTGTGATAACCCTCCGGAGCCGTGACAACGCCGCCCGCGCCCTGAATGGGCTCAGCGATGAAGGCACAGATGTTCTCTGCCCCGATACGCTCAATGCTGCCGCGCAGATCCTCCATCAGCGCGTCGAGGAATTCCGCTTCGCTGGCACCGTCACCTTCGCGCCAAAAATGCGGAGAGCGCAGGTGATGCACCAGATCACGGGCGCAGTGCCAGCCTTCGGAATAGGCCGGGGTGGTCATCGCCATCGCCAGATGGGTCGAGCCGTGATAGGCGCCGTGACGTGACAGAACCAATTTCTTGTTCGGGCGTCCCTTGCGAATATTGTAGTGGTGCAGCATCCGGATAGCACTGTCATTGGCGACGGATCCAGAGTTGCCAAAGTGCACAGTGTTCAAATGGCTTGGTGCCAATGCCGCCACTTTTTCTGCCAGCGCCGCAGCTGCGGGATGGGTGAAGTTGTAGAACGTGGAATAGTAATCCAGCCTCTGCAGCTGCTCGGTGATGGCCGAGATCATCTCGGGGTGGCCATGACCGATGTTGACACACCACAAACCGCCGATGCCATCAATCAGCTCGCTGCCAGCACTGTCATAGACATAGGCACCTTTGGCCCTGGTGATGACGGTGCGGGCCCCCTGCGCTTTCAACCCGTGGAGATCGGCAAAGGATTGGATCAGGTGGTCGTCCTGTTGAAGAATGTCGTGGATATCTTTTGCCATTGGGGAACCTTCTGGGAATGCGCCGCAGGATGGGCCGAAAATTCAAGGGTTCAGTTGGCTGCTTGCCTTGTCGGGGCAGCGCTTTTATACCAACCATATTGGATAACCGTGATAATCTGATCCAAATGAGGGGTATATACCTCTGGGGGGGTATAGGGGTGGAGCAACTCGACACCGCACAGGCGCAAGCCCTGGCCAAGACCATTGCTGATATCGGCACGCCATCATTCGAAGCCAGCCTCGATGCCTGGCTTGGCCTGACCTACAAGATCGACAATGTGACGATGATGGCCTTTTTTGATGATCGCAGGCCCGAGGTCTATTATTCACATGCCAAGGATAAGCGGGTCTTTGAAAAGCTGAACAGTGAATATGTCCGCGGAGTCTATCTGCTGGATCCGGCCTATGCGTTGCACACCGAAAGTGCCGAGGAGGGTCTTTACCGGCTGCACGACATCGCCCCGGATCAGTTCCAGCGCAACGAGTATTACGCCACCTACTACCGGCGCACGACGCTGATTGATGAAGTGATCTACTTCGTGAGGCCCTCTCCCGGGGTCTCGGTTACGGTCTGTGTTGGACGTGATGCGAGTTCTGGGCGAAAGTTTTCAGCTCATATGTTTGACCGGTTGCGCAACGGTGCGCCCATTGTCCTGGCCCTGGCCAGTCGCCACTGGGAAAACCTGCGTTCAGAGAAACCGCAGGACGTCCCTCAGGTGGTTGAGATCCTGCGTGAGCGGGTAAAACAGGACAAAGGCATCGCCCTTAGTCCGCGGCAATCCGAAATCGCCTTTTTGATCCTGCAGGGCCACTCTTCGGTGTCGATTGGCCTGTTGCTGGGCATCAGCCCACAAACCGTCAAGGTGATCCGCAAGCAGCTCTACCGCAAATGCGAGATCTCCTCGCAGGCGGAGCTGTTCTCTCTGCTCACCCCGTTTTTGCTGGGGATGTAAAACCGGTGGGCGGGCAAGCTGCGAGTGATCGCGCAAGACGTATTGAGAGAAACCACGTTGCTGAAGTTGCGAATTCGGCATGATCCGCGGACGTCCGTTCAGTGAAAATCCCGGCTCGGAAACAGCCGTTTCGCCTGATCACGCGGATGCATTGCACGGGCCGGGTAGCGGGCGTTTTTGGGGGTGTCGTCCGCCCGCGGACCCTCGGTGGTCAGGGCTTCGGGTTGCGGGTGGCCTAATTCGGACAGTTTGTCGGACAGGTCCTGAATCTCCTGTGCGATCAGATGCACGACGATGCCTTCGCGTTGCAGATAGCCCGTAACGCGCAACAGCCGCCCGCCCATGACAATCCGACGAAAGCGTTCATACATCTTGGGCCAGACCACGACATTGCTGACGCCGGTTTCATCTTCCAGCGTCAGGAAGATCACGCCGGAGGCTGTGCCCGGACGTTGGCGGATGATGACAAGGCCGCAGACGCTGTAACGGCCCAAAGCGATCTCTGGCAAAGACGCATGTGTCACAAGCCCTGGCAGCTTGGGGCGCAAAAGCTCCATCGGGTGGGCGCGCAGGGTGAGGCGGGTGGAAACATAGTCTTCCACCACCTCTTCTCCCAATTGCATATTGGGCAGCTGCACAGCTGGTTCCCGAATGTTTTCCCCATCAATTGGATCATTGAACAGCGGCAGGGGCTTGGGGCTTTGAATGGCCTTGACGTTCCAAAGCGCATCACGCCGCGTCAGCCCCATATCAGAAAAGGCATCTGCCTCCGCCAGACGCCTCAGGACATCCGGGCGCGCACCGGCCCTCAGCCAGAGCGCCTCGGGATCTGGGTAGCCATTGCCGCGGGCGGCAACGATCCAATGGGCATCTTCTTCCTTGAAGCCTTTGATCTGTCGAAACCCCAAACGGAGCGCCAAGGCGCCATCGGGTCGGCGCTCCAGCGTATTGTCCCAGTCCGAATTGTTCACACAGATCGGGCGGGTTTCCACGCCATGTTCACGGACATCACGCACGATCTGCGCAGGTGCGTAGAATCCCATCGGTTGGGAATTCAGCAGGGCGCAGGTGAAAATCGCGGGGTGGTGACATTTCAGCCAGGCAGAGACATAGGCCAACATCGCAAAGGCGGCGGCATGGCTTTCGGGAAAGCCATAATCGGCAAAGCCCTCTATTTGCCCAAAACACCGCGCGGCGGTTTCGGGGCTATAGCCGTTTTTCAGCATACCGGCGATGAACTTATCGCGATGTGTCCCAATCGTCCCCATACGCCGGAATGACGCAAGCGAGCGGCGCAGATGATCCGCCTCCTCTGCGGAAAACCCAGCCCCCACGATTGCGATTTGCAGCGCCTGTTCCTGAAACAAGGGCACGCCCAAGGTGCGTTTTGTCACCTCTTCCAGTGCCGGACCAAAGGGTTCGGGTTTTTCTCGCCCCGTGCGGCGTCGGATATAGGGCTGCACCATATCCCCCTGAATCGGACCGGGGCGGACAATGGCAACCTCGATCACCAGATCATAAAAGGTGCGGGGCCGCATCCGGGGCAGAAAGTTCATCTGGGCCCGGCTTTCCACCTGAAAAACACCAATCGCATCAGCCTGGCACAACATGTCATAGGTGGCTTTGTCTTCTTGCGGAACGGTTGCAATGCTCAGACTGTGTCCATCGTGCTGCTGCATCAGAGCAAAGGCCTTGCGAATGCAACTCAACATACCCAGGCCCAACACATCCACTTTGAGAATGCCCAGAGCGTCAATATCGTTTTTGTCCCAGCAAATGACAGTACGATCCTCCATCGCGGCATTTTCAATGGGGGCCAACTCATCCAGCCGCCCACGAGTGATGACAAAGCCGCCTACGTGCTGGGACAGGTGGCGGGGAAAGCCAATGATCTCGCCGATCAGGCGAATGGTCTGCATCAGGCGGCGGTCCTGGAGATCAAGACCAAGCTCGCGGATGCGGTCCAGATCAACGCCGCCATTGGTCATGCCCCAGATCTGTGCGGACAGCCCTGCGGTGACATCCAGGCTAAGCCCCATGGCCTTGCCAACCTCACGAATGGCCGCCCGGGTGCGAAAATGGATCACGGTGGCACAAAGGCCGGCCCGGTGACGGCCGTATTTCTCATAAATCCACTGGATCACCTCTTCGCGTCGTTCATGTTCGAAATCGACGTCAATATCCGGTGGCTCGCCCCGGTGCTTTGAGACAAACCGTTCAAAAACCATTGCGATCACATCGGGGCTGACATCGGTGATGCCCAAGAGATAGCAGAGGATGGAATTGGCGGCAGAGCCACGCCCCTGACATAAAATCCCCTGGGACTTCGCGAACTCCACGATGTCATGCACGGTCAGAAAATAGGCCGGAAAATTCAGCTCTTTGACCACCGCCAGTTCTTTTTGCATCAGCTCCAGCGCCCGGGCTGGCGGGCCATCCGGATAGCGGTGCTTCAATCCTTCTGTTGCGAGCCGTTCCAGACGGGCCTGCGGGGTTTCCCCTTGGGTTTCCTCATGCGGGTATTCGTATGACAGTTCGCCCAGATCAAAACTGCACTTGTCGGCTATCTCCAATGAGCGACGCAGGGCAGCCGGATAATCCCGGAAGACCCGCGCCATATCCTGGCCTGCCTTCAGGCGGCGTTCGCCATTGGGCAGCGCACGGGTGCCGATCTCATCAATGGTGATATGGTCGCGCATACAGGTCAGCACATCGGCCAGCTGCCGGCGATTGGCCCGGTGCATCAACACATCCCCCACAGCGACCATCGGGGCCGAGGTTCTTTGCGCCAGTTGCGCACAGGCCGCCAGATAGGCCTGGTCACTGCCATCATACCGAGGCGCGGCCCCCAGGAAGACATGGCCCGGGAAATGGCGCGCAAGCAGCCGAATATCTGCGGGGGCTGCGGTCAAACGCGCCTGTGGGAGGGCGATCAGGATCATGCCCTTGCAGGCTGCAATCATATCCTTGCTATACAGCAGACATTGGCCCTTTGGGGCGCGTCGCTTGCCCAGCGTCAGCAGGCGCGTCAGCCGTTTATACGCCGCTCGGTCGCGCGGCAGGGCCACCCAATCCACCGCGCAATCCTGCACCACCAAACGGCAGCCAACGATCAGTTTCGGCAGCTGTGCCACCCTGGGGTTTTCCAGAGCACTGTGCGGCCCGACAGCCTGGCGAGAGGATGAATCCAGCCGCTGATGAGACCGGATTTGCAACGCCTCCTGCGCCTCCTGCTTGAGTTGCTTCAAGGCACTCCAGGCGCGCACTACCCCCGCCAGCGAGTTCTGATCGGTGATGGCCAACGCAGACAGCCCCAATTCTGCGGCACGCACCACCAGCTCTTCGGGGTGAGATGCCCCAGTCAGAAAGGTGAAATTTGTAGTGACGCAAAGCTCGGCATAGTCCTGCCCTTGCAGGCGGCTCTCCCGCATATCCTGCCGGACGGCCTCAGCCGGGCGATGGCTGCGATTCACCTCGGTCATGCGAATTCCCCCTGCACGAACCAGCCCGGATTTTGCGGCGTATAAAAGAGCCACAGCCGCCGCCCTTGCAGGGTTTCCACCCGCCAATAATCACGCAGACCAGAGCGCCAATTGTCGTCTTCCAGCCACCATTCAGGCGCGATGCGTTCAGGTCCGGTTGCCCGACCTGTGGTCAAAGACATCCGCCGCCACCGAAACCGTTTGGGCGGCCTTGATCCGCGCGCTGCAATCGGCTCAGGCGGAAACAGGTAGATCGGACGTGGCCGTTGGCGGCTCCAGCCCTCTGCGGGATCGGAATATGCCATCGGAGCCATGATGAAACTGCGTTCTGGTATATGGCTGTCCGCGGGCAGAAATCGCAGGATATTTTCCAACCCAATCCGTATGCCCAGCCGGGAGACCAGATCATCCAGCTTATCCTTCCCCCCATCAGAAACATGACTGATCTGTTGCACGGGCAGGCTTTCCACCTGCGTTGCCTCCAGCCTCAGCAGATCAATACCAAAGCCCGCATCGATCTCTGCCAGCCCCCGTTCAAAGAGTGGCAAAATGCGAGTGGGATCACGGAGCGGGCGCGCCAGACGCAGTTCGACCTGCTGGTGGCCCTGATCGACCCGGCGCAGGGTCAGGCAGAACTGTCGCCCGCCCATCTCCTGGGCCTTGAGTTTTGCGCAGAGCTGACCAAGAAGCCGTTCCGCGCCCGCCATGACATCTGAGACCAGACCAATCGGCTCTGGCAGGCTCATGCGGATGGCATAATGTGGCGGGGGAACATGGGGGGAAACCTCTTCCGGCTCTGCGCCCAGGGCCTGATCCAATCGCCGTAAAAGCGTTGGGCCAAAGCGGCGATTCAGCGGCGCACGCGCGGCCTGCACCAAATCCCCAATGCTGCGCAGCCCAAGCCGCTGCAAAGTGGCCGCCATCTGTGCATCAATCCGCAGGGCGGCAACAGGCAAAGCCTTTAACGCGGCCTGCGTCTTGCCACTTGGGGCAACCCCCTCACCATAATGTGCCAGCGCCCAGGCCGCACCGCGTGTATCAGCCAGACCAATCTGCACCGATAGCCCTGCCCGCATCAGGCGGCTGCGCATATGCGCCAGCATGGCCTCCTCCCCGCCCAAAAGATGGGCTGACCCCGTGATGTCCATCACCAGCCCATCATCGCCTTCCAGGCCAACCCAAGGACAATAGCCTGTGGCCCATCGGCACAGAATCTGGAGAAACCGCTGGTCCTGTGCAGGCTCTGCAACACGGCTTTGCAGATCCGGGCAAAAGGCGCGAGCATCCGCGTAAGACATGCCCTGATGCAGCCCCTTTTGGATCGCCGCCGTATTGAGACAGTAAATCCGATTGGCGTTTTGCTGTTTGAGCGTCAGCGCAAAAGGCCCATCCACGCGGCAATATCGTAGAACCCGCTCACTTGCGAGGCGGGGAAACCGTAACGAGACGACGCGACGCTGTATCCCATCGAACATGCCAGACACCTAATGTTCCTGATTTGTTCTTTATAAGTTCCCATTTTTGCAGAGTCGAGTCAGCTGCCTCTGCGTTGGGGTCAAAAACAGGCGTGCAGCGCCATCGTGTTTCGGCGGCATTGCTGCCCATCCCTTCCGGGAGAATGGCAAGCCCAATTGATTTTCCATCCCGCGCCGCGAGTTGTAGCCGCCGTCCTTCTGTCAGGCCCAAAGGCTGGTTCAACTGCATAACGACAAACGAAACGGCTCCAGACCGCAGGGCTTCTTCGGCGAGGGCGAGTGTCTCGATTTGATCATGTGCACTGCAGATGATCAATTTGGTTGGGTCCAGAAAATCGGCAAAACCTGCAGGGTTCACCTGTCTCGCATCCCAATCTTCGCGCAGCCATAGCCCGGGCCCGCCACAATGTGCCATCAGAGCAAAGGCAAAAACATATGAGCCTGCCCCGCAAACCTCATGAGTGCGGGATTTTTTTAACGGCAAGCAAGGAATCTCGGCGTATCGCATACCCCAAACATATGGCGCTAGGTGACAGCGTAAACAATAGCGCAGATCTGTGGGGGAAACTCGAAGCTGAGCGCGGCCCTCGAAACCAAGGGTGCAAAGCTGGATAAAGACAAGCTGCGCAGAAGTGACAAAGTCACGCAAAGCACCAAACCGAAGGCCAGCGTGGCTCAGATTGTCGAACCCTGCGGGATTTCCTTACAAACCCTTGCAATACATACAAAAAGGGGATTTTGCAGTGAAGAAACCATCCTCAAAACGGCCTACAAAGCACCGTTGACCTACGACCGCCAAAACGGATTTCGAAAATCGCAAGTATCTGTAATATTTGATTTTTTAGCAGATTTTACACTGAAATGCAAAATGGTGCCCCCACACGGTCAACAATTATCGCCAGTTTTTCTATATCTTCATGAGCCATGTGGACCACGAAATGGTCGGATTAGCACACAAACAAATCAATAACTTCAAATGAAGGTGGACCACGAAAGGACCACTATATTCGGCCAACGACGCGGCGCGATCAGACGGCAAGTACCTCGACAGACTCCTGCCCGAAAATCTGATGTATGGTGGCAATGTAAGACAACCCACGAAGAAGCAATTTTTGCACCTGTTTTAATCGTATTTGTGAGGGCAGCGCTGATCTACCCAGGTGGCGTATGGCTGCTATCAGCCCTAACTCGACATTCATTCGCTAACGAGACCAGAACCGATGGTCAGTCAGTGAGGGTGGAAAGCCGCATTAACTACGCGATCCGTCAAGGTCTGCAATGCAGAAATAGTGAGAAATTGTTTTGAGGTCTCAAATAGCTTCAGCAGCCCGGAAACAATATATTGCAACGAGCCCCCTCTGAATTCCTTTGCACAAAAGATCCCTGAACTTGCCCCCATCGTCTTGGGCTGGTCCTTCTGCGCATTTTGGAACCCATTTCACATACAAACCTATGGTCACAATTTTGAAATCATCTGGAAGCTTTGCCATTTACCCCTCCCTGTGTAAGGCTATCAACGCATCTTTCTGGGAGGGGAGCTGATGAGACGGGTAAATTCCCACGCAGACAAGGTATTGCAAACCACACAGTCCACGTCAGCTGCAGCCCGCTCGCCCGTCGCAGCGAGTTGGAGCCGATCAGCAAACAAACATGGGTTAGATCCTGCTGAAAGACGTGCTCCTGAGCGAATTGAGAATTCAGTCTTGCACCATCGGCGGGCCGCGCTAGAGAAATTCTTGACAGTCTCTGCCCCCCGGCTGGACCTGTTATTTTCCCTGGTGGGTCAATCAGGATGTGGTGTGTTCCTGACTGACTTAGGGGGTGTCATCCTAGATCAACGCCTGAATGAAGCGGATACCTCCGCCTTTGAAAGCTGGGGGTTGAGCGCTGGCGCTGATTGGAGTGAAGAGCGTGAGGGGACCAATGGCATTGGCACCTGCCTAACCGAACAACGCCGAGTGATAATCCATCAGGGCGAGCATTTTTTTTCGCGCAACACCGGAATGAGTTGCATCGATGCCCCGATTTATGATCACGATGGTCAGATCGTGGCGGCATTAGATGTGTCATCGGCGCGCGCTGATCAGACTGAAGCCTTCAATCGATTGATCGCGGCACAAGTCGCCCAGACAGCGCGTGCCATTGAAGAAGCGAATTTTCGCGCAGCCTTTCCCACGGCGCGCATTGTCGTGGCAGAAAGCGAGAACGCCGAAGCGGCAACCCTTTTGGCAATCGACAATCATGATCTGGTGGTCGGAGCCACACGTGAGGCACGCCGCGTGTTTGGCCTGGACCCCAAGGCCGCTATTGTCCCGCGCCCCGCGACGGATATTTTGGGCCGCGAGGATGGGCCAACTG
This sequence comes from Roseobacter sp., assembly GCA_015665415.1. Lineage (GTDB taxonomy): Bacteria > Pseudomonadota > Alphaproteobacteria > Rhodobacterales > Rhodobacteraceae > Pseudophaeobacter. The sequence continues at coordinate 235,260 of JADFAE010000002.1, forward strand.
GGTTCGAAAAGGCCGAACGCGCTGCAGTCATCCGTGCTATCGCCCGGGCAGATGGCAACGTTAGCCAGGCCGCACGCCAGCTGGGAATTGGGCGCGCGACCCTATACCGCCGAATGAAACGGTTAGGCTTGGACGAACGTTAACCAAAGGTGTCTCAACGCTGAGACAGTTTTCATAGACAGTCGTCTCACATGCGATGACGTAACCAGCGCTCGTTGTCATCTTCCTGTGTAATCCGAACGGAGGAGTTCGGAGACATTAGGAGGAAACGATATGAATGAAATGACTGAATTCGCTGGCGTACAAGTATCGCCATTCAAATCCCGCTATGACAATTTCATTGGTGGAAAATTTGTAGCGCCCGTCGCTGGGCGATACTTTGACAATGTCACACCGATTTCAGGCGAAAAAGTCTGTGAAATCGCACGTTCAGATGCGGCGGACCTGGAAATTGCCCTGGATGCTGCTCACGCTGCCAAAGACGCCTGGGGGAAGACCCCTGCACAGGAACGCTCAAACATCCTACTGCGCATTGCCGATCGGATGGAACAGAACCTGGACCTTTTGGCGACAGCCGAAACCTGGGACAACGGTAAACCAATCCGCGAGACGCAAAATGCGGATATTCCATTGGCGATCGACCATTTTCGTTATTTCGCCGGTTGCCTGCGGAGTCAGGAAGGCACCATGTCGGAACTGGACGCGGATACGGTTGCCTATCACTATGATGAACCCCTTGGCGTTGTGGGTCAGATTATTCCGTGGAACTTCTCGATCTTGATGGCAGCCTGGAAGCTCCCCCCTGCGTTGGCTGCAGGCAATTGTGTGGTGTTAAAACCGGCCGAGCAAACTCCAGCAGCGATCATGGTGCTGATGGAGTTGATCGGAGATTTGCTGCCAGCAGGCGTAATTAACGTCGTCAATGGGTTCGGCGGTGAAATTGGGGCAGCGCTTGCCTCAAGTAAGCGGATCGCAAAAATTGCCTTCACCGGTTCGACGGCGACAGGTAAAAAAATCATGCATGCCGCTACCGAAAACATGATACCAGCGTCGCTGGAACTGGGCGGAAAATCCCCTAACGTCTTTTTCAGCGATATCATGGCCGAAGACGACGCGTATTTGGACAAGGCCGTTGAGGGTTTCGTACTGTTTGCCTTCAACCAGGGCGAAGTCTGCACCTGTCCATCTCGCGCTTTGATCCAAGAGGACATCTATGAGGCCTTCATGGAACGCTGTATTGCCCGCGTCAAAGCCATCAAACAAGGCGATCCCCGCGACGCTGAAACGATGGTCGGTTCGCAGGTCAGCTTGGCGCAATATGAGAAGATCATGTCCTATTTCACCATCGGAGCTGAAGAAGGCGCCGAGGTTTTGACCGGTGGCAAGGCCGCCAAGATTGATGGTTTGGAAAATGGTTTTTACATCGAGCCAACGATCTTCAAGGGTCACAACAAAATGCGCGTGTTCCAAGAAGAAATCTTTGGCCCAGTCGTTTCAGTAACAACCTTCAAGGACGAAGCCGAAGCGCTAGCGCTAGCCAATGACACCAATTATGGCCTTGGTGCGGGCGTTTGGTCGCGCGACGCCAACCGGTGTTATCGGATGGGACGTGGCATCGAGGCAGGCCGGGTATGGGTCAACAACTACCATGCTTACCCAGCTCATGCGGCCTTTGGCGGCTACAAGCAGTCTGGGCTTGGCCGGGAAAACCACAAGATGATGATCTCGAGCTACCAGCAGACCAAGAACGTCCTGATGAGCTATAACCCCAACAAGCTAGGGTTTTTCTAAGCTACGAAGCTGATCCGAAAGACTATCTTGGCCCCCGCTGTTCGTTCCGTGGGGGCCATTTTTGCTTGCAGAAGTTGCTTTGAAGAAGTCCGATAATTTAAGTGGTTGGGGGGCGCGATTGGAAGGCTAAACCGACGGCGTATTCGTTTGGGGCGTCCAAATTTTCGCTCTCACCTGGGCGACTTCCGCCGGTTTGGAGCCAGTGCCATGGGTGAAGTTCTGGATCTTAAGCGCAAACACGGACGTGCAATGGACCGGATGGCCCGCCGCCGTCGCGCTGCGCGCTTGAGCTTTTTGGCAGGGGCTGGAAAATTCTTGCTAAAGGGCGGTGGAATTGGGGCTGGGTTGATTGCTGGCCTTGGTATCAAGCCGGTTGCGAATGCTGAAATGCGCCAGGACGTTGCGATGCCATCGCAGGCCGAAATCGACAATATGCACAGCGACGACACGAACTTTACCGAGGCTTTGGCGGAGGTGGAGGCGGCGAAGCGTCAAGGTGGTTTACCTACTCCGGAATATCTGGCCTAATTGCGCGAGGAACTGGGGGCATACCATGAAGAGCTAGAGGCTGCGAAAGAGGCCCTTGGCGCTGCGCCAGAAACTAACAGTGGCATCCTGAACCCGCTGCGAGTGCAGGCACAGTCGGATCTTGCTCGTGCCGAAGTGGATATGCGCAAGGCTGAAGATCGGCTTCGGCAGGCGGAAGCTGCGGCGGTGAAGTTATCTGATGCACTTCGGACGCTTGGCGGAGTGGATATTGCGCCAGAAATCAGTTCGGATTCCATCGACCGGGCACTGGAAAAGGTGCGCGAGCTTTTCGATGGCCTGCAGTCTTTGCCGTCATCTTCGACCAGCACAGTGCCTGCTGCAAAGCCTGCCGCAGCGCGGGCATTCGGTGGTCCGGCGCAGGCTGGTCTTCCGTATCTGGTCAATGAACACACGCCGCGCTCCGAGTGGTTCGTGCCCTCCGCATCGGGTGGTGTGCTGAATGTGTCGCAAGCGAAATCAGCCTTTCGTTCGCACCTGTCAGCGATGGGGCCACGCCCATTGGCGCGACTGCAGCGCGGTGCGCAGGGGCTGCGGGCGGCAATCCGCACATCAGGATTGTTGCCCATGCCCTGCCAGTTGGTGTCACAATAGTTTTGCCGGATCTGCCTGCGCAAAGTGGTGCGGGGCAATCGCCGAAACTTTGGGATTGAAATGGTTATGAGACCCTAAGTGCTGCTATGTAAATGACTGCCACTATAGATCCTATAAAGGTGAATGGATGCTCGTGGACTTGGGCGATAAAGATGATCCTTCTATTAAGTGTTGTTATTAGTAGAAGCAAACGCGCAATGTTGGATAGTATAAAGGTTGCTAATCGTAAAGCAAATAGAAGTAATGTCGAGATGCTTGCTATTAAATAGGTTGAGATAAAGTTGTCGGCGGATATGGGGAACTTGATTAACCCCATTTTGTCACTCACAAAGATAGTGGACGTGGCAGTTACCACGAGAAGTGCTAACGGCAATAGTGATAGGGCTATATCCAGGAGGAATGCGGAAAATGAATTCAGATTGGATTCACCTCCGTATATTTCGTTCGTAATCCAAATGTTCCATGTGTCCAATATGGAGCTACTAGCAGTTAGAATGAGGGTGGCGAATAGAAAGTTAAAAATGCTGCCGAACTCATCAATGATGATTCCTGCTTCATCCCCCCTCAGGGTTGCGTAAACTAAAAATGAAATGGGCGTGGTGACCAAAGTCCAAGTTAAAATTCTCCAAAAAACAACTCTCTGGTCTCGGATGAACGCAGACAGCAAGGCGCGGATCGTAACTACTTCCATATTTCTAGTATTGAAACTATGAAATCCAAAAAATATGTCAGCAAATTTGTATTTTATTTTCGGCTCGATCAGTGCGTCCAAAATGGCAAAGGCTGAAACGATGCTTCCAAATTGAATAATCTTTTCCATATTTAGTAGCCGTATTGTAAAATTAGTGGACCTGTTCCACTCAGAGGAAAACATGACACACCCGCAAGTCCATGTCACGGTTGATGGTGCGCCTGTTTGCGGTGCGTTTTTTGACAACCTTGTGAGCCTGACGATTGTTGATCGTGAAGGCATTCGAGCTGACACTCTGTCTCTTGTCTTCAATGACGCGCCGCCGCATTTTCAGTCGCCCCGCAGGGGGGCGGTTGTCAATGTGACTATTCAGAATGGGGTGGGAGACTTCACAGGCGACTATGTTGTTGACCGGGTGGAGTTTGATTGTCTGCCCTACAAGATCACTGTCAGTGGGCATTCTGCTGATCTGCGCTCTGAGATGAAAGCGAACAAGACCCGGCATTGGGACAATGCCGCGGTGAAGGACATCGTGAAGGAAAAGGCCGAAAGCTACGGGCTGAAATTCAAGATTTCCGATGCTGTTTCTTCGCACCTCTATGACTGGATTGGCCAGCAAGATGAATCAGATCTGCATTTTCTGGAGCGTCTGGCGAAACGTCATGGTGCGTTGTTCACGATTAAAAACAGTGTCCTACTGTGGCTGGAGCGGGGCACTGGCAAAACGGCTGACGGGGAGGCTATACCACCTGCCAAAATTCTGCCGACTTCCATAATCCAAGGTTCCTGCAAGGTGTCTGAAACGGATGTGGACCGCTTTGCCAAGGTCAAATGCTATTGGCAGGATCGCAAAGGAGCCAAGCGGCAAGAGGTCGTCGTTGATGCAGATCCGGAAGCCAGTGGAGAACATACCCTTCGCGAGCCTTTCAGTTCGAAAGAAGAGGCAGAGGCCGCAGCACAGGCCGCCGCACGCGAAATGATGCGCGGCTTGGTAGAAACATCCTGTTCAATCATCGGGCGTCCAGGCCTTATGGCTGGCCAGCCTGCTGCCTATTCAGGGGTGCGACCCGTGATTGATGATCGCGAATTCATCCTTGAATTGGTGCGTCATACTTACACAAAAACGGGTGGCTTGACGACCATCTTCACAGGCAAGCTAAAAGAAGAAGGTTAGAGAAATCATGATGCAAGGCAGTGCAGGAAACGGTATCGATATTGTCACCGCAATTCTAATTGCGTTGGGGCTCTCTTCGACCGGCCTCGAGTTTCTGGGAGGCGTAGCGCTTGCTGTAGCCGGTGCATTCTCAGCATCGCGGATCCTATCGGCTGGAATGGTCAAGAATGCCATCCCTCTAGGTTTTGCGGGCACGCTCACAACGGGGCTATTTGTTTCTGTAATCGTGGCTCTTTTGTCCGAAAACCTCCTGCCGGACTGGCCTATCCAACTGCCCATGGCTGTTGGCGGCTTTCTGTCTTCGTTCATTGCGCCGCTGGTTTTGAAGATCGCAGCAAAAATTTCGAACCGGGGCGACGCTATCGCAAACCGAGCAATCGACCGCTTTCTGCCTGGGGGCGATGACCACAGGCGTTGAGAGTTGTCCAACCCGACTGCGATCTGACTGCGAATACTGATCAGGCTTCCTTAGCTGGCCACCCTTGATAGTGATCTGTTGAGCTGCCACCGGCTAGCGCGGCCTAACTCTCTCTCAAAACTGAAACCCAAACCACCCTGTCTTTGGCGGGATTTTTTTATGTGGAGAATGATCATGCCCCAATCGAAATCTTATGACGTGCGCTGGCTGCAGCGCTGTCTTAAATCTTTGGGCCACTATCAAGGCCGTATTGACGGAATTTCCGGGCCGAAAACCAGCGCCGCGATTGTTTCCTTCAAGCGCAGTGAAGGCCTGCGGCCTCGGGCATACGTTGGGCCGGTCACGCTCAGTCGCCTGCGGCTTCGCGCAGATCAGGGCCAGCCTCGCTATCTGGTCAAGTCCACGGCTCCTGAACCGCTTTGGCTGGTTGAGATTGGCAAGGTGATGGGGCTGCATGAGGTGCGCGACAATGCGGAGCTGCGGCGGTGGCTGGCCTCTGACGGGTCCACTCTTGGGGACCCTGCGGTCTATCCCTGGTGCGGTGATGCGACGATCACAGCCCTTGAGCTGGTTTTGCCGAAAGAACCTCTGCCCGATGCCACCGAAGAGAACCCATATTGGGCGCGCAACTTTGCTCACTACGGCGTTGACTGCGGCAAGGTGTATGGGGCGGTAGCAAGTTTTTCACGTCCAGGCGGTGGCGGCCATGTGACCTTTGTCGTCGGATATGACCCGGCCCGGAACCGCTATCGCATTCGGGGCGGAAACCAGTCCAATGCAGTGCGTGACAGCTGGATCGATGGCAGCCGCCTTCTTGCGTTGCGCTGGCCGAAATCCTGGCCTGCCCGCTATCAACGCCCCCTGCCCGAAATGGACGCAAGCGGCGCAATTCTCTCCACCAATGAAGCGTAACAGAAAGGCTCTAACATGATCGGTTTTATCGCAATCGCAGCCCGTGTTTTGCTCTATGCCCTCGGTGGCGCTATCGCCAATGAGGGGATTGGGTCGCTCGATACTGTAAACGGCACCATCACGATCGACATCGAGGCCGCATCGCATTTCATCGGATCTGGGGTCCTCATTATCGGCACCTGGGCAGTGAGCCGTTGGCGCAAAGCGCGCGGCGGGGCCACATGAGCCTGGCCATGTTCCTGGGAAAGCTTCCGTGGCTTCGCTACCTGCCGTATCTAGCGGGGGCAGCGGTAGTTTCTGGGGCTGTCTGATGGCTGGTGGGCATTACCAGCGATCGGACCCGCCTGCGGGGCGAACTGACAGCCTCTGAGGCTCGTTTGAGCGCTGCAGAGGCTGAGCTGGCCCGCCAAGTTGAGACCGCCCGAATTCACCGCGCCCACCTTGCCCGCGCCGCCGATGAGGCGCGCCGCTGGTCTACGCTTTCCAATGATCTTAAACAGATGGAGGGCCGCAATGCGCCTTTGTCTCCTTTGCTCTCTGCTACTGCTGACCGGCTGTTTTGGGCGGGGCAGTGAACCCATCAAGCCGCCGCCTGATGTGCCGGCCGATTTGTTGCAGCCATGTGCTGGATACACCGGCCCGCTTCCGCGCACCGAAGGTCAGATCTCGGATGCCCTGGTGGCAGAGACAAAGGGCCGCGCTTGCGCCAATGGCAGGTTGGCCACCGTGGCCGAAATCTTGCAAAGCACTGAGGCCCAAACGGGGCGCTATTAGAAGAGCCAGATCCGTTCTCAGAGGTTAGGCAGCTATGCGCAGACAGCGCCCTTTGCAAAGTCCATCTTTCGGCCTGGCCTCTGGGCGAATATTTTGGGTCACCATCTGGGTTCATACGTAGTGAACGACCCACCTGTAGATGCTAGAGGGCGAGGTCAATAGGGAGCTGCAGAGAAATTCTAGCGCATTGCTCACCAGCTACATTGTATTAAATTTGTCAAGACCTAGCTTTGCTTGGATTTCCTTACCTTTCTGTAGGGGTAATTTTTTTAAAAATTCAAAACGAGAAAAATTCTCCTCAATCCAACTTCTAATAAGGGATGATATCAATATGGTCACCAGCGTGATCTGGCCAACGACAATGTAAGCAAACATGGCATAGAACCAGTCCCTAAACTCCAATAAGACAAAGATCCCCGACATCAATGCTGATATTGCAGAAATCATAAACGCAGCGCTCAGTCGTAGTCCCACGCTTACATCGGCATTGATCCGTTCCTCCTGCCGCTCTGCCCAGATCATATTGTTAATGAAAGACTGCTTGAGCGCTAGGTGAAGAGAGGAAGGATTGCTCGTCGATTTTATCGAACAATCACATATCGATAGTCGGTGCAAATCGAAATCGTCCACTTCGAATTCCCCCGAGACTAAAATCGTTGGTATGGATGGAAAGTCTAATCTCCACGCGATCAGTTCTTCGATAACCTCGCTTGCCCCCCCCAGGTCGTCTAAGTTAATGATTACGCACGAGCGAGGGGCACTGACGTTTGAAACTTCTTTGATCATCGAATGGATAGACGGCAGCGGCCTTACCGGAATACCCAACCTGAAGGCATGGTCACACACATCATCTAACTTCTCGGAGTAGGCGCCGCAGTAGAGCACCATATTGAGGTCATTTAGGTTCATGATTTTCAGTTTCGCCCCGCAGCTCGTTATATTTTTAAGTTGGGCATTCCGTTGAAATGCTATCAAGATTTTGTACGGCTAGCCTACGTCTGATGTATTCATCATCGATTCATCGACAGCCAATGCCACCTGGGTTCTATTCGTGACGTTCATTTTTCTGAAAACCGACCGCAAGTGCATCTTTATGCTGGCTTCCGAAATACCCATTTCAGCAGAAATCAACTTATTTGAGAGGCCGTGTGAAACATTTTTCACCACTTCCCATTCCACTGTGCTCAACCCCCATATGTTCCAGTTTTCTACCTCGGATATTACCAGCTCCGGGGGCGTGTAAGTGCCCCCCTCGATCACGAAGTCTAAAATGTTGTGAAGGCGATTGAGGCTGGTGGTTTTTGGAATATATCCTCGCACCCCGATAGAGAGGGATTTTTGAACGAAATTTCGTGACAGGTTTGCAGAGATTAAAACTGTTGGTATCCCGATCGCAATCTGAACTATTTCAGAAATACTTTTAAGTCCGACCATATCTGGCATATTGACATCGAGAAGTATTACATCAAAATTGGTAAGAGATTTTTTGATGGTATCAATAGCTTCCTTTCTACTTCTGCATGAAATAATTTGGTAGCCCTTTTTGGTTAAAACGGCTTCCAATGTCTCAAGAAGCAGCAGGTGGTCATCGACAATCAAAACTGTTTTGTTGT
>JADFAE010000016.1 GCA_015665415.1 Roseobacter sp.
ATATGCTTGGCAGGTTTCCCCCCCGGCTTCGAAACGCGGTCCTGCTGGCGAAATTTGCAGTCCTGAGCGACGCGTAAGGAGCGCAGCAGTCACAGAGGTTAGGCAAAGGAACGCATTGATGTTCCAAGTGCTCGCCAAGCGTGCAAAGCTCTCCCCTAATTCTTTCCTGACGCGCATTCGATTGTGGCTGCTCAAAGAGTCAGACACAAATACTCTGCTCACTTCCCACACCGCCGGGTCCTGGGGGGCTGGTTCGTCAAGGATACTCAGGGGAAGATTTGGCAACAGGCCCAGCTGGGCATCCCGCAACATGTAGCTCGCGTTGACGCAATGCGCTGTCGTCGGTGTTACGCGAAAACCGCCATAGACATCCAATCCCTCGTGAACCGTGCAATAGATGCTTTCCGGCGTATCATACTGATCGAATTCAAGCCCTCGGGTGTTTGGAAGATCCCAGCCCCGTGTTTCGATAAAGTGGTGATACCTCGCCCGCAAAAGCTCTGTGAAAAGGGTCCCGGTTTCGCCAAAATTGTCAAAGGTGATGTCTGTCGATTGCATGAGGTGCCTGGCCAGTTGTTTCAAGCTCCTGACGATGGAGCTCGGAGTGTTCTCCGAATTTTGAAACAACCTGAACATGATTCCGTAAAATTTTCATTAACTTGAGTGGGGTTTTTGAATTTTTAGGGTTTCTATCGAGATCGAAATCTTCGAGTGAAGGATTAATTATTCCAGTCACTTAGGCCTTTTTAGCCTAGTTGCGCGGTCAGCTAACCTTCCGGCTCAGGCTTTCCAGCAACGCGATCCGCCGCAACCTTGCGGATTTCCGCCAAAAGCACAGATTTTTTGACCGGCTTTGCAATGTAGCCAGCGACGCCAAGTGCGAGATAGCGTTCGCGGTCCTCGGGGGCAGCGTTTGCGGTCAGCATAATGACCGGCGTTGCTGCAATCCGTCCTCCACGTCGCTTCATTTCTGCCAGTGTTTCACGCCCGTCCATCACCGGCATTTTCATGTCCAGCAAAACAAGATCTACGTGCCTGCGCCCAAGGCATTCCATTGCTTCGGCCCCATTGGTGGCCTCGATGATTTCAAATTCACTCTTTTTCAGAAACGCACGAACAACCACTCGATTTGATGCGGTGTCATCTACGAGCAAGATTGATTTGACGCCAGCTCCCTCGCTGCTGCCCTCGATTTTCTGAGGCTCAGAATGTAGAGGATCAGGTCCAGATTCCGTTTTTTCAAGGACTTTGATCTGACTGGTAAATGTGAAGCGGCTTCCCATCAAAGGGTCGGAGGTCACAGTAATATCACCGCCCATCATGCGCGCGTAGCGGCGGGCAATGGAAAGGCCGAGGCCCGTCCCGGGAACCTTGGGCGCATCGTTGTCGTCGACTCGGTAGAAATCTGTAAACAGATGCGACACCTGCCTTGGGGTCATGCCACGGCCGCTGTCGGAAACTTCCACTGTTAAGGCAGAGTGATCATCATATGATATGCAGTGCGCTGAAATGGCGACATGTCCGGTCTCAGTGTATTTGACAGCATTTGAAACAAGATTTCCAATCACCTGACGCAGCCGCAATGCGTCGAATTCGGCGTAGTTCGGCACCCCTTCTGCGATACAGATGTCCAGCCGCAACCCCTTGTCCTGAGCTGCGGGTCGATACATTTCCGCGGCATTGGTAATTTCCAGTTCGGGCGTGGCCGCTGCAAGGCTGAGTTCGACGCTCCCGGATTCAACTTTGGCATGGTCGAGAACATCGTCCAGAATTCCGGTGAGCGCCTGCGCAGAATTACGCAGCAACTGCGTACGTTCGCGCAATGTTTCCGGATCGCTGTCTTCTTCGTCGATCAGTTCGGACATTCCGCAAATGGCATTTAGAGGCGTCCGGATTTCATGGCTCATGGCGGCCAGAAAACGGCTCTTGGCCCGGCTCCCAGCCTCAGCGGCCCTCAGGGCATCACGCAGTCGGCTCGTGAGCCGATTGAGCGCCCACATCCCATGCGCGATGTAGGCTGCCCCAATCACCATGATTACAACTGCAATGAAGATTTCCACCGCGCTGGCAATGGAGGAAAGATAGCTGACAATCATGTAGAGCACCGCACACAGGATTGGTACTGCAGTCAGAATGCCAAAAAACATCCAGTCGGACCGACCTACAACGCATTGGTTGAGCGCAATAAGCAGCAACATGGTCCCGGCAATCTTGGGGAACGGCTCTGGCTGCATAAAAAGCAGAAGCGGGATGGCGTTGAACACCCAGACACCAATGAATGCTGAGGCTACAAAGAGGAGGACACCGCTGGGCGTGATGCGTTGTTTAAGCTTTCGGTATACTAAAATACCCACGGCTTCGACCAAGGCATAAGACAGATAGACTGTCACTGTCGTCTGAAAGGGCAAATAGTACAGCGACAGAATTGTTACCAGCGTGATTGCAGCAAAACGATATGGCAGATCTGCGCGGACCAGCTCGTTCTGCGCGGCGACAGCCTTTCTACGATCTGGCGAAAGCATAAGCATGTGCATCGTCCCTGCGGTGACCGCCACGTCAGTATTTCAACAAGCGAACGGCGCATAAGGTAAACCTTCTCCACCGATTTGCACAGGAGACATTCTATTTCCCTAGGGTATCTAGCCCGAGGGGACTAAAGGCTGAGAACGCCACGAAGGCAATCAGCAAGTGTTTCAAATTTGCATCTATTTATCAGCACGTTTGGAAGGAAATGGCGAGCCGTGGAGGACTCGAACCCCCGACCTGAGAATTAGAAGTTCCCTGCTCTAATCCAGCTGAGCTAACGGCCCGCATTTTCACCGCCACGTTTCCAATACAGGCGCTGCTTTGTCAACGGCCTACAAGAGGGATGCTGCAACTCTTTGTGCCCTACGACAGCGCTTGCCAATAGGGGCCCGCTGTCGGGGAACCTTGGTTCAGGTTGCAGAACTGAGTGGCAAGCGCATGAACGCGCTTAACGGGTCTTGCGTGTAGCCCTCAAAGGGGCCGCAGTAGTCGTAGCCCAATCGCTCGTACAGCACCCGCGCCGCGTCATACTCCGGACAAAGCGTCGATCCCGTCTCCAGGACCAGCGCGGTAAACCCCTCCTGTGCAGCCCTCTGGGCAAGGTGATCCATCAACCTGCGGGCCACGCCGCGCCCGCGCGCCGCCTCAGAGACAAAAACCGATTTCACCTCGGCGCTGCCGTCGCTCAGGGCTTTGAAGGCCCCACAACCCAGCGGGGTCTCCGCTTCATAGGCGGCAAAGAAGCGTACATCTGGCTGGCGCAGGTCCTCGACCCCAAAGGTATGATCGCTTTCGGCATCGGTCGCCATGGCCCCATGGCTTTGGTTGCCCTCGATCAGAGGGCGCAATTCTGGTGTCGAAGGGTCTACGCGGCGGATTAGCATCAGATCTGGTTCAGCAAAGGGGCTCAATGGGTCCAAGGTACCCGGCGATTGGTGGCAAAATTCTCGCCATAGCCACCGAGGCGCAGATTGGCCTTGCGCGGCTTGGGCTCCACCACCTCGGCATCGATGCCATGGTCCTGGGCGTATTCCAGCGCCGCTTCCTTGCTGTCAAAACGCAGGCGCACCTGGCTTTGGGTGTCACTGGAGGAGGTCCAGCCCATCAGCGGATCAACTTCGCGCGCGCTGGCCGGAGCATAGTCCAACACCCATTTTCGGGTCTTGGCCATTCCGGAGGTCATGGCATTTCGGGCTGGCCGGTAAATCCGCGCTCGCATCGGGCTCTCCTCGTGACTCGTCTGCGCCTATATATGCGCCGAATACCCTACTGCCACAAGGTGACAAATCTTGCGCATTCAACTGGTTTTGCAGGAGAGCAACAGGCCAAAGCCACAAAAGGCGGCGAATGCCTCTTGAACAAGAACAAAAACAGATCAAAATCAGCCCCGACCAAAGGAGAGTCGGATGCCCTACGCCCATTCAGACAAATCTGCCGCCCAGATGAGCGAGCAGACGCCCGACAAGATGGTGGAGCGCACCCCAGCCGCCCGCCCCAAGCTCGAGGGCGGCAAGGCCTTTGTGATGCAGACCGAATTCTCCCCCGCCGGGGACCAGCCCAGCGCCATTGCCGAGCTGAGCAGCGGGGTGAAAGAGGGCGAGCGCAATCAGGTGCTGCTAGGGGCCACCGGTACCGGCAAGACCTTCACCATGGCCAAGGTGATCGAAGAAACTCAGCGCCCCGCCATCATTCTGGCCCCAAACAAGACGCTGGCAGCACAGCTTTATGGCGAATTCAAAGGCTTCTTCCCGGACAACTCGGTCGAATATTTTGTCTCCTTTTATGACTATTACCAACCCGAAGCCTATGTGGCCCGCTCTGATACCTTCATCGAGAAGGAAAGCCAGATCAACGAGCAGATCGACCGGATGCGCCACTCGGCAACGCGCGCATTGCTTGAGCGCGACGATGTGATCATCATCGCTTCGGTCTCTTGCATCTATGGCATCGGCAGCATCGAGACCTATTCCGCGATGACCCAGGATCTGAAGGTCGGCAATGAATATGATCAGCGTCAGGTCATGGCCGATCTGGTGGCCCAGCAATATAAACGCAATGATCAGGCCTTTCAGCGCGGCTCTTTCCGGGTGCGTGGCGACACGCTGGAGATCTTTCCCGCCCACCTTGAGGACCGCGCCTGGAAGCTGTCGTTCTTTGGCGAGGAGCTGGAGGCAATCACCGAATTCGACCCGCTGACCGGCGAACGCACGGGCACATTCGAGCAGATCCGCGTCTATGCCAATTCTCACTATGTGACGCCAAAACCCACCCTCAATCAGGCAGTGATCTCGATCAAGGCAGAGCTGCGCCAAAGGCTGGATCAGCTGGTTGGTGAGGGCAAGTTGCTGGAGGCGCAGCGGCTGGAGCAGCGTTGCAATTTTGATCTGGAAATGCTGGAAGCCACCGGCCATTGCAACGGCATCGAGAACTACTCGCGCTATCTGACCGGCCGTGCCCCCGGTGAGCCGCCCCCCACCCTGTTTGAATTCATCCCCGACAACGCCATTGTCTTTGCCGATGAAAGCCATGTCTCGGTGCCGCAGATCGGCGGCATGTACAAGGGCGACTACCGGCGCAAATTCACCCTGGCAGAGCACGGTTTCCGCCTGCCGTCCTGCATGGACAACCGCCCCCTCAAGTTTGAGGAATGGGACGCGATGCGCCCCCAGTCTGTCTTTGTCTCTGCCACGCCCTCAGCCTGGGAGATGGAACAATCCGGCGGCGTCTTTGCCGAACAGGTGATCCGCCCCACCGGTCTGCTGGAGCCCGAGATCGAGATCCGCCCGGTGCAGATGCAGGTGGATGACCTGTTGGATGAGATCCGCAAGGTCAGCGTCGACGGCTATCGCACTCTGGTCACCACGCTCACCAAACGCATGGCCGAGGATCTGACAGAATACCTGCATGAACAGGGCATCAAGGTGCGCTATATGCATTCGGATATCGACACGCTGGAGCGGATCGAGATCCTGCGTGATCTGCGTCTGGGGGCCTTTGACGTGCTGATCGGCATCAACCTGCTGCGCGAAGGTCTGGATATTCCCGAATGCGGGCTGGTCGCCATTCTTGACGCCGACAAAGAGGGGTTCTTGCGCTCTGAAACCTCGCTGGTGCAGACCATTGGTCGGGCGGCGCGCAACGCCGAGGGCCGGGTGATCATGTATGCCGACAAGATCACCGGCTCGATGGAGCGCGCCCTGAATGAGACCAACCGCCGTCGCGAGAAGCAGATTGCCTATAATCTGGAACATGGCATCACGCCCGCGACGGTGAAAAAGAACGTCGAGGACGTGTTGGCCGGTCTCTACGAGGGCGATGTCGACATGAACCGCGTCACCGCCAATATCGACAAACCGATGCATGGTGCCAACCTCGAGGCCCATCTGACCGGGCTGCGCGACGAGATGCGCAAGGCGGCCGAAAACCTCGAATTCGAAGAGGCCGCCCGCCTGCGCGACGAGGTCAAGCGCCTGGAGGCAGTGGATCTGGCGGTGTCAGACGATCCCATGGCGCGGCAATATGCGGTCGAAAAAGCCAGCGAGGCCGCGGTGAAATCCCGCGGGCGGTCAACCGCAGGCAAGGCCGGCACGCGGGCGTACCGCGGCAAATCGCAGAAGAAATTTTCGTGAGGGCCAACTAGGCATCATGTTCTGTAGGTCTCTATCAGCTGCCGCTCCTTTCGCGTACAACCGAGAACAAGAGTTCAAAAGAATAATCCGATAAAGTAGAATTCATTGCAATCGTGAGGCGTTCTTGACTATGAAGCGAAAACATAGAGTAGAAGGCTGAAATTATGAAGAAAATCATCACTTTTGCGGCGTTCGCAAGCGCCCTGACTGCCTGTGCGCCAGTTTCGCCTTATGATGCATGTGTAGGATCTGCAAATTCCGAAGTCCGATCTTTAAAAAGAGAAAAAGACCATATTCTGGAAAAAATCTCACGCGGGTATGAGACAGCAGAACGAGAAGTCGCTAGGCCTGTCAAAACCGTGTGTTACAATCAGTGGATCGGCTCATACTCCTGCGAGAAAACACAGATAGTTACTGAAACATATAGTGTTCCTGTCGATCTCACAAAGGAGAGACAGCGGCTGGAAATATTTGAAAGAGAACTTCAAAGAGCAAGACAAGTCGCAAACGCAAAAATCCAAAATTGTGAGGGCCTTTCACGTATAGTTCCTGAATAAGCGCTTTCCCGGGGGGAAGGTCAGGCGCGGCCCGCTTTGCGGGCCAGGCCGAGACCCTGAACAGAGAGATTTCTATGACCACTGCCATCATCCTAGGCGCTGCTGTTCGATCAGATGGCAGCGCCTCGCCGACCCTGCGGCGGCGGGTCTTGCATGGGGTGGCGCTGTTCAAGGCCGCGGAGGTCTCTCAGCTGATCTGCTCTGGCGGGTTGGGTCAGCATCCGCCCAGCGAGGCGGCGGTGATGCGCGACATCTGTCTGGCCGAGGGGTTGCCACAGGATGCAATCCTGTTGGAGGACCAGTCTCGCAGTACGCTGGAAAATCTCGCCAATGCAAAACCGCTGTTGCCGGACCCTAAGGAGACCGAGGTGCTGATCGTCACCGATCACTACCACAAAGCACGCGCGCTGTTGACCGCGCGCCATTTGGGAATTTCAGCCCGGGCCTCTTGTCCGGCGCTGCGTGGCACAGCCTGGCACCGGGTGGCAAAATCCTGGCTGCGAGAGATCCCGGCGCTGATCTACTATTGCTGGCGCTTCAGCCCTCTCAGCGGCAGACCTACCGGGTGACGCTGACCCGGACATAGTCGCGCGATCCATTGTCATAGACCTTGACCCGCACCATGACGCCGCCCTGCACAATGCTGCGCCCGGCTGCCTGGGCGATGGAGCCGCGCCGGATCATGTTTTCCATGATGGCGCGATTGCCCTTATCCTGAAAAACCGGGTCCCATTCATCGCCGGGCTGCGAGATGCCAAAGCGATGATAGTTGGCCCGGTCCTGTCGCAGGATCTGCCAGGGCTCGCGCAGCCGCGCGCCTTTGGAATTGTAAAGATCATCCCGCCCGATAAAGGCCACGTAGTCGGCCAGAAGATCATCGGCCTTGGCGATAGGAGCCGACAGCGCCAGGGCAGCGGCCGCCGCCAATATCATGTTTGCGATCTTCATCACGTCACTCCCAAAACCTAATACGCCTGCTACTGTATTAGGCGACAGGCGCGCCGCCCTCAAAGCGCTAAATCCATTTGACCGACAGGAATTATTGTCAGGCAGAGGCCCCTCACCCTTGAGCACAACTGGCCCTTTCGCCCCGACCGGGAGAGGCCGCAGGCAGTCCCCCTTGCCCGACTCAGCCCCTCGGGCGCATACTGAACACCCCAATCCCGGGCGCCTCGGTTTCCCTGCCGCGCCCACAGCTTTCTGGCGGCAGCAGCCGGGGGGCCCTTCATCACAGGAGGACCCCACTATGATCTCTGCACGCCTGAAACATCACCTCGACGCCCAGGGCCTGCCGTATGACATGGTCCGCCACCCCTATTCCGTTACCGCCTCAGAAAGCGCTGAGATGGCACATATTCCCGGCGACCATTTGGCCAAATCCGTGCTGATCCATATGGAGGAAGGCCCGTTTCTGGCCGTGGTCCCCTCCAATCATCAGGTTGATCTGCAGGCCCTGCAGACGATGATGGATCGTCGTCTGGGCCTCGCCCCGGAATTCGAACTGGACCAGGTCTTTGACGATTGCGACACCGGGGCTGCACCCTGCGTCGGGGCGGCCTATATGCTGCCCACTGTGATCGACAACAGTCTCAGCGGGCTGGACCGGGTCTGGTTCGAGGCAGGGGATCACAAGACCCTGATCGAAATGCGCGGGGCTGATTTTGACGCCCTGATGGAACGCGCCAAACATGGCTCATTCTGCACCGTTCACTAGCTTGCCGCGCAAACACCGCGTCCAGACCTGCTGTAATTGGCAGCCCAGCCTTGAGAGTTTTAGTCCCAGGGCGCGCAGGGAGTTGCCGATCTCTTGCCTCGATAGGCATTCATGCTACCCTTGCTCCTGTAGCGAGGAGAGTTTTTATGAGTGTTTTTCGACGTGTCGCCACTAGCGCGGCGGTGATTGCCCTGTGCCAGACCCCTGTGCCATCTCTGGCCTACGGTGAGGGAGGAGACGGCGGGGGAACCTCCATGACAGGAGGCTCCGGCGCGTCCAGCGGGTTCACCAATGCAACCACCAAGGCGGTGGTGAAAACCCTGACGCGGGGGGGCAGCCGCTGTGCCCGACTGCCGCGTGTCTATCAATTCGACTGCTATCGCTGGGTTTATAAACGCGCCTCGGATCAGCTGCTTGGCAATCCCTCTTATTCGGAGGCTCAAAAGGCCATGGCCCAGGTCGAACGCACTCTGGACGCCGCGGTAAAGCAAAACCGCGACACCAGCCAGCCGGTCCGACGCCGTGCCCTGGAAACCTACAAACCCATCAAACCCGCCGCCGTGCCCCGGGTCACCCGCCAGGCAGAGCAGGCCATGACCACCGCCGAAACCACCCTGTTGCGCTCACCTTCAAACAAGCAGGAACACTATGCCCGTATCGCCGAAGCGGTGAATTCAAACAAGGTGCTGCTGCGCTCCGCCCTGCTGCCCGGTAGCCTGATCCGTCTCGCCAGCGCCATGCTGGCAAAACTGATCCCCCAGAGCTGACAACGGCGCGCGCCAATAAACCATATACTGCCTGCGCCCAGAAGAGCTGCCCAGGAGACCTAGCCTGGGGATCTGCCCAGCAGAACACCCTGGCGCGCGCGGTCAGATGGGCGTGTCGTCCGGGCGGGGTCAACGCACGACATGCACCGCACTGGCCGCGTGGCGCACCACCTGGCTTGCGGTGGATCCCAAAAGCAGATCCTGCATGCCGGGCCGGTGCGAGGCCATGATGATCAGATCGGGCTTGTTCTGTTCCGCCCAATCCAGGATCGAGCGCCCAGAGTGACCCTCGATGACAATACCGGTGGCATGCGGCAGGGTCTGCGCCAGACCGTCCAGCTCGCTTTCCAGTGCCTCGCGGGCCTGGGTCATGTATTCCACCGGCATATAAGAGATCGCATAGGCCGGGATCTGCTCGACCACATGCAACAAGGTGATCTTGGCCTCAGGGGTTGCCAGCAGTTTGGCAAGCTTCAGGGGCGCGGATACATCGCGATCCGGATCAAAGGAAATTGGCACGAGAATATTGTGGTACATGTGAAGCCTCCTTGGCTAATCGCCTAGGAAAACCATGCCCTTTCATCACGTTGGCGACCTTGATCCAAGTCAGACAATTCACCCTTTTGCCGCCCTGCGCGGGCCACATGGCTGCGGCAATGGCCCTGTCAGTCCCTGCTCGGGTCAATCTGCTCCGGCAAAGGTACCAGCAACCTCATACATCACCGGCTCAAAGCTGCGACACAGCTCGTTGATCTTGCGATTGCGGGCGCGCATCTCGGGCGAGCGCAGCATTTCCATGAAATCCTCGCGACGGCGCCACTGCGAGTAATTGGCGATCCGGGTCTGCGCATCATTCACATGCAACCCCGCCGCAATGAACCCCGGCTGCTTGGAGATGAAATCGGCATAGGCATCCTTCAAGGCATCCAAAAGGTCCTGACAGGTTCCCGGTGTCATCTCGAAGGTGGTGATAACCGTCTGGATCTCCGCGCCATCTGTGATTTTTGGCATAGGCTTCTCCCTGGCTGTTGTGCTGAGTGTGTCCAGCCTACGATGGTTGCGCCAAAAAACGGACATCTTTTTGCATCGCACCATTGTCAGAGCATGCAACACACCTAAAACGAGTGTATGACAACAAGCATTCACCAAAAATGATGCATCTCGCCCGTCTTCTGGCCGTGATCCTCTGCCTGAGCGCCCTGCCGCTGACAGCCTGGGCCGGAGCCTGGAAGCGCCCGGTTGACACCGGCTTTTCAGCCACGACTTTTACGCTGCGCCGGACTGAAACGGGCCTGGAAAACGAATTCGCCTTTTATCGCGATTTTGGCGTTAGCCCGCTATTTGACCTCGGCATTGATCTGAATCAGGCGGGCCTCAGCTCTGGTCACGTCATGCTCTTTGCCCGGCTGCCGCTGCGACAACAGCACAGGGGGACCCGCATCGCCACCGAACTGGCCCTGGGCACGGGCCATTCGGATCGCGGATGGAACCCGATGTACCGGTTTACCTTGTCAGCCGGGCGCAGTTTTTCGACCAAGCGCGGCCGCATCTGGAGCAGTCTTGATCTGAACTATGAAAAACGCGGCCATGAGCCTGATCCATTGTGGAAGCTTGATGCCAGTTTCGGAGTGCAATCCGGCAGGCGCGTCGCCCCCATGCTCCAGTTTGAGACCGCTTTTGGCAGCAACAGAGATCTGAGCTATGCAGTGATCCCCTCCCTGCGCATCAAGCTGTCTGGGTTGAAGCTGCCGCAGCAAAAGCGGTTTAAAGACAGCGAAGTGACGATCGGGCTTGAATATCGCCGCGCCGCGCAGCAAAGTCTTGGCCTCAGGATTGGGCTTTGGCGCCGGTTCTAAGGCACAAGGCCCTAGCCCCTACGTTGCTGGTTCCCCCATATTTTTCAGGTTCAAAGCTGATCACATGACCGACCCTATCCGCCCCACCGACAATCAGGCCCGTGCCTTGGCGCGCAGATTGATGACCCAGGCCCGTTTTGCCGCCCTGGGTACGGTCGACACCAAAGGCCAGCCGCTGGTCACGCGGGTGGCCTTTGGCCTGTGCCCGGAGGGGCAGCCGATCAGTCTGATCTCCAGTCTTTCGCAACACAGCCAGGTGCTGCGCAGCAACCCCGCCTGTTCGCTCCTGGTGGGAGAGCCGGGCGATAAGGGGGATCCCCTCACACATCCCCGGCTCAGCCTGGTTGGCGCGGCAAAATTTATTGACAATCAAACCCGCGCCCATCAAGTCCTGGCGGCGCATTATTTGCAGAGCCATCCAAAAGCAAAGCTCTACATCGGTTTCACGGATTTCTTTTTTGTCCGCTTTACGCCTGACGCCGGATACCTGAACGGTGGCTTTGGCAAGGCCTTTCACCTGACGGCTGCGGATCTGGTTGCAACGGCAAATCCAGACCAGCCCGGCTAAGCCCTGCCAGACAGGGCCTCCCGGCGACCCCTAGTTATCGACCCGCATCACCAGCTGCACCTCGCCACGCAGGCTCTCGCCCCAGCTCAGGCTGATCTGGTCGCCATTGCCCCCCTGTTCAAGCTGCACATAGGGCGTCACATATCTGTTGCTGCCGCCAGAGGTCCGGATCGCGCCGATCGCCACCACCGAATCGACGGATCTGGCCCGCCCTTCAAATGGCAGCGTCCCATTGGCTGACACCGTCCAGGTGCTGGCAGCGGTGGATTGATCGTGCCGCAGACGCAATGGGCTGGCCACCTGGGTCGAGACGTTGTGGAAGGTATTGCCCTCAAAGAACACCGATTTGCTGCGGCTGAAATCAAGATCCGCAAAACTGGTATCCACCCGCTCGGCACGGTCGATGGTGCCATTGATCGAACGGAACTTGTTACCAGAGACGCTCACCCCGTTGAGGTAATGGCCACTGCCAAAAGGCTTGATCACGATATAGCTGAACCAGGAGGCGACATCGCCACACAGGAACACATTGTCCGAGATCGACAGCGAACTAAAAGAAAAGCCCGAGACATCCGGGGTGGGGTCTTGCTCATTGGTCCATTCGATAAAACAGTTGTCGACATAATTGTCCGAGATGGTTGTCGCACAATAGGTCGAGGCCAGGATGATTCCAGCGGAGCGCACGCCGCCTGCGACATTGTCGCCCTGAAAGAAATGGTTGCCAGCGATGGTATTATTTGCCCCGCCCAACAGCGCGAAATGCCGGAAATTGGTCACCCGGTTGTTGCGCAGCTTGGCATCATTGGCATTGACATTGATGGCAATACTGCTGCGATCAGAAACATCTTCGGCCTCTTCCGCCGAAAGAAACTGGCAATTGTCCACCAAAATCCCCTGACAGCCGGTGCCAATCGAGGTGATCCCGCGATCCTTGGGCCGCGAAATGAAACAGTGATCCAGACTGAAGACAGACCCCGCCGGAGGCAGGCGCAGGGCGCTGCAATGGGAGTTGCACTGGATCTCCACTTCGGTCATGCCAAATTTGCTGAAAGAGTCAAAGCCGCTGAAATCCAGCATGTATTTGAAATCACTGAAGGTGAAATTCTGGGTCCCCGCCGCATCATAGAGCGGCGAATTCAGGGTGAGTTCGCCAGCGCCGGTGTTCTTGCTGCGCACATAGATCTCGCGGCCAACTCCTGCGCCTTCAACCAAGGCCCCCACCGGAATATTGGCAATATTGCTCACGTTGGACAACGTGCGCGAGTCGGCGGGATCATAGGTCGCCTGCTCGACCCAGGTTTTGGTGTCCCAACTGGCACTGCTGGAGGCGGTGATCTGCCCATTTCGGATTACCCGCCGGGTCGAATAGGTGTCGCGGTTGGGCACCGCCGCCTGCATGTCAACGGGCGCGGTCAGGGTGACCATCCGCCCCCCCAGATCAAAGGATTCATGATCAACTGAGTTCAACAGCGCCTGGAACCCCCTTTTGAAGCCCTCAACTTCGCTGCCAAAGGCCGCCGCATAGGTGGGAAACTCAAAACTCTTTCGCAGCAACAGCATCTGGTCCACGGGCATCCGGACTGTGCCTTCAAACTGCACCGGGTGATCCAGCGACACCGTGGAGTTCAGATAAAATTGCCCCGCCGGCACCAATATCCTGCGCCCGGCCGCAGCCGCATCCGCCGCCTCAAAGGCTGCGGTATTATCGGTCACATCATCACCGATAGCCCCATAATCCGTTACATCCACCAGGCTCATCATGTCGCGCAGAAAAGCACTGGTGATATCGATAATCTCAATATCATCGACCCGCACCACGCCACCATTGGGGCCGATCAGATCAAGCCCGAAATGCCCGTAGACCGCCTCCAGCCCCCAGGCCATGTCGACGCCGCTGCGGGCCCCGGTGCCGATGATGGCCGTGACCTCGACCACCGACCCATAGGCTGTCAGCGTAGTGCTGGCACCGACCTCGGTCACGCCCGCCACATGTGTGTCACTGTCATCGCCAGCCCAGCCCGCAATGCGCACCGTAGGCAGCGCACCGCTGACCGCCTTGACGCGGGCCTTCACCTGCAGATAGCAGCCCGGCAACAGCGGGGTCTTGCCCATGTAGCGCAGCTTTTGGGTGGTCTCCAGCTTTTGCAGTTCGAGGCAGCCGGCAAAATCAGCGTCTGCAACCACGATCGCGGCATTGGCAGCACCGTCATAGGTATCAGATCCCGGCGTCCCATCGCCGCTCGACCAGACATCCAGGCCAGCTTCAAATTCCGGCGGCATCAGATCCAGCCCCGCAGTAATCACCTTATTCATCCCAAAACCCTTTCCAGCAGCGCGCACGCCTATCGCCAGTCAGAGCTACCGATCCAAGCTTAAGACCCGGCGACCCGGGCGCGCGCCCTCCCTGCACCCCGCCTGCTTTGCTTTGGAGCCGCCCTTCGCCTGAGGACCGCCCGGCAGGGGCGGCAGAGGCAGACAGGCCAAATCGCCGAGGGCCCCCGCCCGCAGGGAGGGGAGGCGGCTATTTTGCTTGGGCAGCAGCTGCCACCTCTGCCAGGACCTCAATCAGGCAAAGGGCAGCTCCAAATGTTTTGCTTGGGCGGGTTCCGAAGCTGGAAACAGCTCAAACAAAAAGAGCGCCCAAAGGGCGCTCTTCAATTTCAAGGTCCAAGGTACGACCCTAGTCTTGGGCCAAGGCTTTGTCGATCAACTGAATAGTTTCCTCGACGCCGTAAAGCGCGATAAAGCCGCCAAAGCGTGGCCCCTGGCTAGCCCCCAAAAGCACCTCGTAGATGGCTGTGAACCAATCCCGCAGCGGCTCAAACCCATGGATCTTGCCAATGGCAAAGACCACGGATTGCAGGAACTCCTCATTGGCAAAATCGGCCTCAGGCAAGGGATCTTCATTGCCGACAAGCGCGTTTTTCTTGGCAATCGCTGACAGTGCTGCCTCGGATGATTTCAGCGCGTCCGCCAAATCCTGCAGCGCCAGCCGTTCCTGATCGCTTGGCGCGCGGAAGACTTTGGTCGGCTTTACCTTGTCGTTGAAATAGGCCACCGCAAAACCTGCAGCCTGATCCATGGTCGGGTTGCTTTCGGGCGTCGCGTCGGGTGCATATTTGTTGATAAAGCCCCACATGGTGGCCTTGTCCTCTGCACTGGAGGCCGAGGCCAGGTTCAACAGCATGCTGAAGGGCACCACCATGTCCGACTGCGGCACCGTTCCGCCGTGGATGTGCCAGACCGGATTGTTGAGCTGCGCCTTCAGATCCTGGGTCGCATAAGCGCGCAGCTGCTGGTGATATTCATCCACCGCCTTGGGGATCACATCAAAATGCATCCGCTTGGCAGTTTTGGGCTTTTGATACATGAAATAGGACAGGCTTTCGGCGCTGGCATAGGTCAGCCACTCGTCGATCGAAATCCCATTGCCCGAGGTCTTGGAGATCTTCTGACCATTGGCATCCAGAAACAATTCATAGGTGAAATGATCCGGTGCGCGATGGCCCAGAATGCGGCAGATCTTGTCATAGATCGGGGTGTTGGTGGAGTGATCCTTGCCATACATCTCGAAATCGACCTCAAGCGCGGCCCAGCGCGCGCCAAAATCCGGCTTCCACTGCAGCTTGACGTTGCCGCCGGTGACCGGGACGGTCCATTCCTTGCCGTCCAGATCATCAAAGGTGATGCTGTGGGTCTCGGCGCAGACCTTCTTCATCGGCACATACAGCACCTGCCCGGTTTCGGGATGAAAGGGCAGAAAGATCGAATAGGTGGCCGCGCGCTCTTCGCGCAGAGAGGCCAGCATGACCTCCATGATCTCATCGTATTTCTCGACCGCGCGCTTCAGCACCGCATCGAACTGGCCGGAGCCATAGAATTCGGTGGCGGAATAGAACTCATACTCAAAACCAAAGGTATCGAGAAAGCGACGCAGCATGGCATTATTGTGGTGCCCAAAGCTCTCATGGGTGCCAAAGGGATCCGGCACCGAGGTCAGCGGCTTTTGCAGATGCTCGGTCAGGCTTTCGGCGTTGGGCACATTGCCCGGCACCTTGCGCATGCCGTCCAGGTCATCAGAAAAACACACCAACTTGGTGGGGATATCGCTGATCACCTCAAAGGCGGTCTTGATCATTGTGGTACGGGCGACCTCGCCAAAGGTGCCGATATGCGGCAGGCCCGAGGGACCATAGCCGGTTTCAAACAGTACAAAGCCCTTTTGCGGCGCGCCCTTGGCATAGCGTTTGAGCACCCGACGGGCTTCTTCAAACGGCCAGGCCTTGCTCTTCAGAGCGGTGTCGCGCAGTTCAGACATTGCTGTTCTCCATCAGCGGCCCCTATGGCCGCCCAAATCCAGTCCCGCTGCCCCATGCAGCAGGTCGGCCCGGTCTATTGCGCAGATGCAGCATGAGTCAATGAAGAGCGCAGCCTCAGAGAGGGTTTCAGCCCTCTAAATCGGCCTTTTCGACAATCCAGTCGAGAATTTCACCGACATCCCCCTTTGCCGCGGCCCCATCGCGCAGCGCGACAAAATAGCCCCGCGCCGAGGTGGTGGTCGGGGCCTGCAGCCGCAACAGCGCCCCGGTCTGCAAAAAACTGTCCAGAACACCGCCCCAGGCAAGAAACACGCCCTGCCCCGCCAGACCCGCATTGACCAACATGGCATAAGAGCTGAAATCCAGCACCCGGGCCCTGTCCGGCATCGCCTGACCTGCGGATTTGAACCAGCTCGGCCAATCATGCCACTGGCTGCGCGCGGCCTCCATGGTGAGGAAGGTCATGCGGGAAAAATCATAGCCCTCGGCTGTCATACCCAACCGCGACAGATAGAGCGGGCTCACTGCCGCATAGACCTCATCGCTCAGCAGGCGTCGCTCTTCCTCGCCGCCACCGCCCGGCAGGCCAAAGCGGATCACCAGGTCGCCGGGACGCACCGCCTCTCCATACTCCTGACTTATGATACGAATCGTAACATCCGGGAAAGCTTGCTCCAGCTCTC
The DNA here is from genome assembly GCA_015665415.1 of Roseobacter sp. Classification (GTDB taxonomy): domain Bacteria; phylum Pseudomonadota; class Alphaproteobacteria; order Rhodobacterales; family Rhodobacteraceae; genus Pseudophaeobacter. The sequence goes on from JADFAE010000016.1 coordinate 16,620, forward strand.
CCAAGTGCGGAATCAGCCAAAACCCAACAAATCCGGATGGGGCGGTCACCGTCACAACGCGGGTTTCTGCCGCTTTTCGGATTTGCGAAACCGCATCTTCAATCTGACCAAAGCCACTGTGCAGGGCCTGCAAAAGATCTTTACCTGACTGGGTTATCCGCGCCGGTTTGTGGCTACGATCAAACAAGGCGCTGCCCAGATCTGCCTCCAGTGTCGCGATCCGACGCGAGACTGCCGGTTGCGAGACATTCAGCTCCTGGGCGGCCGCAGTCAGAGTGCCATGGCGGGCCGCCGCATAAAAGGCGGTGAGCCCCGAAAAACCTGGAAGACGCTCCATCTATCATAACCTCATCGTATGTTATGATGCAGCTTTATCCTATTGAGTGAAACGGGAGAAGACCCTTATCTGAGTGCAGTTTCAAATCGTAGCTCAAAACCACGGAGGCCCTCACATATGCAACTGGATCACACCCTGGAAATCACCAGTCTTGCCAGCGATCTTGGCGATGCCGAACCGCTGAACCTGGCCTCCAACCTGCCCCATGCCCCACAGGACAGCCCGCTGGTGGTGGATGCTGCACAGGTGCCCCTGAACGGTGGCACCGATCCCGCCTATGGCGAGGTGCGCTGGCGGACCCTGATCAACAGCAGTTCCGAGAATTCCCGTGACATGGTTCTGGGCATTGCCGAGTTCGAGCCCCAGGGGCGTCTGCTGCCCCATCGCCATGACCCGGCGGAATTCTATTTCGGCCTTGAGGGCAGCGGCGTTGTCACCATTGACGGCACCCCGCATGAGATCCGCCCCGGTGTTGCCATCTATGTGCCCGCAGGCGCCGAACACGGCACCCAGGCCGGCGATGAAGGGCTGCGCTTTGCCTATGGATTTGCCGAACCCAGCTTTGAGCAGATTGACTATCGCTTCTCGGCACAGAACTGACCGACTACTGTCCCCCTGTGGTGGGACCGGCCTCGGCCCATTCCCGCCGGTTTCTTGCAAATGCCCGGTTTCAGACAAATGCATCGGGCCCAGGTGTTGAACCGGGCCCCTGCCATCCCTATCCTGAACTCAACACCTTAGGCGTAAAAAGGATAGCCCATGCCCGCGCAAGATCCCCATTCGATGTCCCCTCAGGATTGCCTCGTGGCAGTGATGGTGGCGGTTTCGGCCTCGGACGAGAATATCCGCACCGCCGAGCTGGTGAAGATCCAGTCAGCGGTCAACATGCTGCCGGTCTTTGCGGATTACGACATCGACCGCATGACGCGGATCTCCAAAACCGTGCTGGATCTGTTTGAGCAGGTCGACGGGCTGGCGGCACTCTTTGGCCTGATCCGCGATGATCTGCCGGAGCGCCTCTATGAAACCGCCTATGCCCTGGCCTGTGATGTGGCCGCCGCGGATGGCAAACTGGCCGAGACCGAGCTCGAGTTCCTCGCCGAAGTCCGCTATGAGCTCAACATCGACAGGCTGCATGCCGCCGCCATCGAGCGCGGCGCACGGGCCCGTCACATCGTCTAGGACAGCCTCAGGAAAGCTGGCACAGGAAGTCTGGACAGGCGACCTAGCCAGACGAGTTGGACTGGCGAGTTGGACTGGCAAGCGACCAATTCGGCAAAATTGGTCTGCTCATTTTATTCGGTTTTGGCGCTTAGCGCCAAGACCACTTTGACGATAACATGGGCTCCAGCCACAGTTCCCGGAGCCATCATGAACAGCCAACAAGACATCCGCACCCTGCCCTCGGTCTGCCCACTGGACTGCCCCGACACCTGCAGTCTCAACGTCCAAGTGCAGGGCGACACCCTGGTCGCGGTCAAAGGCTCAGCAGCGAACCCCTTTACGGACAGCGTGATCTGCAACAAAGTGGCGCGCTACTACCCTGAATTCGTGCATGGCAAGGCCCGTCTCACCCATCCATTGAAACGGGTGGGGCCACGCGGCGCGGGTCAATTTGAGCGCATCGGTTGGGAAGAGGCCCTGGACATGGTGCATGCGGGCTTCACCCGGGCAATCAAGTCTCATGGGCCCGAAAGCGTGCTGCCCTTCAACTATGCAGGCCCCCACGGTGAGCTGGCGGGCGGCTCGATGGATCGGCGGTTCTTTTACCAGATGGGCGCCAGCTTGCTGGATCGCGGCCCGCTGTGTGGCGGGGTACGTGGCGGGGCCTATACCAGTGTCTTTGGCAACGCGCCGGGTATGCCACCGGTGCAGGTGGTCCACTCTGATCTGGTGCTGGTCTGGGGCAACAATGTCACCGTCTCGAATCTGCATCTGGCGCCGTTGCTGAAAAAGATGCGCGCCAAGGGCGGCAAATTGGTGGTGATCGACCCCAAGCGGATCAAGATTGCTGAGCAATGCGACCTGCATCTGCAGATCAAACCGGGCACCGATGTGGTGCTGGCCATGGGGCTGGCCGCAGAGCTCGAGCGGCGCGCTGCCTTGGACCATGAATTTATTGCCGAATGGGTCAGCGGATTTACCCCTTATATGGCGCAGGCGCGGCTTTACGGGCTGACTGAGGTCATCGAAATCTGCGGTATCAGCGAGGGTGAGTTCCACGCCCTGGCCGACCTGATGATCGCCGCCAAGACCATGGCCTGCGCCTTTGGCAATGGGATCGAACGTGGCCGCTCGGGCGGGTCCGGCCTGCGCGCCGCAATGGTTTTGCCCGCGCTGCTCGGCCACCACGGACGTCTGGGGGCCGGAGTGCTGGCCAAATCCGGTGTCGCCACCCCCAAGACCGCCGCGCGGCTGCAGGGCGAACAGCTGATCAAACCGGGCACTCGGAAATTCAATATCGTCGACATCGCTGAAAAGCTGCAGGACGACAGTCTGGATGTGCCGATCAAGGCGACGATGATCTACAACCACAACCCGGTGGCGACGCATCCGGATCAGACCAACCTGATGCGCGCGCTGATGCGCGAGGATCTGTTCATTGCGGGCTGCGATGTGGTGATGACCGACAGCATGGCCTATTGCGATGTCATCCTGCCAGCAGCCTCGCATTTCGAATTCGACGACATCTATGGCGCCTATGGTCAGAACTATCTGCAACGGGCAAGGCCAGTGATCCCCTGCGTTGGTGAGAGCCTGCCCAACACAGAAATCTTTCGCCGCCTGGCCGCGCGCTTTGGCTATGACGATGACCTCTTCAAAGCCAGTGATACCCAACTGATGGATGAGGCCATCGATGCCTCGCACCCGCAGCTTGAGGGGATGCGCCCCAGTGAAATCCCACTGGATCGCGCCATCGAGATGATGGCCGTGGATGGCGAGCCGCTGATCATGTGCAAGACCGTTACCCCCGCCACACGGTCGGGACGGATCGAGCTGTTCAGCCAGGATCTTGAGGATCGCTATGGCTATGGCGTGCCGCGCTATGAAGCAGTGCCGCAAGAGCTGCCCCTGGTGCTGATCTCTCCCAGCTCCGCCAAGCGGACCAATGCCACCTTTGGCAGCAACCCCGCCTCGCAGGGGCCTGAGGAGTTGGAGATGCACCCGAGAGACGCCAAGGCCCGTGGCCTGTCAAATGGCGATCTGGTTCTGGTCTGGAACGCGCGTGCAGAGGTCGAGCTGCAGCTCAAGGTGACGGAGGCCACCCGCCCTGGTGTGCTCTACTCCCCCAAGGGCACCTGGCGCGCCAGTTCGCGCACCGGGGTCACCGTCAATGCGCTGATTCCGGCGGATATCCGCACGGATATCGAAGCCGGGGCCTGCTATCATGAAACCTTTGTCGAGGTAAAACCAGCGTAGGTGTGCCCCTGAGGGGTCCACATACCCGTCCTTACATACCGGTCCTTACATACCCGCCCTTTTGCCCGACCCGGCTGCGCCTGATCGGAACCCAAGGTTTGATCAGGCGTCGTAGGTCTGGCCCCAACGCTCGATCAGTTGCTGCTGCAACCGCTTGGCTCTTTTGTTCCAGGCCTTGGCCCCCTGCGGGCGCTCGCGCTCAGCCCGACTGAGGCGAGCGCGTGCTTTGGTATCAGCGGTAAAGATGGCAAAGGCCAGTTCCGCCCCCCCCGGCGTGGTGAGAAAACCGCCCAAACCCGAGACAAAATTCAGCGTTCCGGTCTTGGCCGCAACCTTGATCGGGTGGGTCTTGATCACCCGCCCATTGGCGTCGCGCATCGGAAAATTCTTCAACAACGGCTTCAGCGCACCTGCCCGATTGGCAGCCACTAGCACCGACAGCAAAGCATTGGGCGTCACCCGCGATGCCTCGCCCAGTCCCGAATGATCCACCATGCGGATCGAAGTGACACCATATTTAGCCTTGGCCCAACGCGACATCACGGCCGCCGAATCCTTAAGCCCCTTGGGGCGCTGCCCACGCGCTGCTGTGGCGGCCATGCCGATCATCTCGGCCATCAAGTTGTTGGAATATTTCAGCATGCCCTTCAGCATCAGATCCAGCGGTGGGCTGTTATGATGCGCCAGCAGCGTGGTATTGGCTGGCAAACGGTCGATCGTCTTGGCCGCCTTCAGCTTGATCCCGTGAGCGCGTACCATGGTGCGAAACACATCCGCCGCATAATCAGCAGGACGACGCACCGGCAACCAGCGCGAGCCACCTTTGCCCAATGCCTTGCTGGCCACGGTCCAGTGATCCACGCCGCCGCGATCTGCATAGGTGTAGACAGGCAGCGCCCGATTGACGACCTTCATCCGCGCCATGCTCACCTCGGGGCGGTATTTCTCGGTGCGCGCATCCATGTTGACCGCCCAGCTCTGGCCCGCCCGTTTCCATTCAAAATGCACCCGATTGAAATTCAGCGCCAGACCCGAGACCGCCGGACTATAGCCAACGTGATCCGGTTGCTCCTGATCAATGCTGCGCACCCGTGGCAGTGCCCCATCCCAGACCCGAAAACTGCCACGCACCTCACGGACCCCAGCATTTTTGAGCGAGCGCGCCAATTGCGCCAGGTGATCGGAATTGAGCATCGGATCGCCGCCACCGGCCAGGATCAGATCCCCCTTCAGCACACCGCCGCTCAGGCTGCCACTGGTCAGGATGCGGGTGGTGAAACGATGCCCCGCGCCAAGGGTGTCCAGCGCATATAGCGCCGTCAGCGCCTTGGCCACACTGGCCGGCGGCAGGGCGCTTTCGCCGCCATGCGACTCCAGCGGCTTACCGCTACCCACCTCGGCCACGGCGCAGGCCACCTGCCCCGACAGGCCAGACCGCGCCAACAGCGCCTTGAGCCCCGCTGCTGAGCCCGCTGCGGAGGGACGTGCCGCGACCCGAGCATTGGGCCGCAACGAGATGCGCGGCGCATTGGCCAGCGCCGCCGGAGCAGTAAGGGCCGCCGCAGCAGCCGTCAGGAAGGATCGTCTCGAAAACATATCAGTCAATATCTATTAAAATTGCTACCAAACGACAAACAAGGCCCGTGAGCAAGACATGAAAGTCCCTCTGCCTCATATGCGGCCCTGCAGCATTCCACGTCTTCCGCCCACTTTGGGGCAGCCTGACGCCACTAAAATGTAGCGCTGCAAAGGGCCGACAAAAAGGCATATCTGGGATCATTTTCGGCGCAGCGCGTTAAACCAGCGTCTCCGACCAGCCGCCCTTGGCCCGGATCGCGGTTGAGCTGGCCGCCACCATCGGCACATTGACAAAACACCAGGCCGGGGCAGTTGCGCGCGCCAAAAGCTGGCTTTGGCTGTCTTTCAGCATCTGCCCGCGATAGATCCGCGCCGCGCGCGACAGCCGCGCCGAGATCCTGTCGCCGGGGCGGGCCAGCACTCCGATGGGCACGGTTTCCATGATCTGCTGCCAATCTTTCCAGCGGTGAAAATGCGCCAGATTATCCGCTCCCATCAGCCAGACAAAGCGCACCCCCGGGTGCCGTCGGCGCAGATGTCGCAGGGTCTGGGCAGTATAGCGCGTGCCCAGCTGGGCCTCGATGTCGCTGATCTGGACGCGTGGGTTTGTGACCAGCGCCGCGCTCGCCGCAATCCGGCGCTGCAAGGGCGCGGGTTGGCGGGATTTCAGAGGGTTGCCGGGCGAGACCAGCCAGACCAGATGATCCAACCCAAAGCGCTGCATAGCGGCCTCAGAGATCGCCGCATGACCCTGATGCGGCGGGTCAAAGGACCCTCCCAGCAGCCCGACACTTTGGCCCGGGCGGATATGCGGCAATCTGCAAACCATAACGGCCTTGATGCACATAGTTTTTCGGGAAATCAATCGGCTACTTACAGGTCCGATACCTTTCGCAACCAACATCTTGAACAGCAAAAAGGCCCCGGCGGGAAAGGATCATACAAAGGGTATATTAGATTTATCCAAGCGTGGAAAATCACACCGGTGCATAAAGAAATACCCTTTCAAATACCGATTGATCTTCGCCACATCGACATTGGGACCAGCCAAGATACACTTTATTCCTAGTGGGTAGGCCAGGTCCTTATAGATCTCATCCCCATGCAAACTGAGCAGCAGTTTCTTTCGAAACTCGCCTCCCACTTCTGCAAAGCATCCGATTCTCCGATCTAGCGAGCCAAAACCACCGGCACATACCATTCGAGATTCTTCTTCCTCTCGAAAATACCAATTTTTCTGAAACCATATATACTTACGAAGTCGTTCGACCCATTCAGAATGGGCTTTAGCATTCAACTCAGCCCCCAACAGCGCATTGCCCAACTGAGGTACAGGTCCGCTTTCGTATGCGACATCTTTCGGTCCTTCAAACCCCGAAGCCTTCGCAAGTGTGCTCAGATCACTCTCGTTGAACCCGATTGCAACTGGCATACCACCATTGCCAAGTTTCCCGTACCCTCGCCACATAGACAAACTATCCTTGGCGCAGGAGAAACTCACGACCTGACCGTTCAGCCGCGTTTCGAGATCCATCAGAATCCCCTCTTCAAAGGCAATCAATTCAGTGGTTTTCCGATCAGTTGATATACTCCCCTCCCCATAGAATTTCCTCAAGGTAGAGAGGCCTGTGCGGAATTCATTTCTGTCGTTGAGCGCTTCGAAATCACTTGCCAACAGGGACTTCGACTGCAAAATCTGGGTCAACGTCTCGAACGTGGTGTAGTGCCAAAGGATTTTATTGTCTGTCACCTGATCTGTCCTGATTGCAAAAATCCAAGGAATGGAAGTGCGATTCATACTCTCAACCAAAATCAGAGCAATCACTTTCCCCTTGCATCCCATCTCCAAACAAAAAATCTGCGCCTAACTATCAGAGGGCTAATAGCGCCTGCATTCGCCAATGCCCGTGCACAGCACGGGCAGCGCCCGAACCGCCCCCACGGGGCGGGCGCTTAGCGCCCTTCCCTCGGTTCGGTCGCAGGGGGCATGGCACCCGCCGCAGGATAGGAGTGCACTGGTGGTGTACGGAGGGTGCATCCCGATCACCCCAGCTCTGCGCTGCATCCTGCATTGCCCCCTGCCCCCGCATCCGCTATCACACCAGCCAGCACGAATTCCCCCATCATGGAGCAGTCACATGGCCGCCTATCAATACGTCTACCACATGCAGGGTGTCTCCAAGACCTACCCCGGTGGCAAGAAATGCTTTGAAAACATCCACCTCTCCTTTCTGCCCGGCGTGAAAATCGGTGTGGTCGGGGTCAACGGCGCTGGTAAATCCACCCTGATGAAGATCATGGCCGGCCTCGACAAGGATTTCACCGGCGAGGCCTGGGCCGCCGAGGGCGCCAAAGTCGGCTATTTGCCGCAGGAGCCCAAGCTGGACGAGAGCCTGACAGTGCGTGAAAACGTCATGCTCGGCGTCAAGGACAAGAAAGACAAGGTCGACCGGTTCAACCAGATCGCCGTCGAGATGGCGGAGAACTACACCGACGAGCTGATGGAAGAGATGACCGCGCTGCAGGACGCCATCGATGCGGAAAACCTCTGGGATCTGGACAGCCAGATCGACATCTCCATGGAAGCCCTGCGCTGCCCCCCAGATGACGCCGCGATCGCCAATCTCTCGGGCGGTGAAAAACGCCGGGTGGCCCTGTGCAAACTGTTGCTCGAAGCGCCAGAGATGCTGCTGCTTGATGAGCCGACCAACCACCTGGACGCCGAGACCATCGCCTGGCTGCAACAGCACCTGATCGACTACAAAGGCACCATCCTCTGCGTCACCCACGACCGCTATTTCCTGGATGACATCACCAGCTGGATCCTCGAGCTCGACCGCGGCAAGGGCATCCCCTACGAGGGCAACTACTCTGCCTGGCTGGAGCAAAAGGCCAAGCGCCTGGAGCAGGAGGCCCGCGAGGACAAATCCAAGCAGCAGACCCTGCAGCGCGAACTCGACTGGATGCGCCAGGGCGCCAAGGCCCGCCAGGCCAAATCCAAGGCCCGGATCAACGCCTATAACGATCTGGCCGAACAGTCAGAGCGCGAAAAGCTGACCCGTGCCCAGATCGTCATCCCCAATGGCCCACGTCTGGGCAGCAAGGTGATCGAGGTCGAAGGTCTGGCCAAGCATTATGGCGACAAGCAGCTGGTCGAGGGCCTCTCCTTTGATCTGCCCCCAGGCGGCATCGTCGGCGTCATCGGCCCCAACGGCGCCGGTAAATCCACCCTGTTCCGCATGCTGACCGGCCAGGAACAGCCCGACAGCGGCTCTGTCTCTTATGGCGACACCGTCAAACTGTCCTATGTGGATCAGTCCCGCGATGATCTGAAAGACAATGAAACCGTCTGGGAAGCCATCTCTGGGGGGGCCGAAATCATCGAGCTGGGCGACGCACAGGTGAATTCGCGCGCCTATTGCTCCTCGTTCAACTTCAAGGGCGGCGATCAGCAGAAACCGCTGAACCTGCTGTCGGGTGGTGAGCGAAACCGCGTGCACATGGCGCGTCTGCTGAAAGAGGGCGGCAACGTGCTGCTGCTCGATGAGCCGACCAACGATCTGGACGTGGAAACCCTGCGCGCCCTCGAAGATGCGCTGGTGGATTTTGCCGGCTGCGCCGTGGTGATCTCTCACGACCGTTTCTTCCTCGACCGGATCTGCACCCATATGCTGGCCTTTGAAGGCGACGCCCATGTGGAGTGGTTCGAAGGCAACTTTGAGGACTACGAGGAAGACAAGAAGCGTCGTTTGGGTGCCGACGCGCTGGAGCCCAAGCGCCTGAAGCACAAGAAGTTTGTGCGGTAAGGGTTGCGTTGAAAAACTGACACCACATATGTTTGTTGCTAAATAAACTCTAATTATGTGGTGTCAGTATTGGGCGAAGCCAAACGCAGAAAAGACAGTGACCCTTATTATGGGAAGATACCGAAGTCTGGAAAAGGCCTTATAATCAGCCCTCCAATGGAAATAGACGGCACTCGCATTTTCATTCGAAACTCAGAACTAGATCCTATTGAACTCCGACGCAGCATTCTATTTTGGGACAGACTTGTTTGGCCACAAAACAACGGCCTACATTTGGCAAACTCCATTGAAGCCGACTTTCTCGAAGCGGCCAACATTCTTGAACGCCCCGAGTATCGACTCAATGGGGATGTAGCCACGGGGATAGCGGAGAGCTTCCTGCACTCATATTTTGAGAAGGAAAGACGCGAACCCGGCCAATGGTCGCTTTCGACCGGTGACAACTCGCTTGTGTTAAAATCGCAAAACATTTCTACTGGACGCGGCGCATCCGTCGATCTTTTCCGTTCGATCCCAATTCCAGAGCATGACGTTCCCTTAGAGGAAATCCTTAGGTTCAAAGATCAGCGACTCAGTGAAGTCAGGTGTTTGGTAGTGGCCATTGATGAGTTCTATTCCAGTTGGACTAGTGCTGAGGACAAAGCTCATCAGTTAGACTTGGCAAAACGCAAAATTGAACAAGCCTGTATAGACATGGTGAAGGTTGCCAAAGAAGACCAAAACAAGTTTCGACTTTCAAACTGGAAAGTGGGATTTGGCCTGAATGCACTGGGTATTTTGGGTGCAGCAGAAATAGGTGGTAGAATTGGTCAGAACTTTGGCTTTGAAGGGCTTGGGCAGATACTAGGTGGTGCAGCTTCAACAATGTCTCTTTCTAATGACATTGGTTTCAAAAATCAGAGAGATTCCAGTTCTCCATTCAAATTCGCAGCCTCACTGGAACTTGATACTATCTGATTTCAACCTCTTGATAAGGCCCGTGCCTGACCTTGGGGAGGTGCAAAAGCGCCTTCCCGGGGGGAAGGTCAGGCGCGGGCCTGGCGGCCCAGGGACATGCCCGCAACCGTCGCCTTCCAAAGCAACCTGCACCAGCGTTGGGCTCCGCCTGTCCACACTTCAAACAGTGTCCCACACTGTTTGTCCCTGCGGGAACCAGCGTGAACTCCACGGGGGGGGAAGGTCAGGCGCGGGCCGTGCGGCCCAGGTACATGCCCGCAGCCGTCACCTTCCAAAGTAGCCTGCACCAGCGAAGGGCTCCGCCCGTCCACACTTCAAACAGTGTCCCACAATGTTTGTCCCTGCGGGAACCAGTGCGAACTCCACGGGGGGGGAAGGTCAGGCGCGGGCCTGGCGGCCCAGGGACAAGCCCGTAACCGTCACCTTCCAAAGCAGCCTGCGCCAGCGAAGGGCTCCGCCCGTTTGAACCTCAAACAGTGCCCCGCACTGTTTGCCGCTGCGCGGACCGGTTCCAACTCCACGCCGGAGGCAAACCTGCATTCCGACCACCTTTACCCATCCACAAAACCCGACAATTTGCCTTTTCGCCGCCCTGCGTTACCCTGCCAGTGTTCCTGTTACCCAGTTCATTCCTGTGTTTGAAAGGCCCCCCATGCCCATATCCGAAGCAGACATCACCACCAAGGTCGAAGCCACCAAGGGCAAAAAGGCCAAGCGCAAAAAGCTGACAACCGCGCCCGAGGGCACCAAGGGGCGCAAACTGCCCGGTGATCTGCGCAAGGGACTTGAGGCGCATTTCTCCAGCGCCAAGCTGGCGCGGGTTCAGGTGCATGTGGGCGGTAATGCCAAGGAGCTCTGCAAAGAGCTGAAAGCCAAGGCCTTTACCATCGGCAATGATATCTATTTTGCCAAACCCGGAGATGCCAAGAACACCGACCGGCTGGTGCATGAGCTCGCCCATGTGTTGCAGCAGGGCCGCGGTAAGATGCCCAAGCCAAAGGAGGGCGAAGCGCTGGTGTCAAAGTGACCCGCCACAGATCTGCTAGAGGCCAGCTGCCGCCCCGTCAGGCGAAACAGGCCACCTAAAACAAGCAGGTTTCAGCCGCCCTGCCCCCATCTTTCAAGGTTTGAACAAAATCTTAACTTTTTCTTCCTGTAGTAAAGCCTCGGACCAGCGTTAGGCTGGACCCGCGTCCTGACCCCAGAGGGAGAGAAGCCTTGGCCTTTGTTGGCATCATGTTTGGATCACTTGTTGGCCTGATCTCGGCCGTGACAGGCTTTGCACTCTTTGATCTGAGCCTCGGGCACAGCCTGGTGGTCTATGCGACGACCGGCGTTGGATTCGCGCTGCTAACCATCCTGGCGCTGCTGTTGCGCCCACCTTCTGGGCCAAAATCGAAAATCCCAGCCGATCATCCTGTCAGCTATGTTCCCAGCCCTGCCTAAGACCCTATAGCGCCTTTACCCAGGCGGAAATCTGGCCTTCGCGCAGCGCGCCCGACTGGCGCTTTTTCTCCTTGCCGCGCACAAACCCCACCAGCGTCGGGATACCCTTGATCCGATACCGCGCCCCGGTAGAGCCATGGCGCTGCGTGTCCAATTTGACCAAGCGCGCCTGTCCTGTCAGCTTTTTTGCTGCCTTGGCGTACTCCGGCCCCATCATCTTGCAAGGGCCACACCAGGGTGCCCAAAAATCCACCACCAGCGGCAGATCGTCATTTTGCATCGCTTTTTGCAACACTGCCGGATCCACATCAACCGGCTGCCTGGACAGCAGTGACGCTCCACAGCTGCCGCATTTGGCCCCCGACATCAACTTGTCCTCTGGTACCCGGTTCAGCTGGGCACAGCTCAGACAGGTGAGCGTTTTTGCTCCCATAGTGGATCTCCAGTTACTTGACCCCGCCGGATATAAGGCCCCAGAGCCAGACCGCAAGACATGACCCATGCTTGACCCACAGCCACCTGCGACGCAAACTGGATGTATTCAATGTTCCTTACCGTGAGGCCCAGATGTTTTCGCGCCGCGCATTTACCACAACTGCCCTTGCGGCCCTTTCCACCACATCCGTGACCGGGCTGTCGGCTCCGGCCCTGGCCAAAGCCATCCCGGAATTTGATCCAACGCCGCAATTTGTTCGGATAAAAAAGCAATTCCTGCCGGGGGAGCTGTTGATCCTGCCGCAATCCTACTACCTGTATTTTGTCACCGAGAAACGTAAGGCCATCCGTTATGGCGTTGGTGTTGGCAAGGCCGGGCTGGAATTCACCGGCTCTGCCATTATCGAACGCAAACGGGAATGGCCCAGCTGGCGCCCGACCCAAGAGATGATCGAGCGCAGCCCCAGGACCTATGGCCGCTTTGCCGACAATGACTACATACAACCCGGTGGCCCCAAGAACCCATTGGGGGCCCGCGCGCTCTATCTGTACAAAAACGGCGTCGACACCTATTTCCGCATCCATGGCACCACCCAGCCCGAAACCATCGGCTCGTCCGCCTCAAACGGGTGCATCCGGATGCTGAACGAACATGTCATCGATCTCTATGAACGGGTGCCTTTGGGCACCAAGGTCACCGTGCTCTAGACTGGCCCCGGTCGCCGCAACCAAATGCAGCTAGGCGACATCTCCAAGGGCAAAGACCCGCAAAACCACAGCTGCTAGTCGACTTTCGGTTCCGGACGCGACATTTTCCCCGCGAATTTTTCTTGCGTGACGCGGTCTTCTGTCCAATGCTGTCCTCGCCAGGGGATGAAACTGTTCGCATGCCTCCCTGTTTGCAGGGACTTGCCAGCAGATTGCCCAGGCCAGACTGTCGCATGTTGCGGGCAGCCCTTGAGAGAAGAGACTAGGAGAAGAGACGATGGCTACTGGCACCGTCAAGTGGTTCAACACAACAAAAGGCTTCGGCTTTATCGCCCCCGATGATGGCGGCAAGGACGTATTTGTTCACATTTCCGCCGTCGAGCGATCTGGCCTGACCGGCCTCGCAGACAACCAAAAAGTAAGCTACGAAATGCAACCCGGTCGGGATGGCCGTGAATCCGCCGTGGACCTCGCGCTGCTCTAAGCTGCCAGGATTTACCCCTTCTGGCGGCCCCTGTTCTTGGGGCCGCTTTTGCATGCGCCCGAGCAATGCAAACGAGGGTTTGCGGGCAAAGAGGCAGCTTGCCCGAGGGCTCAGGGCTCTTGCGAAATACGTTCTGCCAATTGCAGAATCACGGGCCCCAAGGCCGCGACATTCAACGCTACCCCTTTGGCATTTGGATGAATATTGTCGGCCTGCATATAGGCCTGGGCTGCAGCTGGGTCGGTCCCTGCAACAGCGCGAATACCGGCAAAGGCATCGCGGTGTAAAAGCGCGTTGAACTCTGCCGCCAGATCTCCATAGATCGCATCAAAATTCTCTTTGTATTCAGGTCCGTAATTGCCCGGCGCCTGCATCCCGATCAACAAGATCTCAATGCCTTTGCCTTGGGTTGTCTGCAGAATGCGGCGCAGGTTGGCCTCTGCCTGATCGGGCTGCAACCCGCGCAGCATGTCATTGCCCCCCAACAGTACAATCAGCCCCTGCGGCTGATCCGCCAGGGTCCAGTCAATCCGGGCGGCACCGCCCGCAGTGGTATCGCCCGAGACCCCGGCATTGCTCAGCGTCAAGTCCAGCCCCTGCGCCTGCGCCCACTGATCCAACTGCGGCACCAGACCCTCGCCCTGTGCCAGCCCATAGCCCTGCACCAAACTGTCGCCAAAAACGGTCACCCTCAGGCTTTCGGCCCGTACCGGCACCGCCACCGCAACAAAAATAAAAATTCCCAACAGGGCCCAAACCTTGCGCATCGCCGCAAATGCTCCATATCCGATAGAGTATAATCAACAGGCGCGGCTTCATGACTGAAACAGATCACCCCGTTCTTCACCTCAAAGATGCGTCTTTGACCCTGAATGGCAATACCGGGCCTGTACGAATTTTGCAGGATATTTCGCTGGAGGTCACCAAAGGTGAGACCCTGGGCCTGATTGGCCCCTCGGGTTCGGGGAAATCCTCGCTGCTGATGCTGATGGGAGGGTTGGAACTGGCCACCGGTGGGCAGATCACCGCCCTGGGACAGGATCTGACCCGAATGGACGAAGATGCGCTGGCACGGTTTCGTCGCGACCACATGGGCGTCGTCTTCCAAAGCTTTCACCTGATCCCCACCATGACCGCCCTGGAAAATGTCGCCACCCCACTAGAGCTTGCCGGGCGGCGCGATGCCTTTGACATCGCCCAGGCCGAACTCGAAGCCGTGGGGCTGGGCCATCGGGCCGGCCATTTCCCGGCCCAACTGTCGGGCGGAGAGCAACAGCGCGTGGCCCTGGCGCGCGCCCTCGCCCCACGGCCGGCGATCCTGCTGGCGGATGAACCCACCGGAAATCTCGACGAGGCCAATGGCGCTGCGGTGATGGATCTGCTCTTTGGTCTGCGCGACCGCTACGAGGCCACCCTGATCATGGTCACCCATGCGCCGGAACTGGCGGCCCGCTGTGACCGGGTGGTCCGCCTGCGCGATGGCCGCCTGAGCGAAGCGGACGAGCCGCCTCACATCGCAACCGGGACCGCTACTGAGGCGGCCGAATGACGGCCCAATCCGGCGCGCCAGCCGAGCCCCCCCAAACCTCCAAGCCCCAGATGTCGACTGGCACCTCTTTTCGCCTGGCCTGGCGCTTTGCGCTGCGCGAATTGCGCGGCGGCGTCAAAGGGTTCCGCATCTTCCTCGCCTGCCTTGCCCTGGGCGTTGCCGTTATTGCCGCCATCGGTTCCATCCGCGCCTCGATTGAGGCCGGGCTGACTCAGGAAGGAGCCAGCTTGCTGGGCGGCGACGCGGAAATGACATTCACCTATCGTTTTGCCAATGACGAAGAACGCGCCTGGATGGCGGACCACGCCCTTGCGGTCTCTGAGGTGGTGGAGTTCCGCTCTATGGCCACCCTCGGTGATGAGCGTGGCCTGACTCAGGTCAAAGCCGTGGATACCGCCTATCCGCTGGCGGGTACGCTGCGTCTTGAACCCGACATGCCCCTGAGTGACGCATTGGCTGGCGACGGCACCTTACCCGGTGTGGCAATGATGCCGGTGCTGGCCGATCGCCTCGGCCTGTCTCCCGGCGACACTGTTCGGTTCGGCACCCAGGATTTTGTGCTGATGGCCACCATCAAGACAGAACCCGACGCCGCCGCTTCCGGCTTTGCCCTGGGGCCGCGCACCCTGGTTGCTTTGCCTGCCCTTGAAAATTCCGGCCTGCTGGCACCCGGTTCGCTGTTTTCCACAAAATACCGCCTCACCCTGCCCTCAGAGACCGATCTCGACGCGCTTCAGACCGAGGCCCGGGCCCAGTTCGAAGACAACGGCATGCGCTGGCGCGATGCCCGCAACGGGGCCCCGGGGATTGCCACTTTTGTTGAACGTCTGGGAGGATTTTTGGTGCTGGTTGGACTGTCCAGTCTGGCCGTGGGTGGTGTTGGTGTCTCGGCTGCGGTGCGCGCCTATCTGGCCACCAAAACCGAGACCATCGCCACGCTGCGCACATTGGGGGCCGAACGGCAGGTGATCTTTCTCACCTATTTTCTGCAGATTGGTGCATTGACCCTTTTGGGCGTCACCCTGGGGCTGATCCTGGGTGGATTGGGCCCTGTGTTTCTGGGACCACTGATTGCGGCGCAACTGCCCTTCCCTGCCGTCTTCTCGCTCTATCCCTCGACACTGCTGGAGGCCGCACTCTACGGCTTTCTCACCGCCTTCATCTTTGCGCTATGGCCCCTGGCCCGGGCGGAGCGCATCCGTGCCGCCTCACTGTTTCGCGGTGCCATGGGCGATGTCAGCCGCTTGCCCGCCCTGCGATATGTGCTGACCACGGTGCTGGCTCTGGCGGTTCTGGTTGGCTCCGCCGCTTGGTTCTCCGGCTCGGCTGAACTGACGCTCTGGACCGCTGGCGGCCTGATGGGCGCCCTGGCTGTGCTGCTGGTGGCGGCCCTGGGCCTGGGCTGGCTGGCACGGCGCGGTACAACTGCCACCCGGGGCCGCCCCGCCCTGCGCTGGGCCCTGGCCGCCATTGGCACCTCTCGCGATGGCGCAGTGCCTGCGGTGCTGGCCTTGGGGCTTGGACTGACCGTACTGGCCGCCATTGGTCAGATTGATGGCAATATGCGCCGCGCCATTGCGGGCAACCTGCCCGATGTCGCGCCCTCCTACTTCTTTGTCGACATCCAGCGCGATCAGATGCCCGACTTCCTCAATCGGGTAGAAAATGATCCCGCCGTCAGCAAAGTGGAAAGCGCTCCGATGTTGCGCGCGGTGATCACCAAGATCAACGGCACCCCGGCGCAAGAGGTCGCAGGCGATCACTGGGTTGTACGGGGGGATCGCGGTGTCACCTATGCCGCGGCCCAGCCCAAAGGCACCGAAGTGGTGGCCGGCAGCTGGTGGCCCGAGGATTACACCGGCCCGCCCCAAGTCAGCTTTGCCGCTGAGGAAGCCGAAGAACTGGGGCTAAGCCTTGGCGACACCATCACTCTCAATGTGTTGGGGCGTGATATCCAGGCCAAGATCACCAGTTTTCGCAATGTCGATTTCTCCACTGCGGGCATGGGTTTTGTGCTGACCCTGAATGAGGCCGCCCTGGCCGGAGCACCGCATAGTTTCATCGCCACGGTCTATGCCGAAGCCAGCTCGGAGGCGCAGATCCTGCGTGATCTGGCCCGCCAGATGCCCAATATCACCGCCATCCGGGTGCGCGATGCCATTGACCGGGTTTCGGATATTCTGCGCCAACTGGCCGCCGCCACCGGCTATGGGGCCGCCGCCACGCTGCTCACCGGGTTTCTGGTTCTATTGGGCACCGCCGCAGCAGGCGAGCCTGCCCGCCGCTATGAGGCTGCCCTGCTGAAAACCCTGGGAGCCTCGCGCAGTCGGATCCTGGCCAGCTTTGCCCTGCGTTCGATCATTCTGGGGGCCGGTGCTGGCTGTGTCGCTCTCAGCGCTGGTATCGCCGGAGCCTGGGCCGTCAATCTCTATGTGTTTGAAACGGCTTACGTGGTGATCTGGCCCAATGCGCTTGCAGTCATTTCAGGCGGGGTGATGGTCACGCTGCTGGCCGGGTTGATCTTTGCCTGGCGCCCCCTGGCTGCCCGCCCGGCCCGCATCCTGCGCGCCCGCGAATAGGCACAGGTCAATCGCAAAACAAGACCCCAGGCCCATCGGGACCTGGGGCAATTCTGTCGCACTCACTCAGTGTGGAATACAGATCAAGCGGCAGTCGTAGCGGTCACGCGGCTCCCGCAGGCCACCGGTTGCAGAATGCGCATCAGATCGAAATTGTCACAGACCAGCGATTCCAGAGTGATGTCATCCAGGGATGCATAAAAGGCCTGCGCCGCCTTTGACAGTGCCTCCTTTAGACGGCAGGCGTCGGACAGGGGGCAGGTGTTATCCGCATCGGCAAAACACTCCACCATCGGCAAAGCCCCCTCGACATGGCGAAAGACATCACCAATCTGGATATCCGTCGGTGCACGGCCCAGGCTCATGCCACCATTGCGGCCGCGCTGGGTGTGCAGATAGCCAAGCTGGCTCAGCTGGTTGATCACCTGCGCCAGATGATTTTCGGAGATATTGCAGCATTCGGCGATCTCGGCTTTGGTGACCAGACGATCCGCATTGGCCGCGCAATACATCAGCAGCCGGACGGCGATATTGGTCCTTTTGGTAATGCGCATGCTCTGACCCTCGTAACATTTAAGATCATGTCTTATTGCACAGCCCTTCAAAAAGCGGTTTGACATACATCAATAGGCAAGGTTTCAAAAAACGGAATGACGATCAAATGATGCCCCCTCCATATTTCTTTGGCTATGGCAGCCTGGTGAACACCGCCACCCATGACTACAGCGACCCACAGCCAGCGCGGCTGGCGGGTTGGCAGCGCAGCTGGTGCCACACCGCGCTGCGAGAGGTTGCCTTTCTATCAGCCGTGCCCGCCCGTGGTGTGACCATCGACGGTCTGATTGCCTCGGTCCCCGGCGCCGACTGGGAGGCGCTGGATGCCCGCGAATTTGCCTATCAACGGATCCCAACCCAATCCGTGGAGCACCCGCTGGCCACCACCCCCGAGATCTCGGTGTATTCTGTCCCTCAGGCCAATCAGGACCAGGGCAGCACCCGTCATCCTATCCTGCTCAGCTATCTTGATGTTGTGGTACAGGGTTACCACAGGGTCTTTGGCGAAAGCGGTGTTGCGGATTTCTTTGCCACCACCTCCGGCTGGGACTGCCCCATCCTGAATGATCGCGCCGCGCCTCGATATCCTCGGCATCAGCTGCTCACCCAAATGGAAACAACACTGGTGGATCACCACCTCAGCCAGCTTGATGCCCATATTCTGGAGTGAGGGCGCTTAAAGCGGGCTGACATCAACCTTCGGTGCCGCGCCGGGTACAGCCCGGCGCCAGGCCCAACTGTGATGTTCCATTCCGTGAATGGAGCCGAACAGGCGGGAGCCCCCCTGCTCCCGTACACTACAGGGCGACAAATACCAGGATGAAACAAAACAGGGCGACCCGCTGCCGGATCGCCCCAAATAGTTACGCCCTGCCGCAAAGCCTCAGCCGCGGGCGCGCACCACAGTCATCAGCGACAACAACACGCTCATGTCAGGACCACGCTCCATACCGGTCACCGCCTTGCGAAGAGGCATGAACAACCCCTTGCCTTTGCGGCCGGTGGCCTCTTTCACGGCGCCGGTCCAGCTTTTCCAGCTGTCGGCCCCATAGGGGCCTTCGGGCAACAAGGTCATCGCCTCGGCGATGAAGTCCTTATCCTCATCCGCGATCAGCGGCTCGGCCCCGTTCTGGCAAAGATCCCACCAGCCCGCCAGATCCTTCAACGTGGAGATGTTTTCCTTGGCCATGGCCCAGAAAGCATCCTGCTTGTCGCTCGGCACATCCAGCGCCTCGATATGCGGTTTCACATCCGCCAGCGTCAGCGACTGCAAATAACGCGCCGTCAGCGGATACAGATCCTCGACGTCAAATTTGGTCGGGGCGGCGCCAAAGCGGTTGATGTCAAAGCCCTCGATCAGCTCCGCCATCTGGCTGCGCACTTCAACTGGATCCGAAGACCCCAGGCGCGCCATCAGCGACAACAATGCCATCGGCTGCACCCCGGCCTCGCGCAGATCACGCAGCGCCAAGGTGCCCAGACGTTTGGACAGCGCCTCGCCCTGCGGCCCGGTCAACAGCGAGTGATGGGCAAATTCGGGCACCTTGCCGCCCAGGGCTTCGATGATCTGGATCTGGGTTGCGGTATTGGTCACATGATCAGAGCCCCGCACCACATTGGTGACCCCCATCTCGGTGTCATCAACAACAGAGGCCAGCGTATACAAAAACTGACCGTCGCCGCGGATCAGAACCGGGTCCGAAACCGATGCAGCATCGATCGAGATATCGCCCAGAACACCGTCGTTCCATTCGATCCGGGCCTGATTCAGTTTGAACCGCCAGACCCCGTCGCCACGCGCGGCCCGCAGCTCGGCTTTTTCAGCCTCCGACAGCGCCAGCGCGGCACGATCATAGACCGGAGGCTTGCCCATATTGAGCTGCTTCTTGCGCTTCAGGTCCAGCTCTGTCGGAGTCTCAAAGGCCTCATAGAACCGGTCAATGCTGCGCAGCTGATCAGCGGCGGCCACATAGCGATCCAGGCGCTCGGACTGGCGCTCGACGCGATCCCAGGTCAGGCCAAGCCATTCCAGGTCCTGTTTGATCGCATCGACATATTCTTCCTTGGACCGCTCCGGGTCGGTGTCATCGATACGCAAGATGAAGGTGCCGCCTGCCTTGCGGGCGATCAGATAGTTCATCAGTGCGGTGCGCAAATTGCCGACATGGATATAGCCGGTGGGCGAGGGTGCAAAACGAGTAGTGGTCATCACGGATCTCCTGTTGCATTGCCCTTCTCACATGGGCGGCGATTTGTCCAGTTTGCAGCCCGGACCACTCCGGAGTTGCGCCCGTCTTTCTGCCTGATGGGCTAGGGGCAAATCATCGCCACCTATGCAGGTGCCGCAATCATCTATACAACCCAGTGAATGCTAGTCTGCGAAACCCTCGCCTAAAAGATACATGCAACTCTTGGCGCATAGATCGGTCAGGCCTGAAAATAGGACGCGCGAACACGTCCTGCCAACAGAGAGGAATTCCACATGACCCTGAAATTCACCCGTCGCACGGCCCTGGTCGGAGCAGCAGCCTTGCCTTTGGCTGCGACCACTCTCGGCGCCAGCGCCGCTCATTCCTCGGCCCCGGCGCCCCACGCACGCAGCTTCAAACTGGGGGCCTTTACCATCACCGCCCTGCTGGACGGCAGTCGTCAGGTTGGCGATTCCAAAGCCATTTTTGGCGGCGGAGCCTCGGACGCCGATTTTGCCGCGGTTTCGGCACAGAATTTCATCGCCGCCGATTCAGCTCAGTTTTTCTTTACTCCCAGTCTGGTTGAAACCGCGCAGCAAAAAATCCTGTTTGATACCGGATTGGGCAAGGGCGGCATTCAAATGGCCCTGGCAGAGGTCGGCCTGACACCTGCGGACATCGACTTGGTGGTGATCACCCATATGCATCCCGATCACATTGGCGGGCTGACCACGGATGGAGCCGAGACCTTTGCCAAGGCCCGCTATGTCACTGGACGCCGGGAATTCGACTTCTGGCGCGGTATGGAGGCTGGCAACCGGATTGTTGATCTCATGGCCGCCAAACTCACCCCCTTTGCCGAAAAGCTCACCTTTCTCGAAGATCAGGGCTCGGTTGCGTCAGGCATCACCGCTTTGGCCAGCCATGGCCATACCCCCGGCCACATGAGCTATCGTCTGGAGAGTGAGGGGCAACAACTGGTGTTGACCGCAGATCTGGCCAACCACTACGTCTGGTCTTTTGCCCATCCCGAATGGGAAATCAAATTCGACATGGACAAGGCTGCCGCCACCGCCGCGCGCCGTCAGGTTCTTGGCATGCTGGCCGCCGACAAGATCCCGATGATCGGCTATCATATGCCCTTCCCGGCAGCGGGGTTTGTCGAGACCCGGGGGGCGGGCTTTCGTTTTGTCCCGGTCAGCTATCAGATGATGGGCTAGGCAATGGTCGATCGTGGCCCAGGATGCAGTGCACTAGGGCCACCTGGCAGGCTAGCTGCCAAAGCGGGACAGTCGGAAATCATGCGGATCTACGATGGGTTTGTCCCCCGTGACCAGATCTGCAGTCAATCGCCCGGCCGCCGGACCGATCCCAAAGCCATGACCGCTATAGCCGGTCGACACAAAAAGCCCTGGCAGATCATCAACCTGCGAGATCACCGGCACGCCATCCGGCGTCACGTCGATCATGCCGCCCCAGCTTTGCACCACATCTGCGCCTTGCAGCACCGGAAAGCCTTTTTGGGCCGCTTCCCAGGCCTGCTTGATGGCTTTTTGCGAAGGGGCAACATCCAGCACCCGGCATTTTTCAAACGGCGTTCGTTGATGCGGGTCCCAGCGCCGGTCCTGCGCCGCCTCCTCGCGCCAACGGCCAGAGCCGGAAAGGCGGAATTGCAAAGACCGCCATTCCTTTAGATAGCTGGGCAGGAACTTCCAGCCCAGGCGCAGGCTGTCTGGCACGATATCAACGAGATTCTCAGTTCCATTGGCGATGGTATAGCCCCCATCCAGCCGTTTGCGCAGCGAGAACCCCTTGGTCCACAGTGCCACCTCCGGCCCCTCTGGGACTGCCGAGGTACGCAACACCGAATTCAACACTTTCAACTGCGGCAATGAGACCCCGGCATTGCCCAGGAACAAGCGTGACCAGGCCCCGCCTGCAACCACCACGGCGGAACAGGCCACACGGCCCCGTTCCGTCATCACGCCACTGATGCGCCCCGCTTCGGTTTCGACCGAGCGCACCGCGCATTCCGTCATCACCCGCGCCCCTGCGGCCTGCGCAGCCGTGGCGATGGCATGGGTCGCCAGCTGTGGTTCTGCACGCCCGTCCAGAGGGGTGTAATAACCCGCAATGGTCTTGGTCTGATGCCCCGGCATCACCTGTTGCAGCAAATCTCCCCGCAGCATCTGCCCCGGCAAGCCCATCTCTGCCAACTGCGGGGCCCAGGCTTCCAGTCTGGCCTCTTCGCGGCCGCGCTCTGCGGTATAGACGATGCCCGAGCGCTGATAGCCGGTGGGCTGTCCAGTGCGCGCATCCAACCCGTCCCAGATCTTCATCGCCTCAGCCATCAATGGCAGCTCACGCGGGTCGCGCTGCGAAATCCGCACCCAGCCCCAGTTGCGCGAGCTTTGTTCACCGGCGATCTGCCCTTTTTCACAGAGCAGGACCGAACACCCGCGCTCGGCCAGTTCAAGGGCAGTGGAAGCACCAATGATGCCACCGCCAACAACAACCGCGTCAACGCGTTTGGGCAGAGCAAGATCGGCTTGGAAATGGGGCAGCTTAGGTCCAGGCATGGGATGCTCTATGCCGCGCGATCTGCGCACGGTCCAGTAGACAAAATGGCCCCCAGCACAAGCTGGAACAAAATGTGATCTTTGGGTCGCATCTATGGCCCGTCTGCTTGAAAAATTTTAAATTTACTGGTTAAAAAACAATGGGAAAGACCAAGATCCCTTGGCTCCTGTCTCGTTTCGTTTGGCGAACCCTCAGGAGGGGTCGCGAAAACGATTGACAATTGGATAGCGTCGATCAAGCCAGAAGGCACGCGGGCTGAGGCGTGCACCAGGGGCCGATTGAAAGCGCTTGTATTCGCTGATGTAGATCAGATGCTCTACCCGTTTGACTGTTTCGCGCGCGAAACCCGCAGTGACACAATCGGCAACAGAGCCTTCCTGATCGATGAGGATTTCCAATATAGCGTCCAACTCCGGGTAGTCCGGCAGACTGTCGCTGTCTTTTTGATCCTCGCGCAGCTCTGCGGTGGGCGGCTTGTCGATGACATTGGGGAGGATCACCTCCCCGGCCGGGCCCATCATCCAGGGGCGATGATTGGCATTGCGCCAGCGGCAGGTCTCGAACACCCGGGTTTTATACATGTCCTTGATCGGGTTATAGCCGCCATTCATGTCGCCATAGATGGTGGCATAGCCCACAGCGACCTCGGATTTATTGCCGGTGGTCAGCAGCATTTCGCCAAATTTGTTCGACATCGCCATCAGCAGCAATCCTCGCAAGCGGGACTGTATGTTTTCCTCGGTGACGTCGGCCTCGCGCCCGGCAAACAAGGGTGCCAGCGTGTTCGAGATCGCGCTGCGCCCCTCAGAGATCGGCACGTAATCGTAATGCACGCCCAGCGCCTTTGCCACGGCCTCTGCGTCATCCAGCGACTCCCGGCTGGTATATTCCGAGGGCAGCATCACGCAGCGCACATTCTCGGCACCGATGGCATCCACCGCAATTGCAGCAACGATGGCAGAATCCACCCCGCCGGACAGGCCCAGCAGCGCCTTTTTGAAGCCGGTTTTACCCATGTAGTCACGCAGGGATTCGGCCATCACCCGGTAGTCCTGCTCCCAGGCATCCGGCAAATGGGCCTTGTCGCCCTCAACCGCGCGCCAGCCCTGATCCGTCCGTTCCAGATCCAACTGGGTGATCACCTCGTCAAAGACCGGCATCTGCAGCGCCAAAGCCCCGTTCGGATTAAGTACAAAGGAACCGCCGTCAAAAACCTGATCGTCCTGACCGCCCACCATGTTGAGATAGATCACCGGCAATCCGGTCTCCACGGCGCGGGCCACCATATGGTTCTGCCGCACTTCCATCTTGTTGCGAAAATAGGGCGAGCCATTGGGAATCAACAGGAATTCAGCACCGGTCTCTTCCAGTGTTTCGGCAACATCCTCGTGCCAGGCGTCCTCGCAGATCGGCGAGCCGATCCGGGTACCTTCCACCGCATAGGGGCCCCCAAGCGGTCCGACATCAAAGATGCGCACCTCATCAAAGACCGTCTCGTTGGGCAGGTGATGTTTCAGACAGCGCGAGGCAATCTTGCCGCCCTTGAGGATCAGATAAGCGTTGTATAGCTTGCCGCCCTCGACCCAGGGACAACCGATGGCCAGGGCTGGTCCCTCGGCGCAGTCCTTGGCCAGCTGCTCTGCCTGCTTCATCGCCTCCTGATGGAACACTGGCTTCATCACCAGATCCTGAGCGTTGTAGCCGGTGAGGAACATCTCCGGCAGCGCCACCAGATCGGCATTGGCCGCACGCCCCGCCTGCCAGGCCACGACGGCCTTGGCCGCATTGCCCGCAAGATCCCCAACGGTGGGGTTCATCTGTGCCAGTGTCACCCGGAAACGATCTGCCATCCTGCACACGCCCTTTGCAAAACATCTTCATTGTCGTTTATCAGATCAGGAGCCAAGGAAAAGGGGCGCGCCGCAAAAGACATTGCGACGATGTGTTTGCTCGCTTAGTTTCCCAGCAAGTAACCCATTGGCAGAAGCAATTCCCGCATTTGGCCTTAACCCGCCTGCGGCAGACAGAGGTTTTCATGACCGGTTTCAGCAGAACGTTTGCGACACTCTCCCTTCTGGCCCTGACAGCGCCTCTTGGCGCACCGGTATGGGCCCAGGACGACGCCATCATCACCAAACAGGATGAGATCGGCGGCGTCTACGAGGGCACGTTCCGAGGCGGGCTGCAGCATGGCACCGGCACCTATCGATTGCCCAATGGCTATGAATACTCCGGCGACTGGGTCGATGGAGAGATTCGCGGCCAGGGGGTCGCCCGTTTCCCCAATGGATCAATCTATGAAGGCGACTTCATCAAGGGAAAACCCGAGGGTCTGGGCAAAATCACTTTCTCGGACGGGGGCACCTATGAGGGCGAGTGGTTGGCCGGCATTATCAACGGCCAGGGTGTTGCGGTCTATGCCAATGGGGTGCGCTATGAAGGCGGCTTTGTGCAGGGGCAACACCAGGGCAAAGGCGTATTACAAATTCCTGGCGGCTATGAATATAATGGCGATTGGATCGAGGGTCGCAAGGAGGGCAATGCGACCATCACCTATTCGGACGGCGACACCTATCAGGGTGAAATCGCCGATGGGCTGCTGCACGGCAAAGGCACACTTCAGATGTCGGATGGGGTCCATTATGAGGGGGACTGGGTCAACAATCAGATGCATGGCATAGGCACTTTGACCCAACCCAATGGCGACACCTATACCGGCCCGCTGGATCAGGGTCGCCGTCAGGGCATCGGCACCCAGACCCATGCCAATGGCGATACCTACGAGGGCATGTTTCAGGACGATCTGCGTCACGGCACCGGCACTTTCACCAAGACCGACGGCTATAGCTATACCGGAGACTGGCTTGCCGGGCAGATCGAAGGCACGGGTCGCGTCACCTACCCGGACGGTTCAGTCTATGAGGGACAGTTTCAGGATGACCTGTCGCATGGGACCGGCAAGATCACCTATCCCGATGGGTCCACCTATGAAGGCGACTGGATTGCCGGTGTGATCGAGGGCACCGGCACCGCCACCTACCCCAATGGGGTCACCTATACCGGGGCCTTTCAGAATGCCCGCAACCACGGGCATGGCGTGATGACAGATGCCAGCGGCTATCGCTACGAGGGCGGCTGGCAGGATGGCCAGCGCCATGGCGAGGCTCAAGTCACCTATGCGGATGGTGCGGTCTATACCGGCAGTTTCGTGAACAGTCAGCGCCAGGGCCAGGGCAAGATCGAAATGCCCGGTGGGCTGATCTACGAGGGGGACTGGACCGAGGGCAAGATCACCGGCCAGGGCAAGGCCACCTATGCCAATGGCGATGTCTACGTTGGCGCCTTTGTGAACGGCAAACGCCAGGGCCCCGGCACCCTGACCTATACCAGCGGCCAGGAGGTCAGCGGCGAATGGACCAATGGCGCACCCCCAAGCCCCGATGGCGCTGCGGCAGACCCCGAAACCTCCGAAGACGTGACAACGGGCGACAGCAACTGACGCCCTCTGCTGTCGTCGCAGACCAAAACGCAGTCAGGCGGCCCCAGGGCCGCCTATTTTCGTCTAGGGATGACTTAAGCTGCTTCAGGCCATCTCGATCCGAGACAATTGCCGACGGGCTGCCAGCACTGCAACACAGCACACCACCGCCATGCTGACCGTCAGAACCACGGTTTCGACCCCCAGATGCTCTACCATTGCGCCCATCGCAAAGGTGCCAAGGGTGGCCAACCCCCAGAACGCTGTCTGCTCCACCGCGATCAACACCCCGCGCGCGGGCGCCGGGCTGTTGTGCAGGTAGCGCCCATAGACCAGAGCCTTGCCCAGTTTGGCACCGCCCATCACCATCGTCACCAGACACATCTGCCAGAAGCTTTGCGCCAATAGCAAAAGCCCCAGCAGCACGGCCCAGACCAGCCAGACCAGCAGCGCCAACCGCCCCGGATGGCGCAGATGCGCCGCATAGCGGCCTGCAACCCCTGTCACCGCAATCGCTCCTACCCATGAGCTGATAAAAAGCAGCGCCATCCACCCGCCTGCGTCAGGAAACCGCTCGCGCAACAACAGCGGCCAGAGAATATAGCCAACCGGCACGATCAGCAGTCCTAGCATGGCACTGGACAGCAAGATGTCAAAATTCTCGGGGCAAGTGCGATAGTGTTGCAGAATTCCGATCCGCTGCGGCTTGCTACGCGCCGCAACCGGCCTTGGTTCAGATACCCCGAGCTTGGCCCGAAAATGCAGCCGCAGCATCAGCACGCTCACCCCCATCAGCAGCGCATTCAGGCCAAATCCCCCCAGCGCCAGCAACCAAGGCAGCAATAGCCCGCTCAGCGTGCCTGCCAATTTGGCGATATTATGGGCCGTGGCTGCCATCAGGGCATTGGCCTGGGCACTGCGCGGCGTTGCCTGCGGGATGAATGTATCGATGGCCGGGTTGGAGATCGCACTGGTGATCCCGGCTGCCAGGCAATAGGCAAAAAACGCCCCCGGCAAAAAGCCGCCCAGATGATCTGCCATGCCATACCCCGCCAGGACAAGCGCAAAACACAGGGTCGACCATCTATAACTGCGACCAGCGCCAATCCGGTCACTCAAGGCCCCGCCCGCAATGGTGAAGATCAGAAAAGGGGACAGAACCAGCGCCTGGTAAAACCCGATTTGCACCGCAGACAGGCCGGCGTGAAAGGTCATGTACCAGGTAAAGAGAACGGTCTGCAGCCCCTCCCCCCAATGCCAGAACCCATAGGCGCGAAAGAAAGGCGAGCGGAACATGCAATCATCCTTACAGGTATTTATCTGAATTTGAATATCGATTATGATTCTTTATCTCAATTTGTTTATCAAAATTATGATGAGTCAAGCCAGATGACAAAACCCACTCCAAAACCTGCCACACGCGAAACCCAGGCAATCATCGGCCAGCGCATGCGTGAGCTGCGCAAGGCAAAGGGTCTGACGCTAAAACAACTGGCAGCATCCACGGATCTGTCGATTGGCTATCTCAGCCAGTTGGAGCGCCAGGACGCAGACCCTTCCATTCGCGCGCTCAATGTCATCGGCAAAGCCCTGGGCGTCGGCATCAACTGGTTCTTTCCCGACCCGGATGCCGCAGAGAACCCCGAGACCGGATATGTCGTACGGGCAGACCGACGTCGCGCTTTGCGCTTTGCATCAGGCCTCAGGGATGAGCTGCTCAGCCCATCGCTGGCGGGTCAACTTGAAATGGTTCTCACCACGTTTGAGCCCGGTGCCAGCTCAGGCGAGGAACTTTATTCGCACAAAGGCGAAGAAGCCGGTTTTGTTGTCGAGGGCCAGTTGGAGGTCACGCTGGCCGACCAGGTGTTTTTGTTGGGTCCCGGTGACACCATCCAGTTCCCCTCGGAACGGCCGCATCGCTATCGCAATCCCGGCCCCGGCCCAACCCGGCTGATCTGGGCGGTGACGCCGCCGCATTATTGAAATTGTCCCACGTCTGCCCCACGCCTGCAGGGAGTGAAATTCTCTCTTTTCATTCACCACTGCCTCTGTATAAATCACCGCATGACACGTCTCGCAGATATCCCAATGACCGACGCCACAGCCCGTGGCGCGTCTCTGCGTGCCCTACTGCTCCTAATCCGCCTCTGAGCGTGCCATTCGGCGCGTCCGCTCAGAGGAGACAGGTTTTCGCGCCACAGATGGACCTAGGACAGAATTCAGAAAGCTACAGACATGACCAACTCGATTGACAAAGATCGCGTATTGATCTTCGACACCACCCTGCGCGATGGCGAGCAGAGCCCCGGTGCCACCATGACCCATGACGAAAAGCTCGAGATTGCCGAGCTGCTCGACGAGATGGGCGTCGACATTATCGAAGCCGGGTTTCCGATTGCCTCCGAGGGTGATTTCAAAGCGGTGAGCGAGATCGCCGAACGCTCCAAGAACTCGGTGATCTGCGGATTGGCACGGGCCAATTTCAAGGATATCGACCGCTGCGCCGAGGCCGTACGCAACGCGGCAAAGCCCCGGATACACACCTTTATCGGCACCTCGGCCCTGCATCGCGCCATTCCCAATCTCACCATGGATGAGATGGCCGACCGCATCCACGAAACCGTCACCCATGCCCGCAATCTGGTCGACAATGTGCAATGGTCGCCGATGGATGCCACCCGCACCGAATGGGACTATCTGTGCCGGGTGATCGAAATCGCCATCAAGGCCGGGGCCACCACCATCAATATCCCCGATACCGTCGGCTACACTGCCCCGGCCGAAAGCGCCGATCTGATCAAGCGCCTGATCGAAACCGTGCCCGGCGCCGACGAGGTGATCTTTGCCACCCATTGCCACAACGATCTTGGCATGGCGACCGCCAACTCGCTGGCCGCAGTTGCGGGCGGCGCGCGTCAGATCGAATGCACCATCAATGGCCTGGGTGAGCGAGCAGGCAACACCGCGCTGGAAGAGGTGGTGATGGCGCTGAAAGTGCGCAATGACATCATGCCCTGGAAGACCGGCATCGACACCAAAAAGATCATGCATATCTCGCGCCGCGTCGCCACGGTCTCCGGCTTCAACGTGCAGTTCAACAAGGCCATCGTCGGCAAGAATGCCTTTGCCCATGAAAGCGGCATCCACCAGGATGGCATGCTCAAGAACAAAGAGACCTTTGAAATCATGCGCCCCGAGGACGTGGGGCTCTCTGGCACGTCGCTGCCGCTGGGCAAACACTCGGGCCGGGCTGCGCTGCGCGACAAGCTCAACACCTTGGGCTTCGAGGTTGGCGACAACCAGCTCAAGGACCTGTTTGTGCGCTTCAAGGAACTGGCCGATCGCAAAAAGGAAGTCTTCGACGACGACATCGTGGCGCTGATGCGCTCTGGTGAGGACGCAGAGAATGACTACCTGCAACTGGTCTCGATGAAAGTGGTCTGCGGCACCGGCGGTCCGGCCGAAGCCACCGTCGAGATGGAGATCGAAGGCAAGGACATCAGCGCCACCGAAAGTGGCGATGGTCCGGTGGATGCAACCTTTAGGGCCATTCGTCAGATCCACCCGAACACCGCCCGCCTGCAGCTCTATCAGGTTCAGGCCGTGACCGAAGGCACCGATGCCCAGGCCACCGTCTCGGTCCGCCTCGAGGAAGACGGCAATATCGCCACCGGCGAATCCGCAGATACAGATACGGTGTTGGCCTCGGCCAAGGCCTATGTGCACGCATTGAACCGCCTGATCGTGCGGCGTGACAAAGTCGGAGAAGGCGCGGATTCGCGCGAGATCTCTTACAAGGACGTCACCTGATCTGATAGAACACTCCAGCGGTCCAGACCGGTCCGCCAAGGTTCAAACCGCCCGCCCCTGTTGACCCGGAGGCGGGCGGTTTCTTTTTGGCCACCCAGCATAGATCAATTTTGAGCTGTTTCTTCACGCGGTAGAAAGATGGCGATGTTAGGCTGCTCGCGTTGTTCTCAGCCGGATTGGCAAGTGCCATGCTCCCTCCGCCCAGTGCCAAACAGTTATCGCCAGCGGAATTTGACCGAAGCCTCTATGAACCGTTGCTCCAGCGCGGCAAGTTTCAGGATGTTCTGATTGCCCTGCAACCCCTGGTCGCTGGTGGACCACCGGACCCGCTGCTCTTGGGCCTGGTTGCGGATTGCTACTTTGGCCTCGGGCGGGTGGCGCGCGGCCTTCAGGTACTGGAAGCCATTGTCGCCCATTGGCCCATGGACCTGCAGGCCTGGGGCAGGCTTGGCAGCCATCGTTTGCAGCAGGGTGACAGGTCTGGGGCCGCCGCCGCCTTTGAAGCCATATTGACGCAACAGCCGCGGGCGGTCCTGGCACTCAGCGCTCTGTACATCGCTGCGCCCTATTCCTGGGACAGCCCCCATGCCGCGCAGCTTCGCCAACTGGTGGCATCTGGCACGCTACCGCAGGCGGAAAAGATAAGCGCCAACAATACGCTGGGCAAAATTGCTGCCAGCGCCGGGCTACCCGATCTCGCCTTTGCACACTTCCAAACCTCCAAGGCGGCGACATCCGGCGACCATGACCCGAAGGCTTTGCCCGCCACCG
Organism: Roseobacter sp.; assembly: GCA_015665415.1. GTDB lineage: Bacteria > Pseudomonadota > Alphaproteobacteria > Rhodobacterales > Rhodobacteraceae > Pseudophaeobacter. Next base: position 47,302 of record JADFAE010000016.1, read on the forward strand.
TTGCCGATCAGATCAACAGTTTCGATCCGCAAACCCTGCCGCAGATCGCCCTGAGCGGCGACGGTCCGCAGACGCTGTTTCTGGTTGGCTTGCCGGGGTCCGGCATGGATCTTTTGGAATCCCTGCTGCTGCCCCACCCCGACATCTGCACTCTGGGTGAAAGCCCAAACCTGATCCAGACCCGCCAGGCACTACAGCATCTCATTTGCAAAACCACCCCCCAGAGCCAGGATTGGACCTGGTGCAGCGACACAACCCCCAAACTGGCCCGCGCCGCGCGCCATGCCTATTTCAACCTCCTGCCAGCGGACAAGATCGGCAACGCCGGGATTGCCATCGACAAACTGCCGCAGAATCTGTTCGAGATGGGCTTTGCCCGGATGATCCTGCCAGAGGCCCGTTTTGTCTTTTTGATGCATCACCCGCTGGATCTGGGCCTGACACTGTTTGCCAGCCATTTCCACAGCGGCCACAGCTACAGCCATCAATTGGACTGGATCGGCCAGATGATCCGCACCAGCTATGCGGCCCTGGACGATTATATCCCCAAACTGGACACCCGGCTTCGACTGCAATCCTATCGCCTGTTGATCGAGCAACCCGAGGCACAGATGCGCGCTGTGCTGGCCCATCTTGATCTCGACTGGGAGCCTGCTTGCCTCAGCCCAACGGAGGGGGCGGCGCTGATCACCACGGCCTCACTGCTGCAGCCCCCGCAGGAGAATGCGCCTTCCGGCCTTGGCATCTGGCGGCGGTTCGAGACCCAGCTTATGCCACTGGTCGAGGCCTTGGGAGGCTGGGACTGGATCCACGCCTGGGAGGCCCGCGACGCCGCACTGGATTGAACCGCACAGAACAAGCGTTGCAACAGCCCCAAAGGGCAGGCTCAGCCCGCGCGCTGCATCCGGGCAAACAGCTGGTCGAGGCGCGTGCATTCGTCCTGGGCACCAAAGGGCGCATTGACCACAAACATGCCAGATCCGATCATCCGATGCCCCTCGCGCACCGGCGGAAAGCGCACCTCATGCCGCAATGCGCCGGGCAGCCCCTGGTTTTCCAGCGCCTTCAACATCGGCCCATGGCTGCCATCCTTGAGGATCGGATACCACAGAGCGATCACGCCGACGTTCCATTTGCGATGCAGGTTGGCAATGATGCCGGGAATGCGACCATAGTCGCTTTTGATCTCATAGCTTGGATCGATCAGCAAAAGCCCGCGCCGCGGCGTTGGCGGGGCCAACGATAGCGCCAGCTCAAAGCCGTCTTGTTGATGAAGCTTGGCCCGTCCGCGCGGTAGCGCGTTGCGTAGGGCCACATGTTCGCCCGGGTGCAGCTCGGCAAAATGCAGACTGTCCTGCGGGCGCAACAGATGGGCGGCAATCAAAGGCGATCCGGGATAGCTGGTGGCGCCATGGGTCTGTTTGCAGGCCGCAAGCGCCTGCAGCAGCGGGTGAGCGTCAGGCAGGCCATGCGTCTCCAGGACCCGGTCGATCCCGGCAGCCGCCTCGCCGGTCTTGACCGCTTCGGGCGCATCCAGATGATAGAGGCCACGCCCGGCATGGGACTCGATATAGCTGACCGGCTTGTCCTTGCGGGTGAGGTAAGACAGCATCCAGGCCAGCAGAGCGTGTTTTTGCACATCGGCCAGATTTCCGGCGTGATAGATATGTTGATAGGACAGCATGGGGTTCGCAGTAGCGCGAATTGGAGCCGCTTGAAACCACAAACTATTTGCCCGCCACACCTGCAGAGCCAGAGACTCAGGGCTGCCCTGCGCGTTCGCTGTGCCTGACAAAAGCACAAGCCCCAAGCGTGACCCGCTCTCTGCGCCGGCGAAAAGGCGCTAGTTGGTCATAAAACGCCCTTTCACGACGGGGCTGCGCTGGTATAAGACCGGGGTCTGCGACCATTCCAGAGTCGCACCTGCTGCAGCTCAATAGGATCACTTTTTATATGGCGATTTTCGGAAATCTTGGCGGATTGTTCACCACGGACATGGCCATCGACCTCGGCACTGCAAACACGCTGGTCTACGTCAAAGGCCGGGGTGTGATCCTGTCGGAACCTTCCGTCGTCGCCTATCACGTCAAGGACGGCGTGAAAAAGGTCCTGGCCGTGGGCGAAGACGCCAAGCTGATGCTGGGCCGAACGCCGGGCTCGATCGAGGCCATCCGTCCCATGCGCGAAGGGGTGATTGCCGATTTCTCCACCGCTGAGGAAATGATCAAGCACTTCATCCGCAAAGTGCACAAACGCTCGCCCTTCTCGAAAAAGCCTAAGATCATCGTCTGTGTGCCCCATGGGGCCACCCCGGTGGAAAAACGCGCGATCCGTCAGTCGGTTCTCTCTGCAGGGGCGCGTCGCGCCGGATTGATTGCAGAACCGATTGCAGCCGCCATCGGCGCGGGCATGCCGATCACCGATCCCACCGGCAACATGGTTGTTGATATCGGCGGTGGGACCACCGAAGTGGCGGTGCTGTCCTTGGGCGACATCGTTTATGCCCGTTCGGTGCGCGTAGGTGGAGACCGTATGGATGAGGCGATCATCTCTTATCTGCGTCGCCAACAAAACCTGTTGATTGGTGAGGCCACGGCTGAGCGCATCAAGACCTCCATCGGCACCGCCCGGATGCCCGATGACGGACGCGGCCAGTCTATGCAGATCCGCGGACGCGATCTGCTGAACGGCGTGCCAAAGGAAATCGAAATCTCCCAGGCTCAGGTCGCCGAAGCCCTGGCCGAACCCGTGCAACAAATCTGCGAAGCCGTAATGACCGCGCTGGAAACCACCCCACCAGATCTGGCCGCCGATATCGTCGATCGCGGCGTGATGCTGACCGGGGGCGGCGCGCTGCTGGGCGATCTGGATCTGGCCCTGCGCGAGCAAACCGGCCTGGCCGTTTCCATCGCCGATGAATGCCTGAATTGTGTGGCCCTTGGCACTGGCAAGGCGCTGGAATACGAAAAGCAGCTGCGCCACGCCATCGACTACGACAGCTAAACCCGCTTTGCCCCTGCCCCAGCGGCGGCGGGCGATGACAGGCGCCTGAAAGGAGCCCCTTGGCCAAAGACCGCTCCCAGCGCGAAGACTATACCACCCCGCTGCGCCGCCTTTTGGTTGCGGTGCTCTGTCTGCTGCTAGCCGCCCTGTTTCTGGTCTGGCGAATCGACAGCCCCCGGGTGGAGCGGTTTCGGGCCCAGGTCATTGATGCGGTGGTGCCCAACATGGATTGGGCCATGGCACCTGTGACCGGAACCATAAATCTGTTTCGCGATTTCCAAAGCTATCAGCGCCTGGCTGACCAGAACCGCGAGCTGCGCTCTGAGCTGCGGCAGATGCGGGCCTGGAAAGAGGCCGCCCTGCAGCTGGAGCAGGAAAACGCCCGACTTCTCGACCTCAACAATGTGCGCCTCGACCCCAAGTTGACCTTTATCACCGGGGTGGTCATGGCCGACAGCGGTTCGCCGTTTCGCCAGTCGGTCATTTTGAATGTGGGGGCGCGTGACGGCATTCAGGACGGCTGGGCCACCATGGATGGCATCGGGCTGGTCGGGCGCATTTCCGGCACCGGGCGCAATACCGCACGGGTGGTTCTGCTAACCGATGCGGCCAGCGCGGTGCCGGTCACCATCCAGCCTTCAGGCCAGACCGCATTGGTGACCGGCGACAATAGCGCCGCGCCGCTGTTGGCCTTTCTGGAAAACGCCGATCTGGTGCGACCCGGCGATCGGGTTGTGACCTCTGGCGATGGCGATGTCTTTCCCGCCGGACTGCTGGTCGGTCAGGTGACCGAGGATCGCAGCGGCCGGATCCGGGTGCGCCTGTCGGCAGATTACGAACGTCTGGAATACCTTCGGGTGCTGCGCCACCACGGCACCCAGGTAATCCGCGACCCCGGCGGGCTGATTGTCCCTGCGCCTGGGGCCACCACCCCGCGTGCGCGTCCCAACTCCCTGGATCTTGGCACCGCGGCACCAGCCCCCGAGGCCGACAATGGCTGAAGTCACCCCTGCCAGAATCCACAGCATGCGGGCCTGCTTTGCCGGGCTGGCCTGTCTGGTGATCTTTTTCCGGCTGCTGCCGCTTGAGACAGTGACCCGTACCTGGGCCCCGCCGGATCTGTTGATTGCGCTCGCCATGGCCTGGTCGCTGCGCCGCCCCGACTATGTCCCTGCCATTTTGCTGGCGCTGGTGTTTCTGGCCGCAGATCTGTTGTTTCATCGCCCGCCGGGTCTGCTGGCCCTGCTGGCAGTTCTGGGGTGCGAATTCCTGCAATCGCGCACCCATCCACAATATGAGACCACATTTGCCGCGGAGTGGCTCTCGGTTGCGCTGACAATTACCGCTATAACCATGGTGAACCGCTTTACCCTGTCGATGTTTGCAGTGGAGCAGGCCCCGCTAAGCCTGTCGATGATCGAGATGCTGGCGACCATTCTGGCCTATCCTCTGGTGGCGCTGTTCAGTCAGTCGGTGCTGGGGGTGCGCAAGCTCTCTCCGGCTGAGGCCGAAGCCCTGGGAGCCCGCGGATGAAACGCAATTCACAAGAGCTGGAAGGCGCCCACCGAAAGCTGAGCCGCCGCGCGCTGCTGCTGGGGGGGCTGCAACTGGGATTTGCTGGCGCGCTGGCCGCACGGATGCGCTATCTGCAGGTGGATCAGGCCGATCAGTTCCGCCTGCTGGCCGAAGAAAACCGCATCAACATCCGCCTGCTGGCCCCGGCCCGTGGAGAGATTTTTGACCGCAATGGTCTGTCTCTGGCACAGAATTCGCCCTCCTACCGGATCATTCTGGTTCCCGAAGATGCCGGTGATGTGGAACAGGTGATCGCCAAGCTGTCGCAGCTGATCACATTGCCGCCGGAGGATATTGAACGCGCCCGCACCGAGATCAGCCGGAACCGTCCATTTCTTCCCATCACCCTGGCAGACCAGTTGAACTGGGAAGACATCTCCAAGGTTGCCGTGAATGCTCCGGCTTTGCCCGGCATCACGCCAGAGGTCGGCCTCACTCGACTGTATCCGCAAAAAGACGATTTTGCCCATGTGGTCGGCTATGTCGGCCCGGTCTCGGATTATGACCTCAGCAAACTCGAGGCCCCGGACCCGATCCTGCGAATCCCGCGCTTTCAAATCGGCAAGGTTGGATTTGAGGCCAAGCGCGAGGACAAGCTGCGCGGCACCGCTGGGGCCAAACGGATAGAGGTCAACGCCGGTGGCCGTGTGATGCGCGAGCTGGACCGGCGCGAAGGTGAGCCCGGCGCCGATATGCAGCTGACGGTCGATGCGGACCTGCAGAACTACACCCAGGCGCGGCTTGGCACCGAAAGCGCTGCTGTAGTTGTCGTAGACTGCGACACTGGCGATTTGCGCGCCATCGCCTCCGCCCCCAGCTTTGACCCAAACCTCTTTGTGCGTGGCATCTCGGTCGCCGACTACAGCCTGCTGACCGAAGACCCCTATCGCCCCCTGGCCAACAAGACAGTGCAGGGCACCTATCCGCCCGGCTCCACCTTCAAGATGGTCACGGTGATGGCGGCGCTGGAAGAGGGGCTGATCGGGCCCGGTGAAACCGTTTGGTGCCCCGGTCATCTCGAAGTGTCAGGGCGGCGCTTTCATTGCTGGAAGCGGGCCGGCCACGGTCATGTCGACCTCAATACCTCGCTGAAACAATCCTGCGATGTCTATTACTACGATCTGGCCATCAAGGTCGGCATTGACAAGATCTCTGCCATGGCCAACCGGCTGGGGCTGGGGATCCGCCACGATCTGCCGATGTCAGCGGTGGCCAGCGGTTTGGCACCAAATCGGGAGTGGAAGTCACGGGTGCGCGGCCAGGACTGGTTGGTGGGCGATACCGTCAACGCCTCGATTGGTCAGGGCTTCATTCTGGCCTCACCGCTGCAACTGGCAGTGATGACCGCGCGTCTGGCCACGGGCCGCAGCATCGCACCGCGGCTGATCAAATCCATCGATGGTGTCGAGCAGCCCTCGGGCGCAGGCGAGTCGCTGGATTTGAACGAGAACAATCTGCGCATGGTGCGACGTGGCATGTATTCTGTCAGCAACGACCGCCGTGGCACCGGATACCGGTCGCGCATTATCGCCGAAGGCATGCGCATGGGCGGCAAAAGCGGCACCAGCCAGGTCCGCAATATCACCGCCGCCGAACGCGCCGCGGGGGTGATCAGCAACAAGGACCTGCCCTGGGAGCGCCGCGACCACGCGCTCTACGTTTGCTTTGCCCCTTTCGACAAACCCAAATATGCAATTTCGGTGATTGTCGAGCACGGCGGCGGCGGCTCCAAAGCTGCAGCCCCAATCGCCCGGGATGTGATGCTGCAAGCGCTCTATGACGGCACGCCGCCGCTAGAGGCCTACCCCAAGGGGGACCGCAGTCGCATCAAGGCGCAACAGGAACGACTGGAGCGCGAACGCATCAAGCGCGCGCAGAACCAGGACAGTGACCGCGCATGAGCTATCTAGAGTACCACGCCAAAAGCACCCCCCGAGGTTTGCGCAAGATCCTTTACCTCAACTGGCCGCTGACCCTGCTCTTGGCCTCGGTTGCGGGCGTGGGATTTCTGATGCTCTATTCCGTGGCGGGTGGGTCGTTTTCTCCCTGGGCCGAACCCCAGTTCAAACGGTTCCTCTTGGGCATGAGTGTGATGCTCGTGGTGGCCATGGTGCCGATCTGGTTCTGGCGCAATATCTCGATCCTCGCCTATCTGATCTCCGTCGTACTGCTGCTCGCCGTTGAGTTCTTTGGCACCGTCGGCATGGGCGCGCAGCGCTGGATCGACCTCGGCTTTATGCGGCTGCAACCCTCGGAGCTGATGAAGATCACCTCGGTGATGCTACTGGCCGCCTATTACGACTGGCTGCCACCTGAGCGCAGCTCGCGCCCGCTTTGGGTGCTGCTGCCGGTGCTGATGATCCTGTTTCCGACCTTTCTGGTGCTGCGCCAACCCGATCTTGGCACCTCGATCCTGTTGATGGCCGCAGGCGGCGGGGTGATGTTTCTGGCCGGCGTGCACTGGGCCTATTTTGCCGCCGTGATTGCCGCTGCCGTGGGCGTGGTCACCGCCGTATTCCAAAGCCGTGGCAGCGACTGGCAATTGCTGAAAGATTACCAGTACCGCCGCATCGATACCTTCCTTGACCCTTCGCAGGATCCCCTGGGCGCGGGCTATCACATCACCCAATCCAAGATCGCCTTGGGCTCGGGCGGCTGGTCCGGGCGTGGCTATATGCAGGGCACCCAGTCACGGCTGAACTTTCTGCCGGAAAAACATACCGATTTCATCTTTACCACCCTGGCTGAGGAATTTGGCTTTATTGGCGGCATTACCCTGCTCAGCCTCTATATCCTGATCATCGTCTTTTGTGTCGCCACCGCGCTGGCCGCCCGCGATCGGTTTTCCTCACTGGTGACGCTGGGTGTGGCAATCACCTTCTTTTTGTTCTTTGCCGTCAACATGTCGATGGTCATGGGCCTGGCCCCGGTGGTCGGCGTGCCGCTGCCGCTGGTCTCTTACGGCGGTTCTGCGATGCTGGTGCTGCTGGCGGCCTTTGGCCTGGTCCAAAGCGCCAATATCCACCGGCCCCGCTAGTAGGGCCAGGCCCCAGGACCAGACGCCTAGCGCGCCTCGCCCTCCGCCAGGATCTTTTGCACCAGCCGCAACATCGGACTGCGGCCATCGCGGCTCCAGCTGAGCAGCCCCAACTCGCGGTAGACCCCCTCTATCGGGGTGAAAACGGCATCAGGCGCGTGACGTCCCATCGAGGCCCATCTGGGTAAGACCGACCAGCCCAGCCCATCCGAAACCATCTGCGCAATGCTCTCAAGCGCATCCATTTCCGCCAGAACGCGGGGACCCGATGTCTGTGTTTGCAAGGCCTGCCAGCATTGTTCCCCGCCCCAGGCCTCACGACTGTATCGGATCAACGGCAGCTCAGCACAGGGCGTTCCAACAGGACAAAGCCAACCAACCTGTTGTTGTGCCAAACAGGTGAAATGCATGGACTTGGGCAGCTCAAAGCCCGGTTTGACGATCACTGCCGCATCCAGCCCCCCGGCCTCAAAAGTCTCAAACAGCGCATGCGAGGCCCCAGGGATCAACTGCAGCTCCACCTCGGGGGCCGCTGCGCGCAGCTGCCCCACCACATGTGCCGCATGATCCCCGATCACCGTCGAGATCGCCCCCAATCGCAGCGCACCTTGCAGCACCTCAGCCTGCAGGTCTCTCTTCAGCGCCACTTCATCGCGCAACAGCTGGCGCAACCGAGGCAGGATAACCCGGCACTCGGGCGTCGGCTGCATCACCCGCCCGGCCCGCAGCAATAGCCTGACCTGCAACTGCGCTTCCAATGCTGCCACCCGTTGCGTCACCGCCGCAGGCGTGATCCCACCACGCCGCGCCGCCGCCGCCATAGAGCCTTCGTCAATCACTGCAATCAAGCTGGAGACAAACCGCAAATCCATAGTATTTCTTATGTCTGAAGATAGAAAACAAAGCTATGCCTTTCTTTTCTTTGCCCTTAGATCAGGCCAGACAGAAAAAGGAACACAGACTATGAGCATTTTCCACCTCGCCTATCATGTGGATGATCTGGACAAGGCCCGCGCCTTTTATGGCAAAACACTGGGATGCATCGAGGGGCGCAGCACCAATACCTGGGTGGATTTCAATTTCTTTGGCCATCAGATCTCACTGCACCTTGGCACCCCCTTTGCCACCAGCAACACCGGCAAAGTGGGGGCTCATATGGTGGCGATGCCCCATCTTGGCGTCGTCTTGCCGCAGCCCCAGTGGCAAGAGCTGGCAGAAAGGCTGACGCAGGCCGGGGTTGACTTTATTCTGCCCCCCACCACACGGTTCGCCAATGAGCCCGGCGAGCAAAGCACCATGTTCTTTTCTGATCCCGCCGGCAATCCGATCGAAATCAAGGGGTTCAAAGACATGGCCGGAGTATTCGCAACATGATCAAGGTTCAATTCGCCGCCCGGGCCGAGCGCTGGGACAGCTACGAGACCCCCTTGAACAGCGCGTTTCTACAGGCGGGCCTCGACGTGGACCTGCGTCAGGACCACCCTGCGCAAGAGGTGGACTATGTGGTCTATGCGCCAAATTCGGATCTGCAGGATTTCACCCGGCACAGCGCCTGCAAGGCTGTTCTCAGCCTTTGGGCCGGAGTCGAAAAGATCACCGGCAATCCCACACTCACCATGCCGCTGTGCCGCATGGTGGACCCGGGCCTGACCGCGGGAATGGTGGAATGGGTCACAGGTCATGTGTTGCGCTATCATCTGGATATCGACCACAGCCTCGCCACCCAGGATCGCTGGGCACCAAAGATTCCACCGCTGGCGCAGGAACGCCCAGTGACGATCCTTGGCCTCGGCGCTTTGGGCTCCGCCTGCGCCAGCGCCCTGACGGCGCTTGGCTTTCCCGTGACCGGCTGGTCTCGGGCGCCAAAACAGCGCGACAACATAACATGCGAACACGGGGCCAAGGGGCTGCAGCGCGCCCTTAGCACCGCCGAAATCCTGGTCCTGTTGCTCCCCGACACCCCGGACACAGAAAATACCCTGCGAGCCGAGACCCTGGCGTTGCTGCCCAGGGGCGCGCGGATCATCAATCCCGGTCGCGGGCCACTTATCGACGATGACGCCCTGCTGGCGGCCCTGGACAGCGGCCAGGTCGGCCACGCCACCCTGGATGTATTTCGGCAAGAACCGCTACCGCTGAACCACCCCTATTGGGCCCACCCGGGGGTAACGGTTACGCCCCATATCGCCGCCGAGACCCGGGCTGTGACCGCGGCGCAGATGATCGCCGAAAACATCCGGCGCGGCGAGACTGGCGCGCCCTTTCTCAATCAGGTCGACCGAAAATTGGGCTATTAGCCCCCCCCAAAAAAAGGGCAGCGCATCCCCGTTTTCATTTGGCCTCAAATATCCCGGGGGAGGTCGCAGACCGGGGGCAGAGCCCCCTTGTTCTCGCAGAAACCGGCAGAGCCAAAGCCTGACATTCAATAGTCAGGTTCGGGCTCTGCCCCTGTCGCCCCCTGTCATCTCGCCTTATTCGGCAGCCAATCCCCGCCCCTTGAGCAAGGCCTCAACCCCCGGCAATCGCCCCCGGAACGCAGTATAAAGCTCGGCCGGGTCCCGTGAGCCCCCGGTCGACAGAACATGCGTCTCCAAGGCTTGGGCACGCTCGGGATCAAAGGCCCCTCCGGCCTCCTCAAAGGCGGCAAAGGCATCCGCGTCCATCACCTCGGACCACATGTAACTGTAGTAGCCGGAGGCATAGCCATCGCCGGAGAACACATGGGCAAACTGGGGTGTGGCATGGCGCATGGTGATGGCCGAGGGCATCCCGATCGCGGCCAGCACCTCAGCCTGGGTCGCCATGACATCGCGAGGTGGCGCGCCTTCGTGAAAGGCCAGATCAACCAGCGCCGAGGCGACATATTCCACGGTCTGAAACCCCATGTCAAAACTCGAAGCACCCAGCACCTTTTTCAGCAACTCAGCTGGCATGGCTTCGCCGGTATCCGCATGGGTGGCAAAGGCGCTCAGCACCTCAGGCACTTCCAGCCAATGCTCATAAAGCTGGCTGGGCAGTTCGACAAAATCGCGCGCCACAGAGGTGCCAGAGATGCTCTCGTAGCTGACGTCGGACAACATCTGATGCAGCGCATGGCCAAATTCATGGAACAGGGTGCGGGCATCATCCCAGGACAACAGCGCCGGATCGCCCTTGGCAAAATTACAGACGTTGATCACCACCGGGGTCTGATTGGCCGGGCGTTTTGCCTGCGCCCGCATCGCCGAGCACCAGGCACCGGACCGTTTCGAGCCACGGGCAAAATAATCGCCGATAAAGACCGCCAGATGCGCGCCATTGCGTGTCACCTCCCAGGCGCGGCAATCTTCATGGTAAAGCGGCACCTCCAGAGCTGTGAACTCCAGCCCAAACAGACGCTTGGCACAGGCAAAACTGGCCTCGATCATCCGGTCGAGCTGCAGATAAGGCTTCAGCTCCGCCTCATCGAGATCATGCTCAGCCTTGCGCCGTTTCTCAGCGTAGTAGCGCCAGTCCCAGGGCTCAAGCGCCCCATTGATACCATCGTCGCGCATCATCGCCGTCAGGATCTCCGCATCCGCATCGGCGCGCGCCTTGGCCGGTTTCCAAACATCCATCAACAGGTCCCGCACCGCCGCTGGGGTCTTGGCCATTTCGGTTTCCAACTTGTAGTCGGCAAAACTGTCATAGCCCAACAGCGCGGCCCGTTCCGCCCGCAGTGCCAGGGTCTCTGCCGCTATCGCGCGATTGTCCGTCTCGCCGCCATTGGCCCCGCGTGCGGCCCAGGCCTCAAAGGCCTTTTGCCGCAGATCGCGCCGGGCTGAGAATTGCAAAAACGGCGTGATAACAGAGCGTGACAGCGTGACAACCGGCCCCTTTGCGCCTTTTTCCTCGCCCGCCGCTCGGGTCGCGTCGATCACAAAACCTGGCAGGCCTTCCAGGTCCGCTTCTGCCAGCTCCATCGACCACTCGCGCTCATCCGCCAGCAGGTTCTGAGTGAAATTGGTGCCGAGAACCGCCAGCCGCCCCTTGATCTCCTGCATGCGGGTGTCGGCACTGCCTTCCAATGCGGCACCACCGCGAACAAAACCACGGTGGGTCAGCATCAGCACTCTTTGCTGCTCTGTGGTCAAATCCAGTGTGTCGCGCTGATCCCAGACCGCTTTCACCCGCGCATACAATGCCTTATTGGCGGTGATGGCAGAAAAATGCGCCGCCAATTTGGGTGAAAATTCCCGCTGCAAGGACTCGCGTGCCGGATTGCTATCGGCCCCGGCCACGGTGAAGAACACCGAGAGCACCTGCTCCAGCGCCTGGCAGGGGGTCTCCAGCGCTTCGATCACATTGCCAAATGTGGCGGGCGCGGAATTGCCTGCTATGTCATCAATCTGTGCTGCATGATCCATCAGTGCCTGATCAAGTGCCGGGGCAAAATCCGCATCCGAAATCCGATCAAACGGGGCAATTTCAAAAGCGGTGTCCCATTGGACCAAGAGGGGGTTTGTCATCGACGATATCTCCTTTGGCCAAAGGGTAGCTGCGAAGCCAGGGACCCGCAATCCGCCAGACCACAACTGGTTCATCAAAGCGTAACATCAGGGGCAAAGGAAGGGCTCCCGCCAGCGCCAGCAGCATCAAAGATGCACCTTTGCTGTTGGGCCAGGCCGCGCGCCCAAGCGCGCGGCGGTTGCGTCAGGACATCCACTTTGCCGAATGAACTTCCTGAACTTGAACCATCTCAACGTCCAAAAATCTACAGGCAACAAAAAGGCAACCCGCCATAAACAGAACAAGTCCTGCGAGCAAGGATACGACGCCAAAATGCTGCCACCTATTTGCTACGGAGTAGTCGGCACCCTGCCCTCTTTCAACTAGATCAACATAGCGTGCATTGTAAAACCCGCAAAGCCAAGACATGACGCCGCAACCCACACCAAAGACAAACAAAATAAATGCAATCCCAATTGACCTAGCCCCTACTGCAGGAAGCAATGAAGATGTTTGGCTCAATAGCGCAACAGCAGCACCACTGTTTATCAAGACAATAGTCCGCATGGCTCCTTGAGCGTATCCCTGAGAAATCTCTCTGTAGTCAGCCAAATCAATTCCCCCCCCCACAGACCAAACAGCCTGCACGTGGTGACAGGCGGATCTTGCGGCTCTCGCCATAAAGTGCGTCATAGATCAGCATCTCGCCCTGCAGTGTTGCCCCTGCTCCGGTGATCTGCTTGACCGCCTCTACCGCCATCATCGCGCCGACCACACCCGGCAGCGGGCCGATCACCCCGGCCTCGGAACAGGAGGGCGCCAGACCGGCCGCCGGGGCCTCGGGGAAGATACATTGATAACAAGGGCCGCCTTTGGCGGGATGGAACAGGCTCAGCTGGCCTTCCCACTGCGACAGCGCCCCAGAGATCAGGGGCTTGCCCAGTTTGACCGCGACGCGATTGACCAAATAGCGGGTGTCAAAATTATCGGTACCATCCAGGATCAGGTCATAATCGGCAAAGAGATCCTCGGCGATCTCCTCGCTCAGGCGGCGGTGATAGGGGCGTACCTCCACATGAGGGTTCTGCGCCCGCATAGCGGCCTCCGCCGAGAACACCTTGGGCATGCCGATGTCCTGATCGCGGTGGATCACCTGTCGCTGCAGGTTGGCGTTTTCCACCTCATCGTCATCAATTACGCCGATCACTCCCACGCCGGCGGCGGCCAGATATTGCAGCGCAGGGGCCCCCAGCCCGCCGGCACCAATGACCAGCACCTTGGCCTGTTTCATCTTTTTCTGACCGGGGCCACCCAGCTCTCGCAGCACGATATGGCGGGCATAGCGGTTCAGCTCGATCTCGGAAAACAACGGAGCGGGTTGGGAAGACGGGTCTGACATGGTGTTGGCTTTCGGTTGCGCGCGTGCCTTGAGCCCTGAGATAATCCGGCCATAGCCCGCCGCCAAGAGGCCAAATCCGCCCAGCATCAACCAAAGTTCGGCTGAGCCCCCGGTGGCCTGACGCAGCCCGTGGCCCTCGGGCAGGGTCAGCTGCAGGGACAAAACCGCCAGAAACAACAGCCCCAGCAGCGCAAGCCGCAAGGCGCGGGGCAACTGCAAAAACCGCCCGCCCCACCAGATCAGCGCAGCCACAAACAAAACCCCCAGCATCAGCCGATCCCGGTGGAGCCAAAGCCCCCCTCGCCACGAGCCGTCTCGTCGAGGGCATCAACCAAAGAGATCTGCGCCTGCACCACCGGAGCCACCACCATCTGCGCAATCCGGTCGCCATGGCTGATCTCAAATGGCGCTTCACCGGCATTCATCACGATCACTCCCAAAGGGCCGCGATAGTCGCTGTCAATGGTGCCGGGACTGTTGGGCAGGGTGATCCCATGTTTCAGGGCCAAGCCTGAGCGGGGCCGGAGTTGCACCTCATAGCCCGTGGGGATCTCCAGCCGCAGCCCTGTTGGCACCAGGGCGCGCGCACCGGGCTGCAGCGTCAGACACCCCCGATCCGGCAGATTAGCCCGCAGATCTGCCCCGGCGGCCCCGGTGGTTTCATAGGCAGGCAGCGGCACATCCCGATCGGCCCCCTCCTCGTGACACAGGCGGATGACGACCATCACCGCTCCCCTTTCATCTTTCTGGAAATACGCAATCTCAGCCAGCCAACGCGGTGGCAATACGCGCAGCAAGCCTGTGCGCCACCTCATCCTTGCCCATCCGGGGCCAGTCCTCAGCTCCGCTCTCCGAGATCAGGATCACCGCATTCTCGGTGCCCCCCATGATGCCTGTCGCCGGAGAGACGTCATTGGCCACAATCCAATCACAGCCCTTGCGCAGGCGTTTGGCAGTGGCGTTCTGCACCACATCATTGGTCTCGGCAGCAAATCCCACCACCAGGCCCGGTCGCCCCTCGCCCATCTGCGACACCCCTTTCAGAATGTCCGGGTTCTCTGCGAATTCCAACACCGGCAAACCGTCCTTGGATTTCTTCAGCTTGCGATCCGACGCACTGGAGACACGCCAATCCGCAACAGCGGCGGCAAAAACTCCGGCATCCACCGGCAAGGCCGCCTGCACCGCCGCCTCCATCTCGCGCGCGCTTTGCACCGGCACGACCTCCACCCCCTCGGGGGGCCGGACCTCCGCCGGGCCCGTGATAAACACCACCTCCGCACCCTGATCGCGCAGAGCACGGGCAATTGCGGTGCCCTGCGCCCCGGATGAGCGGTTGGCGATGTAGCGCACCGGATCAATCGGTTCATGCGTCGGCCCGGAGGTGACCAGGATACGCCGCCCGCTCAGCGCTCCGGCTTTGAATGTCCCGGCAATGGCCGCCACCAATTCATCCGGTTCCGCCATACGCCCAGGGCCATATTCACCGCAGGCCATGCCGCCCTCGTTGGGGCCGACAAACTGCACCCCATCGCCACGCAAAGTTGCAACATTTCGCTGTGTGGCGGCATGCTCCCACATCCGTACATTCATGGCTGGGGCCAGCAACACCGGAGTATCGGTTGCCAGCAGCAGGGTTGTGGCCAGATCATTGGCATGGCCTTGCGCCATCTTGGCCATCAAATCGGCCGTAGCAGGTGCCACCACCACCAGATCGGCGCTGCGCGACAGCTGGATATGCCCCATCTCGGCCTCAGCCGTCAGATCAAAAAGATCCCGGTGCACCGCCTGCCCGGCCAGCGCCGAAACCGACAGCGGGGTCACAAACTCTTCCCCGGCCCGCGTCAACACCGGGGTGACAGCGGCCCCCTGATCCTGCAGACGCCGGATCAGCTCCAGTGACTTATAGGCCGCTATGCCGCCGCCAATGATCAGTAGAATCTGTTTTCCAGCCAGCATCTTGCCCATTCCTTTGCGGTCTCAAACCTCGGGCAACCCTACTGCCATCCCGACAAAGAGGGAATGGCCTTTGCACAGCAAGGGCAGCGTTGCAGACAAGGCCAGACACAGGCAGCCACCGCCGACCAGACTAGTCCGATGTGCGAAAGGCCAGACAGGGATCCGGGCGCACCACGGCGGGGCTGGAATAGGTGACATCAAAGTCGCCCTCGATTTGCTCCGCTTCCATCTGTCCCAAAGTCAGCACCCTCAGCTCCGGAGCCGCCCGATGCAGATAGACCACCAACCCGCGATCCCTGCGGGCATGGCCATTGCCGGTGATCACCACCACCGGACCGCCAGTCTGGCGCCAGGCCTGTTCTGCCGCTGCGGCAAGACTGGCATCCCGCAGGCGCTGAAAATCAACCAGCATCGGCAACATCTCATCCGGCATGGCGTTGCAGTGATTGGCCTTCTGGTCCGCTTCTCGCTGCGCCTGCTCGGCCTGTGGCAAGGCTTGATCCAGACCGAAGCGCGCGGCATCCGCACCAAAATGGCGGGCCACCCCGGTCGCCAAGGCGGCCTGTGCCTCGGCACGCGGCACCAAGGCGCCAAACTGCTGCGCCAGGGCTGCGGCCTCAAACACCGGCGCGTAAAGCGCAAACTCTGGCCAGCCCGAACCCTCCCAATCCAGCGCTTTGGCCGTGGCTTCGGGGCTTTGCAACAAATCTGAGCTGAGGGTCTCGGCCTGCGCATGGGTCATCATCTCCCAGACCACGGCCCTGGGCGACAGCGCCTTGATCAGCTCCGCCTGGATTTGGTGATGCGCGCCATTGTCGTGCAATTCCCCGAGGACAATCACATCCGCCCCGGACAACAGCCCAGCGAGATTCTCCGGTTTCTGTGCCTCAACGGATGTCACCGTGCTCGCATTTGTCACTGCGCCCGCATTGGCTGCAGGCGCCGGTACTGCAAATGGGATCACCGCCAATGCAGCTGCAATAACAGGGGCAATCAAATACCTTACTAAAAAACTATGCCTGTTCATGAAAGCAGCTTTTGCACTTCCCGTGAGCGTCTTTCAAGCGCCTTTCGCATTTTCAAAAAGGCCCCGGCCTCGAGCTGACGCACCCGCTCTTTTGACAGCTGCAGCTCGCGCCCCAGGTCCTCCAGCGTGCGTGGCGTGTCTTTCAATTTACGCGCCACAACAATCAGTCTTTCGCGCTCAGTCAGATCCTGCATCGCCTCGACCAACCATTTCCGCAATTGGCGGCGATCATGGCTGCCCTCGACCACCTCGGCGGCCTGGGCGCTGTCATCCTGCAGCGCATCAATCCACTCGCGCCCCTCTGCCTCGCTGGACTGCACCGCATTAAGCGAAAAATCAGCCCCTGCAAGTCGGCCATCCATCATCTGAACATCCCTGAGAGGCACGCCGATTTCGGACGCGATCTTTTGATGCAGTTGGTGTTTGTCCAGACGCTCGCCCGCAACATTTGCCTCGCGCTCGAGCTGCGCCTGGACCCGGCGCATGTTGAAGAACAGCGATTTCTGCGAGGAAGTAGACCCCGTCCGCACCATCGACCAATTGCGCATCACATAGTCCTGGATCGAGGCCTTGATCCACCAGACGGCATAGGTGGAAAACCGCACGCCACGGTCGGGGTCGAATTTATCCGCCGCCTTCATCAGCCCCAGACCTGCCTCCTGGATGAGATCATTCATCGGCGCGCCATAGCGTTTGAACTTGGCCGCCATGGAAATCGCCAGGCGCATATAGGCATTGATCAACCGGTGCAGCGCCTGCACGTCGCGCTCATCCCGCCAGGCATAGGCAAGACTTCGTTCCGTCTCTGCATCAAGCAGTTCGGCCTTCATCGCCTGTTTCGGCAATGGGTTTGCATCGATATAGTCAAGCGCCATAGTTTCCCCCCGAAGTCTGATCGACTTGAAAAACGGAGCAAACCGGCTGGTCTTAAGACTTTGGAACAATAGCAAGCGGCCGGCTGTCCGCTAGTCCGCAGCGCAAGGCAACGGTACAGTCTCGCCGGAACTGAAGCTCCCGTTCTGGGAGGTTGGCACGCATCTTGCGCCCTGGTTCAATGCATTCGGCAAATTGACCGACCACCCCGCATCCCCAGTGAGATATTGCAGGAATTATGCCTGCGCTCAGAGGACGGGTTGGACCCTGACCTGTCTTCACCCTTGTTTTGGGCGCATCCAGCGGGTACGCACAATGGCGAAACCGTTCATAACTAAGGGTAAAGAACTTGTCGGCACCTGTCACATTCATTCTGGGCGGCGCCGCATCAGGCAAGTCAAAATTCGCCGAAGAAATTTGTTTAAAATCTTCTAAATCAAGAGCTTACCTTGCCACATCACAAATATTTGATGACGAAATGCGAGACAAGGTAAAACGTCATATTTTGCAGCGCGGTAGCGGTTGGGTGACCCATGAGGAGCCGCTGAAGGCGGCAGAGATTCTGCGCCAGCTGCCGCCTGATCAGATCTGCCTGCTGGACTGCGCCACCATGTGGCTGACCAATCACCTGCTGGCCGACAGCGATCTTGCGGCGGCCCAAGCAGAGCTGCTGCAGGCCATAGAGAGCTGCGCTGGCGAGCTGGTGGTGGTCTCCAATGAGACCGGCCTGGGCATCGTGCCAGACAATGCCCTCGCCCGCCGGTTTCGCGAAGCCCAGGGTCGATTGAACATTGACCTAGCCGCCCAGGCTGACACCGTGGTTCAGGTCACTGCCGGGCTGCCCTTGGTTTTGAAAGGCAGCCTATGACCACGCGCCTGTTCCTGATCCGGCATGGCCCCACCCATGCAAAAACCATGGTGGGATGGTCCGACCTGCCCGCGGATCTGTCCGACCATGCCGCTCTGGCCCGGCTGGAGGCCGCCCTGCCGTCCGAAGCTCTGGTGGTTTCATCTGATCTGATCCGCGCCGCCGATACCGCCAGTGCCATTCAGGGGAACCGCCACCGCCTGCCGCATATGCCCGGCCTGCGCGAAATCCATTTCGGAGCCTGGGAGCTGCGCAGCTGGAAAGACATCGACGCCGAAGACCCCAGCCACATCCGCGCCTATTGGGAGACCCCCGGTGATGTCACCCCCCCGGGCGGCGAAAGCTGGAACCAGGTCTGCGCCCGGGTCAACGATGCGGTCGATAGTTTGCTAGCGTCCCATGCGGGCCGGGATCTGGTAATAGTCGGCCATTTCGGCCAGATCCTGACGCAGATCCAGCGGGCGGAAGGTCTCAGCGCTGAGGCGGCCTTTTCCCACAAGATCGACAATCTCTCGCTGAGCGAGCTGCATGTCGGGCCTGAGGGTTGGAAGAGTTTAGAAATAAATCAAAATATGTGATATGTAACGTCACAAATATTCGATTTATTGATGTGAGTTTCGCGCCTAGACTCGCCCCATGACATATGAACTCTACATTGGTGATCGCATGTATTCCAGTTGGTCGTTGCGCGGCTGGCTCATGCTCGAAAAATTTGCAATCCCGCATCAGGTCCACATGGTAGGCCTTTATACCGGCACCATGGGGGATGACCTGGCACATCTGGCCCCAGCGCGTTTGGTTCCAGCCCTGAAGACCGATCAGGGACTGGTGGTGGGCGAAAGCCTGGCCATGGCAGAGACCCTGGCGGAACAGTTTCCCACCGCAGGCCTATGGCCAGTCGATGCCGATCAACGCGCCACTGCCCGCTGGTTGGTGACGGAGATGGTCACCGGGTTTTCCGCGCTTCGGGGCGATTGTGCGATGCAACTCTCCCATGTCTGGCAGGGGTTTACCCCTTCTGCAGCGGTGCAAAAGGATCTCGCCCGCATTGAGACCCTGTTTGACCACGCCCGCAAAATCTCTGGCGCGACTGAGGGCTTTCTCTTTGGCAGCTACAGCCTGGCAGATGTTTTTTACACGCCGGTCGCGGCCCGGATCATCGGCTATGATCTGCCGGTCTGCGCCGCGACCCGCGCCTATTGCGAGCTGTTGATGTCGGATCCGGCGGTGCTGAACTGGCAGCAACTGGCCCGCGAGGTCAGCTATGACCCGGAACCCTACCAGCTGGGGCTGCCCCGCCTGCCGTGGCCAATCAGCTAAGCCGCTCATGCCCCGCAAGTTTGAGGCAAAGCCACCAGCGGCGCGTCAAGCTTGCGGGAAATCTGCACAAAATCCCCTGCTCCCTGAATTCTGTTAACGACTCCAATACCACGGTCTTTATGATTTTCCCTTGTTTGATCAAGGGAGTGGAGCGGCATGATCTCTCGCGCCAATACGGTCGCCTTTCAGGGCATCGACGCCCGCCCCGTCGAGGTGCAATGCGCGGTGGTGGCCGGGCTGCCCGCCTTTGCCATTGTCGGCCTCCCCGACAAAGCGGTCTCCGAGGCTCGGGAACGGGTGCGCGCCGCCTTTGCGGCCATGTCGATCGCGCTGCCGGCCAAGCGCATCACGGTCAATCTCTCGCCCGCAGATCTGCCCAAGGAAGGCAGCCATTTTGATTTGCCCATCGCCCTGTCGCTGCTGGCCGCCATTGGCATCATCCCCCCCGAACCCGTGGCAGAGACCATCGCCCTGGGGGAATTGTCACTCGACGGGATCCTGATGCCGGTCACCGGGGCCCTGCCCGCCGCCATGGGGGCGGCCGCTGCCGACCGGGCCTTGCTCTGCCCCAAACCCTCCGCCGCAGAGGCCGCCTGGGCCGGGGAAGCCCTGGTGATTGGGGCCACCGATCTAACCGAGGTAGTGCGCCATTTCACCGGCGAGATGCCCCTGCCCCCGGCCCGCCCCGGCGAGGTCACCTCTGCGGCGGGTCTGCGCGATCTGCGCGATATCAAGGGCCAGGAACACGCCAAACGCGCCCTGGAGATCGCGGCGGCCGGGCGTCACCATCTCCTATTGGTGGGCCCGCCCGGATCGGGCAAATCCATGCTGGCCGCGCGACTGCCCTCGATTTTACCACCGCTTTCCCCGGCTGAGGCCTTGGAAACCTCGATGATCCAGTCCCTGTGTGGGCTGATCGAAGGCGGCGGCATCAATCGCAGCCGCCCCTTTCGCGAACCACATCACACCGCCTCGATGGCGGCCATTGTCGGGGGGGGACGCCGGGCGCAACCGGGCGAGATCAGCCTGGCCCACAATGGCGTGTTGTTCATGGATGAATTGCCAGAGTTCAACCGCGTGGTGCTGGAAACTCTGCGCCAGCCGCTGGAAAGCGGCGAGGTGATGATTGCTCGGGCCAATGCCCATATCCGCTACCCCAGCCGGTTCATGCTGGTGGCAGCGGCCAACCCCTGCAAATGTGGCTATCTGGCCGATGCCTCCCGCGCCTGCGGCCGGGCGCCAACCTGCGGCGAGGATTATCTGGGTCGCATATCAGGCCCCATGCTGGACCGCTTTGATCTGCGCATCGAAGTGCCGCCAGTGGATTTTCGTGATCTCGATCTGCCCAGCGCCAGCGAAGGCTCTGCTGAGGTCGCCCAGCGCATCGCCATTGCCCGCGAGATCCAGGATGCGCGCTACCGGGAGGCCCCCGAAGTCTGGCTCAATGCTGATGCCGAAGGCGACATTCTGGAGCAAGCGGTGACGCTGACGCCCGACAGCCGCGACTTGTTGTTGCGTGCCGCCGAACGGTTTGGCCTGAGTGCACGCGGCTATCACCGGGTCATGCGGGTGGCGCGCACCATTGCCGATCTGGCCTGCGAACAACAGGTGCAGCGCGCCCATCTGGCCGAGGCGCTAGGCTTTCGCCTCAGCACTTCGGCCATGTAACACGCCATCTTTAGCCTGCGCGAGCTTCGATTGCCTGCCAGATTTTTTCGGCGATATTCACCCCGTCAAAACGCTCCAGCTCCTGAATGCCGGTGGGCGAGGTCACGTTGATTTCGGTCAGATAATCGCCAATCACATCGATGCCGACAAAGACCTGGCCCTTTTCCTTCAAGAGCGGACCGATGGCGGCGCAAATTTCCAGATCGCGCTCCGTCAGGCCAACCTTTTCGGGACGCCCGCCCACATGCATATTGGAGCGGGTCTCGCCTGCGGCTGGCACCCGATTGATCGCGCCAACCGGCTCGCCATCCACCAGGATCACCCGCTTGTCGCCATTGCTGACGTCGGGCAGGAATTTCTGCACGATCAGCGGCTCGCGGCTGAAACCAGTAAACAGCTCATGCAGCGAGGTCAGGTTGCGGTCATTGGCATCGAGCCGGAACACGCCCGCACCGCCATTGCCATAGAGCGGCTTGAGGATGATGTCGCCGTGGCGCGCCTTGAAGTCCTTGATCGTGTCGAGATCGCGGGCAATCGCGGTGGGCGGAGTCAAATCAGGGAAATCCAGAACCAGCAGTTTTTCCGGGTAATTGCGCACCCAGAACGGATCATTCACCACCAGGCACTGGTCCTTGAGGCGGTCCAGCAGATGGGTTGAGGTGATGTAATGCATATCGAACGGCGGGTCCTGACGCAGCCAGACCACATCAAAATCCGCCAGGTCCACTTCGCGCATCTCGCCCAATACCGCTGGGGTGCCTGCAACGCGCTGGACTGTCATGTCCTGACCGCGCGCGGTGATCTTGCCTTCCTGATACGCCAGCTGATCTGGCAGATAGAAAAACAGCTCATGCCCCCGCGCCTGCGCCTCTTCCGCCAGGCGGAAGCTGCTGTCGGCGTTGATGTCGACACCCATGATCGGGTCCATCTGAAAGGCGATTTTCATGGCACATTCCCTTTTGCTTTGGCCATAGATGGCGCAGCCGGGACCCAGGTTCAATATGCCTTGTTCAATTAGCCTCCTCTGCGGTCACCCCTGACCATAGGCATTCTCCAGGATTTCGACCTGACCAGAGCCGATCACCAGCACCACATCAATGCGGGCCTCACTCAGGCTGCCCTGCGCCTGTTGGTCGAGAAACAGCGCGGCAGAGGTCTGAATTCGACCCATTTGGCGCGGGTTGATCCGGGCAATTGCCGCCTCATAGCTGGGTCCGGTCTTGACCTCGGCAAAGACAAAGACGTCCCCGTGACGCAGGATCAGGTCAATCTCGCCGCCCGCGCCGCGCCAGCAGCGCTCCAGCACCTCATAGCCGAGATCCTCATAGGCGCGGGCCGCCTGATCCTCAGCGGCATGGCCCGCCAGATGGGACCGCAAACCTCGCGACACAGGCGGTTTGGGCTCTACTGGCGGTTTGGGCATTTTAGCCCTCCTTGGCCAGTTTCAATGCCAATTGGTAAACCTTGCGGCGCGGCATCTCATGGGCCTCGGCAACGATTGAGGCCGCGTCCTTGACCGAGTTTTCAATCAGGGCGGCGCGCAGATCGCTTTCGATGTCGCCATCGCTGGCCGCCACCTGCGTTGCGCGATCCACCAAGACCACGATCTCACCTTTGACCGGGCTGTCCTCAAGACTTGCAGCCAGTTCTTCCAGTGGCAGACGGCGCACCTCTTCGAATTTCTTGGTCAACTCGCGGCATAGCGCAGCAGGCCGGTTGCCCAGAACCGCCGCCATATCCGCCACCGAAGCCGCCACCCGTTTGGGCGATTCATAAAAGGCCAAGGTGCCGGGAATGGCGCTCACCTCCTGAAGGCGTTTGCGCCGTGCACCACTGGCATTGGGCAGAAACCCGGCAAAGAAAAACGCATCCGTCGGCAAGCCGGCCAGCGCTAGCGCAGTTGTCACCGCCGTCGCGCCTGGGGCTGATGTCACCAGATGGCCGGCCTCGGCAGCCGCTTTCGACAGCCCATAGCCGGGATCCGCGATCAGCGGCATGCCGGCCTCAGAGGCATAGGCCACAGATTGCCCCGCCTCCAAAGCCGCCAGGACCTTGCCCCGCGCGCCGGCACCGCTGTGGTCGTGATAGGCAATCACCTGACGCGTCCCCAGGGGCACCCCATGGATTTCCAGCAACCGGCGCAGCGAGCGGGTGTCTTCGGCGGCGATCAAATCCGCCGAGGCCAGCACATCCAGCGCCCGCAGGGTGATGTCGCGGGCGGTGCCCAGGGGTGTTGCCACAAAATAAAGTCCCGGCAACAAATTGACGATCTGGTGATTCACGCTGGACCCGCCTTTTTGGTCGTTTATTATCCCCCCAGAACCAACACGGCGCAAAGCGCCGGACAAGGGGAGTTTCAAGTCCATTATGTTTGCTGTTTTCAAACGGGCCCGCAAGGCGACATTGTCCGCCGTGGCCGCGATTTCTACATTTGCTCTGGCCGCCTGCGATCCGATTGCCATTGGTGGCGGCCCCACTATCAATACCTCCAAACCCGTTCCCGTCGCGCTTTTGGTGCCACGCGGTTCAGCCCAGTCCGGCGATAGCGTCCTGGCGCAAAGCCTGGAGAATGCCGCTCGTCTGGCCATTGCGGATCTTCAGGGCGTGCAGATTGACCTGCGCATCTATGACACCGCAGGCGATCCCACCCGCGCGGCCGCCGCCGCCACCGAAGCGGTAAAGGGCGGTGCCCGGATCATTCTCGGCCCGGTCTATGCCGAAGCGGCCAATGCCGCCGGCATTGCTGCCGCGCAAAAAGGCGTCAATGTTCTGGCCTTTTCCAACACCACCTCGATTGCCGGGGGCAATGTCTTTATCCTGGGACCAACCTTCGACAATACGGCCCGTCGCCTGACCTCCTATGCCAAGGCACAGGGCAAGGGCCGGATCGTGATTGCCGGGGGCAGCAATGCCGCAGGCCTAGCCGGCCAAGCGGCGATCCGCAATGCCGCCGCCGGTTCGGGATCCAGCATCACCGACAGCATCGGCTATGAGCTGTCGCAGCAAGGCGTGATCAACGCCATCCCGCAAATTCGCGCCGCCACCAGCGGCGCTGATGCGCTGTTTCTCACCGCCACAACCGCAGGCGCATTGCCGCTGCTGACCCAACTGCTGCCAGAGGCCGGCGTCAAGCCTGAAGACGTCCAATACATTGGCCTAACCCGCTGGGATGTGCCCGCGCAAACCCTGGCTTTGCCCGGCGTTCAGGGCGGGTGGTTTGCCATGCCCGATCCGGGCCAGGCGCAGCGGTTCCGCGATCGCTACCAATCCACCTACGGCAGCACCCCCCATGCGATTGGCGGGCTGGCCTATGACGGCATTGCCGCGATCGGCGCTTTGGTGGGGGCAGGCAAGGCCGACGCGCTGACAGCGGCCGCACTGACCCAGGGTGCAGGCTTTCAGGGCACCGGAGGTATCTTCCGCCTGCGCCCCGATGGCACCAACGACCGCGGGCTTGCCATTGCAACGATCCAAGAACAGAAGGTAGTCGTCATTGACCCAGCCCCCAGCAGCTTCTCGGGAGCTGGATTCTGATCCAGCCCTGACAGCCGATCCTGATCAGCCCAGCTCTGAAGAGTTTCAGAAATCCGGGCTGATCTGTGATGCGCTTGCCATTTTCGACCGCGCCGCAATCCAAACCCAGATCGCGGCGCTGGCAGCCGAAGTCGAAACCGGTGCCCTGCGTGGTGAAACCGTCAAGCTGCTGCGTGCGGCCAACAAGGCCGGGCGCGCCACCATTGCCGAGGCCTTTGCCAAGGCCCCGTTTTCGGCGCGGGCGCTGACCCAGTCCTACAGCTATCTGACCGATGGGCTGGTGATGAGTGCCTTTCATGTCGCCACCACCTATCTGCACCCCGCCGGGGCCCCCACCTCCAGCGAGCGCATCGCCTTGATTGCGGTGGGCGGCTATGGGCGGGGAGAGATGGCGCCGGCCTCTGACGTCGACCTGATGTTCCTGACCCCCTACAAGATCACCGCCTGGGCCGAGAGTGTCATTGAATCGATGCTCTACATCCTGTGGGATCTGCGCCTCAAGGTTGGCCATTCCAGCCGCACTATCAAGGATTGCCTGCGCCTTGGCGCCGAGGATTACACCATCCGCACCGCCATGCTGGAACATCGCTTTCTGACCGGTGACGCCGGGCTGGCGCAGGAGTTGGACGAAAAACTGCGCAGCGATCTGTTCTCGCGCGACATCCCCGATTTCATCGAGGCCAAACTGGCGGAACGCGACGCACGCCACCTGAAGCAGGGCCAGCGCTACATGGTCGAGCCCAACGTCAAAGAGGGCAAGGGAGGCCTGCGCGATCTGCAATCGCTCTACTGGATCGCCAAATACGTCTACCAGGTGCAGGATGTCGCCGAACTGGTGCCCATCGGGCTGTTCTCTCCGGAAGA
Organism: Roseobacter sp.; assembly: GCA_015665415.1. GTDB lineage: Bacteria > Pseudomonadota > Alphaproteobacteria > Rhodobacterales > Rhodobacteraceae > Pseudophaeobacter. The sequence goes on from JADFAE010000016.1 coordinate 72,896, forward strand.
GCTCGACACCTTTACCAAGGCCGCCAACTTTCTCTGGGCGGTGCGGGCGCATCTGCATCTGGCCACCGGCCGCGCCACCGAGCAACTCAGCTTTGATCTGCAGGTCGAAGTGGCCAGCCGTATTGGCTATGAGGACCGCGCCGGGCGACGCGCCGTCGAATTCTTCATGCAGGACTATTTCCGTCATGCCACCACGGTGGGCGATCTCACCCGGATTCTGCTGACCAAATTGGAGGCCAGCCAGCAGAAGAGCGCGCCGCTGCTGGAGCGGATCTTTCGCCGCCGCCCCCGGGTCAAACCCGGTTATACCGTTATTCACAACCGCCTGGATGTGGCTGACCCGGACAGCTTTCTCGCAGACAAGCTGAACCTGCTGCGGATCTTCGAGGAAGCCCTGCGTACCGGCATGCTGATCCATCCGGACGCGATGCGGCTGCTCACCGCCAACCTGCACCTGATCGACGATGGGATGCGCGCCGACAAGGAAGCGCGCCGGATCTTCCTCGACCTCTTGCTGAAACACGGCAATCCAGAGCGCGCGCTGCGGCGGATGAATGAACTGGGCGTGCTGTCGGCCTTTATACCTGAGTTTGAGCCCATCGTGGCGATGATGCAGTTCAACATGTATCACTCCTACACCGTGGATGAGCATACCATTCAGGTAATCTCGAACCTCACCGCCATCGAAAAGGGCGAGCTGGAAGATGAGCTGCCGCTGTCCTCCGAGGTGATCCGCAAGGGGCTCAATCGCAAGGTTCTGCTGGTGGCGATGCTGCTGCATGACATTGGCAAGGGGCGCGAACAGGATCACTCGATTCTGGGGGCCCAGATCGCCCGCAAGGTGGCCCCCCGGCTGGGGCTGAACAAAGCCGACTGCGAGACGGTGGAATGGCTGGTGCGCTATCATCTGCTGATGTCCGATATGGCGCAGAAACGCGATATCGCCGATCCGCGTACCGTGCGGGGCTTTGCCAAAGCCGTGCAATCGGTCAAGCGACTGGACCTTCTGTTGGTGCTGACGGTGTGCGACATTCGCGGTGTTGGCCCGGACACCTGGAACAACTGGAAGGCAGCTTTGCTGCGCGCACTCTACAATCAAACCCGCGAGGCGCTGGAAAACGGCATGGAGGCGCTCAACCGCGAGCACCGTGGGGCCGCTGGCAAAAAGGCCCTACGCGAGGCGCTGCCGGACTGGTCAAAGGCTGATCTCAAACGCGAGACCGCCCGCCATTACGATCCCTATTGGCAGGGTCTGCATGTCACCGCCCATGTCGATTTTGCCGAGATGCTGCGCGAGCTGGAGGCCAAAAACGATCCCGGCGAAGTGGTCATTCGTCTGTATCCGGATGATGACCGCGACGCCACTCGCGCCTGTTTTGTGATGGCGGATCACCCCGGCATCTTTGCCCGTGTATCCGGTGCCCTGGCCTTGGTGGGGGCCAATGTGGTGGATGCCCGCAGCTACACCACCAAAGACGGCTATGTGACGGATGCCTTCTGGATTCAGGACGCCGAGGGCCACCCCTTCGAGGCCTCTCGCCTGCCGCGACTGAACCAGATGATCCTGAAAACCCTCAAGGGCGAGGTGATCACCCGCGACGCCCTGGAATCGCGCGATAAGATCAAAAAGCGTGAAAAGGCCTTCAAGGTGCCCACCCATATCACCTTTGATAACGAGGGCTCGGAGATCTACACCATCATTGAGGTCGACACCCGCGACCGCGCCGGATTGCTCTATGATCTGGCCCGTACCCTGGCCAGCGCCAATGTCTATGTTGCCAATGCGGTAATCGCGACCTACGGCGAACAGGTGGTTGATACCTTCTACGTCAAGGATATGTTTGGCTTGAAATACCACGCCCAGTCGAAACAGGATTTTCTGGAACGCAAACTGCGTGAGGCCATTTCCGAAGGGGCAAAGCGGGCGCGCTCATGAAGCCAATCAGATTGCTTTCCGGCTTCATGACCGTTGGGTTCTGGACCTTGGCCAGCCGCATCCTGGGGTTTCTGCGCGAAATCCTGATCGCCGCCTTCATAGGCCCCGGGCCTCTGCTTGATGCCTTTGTGGTGGCCTTTCGTTTGCCCAACCTGTTTCGCCGCTTCTTTGCCGAAGGCGCATTCAACGCCGCCTTTGTGCCGCAGTTTTCCAAACGTCTGGAAAGCGGTGAAGATCCCCAGGGCTTTGCCCAGGAAGCCTTCAATCTTCTGGGGGCCGCGGTTCTGGCTTTGGTGGCTTTGGGGATGATCTTCATGCCCGCCTTGGTCTGGGCCACGGCATCGGGGTTTCAGGGCACCGAGCGCTTCGATCTTGCGGTTGGTTTTGGCTATATCGTCTTTCCCTATATCCTGTGCATGTCGCTGGCGGCCCTGTTTTCCGGCGTATTGAACTCCACCGGGCGCTTTGCCGCCGCCGCGGCGGCACCGGTGCTGCTCAATATCTTTGCCTGCTCTGCCATGGTGCTGGGCGCGGCCCTGGGCGGAGAGGTGACCCTCTGGCTGGTCTGGACCATTCCCTTTGCCGGGGTGGCGCAGCTGGCCCTGGTCTGGCGCGCCACCAGTCGGGCCGGGTTTCATCTGCGCCCCGGCTTGCCGCGCCTCAGCCCGGCCATGGGCCATCTGATGCGGGTGGCGCTGCCTGCTGCCCTGGCCATGGGGGTGACCCAGGTCAATCTGGTGGTCGGGCAGCTGGTGGCCTCGGATATCGAAAACGCGGTCAGCTGGCTGTTCATCGCCGACCGGCTGTACCAGCTGCCGCTTGGGGTCATCGGTATCGCCGTTGGTATCGTGCTGCTGCCCGATCTGACCCGGCGGTTGCGCAGCGGCGATGACAGTGGCGCGCGCCAGGCGCTATCGCGGGCCGGTGAGTTCTCGCTGCTGTTCACCCTGCCCTCGGCAGTCGCCTTTATGGTGGTGCCAGTGCCGCTGATCTCGGTGCTTTATGAACGCGGCGCCACCGGAGCAGAGGATGTCGCCGCCATCGCCCTGGCAGTGGCAATCTATGGGGCCGGACTGCCGGCCTTCATCCTGCAAAAAGTGCTGCAGCCGCTGTATTTTGCCCGCGAAGACACCCGCAGCCCCTTTCGCTATGCGCTGGTGGCCATGGTGGTGAACGCAGCTCTCGCCTTTGGCCTCAAGCCTGTCTTTGGCTGGATCGCCCCCGCCATCGCCGCCTCCGCCGCCGGCTGGGCCATGGTGGCGCTCTTGTGGCTCGGCGCGGGCCGCATGGGCGATGCTGCCCGCTTTGACAGCCGGTTCTATTCCCGGGTGCTACGCATTGGCCTCGCCTCCCTCGTGATGGGTGCTTTACTCTATCTGGGATATGGCGCAACCACCTGGCTCTTCACCCTGCCCAGTTGGCGCTACCTCGCCCTTTTCGGCCTCATCCTGAGCGGCGGCGTAATCTTCTTTGCGGCCGGGCAGGTCTTTGGTGCCTTTTATCTGTCAGAGCTGAAATCCAGCCTGCGTCGCAGCGCAGACAACAGCGGCTGATCTACCTGCAACAAGGGCTTCAGACGCCAAGCGCCGCGCGTCAGCGCGGCGCCATGCCCAACGGCTGAGCCCCTTCTTTGAAGGGGGTGACGCGGGCGGGAGCCCCCCCCCTTGCCCGATTAGTCCCGGCGCCCGATTAGTCCCGGCGAATGTTGCCGCGAATACGGGCCCAGCCTCCGGGCGCCAGAAAGAACGACAGGGTAAATCCAGTGGCAAAGCCGCAGAGATCCGCCACCCAGTCCTTTTGCCCCCCAAAGAGCAGCCCAAACACAAGCTGCGCTACCATCAGAAAGGCAATCAGCGAAAAGGCGCGGCTTTGCTGCGCGCCGACCAGCGCCAATGACCGCCAAAGAATATAGGTAAAAGCCCCGATCAGGCCGTAGACCGCTGGAAAGCCGCCAATCAGCGGCACCGAGGCCCCCAACAACAGCGCATAGCCCAATGCCCCGCCGAGGGCTGACATCATGAAGATGAGAACCATGGCCAGATCGCCCATGACCTCGCCCACCATCTTGCCCATGGCCAGCACAAAAACACAGACAAACAGCGCATGGGTAAAGGCCCCATGCACAAAGGCATAAGACAAAAACCGGATCAGATGTTCAGCCGGCCATTGCCCGGTCTCCACCATCCACCAGAAAATCTCTGGCGAAAACGCATAGGACTGAAACGCCTCAAGCCGCCAGCCAATCGCCTCCGGCCCGCCAATGATGCCGCGCATACCAAGGGAGAACATCGCCTCAATCCCCATGATCACCAGCACCAGTGCCACCACTGCAGGTGGCAGCGGGTTGACCGGAGAGGGGTTTTCTTCACTGCTCATGTCTTGATGCTCCTAAGTCTCATTTCGGGTCTCAGGTGGCTGCCCTGTTGACCCTGCGCTGGCCCATGGGTAAGCGACTAGGGATCATAATTCCAGACGGGAGTTTCGCCCTCATGAGCGATACGACATTTACGCCGCGCGTCTTCTCCGGCATTCAGCCTTCCGGCAACCTGCACCTGGGCAACTACCTGGGTGCCCTGAAGCGCTTTGTCGACTGGCAGGACCGCGATGTCGAAAGCATCTACTGCATGGTTGACCTGCACGCGATCACCGTCTGGCAAAATCCGCAGGATCTGATGAAATCCACCCGCGAGCTCTGCGCCGGTTTCATCGCCGCGGGCCTGGATCCTGAAAACTCGATCCTGATCAACCAAAGCCAGGTGCCCGAGCACGCGCAACTGGCCTGGATCTTCAACTGCGTCGCCCGTATGGGCTGGATGCAGCGAATGACCCAGTTCAAGGACAAGGCGGGCAAGAATGCGCAGAATGCCTCGTTGGGGCTTTTTGCCTATCCCGCCCTGATGGCCGCCGACATTCTGACCTATCACGCCACCCATGTGCCGGTGGGCGAGGATCAGAAACAACATCTGGAGCTGACCCGCGACATCGCCACCAAGTTCAACCACGACTATGGCGTCGATTTCTTCCCCATCACCGAACCGGTGATCGAAGGCGCGGCAACCCGAGTGATGTCCCTGCGCGACGGCTCCAAGAAGATGTCGAAATCCGATGCCTCGGATGCCAGCCGCATCAACATGACCGATGATGCAGAGGCCATCGCCAAGAAGATCCGCAAGGCCAAGACCGACCCCGACGCCCTGCCCTCCGAGGCCAAGGGCCTGGAAGAGCGCCCCGAGGCCCGCAACCTGGTCAATATCTTTGCCGCTCTGAACGAGCAATCGGTGGATCAGGTGCTGGCAGATGTCGGCGGCAAGCAGTTCTCTGAGTTCAAACCGATGCTGGTAGATCTCGCGGTGGCAAAACTGGCACCGATCTCTGCCGAGATGGCGCGGCTGATGCAGCATCAGGATGAGATCGACAAGATCCTCACCCGGGGCTCTGAGCGCGCCCGCGCCATCACCGCGCCGATCCTGCGCCAGACCTATGAGATCGTCGGTATGGTGCCCCCGGTCGAAGTCTGAGCCAGACAACAGATCCCCAGAAAAAGGCCGCCCAAGTCAACTTGGGCGGCCTTTTTCTGTCCCGTGAGTGGGCTGATTATTAGCCTAGACTTCTATCAAGCTGTGGCTGCGATGTGGCGATCCACCATACGCTGCACCATCGGGGCAAAATGCCAATAATCCGGGGTCTCCATGTCGGCACGTTTGCCCGCCTCATCGAGATAGCGCACCGCGATGATTTCCTTCAGGTTCGGATTGGCCTCAAATTCCGCCACCTCGTCGGCATTCATCGGGCCGCCCTGCAGCTCTAGCGTATGTACCGAAGCTGGCGAAAGCCGTTTGAAATACTCAGGCTTGGTGGCACAGAGATAGCGTTTGGCTGCAACGTGATAGCGACAGCAATCGGTGATCACGCTGGGAAAGAACTGCTCCAGCACCTCAGCACCTGCATCCTCGTGGTGGCGATCCTCGGTGTCATCGGGATGATAGGTGCCAAACTCCGAGGTGAAATGGCCGATGTCATGCAGCAGCGCCCCAATGATGATCTCCTCCGGCTGGCCATTTTGTTCGGCAATGGTCGCCCCCTGCAACATATGCTCGCCCATGGTCACGGGTTCGCCCAGGTATTCCTCACCGCCGCGGCGTTCAAAGATCGATCCCAGGAACGCGACGATATTGCTGTGATCGAGGCTGGCGATATCCGGCTTGCTCATCTGATCATCCTTCCTGTTGCGCCGAGAGCGCCGCAAATTTTGAATTCAGCCCGTCCTTGTCAGCGTAGCATCCCTGCAGCCAACGCGTGCCGGTTCCGGAGTAGGCCTTGCGCGCATGCAGCACCCGGGTGTTGTCGACCACAAAACCTTCGCCGGGCTCCAGGCGGAAGGTTACTTCCATTGCCTCGTCGTCGATGATCTCGCCCAGGCGACGATAGGCCGCGTAATAGGTGTCCATGTCACCAAAGGGCACATCCTTGACAGCTGCCAGCGAGCGGTTGTTGAACCGCACCCCGATCAGCTCGCCATCGGGGGCCAGCTCGATCATCGGGCGGCGCGAACGCAGGCAGGTCTCTGCGTCACCGGCATATTCAAACCGGGCGCAGTATTTGGCCAGCACGTCAAAATACTCTTCATTCTCGGCGCGCAGACGCAGCGCGGCCGCAAACCCATCCACCACCATGTTTTCACCACCGGCAGCAGAACTTTCGAGACAGTAAAGCACCTGGATCGAGGGCACCGGATCGCGGTAGGGATTGTCGGTATGGGCCTGTAGCCCCAGCCCGGTAAAGGCCAGATTGGTTGGGTTCACCTCGGTGCGGACCTCAAAGTGGCGGCCATAGTTGGTTTCGCGCACATAGCCAAAGAGATCGACCACCTTGAACAGCGACCCATCTTCAAGCGGGCCATTCTCGATCTTGCCAAAGCCATATCGGGTCACCTTGCCGAGCCAATCGCGCAGGGCATCGCCGCCCTTGGCCAGCTGTTGGAAATCGCCGATTGGCACATCCGACATCAGGCTGCTGTTCCACGGTGTGGTCTCATCGGGCAGCCAGCCCGCCTCTGCGCGCGCAACCTTGTCATATGCGTTGGCCGCCAGCCAGCTGAGGTCAAACTCGACGGTCTTGTCTTCGGGCGCAAAGCTGACGCGCAGCGTCTCTCCTGACAGCTCAACCGCTGCCAGCTTGGTTTCTGCCGGAATATCCCGCAGTGCAACCAGACGCTGGCCATTGCCCGGCGCACGGGTCTGATCGTCCTGGGCATTGTCACGCAGCCAGATGGCATGGAACCGGCGTGGCTGCCCTTCAAGGTCAAGGGTCAGAAAGTCGCCATTCGGGGAGAGGGATACGGAAGTCATCGCTTGAAAGTCCTAGCTGATCTGTTCACAGGTGACAGTCTCTGCCCTCTCGCCTATAAAATCAAATCAGCAAAATGGTGAATGAGACTCAGGTTTCCTTATGCATAACTCCAAGATGGGTGACTCCAAATTCGACAGCATTCCGCTGGAATGGGTGCGCGCCTTTGAAACCACCGCGCGGCTGGGCAGCTTTACCGCCGCCGCCCGCGAAACCGGGTTGACCCAGCCCGCAATCAGCCAGCGCATCGCCAATCTGGAACACCAGTTGGGGGCACAACTGTTTGTGCGCAAAACCCGTGCCATTCACCTCACCACCGAAGGCGAAGCCTGGTTGCCGCATGTGCAGGCGTCGCTGAACGCGCTGCGCGACAGTTCAGAAGCGCTGTTCGGGGTCGGGCGCAACAAGATCGTGATTTCCGCCTCCTCCTCTATCGTGCAGCACTGGATCACGCCGCGTCTGCCCGCGCTGCTGGCGCAAAGCGGCGCTGAGATCAGTATCAACACCATGGTTCTGGCCGGGGATGCGGCCGAAGACGACGGCACCGTCAAGATCCGCTATGGTGCGGGCGATTGGCCGGGGCTATACAAGGCCCCACTGTTTGAAGAGCGCATTGCCCCCTTGGCCTCCCCAGCCTTGCTGAAAACCACTGCAGATTGGCGTACATTGCCGCGTCTGTCCGTATCCGGCCCCCGCCCCAGCTGGCGCGATTGGCGCGAGTTCAGCGGTCAGGTCACCACCTCCCCCACCGCGCTGCGCTTTGATACTTTTGCCTCAGCCCTCGCGGCGGCGCGTGCCGGGTTGGGCGTGTTGCTTGGCTCCCTGCCGCTGTGTCAACAGGATCTGGACAGTGGCGCGTTGGAGCGGATCAGCGAGGCCGTGATGCCCCATCACGAGAGCTATTGGCTGCTGGCCTCCAAAGACCGCATCTCACGGCGGCAATGGGACGTGCTGCGCGCATCTTTGGCTGGATAGCACTTCTAAGCTCGCCCTAAGGCAAGCAAACAGGGTGACGACAAAACCAGCTCATTGCCAAGGTCCACTATGCGGACTGTGCTGCTTTTGACCCCATTTCAGAGAGGCCACCGCGTCCGAACCGAAGGGTGGGAAGCGAAGCGCCCGCCCCGTGGGGGCGGTTCGGGCGCTGCCAAGGCGACGCTTTGGCAATTTGTGCAAGACCAGGTTGTTGCGATCTTTGAAAGTCCGCTGTGCGGGCAAAACGGCCATTCGACATCATTGTTCGAATGGCCGCATAATGTAGGAAGCGGCGGGCTTCCCCACAAATTATTTCCTGACAAAGTGCGTCACGCGTCTAGTTTTTTGTTTGAGCTCCAAACCCACCACCTCCAGGAGTCTTAATGATGAAGGTATCACCCGAAACCAGCTCCACTTGATCGTTCCCCTGCAATAACTCAACTCGACCATCCGCACGTAGAACAGAGTTTTCACCTGTTGATCCAGACGCGCCGCCATGGGCCCCTTGTGGAGGAACCATTCGATGCGAACTCAAGGTGGTGACGGTCATCGCATCATTGAAATACAAGCGCCGTACGATGCCATTGCCACCAATGAATTGACCGTCACCACCCGAACCTTGGCGAATGGAAAATTCCTCCACCCTAACGGGAAACCGCGTCTCAAGTACTTCGGGGTCCGTCATACGGGTATTTGTCATATGGCTATGAACGGCGCTGGTCCCGTCGAAGCCATCACCGGCTCCAGTCCCACCACAAATCGTCTCGTAGTTTTGGTAAGTTTCATTTCCATAGACAAAGTTGTTCATGGTCCCTTGGCTGCCCGCTATCACGCCGAGGGCGCCATACAGCGCGTCAGCAATGGATTGGCTGACTTCTGTATTGCCCGAGATGACAGCCGCCGGAGATTTCGGATTGATCATTGTGCCTTCTGGCACAATCAGGTTCAGCGGCTTCAGACACCCTTCGTTCATAGGGATATCGCGGCCGACCAAAGTACGGAACACGTAAAGAACAACTGCACGGCAAATGGCCATTGGCGCGTTGTAGTTCAGCGGATTTTGCGCAGATGTTCCGGTGAAATCAATCGTTGCAGAGCGGTTCTCTTTGTCAACGCGGATCTCCGCGACGATCTTTGAGCCACTGTCCATCGGATAGCTGAACTTGCCGTTTTTGAGCACATCCAGAACACGGCGCACGCTTTCCTCGGCATTGGCCTGCACATGGCCCATGTAGGCATGCACTGCTTTGATCCCAAATTGGCGGGTGATCTTTTGGAGCTCGGAAACACCAGTCGCATTGGCCGCTATCTGCGCCGCCAAATCCGCAATGTTCTGGTTGATGTTCCGGCACGGATAGGACCCAGACCCCAAAAGCGTGCGGGTTTCTGCTTCACGCAGATGCCCTTGGTCCACAAGCAGGAAGTTGTCGATCACCACGCCTTCTTCTTCAATCGTTCGACTATCTGGCGGCGCCGATCCTGGTGTTTTGCCACCAATATCAGCGTGGTGTCCACGAGAGGCGACGGTAAAGAGAATGCCTTTCCCGTCTGCATCAAATACTGGAGTGATGACGGTGACGTCTGGCAAATGCGTTCCACCATTAAACGGATTGTTCATCATGAACACGTCACCGGGGCGAATCTTGCCCTCGTTTTCACGTAGTACCGTGCGCACGCTTTCCGACATGGAGCCCAAATGCACCGGCACATGCGGTGCATTGGCAACCAGATCGCCGTTCTGGTCAAAGATTGCACAGGAGAAATCCAGTCGCTCTTTGATGTTCACAGAGTAGGCGGTATTTGCCAGAGTGGCCCCCATTTGTTCGGCGATGGACATGAAGAGGTTGTTGAAGACCTCAAGCATGACGGGGTCAACCTGGGTGCCAATCGCTTCGGCGCGTTCAAGCGGAACTGTTCTTTCAAGGATCAAGTTGCCGCCTTTGGCGCAGGTCGCACGCCACCCAGGCTCAACAACGTTTGTTCCTGTTGGCTCTGTTAAAATCGCTGGCCCTTCAACGGCTTGTCCAATGGCAAGGCTTGCGCGGTCAACCAGCGGCACGTCCTGCCATTTCCCGCCAAAACAGACCGACACTGGCGTCTCATCGATTGATGTGTCGCCCGGATCATCTAGACTCACACCTTCGCCAGTTTGACCGATGGCTTCCACGACAAGAACATCAATGATCAGATCACCTGTGTTTGGTGTGAAACCAAACCTCTGAAGATGCGCTGTAACAAAGGCGGCTTCCATTTCAACAGCGGATCCGAAGTCCACTTCGATACTTTGTTGCGCGTCGCGCGGGCGGATTTGGACCCGTTTGGAAATGACGACTTCGGCCTCATCGATACCTTGATCTTTGACCTCATCCCCCGCGATTTGGGCCATCTCGTCCAAAGCCGCGAGCGCGCCTGTATCACTTAAAGGCTTTTCAAATTGCTGCTCGCGCATCGCTCTGACATCAGCAAGCCCCATGCCAAAGGCAGACAATACCCCGGCAAAGGGGTGAATAAAGATGCTTTCCATGCCCAAGGCGTCAGCCACGAGACACGCGTGCTGCCCGCCGGCACCCCCAAAACAGTTCATGGTGTATTTGGTAACGTCGTAGCCGCGCTGGACGCTGATTTTTTTGATGGCGTTGGCCATGTTCTCAACAGCGATCCGCAAGAAGCCCTCGGCGAGCTCTTCCGGGGTTTTGCCATCGCCGATCTTGGCGGCAAGCTCCTCGAATTTCTGACGCACAATATCTTTGTCGAGCGGCTGATCGGCATTTGGGCCGAAAACATGCGGGAAGTGATCCGGGTTCAGTTTGCCCAAGAGCACATTGCAGTCGGTAACAGTCAGTTCGCCGCCTCGGCGATAGGCCGCCGGACCCGGGTTGGCGCCTGCGCTTTCTGGACCGACCTGCATCCGTCCGTCGCGATAGGACAAAATCGAACCGCCACCTGCTGCTACTGTGTGGATCGACATCATCGGCGCGCGCATACGTACGCCTGCGACTTCTGTCTCAAATGAACGCTCAAACTCTCCGGCATAATGGCACACGTCGGTAGACGTGCCGCCCATGTCAAAGCCAATGAGCTTGTCAAAACCCAACTCACTGGCAGATCGAACCATGCCAACCACACCGCCCGCAGGGCCCGATAGGATCGCATCACGACCATGGAACAGTCGCGCATCGGTGAGACCACCGTTTGATTGCATGAACATCAACCGCTCACACCCACCTGTATGGGCGCCAAGCGCATTGGCGACCTGATCCACATAGCGGCGCAGAATTGGGGACAGATATGCATCCACAACCGCCGTATCACCGCGTCCGACCAGTTTGATCAAGGGGCTGACGAGGTGACTCAGCGAAATCTGGGAAAACCCGGACTGCTGCGCCATCTGACCCAGTTGTTTTTCATGGTCCGGAAATTTGTAGCTGTGCATCAAAGCGATCGCGATGGACCGGTAGCCCTGGTCATAAGCTTTGGACAAAGCCGTACGAGCCGCAGAGGTATCCAGAGTGGCGACCACGTTCCCATCCGCATCAATGCGCTCTTCGACCTCGACCACATTTTCATAAAGCAGCTCTGGCAACTCAATGTTCAGATCAAAAAGTTTCGGTCGGTTTTGGTAACCAATGCGAAGAAGGTCTTTCATTCCTTTGGTAATGAAAAGAACCGTTCGATCGCCTTTGCGTTCCAGCAGGGCGTTGGTCGCAACGGTTGTGCCCATCTTTACCGCTTCGATGAGCCCCCTCGGCACCGCTGTGTCAGGTTTCAGATCCAGCAGTTCGCGAATACCGTGCACGGCCGCGTCTTTGTAGACTTCCGGGTTTTCTGACAAAAGCTTGCGTGTCTTTAGCTCTCCGGATGGTGATTTCGCTACGATGTCGGTGAATGTGCCACCGCGATCGACCCAAAACTGCCACATAGATATAGCTCCTCTGTTTGCAGGCAGGGCCTGCAGTCATTCAAATTAGGGTGTTGGTGTTTGGCGCGCTGGTCTTAGTAGACCAAAGACGGCAGCCACAGTGCGAGTTGCGGGAAGGCAAGCAACAGCGCCAACATGACGAACATCGTGATAACGAATGGGATCGCGCCTCGGATGACGTCAATCATAGGTCCGCCTTTGCGGATGCCTTGCACCACGTAGAGGTTGATCCCAATCGGAGGTGTGATGAGGGCCGTTTCCAGGAGGACCATCAACAGGATACCAAACCAGACAGGATCAAAGCCAAGCGCCACAACGATTGGCGTGATCAGCGGCGCCATGGTCAGTAGCATCGACAGCGTTTCCATAAAGCACCCGATTAGGATCAATACAGCAACGATCATGAACATGGTTTGCATCGGGCTCCACCCAAGGCCAGTTACAAAATCGGTCAGGGCTTGGGTCAGACCGATGATCGAAAGAACGAAGTTCAGGAAGACAGCCGCAATGATGATCAGCATGATCATGGCAGTGGTGCGCATGGTGCCTTCGATGGCTTGACGCATCATGTCGATGGACATCTTCCCGTTCATTACCGCAAGCCCCATTGAGGCAACGACACCCAAGGCGGCGGCCTCTGTTGGCGTCGCCAGGCCGGCATAGATGGACCCAACAACAACTACGAAGATACCCAGCGGTGGGATCAATGCAGGCAGCGCACGCAACCGTTCTGACCAGGTATGACGCAGCTGTTCGCCGCCCCATTCAGGTTTCAACAGGCAGGCGACAACAACGGTAGCCATGAAGAGCAGTGCCAACAGAAAGCCCGGCAGGAAACCAGCCAGATAGAGCTCTGGCACGGATGTATTGGTCAGCAGCCCATAGAGGATCAGGTTGATGGATGGCGGAATGAGGATGCCCAATGTACCGCCCGCTGCGACTGTGCCCAGGAACAGGCTTTCATTGTAGCCCCGTTTCTTGATCTGCGGTACGGCCACGGTTCCGATGGTGGCTGCGGTCGCCACCGAGGATCCAGAGGTTGCTGCGAACAAAGCGGAGGAGCCGATGTTTGAGTGCATCAACCCGCCTGGCAGCCAGCCCAGCCATTTCACGATTCCGTCGTACATGCGTTCAGTGATGCCGGCCCGCAAGAGGACCTCACCCATCATCACAAACATCGGGATCGCAACAAGGAGGAAGTCCGTGCTGGTCTGCCAGGCCATGTCGGAAATCGCGCGATGAAGCGGCATCGCGCTGTCTGTCCACTGAAGGATGAGGCCAAGCCAACCAAGAGACGCAGCGATTGGAACGGCAAGGCCGATCAGCGCCAGGAGAATGAGAAGTGTCTTGATCAACATGGTTATACCGTTTCGTCTTCGATTTGTTCGTCGAGGGATTTGACGCCGATGAGGTTTTGCACCCCGGCTTCGTCGCCTCGGAAGTGCTGGCGAATGGCGACCAAGGCGATCAACACGCCTGAGAACACAAAGAACATCCAACCGAGCAGCCAAGGAATTTGTGGAATTGCAAGCGGGACACGCATTGGCGTGATGGAGCGAGAGCCATTGTCGAGCGTATCGCCCACCATGCCCCAGACCATGACGACGATCACAAGGGCAAAACCGGTCAACAAAAGAAGGCCCAGCAAGTTGATATAGGGGTGCAGCGCCTTGGGGATCGCACCCAGCAGTGCATCAACCCGGATATGCGCCCGCTCAAACAGCGCGAAAGACAGCGCCAAGGCCGTGGCGACCCCGAAAGCATAGCCTGATATTTCATCCGCGCCGCCAAGCGAAACATTGAACAATTTGCGCAAAAACACTTCGAGCGTGACCAGGAAGGCTGAGAGCACGATGAGTGCGCCGCCAAGCCAGGTCAGCCAAAGGCTGCATGTGCGGGCGCCGGTGAAAAGCTTATCTAACATCTCGGGGACCTCTTAGTCAGTTGCGGTGGGGCGGGTGGTTTCTTCCCGCCCCCCTGTGATGGCTGGGTTGGTTATTTTGCTTCGGCAGTCAGACCAAGAATTGGACCAACGGTGTTGTTCCAGTTTGCCGCGCATTCTTCACCACAGCGTTCCGCCCACCGTGCGAGAACAACATTGGCGGCAATCTGATCACGCGCGGCAAGGTCTTCCGCTGTTGGCTCAACCAGAACCATGGAGCCAGGCTCACCGACTTCACATGCACCACCAGTGATGCAGGAAATAGCCACATCGTCTTCCTTCGCGGTTTCAGCCCACATGGCCTCATTCAACGACGCGATTTCGGACTGGAGCAAAGCTTGCTGATCTGCGGACAGGCTGTTCCACTTGTCCATATTCATCGCGCCAAAGGCGAGCCCCCAGCCGACACGCAGGGTGTATGCATGCGTCGCGACCTGGCTCCACTTTGCGGTGTAAGCAGACATGGTGCCGGTGATGGCGCAGTCCACAACGCCTTTTTCCAGCGCTGGGATCACTTCTGAGAAGGCAACGGTCACTGACGTGCCGCCTACGCCTTCGACAAAGTCACCGAGAGTGGTGGAATATACGCGGATTTTCTTGCCATCCAGATCGGCAATGCCATTCACTTCTCCGTTGCACCACAGCGTCTGGCTTGGGAACGGATACAGCATCAAAAGCTTCGCATTGTAGATATCTGCAAAGGCAGTTTCGAGCGTGCCGAAATAGGCGTCTGAAACTGCGCGTTGTGTGCCGATGTCTTGCGTCAGTGACGACAGGTCAGCCCCTTCAAAGATCGCGTTTTCAGCGGCTACGTATCCAGGCAGACCAAATGCGAAATCAAAAACGCCATTTTTGACCATTCGCATAATCTCAAAGCCTTTCAGGCCCAGACCAGATTGCGACTGGATCTTTCCGACGATCTCCCCACCGGACACTTCGTTGAGACGCTGGTTGAAGAATGGCTCTTCGTGTTTCTGATAATTGGTCAGGCTGGACCAAGTACCAACCGCATTCAGTACAACTGGACCATCCGCCACGGCGGACGTCGCCATTACGGCCAGTGCGCCTATCGCTGTTGTTAGTTTTTTCATTGGTTCTCTCCGTGTTGGGTTGGATTTTTGTAAATTGTTGTCTCTGCATCTTCTGCGATGTCAGTGATGAGCATGTGCCCAGGCGCATGTGTGATGCAGAAGGTTGGGCGCGCGGCTTGGATGACATTTTGCGGCGTGACGCCACAGGCCCAGAAAACCGGTATTTCATCAGGTTTGATGTCCACAGCGTCCCCGTAGTCAGGGCGGTTGATGTCTGAAATGCCAATTGCGCAAGGGTCGCCGATCGCAATGGGTGCGCCATGCGCTTGGGGGTACTTCGAGCTGATCGAAATTGCGTCCTCAAGATCACGTTCTTTTAAGGGGCGCATAGACACGACCATCTGGCCAACAAAAGGCCCGGACGGAACGAGGTCAATATTTGTCCGATACATCGGAACATTTCGACCTGTCTCAATATGGCGCATCGGGATGCCAGCGCGAATAAAGGCGTTTTCGAAAGTGAACGAACATCCCAGCGCAACCGTGACCAAGGTATCGTCCCAATAGTCAGAGATATCGGTGAGCTCTTTGGTTAAAACCCCATCGCGAAAAATTCGGTAACGCGGAACGTCGGTTCGAATGTCGATATCGCGCCCCAAGGTCGGCAGCATCGGGTCGCCTGTGTCGCTTACCCCGACAATCGGGCAAGGTTTGGGGTTGCGTTGACAAAACCGCAGGAAGTCCAGTGCGAACTCTTCGGGAATAATGGCAAGATTGCACTGGAGCTTCCCTGGCGCGAGGCCGGCTGTGTTCGCATCGTAGCGACTTGCGCGAATGCGTTTGCGAATGTCTTCACTCGACAGGAGCGAAGCATCGACGATTGTCTCATTCTGGGTAGACATTTTGGGCCCCTTGTTTGGTTGCAAAAGCATCACACAACAGGAGCAATTCAATCAAATTATCATTTTCTATCACCTTTGATAGAAAATTTGGAATTAATTTTGGTGAGTTCGATGCCAGTCGATCGCAATCTCACGCGCTATTTCTGCACCGTTTTCAACAAGAAGGCTGCGTGGTTCGGCTAGGTAGGAGGCTGTGAACTCCAGAGGTGGAGGAATAAAGCCCGGATCAAATTCCTCGATTTCATTTGCTTCCAAGTGTCGTACTGCAAGGACACGGGGGTAAGGTCCAACAGCGATTCCCGCTGCAATCATCTTAAGACTTGCTGACAGGGATGCTGACGAAAACACACGCAATTTGGGTCCCACGCGGCGGGCCAATTCTGAGGTGAGCTCTCGATACGGGCGTGTCTGACTGGAGTATGAAATGATCGGTATTTCCGACAGGTCAATCGGCCCCAGTTGTTTGTCTTTGTACCAGTGAAGGTCAAACTGAGGTAGCGCCACATTTTTCACGGAATATTCTGAAATCGGCCCCATTAGGAAAGCCAAGTCGAGGCGTCGTTCCAATATTGCAGCGCGCAGATTAAGCGAAATATCAACTGTCAAATCGATATTCACACGTGGAAACTTCACACTGAAAGCTTGCAGGAACAACGGGAGCCAAGCTTGGGCGATGGTTTCAGACGCACCGATACGAAAGAGGCCCTCAGTCTCGGCGGGATTGGCGACTCGGTGCTTAATTTCTTCTTCAACATAGAGCAGCTGTTCAGCATAGCCCAAAAGCTGCTGGCCCTGTTTCGTGAGCACCAAATCGCCGGGTCCGCGCTCAAACAGCTTTGCATCCAATTCATCTTCCAGGTTGGATATCCGGGTAGAGACGGCAGGTTGCGAAAGATGCAGGCGGTCAGAGGCTTTGCGAAAGCCTCCCAGCCGGGCAACCCATAGAAATGTGCGAAGTTGTTCAAAGGTCATGCCCATTCAAATCATTTATAGACAACCAGGGCAATCCATCAATTTTCTAGAGTATATGTACTTTCTCACCTCGATATAGCTGATTAGGCAAACTAGGAGCGCCACCGGAGCGGTCATTCGTGAATCTTGCAGCCTTCAGCGCTTTGGGCTCGAAGCAGACATTGCTCTACAAACCCCGCACCCCGCTCAGGGTCAGGTTTGCCACCAGTTCGGCATAGTCCTCGCGGGCCTTGGGACCGGCGCCGGAGTTCCACATGTAGTACCAGTTCAACATGCCAAAGACCGACATGGTGGCGGCGCGCAGCTTGCTTGGGTCTTCGGCAAAGACCTCGGGTGCCACCGCCTGCAATGTGTCGCTGAGGAACTGCACCATCTCACGCTGATAGGCGCGCAGCAGTTTCTGCTGCTCCTCCGGCAGCGCGCCCATGGCACCGGACTGGACCTTGTGTTCATAATCCGCGCCCTGATAGGCCAGCAGCACCTCGGCCACCACCTGACGCAGCGCTTCATCCGGAGCAAGATCCGCAACCGCAACGCCACAGACGCGGTCGCGCAAATCACAGAGATAGGTATCAAGGAGGCCGAAGAGCACGGCATCCTTGCTGTCGTAATAGTGGTAGATATTGGCCTTGGAGATCCCGCATTCACGCGCCAGCTGGGTCATGGACGCACGGTCATAGCCGGCCTCGGCAAAGACCTTGGCCGCAGACTTCAGGATCTGGGCGCGCTTTTCGTCATGATCTTTTGCAATGGTGCGGGCCATGGGCTCAGCTCTCTTTTGGGTCAGTCGCGTTTCTAGTCGGGGTCACGGTTGTCGACAACGCGCTTGGCCTTGCCCTGGCTACGTTCCACCTCGCCGGGCTCGCCTACGATGATCTCGGTGGAGACGCCAACCATATCCTTGATCCGCTTGGTCAGCATCCGCGCCGCTGCGGTCTTGGACAGCTCATCGGTGGCACTGGGATCGGCCTCCACATAGACCCGCATCGCATCCATGCGACCGGCCTTGTACAGCTCGATCTGGTAATGCGGTGCCAACCCGCCCGTGGCCATCAGCTGCTCTTCGATCTGGCTGGGAAAGACATTGACCCCGCGCAGGATGATCATGTCGTCCGACCGGCCTGTGATCTTTTCCATCCGCCGCATCGAGCGCGCGGTGCCGGGCAGCAGGCGGGTCAGGTCGCGGGTGCGGTAGCGCACCATCGGCAGGCCTTCCTTGGTGAGGGTGGTAAAGACCAGCTCACCCATTTCGCCATCGGGCAGCACCTCGCCGGTCTTGGGGTCGATGATTTCCGGCAGGAAATGGTCTTCCCAGATCACCGGCCCGTCTTTGGTTTCGACGCATTCGCTGGCCACGCCTGGACCCATGATCTCAGAGAGACCGTAGATATCAACCGCATGCATATCAAAAGCGGCCTCGACCTCACGGCGCATGGCATCGGTCCAGGGCTCGGCGCCAAAGATGCCCACCTGCAGCGAGCTTTCGCGCGGGTCCATGCCAACCTTATGATATTGCTCAAGGATATTGAGCATATAGGAGGGCGTCACCATAATCCCATCGGGTTGGAAGTCGGTGATCAACCCGACCTGCTTTTCGGTCTGACCGCCAGACATGGGCACCACGGTCGCGCCCAGACGTTCAATCCCGTAATGCGCGCCCAGACCGCCGGTGAACAGCCCATAGCCATAGGCATTGTGCACCATATCGCCCTTGCGCAGCCCGGCCGCCCGCAGAGAGCGCGCCACCAGATCGGCCCAGTTGGAGATGTCATTAGCCGTGTAACCAACGACCGTGGGTTTACCCGTGGTGCCAGAGGAGGCATGCAGGCGAATGATTTCCGAGCGCGGCACCGCAAAAAGCCCAAAGGGGTAATTGTCGCGCAGGTCGTTTTTATAGGTAAACGGGAACTTCGACAGATCCGACAGCTGCTGCAGGTCGTCCGGGTGCACGCCAGCCGCGTCAAAGCGCTCTTTATACATTGGCACATTGTCATAGGCATGACGCAGCGACCATTTCAGCCGCTCCAGCTGCACGGCGCGGATTTCATCAATCGAGGCAATCTCGATCGCATCGAGGTCTGCCTTGTTCGGGGTAAGATCTTTCATGGCTTCCTCCGTCGCCTATTCGTCAAACAACTGGCCCTTGATGGCACGCGAAAGCCCGCGAAAGGCTGCAATCATCTGGCCGGTTTGGTTTTCAACTGTCACGTCATAAATACCGCTGCGCCCGGTCAGAGAGACCTCAGTGGCGCGGGCAATCAATCGCTCGCCCAGCTTGCCAGGGGCGGTAAATGTGATGCTGTTGCTCTGCGCCACCGTTGATTGGTTGCGGCTGTTGCAGGCAAAGGCAAAGGCGCTGTCGGCCAGCATGAAGGTCACGCCGCCATGGCAGATGCCATGGCCGTTGCAGTGATGCGGCTCCACCGTCAGCTCCAGCTCAGCGGTGCCTTCATCGATGGCCGTGATCTCCATCCCCGCCCATTTTGAGGCATTGTCGCTGGCCCACATGGCCTCAGCGGATTTCTTGGCGCGTTCTTTGGGAGTCATGCTCACTTTCCCTGAAACTTTGGCGCGCGTTTTTCCAGAAAGGAAGCAACGCCCTCGGCATAATCCGCGCTTTCGCCACAGGTCTTCATCGCATCGGCCTCTTGCTCCAGATGATCCTGCAGGGTGGCAACGGCGGCATCCTGAATGCAGTGCTTGCTCAGCCCCAGTCCCAAGGTCGGGCCATTGCCCAGCTGCGTGGCCATGGCGCGGGCGGTCTCCATCAGATCCGCATCTGGCACCGCTTTCCAGATCAGCCCCCAGTCCTCGGCCTGTTTGGCAGGCAATGGCTGCGCAGTAAAGGCCAGCCCCTTGGCGCGGGCCTCGCCCAGTAGCCGTGGTAGATGCCAGCTGCCGCCAGTATCAGGGATCAACCCAACCTTGGAGAAGGACTGAATAAATTTTGCGCTCTCGGCGGCAAAGACCATGTCACAGGCCAGCGCGATATTCGCACCTGCCCCGGCGGCAACGCCATTGACCGCGCAAATCACCGGGAACTCAAGCGAACGGATCAGATTGACCAGCGGCGCATAAAAGGTGCGCACCGTGTTGCCCAGATCCGGTGGACCATCCATTTTGCTGGGATCGCGGTCGCCCAGATCCTGCCCGGCACAAAAACCACGGCCCGCGCCTGTCAGCAGGATCGCCCGCGCACCACCATCCCGCGCCGCCTCAATGGCTGCGCGCAGGGCATAGTGCATTTCATCGTTGAAACTGTTGAGCCGATCCGGCCGGTTCAGGGTGATCTCCACCCAAGCGCCGTGATCCGCGACCAGAATTGAATCGGACATCTTTTTCTCCCTCATGCCGCCCCTGCCTATCTCAAACCAGCGGGCTGCAAACCTCCGTTGACAAATTCCTTGCATAAACCGACCGGACGGTCAATATATCATTCAAAGTGAATTTGAGGCCCCAAGGCAGCGAGTCGTCTCACGACCTGCCGCAGGGGATCGGCCACAGGAATGAAAAGGACAGAGCATGAGCCTTCTATACGTATCGAGTTTCGCCGCGGGTGAATGGATCGCCCCGGGCGCGGGCGCCCGCAATATCGCCAGCGCCGTCACTGGTGCCCCGCTGGCGCAGGCTGGCAATGACGCGCTGGATGTACAGGCGATGCTCTCCTACGCCCGCGACACCGGTGGGCCTGCCCTGCGGGCGCTGACCTTTCATGACCGCGCCCGCATGATCAAGGCGCTGGCCGCACATCTGGGCCAGCACAAACAGGCGCTCTATGATCTCAGCTTTGAGACCGGCGCGACCCAGGCCGACCACATGATCGACATCGACGGTGGCATTGGCACCATGTTTGTCTTTGCGTCCAAGGGTCGTCGCGAGATGCCCGACGCCAAGGTCTATCTGGATGGCGAGGTTGAGCAGCTGTCGCGCAATGGCACCTTCCTGGGGCAGCACATCTGCACGCCTTTGCAAGGGGTTGCGGTGCATATCAACGCTTTCAATTTCCCGGTCTGGGGCATGTTGGAAAAGCTTGCCCCGACCCTGCTGGCCGGTGTGCCCGCCATCGTGAAACCGGCCACAGCCACCTGCTATGTGACCGAGCTGGCGGTGCGGCTGATGCTCGACAGCGGCATCCTGCCCGCCGGTGCCTTGCAACTGGTTTCGGGTGGTTTGGGGGATATGCTCGATCACCTCACCATGCAGGATGTGGTCAGCTTTACCGGCTCGGCCCAAACCGCGCTGAAACTGCGCCAAAACCCGGTCATTCTGGAAAACTCGATCCGTTTTGTGGCTGAACAAGACAGCCTGAACGCGTCGATCCTGGGGCCGGACGCTGTGCCCGGAACCACTGAATTTGATCTCTTCATCAAAGAGGTCAGCCGCGAGATGACCACCAAGGCGGGACAGAAATGTACCGCCGTGCGCCGCATCATCACCCCAGAGGCCCAGAGCGAGGCGGTGATCGAAGCCCTGTCGGCACGCCTGGCCAAGACACCAATTGGCGATCCGCGCCTTGAAAGCACCCTCATGGGCGCGCTGGTTTCAAACAGTCAAAAGCGGGACGTTCTGGAAAAGGCCGCGATCCTGGCCACCGAAGCCACCCGCGTTTATGGCGATCCTGATGATTTTGTGGTTGCGGGTGCCGACAGCGACAAAGGCGCCTTTGTGCCACCAATGTTGTTTCACTGCGAAAACCCTGATGCCGCCCAAAGGGTGCATGACACAGAGGCCTTTGGCCCTGTCTCCACCGTGATGGGATATCGCGATCTGGACCATGCGGTGGAACTGGCCAACCGGGGCGAAGGCTCCCTGGTGGCCTCCTGCATCACCAATGATGCACAAGTCGCCCGCGAGGTCGCGCTGGGATCGGGGGCCTATCACGGGCGGATCTATTTCAACAACCGCGCTTCGATGAAGGAAAGCACCGGCCATGGCTCCCCGCTGCCGCATATGGTGCATGGCGGCCCCGGTCGCGCCGGTGGTGGCGAAGAACTCGGCGGCATTCGTGGCGTGAAACATTACATGCAGCGCACCGCCATTCAGGGCAGCCCCGATATTCTGGCCGCCATTGGCGAACAATGGGTTCCCGGCGGCACCGAGATCACAGCCCCGGCGCATCCCTTCACCCGCAAATACGGCGAGCTGGCGATTGGCGAGACCCTCAACAGCCCATCGCGCGAAGTAACGCTGGAGGATATCGAGCATTTTGCCAATTTCACCGGTGATACCTTCTATGCCCACATGGATGACGACGCCGCCAAGCGAAATCCCTTCTTTCCCGGTCGTGTGGCGCATGGCTACCTGCTGCTCTCCTTTGCCGCCGGGTTGTTTGTCGAACCCAATGAGGGCCCGGTTCTGGCCAACACCGGTCTTGATAACCTGCGCTTCATGAAACCGGTTTCGGCCGGCGACAGCATCAAGGTGCGCCTGAGCGTGAAGAAAAAGACCCCCCGCAACGAAGACTATGGCGAGGTGCGCTGGCATGTCACCCTGACCAATCAGGAGGATGAAAAGGTCGCCGAGTATGAGCTTTTGACCATGAATGCCTTCTAGGATCCTGACCCTAATACGGGTTTTGATGCTGCAATTTGCGCTCCGGGCTGGTTTAACCGGCCCGGGCGCACTACTCTTGGCGCATGAATACTGCGCCCTCCCAATGGTTTGAAGCGAGCATCGCCGAGCTTAGCCACCTGCAAAATCTGCGGGTCTGGTCGATTATTGTCTCCCTGTTTGGCGATCTGGCGCAACAGCCCGACGCCCGGATCAGCGGCACCACCCTCACCCGTATCATTACCCCGATGGGGATCAAGCCAGAGGCCATCCGGGTTGCCCTGCACCGGCTGCGCAAGGATGGCTGGATCGAAAGCACCCGCTCTGGACGCGCCTCGGTGCATTTCCTGACTGAGTTTGGCCGCAGCCAATCTGCCGCTGTCACCCCGCGGATCTATGCCCGCGATCCGCAGCCACCGGCCGCCTGGCACCTGCTGATTGCCGAAGACGGCAGCGGCCAGACCGCACTGGAAGAGGCGCTGTTGTTGCCGCAGTATATCTCTGTCAACCGCAGCACCGCGCTGGGTCAGGGCGCAGTTCCCGAAGGCGTGGAAGAGCTTTTTGCGGCCAATGTCTCGCAGTTGCAACCGCCACGATGGCTGCAGGCCCGCCTGTTCCCGGATGATCTGATCGAGACCTGTCAGGCCCTGCTGACGGCGCTGCAGCAGCTGTCGTTCCCCGCCGAGATCTCTGCGGTTGAGATCGCCACCCTGCGCACGCTGATCGTGCATCACTGGCGCCGAATTGCCCTGCGTCACCCCGACCTTCCCAGCCATTTTCACCCCGAACACTGGGTCGGGCCAGCCTGTCGCGCCCGCGTGTTTGATCTGCTTGACCAATTGCCGCAACCAACATTGCAAGAGCTGGACCAATCTGCGTCCAGCTAGCCACAGCCTCATTTGATTGGAGCCCCCATGTCCGCCCTCAGCAGCCTTGCCCTTGTGGCGCTTGCCGCCCCCGCAGCCCTGCTGGGGGCCTCGCATCTCAAGACCCGCCGCCTGGCCCGCGAGGCGCGGGCCCTAGTGCCGCCGGTCGGGCAATACTGTGAGACACCCCAGGGCCGGATCCACTACGTCGACATCGGACCCCGCGACGCCCCGCCCCTGGTGCTGATCCACGGGCTCAGTGGTCAATTGCAGCATTTCACCTATGCCCTGGCAGATCGACTGGCCAGGGACCACCGCGTTATCGCGCTGGACCGCCCCGGCTGTGGCTATTCCACCCGCGCGTCTGACGCCATGGCCCGACTGCCCGAGCAAGCGAAGATCCTGCTGAGTTGCCTGGACCAACTGGGGGTCGACCAACCCGTTCTGGTTGGACACTCGCTGGGGGGCGCTGTGGCACTGGCCATGGCCCTGCAGGCACCCGGAAAAATTCGCGGGCTGGCGTTACTGGCCCCGCTCACCCATCCCGATGCAGGGGGGGCTGAGGTCTTCAAGGGGCTGATCGTGCATACCAGCCTGATGCGCCACCTGATGGCACAGACCGTGGCGGTGCCAACTGCCGAGCGCAGCGCTGGGGCGGTGCTGGATCAGGTCTTTGCACCGGAGCCATGCCCCGAAGACTTTCTGGTCAAGGGCGGCGGTGTACTTGGGCTCAGACCGCATGGGTTTGTGGCCGCCTCAGCTGATGCCTCATATCTCTATCCGGCCATCGACACCCAAGCCGCCCGCTACGCCACAGAGCTCAGCACACCGGGGGCGGTGCTGTTTGGCGCTGGCGACGCCGTGCTCAATCCCGAGACCCAGGGCAAGGCAATGGAGCGCTACGGTTTTGACTACAGGCTCGTCCCCGACCGGGGTCATATGCTGCCGCTCACCGCGCCAGATCTCTGCGAAGGTTTTATCAGGGACAGCCTGACAAAGTTACCCACAGGGCCACAAGACACTGAAAAGTAACGGGATTGGTAGCTTACCTAAAAAAAACCCGCACAAAGGCGGATTCTTTTGCATTTCCACCTTGACCCCATTGGCACCTTTCCGTAAATCGCCCCTCACAGTAGATGGCGCGGTAGCTCAGTTGGTTAGAGCGATCGACTCATAATCGATAGGTCGGGAGTTCAAGTCTCCCCCACGCCACCATTTCCCTCTCTTGCATCGCTAAACACTGCCCTTTTGGCCATTGCAATGCATCGCCCTGGCTATGTATCGCCCCTTGCTATGTATCACCCAGTGCTGATGTGATGCCAAAGGCCCCGACCAGCACCAGGCTCAGCGCCCAGACCAGATCCAGGTTGAACCAGCTGCGCGACAGGAACTTGAGACCGAGCCACAGATAGACCCCCAGCGCCACTGCGCCCCCGGCCAGCGTCATTGCGCCCGTATGCAGCAGCGCCACCCACAGGGCTGTCGACAGATTGCCCGACATCAGGCTTTGCGCGGCCAGATGGCCGGTATCACCTGGATCAATGGCACAAAGCCCGAGAAAGATCGGCACCAGCATCAGCCCCGCCCCATGGGCCATGGCCGCCAAAAAGGACCACAGCGCCAGCCGCGCCGGATGCACCCGCGCCAGAATGCGGGGATGGCGGCGATTGATCAGCAGGTAGAGCCCCATGGCAATGACAGTCACCCCTGCCGCCACCCGGATCTGCAGCTCCCATTGCACCAGAAAAATCATCAGTGAAAAGGGCAACAAGATCGCCAGCATGGCCAGGAAATGCCCTCCGGCCAACAGGCCAAAGGCCTGCAGCAGAGCCAACCCGCGACGCTCCATCAGCGCGGCAGAAACCGCCAGCGGCCAGCCCATGCCCGGATTGACCCCATGGTAGATCCCGGACAGGAGAACGGCCCCCCAAAGGGCCGCCTCCGATAGGTTGGAAACATCCATCAAAGCAGGATCCCGCTAAGCCGACGGATAGCAGAAACTGTCGGTGGAACAATCGCCGCCTTCTAGCCGGATCTGATGGCTGCGATAGCCCTCGGGGAAATTGATGAAAAACCCCTCATCCAGTGTCAGCCCGCCATCCTCACCGACATTAGCCATGACCATCTGACCGCCGCTGTCCTGCGGGTAGAACTGATCATCCCAGGAGGAATATAGCGAATTGGTCCAATAGACCCGCTTGCCGTCGCGGCTGATCTCCACCATCTGCGGCCCATAGGCAAAATCCTGACCATTGGGATGCTTGGTGCCCCGGGCAATCCCCCCCAGCTCGACTTTGCCGACCAGTTTCGGGTTCATCGGGTCGGTGACATCATATTGATGCATCTCCCCCAGGCCCCAGCAGGCCACGTAGAGAAACCGGTCATCAAGGCTGAGGTCGATATCGGTGACCAAGGGCGGCACCGCGCCAAATCCCTTGAGCAGCTCCGGCAGGTTTTCCGCCTCTTCGGGGCGAGGATCAATGGTGATGGTCTTTTTCGACTGCCAGGTGCCATCGTCATCGCGCCACCAGGTGAAGATTGCCCCCTGCAGATTGCTGGTGTCCACCACCACGCCGCAGAACCCATAGGATTTGGTCGGATCATGGGCCGGACGGATTTCCAGCGCCATCTGGTAGTTCTCGCCAAAATCCATGGTCTGGATGTTCTTGCGCGCGCGCAGATCCCAGAAATGGATCGAATGGCCGTATTTGTTCGACAGCAGATCCTCGGGCACAATCCCGCCTTCGAACTGCGGTGGCAGCCCCCATTCCGAACTGACCATGTAGTCCTGCGGCAGGTTCCACCAGAAATCATAGTGCTTGTCCTGCTTGCCGCGATCCATCTCGTAGCGGCCGATGATCTCGAAGCTCTCGCAATCCATGATAAAGATACCGGGTGGGCCGTCAGTGCCATCCTCGCCGCCGCCACCCAGGGTCGAGACATAGATGCCTTCGGGGCCGCAATGGATGGTATGAGGGCGCGAATATCCCGTCTTTTCAAAGACCTCTTCCGGTTCGATGATCTTGTGAATCTTGGCCTTCAGCGGCTCTTTCACATCAATGATATAGATCCGCGAGGAGCGAATACCCGGCACAATCAGATAGCGACGCTCCAGGAACGCATGGCCCGACAGCGGCGACAGCGAAGAGGAACAGGCGTTCCAGCCAAAATGGTGAAACTCGTCGCCTTTGTAGGGCACGATCACCTGATGCACGATCTCGCCATAGGTTTTGGAGCTGGGGTTGACGTCGATGACCGCAATGCCGTCGGATTGCGCTCCATCAGGGCTGAGCATCACCGTAAAGGCGTAATTCTCAACCGGGGCCTGCATCGCCAATTTAGGCGAGGCATGGAATGTTGGGTCTGGTCTCAAGTTCATCTATTTCTCCCTTTGAATTCAATTCGTTTTGAACATCTTTTTGGGCCTGCAAGGTCAGGCTTCCTGACAATGCCAAGCCGGTATTCGGGAATTTCTGTGGCACCTCCGTTTTTCTATCTATCTGATATTGCTAAATTTACGCCACCGTGCAGAGCTGGATCGCACCGCTGATTTTGCCCGCCAACAGCAACAGATTGCGGCCGATCTCCTGTCGGTTCTCAGTAGTGAAACGGCGGATCGGCCCCACGGCACCAACGCTGAAAGACGCGCCGATATTGCCCACCATGATGGGGGCCGCAACGCTGGCCACACCAATGTCAATCTCCTGATCGCAATCGGCAAAACCCTGGGCGCGGATCTGTTCGAATTCGGCCCGCAGCTCTGCCGACGTCGATTTGGTATGCTCGGTGTAGGGTTTCATCGCCCGTGTCAGAATGAACTCCTGAAACTCTGGTTCTGCAAAGGCCGCGATTGCCTTGGAGCAAGAGCAGGCATGCAGGGGCCGCTCTCCCAGGCCGGGATGGATATAGGCTCTTGCCGGATCATTTGGGGTTTCGACATGGATCAGCTCGACCTTGCTGTTGCGAAACCGGGCCAGAAACACCGTTTCGTTGAACTGACCAGCCGCCACCTGCATCAGCGGGGCCGAGACCTGGCGCACATCGACATCCGATTTGCCCAACAGCGCAATCCGGATCAACCGGTCGCCAATCACATAGCGCCCTTCAGCCCCTGGCATCTCCAGCAAACGCTGCTCGTGCAGGCTTTGCAACAGACGGTAGCTGGTCGGTTTGGGGATCTTGGTGGCCTCTTGTACCTCGCGCGCGCTGACCGGGCGGCCAGCCACCGCAACAACCTCCAGTACTTCGATCAAACGACCCAGGTGCATAACAACAACTCTCACAAATTGAGACGATGTCTCGAATTATGAGGGGGATTCCCGCCTTGGATCAAGCCTCGCAAACACAATCAACTAAAAAGAGCAATGTTTCGCGCATTTTTAACAGACCGATAGACCAAGCGCACAGACCCGTAGGACCATCAGGACAGGCTGACTAGGCCAGGTTGATTGGGCCAGACCCCACCCCAAAACCAAGGGCGCAGCACCACCCAAAACCCGCTCCTCAAAGACAAGTCCTAGCACGCTCTTTCAAAGCCTTGATTGGTCTTTTATAGCTATCTCATGACACAGACCCGCCCCCCTTATGTACTGGCCGTAGATGGCGGTGGAACCCGGTGCCGTATCGCGTTGGCGCGAGGCAAGGATATCACCAGGGTCGAAACCGGATCCGCCAATGTCTCCAGCGATTTTGACCAGGCAATCGCCGAGATCTGTCGCGGCCTGGAACAACTGGCGCTTTGCAGCGATCTGACGCTTGCAGATCTCTATGACACCCCTGCCTATCTCGGCCTTGCAGGCATGATCAGCCCGGCGATTGCCAAAGACCTGCGCGCCGCACTGCCGCTCAACCACATGCGGATCGAAGACGACCGCCCCGCCGCCCTAAAAGGGGCCCTGGGCGATCAGGACGGCGCGATTGCCCATTGCGGCACCGGCTCTTTTTTGGGCTGCCAGATCAACGGCACACGACAGCTGATTGGCGGCTGGGGACCACGATTGGGTGACGCGGCCTCGGCGCAATGGCTGGGGCGTCAGGCCCTGTCATACACGCTGGATGTGGTGGATGGGCTGCTACCCGCCTCCCCTCTCAGCGCCGCTATTCTGAAAGACCTGGACAGCGCCGCCGGAATTGTGGCCTTTGCCGGCACCGCCACGCCCAGCGCGTTTGGCCGGTTTGCCCAGGACGTCACCCGGCAGGCGCACAGAGGCGATCCTTCTGCACAGGCGCTGCTGCAGCGGGGGGCGGATTATGTCTCCCAGAGCCTCAACAAACTCGGCTGGACGCCTGGCATGCGGCTTTGCCTCACCGGCGGGGTGGCCGCAAACTATGCGCCCTATCTGCCCCAGGCCCTACAACAGGCACTCACAGAACCTGCAGGGGATCCCCTGTCCGGGGCATTGGCGCTCGCCGAAGAATTTGCGACGCAGACCTTCGCAGGGGGCAAAGATGACTGAGGTGGATACCATATACGGCGGCGGCCCGATCTTTGACGGGCTGAGGTTGCGAACCGATACCGTTGCCCATTTCGCCAAAGGTCGGCTCATCGCTCTGACCTCTCCTGATCAGGTCAGCTCTGCGGCACCATATGTCGACCTTGAGGGCGACATCCTGAGCCCCGGCTATCTGGATCTGCAGGTCAACGGGGGCGATGGCCTGATGCTGAACGAAGCCCCCACGGTCCAGGGGCTGCGTCGGATTGCAGCCGCTCACAGGCGGTTGGGAACCGTGCAGATCCTGCCCACCCTGATCACCGACACCCCGGCCAAGACCTCCCGGGTGATTGCCTCCGTCACAGAGGCCCTGGCCGAGGGCATCGCGGGCATTGCCGGGCTGCATCTGGAGGGGCCACATCTGTCACAGGCGCGCAAGGGGGCCCACGATGGCGCCTTGATCCGCGCCATGACGGACAGGGATCTGGCGGAACTGATTGCGGCGGCACAGGTTTTGCCGGTGCTGAAGATCACCCTGGCCCCGGAAACTGTCACTCTGGCCCAGGTCAGGGCCCTGTCACAGGCGGGTGCCTTGCTGTCCTTGGGCCACACCGAGGCCAGCTATGAACAGGCCCGGGACTATGCCGCGGCCGGCGTCAGTTGTGTCACCCATCTGTACAACGCCATGAGCCAGCTGGGCAGCCGCGCGCCCGGCCTGGTGGGGGCGGCCCTGACCCTCCCCGATCTGAACGTCGGCGTGATCGCCGATGGTATTCATGTCCATCCCGCCAGCCTGCGCGCGGCCTGGGGTGCCAAAGCGCCACAACAGAGCTCAACCGGCAGGCTGTTTCTGGTCAGCGATGCTATGGCCCCCGCGGGCACCGACATCTCAGACTTCAGCCTCGAAGGACGGCAGATCCTGCGCCATGAAGGCCGATTGACCCTGGCGGATGGGACCCTGGCAGGGGCAGACCTCGACCTTACCACAGCAGTTCGGGTACTGACAGAGAGCTGCGATTTACCCTTGGAACAGGCGCTGTCCGCAGCCGTGACCACGCCGCGCCAGATCATCGGCCAATGGGGCCAGACCCCGGATCCAACCGGCATGGGTTTGCAGGATTTCATCCGCATCCGCAGGGATCTGACAGCTGTGCGCCCACTTGTGGAGCTGCCGTTCTAGGGCACCCATTGGCTTTGTTTCGCAGAGTGAAACCAATGGGGCAGATGGGTGATCAGCGCCCGAATGCGCGCACTCAGATGGCGGGCGGGGCACGGCATCACACCAATGATCACCCCTGGGTACAGAACCCGGGGGCGCTCGGCGTCAGCCGCCAGACGGTCAAACTGTACAACGGGCCTCTGCGATGTTTGCGCGTTGGAGCACCTTCTGCTCCGCCTTAGCAGACGGATAAGAGGCGGAAAAGTTTACCAAATAAATTCAACATATTAAATACAGAATTCCAGATGGAAGAAATTCAAACTCTTTGACCTAAGACAAATCACGATCGCTCTCAGCGCACTAGCTTCACCTCAGATCCAACACTGATTCTGGTGCCTGATGCTTTTTGAACCTCGACATATCTTCCTGCCTTGCGACGGAGTTTTCCGCCGTCTTGCAGGCTGTGTCGCGGCGCTGATGCTGACCCTGCAACTGCTGTTGCCTGGCATCGGACAAGCGCAGACCACAGGGTCCTGGATCGAAATCTGCAGCGAGTTCGGCGTCATCGAAATCGAGGTGCCTGCCGAAGACAGCAACAGCCAGAACGAAGACTGCCCCGACTGCGAAATCTGCCTGATGTGTGCTGCACAAAATACCCAGATGCGCAACAATCCGGCCCCCGCTTCCACCCTGGTTTTGACAAGAGGTCCAACGGGTCAATTGCGCCCGGTGGAAGCCGCATCGAACCCTGCGCAATTCTGGCACGATGGCCGGGGTCCTCCGCGCCTGAACACAAATAATATGAAACGCGCATGCGGCGCGTCCATGGCGACCACTCAATTTAAGGGGGAGGCGTCGTGAGACCAACGCGCACCCTTTGTGGCTGGCTCACAGCCCTGATGATTTCTCTCGCGGCTCTTGTTGCCCCGGGTCCGGCCCAGGCAGACAGCCTCGCCTCCTTCCTCACTGATCTCAGTGCTGACGATCTGTTCCCCGGTGCCGATGCCTTTGGCCCGATCCACGCTGACGTGCCGGTGGCCCCGGTTCTCAGGGGGGGCGAGACCGTAGCCTATGCCTTTCTGACCTCTGATTTTGTCGGCACCACCGGTTATTCCGGCAAACCGATCCATGTGGTCGCGGCCATCGACAGCGATGCAGTGCTGACCGGCGTCAAGCTGGTGAAACATTCCGAGCCGATCGTGTTGATCGGCATTCCCAACTCCAAGATGGTCGCCCTGACCGAAAGCTACGCAGGGCTGGACCTCAAGGCCGAGGCCGCCAGCGGTGGCGACGCCCATGATCTCGACATCATCTCGGGCGCAACCGTGACCATCATGATCATCGACGACTCTCTGGTGCGGGGCGGTATCAAGGTTGCTCGCGCCTTGGGATTGGGGGGATTGTCCCCCCGGATTGCCGATGGTCCCAAGCGCGAAGTCGACATGACGCAGAGCCAGGTTTTTGACTGGACCACCCTGTCCGGTGACGGCTCCACCCGCCGCATGACGCTGGATATTGGTCAGATCAACGCCGCCTTCGAGGAAACCGGCGACGCCCGCGCCATCAAACGTCCCGAGCCGGGCGCGCCTGACGATACCTATATCGACATGCATGTGGCGCTGGTCTCTGTGCCCTCCATTGGCCGCAGCCTGCTGGGGGAGGCCGAATACCAGAACTTGACCGACTGGCTGGACGAGGGCGAAGAGGCCATTCTGGTGCTCGGGCGCGGGGCCTATAGTTTCAAAGGTTCCGGCTATGTGCGCGGCGGCATTTTTGACCGTATCCAGCTGATCCAAGGTGACAATTCGGTACGTTTCTTTGACAAGCAACAGCGCCGTCTGGGCGCGCTGGCCACCGATGACAGCCCCAGCTTCAGCGAGCTGGACATCTTCAAGATCCCCGCCAATGCCGAATTCAACCCGGCAGAGCCCTTCCGCCTGCAACTGTTGGCGCAGCGCGTTGTCGGGGCCATCGACAAAAGCTTTTTGACCTTTGATCTGGGCTACAAGCTGCCCGATCACTACCTGCTGCCCGTGGAGACCGCCCCAGTGGTGATCGACAGCGCCAGCGACGAGGCCGCCGCCAAATCGGCGCTGTGGCAGCGGATCTGGCGCGACAAGCAGGTCGAGATCGCCATTCTCGGGGCCATGCTCGTGGTGCTGACCGGGGTCTTTTTCTTCCAGTTCCAGGCCACCATGAATGCGCGCGCCTTCTACTGGTTCCGCATTGGGTACCTCAGCTTTACCCTGGTGTTCCTGGGTTGGTACGCCAATGCGCAGCTGTCGGTGGTGAACCTGATGGCGCTGGCCGGTAGCTTGCGGTCCGGCTTTACCTGGGATGCCTTCCTGATGGATCCGCTGGTGTTCATCCAGTGGTTTGCCATCGCCGCCGCCCTGTTGTTCTGGGGCCGTGGGGCCTATTGCGGCTGGCTGTGTCCCTTTGGCGCGCTGCAAGAGCTGACCAACAAGCTGGCCCGCGCCCTGAAGGTGCCCCAGTGGACCCTGCCCTGGGGGCTGCATGAACGCCTCTGGCCGTTGAAATACATGATTTTCCTCGGATTGTTTGGCCTGTCGATGGTGTCGATGCCACTGGCCGAAACCTATGCAGAGGTGGAACCTTTCAAGACCGCGATCATTCTGAAATTCGTGCGCGAGTGGCCCTTTGTGCTCTTTGCTCTGGTACTTCTGCTGGCCGGTCTCTTTGTGGAGCGTTTCTATTGTCGCTACCTCTGCCCGCTTGGCGGTGCGCTGGCGATCCCGGCGCGGATCCGCATGTTCGACTGGCTCAAGCGCTACAAGGACTGCGGCAGCCCCTGCCAGACCTGCGCCAATGAATGCCCGGTTCAGGCCATCCACCCCACCGGTGAAATCAACCCAAATGAATGCGTCAACTGTCTGCACTGTCAGGTGCTCTACCAGTCGACCACGAAATGCCCGGTGGTGATCAAACAGATCAAACGCCGCGCCAAGACCGGATCCCCCGGTCCTGACCTCCACATTGGCCGCCCCCCGGCCAATCACCCCAACGCGAACAAGACACCTGTTTCCTAAAGGAGGACATCATGTCTGAAGAAACAAAAACCAACCTGTCTGTCACCCGCCGTGGCCTGCTGGGTGCAACCGCCACTGGTGCCGCCCTTGCCGCCACCGGCGTCGGCACCTCGATGATGGGCGCCAGCCCGGCCAAGGCATCTGCTGGTGAAGCCAGCCTCGCCCCCGGTGAACTGGATGAATATTATGGCTTCTGGTCCTCGGGCCAGACCGGCGAGCTGCGCATCCTTGGCGTGCCTTCGATGCGTGAATTCATGCGCGTGCCCGTGTTCAACCGCTGCTCTGCCACCGGTTGGGGCCAGACCAATGAATCACTGAAGATCCTGACCGAAGGCCTGTTGCCCGAAACCAAGGAGTTCCTGGCGGCCAATGGCAAAGTCACCTACGACAACGGCGATTTGCACCACCCGCATATGTCCTTCACTGATGGTGTCTATGACGGCCGTTTCCTGTTCATGAACGACAAGGCCAACACCCGTGTGGCCCGTGTCCGTGGCGACGTGATGAAATGCGACAAGATCATCGAGATCCCCAACGCCCATGACATCCACGGCTTGCGCCCGCAGAAATTCCCGCGCACCGGCTATGTCTTTGCCAATGGCGAGCACGAAGCGCCACTGGTCAACGACGGCAAAGTGCTGGATGAGCCATCGGAATATGTGAACATCTTCACCGCCATCGACGGCGACGAGATGGAAGTGGCCTGGCAGGTGATTGTCTCCGGCAACCTCGACAACACCGATTGTGACTATCAGGGCAAATATGCCTTCTCGACTTCCTACAACTCGGAAATGGGCATGAACCTGGCCGAGATGACCGAAGCGGAGATGGACCACGTTGTTGTCTTCAACCTGGCCGAAATCGAAAAGGGCATCGCCGCCGGTGACTTCCAAGAGCTGAAGGGCGTCAAGGTTGTGGATGGCCGCAAGGGCACAAACAACAAATACACCCGCTACATCCCGATCCCCAACTCACCCCACGGTGTGAACGCCGCGCCTGACAAACGCCACATCATGATCAACGGCAAGCTGTCGCCCACCGTCTCGGTGATTGACGTCGAAAAGCTGGACGATCTGTTCAACAACGATGCGGATCCGCGCTCCGCCATCGTGGCAGAGCCCGAGCTGGGTCTGGGTCCGCTCCACACTGCGTTCGACAACAAGGGTCGTGCCTATACCACCCTGTTCCTCGACAGCCAGGTGGTGAAATGGGATATTGCCAAGGCGATTGAGGCCTATGCCGGTGGCGACGCCGATCCGATCCTCGAGAAGATCGACGTGCACTATCAGCCAGGCCACAACTCCACTTCCATGGGGGAAACCGCTGAGGCAGATGGCAAATGGCTGATTTCGATGAACAAGTTCTCGAAAGACCGCTTTTTGAACGTAGGCCCGCTGAAGCCCGAGAACGAGCAGCTGATCGACATTTCTGGCGACAAGATGAAGGTGGTCCACGATGGCCCAACCTTTGCTGAACCCCATGACAGCATCATCGTACACCGCTCCAAGGTGAACCCGGTCAACATCTGGGATCGTAACGACCCCACATGGGCTGATGCCCGCGCCCAGGCTGAGGCCGATGGGGTTGATCTGGATGACTACCAGGAAGAGATCATCCGCGATGGCAACAAGGTCCGCGTCTACATGTCGAGCCAGGCGCCGAACTTCAGCCTTGAGAAGTTCACCGTCAAACAGGGCGATGAGGTCACTGTTTATGTCACCAACCTAGATGACATCGACGACCTGACCCACGGCTTCTGCATGGCCAACTTTGGGGTCGCCATGGAAGTTGGGCCCCAGGCCACCGCCTCGGTCACCTTCGTCGCCGAACGTCCTGGCGTCCATTGGTACTATTGCCAATGGTTCTGCCATGCGCTGCACATGGAAATGCGCGGCCGTATGTTCGTCGAACCTCGCGAGGCCTAAGATGCGCTGGTTCCTGCTCACAGCAGCTCTGTTGATCGGTGGAGGCGCAAGCGCCGCCGATTGGCAGGTGCCCAATCAGGCGGGGGCCATTGCTGAAACTCTGGCTCAGGCGGCGGATGGGGATACCCTCCGTCTGGCGCCTGGCATCTACTATGAGACCGTGATCCTAGACCGCCCCATCACGCTGGACGGTCAGGGCCAGGCCACCATCGACGGTGGCAATCAGGGCAGCACCATCACCGTGACCGGCCCCGGCGTGATCGTTCAGGGGCTGACCGTCATCGGATCGGGCTCTGACCATGGCACCATCGACAGTGGTATTCAGCTGACCAAAACCGCCCGCGCGCCAGTGATCCGCAACAATACCCTGCTGGGCAATCTCTACGGCATTGATGTCCACGGGGCCCGCGACGCGCTGGTTGCAGGCAATGTGATCGAGGGCCGTCAGGACCATCACATGAACATGCGCGGCAACGGGGTTTACGTCTGGAATGCCCCCGGTGCCGTGGTCGAAGGCAACGACATTCGATGGGGTCGCGATGGCGTCTTTGTAAATTCCTCGAAGCGCAACATCTTTCGCGACAACCTGTTTCGCGATCTGCGCTTTGCCGTCCACTACATGTATGCCGACAATTCCGAAGTTTCCGGCAATGTCTCAATCGGCAACCACCTGGGCTATGCGGTGATGTTTTCCACCCGGGTCAAGGTCACCGACAATGTCTCGCTGAATGACCGCGATCACGGCGTGATGCTGAACTACACCAACAAGGGGGTGATCCGTGGCAACTACGTCAAAGGCGCCAGGAACAAATGCACCTTCCTGTATAATTCGCACAAGAATGATTTCTCCGACAATTGGTTCCAGGGCTGCGGCATCGGCATTCATTTCACCGCCGGTAGCGAAGGCAACCGGATGGTCGGAAATGCCTTTGTCGGGAACCGCCACCAGGTGAAATATGTCGCCTCGAAATGGGTGGAATGGTCCGAAGACGGTCGCGGCAACTACTGGTCCGACAATGCCGGCTTTGACGTCGATGGCGACGGCATCGCGGATGCGCCCTACCGACCCAATGACAGCATGGATCACGTACTTTGGACCCAGCCCGCTGCGAAACTGCTGATGGGGTCTCCCGCCGTGCAACTTGTGCGCTGGTCGCAATCCACCTTTCCGGCGCTGCTGCCCGGCGGCGTGATCGACAGCAGCCCCCTGATGCGACCGGTAAAGCCCGCAGTCGCCAACAAGGTTGAAGACAATGGATAACACAGATCGCAACCCGGTCCTGGAGATCAAGAGCCTCGACAAGTTTCGCGGCAAGACCCAGGTCCTGCATGGAATTGATCTATGCGTGAGGGCAGGCGAACGTCTGGCGCTTTTGGGTCACAACGGGGCCGGAAAATCCACCCTGATCAAGGCCGTTCTGGGCCTGATCCAGACTGAGGGCGGCAGCATCCGCATCTGTGGTGCCCAGCCCGGCAGCGCCTCTGCCCGCGCGGACACCGCGTTTCTGCCCGAAGCGGTGAGCTTTCACCCCGCCCTCACAGGCCGGGAACAGCTCGCCACTTTTGCGCGTCTCATTGGAGAGAAGGCAGATGTTCCCGGCCTGTTGCAACGCGTTGGATTGGGGGAGGCCATGGACCGTCGCGTCGGCGCCTACTCAAAGGGTATGCGCCAGCGTCTGGGTCTTGCACAGGTGCTGCTGGGTCGTCCCAAGCTGGCGCTTCTGGATGAGCCGACCAGTGGGCTGGACCCGATCTCGCGGCAGGATCTCTATGCCATCATCGACGAGCTGGCAGGCAATGGCACCGCCGTGCTGATCGCCAGCCATGCCCTGACCGAAGTTGAGGCCCGCACTGATCGCATCGCCATCCTGCGCAAAGGCGTGAAAGTGGCCGACGACACCCTTGCGGATCTGTCAACCAAGGCCGGGTTGCCGGTGAAGCTCAGGGTAAAGGCGCAAGGGATCCAAGCCGACCACATCGCACAGCAGACCGGCGGACGTCGCGTCAATGGCGCCTCGGTCGAGATCCTTTGTGCGCCACAAGACAAGATGACAGAGCTGCGCCGCATCGCCGCCCTTGGCGACGTGGTTGTCGATATCGACATGGTGCCGCCGCGCCTGGAGGACCTTTATCGCCATTATTCCCAACAGGAGCAGAGCTGATGCGTATCCTCGCCATTTTCCGCGCCGAAATGCTGATCCTGCGGCGCAATCTCTGGATCTTCATGGCCACGCTGATCATGCTGGCCTTTGCGCTGGCGCTCTCCTTTGCGGGCTCGGCCCCCACCGGGACCCTGGGTGTTGACATGCTCACCATCTCGGTGGCCTCGATGACTACGTTATCGGTCTATCTCGCGCCGCTGCTGGCGCTGATGATGGGGTTTGATGCCATCTCCGGGGACCGTGATCGCGGCTCACTGGCCTTGCTGCTGACCTACCCTGCCGGGCGCGGAGAGATCCTGGCAGGCAAGTTCCTGGCTCATCTGACAGCGCTGAGCATTGCCATGGGGATCGGGTTTGGCACGGCCGGGGCCATTGCCGCCTGGTTTGGAGGTGCTGGATCCGAAAGCCTCGCAGCACTGTTGCGGCTGGTGCTGACCTCGATCCTGCTGGGGGCCGCTTTTCTGGTACTTGGCTACGCCATCTCGGCGTTGGCCGGCAGTACCACCGCCGCCGCAGGCCTGTCGGCCGGGCTCTGGCTGGTCTTTGTTGTGCTCTATGATCTGGCGCTGCTCGGCGCGGTGGTGATGGATGGCGACGGTGCCTTTACCCAGAGCATCTTTCCCTGGGTGATGGTGGCCAATCCGGCGGATGCCTTCCGTCTGTGGAACATCGCCGCCTCTGATGCAATCGCGCTGTCCAGCGGCATGGCGGGCGCCGCCTCTGCCCTGCCTGTCTGGGCGGCCCCTCTGTCCCTGCTTGGCTGGCCGCTAATCGGCTTTGTCCTTGCCCGCGCCGCGTTCCGAAAGGTGGAACCATGACACGTCTTGCCCTGCTGCCGCTGCTGGCAGCCCTCGCCCTGCCGCTCGCTGGTTGCCAGGAGGAAGAGGCCAAGCTGCCGCCAGTTCCTGTGGAGCTGACCCAGACTGCGCTTAGCTATTTCTGCCAGATGAATATCGCCGAGCACGGCGGCCCCAAGGGGCAGATCCACCTCGAAGGTTACCCGGCGCCGCTGTTCTTTGCTCAGGTCCGCGATCTGCTGGCCTATCTCAAGGGTCCAGAGCGCGAGGCCGATATCACCGCCATCTACGTCAGTGACATGGGCCTGGCCCCCAGCTGGGCCCAGCCCGGCATCGACAACTGGATCGCGGCAAGCGACGCATATTTTGTCATCGACAGCAATGTGGCAGGAGGCATGGGCGCGCCCGAAGTGGTGCCCTTTGCAAGCGCCAAAGCCGCGGCGGAATTTGCCGCCCGCTATGGCGGCACCGTCACCACGCTGGAGACCATCCCCGCCGAGACCGTGCTTGGTCCGGTGGATCTCGATCTGAAACTGGAGACCCCGTCATGACCGCGCCCCTCTCTCGTCGCCGGTTCCTCAGCATTTGCGCCGCAACTGTCGCTGCAGGTCCTGCCGCAGCCGCCAGTCAAACCTCAGCCAAGTGGCAAAGGCGTGCCATGGGGGCCCCGGCCCAGATGGTGATTTCCGGCCTTGATACGCAGTCCGCCGCACCGATTTTTGCCCGTCTGGAGGCAGAGATTGATCGGCTGGAACAGATCTTCAGCCTGTTTCACCCGCAGTCGCAGCTGAGCCTGCTCAATACCCAAGGCAGGCTGGTGGCCCCGGCACCAGAACTGCTGGATGTGCTCAGCCTGTCTGCCAGTCTGAACGCTGCCAGCGGCGGCGCATTTGATCCAACGGTGCAACCTCTGTGGCGGGCGCTGGCGCTTGGCAGCAAGACCCGTCCCCTGCCGATCGGCTGGCGACATGTCAGCTTTGACAGTGCCGAGGTGCACCTGCTGCGCCCGGGCATGGCGCTGACCCTCAATGGTATCGCTCAGGGCTATATCACCGACCAGATTGCCGATTTGCTGCGCGCCGAAGGGCTGCGGGACGTGCTGTTGGACATGGGCGAGGTTGCGGCCCGTGGTCAACGCTCAGATGGCAGCGCCTGGCACGTTGGTGTTGCCGCACCGGACGGGGAACTACGCGCAAAGCTGTCCCTGTCGGATCGCGCCCTGGCCACATCCGCTGCGACGGGCACCCAGGTTGGGGACGGACAAAGCCATATCCTTGATCCGCGCTCTGGCACCGGCGCGGAGCTGTCGCGCCTTGCCTCGGTCAGTGCCCCGCGCGCGGCCCTGGCCGACGGTCTGTCAACCGCGCTCTGTCTGATACCCGCAACACAGGCCCCCGCTTTAATCCGCCAGTTCTCAGGGGCCCGGCTGGAATATCTTGCCTGATCCCTAGCTGTGATCTTCACCTCAAAAAACGCCGCGCTAACCCTAGGGGCTGCGCGGCGTTGATGTAGGATCGTTGCTCGATCCACCTCAATTCAGCATGACAGGCTGTTAGAGCAGGGCGCGCACCTTCTCCAGGGTGGCCGCATTCACCGCGACCCCTTCTGTGGCGGCCCGGGCGCGGGCCTTGGCCCGGCCATCGCCCGGCAGGCGCGCCCCATCCTGATCTCGGATCGAGGCGACCAGCGTGCTGATCCGCTCAGCAAAGCTGCCGACAGAGGTTGCGCCGGGGTCAATCGCAATGAAGAACTGTCCGGTCTTGGGGGGGCCACCCACCGGACCCGAAAACGGGCTAGCCTCGGTGCCGAGCGATGCCCCGGTCATGGCCGCAGCCATCATTTCGACCATCAATGCGATGCCCACACCCTTGTAGCCCCCTGAAGGCACCATCGAGCCTTTGAGCCCCGCATCCGGGTCGGTGGTGGGGTTGCCATCCACATCGAGCACCCATCCTTCGGGCACCGCCTTGCCCTCGCGGGAATGCTTCATCACTTCGCTTTTTGCAATCGTGCTGGCAGATTGATCGATCAGCACCAGCGCATCGCCATCTGTACCGGGGGCAGCAATGGAAATCGGGTTGGTGCCCAGAACCGGCTTGGCCCCGCCTGAAGGGGCAATCGAGGCGGGCGCATTGGTAAAGCCAAAGCCCAGAAGCCCGGCCTGGGCCAGCCGCTGGGTATGCACCCCCAATACGCCACAATTGTAGGAGTTCTTGACCGCCAGAACCGCAACACCCTGTTCACGCGCCAAGGGGATCAGGGTCTCAAACCCCTTGTCGATGGCCGCATGGGCAAAACCGGTGGCCGCATCTACCGCAACCACACCGGGACGCGGCTGGCTTAGCACCGGTGTGGCGGTGCCATCCACCTTGCCGCACTCCACATGGCCTGCGTAGATCGGCACATAGGCCAGCCCATGCGAGGCCACCCCATCAGCCTCTGTCATCGCCGTGGCCACAGCCAGGGGACGTGCGCTCTCGGGCGCGGTTCCGGCAGCCACCAGGGCGTCATAGGCGAGGGTTTCGATTTCACTTAGGGTGAGGGTTTCGGTGGCACTCATCTGGAGGTTTCCTCTTCTTGCAGTTTTGGAACCAGGGGGCCTGCCCCCTCGGTTCGCATCAATCGTTGTCACTGAGACCGGCTCCGGCCCCCAGCAGACGTGAGCTCTCGGTGGCCGGGGCATAGGTACGATGGGCAAATTCACCCAGTTCCTGCCAGGCGCTCTCATCCACTTCGGCCCGCATCACCGGCTCACTTTGGCCGGTCATCTCCGCAGGGGCCGCACAGCTGAGCCGCGCGGCATGTGACACCAGTATGGCTTCGCGTTTGCCCTGCACACACAGGCGCTGGCCGTCGGTGGTCAGCTTGGCCCCCTCCCAGGAGACCGAAACCGGCACCCCAAGGCGCAGCGCCGCACCACCGGCAAAGGGCACCACCAACAACGGAAAGGAGACATTCTCCATCTCGATCACCTGGCCCTGTTCCATGCGCACCGCACAGTCGCTCATGGCGGCCCCCGCAATCAGCGGGCTCATCCGGCCTGCGGGCGCAGACCAATTGCCATTGAGAGTGGAGGGCGAAAAATCAACCGCAGGCAGGCGATCATTCAGCGCCAGCAGCCCGGCCAGCATTTCCGTGCCCGGAAAGCTGAAAGCCGAGAGCCAGCGCGTCCCCTTGGCAGCCTCTTCGGCCAGGCCCCAGGCCAGACCCGCACCACGCGCGGCGCGTTTGCTCATGGCTTCGATTTCGTTCAATGAATGGCTCATCGTTTTAGCCCTCCCCGGCATTTGGTGCGGCATCTCGCGTGGCATCTGGCCCGACATCTGGATAGACCCAGAAGTCACCATCCCGCAGTGACAGCTCTTCCGGGTAGGGCGCGTTTCCATACATGCAGATCCGGACCCAGCGGTCCGAACGGGGATCAAAATGCATCGCCCCAAAGAAGGCCAGTTTACAACGCAGCATGTCGATCGGCAGCACATCCTGCGAGATGGTATTGTCGCGGATCTCGGCATAGGGGGCGCGATTGGCAATCTGGGCGCGGCGCACCGAGTGACGGTGTTCCGGGTGGCGCAACAGGAACTCCGCAATCGGTGTCTCATCCGGCCAATGGGCTAGTGCTGCAAACAGCTGCGTCGCATCGCGCCCCGGGGCCAGCGGTTGCTCATATTCCTCGATCGGCTCTTCAAAGCGCTCCCCCAGTCGGGGTTCCAGCTTTTCTTCGGAGACATACCAGGCCCGTGCCTTGTTGGCTGGCAAAGCCCAATCCGTCGCAAGTGCCCAGCCGTAGACATCCTGCAACACCTCACGCAGGCGGGCCACGGTCATCGCACCGGCAATGCGGAAGGTGGCTGTATTATCCGCCGACATCGCCTCCGCCAGGTCATCCACCAGATGGCCATAGGGTTCCAGCAACAGCGAGACCAGCCATTCCTGACCTTCCACGGTCAGGGCCTGCGCGCTCCACTGATAGAGGCTCTCCCAGGGATATCGATCCGCCAGGCCTTCGTCTGCCAGTTTGGCAGCAATCATGTCGACATCTGCATGCAAGGCCGCCAGTTTCTCCAGTTGGACCGGATGTTCTGAATGCCAATTGGCAACCGACCGGGTGTTGCGGGCAAAAATGTCTTGGAAGATGGCGATCTCTTTGGCGCTGGCGGTTTCAACACCACGCACCCGTTGCAGAGCGACTTCGCGTGCGGCCACCCAGTTGCTGAACAGGACTGGATGGTTCAGCAGAAATGGCGCCATGCCCAGGCCGGTGGAATTGCCTATGCCCAGGCTGCGGGCCAGTTCTGGGGCCAGGGTAGCGGCGGTTTTTCCAGAGGCCTGCGCCCGGCAATCAGCCATGTATTGCACCAGATCGCGTACAAACCAGCGGGTCAGATAGACCGAGAGCATCTCCACTTGGAAGGGAACGCGGAATTCAGGGCGTCCGGCAATCATTTCGCGGTCAGCTGCCCCCAGTTTGCCAGAACCATAGACCGCAGTGGTACGCATCAGATAGCCAACCGCATCAAGCTGTGCGGCATCGGGCTGCCCGCCTGAAGCCAGAGCGCTGACTACATGCTCCCACAGGCGCACCGACCTGTTGGCGCGCGACACCGAGAGCTCTGATCCTGAGACTCGCCCGGCCTCTTGCACCGGAATATTGTGGGACAAGCGTTCGATGTCATCCGCCGTCGGGATGCCGTCAAACAGGGTAAAGGTCGCGTCCCAGGCTTCGGCAATGACCCGATCCGAGCGTTTCTCGGCGGGCAGGTCATGGGCATAGGCGATCAGGGAATAGGCGCGCTCGGGCCCAAAGGCGGTATAGACCGCATGGCCGACACCGGTGTCATCGATATTGAATTCGGTTTGTTCAAAGCGCCAACCTTCACGTGCCATGCGGCGGGTCAGGATACGCATAAAAGACAGTCGCGATTGGTGGATGGAACCAAGACGCGCAAGGCGCATCACCAAATTGGGGTCGCGGCAGGAGACTTGGGTCATTCTTGTAAGCCTTTGCAATCTGGATGTTCGCGCGTTTCCATTGCCTGCTCCGTGCAGGCATCGGATGGGCACCAACTAGCGCCCACCCGAATTTTTCAAGCGTGCTTAGCTCTCTTTGCCTTTGGCCAGGGTGATGCGCAGGGCATCCCAC
Source organism: Roseobacter sp. (assembly GCA_015665415.1). Classification (GTDB taxonomy): domain Bacteria; phylum Pseudomonadota; class Alphaproteobacteria; order Rhodobacterales; family Rhodobacteraceae; genus Pseudophaeobacter. The sequence goes on from JADFAE010000016.1 coordinate 116,003, forward strand.
AGCGAGGGCAAGAGGATCAGAGAAACCGGGACTGCGGTCACCACGATAAAGCTTTGCAGCTTGGAGACACCGCCAGAGCCGACCGAAATCAGGATCACCGCCATGACGCCCATGGCGATACCCCAAAAGACGCGGACGGCTGTTGGTGGGTTGTCACCGTCGCTCATGGTAGCCGAAATCACGTAGCTCATCGAATCCCCGGTTGTGGCCACAAAGATGGTGGTCAGGATCAGGAACAGGATGGAGATGACAAAGCCCATGGGCAGGTTGTTGGTGATCGCCAGCAATGCCGCAGGCAGGTTGAACCCTTCAAAGGCAGCAGAGATGCTGCCGGGCGCGGCCAGTTCCATCGAGATGCCGGTGCCGCCAATGATGGTGAACCAGAAGTTGGTCACGATGGGGGCAATCACCGACAGCATCAGGATGATGGAACGGATCGAGCGACCGCGAGAGACGCGGGCAATGAACATCGCCATCAGCGGGCCATAGCCCATGAACCAGCCCCAGAAGAACACGGTCCACCAGCCCAGCCAGCCGGGCTCGCCGAATACGCCTGCATCACCGCGGAACAGCGCCATCTGGAAGAAGTTCCCCAGATAGGTGGCAAAGCCCGAGAAGAAGGAGGAGAAGATAAAACCGGTAGGGCCTGCAAGCAGCACAAAAAGCAGCAGCGCCGCTGCCAGGATCACGTTGATCTTGGACAAAAGCTGAATGCCCTTGGACAGGCCGGTCATCGCCGAAATGGTATAGATCGCAGCCAGTCCGCCGATCACCAACAGCTGGGTAACAAAGACGTCGGGAATGCCAAACAGATCGTTGAGCCCATAGCTCACCTGCAGCCCGAGGAAACCAATGGGGCCCACGGTACCGGCAACCACAGCGATGATCGAAGAGGCATCTGCAATCAAGCCGATGGGGCCATTGATCGCCTTGTCGCCAAACACCGGGTACAGCAGGGTGCGCGGGGCCAGCGGCAGGCCTTTTTCATAGTGGTAATGCATCAGCATCACGGTGCTCAGCGAACCCAGGATGGCCCAGGCCAGAAAGCCCCAGTGCATAAAACTTTGGGCAATGGCCGGGTTCACCGCTGCCTCGGTCGCGCCTTCAGCACCGTATAGCGGCGGCGAATAGAGGAAATGGGCAATAGGCTCACCGGCGGCCCAGAACACACCGCCACCCGCAAGCAGGGTACACATGATCATCGATCCCCACTGGAACAGCGAGAACTCAGGGGCCGCAAGCCCCCCCATGATGGCGCGGCCACCAGGCAGCACACAGAGCACCAGACCAATCAGGAATGTGGCCAGCAACAGCAGCTGCCAATACAGGCCAAAATAGGTCGCTGCAAAATTGAAGCCCCAATCCACCAGGGCTGACAGCCCATCCAGATTGAACAGCGCCGCTAGGCAGAACAGGGCAATGAAGCCCCCAGAGATCAGAAAGAGCGGCATATTGACCGAACCTTCCTGCCCCTTGGTTTCGTTTGTTACATCAGACATTTTTTCCCCTCCCCGGGAAACGGGTCGCGCGTTCCCGTCACTCACATTTGCAGCTACTGATTTGCGGCTGCGCCAAAATTCTCTTGGAAAAAGCGGTACCAATTGCCGCCCATGATCCCGGCAACCTCTGCGGCGCTGAGACCCGTGGCCCTGAGGCCGGACTCAATATTGCCAAAGTCGCGATTGTCCTTGAACCAATGCGGCATCTGCGGAAAACCGGGGGCGGAGGCCGAGCCTTCGCCATAGTCGATTTCCTTGGTCCAGCGTCCGACCCGCATCCATTCAACAATGCTGTCGGGCTGGTCCTGACACAGGTCGGTGCCAATCCCGAGATGCTCAGCGCCATATTTGCCCGCGGTATCGGCAATCATCTGGCAAAAACTCTCAAGCGTGCAGTCGGATTTGCCTTTGAGGTGATGCGGATAGACCGAAAAACCCAACATGCCGCCACCTTCTGTCACCGCGCGGATGACATCATCCTTCTTGTTGCGCAGCGCGGGCGACCACTCATGGGGATTGGCATGGGTGATGGCGATGGGGCGCTCAGAGATCTCCGCCGCCTCGATGGTGGAGCGGTCGCCCGAGTGGCTCATGTCGACCACCAGACCCACCCGGTTCATCTCTTTGATGACCTGGCGGCCCATACGGGTGATGCCGCTGTCGTAGGATTCGTAGCAGCCGGTCGCCAGCAGCGACTGGTTGTTATAGGTCAGCTGCATAAAGCGCGCGCCCAGCGTGTGCAGAATTTCAACCAGCCCTATGTCATCTTCCATCGGGCTGGGGTTCTGAAAGCCAAAGAACACGGCGGTGCGGCCAGTCTCGCGGGCCTTGTCGATGTCAGAGGCCCACTGCCCCTTCATGATCAGATCTGGGTATTGCTCGAACCAACGGTTCCACTGCTCAAAATTTAGAACCGTTTCGCGAAAACTCTCGTGATAGGCGATGGTGACGTGGATCGCATCCACGCCGCCTTGCCGCAACTGGCGGAAGATCTTTTCCGACCAATTTGCATATTGCAGACCGTCGATGCGAAAATTGGTCATGCCAAAACCTCACAATTGAAAAGCCAGCGCCCGGCCTGGCGAGGAGGGCGAGAAACGCCCGCCCCGTGGGGGGCGGGACGGGCGCTGCATTCGGCGCAAGCGCCGGATGCAAGTGATCTGCGCCCCTGCAGGATCATCAGAGCGGCTTTCCGGCGCTGATATAGGCGGTCTTGACCGTAGTGTAGAACTCGGCGGCGGTTTTACCCTGCTCGCGCGGGCCATAGGAGCTGTCGCCGCGCCCGCCAAAGGGCACGTGATAGTCGGTGCCTGCGGTGGGCAGATTGACGGTGACAACACCGGTGCGCGCGTTGCGGCGGAAATGGGTGGCGCGGGCCAGGTTCTGGGTGACAATGCCGGAGGTCAGACCAAAGTTGGTGTCATTCACGACGCTCAGCGCTTCCTCGTAGCTGCCGACCTTGATCACCGATGTCAGGGGGGCAAACATCTCTTCGCGGTTGATGCGCATGTCATTGGAGGTGTTCAGGAACACGCCGGGTGACATGTAGAAACCTTCGGTTGGCATCTCCAGACGCTGACCGCCGCAGGCCAACTCAGCACCTTCGGATTTGCCCAGATCGACATAGGCCAGGTTCTCGTTGAGCTGCTGTTCGCTCACCACCGGGCCCATCTGAATACCGGCTTCCAGCGCGTGGCCAACCTTCATCGCCTGCGCTCCGGCCACCAGCTTTTCGACAAAGCTGTCGTGGACAGCGGAATGTACCACCAGGCGCGAAGAGGCGGTACATTTCTGACCGGTACTGCCAAAGGCCCCACCCAGGGCTAGGGTCACAGCCAGATCGATATCGGCATCATCCATCACCGCCAGGGCATTTTTGGAGCCCATTTCCATCTGAACCTTGGTGAAGTTCTGGATTGCGGCCGTGGCAATGCCACGACCAACAGGGACCGAACCGGTAAAGGAGATCGCGTCAATCTTTGGGCTTTCCACCAGACGCTGACCAATGGTGCGACCGGCACCGACGACAAGGCTGAACAGCCCCTTGGGAATGTCCTGACGGTCGATAATTTCGGCCAGGGCCACAGCCGAGGCGGGCGTCACATTGGCAGGTTTCCAGACCACCGCATTGCCATAACACAGGGCTGGTGCGATCTTCCAAGACGCCGTCGCCGTGGGGAAGTTCCAGGGGCTGATGATTGCCACAGTTCCGATTGGCTCGCGGCGCACGTCGATTTCAACGCCGTCGCGCACAGAATCCGCATTCTCACCCAGCTGGCGCAGGCATTCGGCGGCGTAATAGGTAAAGAACTGACCCGCGCGATAGACCTCGCCCTTGCCCTCGGCCAGCGGCTTGCCTTCTTCGCGGCTCAGCAATGTGCCCAGCTCTTCGGCGCGGGCCATCATCTCATTGCCAATGGCGTTCAGCACCGCCTGCTTGCGCTCCAGGCCATAGGCAGCCCATTCGGCCTGGGCCACGCGAGCCTGGTCCAGGGTTGCCTCCAGCTGATCCGCCGAGGCCTGGGCATAGATACCAACCAAGTCCGACAGATCAGAAGGGTTGCGGTTCTCGATCTCGCTTTCGCCAGCCAGCCATTCGCCGGCAATCAGGTTTTTGTGAAGTTCGCTCATGAGATGGGTCCCCGTATCAGTCAGCATGCTATCGCGTGTGATAGTTATGGACTCTTGCGACCACTTCATTCAAATTCAAATTGATTAAGCTAATTTCAGGAAAACTGAAGTGTCTATCAAAATCGAAATGCTGCGTTGCTTTGCAATCGTGGCCAGGCGCGGCAAATTGAGCGAAGCGGCAGCGCAGCTGGGGCGCACGCCTTCGGCGGTTTCGATGATGCTGAAGCAGCTGGAGGGCCACCTGGGAGAACCACTGTTTGAGACGGACCGCAAAAACAAGCTGAGCGCTTTGGGAGAGTTTGTCCTGGAACAGGCCGAACATGAGCTGCGCCAGTTCGACAGCACCATTCAGGCCATCGAAGGCTATGCCAAGGCCCGTCGCGGTCGTGTCCGCATCGCTGCGGTGCCTTCGGTTGCCGGCAGCATTCTGCCGCAGGCAATCCTGAACTATTCCAAAGACTTCCCAGATGTGAAGATAGAGCTGCGCGACATGGATTCCGCTTCGGTCTTGCGCGAAGTGATGCGCGAACGGGTCGACCTAGGCATCGCCACAGCCAACCAACATTCTGGCAGTCTAAACCGGCAGGATCTGCTATCGGATGCCTTTGGTCTGGTTTGTCCTGCGCTCCATCCGCTGGCTCGTCTCGACCGGCCGCTCAGCTGGGAAGACCTCCCCCCGCATCACTTCATCGCCAACGATCTTTCGGCGCAAATTCCTGCAGAAGCCTCACGGCAACTACACGAAGGATCCTTGCTCAAAGTTCACAACATGACGTCGCTTTTGGCCATGGTTCAAGCCGGTCTTGGAGTTACGATCCTACCGGAAATGACAGCCAAACTCGCCGAATCATATGGATTGATCTTTTGTCCGCTGGCCGATGCCAGCACGCGACGCCAGATTCACCTGCTGCGCAAGGCCGATACTCCGGCCTCTCCGGCGGCACGTGAATTGGAACGACAAATCATCGCCACCGTCGCGGATCTGCAGCCGCCCCAACAGCCTGACCAGCCTGACACCCCGCGCCAGACACAGGAGGCATAGATGAACCGCCACTCCCCCACGCAAGAGATCCCAAAAGAGCCAATCACCCTTGGGTTTTTGATCTTTCCCGGCTTTCCCATGGCCTGTCTCACCTCAGCCATCGAACCGCTACGCGCCGCCAACGAAATCGCAGGTCGCGACGCCTTTGCCTGGAAGATCCTCGCCGACCAGGAGGGGCCCATCGCCTCCTCTGCGGGTGTCTCTTTTGCTCCGGATCACCTGTTGGGCGAGGCCGGCGAATTGCAGCATCTGTTTTTTGTCTCCAGCCCCAATGGGCAGTTCGACAACCCCACCAAGGCCAATGCCATTTTACACCGTCATCTGCGCACGGGCGGCAGCCTGGGGGCCTTTAGCGGCGGCATTTTCCCTCTTGCCCGCAGTCGGATCATGGAAGGGCTGCCGATGTCAGTCCACTGGTGCTACGAGGCCGCCTTTCAGGCTGAATTCCCCGATGTCGAGGCCCATCAGACGGTCCTGAACGACCAGGGTCCTTGCAAGACCGCCTCCGGGTCGGCCGCCGTATTCGACCTGATGCTGAATCTGATTGAACAGGAGCTGGGGCCAGAGATCACCACTGAAACCGCCTGCTGGTTCCAGCACCCTTACGTGCGCAGTGCTGACGTTCCGCAGCGCCTGCCTGTTCTGGGCAATGCCGCTGGAAAGGACATGCTGCCGCCAAAGGTAGCCCAGGCCATCAAACTCTTCGCAGAACACATTGAAGAACCGATCCAGATCAGCGCTGTGGCGGAGGCCATCAATATGTCAGCGCGCAGCCTTGAGCGCAGCTTCAAGCGGGCCACCGGCCAAAGCCCGCTGAAATATTACCGACAGATGCGAATGAACGAAGCCCGCCAACTGGTGCTCTACAGCCGGGACCCGATCACCAGCATTGCCTATATGGTTGGCTATTCCTCGCCCTCAGCCTTTCAGCGCCACTACCGCGACATCTATGGCATCAGCCCGCTCAAGGACCGGGAGGCCAAGAATTCCTTGCGGGTCACCGATGGCGACTGCCTGCCATCGGTGTGAGGTCGGGCCGATCGCGTGCGATCAAAGGGCTGACCGCGCCGCCGCCACCAAGGCGTGATGCAACGATCCTGCCGAAGACCGTGGCCCCAGAATGGCCACTTCAGATCCCGGCTGCAGACACCAGATAAAACAGCCCAGATGCTCCAACCGGCTGCGGCTGACATCGCCAGTTTCCATGGCGGCAAAATCGACATTGCACAGCCGTTCCAATACGGCTCCGAGCTGCGCCCCCTTGAGATCAAAACGACACCAGCCGCCACTTTGCTCGCTGACCGAGGCTGTGGCACCAAAGCTCTGTTTGATCTCAGAGGCCAGATCCTCGTGGTCCGCTTGGTCGGCGCTCACCATCCATTGCTCCGGTCCCATCCAAAAGCAGCTATAGGTCTGTCCCAGATGCCCTTGCCCCGGTGACGGCAGATCGGCCTGCATCCAGGATTGGGCCGCGGCCATGCAGGCCTCCCCCTGGCCCTGTCGGGCGGCAATGCTGGCCAGCGCCAGATCGCTGCGTTCTGCAATGGTCAGCCCGGCGATCTGGTCGATCTGCGGCTGTGCGGCGCCAAGCGCGGAAATTGGTTTCAGTTTATGCACGAAGACGCTCCCCTTCCGGATCAACAAAATGGGCCGAGACCACCTCTACCTGGATCTCGCTGCCCTCCAGCGGGCTGACAGCCCGCAGCCTTTCCCCCATGCGATTGGCACCGTCTTTCAGGAAACCAATCCCGATCGCGCTGCCCAGGATGGGCGAATAGCAGGCTGAGGTGACATAGCCCTGATCTGTGCGGGCATTGACCGCACCGCTGGCATTCATCAGATGCGCCCCTGCCAGGACTGGATCTGTATCCGTCACCGGTTTGAAGCCAACCAGGCGCAACCCGGTCTCGTCGTTCATTCCTTCGCGTTCGCTCAGGGTATTGCCGATGCAGTCCTTTTTCTTGCTGACCATCCGACCCAGGCCGAGGTTCTGCGCCGTGGTGGTGCCGTTGAGCTCATTGCCGGCGGCATGGCCCTTTTCGATCCGCATCACGCCCAGCGCTTCGGTGCCATAGGGGGTCACATCGAATTCCTCGCCCGCCGCCATCAAGGCACGGACCAAGGCATCGCCATAGCGGGTTGGCACTGCGATCTCGTAGGCCAGCTCTCCGGAGAATGAAATCCGGAACAGACGCGCGCGACACCCACCACAAATGGTGATCTCGCCGCAGGCCATGAAGGGAAAGCCCTCGTTGGAGATGTCCACATCCGCGTCGACGATCTTTTCCAGCAGTTTACGTGCATTGGGCCCAGCTACGGCGTATTGCGCCCAGGCCTCGGTGGTGGAGATCAGCTGCACATCGAGATCCGGCCACAGACACTGCCGCGCAAATTCCATATTGCGATAGGCCAGCACCGCGTTGGCGGTGGTGGTGGTAACCACAAAATGGTCCTCTGCCAGCCGGGCCGCGGTGCCATCGTCATAGGCGATGCCGTCCTCACGCAGCATCAAGCCATAGCGCACCTTGCCCACTGGCAATTTGGCAAAACCATTGGCGTAGATCTTGTTGAGGAAACTGGCGGCATCGCGGCCCTGCACGTCGATCTTGCCCAGGGTGGTCACGTCACACACGCCAACCGATTTACGGGTCTGCAGCACTTCACGGTCCACCGACTGACGCCAGTGGGTCTCTCCCTTGCGCGGGAACCACTGCGCGCGCAGCCAGTCGCCCACCTCGGTAAAGACGGCACCCTGTTCCTCGGCCCAGACATGCGAGGGCGTTTTGCGGGTGGGGTGGAAATGCTTGCCAGTAGCACGCCCGGCCATGGTGCTCATGGGCACGGGCGTATAGGGCGGGCGGAAAATGGTGGTGCCGGTTTCCGGGATCGATTTGCCTGTGAGCTCAGCCATGACCGCCAGGCCCAGCATGTTCGAGGTTTTGCCCTGGTCAGTGGCCATGCCCAATGTGGTATAGCGCTTCAGGTGCTCGACGGAGACAAAGTTTTCCTGATGCGCCAGCTTCACGTCCTTGACGGTGACGTCGTTTTGCAAATCGACCCAGGCGCGGGATTTGCCGCCCCTCACATGCCAGAAGGGTTTCAGCGCAATCGGCGCATCTTCGGCCTGCGGCACCGCGATCGGGCTGGCGGCAACCCCCAGGTCATTCAGCGCCACAACCGCTGCGGTAGCGCCGCCTGATAGGGCCTGCGCGGTTGACAGTTGACCATTGGCGGCGCCTGCAACCGTCATCCCAATTGGCAGATCAGGTCCAGGCACAAAGGCGGCAAGCTCCGCGTCCCATTGCGGGCGGCCACGCTGATGACAGGTGAGATGCACATTGGGATTCCACCCCCCCGAGACCGCAAGCGCCCCGCACATGATCTTGCGGGTCTGCCCATTGGCCAGACGCACCGTGATCGAGGTCAGTCCCAGACGCCCCTGGGTGCCAATGACCTCTGCGCCCGCCAACAGCTCTGTGCCTGCAACAGCTGGCGCATCGGCGCGCACATCAATCACAGCCGGGACATTGACGCCCTTGGCAATCAGATCCGCAGCGGTGCGATGACCATCGTCATTATTGGTGAAAATCGCGACCTGTTGCGCCGGGGCGGCCGCCCAGCGGTTCACGTAAGAGCGCACCGCAGAGGCCAACATCACTCCGGGGCGGTCATTGTCGGCAAAGGCAATGGGACGCTCCATCGCGCCGGCGCAGAGCATGGCGCGACGCGAATAGATCCGCCACAAGATCTGGCGTGGTTTTTCTGCCACCGCCTGCGGCAGGTGGTCCTGCACCCGTTCGACCGCACCATAGGTGCCGTGATCGAAGGCCCCTATGATTGTGGTGCGCGTCATCAGGCGCACATTGTCTAGGCTCGCCAATTCCGCCAGGGTTTCAGTGGCCCAGTCAGCACCGGAGACATCGCCCAGCGCCAGAGTCTCCGCATTGAGCCGCCCGCCCATGCGGAAATCCTCATCCGCGAGGATCACCCGCGCACCCGCGCGCCCGGCGGTCAGCGCCGCTGCCAACCCGGTGGGGCCCGCGCCAATGATCAGCAGATCGCAATGCAGAAAGCCTTTGTCGTAGAGATCCGGGTCTTCTTCGAAGGAAATGCTGCCAAGGCCTGCCGCCTTGCGAATAATCGGCTCATAGACCTTTTCCCAAAAGGGTTTTGGCCACATGAAGGTCTTGTAATAAAAGCCCGCCGTCAGAAAGTTGCTAAAGCGGTCATTCACCGCCATGGCATCAAAGCGCAGCGAGGGCCAGGCGTTCTGGGCCTTGGCCTCAAGCCCCTCAAACAGCTCGGCCACGGTGGCGCGGGTGTTGGGCTCTTGCCGGTTGCCCTGGCGCAGCTCGACCAATGCGTTGGGCTCTTCCGAGCCAGCGGTCAGCACTCCGCGTGGGCGGTGATATTTGAAGGAGCGGCCCATCAGGCGCTCACCATTGGCCAGCAGGGCGGAGGCCAGGGTGTCGCCCTCAAAGCCTTTGAAGCTGCGGCCATCAAAGCGGAAGTTCAATTCTGTGTTGCGGTTTACCTGTCCACCGCTGAGGCGATTTACCTGGCTCATGTGCTGCGCCCTCTTGCCCGGGCCACGTCGCGGGCAAGTTCCACCTTGGAGATCTCATGGGTCAGAGTGTTGCGGGTCACCACCAGCCAGGAGCGATCTCCGGTCTCGTGGAACCACAACTCCCGGTGCTCACCTGCCGGGTTGTCGCGCAGATAAAGGTAGTCGTGAAACTGGTCCTGGGCGTCCTTTGCCTGCCAGTCAGGGCGGTCAATCAGGCTGGCATCGCCCAGATAGGTGAATTCCTGTGCGTCACGCAGACCCAACAGGGGATGGTCGATCATCATCGCTTTGGTCCTTTTGCCGGAAACAAGAGTGCCGGTATCAATGCAAGTTGGGTTGGGCACCCTGGCCCTTTTCATCAATCATGTGACCGCAGCGAAACCGGTCCAGGCGATAGGCCTGCGCCACGTCATGCGGCGTATCCGTGGCCATCAAATGGGCAAAACACAGGCCCGAGGCGGGGGTTGCCTTGAAGCCGCCATAACACCAGCCGCCGTTGAAATAGAGACCGTCAATGGGCGTGCGATCGATGAAAGGAGAGCCATCCATCGACATGTCCATAATGCCGCCCCAGCTGCGCAGCAGGCGGACCCGACCCAGCGCCGGGATCAGAGAGATGCCACTTTCCAGCACGTCCTCAACCACCGGCAAGTTCCCACGCTGTGCGTAGGTGTTGTACATGTCGATATCGCCGCCAAAGACCAAACCGCCCTTGTCCGACTGGCTGCAATAGAAATGCCCAGCTCCATAGGTAATGACTCCCGGAATGACCGGCTTCAGCCCCTCGGAGACAAAGGCCTGCAGGACATGGCTTTCGATGGGCAGACGCAGGCCCGCCTTTTCCATCACCCGGCTGGAGGATCCCGCAACCGCAACGCCAACCTTGCCTGCGCCAATAAATCCACGGGAGGTTTCGACACCGACACATTTGCCGGCTTCGATCTTGAAGCCGGTGACCTCGCAATTCTGGATGATATCGACGCCGCGCCGGTCGGCCCCGCGCGCATAGCCCCAGGCCACCGCATCATGGCGCACGGTGCCGCCGCGCCGATGCAACAAGCCACCTTTGATCGGAAAGCGTGCGTTCTCGAAATTGAGGAAAGGATACATCGCCCGCACCCCCTCTGTATCCAACAGCTCCGCATCATCCCCAGCCAGGATCATCGCATTGCCCCGTCGCCGCGCCGCATCGCGCTGTGCATCCGTATGCACCAGATTGAGGATGCCGCGCTGCGACACCATGGCGTTGTAATTGAGATCCTGTTCCAGGTCCTCCCACATCCGCAGGCTGAGATTGTAGAAGGACTGATTGCCGTCCAACAGGTAATTGGAGCGCACAATCGTCGTGTTGCGGCCGACATTGCCGCCGCCGATCCAGCCCTTTTCCAGCACCGCAACCTTGGCTGTCTGATAGCGTGACGCCAGATAGTAGGCCGTTGCCAGCCCATGGCCACCGCCCCCAACAATCACGATGTCATACTGGGATTTTGGTTCAGGGTCCCGCCAGGCCGGCTTCCAACCTTTATGCCCGCTCAAGGCTTCCTTGATAATTCTTAGTCCGGAGTACGCCATATCGCCCTCATTAGTCGCGCAGACACCTGAGCAGTTGAGCGACTTATGAGCCCCGCCGGTTTTGGACAAAATCAGCCTCGAAACCGACAACGCCCGGACCTGGGCTGCTGAATACCTGTCGGCAGCACCAGGAAAATTGTTCGAAACGCGAACATCTTTTCCACCACTACCCTCCGAATGCACAGAAATTAATCAATCATTCTATCGGCTTGCAAATTGCAGGAAAGCGTTCTTGCTATGCAGGCGGGTTGTTTTTACCCTTTGGTCAGGATTCGCCAAGGATCGACTTTTCAACAGGGGGACTTTCAATGACCAAATCCGTTTTGGGCGCTCCAACGCGTCGTCAATTCCTGGGAACCAGTGCAGCCGCCGCTCTGGTGGCCGGTGTTGGTCTGTCCCCCGCACGCCTGATGGCCGCTGAACCGATAAAGGTCGCCGGTATCTATACTGTTCCCGTTGAGCAGCAATGGGTCAGCCGGATCCATGTCGCCGCCCTCGCGGCACAGGATCGTGGCGACATCTCTTATACCTATTCCGAGAACACCTCGAACACCGACTATACCCGCGTGATGCGCGAATACGCCGAGAGCGGCCACACCATGATCATCGGCGAAATCTTTGGTGTTGAGGCCGAAGCGCGCGAGGTCATGGCTGATTACCCGGATGTCGCCTTTCTGATGGGTTCTTCCTTCAAGGAAGACGCAAGCCTGCCCAATCTGTCAGTCTTTGACAATTACATTCAGGACGCCTCCTACCTGTCGGGCATCATCGCAGGTGCGATGTCCAAATCCGGCAATATCGGCATGGTCGGTGGCTTCCCGATCCCCGAGGTCAACCGTTTGATGCATGCCTTCATGGCCGGTGCCCGCGAGATGAACCCCGAGATGAAATTCCAGGTCTCCTTCATCGGCTCCTGGTTTGATCCGCCCAAGGCCAAGGAAACAGCCTTTGCCATGACCGAAAACGGGGCTGATGTGCTCTATGCCGAACGCTTTGGCGTCTCGGATGCGGCCAAGGAAAAGGGCCTGCTGGCGATCGGCAACGTGATCGACACCCAGTCGGATTATCCCGACACCGTGGTGGCTTCGGCGATCTGGCATTTTGAACCCACCCTGGATGCCGCCATTGCCGCCGTGCAGGCCGGGACGTTCACCGCCAAGGATTACGGCATCTATTCCTTCATGAAGGAAGGTGGCTGCTCGCTTGCCCCCTATGGCACTTTTGAGGGCAAAATCCCGCAGGCGGCCCTGGATCTGGTGGCGGCCCGCACGGCAGCGATCAAGGATGGCTCTTACACGGTGGCCATCGACGACAGCGAACCCAAATCCTCCTGATTTGGGCTTGATCACATGAGCAACTCAGAAAAGGCGCAGGTTGTCCTGCGCCTTCAGGGCATCACCAAACGCTTTGGCCCGGTGACAGCCAATGCCGACGTCAGCTTTGATTTGCATCGCGGCGAAGTCATCGCGCTGCTCGGGGAAAACGGGGCCGGCAAGACCACGTTGATGAACATCCTCTTTGGTCAATACACAGCGGATGAGGGTGCGATTGAGCTGTTTGGACAGCCGCTGCCACCGGGGGCTCCGCGGGCCGCGCTGGATGCGGGCGTTGGCATGGTGCATCAGCACTTTACCCTGGCCGACAATCTGACGGTCTGGGAGAATATCGTCCTGGGCGTTGACCACCTGACAGCCCCTACGCTCAAGGCCCGCCAGGTCAAATCCCGCATTCGCGATCTGGCAGAACGGTTCCACCTCAAGGTCGACCCAAACGCCAGGGTGGGACGTCTCACGGTGGGCGAGCGCCAGCGGGTGGAAATCCTCAAAGCGCTGTATCGCGATGCCAAGATCCTGATCCTGGACGAACCCACCGCCGTGCTGACTCCGCAAGAGGCCGAGGCGCTGTTCACCACCCTGCGCGAAGCCATCTCATCCGGGCTATCGGTGATCTTCATCAGCCACAAACTGCATGAGGTGATGGCAATCTCGCACCGCGTTCTTGTGCTGCGTCACGGCCAATTGGTGGCAGAGCGCGCCACCAAAGACACCAACCGCGAGGAAATGGCTGCCTTGATGGTTGGGGCCGAAGTCAGCGCACCCAGCATCGAGGCCCGCGCGGCGGGCGCGCCTTTGTTGTCGCTGCGCGCCGTCTCCACTCCGGATCAGGGGGCGGCCCCGGGATTGAAAGCCCTGAATTTCGAACTCTGCGCCGGGCAAATCACCGGATTGGCCGGGGTCTCGGGCAATGGCCAGGCGGCGCTGTCGGATCTGTTGTCTGGGTTGATTACGCCCAGCGCCGGCGAGATGGCGCTGCATGGCAGCTCTCCCGCGCGCTGGTCGCCGCGCGCAGCTATTGCCAATGGAATCGCCCGCATCCCCGAGGACCGGCACAAAACCGGGACCATCGCCGATTTCGACCTGACCGAGAACGCCATTCTGGAAACCTATGCCACCCGGTTCAGCCAGCGCGGCTGGATGGATTGGGGCAAGGCCCGCGCCTTTGCCGAGAGCCTGATCAAAGGCTATGACGTGCGCTGCCCGGGCCCGGATATCCGCATTCGTCTGCTGTCGGGCGGCAATATGCAGAAACTCATTCTTGGGCGCGTGCTGGAAGAAAACCCAGACATCATCCTTGCCAACCAACCCGTGCGCGGCTTGGACATCGGGGCGGTGAACTATGTGCATGGGGAACTGGCCAAGGCCCGCGCCCGCGGCGCTGCCGTCCTGCTGATCTCTGAAGATCTGGACGAGATCATGCGCCTGTCGGATGTGATCCATGTGATCTCCGAAGGCCGCCTCAGCCCCGCCTTTGCCCGTGGCACCATGCGCCCAGAAGAGCTGGGCAGCTGGATGGCAGGCCATGGGTTTGACAGCCACGGCATGGACACAGGAGCCCCCGATGCGGCTTGAACCAATCGAAGCCCCCAGCACGGCCCGCCGTGTGATCCCGCCTGCCCTGGCCATCGCAGCAACCTTTCTGGTGGCCTCCCTTCTGGCCTTGGTGGCAGGCGGCAATCCCTTTGCCGTCTTTGGCCTGATCCTGAAGGGCGCCTTTGGCTCCAAGTTTTCCATCCTGGAGACCTTTAACAGTGCCACACCGCTGATCTTTACCGGCCTCGCCATCGCTGTCGCCTTTCGCGCTAAACTGTGGAACATCGGGGCCGAGGCGCAGCTCTATGCCGGGGCGGTGCTGACCGTGGTTCTTGGCACTGGTGCGCTGGGTCTGCCTGCCTATCTGATGTTGCCGCTCTGTGCCCTTGCCGCCATGCTGGCCGGGGCTTTGCTGCTGCTGGGACCTGCATTGCTGAAAACCCGTCTGGGCGTCGACGAGGTTGTCACCACCCTGTTGTTCAATTTCATCTTCCTGCTCTTTGTCTCGTATCTGCTGGAGGGGCCGCTAAAGGACCCAATGGGAATGGGCTGGCCAAAATCGGCGCGTCTCACCCCAGAGGCCCGCCTGCCCCGCCTCGTCGAGGGGCTGCGGCTGCACTGGGGCTTTGCCCTGGCGCTGATTTCGGCGCTGGTGGTCTGGGTGATCAACACCCGCACCACCCTGGGCTATGAGATGCGCGCAGTCGGCCAGAACGCCGAGGCTGCCGGTTTTGCCGGCATCCCGGTGACCCGGGTCATTCTGAAAACCGCGCTATTGTCCGGCGGGTTGGCGGGACTGGCGGGCTTTTCCGAAGTCTCCGGCCTCAAGGGCGCCCTGACCCTCGATCTCAGCCCCGGCTTTGGCTACACTGGCATCGTGGTGGCCATGCTGGCGCTGTTGCACCCCTTGGGCGTGGTGCTGGCCGCGCTGTTTGTGGCGGCGATCTTTGTCGGCGCCGACAGTATGAGCCGCGCCATAGGCGTGCCCAGCTATCTGGCCGACATCATGTTGGCCTCAGCATTATTGTTCATGGTGCTGGCGATCCTGCTCACCAAATTCCGTCTGCGGAGGGACTGACATGGATCTTCTCGACATCCTGCTCTCCGCCAGTTTCTGGGCTGCTGCCATCCGCATCGCCTCACCGCTGATCTTTGCCACCTTGGGTGAGCTGATCTGCGAGCGCGCAGGGGTGCTGAACCTCGGTATCGAAGGCATCATGGTTGCCGGTGCCTTTGCCGGCTGGATTGCCGTCTGGGGCGGGTTGCCGTTGTGGGGGGGCGTCGCCGTGGCGATGCTGACCGGCATGATGCTGGGGCTGGTGCATTCCACCCTCAGCGTGCCCTTTGGCCTGTCGCAGCATGTGGTGGGCATCGGCCTCACCCTGCTGGCCACATCGCTCACCTTCTACACCTATCGCGTGGTCCTGCCAGAGGTCTCCTCACCGCCCAAGATCACCGCCTTTCAGCCCTATGAGGTGCCGTTTCTGTCGGAGCTGCCCCTGATCGGCCCGGCAATCTTTGCCCAGACACCGCTGACCTATGCCGGCTTTATCCTGGCAGGGCTGACGGCTGTTATTCTCTATCGCACGCCGCTGGGCCTGGCGGTGCGCGCCGCCGGAGAGAACCCCTCAGCAGTAGCTGCACAGGGCCTGTCCGTCACCGCCATCCGCATGGGTGCGGTCACTGTGGGCTCCGGCTTCATGGCCGTGGGCGGCGCATTTCTGACGCTGTCGGCCTTTGACAGTTTCTTTTTCGACATGGTCAACGGGCGCGGCTGGATCTGTATCGCGCTGGTGGTCTTTGGCGCCTGGAAACCCGGCAAGGCGGTGCTGGGGGCGGTGCTTTTTGCTGCCTTTGATGCGTTGCAGATCCGCCTGCAGCAAACCGGCATCGGTGCCGTGGTGCCCTATCAGGTCTTTCTGATGCTGCCCTATTTCCTGTCCATTCTGGCGCTGGTGCTGATGTCGCGCCGTGCCGAAATCCCCGCGGCCCTGATGGTGCCCTTCAACAAGGGAGAGAGATGATGTTTGACCTGCTGATCAAAGGCGGCACCCTACCCAATGGCAGCCAGCAAGACATTGCAATCACCGGTGACCGCATTGTCGACATGGCCCCCCGCATCGAGGGTCAGGCCCGCGAAGTCATCGACGCCAGCGGAGATCTGGTCGCGCCGCCCTTTGTAGATCCGCATTTTCACCTGGACGCGACGCTCTCCTACGGCCTGCCCCGGGTCAATGCCTCGGGCACCTTGCTTGAAGGCATCTCCCTGTGGGGAGAACTGCGCGATGAGGCCACGGTCGATGAGATGGTCGAGCGCGCCCTGACCTATTGCGACTGGGCAGCCAGTCTGGGCCTGTTGCGCATCCGCAGCCATGTGGATACCACGCCGGATCACCTCAACACCGTCACCGCCATGCTGGAGGTACGCGAAAAGGTCAAGGATTACATCGATCTGCAGCTGGTCGCCTTTCCGCAGGACGGGTTGTACCGCGCGCCCAACGGCCGCGAGAACCTGCTGCGCGCGCTGGACATGGGGGTCGACGTGGTGGGCGGCATCCCACATTTTGAGCGCAGCATGGCGGACGGCGCGGCCTCGGTGCGCGACCTCTGTGAGATCGCGGCACAGCGTGGCCTGATGGTCGACATGCATTGCGATGAAAGCGACGACCCCCTGTCGCGCCATATCGAGACCCTGGCCTATGAGGCCCAGCGCCTAGGGTTGCAGGGGCGGGTTGCCGGC
Organism: Roseobacter sp.; assembly: GCA_015665415.1. Classification (GTDB taxonomy): domain Bacteria; phylum Pseudomonadota; class Alphaproteobacteria; order Rhodobacterales; family Rhodobacteraceae; genus Pseudophaeobacter. Next base: position 132,924 of record JADFAE010000016.1, read on the forward strand.
TCACATCTTACCTCAATGCACTCGATGGACAATTACTATGTCTCCAAACTGCTGCCCCTGATCGCCGAGGCCGGGATCTCGGCCATCCCCAACCCGCTGATCAATATCGTGCTGCAGGGCCGCCACGACAGCTATCCCAAGCGACGTGGACTGACCCGGGTGAAAGAGATGCAAGCGCTTGGCATTCCCGTCGGCTGGGGCCAGGACTGCGTGCGCGACCCCTGGTATTCGCTCGGCACCGGCGACATGCTGGATGTGGCCTTTATGGGCCTGCATGTGGCGCAGATGACCCACCCGGACGAGATGGAGCGCTGTTTCACCATGGTCACAGAGACCAACGCGCAGATCACCGGCGCGCAGGACTATGGGTTGCACGTCGGTGCCCAGGCTTCCCTCGTGGTGCTGGACGCGGGCACCCCCACCGAGGCCGTTCGCCTGCGCCCTGCACGCCTGGCCGTGGTCGCCAAAGGCCGGGTGATCTCCCGCTCTCCCCGGGGGGATGCAAAACTGAACCTGCCCGGGCGATCTGACAGCGTCCGGCGCCGTCACAGCCCCGAAGCCTAACCCCAACCAGCGAACCGGTCCCGCAACGCCTAGGCCACCGAAGGAGCGGGATTGGCTTTGCGTCGGGACTGGTTTGCAACAAGCAGCCAGGGCAGCAGGCGCAGGCAAAGAACCGCAAAGGACAGCGTCCAGAGCCCCGCCGACAGATGCACCGCCTCCAGGCCATAGGCCTCCAGAACCGGGCCTGCGACCCGTGCAAGTGCCGCCAGAAGCAGCAGTGCAAAACCAGCGGTCAGGGCAGGCCCCGCCACCAAGGCACGGCCCGTGTGACCCAGCGAGGCCCGCATCATCACCGCCACAGTCATACCGCCAATCGCGCCGATGCCCAAAAGATGCAGCGCTGCAATAGGATCCATCAGGCCCAGTGCCGCAAAGCCGGACACCATCAGCCCCAGCGGAACAAAGACATAGGCCACATGCAGCATCGCCAACAGCGGCGAGGCCATCACCGAATACCCCCGCCAGCGGGTCAGCCGGGCGATATGCAGGACAGCGGCCAGGATCAGCAAAAGGCCCGACAGCAGCGCCTCGGGGGCAAGGGTCCAGCCCAGCAAAGCCACGGCGCCACACCCGAGGCTCACCCCGTCAAAGCGGGAAAAGGGCACCGGCATCGCCGCAGCCTGACCGCGCTCCTTGGCCAGCCAGTTGCGGGTGAAACTGGGAATGATGCGCCCCCCGATCAGCATGATCAAAAACACCAACAGCGCGATCCCCAACCGGCGACCATAGTCGGATACCCCCGCCAGCATCACCTCAAGGTGAAACAGGATATTGGCCGCGCCCAACAACAGCACCGGGATCAGAACTTTGAGATTGCGCCAGTTCTGCCCGGCGATGATCTCGCGTGCGATCATCGCCGCCACCAGCAGCAAGAAACTGCACTCCACCACCAAAACCAGCGCAGGCGTCAAGAGATCGCTCCATAGCGCCAACCGCCCCAGCACCCAGACCGCAAACAAACCCGCCAATGGCCAGCCGCGCACTGGCATCCGCCCCGTCCAGTTGGGCACCGCTGTGAACAGAAACCCCGCAAGAACCGCGCTGCCATAGCCAAAGATCATCTCGTGAATATGCCAATCGACAGGGGCAAAATACCCCTGATAGTCGAGCGATCCCTGCCAGATCAGCACCCACAGCGGCACCACCATCAAGGCAAGGATACAGGCACCTGCAAAAAATGGACGAAACCCGTAGGAAAACAGGGCGGGCCCTTCATGGGGGCGGCGAGGCTGCATGGCGTGCTCCTTAGCAGAGTAGACCAGGGTGGGCTGGTCGCGGATGTCCCGGCGGGCGGGCTGCAAGGGATCGCGCGATTTGACCGCCTTGGGCCCCTGCCGGGTGTTTTCTATGCCCCCCCTATGATCTAACTAGGGGACAGGCACTTTGTTCTGCCTCAAACTCGCAGACGAAATGCGTCTTAGCCAAAACCGCTGCACATCAGGAGGTCCCGTGGCCCAACTCGACGAAAGCCTACTGTCTGGCCTGCCGCCTTTTTCGCAGCTCACGCGGGTGCAAATTCGCGAAATTCTCGATCAGGCCACTTCAAAACGGTATGAGCGGGACACGGTGATCTTTCGCGAAGGTTTTGAGGCGGATCGTTTCTATCTGCTGCTTGATGGATATCTGCGGGTGGTGCGGACCACCCCAGAGGGAGAGCAGATCATCGCCCTGCATATTTCACCGGGGCAGCTGTTTGGGATTGCGCCGGCCTTGCAACGCGAGACCTACCCCGCCAGCGCCATTGCGGCCTCAGAATCGCTGGCCCTGTCCTGGCCGGTACGACTGTGGGAAACCTTCACCCAAAACTACCCCAGTTTTTCCACCGAGAGCTACAAGACCCTGGGCGCGCGGCTAGGTGAGATGCAGACCCGGATCACCGAGCTGGCAACCCAGGCCGTGGAGCGCCGCGTCGCGGCGGCGCTGTTGCGCCTGGTCAGCCAGTCCGGGCGCAAAGTAGAGGGAGGCGTCGAGATCGGTTTTCCGATCACCCGCCAGAATATTTCAGAGATGACCGGCACCACCCTGCATACCGTCAGCCGCTTGCTGGCGGCCTGGGAAAAGTCGGGCATCATCAAATCCGCCCGCAAGCGCATCGTGGTGACAGACCCGCCTCGCCTGCTGGTGCTGAGCGGCGCCAAAAGCTGAGGGTCGCAGCAGCGCATCTCCGGTTCACGCCACTGGCTGTTTGATTGCCCGCGCCAGGGCGGTGCGAAATTCACTCTCATCCAACCCATATTGACCACAGGCGTCCTTAAGGCTGTGAAATCGTGAAAACGGGCAGCCGGGACATTGCATCCCCTGCTGCCAAAAAACCGGCGCGCAATCCGGCCAGCGCTGTAGCAGGGCCGCCAGCGTCAGATCGGCGGCAAGGTCTGCCTGTGTCGCCCCTGTCCCGCTATAGTCCTGCCCCATCTTTGCGCCTCCTGTTGCCAGTTTCAGTCTGAGGCCCGCTTCCCGCTGCTTCTTTGCGCTTGCACAACTTTTCCATCCAAGCGCCGCGGTAAGCCAAAGCATCCGCAACTGTATTCAGGACCGCGATATGTCAGAAATACTTACCAAAGCGCGGGCCAGAAACCTGTTCTACGGGGGCTCCTTGTTCTTCGTTGACTTTTTTTGGGCATACCTGCTGAAGGGTGGCGATGCATGTTCTGGTCAACAGCAAATGACAGACCGCCCGCCCTGGCGGCTGCTAGCAGCGCTCTCCCCCTTTGGCGCTGGGGCGGCAGCGGTCAATCTGTTCTTTGCCGCGCTGATCACGCAGACCCTTGGATGGCGCGTGTTGACGCCCTATGAAGCCCTGGCCTAGGGGCTACCCCTTGGCTTGCCGGTCAGTTGGTATTTTGGCCGTCATATCCTGCGATTGATCAAAGAGGCTGAAAAGCGATGACAGATTGGGCTGCATTCACACTGGCGATGAGCGCATTTCTGTGCAGCCATTTTGTCCCGCGTCTTTGGGGCCTGCGTGAAAAACTCATCGCGCGGTTTGGTCGTCGGGGCTATTTTACAGCCTATGGGGGGCTGTCGCTGATCCTGCTGGCCTGGGTGGTCGTTGCGGCGGGTCGCGCGCCTTATCTGGAGATCTGGCCGCAACAGCCCTGGATGCGCTGGCTGCCCAATTTCATGGTGCCACTGGCCTTTGTGCTCGCCACCTGCGGCATCGGCGTAGCCAATGCCAATACATTGGGTGGATCACGCTCCAGGAGTTTTGAAGCAACCAACCCCGGTTTTGCCGCTGTCAGCCGTCATCCTCTCCTGCTGGCGTTGTTGTTCTGGGCGCTGGCGCATTTGGTCGCCAATGGTGATCTTGCCCATGCCCTGCTGTTTGGCTGCTTTGCCGCTTTCCCGCTTGTGGCCATGTGGGCGTTTGACAAAAAAACCGCGCGACAGTCGGCTGAGAACTCCGTTGATGTCATTGCCCATACCTCTTGGCTTTCGCTCACCCCTTTTCTGCATGTGTCATGGTGGCGTCAGAACCTGCGCCCTGTCGTGTTGCGCACAATGCTGGGCCTGTTTCTCTGGGCCGGAGCGCTGCATCTGCATGAGAGGGTGATCGGTGTTTGGCCTTTTCCCTAACGATCCTGCGTGTCAGGCCCCTGTTGCCGCCTGTTGCAGCCGTCTGAAACTCATCGAGATATGGGCGCGCTGGATATGCGCCACCGCCTCAAGGTCACCAGCGCGCAAGGCGAGCTGGATCGCCTCCAGCTCATGCTGGAAAATACGGAATTCCTCTTGCAGGTCGAGTTGCGCCTCCTGCGCCGCCCGCAGCCATAGCCGTTTGGTTTGAAAATACAGCCGCTCCAGGGTCTGGCGCAGCGGCAAATTGCCTGTGAGCTGCAACAGGGCCTGAAACACGTCGATATCAAATTGAGTGAAGGCACGCGGGCTGCCCTTGCCTATGATCTCTGCACCGCGCGCGACAAGTAGATCGAACTGAGCCAGAAACTTTGCATCCGGCGGTACGGGATCCAGCCGCGCGGTCAGCTCGGTCAGCTCGACCCGCAGCCGGTAGACCTGCTCCAACTCGGCAATGTCGGCGTCGGTGACCAGGGTGCCAACCCCATGGTGCGATTGCACCAGGCCTTCGTCTTCGAGCCGAGCCAGCACCCGGCGGATCGGGGTGCGGCTGGTGCCGAATTCCTCGGCCAAGGTCACCTCTGACAGGCGGGTTCCCGGCAAATAATCGAGCAGACAAATCCGCTGGCGGATTTCATGATGCATCAAATCATGGCGATCACGCACCGACAGCGCGGCATCGCCTGTGTTTTCCTGAGAAAGATCCGTCACCTAAAGATGGCCTCCCAGCCGCTGCAGCATCCCCAGACATTGGCCAAGCTGGTCCAGGGCGAGATATTCATCCGCCTTGTGGGCCTGCGCGATCGAGCCCGGACCACAGACCACCACATCCATGCCAAGAGCCTGAAATATGCCGGCCTCGGTGCCAAAGGCAACCAGATCGGCCCCATTGGCCCCGGTGAGTTCAGACACAATTCGGCGGGCCTCGTTTTCCTCGGTGGGGATCAGCCCGGCCACTTCGCCGATGGTTTCCACCGTGATTTCGGCCTCAGGATGGATCTGGCGCATCTGCGGCAACAGCTCTCCGTCGATCAACTGACGCAGGGCGGATTTGACAAACTCGGCGTCGCTGGCCTGCACCGGGCGCATTTCCCAATCCACCTGCGCCTTTGAGGCGATAACGTTATGCGCGACACCGCCATGCATGGCCCCCACATTCACGGTAGTCCAGGGTGGCTCAAACCGACTGCCTGCAGGCGCCAGGCCGCGCAGAGAGGTCTTCAACTGCAACAGCTTGGCCACATACCGTGCCGCAAATTCCACCGCATTGACGCCCAGATCCGGGGCAGATCCGTGCCCTTCCAGCCCGTGAAAATGCGTGCTGTATTCATAGCAGCCCTTGTGCCCCTCGATGACCCGCATCTCGGTTGGCTCACCGATGATGGCCAGCCCCGGCGTCAGCCCGCGCGCCTTGAGATCTTCGGCCAGGTGCTGGGCACCAAAACAGCCAACCTCCTCGTCATAAGTATAGGCAAAATGCACCGGTCGGCGGTTCACCTGCTGCGCATAGAGAGGGGCCATTGCCAATGTGGCCGCAATAAAGCCCTTCATGTCGCAGCTGCCCCGGCCATAAAGCCGCCCCTCCCGTTCAACCAAGGCAAAAGGATCGCTGCTCCAGTTTTGATCCGTCACCGGCACCACATCGCTATGCCCCGAAAGCAGAATGCCGCCGTCTTCCTCGGGGCCAAGGGTCGCAAAGAGATTGGCCTTGCGCCCACAGGGCGAGGCCGTGATATCCACCCTGGCACCGCAGTCCTCCAGCAGGCCTGCCGCATAGGCGATGAGATCCTGATTGCTCTCGCTGGAGACCGTGGGGAAGGCGATCAGATCGCCCAGGATCTCGCGGGTTCGGGCCAGGGCCTGCATCTGCCCTAAGCCTTGACGAAGAGCTTGCGCTCAACATTACACAGGGTCTCTGCCGCGCCACTGTCGGTGATCAGGATGGTCTCAGTGGTCTCCAGCCCCCAGGTGTCCATCCACAGGGCGGGCATAAAGTGAAACACCATGCCTGGCTCCAGCACCGTTTGGTCTTCGCTGCGAATGGAGGCGCTGCGCTCGCCCCAGTCGGGCGGATAGCTGAGGCCTATGGGATAGCCACAACGCCCCTCGCGGTGGATGCCATGTTTCTGCAGCACCCCGATAAAAGCATTGGCGATATCGCAGGTACGGTTGCCAGCACGGGCGGCCTCAAGCCCCGCTTCGATGCCTTCCAGCTGGGCCTCCTCTGCCGCCAGAACCTCTGGCGGGGGCGTGCCCAGATAGACCGTCCGGCACAGCGGCGCATGATAGCGGCGATAGCAGCCGGACAGCTCAAAAAAGGTCGCTTCGCCCTCTCGCATAGGCGTGCCGTCCCAGGTGAGATGGGCGGCCGTCGCATCCAACCCCGAGGGCGTCAGCGGTACAATCGCCGGGTAATCGCCCCAGATGTCATCGACGCCGGTAATGCCTGCGTGAAAAATATCTGCCACCAGTTCATTCTTGCGCAGACCGGGTGCGGCGCGGTCGATCGCCGTGGCCATGACCTTTTCAGAGATCCGCGCCGCCTTGCGGATGAACCCGATCTCATCCTGTGATTTCACCAATCGCTGCCAATTGACCAATGCTGTGGCATCCATGAGCTGCGCCTGCGGCAGCTCTTGGGCCAGCACCGCATGGGCCTTAGCTGAGTAGTAGTAATTCTCCATCTCGACGCCGATGCGCCCCGCCTCAAACCCCAGGGCGCGGATATGGGTGGCAAGATCCTGCATCGGATGACAGGTCGTGGACTGCACATAATGATCGCCGTAGCCATGGATTTGATCCGCCCCCATCCAGCAGGTGCGCCCGGCCCCGATACTGTCCATGTAACGCCCCCACCAGATCGGATCCCCCTCAAGCCCCAAGAGAACCCCCTGATGCACATAAAAGGACCAGCCGTCATAGCCGGTCAGCCAGGCCTGGTTCGAGGGATCGGTAACAAAGAGCAGCTCGATCCCGGCCTGCTGCATGGCAGCGCGGGTCTTGGCGATGCGGCGGGCGTATTCAGCCTGGCTGAACGGGGCGTTTCCTGGGGCCAACTGGCAATCCTTTCCGATAGCATGATATTTCTTGATGTATACAACATCAAATTTCAAATGGCATTTAACCAGAATTACTGGCAAGTTTCCCAGCAAAGGCAAGTGATTCATTTGCTGTTGTACACAAATATTCAACAACCACGCGACAACCACAGGAAAACATCATGCTGAAGAACGACCAACTCGACCAATGGGATCGCGAGAATTTCTTTCACCCCTCCACCCATCTGGCACAGCATGCCCGCGGCGAAAGCCCCAATCGCGTGATCAAAACCGCCAGCGGCGTGCATATCGAGGATCGAGACGGCAACCAACTGCTGGATGCCTTTGCCGGGCTCTATTGTGTCAATGTCGGCTATGGCCGCCCCGAAATCGCCGAGGCAATCGCAGCCCAGGCCAAGGAGCTGGCCTATTACCACTCCTATGTCGGTCACGGCACCGAGGCTTCGATCACCCTGTCCAAGATGATCCTGGACCGCGCGCCCGCCAATATGTCCAAGGTCTATTTTGGCCTCGGCGGCTCTGACGCGAACGAGACCAACGTCAAACTGATCTGGTATTACAATAACATCCTGGGGCGTCCGGAAAAGAAAAAGATCATCTCGCGCTGGCGCGGCTATCACGGCTCCGGTCTGGTCACCGGTTCGCTGACGGGGCTTGAGCTGTTTCACAAAAAATTCGACCTGCCGCTGGCCCAAGTCCTCCACACCGAAGCCCCCTATTACTTCCGCCGGGACGACCTAGCACAAAGCGAGGAACAGTTTGTCGCCCATTGCGTCCAAGAGCTGGAAGCGATGATCGAGCGCGAAGGCGCGGATACCATTGCCGCCTTCATCGGCGAACCGGTTCTGGGCACCGGTGGCATCGTGCCGCCGCCAGTCGGCTATTGGGCAGCCATTCAGGCGGTGCTGAAGAAACACGACATTCTGCTGGTTGCCGATGAGGTCGTCACCGGCTTTGGCCGCCTTGGCTCCATGTTTGGCTCCGATCACTATGGCCTTGAGGCCGACATCATCACCATCGCCAAGGGCCTTACCTCGGCCTATGCGCCGCTGTCCGGTTCGATTGTCAGCGACAAGGTCTGGAAGGTGCTGGAGCAAGGCACCGATGAAAACGGCCCCATCGGTCATGGCTGGACCTATTCGGCGCATCCCATCGGAGCCGCCGCTGGCGTTGCCAATCTCAAACTGATCGATGAACTTAATCTGGTCGAAAACGCAGGCTCCACCGGGGCCTATCTTCAGCACAGCCTGCGTGAGGCTCTTGGAGATCACCCTCATGTTGGCGACATTCGCGGTGAGGGCATGCTCTGCGCGGTGGAATTCGTGCAGGACCGCGAGACACGCCAGTTCTTTGACGCCGCCGACAAGATCGGGCCACAGGTCTCTGCCACCCTACTGGCCCAAGACAGCGTCATCGCGCGCGCCATGCCACAGGGCGACATCCTGGGCTTTGCTCCGCCCTTCTGCCTCAGCCGCGCCGAGGCCGACACCATTGTTGCCGCCACCAAACGCGCAGTTGAAACAGTTTTACCCAGTTAAGGCCACCGGACCCAACGCGTTGACGTGACACTACTTTACTGAAACTGGTGCTTCTCTTGGAGGTGCCAGTTTTGCATCCACTTCGCCGCCAACCGGCCAGTCAATCTGTGCTGAAATGGTACATTACCCCGGGTTTCAAAAAAATGCCCCCGCCCCATTTTTGGGCCTTGTCTCCCCCGTTTTCCAGACATATACGGGTCAACGGAGACGTGGCCGAGTGGTCGAAGGCGCTCCCCTGCTAAGGGAGTAGGCCCGGAAGGGTCTCGAGGGTTCGAATCCCTTCGTCTCCGCCAGATTTTATATAACCCGATGTGTCTCACATCGGGTTTTTCATGTCTATTCTTTAAAAAACAAGTACTTAAAACAAACTCCAGCCTGATGACTTGATTTTACGTCCTCAATCCCGCAACATTTCCCCGCAACAAATCCCGCAACATTTGACATCAAACAGTCCGGGAATGTTAACATGGATGGACAAAACAAACAGCAAGGCGGTCGGGTTTCACCCAGTCTTGGCAAGCGCGCATTTTCCGCTGCCATGGCCACTTACCTCACGATTGTTGACGGCGCACTTTGCTTCGGGAAAGCACATTTTTCATTCTGCGCATCTCTGGCGTTATTGAATGAACTCAGGGGAGCGTTTCAGTGGGCATTGTAAATGATCGCGGCCGCTTTTACTGGGTGAAACGGGTGCCCAAGAGGTATTTGGGTCTCGTCCTGGGGGTTAACGGCAAGCCCGTTTCCCAAGTACGCCAAGCCCTTCACACCAGCGACAGAGCGGAAGCCAAGACCAAAGCAGCCCATGTTGAAGCGGCGCGCTTGAGCGAATGGGAAGCCCTTGCAACTGGCGACCATGATAATGCCCGCGCGAGCTACGAGGCTGCCAAAAGACTTTCTCGATCTCGGGGCTTTTCCTACCAACCCCTAACAGAGTTGGCGGCCACCGATCCCGTTCAACTTGCCCAAAGAATTATCTCCGTTACCGGCGAAAACTACACCAGCAAAGTGGCCGCGCAGGCTGTGCTTGGGACAGTCCCAGAAGCCCTCCCCACAATCATTGAGATGAAAGACGACTACTTTGACCTGACACGCACCCGACACCTAAAGAAAACTGCTGCTCAGCTAAAACGCTGGTGCGCCCCTCGTGACCGGGCCGTAAAGAACTTCCTGGGCGTTGTGGCTAAACGTGACGGCCGATCCACCCCTATTCCCATGCCCCTGAATGAGATCCGCCGCGATGATGCGTTAAAGTTCCGGGACTGGTGGAGCGCCCGCGTAGAGGCAGGCATGAACCCAGAAACCGCAAATAAGGACTTTGGACACCTGTCTGAAATGTGGAACACTTGGACCGAGTTGAAAAAGGTAGAGCTATCAAACCCGTTTTCCAAATTGCGCTTTGAAGTTAGAGGGCGAAACAAAACCAAAATTCCGGCGTTTTCTCGTGATTGGATACAGGACAAGATCCTTGCGCCTGGCGCGTTGGATGGCTTGAATGATGAGGCCCGCGACATATTCTTGATGACAATCAACACGGGCCTGCGGCCCAGTGAGATAACCGACGCGCCGTTAGAAGACTACGTTCTAACGCACAATGTCCCGCACATACGGGTGCGTGAAAACGGTCGCGAGATCAAAGTGGAGCATACGGAACGCGACATGCCGTTAACCGGTATTTCCCTAAAGGCTGCCCAGCGGATCGTGGCTCGCCAAGGCATCCAACGCTATCGAAACAAGGCAAACTCATGGTCTGCGCTGGTCAATAAATACCTCAGCAATAATGGCCTGAAACAAACGCCAAAGCACGTGGCTTATTCTATACGCCACTACGTTGAGGATTCCCTTTTGGCGGCAAAGGTAGATGATCGGGTTCGCGCAGACATTCTTGGCCATAAATATAAACGGCCAAACTACGGCGACGGCGGCGCACTGGTGGGCCGTCGTGACGCATTGGAGTTGATTGCGCTATAGATTGCTCGGCTGAAGTTTTTGCAATCCTTTTTGCCCTCGCCACGGCAGAGGAATTTCCCGTCAAAACTTCCAACTCTTCCTCCATCCGAATAAATGCAGGCAAGAATTCATCCCCAAAGAGGGCTACCAACTGCGCTGCACCCTCTAAAGCGCGCCGGATTTTCTTTTCCCGCTCACTCGACATGGCAGAGCACTCGCAGGCCTAAGAGGCGAAACTTGCAAATGAAACCCTGGAAAGTCGTCCCTACTATTCGGGCCGCTTCAGCCACGTTTCCATTTGAACCATTTAGCGCGCAACCAAAGTAATGGCGCTCCACCTCCTGCTCCAACCTTTCGAAGATTGCCAGCAGGTCAGCATGACCACTTGCAACGATTATCGCTGCTTTCTGGTGCGCCCTTCTGAGCCGTTTTTCTGATACATTTACCAAAAACTGACCGCCGCCGTCATTTCAAGTGAAACACTGTTTGGACACTGTAAGTCCGCACCCGTCGCCGGAAGGTCTCAACGGACATGCCCGCGCACTTAGCCGCTTCGGCCTTATTGCCACCAGTCTTTGTAAGAACGTGTGAGAAGTACCTCGCCTCTACTTCTTTGATGATATCCGACCAGGTGCGCGCGGCCAGATCAATGGACACCAGTTCCTGATTCTCTGATCCTGAATTCTCCATTGTTTCACCCTCCTACTCCGCTTCGCTTTGCTGCGGAGGGTCCTTCAAACCCACCAAGCGCTACGGGAGCTGGAGGGAGAGAGACATGTAGGGAGAGACGCATCGTAGCATGACCATCAACGAGCTGAACTCTCCGGTTCAGCGCTCGATTGACAGGACTGCGCTCGGTGTTTTCCAAGGCGCAAGGTGTAAAGAGATCACGTTGAAGCGATGAGCAACGCACAAGGTACGCTTGTGTATCTGAATTGGTCATGACTGACCTCCGTGTGCGTTCTGCATCAGCGGCCTGCCAAGTTGGTAACCTTGGGTGGGCCGGACGAACGGGGTTACCAATACCGCCACACGGAGCGGCCCGCCGAAGCGGCCCCGAACGCCCGAACCCATAGAAAAACCGCGCAACTGTGGCGCGGTTTGGGCGCCGTGTAACTTGCGGGTTGGTAATCCCGGCAACCGTTTTTATCGGCTGCATGAGAAACTTTACACAGCTTCCATCGCAAATCAATTGCATGACCATCCCCTCACAATAAACAGTCCGATAAACTTTCAACTCCTTCGATTGGAAAAGGGTGCTGGATACAAATTAACTAATTAAAAATGTGACGGTCCGGATGGGACGCAACACGCAACACACTAACCTCCATTTACGCCCGGTTTCGGCCATCTGTGATGGGAAACGTCCCAAATAGAGCAAATGCCAGCGCCTTTTTAAACATGAATGCCAATTACTGACTCTTTCGGGGCAAGAATATTCTTTTCGGTTTATTTATATACACTTAGGCAACACTTATCGGACTGCCGCAAAAACTGCATGCGGGTCACAAAAGGGGTCATTCTTGCGAAAGGAATACTCCTCATGTTGTCAAAACTCAAAAACCCCGCGCTGTTGCGGTTCCTTAGCGCAGTCCAGCACCATTCCGAGACAAGCAGCACACTCTTGGCCGCCTCTGGCTATGACCCGCTTGAACTGCAAGTCGCGGTCTCTGCGGCGCAGGGCCTTGGCCTTATTGAGCCTACAGGCGAGATCCCCCCCTCTTTGCGCATCACCAATGTTGGCCGTGCCTGGGCTGCGGTAGAACTTGCCCCGCTATTGAGCCTGATGCCCGCCACTGACCTGTCAGGAAGGGCAATCCGATGAACACCTCTTTGGCTGTTTCACCAAACATCCTGGCCGCCTATTTCCTCAATATCCTGGACGGTAAATCCATGCGAGAAATCGGCAGGCTTCAGAACTGCCAGGCCTCCACGGTTCTGCGCCGTATCCGCAAATGTGAGGATCTGCGCGAACACCCGGAATGGGACGCGCTTCTCTCTGCCCTGGAAGACCACCAGGAAAACACCGGGCAGTCTGTCTCCGCCCATTTGACCAGGGAGACCATTCTGGCGGCGCTCAAACTGAATGCCGCGGATATTGCGAAGGAGTTTCCGCCTCAGCTCCAACTCTTGCAGCAGGCAGACAGCCTCTTGCTGGTTGGGGACATGCTAAGCGCCGCTGTGACGGTTGCAGGTGAGGTCATCTGCTGTGCGGTGATCACGCTGACGGAGCGAGGTGTTTCCAGAATGCTATCGCCAGTCTTGGACACTGTTCCGGTATCGAGCGCGACGCTCTTGCCAAAATAGGCTTCCTCAGTCTCGCCCGAGACATTGATTTCTTGAAGGTCAACAACCTGGGCCATAAGAGGCGTTGCCGCCATCAAAGCCCAAATCGAAACGGTCGTTCGGTGTAAAAGCATATCCCATCTCCGCCTATGCTGCGGTTATTGTTTTTGCCTGACGAAGAGCTGGGTATAGCTGCGCTAAGAATTCCGGTAGAGGAGGTCAAGAGTGGCGCGGGCAGTGTGCCGTTCTGTTGCTGATTTGTCATATTTCATTACGACTTACCGGCAACTGCGACGGCGAGAATTCCTGAGATTGCTCCTGAAACTCCCCCAGGGATTAATCACGATAGGCTCACAAGATCCTGCAATAGGGACTGCCGCCACAGGGCCGGATCATGACCGCCACTGCGGATCGAAACCGCAGCCTCCGCGCCCCTTGTTTGCAGATGTTTTGCAACCCGTTGGGACGCCGCGACCAAGTCGGGGCGCTCAAACAGACCACCACGCTCATAGCAGCCAACAGAAAACCGGACGCGCAGCTGCCGCAGATCGGTGGCAGACATCAACTCTGCAAAGCCCGGCCACCAGAAAGACCCAGACAGCGCGATCACCTGCTGAAACCTCTCTGGAAAAAGCAAAGCCGTATGTAGCGCCGCCAGACCACCCAGACTGGCCCCGGCGATCTGCGTTTTCGCAGGTGCAAATTTGCGATCCAGAACCTGCTCGACCCGCGGCAGCAGCTCACAGGAGAGCGCGCGGGCAAAGGCAGGATTGCACCCCAACTCCTGCGCCCGGCTTGCTCCCTGGCCTGCTCCAACATAGACCACGGTTGTGGCAGGGATCTGCCCAGAAATCTGTGCAGAGGCCAGTACTTCTGGCAGCTGCAAGACCTGTTCGCATCTCTCCCCATCCAGCAGGAACAACAACCGCTGCGGCTCAACCCGTGCCAAACTGGGCGGCGGCGCCTGGATGTAGATGTCACGAGGGGCGTTCAAAAGGCGACTATGAAAGGCGAAGTGATGGCTATGCCCCGGATCGTTCAGCAGTGGCTGCCTCGTGGGGGGCACGCTCCGCTCGCGCGGTAAGTCGATGACGCTGAAGGCCTCCTGATGTCTTTGCCAAGCGCCAGACAGGGTATCCGGGTTCAAGGGGTCGGGCTTCACGCTTTGGCGAACAGCGGCGCGAAACACATCCTGCGTTTTGGTCTGAGACGGCGGGATCTGCGCAAAACGATAGGCCAGTACCAGATCTCGGGGCACCCAGATCGTGCGAAACCAAATGTCGCTGCCTTTGATCTGCCAAAGCTGCAGGTGGTCAATGCTTGGCCCGCCGATTAGCCAGGGGTGGCTTTGGTCATCGCCTCGCCACAAAAAGGTCAGGCACAGCCGCCCCTGCGGATCCGGCTCTATGTCTTCCACAACCGGGCAGGACAACTGCGACATGACCTGCCAGAACAACGCCCCACCCTGGCGATATTTCTCCTGCGAGAAAAGGTCTCTGAGCCAGGCACTTGGGAGCGGCTCTGCCTCGGGCCAGATCCATACAGGACGTGCGTTTTCCATCGCGGTACGGAACCTCTGAAAAGGGACCCAGGAGGCCGGCTGAGCAAAAATGACCAAAGGAAATACGGCCCCGGAACATCCGGGGCCGTCGATTTTCATGTCATGCCTGTACCCTAGAAAACCAGCCGGGCCGTGACCGCAAGCGAGCGCCCTGGTTCGCCATAGGCCAGCACCCGACCATTGTCGCTACCCTGTGTGGCCCGCGAGATGTAGAAGCTGTCGAACAGATTGTTGATCTCGGCACGCACCGTAAGCCCCTGAACACGGGCGGGTTTATACTCGGCAAACAGATTGACCACCTCATATCCCGGCAGTGTGGCATTGGCGAGATCCAGCGACAGGGCCGCCTCGGCGGTGCCGCCGACTCTCCAATCGGTTGCCACATCAAAGGCCCCCTGGATGGCAAGGATATGCCCCATGGGCTGGGCTGCATAATAGTTGGTGGTGTTGGAGATCTGGCCGTCCTCGGTCACGTCGGCATAGGTATAGGTACCGCGCAGATAACCGGAAGCAAAATTATAGCCCAGCGAGGCGTCGATACCTTCGGTGACAATATTGCTAGAGTCCGCCTGATCTGCGCTGTTGCGGGTGCGAATATTCTCGGCATCGGTGCGGAACAGAGCAAAGCTCGCATCCCAGTTCCCCGTGTTCACCTGCAGGCCAATGCGCATGTTTTCGGTCTCTTGCGCCTGCATGCCTGCGTAGTTCACCCAGGGGTAGGAGTAGTTGATGATTGCAGTTTCGCCCAGCTCATAGCCGCCCCAGACCTGCGAATAGGCGGCCTCAAGCGTCACCGCATCGCTCAGCGCATAACTGCCTGAGATATTGTAAGAGAAACCGTCATCCGAAAGCTTGGTCCCGTCCCAGCCGGTGAAGTCTTGATGATCCGCCCGCAGGCCATAGGACAGGGAGAAGGCGTCAGAAAGATCTGACCGCATCTGGGCAAAGATGCCGATATTGCTGGTTTTCTCGGTATAGGGACCAAAGGAGCCCCCAATCGTTGCCGGGTCGGTGAAAGTGCCCTGTACCGCCCCACCAGTGCCTGTCTGTTCAAAAAAGTCGATCCCAGCGGTTAGGCTGTGATTGCCAAAGAGGAATTCATTCTGGATCTTACCATTCCAGGTCTCAACCTCGCCGCCCCACAAGGGGCGTGTGTAGCTCGGATCGACCGGGTCACCCTGATCGAGGAAGCTGGAGGAAAAGCCGAGGTGAAATTCAGGGGAGAACCCGCCGGTGGCGTTTTCATTCTTGAGCGTCAGGCTGTAGTTGCTCTGCTCGACTTCTGTATCAAACAGCGGGAACACGGCCCCGGTCAGATCGCCAAAATTGGGTCGCGCCTGCCGCCAGCCAGTATCCTGACTTCCAGATCCAGAGAACTCCAGTCTGTAACCATTGTCCCACTGGTAGGCGACCTTCCCCAAGAAAGAGGCTAGATCTGCGGCCGACCCACGATAAGTCGTGCCCGCTCCGTCCTCATAGTCATCGCCTGTCGCCTTGGATCCATAGAGAATATATTCAAAGGCGCCCTGGCGACCAAACAGTGTCAGGTCACGGCGGAAAGTGGCGCTGTTGCTGTCATAGGACAGGCTGGCCACCCCGCCAAAATTGTCGCCCTCCTGCAGCAGGTCCGCCGCATCCTTGGTCTCGTAAGAGATCGAGCCCGCATTGGCTCGAGGCCCATCATCGGCGGCAACAACCCCGGGTTTGATAGTGGCCGCTTTGAACAGGGCCGGGTCATACATACCGGTGGTCGCATGGTGGAAGACGCCATCGCCTTGCAGGGTGCCATCAATCGTCACATTCATCATCGAGCTGGACAGCCCGTTGACAAAGGTCTTGTTGCCGGTGGGGATGACCGAGCTCATCACCGAGGCTTCACCGGCAAACAGATCTGACATCTCGCGAGGGGCGAGATCCTCAAGTGTTTCGCCAGACAGCGCTACGGTGCCGTGCTCGTTTTCAACTTCGCCGCTGACATTGATGGGGTCCAGCAGAATCTCTTCAGCCGTGACCATTCCGGGCACCAGCGCTGTACTCATCAACAGACAAAAAGAGAGTTTTTTAGTGGCCATTTTCGCCTCCTAAAGGATGGGGTCAATGGCTTGGTCCCGGCATGCATTCGAAGCAGGGGTTGGCTGGCACAGGCTGTTAAGGGCTGGGTTCTGAGTCTTCAAGGCGTGTCAAAAAATTCTTTTCAAACAGAGGCCTGTTGTCGCAGCATCGCGCGTTAAACGACCACCAGTGGCCTGTCATTGGCCACAATCACCCTGGCATCGGTGTCAAAAACCGAGCGCAAAAAGGCTTCGCTAACCACCTCCCGAGGCGGCCCGTTCGTGACGACACGCCCGGCCTTCATGGCGACGATATGATCCGCGTAGCCGGCCGCGTAGTTGATGTCATGCAGGACAATGACAATTGTGCGCCCCTGCTGGACTGCCAGGCTTTTAAGCCGCGACATCAGACTGCGCGAGGCGGCGATGTCCAGATTGTTCAATGGCTCATCCAGCAGCAGGTACTCGGTGTCCTGCGCCCAGGCCATGGCAGTATAGGCGCGCTGGCGCTGACCGCCCGACAGGGTATCCAGAAACCGGTGTTTAATCTCTTGCAGCTCAAAGCTCTCCAGAACCTCAGCAACAATCTCACGGTCCTTTGGTCCCAGACGGCCCCGGCTATAGGGATAGCGGCCAAAACCAACCAGATCTTCGACGCTGATCCGATGCGTGCTGGTCAGAACCTGCGGTAGGATGGCCAGCATCTGCGCCAGATCGCCATGGCTGATCTGCTGTAAATCCTGCCCATTGATTTCGATCTGTCCAGATTGCAGGGTCTGCAGGCGTGCAAGCAGCGACAAAAGCGTTGATTTCCCGGCGCCATTGGGCCCGACAAGCGCCGTCAGCCCGCCCTGCTGGATATCAAGGTCTACACCTTGTAGGATGGTCTGCCCGGCAATCTGGTGGCTGACATTGCGGATGCGGATCATGTGCTGCCCTTTCGCAGGATCAAAATCAAAAAGACCAATCCGCCAAGGCATTCCACCACAACGGCGAGCGGGGTTTCAAAATGCAAAACGCGCTCCAGCACCAGTTGCCCGCCCACCAATGTGAGGCCACCAATCAGAATGGCAGCGGGCAGAATATGGCCATGGTGCCAGCTGGGGATCACCCGGTACGTCAGGCTGCTGACCAGAAGCCCCAGAAAGGCCACCGGCCCCACCAGCGCGGTCGAGACCGAAACCAGCACCGAAATCAGCATCAGCACCACAAGCTGCCCCCGCCGCGGATCCGCCCCCAGGCTGACCGGCAGCACCTCGCCCAGGGCCAGAACATCAAGCCGATGCCGCATCCGCCAAACGGCCGCCCAGGTCAGACAGACCAGAACGGCGCTCACCAGCAACAGATCCGCATCCGCCTTGTTGAAGCGCGCAAAGGAGGCCGATTGCAGCACTGCAAACTCGCTTGGATCAATCAAGCGCTGGATAAACAGCACCAATGATCGAAACAGCACGCCCAGGATGATGCCCGTCAGCACCATACGCATCAGATCACTGCGTTGGTCGCGCAGGAGCAGCGTAAACAGCGCAACCGAAGCCAGGGTCAATAGGACCAGATTGATCAGGAACAGCGTTACCTTGGGCACCTGCGCATAGCCCCCTGCCCCCATCCCAAAGATCATCAGGGTCAGGATCAACAGGAACAGCGCATCAAACCCCATGATAGAGGGGGTCAGAATGCGGTTATGGGTGATGGTCTGAAACAGGATGGTCGCGGTTGAGATCGCGCCGCCTATAAGCAAAAGGCTGGCCAGTTTTTGGCCCCGAAACCAAAGCGTAAAGCTCCAGCTTCCCTTGGCCCCAAGGGTCAGGAACAGCGCCGAGACCACGACAAGCGCCAGGATCAACCAAAGGAAACGAAGCCTAAGCATTGCGGGGCCTCGCATAGATCAGCCACAAAAAGGCAAGGGTCCCCAGCACCCCAAAGATCGTGCCTACCGGCACCTCATAAGGATGGCGCACCACCCGGGCCAGAATATCGCAGCCCAGCACAAAAACCCCGCCCAACAGCGCCGTCACCGGCAGGGTGACGCGCAGATTATCGCCCAATTGGCGGCTGATCAGATTGGGAATGATCAGCCCAACAAAGGGCAACATGCCCACGGTCACCACGGTCAGCGCCGACACCACCGAGACACAGAGCAGCCCCATGGCCATGACTTGGCGATGGTTGAGGCCGAGGCTCAGGCTCATGTCGCGCCCCAGTCCCAGAATGGCGAACTGATCGGCGATCAGATAGCTGACAAAGGCAGCAATCCCCGCCAGCCACAACAGCTCATAGCGGCCCCGCATCACGCCGGAAAACTCGCCCAGCATCCAGACATCAATGTATTGGATCAGATCTGCCTGATAGGCGATGAACACCATCACAGCGCCTAAGATTCCGCCATAGACCAACCCAACCAACGGCACCAAAAGGGGCTCGGTTGGGGGCAGGCGCTGCACCAAGGCCAGAAAACCAAGCGTGCCCAGCAGTGCGGTTGCGGCGGCCAGACTCATCTTGACCGCCAGCCCCGCGGCTGGGAACAGCAGCACAGAAAGCAAGATACCCAGCGCCGCCGCCTGCCCCGTGCCTGCACTGATTGGCTCGACAAATTTATTGCGCACCAGGATCTGCATGATCTGACCGCTGACCGCCATGGAGCAGCCCGTCAGCACCGCCGCCGCGGTGCGCGGCAGACGGCTGACCGCCAGCAATTGCAGCGCCTCTGGATCCTGCAACAGCGCCATCGGGGTAAGGTCAATCACCCCGACAAAGACGGACAGCACGGATAACAGAAAGATCAAACAGAGGCAGATCAGCAGCCAGAGGTGCGGCATAGGCTAGCCATTCGCCTCAAAGGTTGCGATCAGCTGGTCGAGCACCCGGTTCATCGATTGAATTCCGCCGCCCGCAATATAGAGGCTGGCTGCATCCAGATAGACCACCTGGCCATTCTGCCAGGCCGTGGTTTGCTGCACCAGATCATTATCCAACGTGGCCTTTGCATCCTCGCCGCCCTGGCCAATGGCCGACAGGCGGTCGACGACAAACAGATAGTCTGGATTGGCGTCACGGATGAACTCAGCCGAAACCGCCTCCCCGTGGGCATTGAGCCCCAGATCGGCAGCAGCCTGCGGCACCTCGAGCGTGGTATGCAGCCAGCCAAAACGCCCATTTGCCCCAAAGGCAGAAATTTTGGGTCCGTTTGTCATCACGATCAGCGCAGTGCCCTTGCCACGCGCCAGCGATTTGGTCTGCTCCAGCTTGGCCTGGAAACTGTCCAGCAATGCCGTCGCTTCGGCTTCTTTGTCAAACAGGCGGCCATAGTCTTCAAGCCGTTGCAGTGCGACCTCCATCAGGTCATCTCCATAGATGGTCATATCCAGGGTTGGGGCAAACTCTGCCAGCGCCTCTGTTTGGGTGGAAGAGCGCCCCCCAGCAAGGATCAGGTCCGGTGCCAGCGCATTGATGCTTTCAAAATCGGGCTCAAACAAGGACCCAACGACCTCGGCCCCCTGTGCCACCTCGTCCAAGTAGTCAACATAAAGATTGCCGATGACACCAGCGGGTTTCACCCCTAGCGCGGCGAGCGTATCCAAAGCGGCCACATCAAATACGGCGACCTTTTCTGGCAGGGCTTCAACCTGTTGCAGCCCACGATAGGTCCGCACCTCAATCGGATCGGCAAAGGCGGAAGTACTGCAGGCCAGTGCTGCCAAGGTTATCAGCGATTTCAACATTGATCTCTCCATCAATATTGCATGGCTGACCGAAGCTGGCTCTGCAGGGGTTTCGTCATGTGACTATTGAATTGTATTTGCCCTGTCCAGCGCTTCCGGGCTGCAGGCACAGGCCAGAGCTTCGTCACAGGTCGCACCAAACCGGAGGTTCAGGCTCTTCGCGAAAAGCAAAGCGCAACAGATGGCTTTCGACCACCTGACAAGTCTGCTGCATCTCCTCCTTTGAGGGCGCCTCAATGCGGATATGCAAGGTGTTCTCGCTCACCCGAAGCACCGCAAGCCCACAGATGAACTGCAAATGCAGTGCACCTTCAACCTCAGTCACTTCGATTTTCCGCGAGAAATGATTTGCCATTGTGGCGAGGTATCCAGCGGCGCGGACAGAGCGGAATTTCGTTTCGGTTCTTGATGTGTCATCCTGACTTGGATTGGCTACTAACATTTTGGCTTTCCCTGTTTTTTTCATTCACACGGGGTGTTGAATTTCGGCGTCATAGCCGACTAGAATAGCTGCGGCACAACCAGCAGGTTTCCCTATGACGGCCAGAGAAGAACACTCCAGCAGTGCAGATTATTTCGGAGACAACACCCCTGTCGTTTCCTACAACCGTGTGTGGTTCAACATCATGCGGGCCCAACGCAAATTCCTGCCGCGTATTGCCAAGTCGCTGAAGACCTGCGGCATCAATGATCCGATCTGGTATGAAATCCTGCTGGAGGTCGAGCTGGCTGGCCCCGATGGCCAACCCATGGCCGCCCTGGAAGACAAGCTCTTTGTTGCCCAATACGCGCTGTCGCGACATGTTGCCCGGATGGAAAAAGCTGGGCTGCTGCGCCGCGAGTTCATTGCCGATGGACGGCGCAAGCAGATCCTGTTTCTGACCGAGCAGGGCAAAGGTATGCACGCCCGGATCTGGCCGGTTTACTGGGATGCGATGCAAAGCGAAATTGGTCCTCATATGACAACCGACGAGGCCTATGCCCTATCCCGCCTGCTGATAAAACTGCTGCCCTGAAACCATCTGGCTCCAGGGCAGCAAGTGCCGAGATTTAGAACTTCATCACTGCCTCGACAACGAAAGACCGACCGGGTTCATTCAGAGTTTGGAAGCCTGCAAATTCGCCCCCATAGGTCGCCCGATCCGCATAGGTTTCATCAAGCAGGTTGTTGATGCTGCCGCGAATGGTCACGCCGTTCCAGGCAGGTGGTGAGTATTCGGCAAAGACATTGGCAACGACATAGCTAGGCAGTTCTTGGCCCGCGTAAGATCCGCCAGCGTCATAGGAGGCTGCCGCTTCAATGCTGCCACCCACCAGCGTGTTATACTGCGCCAATTCCTGCTGCACTTCGACAGCAAGTACATGCCCCAAAGGTGCGCCAAAATCCCGCAGATCGAAGTTGCTCGAGGGGGCACCATCAAGCGAGGCATCACTATAGGCATAGGTCAGACGCGCAAAGCCACTGCCCCAGCCATAGGTCGCACCGATGTTGGCGCCCTGGCTTTCGAAATCAACGACGGCTGTTCCGTCCCGCGCATCATTAAATTTTGTCTTGAACAGCTCACCGCTGATGGTCCAGGCGCCCGGGGTCCAATCAGCCCCGATGATGATGTTCTGCGCGCGAGACGGCCGCAAGCCGGAATAATCACGCGTCAACCAGAACTCAAAACTGTCACCGAGGTCCAGGCCACCAAAGACATTCGAGTACCCCGCCCGCAACGAGACGTCATCCGTGAGGTCATAGACCACAGACAGGTTTCCACTGGCACCGCTATGCGAGGAGCTGTGAATGGTATCGGTAGGGAGCCATTGATAGCCGGTAAAGTCCTGCCAGTCATAGCGCATACCGGCAGAGAGGCTCAGACGGTCCGTCGGCTCAAGACGCGCCTGGGCAAAGATGCCGATATTGTCGGATTCTTCCGAAGCGGAATCCGGTGTCACCCAAGAGCCAGAGATCGAGGTCTTGCGGTTCTGGAAATCGACACCGGCGGTAATACTGTTGCTGTCAGACAGGTGGAATTCGTTTTGCAGCACCAGAGAGTAGGTACGCGAGGTCGAATTGGTAGACCCGGCCCAGGCATCATTCGGACGATCCACATCAGTGCCCGAATAGCCAAGGGTTGCGGAGGGATCCCAGAGGCCGGTGTTGTTCACGTTTTCATAGCGCAAAGAATAGTTATAGCGCTTGATCAGATAGGCATATGTGCCGCCTGAGCTTGGGCCGAAGTTCGGCTTATCGTTGCGCCATTCCTCGTCTTCAATCTGCTGCGCAGAGAACTCAACCCGGTGCCCCTGCTCGGATTCGTAGCCCAATTTCAGCAGGCCTGCGGTCATATTGGCTGCGGTTCCAGTCATCTCTGTGCCGTCGCCGTCCTCAAAATTGTCTCCGGTGGCGCGTTTGGCATAGGCAACGATCTCAAAACCGTTGCTTTCGCCAGCCAGGGTCAGCGAGCCCTGTGTCGTCCCGCCGTTGTCACCGTAGCTCATACGTGCGGTGCCGCCGACGCTTTGACCTTCGGTCAGGATATCTGCGGCATCGACCGTTTCCATGACCACGCGGCCCGCCATGGCCCGCGGGCCTGCATCTGCAGGTGCGACACCCGGATCAACGCGCACAAATTTCATCAGGCCGGGATCAAAAGCATTGGCACTGAGGTGGTGGAAAACCCGGTTATTTTGCGACACGCCATCCACCTGGATCGCCAGGTTCAGCATGTCGATACCGTTGACAAAAATCTTCTGCGCAACCGGGATAGCACCGCCGACCGAGACACTGGCGATACCCGCAAACAGGTCTTTGACATCCGCCATCCGGGCGCGTTCCAGCTCGGCATCCGCCACATAGACCGACGACGCGCGGTCGGCGGCATTGCCCTTTTCATCTTGCTGGCGCACCAGGATCGGATCGAGAGAGATGACATCCCCCTCAAGCTCCTGTGCGACGGCAGGCAGTGCAGAAAGAAGTGTAAGCGCAGTCCCGCACAAAAGACGGGCGCGCAGCGCGGCAGTTTGGATAGCCATGTTAGTCCCCAAGATTCAGGTTGGTGCTGGGCTTGCCCTGAATCGGGGCTGGCGAGGCATTTTCGTCAGCGGTTTTATGCGCACCCGCGCACACATGCAAGTGCATGTTATAGAGTTTTCAAGCAGGATATTGCCCTAACGGTGTTCTTCATGTCGACTATTGGCTCTTGACCGATCTCTGCAGTTTACTTGATGGGTGAACCTTAGAGCCTGCGCCGCACCAGACCGCCGACCACACCTGCAAGAGCCCTACATACAATCAAGTCTGAAACAAGGTCCGCCTGAGTGGTCGCCAGTCTTGAACCGCTTGGGCGTGAATTTTTTTTCATGCCCGGCAACTCCTGGGGCGTTTTTGTTCGCGGCGGAGATTGGGAAATCCCGTAAGGAATCCCGTAAGATATATGAACACTTACTTGGTGTATGTGGTAAAATTAGTGATGAATATCAGTATACTGGAAGAAACTAGTTCAGAAAGCCTTCATCACTTTGAATCCAGGGTCGCCCACCACGCTTGTGTTACACGCATTTGGGAACCTACAACGATTCTGCCGCCAGTTCCTTTCTTGGTGCGTTTGTTCTGCTCTTGACCTCCCACAACAAATCCCGCAACAAATCCCGAAACAATTCAAGGTGGCCCCACACTTAACCACTTGATTTAAATAAGTATTTATATCTGGACTTAATCCCTTCGTCTCCGCCATTATACTTGAAATAGTGGCAAAATTTCAAAGAGTTAAGCGCATCGCTCTACTCACCATCCCCCAATTCACCCGCCATTCCAAACTAGTACAAAACCCAATCCCTCCACTATCCGTAGTCCTGAAAGAAGCGCTCGGCCTCTTTCATGTCCAGCAGGTGAGCATATTTTTGGATGAATTCAACACTGGCTTTCTGCTCACACCATTCGATTCTTTGTCGATGCTTTTCATATGTCCGCCACCACATACCTTTGGGTTTGCGGGCGATAAAATGTGCCGCCCCCGGTTCCCCGCCCAGCGCCATCCGTAACTTGTTGGCGCGTCTCAACAACCTATCGTGGCGTTCTTCTGATTGACTGCCATAGGCGACGGAGTAGCAATGGCGACAAAGAAAATACCGCCCCCCTGAAAACAGCTTACCTACGCGCCGTCCGCAGTTCTGGCCGTTGACGATGCCGGGACAAAGGAAGAAGGGCCTCTGACCACCGAAATTGCAATCCACCTGACTGATGTTCACTGGCTGCGTTACCGGCTCCCAATCGCCGCCACGCAATCGAACCCGATAATCCAAGACAATGCGCCCTTGTTCGGCCCGCATTCCAATTTTCGACAGCACCTCACCATTGCGAGACCACTGCCAGTTGCCGCGCCAACCTTCTGACAGGCAACCCTCGCGGTGCATCAGGTTTACATCCAGCGAGCGGCAGTTCTCGGCTTTTTGCTTATAGCCGGTTCGCCCAGATCCATATCCCCCCACTAGAGCGCCCTCCAATTTTTTCCGAAATCCATAGGCAACTTCTTTCTATTCACACTCTATGAACGTCGTGAACTTGGCGGCTTGCTCTGCGATAGCGACTGGCGCAGCCACATCTCTGGAGAGGCTCAATTCCGGGTCCACACCGTTTTGTGCCAGAAATAGCTTAGCTATCTCTCCTCTTATGGCAAAATTCACATTTTGCGGCATATCTCCGAGCGACCCTGCGACCTTGATAGCATCCAGCTTTGAAACAACGACGCCCACAACGTTTCCGCTAGGACCAAGTAACGGCCCACCTGAGTTTCCACTTTGAACAGGGGCAGTAACTTGCATTGTTGTTGCGTTTCCGCCCAACCCTTTCAGGGAAGAAACCGAACCGCGCGTGACATTTAGACCACCTAGCAATCCCCCATATGGGTAGCCAACTACTGTGACGTCCGAATTCAGTTTAGCGGGGAACGCCGAAAAGGTGGCGACAGCCTCCCCAACGGGTGTGTCCGCCTTCAAAATAGCTAAATCAAACTCTTGGGAAGAGTCGATCAGGCGAGCGGGACCGCCGTCAACTAGAATTTCGTTACACCCTTCAATCACATGCGCATTGGTCAGAATGTGACCCTCTTGGGAGACAACGAAACCTGACCCAGCAGAACCGTTTGTTTCCGCCCCTTGATCTACTCCGCTTACGTTTTGAGATGCCTCATCTTGCTGCTTCCGAGTTCCCGTTTCAACGACCTCCAAAGTGTCTCTTATCGCTTTTTCCAAGTTACCGTTGGGAGTAATTGATAGTTGGCTTGCCCTACCCTTTGTGAGGCTGGAAGCAACGGCACTGAGGATAGAAGCATCATAGCTCCTAGCCGACAGCATAATTGTAGACCAAGACCCATTGATGAAATTGGAGCGCGCATACAGCAGGGAACCATCAGATTTTGTAACCGAAGAAATAGCCAAACTGCTTTTGCGCACGGAATACGGCGCTGAGGAGCGGGCATGTGCTCCCATTGTAAAGTCATGGACACGCTGGGCCGTAGCTTGGCTGTGTATTCCCATAGAAATAGACAAACTACTGCCGCTATGACGCAGGTTTGTGAAGGTAGCCGACGGCGGATCTGTGACCAGTGTCCTTAAGGGGACCAATACCGACATTTCTAAGCCGGGATAAAACTGCATATCCCAGCCGTCACGTTCAAAGCGGTCAAAGAACCCAAGCGCAAGAGCCGCGATATGCCACTCCTCTGAGGCAGAGTTGAACTCCTTCCGCGAATACCTTGCCATGGCTTCGCGGCTTAGTCGGCCCCAATCCCCATCAAGCAATCCGAGATAGTGCCCCTCAAAAGCCAAGGCGGCTTGCAAAAACCGCTTATCCTCTCGTGTAAGCTCACTAGCCCTGAAATCTTGAAGAAGGTGCTCATAGTTCTGCGCCAGGGCAGACGTAGCGGAGACTAGGGGCAGTAACCCCAACAGAAACGCGCACAATAGCTTTTTCATAATCTCTACCTCACCAATCCCCTCATCGTGCCATATTGCGATACCCTCTGGCAAACGAAGTGCCGCCTTTTTTGCGGATGGTGGGGGCTTCCCTAGAAGGCGCTTCGGTGCCAAGACTGGAGCGGTCAAAGGTTTTCATCTAGCCAAGAAATGAAAGCGTGAAAAAGCACATAGAAGGCCACGGCCAAAGCCACCTCTACGCTCCCAAGCTCACCACCAACTAAATAGAGATATGTAAACACACCACCCCCTGGTTAGATGTATATATGTCCTGATTTTTGGGCACCGGAAACATTGGGAAAATCACCCTCGCGTCACAAGCTTTAGGACAGTATCTCCGCCGATTTTGGCATTCTCGGCTGCGGCAGCACTACCTTTGTGACGGGCTTGCACTGTTTTTGTTCGGGGCTTTTTCTTCCACTTGATGAATGACCTAGTTGCGGGTTTTCCATCTACTGTAGCCACCTCCTCTAATGCCCAAAGCGCAGCCAACCCAATCCCAGCCGTGCCAAGGTGCGGTGCTTGGGTCATGCGAATGAAGCCGCGCTCTTCCAATTCTCTAAAGTAAGGCCCAACCGTGTTGCGGTGCACGTTTATGGCTTTTGCAGCGTCTCGATGGCTTAAGAAGATCCGCCCATTGTTACTACCGTTGTATCGTCGCTTGAGTTCAACATAGAGCGCTCTTGGCCCTGGCTTCAAACCTGCCCAAGCTTCCGTGGATTGTAGGTGTTCTGAAAGCTGGAGGTGGCGACCGCCCCCCCGCTTTCTGGATTTGTAGAACTTGGACATTAGCCTTGGCCCCGGCCAGAATGGCCTAAAACTACATTGCTTTTGAGCCTGTATCGAGCGTGATAGCCGGGATAAGCGCCGCCATGCGGCTCCCTTTCTGTGTCGATGACAAAGCCCATGCCTCGCAACACATGGATATGAGCGGCAAGACGGATTGCGGGGTTTTCAAGCGAGGAAATGCCCTGCCCTTTAGACTGCATCAAGTGGTGTAATGTTTGACCAATGCGGCCCGACAGAGTGAACACGCGGGGGCATTCGCCGCCCAATAGGGTGACGTTGATTTTCATATATGCCTCATTGATTGGAGAGGCGCGAAGCGATAGGGTTTACGTGACCAGACTACCCAGCACCCGCGCCAGTTTTTAGAACTGCGTGGGTGTTGCTTTACCCAGCCAGCGGTTTGGTAGTCGGTCTATTTGACAACCAATCTGAGATGGCGGTTTCAGGCCATGCAACGGCGCGCTTGCCAATACGGACTGGGCGAGGAAAGTCGCCCTTGTCCATCATGTCGTAAATACTGCTTCTACTCAGGCCTGTTGCGGCCTCAACGGCGGGTCGTCTTAGGTGCGGTTCTGCCATCTTGGTTCCCTTTGGTTTGTTTCAGACACAACAGGAACCTAGTCTAAGGTTGACACGGCAATAAAGCTGGGCATCTGGGCATCATGTGGGCCTAGCTAGTTTGCCCACCCTTCGACCAATCATCATAAACCCCCTTGATCTTCAGGGTACGGACGATGTGTCGCCTAGAGTAACCGACTTTTCGCTCGACTTCCGACCAGGTCGCATCTCCCTTTCCATCAGGAAAGGCTTCACGAATAAACATATAGACAGTTTCAGAGTTTGACTCAGAAGCTACGAATTGGTTCGGCGCGTCTTCAAGATCCAGATGACCGAACCCCATTTCTTCCAACACGTCTAAGTTAGTTTCGGGCAACTCATCTGGGTTCCAACAAATCGCCCACCCCTTGAAAGGGATCAGGTATTTTTCGACTAGTCTCTCGACTTCGTAGTCACTGTCATTGTGGTGAGCAGCGTATTTGTAGAGGAGCTTAGTATTGTTCTTGAACGTCACAGTGCCTGTCTCGAAGTCAAGCCCGATGAACCTTGCATTTACATCACTGACAGAGAACTTCCCTAGACGGAACTGTTGGAAATACCCATGAAATTCACCTTCAGAGAATTTGGGCCAAGGCCATGGAAACCAATCCATTCTATCTGCGTGGAGCGTCATGAGCGAGCTTGCACGCATTGTTAGTCCCGCCGGAGAACATGCCAAGGTATTGTAGCGTTCAAGGAAGTTGGCAATCAGCCAAGTTGACAATAGGCCGTGTACAAACGAGGCCTCGCCATTGCCGTAGCAAAAACCCTCAGCAACAAGGGCCTGGAAAAGAGAGTGCTTCACTGAAGGGGCCGAGATATTTTCGATGTTTGTTTTCTGAACATTGGAAAGACCAGCTAACAGGATTCCGGTTGCCCAATCCTCTGAATCCTCCCGAAGGGTGATCCAGCTATAATGGTTCTCAGGTGCAAACATTATTTCAGATTTATGACATTTTCTGCTGGCAGATCTCGAACGTGCTGCGCCCAACGTTCCATCAATTTCCTGCGCTTGTCAAAAAAATCTGACCGCGCATAGGCCGCTTCAGCCTTGTCCTTGACTGTGTGTGCCAATGCTGCCTCTGACACATCGCGTGGAGTATTGGTGCGTTCCTGCGACCACGTCTTGAATGAGGTACGAAACCCATGCACGTCCACATCATAACCAAGCGTCTTGACTAGCTTTGACAGGGTCATGTCAGACAATGGCTTGCCCTGCTTGGTGCCGGGGAAAACCAATCCCTCGCCAGCGCCCAGCTTTTTGGCCTCTGACAGCACCTCCAACGTGCGCGCGGACAAGGGGACGCGATGCTCTTTCTTTGCCTTCATGCGCAGCGCTGGGCGGGTCCAGACAGCGCTTTCCAAATCAAACTCCGACCATTCGGCCAATCGCACCTCGCCAGACCGCGAAGCAGTCAAGATAAGCAGCTCCAATGCAAGCTTGGTGGCAACCCCTGCGTTGGAGCCCTTGAGGCATACGAGAAATTCGGCAACCTCGTTATATGGTAACGCCTTGCGGTGAACCTGGGTTTTGTTCTGTTTGGGAAGCGCCGATGAAATCGTATCTGCTGGGTTATCCTGTCTCCAGCCATTGGCGACCGCCCACTTCATCACAGTGCCGATACGCTGGCGCACCCGCCGCGCGGTTTCGGGCTTTTCTAGCCAGATCGGTTGCAGGACAGCCAGCACATCAGCAGTGGTGACTTCGGAAACCTTTAGCTTGCCGATGCGGGGGAATGTGTACGTCTCGAGTGTCGAAATGAATTGCGCCGCATGTTTCTTGTTGCGCCATGTCGGCTCGTGGATTTTGTGAACTTTTCGCGCAGCTTCCTCAAACGTTAGCAGAGCCTCAGCCGTGCGTTTGGCCTGCAATGGGTCTCCCCCAGACCGCGCCAGCTTGCGGTTCTCCAGCGCACTCTCTCTCGCCTCTGCAAGGCTTACAAGGGAGGCAGACCCCAAACCAATCTCAGTACGTTTGCCCCGAATAACGATGCGCTGCACCCAGCGCCGCGCGCCGGATGTGTCCACCTTAAGAAAAAGGCCATGCCCATCGAAATACTTGCCGGGTTTAGATGCCGTGCGAACAAAGGCTGCCGAAAGCGCTTTCTCCTGGCGCTTGCGTGGCGCGGTCTCGTCGTTGGTGCTTTCTACGTCTGCCATTCCGTCCCCCAATATAGATAGGAATATGGGGGACGCCACTGGAACATTCAAGAACGGGAAACGGTTTAAGTATTTGTTTTATTGATCTTTATGGAACCCATAAGAACTACAGAGGGCGGACTTCGTCTCCGCCATCAAACCGTGGCGCAAAAATTCATCAATAGTAGCCACTTAGCCCATCACACCGGGCGCCAGCACCACACAGCATCAACACAGGCTTATGGTAGATTGCGGGTGCGTTTGTCTTCTTAGGTTCCAATCAATACGAGAAATATCGCGCACCTGAATGGTAGGAAAGATCGCATTTCAGTCGAGCATTCAGCGCACAGAAATAGTCCGGAAACCAATCTTTATGTCTGAACCCTACGATCGCTTCGGGCTGACGGCTGGCGTTCGCATGAGCAAGCACAAATATCGGCTTCGGGAAGCTGGCTACACACTTCCAGCCTAGCAAATCACGCGGCCAGTTCGATGCCAGCTGCCGCCAATTCAGTTGGAATGAAAACTTGGATTAGCAATCTATCGGCACATACATGACATAGGTCGAAGACCCAGTGCCCCCGCATCCTTCGTCTCTATCTTCGTTTGACCCTGTACTGCACAGCGCCTGGCCGAAACCTCGCCGCCACGAATATCCCGTCAGAATCTATCCATCAGCGGCCCGGCTCAAACTTGAGCGCGCAGATCGCCCCACACGTCAAAGGACATGGATTTCCATCCAAATCTCGAAGCGGAAAATGTTACGTCCGGCGCAGTTTCGGGACTTTGGGCTGCCAATAGGCGCCGAAATCCTCGCGCAAGGCCTCATAGCTGGCGATACGGCTCTGAGCCTCCTCCCCACCGCGGGTGACGAGATGATACAGCAGGCTTTCCAACACCGACATGGCCCCGGCAATACAGCTAAAGTGATGCTGGGACTGCAGCGAGACCTTCAGGAACAGATCAACTTCGATCGCCGGTGCAATCAATTCCGAGTCGGAAATCAGGATCACCCGCGTTCCGTTGCGCTTGGCCAGTCGCAGCGCACTGATCGTATCGGCACTGTAAGGGGGGAAGGTGATGGCCAACAGTACATCCTCTGTGGAGACGGAAATCATCTCGTCTACCGGGCTGCCCATATGGCGCGGGATGAGATGCAGGTTGGGCAGCGCCATACGCCCGACATAGTGAAAGTAATAGGCCAAGGCATAGCTGGCCCGCGTGGCGGTGACATAGGCGTTGCGGGCCTCCATCAGCATTGCCACCGCGGCTTTGGCTTTTTCCGCTGTCAGATGACGCAGGGACTGCATCACAATATCTGTCTCATTGCGGAGAGTTCGAGCATGGGCTTGGCCAAACCCCCCCTCCTCTGCCAACCTATCGATCCAACCCTCGCCTGAGGTGGTGTCGTTGCGGGCAAGCAGAGAGGACCGGAACGGCTCACGCAGGGCATCAAAACTGTCAAACCCCAGGTGATCGGCCAAGCGCACCAGAGAGTTTGCGCTGATCCCGATATGTTCAGCGCTGACGCGGATCGGATCCATACCAAAGGCGTTTTCATTATCGACAATATATTTCGCGGCCAATTGCAGGCGCGGCGGCAACCCATCCACCTCGGCAATCAATTTCCGGACGATCTCAGCCTTCAGCGTTGCTGACATGGGGCACCTCACAAAGAGCATATGTTCTGGATCGGACACTAACAGGTTTTTTGTGCGCAAGATAAGTCCGCTGCGAGAAAGGCCGCGCGGATTTGCGAAAAACAGAAATCAGTTGCGCCCTATAGGTGGCTGTGCAGGATCGCTGTCAGCCTGACCTGACTGGAGAGATGCGTTTTGAAACTGCTACGATTTGGCCCCAAGGGGCAGGAAAAACCCGGGTTGTTGGATGCGGATGGCATCCTGCGCGATCTGTCGGCCCATGTCGACGACATTGCCGGCGCAACCCTGAGCGATGCGGCCTTGGCCAGGTTGGCGGCGCTGGATCCGGCTTCTCTTCCTGCTGTAGGCCTGGATCGTCTTGGTCCCTGTGTCGGGAACGTGGGGAAATTCATCTGCATCGGCCTCAACTATTCCGACCACGCCGCCGAGGCCGGATTGGCGGTCCCGGGTGAACCGATCATTTTTGCCAAAGCCACCTCTGCCATCTGTGGCCCCGATGACGACATCGAGATCCCACGCGGCTCTGTCGCCACCGACTGGGAGGTAGAGCTGGGCGTGGTGATCGGCAAGGAGGCCAAGTATATTTCAGAGGCTGAGGCTCTGGATCACGTAGCTGGGTACTGCGTCATCAACGATCTCTCGGAGCGGGACTTTCAGATCAAGCACGAGGGCCAATGGACCAAAGGCAAATCAGCCGATACTTTTGGCCCCATCGGCCCCTGGCTGGTGACCCGCGACGAGGTGCCCGACCCGCAAGACCTGAGCCTCTATCTGGATGTAAACGGCAAACGAATGCAATCGGGCCGCACCAACACCATGATCTATAGCGTGGCGCATGTGGTGTCTTATCTGTCCCGTTTCATGAGCCTGCAGCCCGGCGACGTGATCTCGACCGGCACCCCCCCCGGTGTTGGCATGGGGATGAAACCGAAGCCTATCTACCTCAAACCCGGGGATCAGATGGAGCTGGGGGTCGACGGCCTGGGGGTACAGCGCCAAAAAGTCGTACAGGGGTAAAGCCATATTTTGCGGCCCAGCGCCCCTGCTGTCTGGGCTGACGCCAAAAATTGGGTGTGTGGCGCAAGACACCCCCCCCCGAAGGCCTAGGGCAACAAGGCAAGCCGTTTGAGAAACAGGGACTTCACCGCGTCACTGTCCACGCCCATGCAGACAGAAACCGCCTGACGGCTGCCCGTTGTATCCGCCAGCGTGGCTCCAATCTCTTCGCCTTCGCAAGCGACCCGGATCGGGGTTTTGCGCATCTCGAACAGCTCTGGGTTGGTGCAGGCGATCACCGCCGCCGGATCATGCAGGGAACAGCCGTCGAACTTGCCCACGGTTGCATAGAAGGCGAGGTAGAATTCCGACATCTTCTGCAACATGCCACCCAGCTCAGGTGACTGCCCTGCAATGGCGCTGAAATCCTCTTGGGTGCAGAGAATGCGATGGGTGACATCCAGCCCAACCATCACAACCTTGCTTCCGGCAGCAAACACCACATCCGCCGCATGCGGATCATGATAGATATTGGCTTCGGCGTGAGGCGTGATATTGCCGCCTTCCTCGAACGATCCGCCCATTATGACGATGCGTTTGACGTTGGTGACAAAGTCGGGATCACGCTGGATCGCCAGGGCGATATTGGTCAATGGACCAATCGGGCAAAGCACCAGCTCGCCCTTGTGTTCCCGCGCCATGCGGATCAGGAAATCTGCGGCCTCTTCCGCGACGGGCCGCCCTTTAGGAATTTCGGCTGGAATGTCACCAAAGCCCTCACTGCCGTGCACTTGGGCCGAGGGACTAAAGGGCGGCATGGCAAGCGGTACTTCGGCCCCATGGGCCACTGGCAAAGACAGGTCAGCCGCCTCCAGCAGTCGCAGGGCATTGCGGGTGGCAATCGGGGTCGTGACATTGCCAAAAATCGTGGTGAGCCCCAAAAGCTCGATATCCGGCGCGGCCGCCGCGTAAAAGATCGCCATGGCATCATCAATGCCGGGATCCGTGTCGATAATCAGTTTGATCATGCCCACCTCCATCTTTTCGAGAGAGATGACCTAGCACCCCCGTTAGCGCCACCGCAAGCCCCGGAACCAAAAACGCCCGCGCAGGTATCCCGGCACGGACGTTCCGATATCAATCCCCGCCAGTCCCACACCGGAACGGGCAGCAGATGGTTTACTTGCTGAACAGGAAATGCATCACATCGCCATCTTTGACGACATAGGATTTCCCCTCAGCCCGCATCTTGCCGGCCTCTTTTGCACCCTGCTCTCCATTGCTGGCGAGATAATCTTCATAGGCGATGGTTTCTGCCCGGATGAAACCCTTTTCAAAATCGCCATGGATCACCCCTGCGGCCTGTGGTGCCTGGGTGCCCTGGCGAATGGTCCAGGCCCGCGCCTCTTTGGGGCCAACGGTGAAATAGGTTTCCAGATGCAAGAGCTCGTAGCCAGCCCGGATCAGACGGTCGAGACCGGCTTCTGCAAGTCCCATTTCCTCGAGGAACATCTGCGCCTCATCCGCCTCGAGCTGGCTGATTTCTTCTTCGATCTGCGCCGAGATGATCACATGGGCGTTGCCCTGTGCCGCTGCCATCTCTGCCACTTTGGCCGAATGTTCGTTGCCTTCAACCGACTCGCTTTCGCCAACGTTGCAGACATAAAGAACAGGCTTGGTGGACAGCAACTGCAGCATCTTCCAAGCCTTGGCATCATCGGCATCGACCTCGACCAGACGTGCGGGCTTGCCCTCTTCGATCATCGCTTGGGCCTGGGCCAGCAGACGTTCCTGCTGCACCGCTTCCTTGTCGTTGCCCTTGATCTTGCGCACCAGACCTGCCCGGCGTTTCTCGATGCTTTCAAGATCCGCCAGCATCAATTCGGTCTCGATGGTTTCCGCATCGGCTACGGGATCAACACGACCATCCACATGGGTCACGTCGCCATCCTCAAAGCAGCGCAAAACATGTGCAATGGCGTCGGTTTCACGAATATTTGCCAGAAACTGATTGCCCAGGCCTTCGCCTTTGGACGCGCCTTTGACCAGCCCTGCGATATCCACGAAAGTCATCCGGGTCGGTATGATCTGCTTGGAGCTGGCAATCGCTGCCAATTTGTCCAGGCGCGCGTCCGGAACCCCAACCTCACCCACATTGGGCTCGATGGTGCAGAACGGAAAATTCGCCGCCTGCGCCGAAGCGGTTTTGGTCAAAGCGTTGAACAAGGTCGACTTGCCAACGTTCGGCAGGCCCACAATTCCCATTTTAAAGCCCATATCGGCCTCCTGATGCCATTTGGAAGGCTTCTAGGCAGCATTGGCCTCCGGCGCAAGGCGGCAGGCCCAACTGTGGCAATTCCCAAAACCGCGACACTTGCAAAATTACCTCACAAATCATCGAATTTGCGTGAATGAGGTTTGTTTTGACCACAATCGTCCTATTTTCTCGAGACGATATATCCGGCCGGTTCCAATTTGGCCTGACCCACCAAGCAATTTTCGGGGAACATATGATACAGAAGGTAATTTTGGGAGCAGCTCTGGCCGCAGGTATTGCCAGCCCTGCCCTGAGCGGGGAACTAGTTTTTGGCCTCGGTCATACAGAGTACTCCCGCAGCGGGTCCGAAGATGGCGCGGTGCTGGCGCTCGAATATCTCCATAGTCCGTTTTATCAAGGCCAGGTATTTTCCGCCCACCTGGTCGGCGCGGTTGAGCTGGTCGAGACGGGCGATGCCTTTATTGGCGGCGGCATCAGCGGCAACTGGGACCTGCAACGGGGCTGGTTCATCGAGGCCAGCATGATGCCAGGAGCCTATTTTGAAAGCGCGCCGCTAAACGATTTGGGTTCCACCTTCGAGATCCGCAGCCAGATTGCCCTTGGCAAGCGCTTCAATAGTGGCAAAGCTCTCTCTCTGGCCTTGAGTCACAAATCCAATGCCTCCACCGCTGACATAAACCCCGGCGTCAATGTGCTGGCGCTGCGCTGGCATGTTCCGCTGGACTGAGCGGTCATCGCGCAGCGTGGGGCAGATCCAGAAGCGATCCATTCAAAAAATGGGCCAAATCCTCGATCACCTATGGGCCGGGATTGATTTCCCTTGCAACTTTCGGCACACCGGAGCGGTAAGTTGCAAGAGGCCCATCCATGACCCGTATCGACGCCAAATTCGCTGAACTCAAAGCCGCCGGAAAAAAGGCCTTTGTGTCCTATGTCATGGCCGGTGACCCCGACTATGACGCCTCGCTCGAACTGGTCAAAGGCCTGCCCGGAGCTGGTGTCGACATTATCGAGCTGGGTCTGCCCTTTACCGATCCCATGGCTGACGGCCCCACCATCCAACTGGCGGGCCAGCGGGCCCTTGATGGCGGTATGACCCTGGAGAAAACCCTACAGCTGGCAGCCGAATTTCGCAAAACGGATGACACCACGCCGATCGTGTTGATGGGCTACTACAACCCGATCTACAATCGCGGTGTCGACACCTTTCTGGCAGATGCCAAGGCCGCCGGAATTGACGGGTTGATCGTAGTCGACCTGCCCCCGGAAGAGGACGATGAGCTCTGCATTCCGGCGCAAAAGGCGGGTCTGAATTTCATCCGCCTGGCCACCCCGACCACCGATGACAAACGCCTGCCAACGGTTCTGCAGAACACATCTGGCTTTGTCTACTACGTCTCTGTCACCGGCATCACCGGCGCCGCCGAGGCCCAGGCGGGTGACGTGAGGCCGGAAGTGGCCCGCATCAAAGCCGCAACAGATCTGCCTGTCATCGTCGGCTTTGGCATCAACACCCCCGAAAAGGCGCAGAACATCGCCTCGATCTCGGATGGTGCCGTGGTCGGCAGTGCCATCGTCAGCCAGATGGCCAGCGGCAAACCAGTGGCCGAGGTTCTGGATTTCGTAAATTCTCTCGCCGACGGCGCACACAGGGGCTGAGCAGCCTCTATGTGCTCATCAGCTTTCAAAGCCGCGCCCCAGGGTGCGGCTTTTTGCGTTTAGGTAGACGTTGCCGATCATCTCAAAAATTGGTAAGGAAACTTTACCACATCAAAGCGAGGGCTGATCCGTGCCGGTAATCACCAATATCCAGGACTTGAAACGCATCTACGAACGGCGGGTGCCGCGGATGTTTTTTGACTACGCCGAAAGCGGCAGCTGGACAGAGCAGACCTTTCGCGAGAACACCTCTGACTTTGAGCAGATCCGCCTGCGCCAGCGGGTGGCGGTGGATATGTCCGGGCGCAGCACCTGTGGTCAGATGATTGGTGAGGACGTTGCCATGCCGGTGGCCCTGGCCCCGGTTGGCCTCACTGGTATGCAACACGCCGATGGCGAGATCAAAGCCGCCAAGGCCGCCGAAGACTTTGGCGTTCCCTTCACCCTGTCGACTATGTCAATCAACTCCATCGAAGATGTGGCAGAGGCGACCACCCGTCCCTTTTGGTTCCAGCTCTATACCATGAAGGATGACGACTATATCCGCCGCCTGATCCAGCGCGCCAAGGATGCTAAATGCTCGGCCCTGGTAATCACGCTTGATTTGCAGATCCTGGGTCAACGCCACAAGGATCTGAAAAACGGCCTGTCCGCCCCGCCAAAACTCACCCCCAGCACCATCGCCAACCTGATGACCAAATGGACCTGGGGGGTGCAAATGCTAGGCGCCAAACGGCGTGAATTTGGCAATATCGTTGGGCATGTGGATGGCATCTCTGATGCGTCCTCGCTGGGGGCCTGGACGGCGGAACAATTCGACCCCTCGCTGGATTGGGGCAAGATTGCCAAGCTAAAGGAAATGTGGGGCGGCAAGGTGATCCTGAAGGGAATCCTGGACGCCGAGGACGCCCGGATGGCAGCCAAGGTTGGCGCTGATGCCATCGTGGTCTCCAATCACGGGGGCCGCCAGCTTGATGGCGCGCTCAGCTCCATTCGCATGTTGCCGCAGATCCTGGATGCCGTTGGCGATGACGTCGAAGTGCATCTGGACAGCGGCATCCGCTCTGGTCAGGACGTGCTCAAGGCTCTGGCGATGGGGGCCAAGGGCACCATGATCGGTCGTGCCTTTGTCTATGGTCTGGGGGCCATGGGGCAAAAGGGCGTCACCACAGCGCTGGAGGTGATCCACAAGGAGCTGGACACCACCATGGCCCTGTGCGGGGAACGCCATGTCAGCGATCTGGGACGCCACAACCTGCTCATCCCCAAGGATTTCGAAGGTCGTTGGCAGGCGTGAGGCCCCGGCTTCAGAAAATCCGGTCCTGAAACCAGATCAGGGCCGGATAGGCACAGATCCAGATCCAGAAGAACCGGTTGAGACCAAAGAAGCAGGCGTTGGAAAAGTGAAACCCGGCCGCCGCAAACAGCGCCAGCTTCAGTGCGACGGGATGCAGCAGCGAAAGCGGAAAGACCAGCTCAAACAGCACGACGGCCCAGCCCATCACAAACAGAAACCGCGGGTGATCCGCCAGACCGCGCAACCCCTCGCTGACGGGATAGGCGGAAAAACGAAAGACATCCCGCAGGGCCTCACCCCGCTGCCATTCCGGATTGATCACCTTGATCCAGCCCGACACAAAATAGGACAGCACCAACTGCACCGCCAAATAGGACAGCGCCATCTCTTGCCAGAACGGCGTCGGGGCCAGATGCGCCAGGCTGAGGCAGGTGAGGATAAGCATGGTCATCTTGTCACTGCCGCCATTATACGGCCCCTGAAACCGCCAGAGCATGGCAAGGCTCAGCAGCCACAGCGCCCAGACGGTCCATGCCGCGGCAATCCCCAAGCCCAGCAACAGGCACAGACCCAATCGGGGGACAAACAGCAGCCGGTCCCCACGCGCCAGATGTTCCAATGACTGTTGGGCCAGAACAAAAGACAGCAACAGCTCCATCAGGCGCATGGCCTCAGCAGCAGTCAATCCCTGCTCCAGAAATGCCAGAACGCTCACCTCGCCGCCTCCTGCAGAGCGCAAAGCGGCACAGGCGTGCTTTCATATTCAACCAGCTTGACGATCTGATCGCCCTCGCGCGACAAGAAAACCAGACGAAACTGCAACTGCTGCGGGCCCGGGGGCAGCAGCCGCGCCACACGAATGTTGATCTCATCCAAACTGTGCTGGCTGGGCGCCTCAATCAGCCGCTCAGAGCAGCTGACCAGATACAATTGCTCATTCCAATCGGGGTTCCACAGCATGCGCCGCAGCATTTGGCCAAAGCTGAGATGCCTGGGCCTAGGCCGATCCTCCTGCCAGCCCCCTGCCCCATCGGGGCCAATCAGCCGATACTCGATCCGCGGTGAGGGTGCCACGGTCTTGAAAAACCGCCAGGACGGGATCAGGGCAGGCAGCAACAATGAAAGCAGACGTAACAAATGCTCGGGTCTCCGGGGCCAATCCACGCCATTCTAACCCCCGCCCCTTTAACGCTTCCTTTTGAACACTCCGAATCGTACCAGTTTCCCTAGCGGCTTCATTTGGCCAAAAATATCCCGGGGGGAGGCCAGCGGCCGGGGGGCAGAGCCCCCAATCCGGCTTTCCACAGCATGCCCCTTGTCAGAATCCCCAATCCCCTGTATGCGCACGGCTTCACGCGGGGTGACAGCCTTGGAGGCACCCTGCCCTAGATATATTGGAGAATTCAAATGGCCAATGAGATTCCAGATCTCGTCGCCGAAGTACGTGCGGGGACAGGCAAGGGCGCCGCTCGCGCAGCACGTCGTGCTGGCTTCGTCCCTGGTGTTGTTTACGGTGGCGATGCTGACCCCGTTGCGATCCAGATCCCTTTCAACGTTCTGTTGAAAAAGCTGAAAGCCGGCAAGTTCAAATCCACCCTGTGGAATCTGCAGGTTGAAGGCCACGACGATGTGCGCGTGATCTGCCGCGACGTCCAGCGTGACGTTATCAAAGACCTGCCCACCCACCTGGACCTGATGCGCCTGCGTCGGACTTCGGAAATCAACCTGTTCATCCCGGTTGAATTCATCAACGAAGACACCTGCCCCGGCATCAAAAAGGGCGGCATGCTGACCATCGTTCGCCCCGAAGTCGAACTGATCGTCACCGCCGGTGAGATCCCCGAGAAGATCACCGTTGATCTGGCAAAAGCTGCCATCGGCGATGTCATCACCATCTCGTCGATCGAACTGCCTTCCGGCGCACGTCCCACCATCGACCGTGACTTCGTTGTGGCGAACATCGCCGCTCCCGGTGGCATCTCTGCTGATGATGAAGACGAAGCCGCAGAAGAAGCCGGCGAAGTGGCCGCAGAAGAGTAAGATCACCTTTCTTCTTGGAAGTGTGATGAAACGGGGTCCTTCGGGGCCCCGTTTTTTTGTCCCTGGTGACATTGCCCCAACCCGGTTCCCAGTCCTCGCCAGACCTGAGGTGCAAGCCAGACGTAAAACCCGCCCAAACACTGCGCAAATTGGGCAAAAAAAGGAACAATCTCTAAAGAAATTCTTACCAGCTGCAAACCTCTCGTTTGTCTTTTTGCTGCCAAACTCTAGCTCGCAATGGGTACGGAGATGAGTGAGATGTTGAATCGCATAAGTAGATTGGACAGGGAAGAAGCCGCA
The DNA here is from genome assembly GCA_015665415.1 of Roseobacter sp. GTDB lineage: Bacteria > Pseudomonadota > Alphaproteobacteria > Rhodobacterales > Rhodobacteraceae > Pseudophaeobacter. The sequence goes on from JADFAE010000016.1 coordinate 172,942, forward strand.
CTGCGCAGGAAACTGTTGTTCAGGATGTTGCGCGGCTTCAGTTTTGACAACCCGCGCTTTCGCAGTGAAACCATAAGCGATCCGATCCCGCGTCATTTGCTGGGTCGAGAAAGCGAATACCTCCCCCGTCACCGCACATCCGCAGCCAATTGATTGCCCCCCTCACAACCGGACATTTGCGACCAGAGCAAGAGGGGCAGGTTCGAGGCTTGCGCCCGCTCTTTCAGATGTCATAGTCGGAGCCTGCCCGGGGTTGCTCCTACAGACCTCTGGATTTTATCCCGGAAACAGGCCATGTAGCATCCCAGACAGCCCACAGCCCTGCCTCTGGGGCCTTCGCACCAAAATGATGAGATGAGACAGGCCATGAAACTCTTTGTTGGGCTCGGTAATCCCGGTGCCAAATATGCCCAGAACCGCCACAATATCGGCTTCATGGCCCTGGATGAGATCGCTGCGAGCCATGGGTTCTCGCCTTGGAAAAACAAATTTCAGGCGCAGATCTGCGAGGGCACATTGGGCGGGGTCAAAGTGCTGTTGCTGAAGCCGCAGACCTTCATGAACCTCTCAGGTCAGGCGGTTGGTGAGGCCATGCGGTTTTACAAGCTGACCAGTGCGGATGTCACCGTGCTGCACGACGAATTGGATCTGGCTCCGGGCAAATGTCGGGTCAAACAGGGCGGCGGCCATGCGGGCCACAACGGGCTGCGGTCGCTGCATTCTCACATCGGTGCTGATTACGCGCGGGTGCGCCTTGGCATTGGTCACCCCGGCCACAAAGACGCGGTCGCGGGATATGTGCTGCGCGATTTCCCCAAGGCAGACGCCGATTGGCTGGATGATCTGATGCGCGGCATCGCCGATGGGGCAACCGCCCTGGCCGCAGGTGATGGCGGTAAGTTCATGAATGCGGTCTCGCTGCGCACCGCCCCGCCCCGCAGTTCAGGTGGAATGAAGTCGCCGGGGCAAAAGAAAACACCCAGCGCAGAACAAGCCAAGCCAGCACAGCCCGCCTCACAACCAGAGAATGTTGTTCATGCGCCTGAAACCGACACCCGCTCGGCATTGCAAAAGCTTGCGGACAGGTTCAAGTAAACCAAAGTTTCCGTTGCGTACCTCTTTGAGACCTCGCCTTCCTCGGTTTATGGCTAGGAAAACGAAAGGGAACTGGTGATGCGCAAGATACTGAAATGGCTGCTGCGCGGCCTGGCGGTCGTGGCAATTTTTCTTGCCCTTGCGGCAATCTGGAAGCGAGAAGAGATCCAGCGGCTGATGGCGGTGAACTCTCTGTTTTCAGAGGACAAGATCGTCAACAATTTCTCCAATATGGATGCCGCCTTTCTCACCACCAAGGTCGCGCGCGGTGCCGCTCCGGTCAGCCCCTTGCCAAAGGGAGAAGACATGGCGCTACCCGCCGGTCTTGACGACTGGATCATCAGCCGCAACGTCACCTCGCTATTGGTGCTGAAATCCAGCGAGATCCGCCACGAGAGCTACTATTTGGGCACCAGCCCCGAAGACAACCGCATTTCCTGGTCGGTGGCCAAAAGCTACCTCTCGGCCCTGTTTGGTGTGCTGCTCCACGAGGGCGCGATTGCCTCGCTTGATGATCCGGTGACCAAATATGCCCCGGCGCTGAAAGGCGGCGCCTATGAGGGCGCCAGCATTCGAAATGTCCTGAATATGACCAGCGGCGTCACATTTGACGAAGATTATCACGACTATGATTCAGACATAAATCGGATGGGCCGCGAACTCGCTTTGGGTGGCACCCTGGATCAATTCACCGCTGATCTGAAAGACAGTTTCGCCACCCCTGGTGAAATCTGGCAATATGTCTCGATCGACACCCATGTCATCAGCATGGTGATCCGCGGGGCCACAGGGCAAAGCATTCCCAACCTGCTGCAAGACAGGATCATAGCACCACTGGGGCTGGAGCAGGATCTCTACTATGTCACCGACGGCGAGGGCGTTGCCTTTGTCCTGGGCGGGCTCAACATCACCACCCGAGACTATGGCCGCTTTGGGCTGATGATCGAACAAGACGGGTACTACAATGGCACTCAGGTGGTGCCCGCCAACTGGATCGCCGCCTCGACGCGGGCCTCCGCCCCAACCAAACCCGACAAACGCGCCTATGGCTATCAATGGTGGATCCCGTCAGACGGCACCCCAGGTGAGTTTTTTGCGCATGGGGTCTATGGGCAATATATCTATATCGATCAAACCCGGGACCTGGTGATTGTCAGCACTGCGGCGGATCGCAAGTTTCGAGACAAAGGCATAGGCCAACTCAATATCGAAATGTTCAGACAGTTGGCCAAAAACCTGTAGTCTGTTCCTTATGGAGCAAGACAAGAGTATCAATGTACTGGGCGGGCCGCTTGCGGCCTGCTCGCAGGATCCGGTGACCGGTTTTTTCCGGGACGGGCATTGCAACACCTGCGCCGAAGATCAGGGCAGCCATACAGTCTGCGCCGTGATGACGGCCGAATTTCTCGCCTATTCCAAATATGTCGGCAACGATCTCTCCACCCCACGCCCTGAATTCCATTTCGCAGGATTGAAACCCGGCGACCAATGGTGCCTCTGTGCTGGCCGGTTTTTACAAGCCTCCGAAGAAGGATGCGCACCAGGTGTCCACCTGGAGGCAACCCATTATCGCGCCCTGGAGATCGTCCCCTTGGCTTTGCTACAGCGCGCCGAGGTTGAGAGTGGGCCGCAAAGCGACTAGGGACAGCTCCAACCCTTCTCAGGGGGCTCAAAAATAGGGGCGCAGCCTATTGGACTGCGCCCTCAGAGATCGGGATCAAAATACAAAACCCCGCTTGGGGCTCAGTCTTCGAAACTGCGGCCTTCCTCGGTGTCGGACATGTCAAAGCCCAGATGTTTGGCCACGGTAAAGACATCCTTGTCGCCGCGCCCACACATATTCATCACGATGATATGGTCCTTAGGCAGCTCCGGCGCGATCTTCAACACATGGGCCAGCGCGTGGCTGGGCTCCAGCGCCGGGATGATGCCTTCCATTGCACAGGACAGCTGAAACGCCTCCAGCGCTTCCTTGTCGGTGATAGAGACATATTCGGCGCGCTTGGTCTCGTGCAGCCAGGAATGTTCCGGACCGATACCAGGATAGTCGAGCCCTGCCGAGATCGAGAACCCTTCCTGGATCTGGCCGTCTTCGTCCTGCAGCAGATAGGTGCGGTTGCCATGCAGCACGCCGGGGCGCCCGCCCTTCAGCGAAGCGCAATGCTGCATACGGTTATCAACGCCCTTGCCACCGGCCTCAACACCGATGATGCGAACGGATTTATCATCCAGGAAAGGATGGAACAGGCCAATGGCATTGGAGCCCCCGCCGATGGCCGCAATCACGGTATCCGGCAGGCGCCCTTCGCCCTCTTGCTCCGCCAGCTGCCAGCGCACTTCCTTGCCGATGATCGATTGGAAATCGCGCACCAGCGCCGGATAGGGATGTGGGCCCGCCGCAGTGCCGATGCAATAGAACGTGTCGTTGACGTTGGTCACCCAGTCGCGCAGCGCGTCATTCATCGCGTCCTTGAGAGTGCCACGACCAGAGGTGACGGGGATGACTTCAGCGCCCAACAGACGCATGCGGAACACATTGGGGGCCTGACGTTTGACATCATGCGCGCCCATGTAGACCACACATTTGAGGCCGAATTTGGCACAGACTGTTGCGGTTGCAACTCCGTGCTGACCGGCACCGGTTTCGGCGATGATGCGTTTCTTGCCCATGCGCCGCGCCAGCAGGATCTGCCCCAACACGTTGTTCACCTTATGCGCGCCAGTGTGGTTCAGCTCATCGCGCTTCATGTAGATCTTGGCACCACCCAGATGCGCGCTCAGACGCTCGGCATGGTACAGCGGGCTGGGACGACCAACATAGTGCTTCCACAGGTCATCCATCTCTGCCCAGAATGCCGGATCATCCTTGGCCTTGTTGTATTCCTCTTCCAGGCTCAGAATCAGCGGCATCAGAGTTTCGGAGACAAAACGCCCCCCAAAGATGCCAAATCGTCCCTGTTCGTCGGGCCCGTTCATGAAGCTGTTGAAAAGATCGTCGGCCATGGTTCTTCCCTTTGTCGCAAGCTTGATATGACTAGCCTGCAAGAGGCCGCTGGTAAAGAGAGGCCGCTGAGGTTTCGCTCGACGTCACGAGATTCCTGAACGTTCCTCCGCAAAGGCAAAGACCGGCGCATAGGGCCGGTCTCATTTAATACTGCTTCTATCAAGCTCGCCCCTTACCGGGCCGGTGCCATTGCCGCAGCTGCAAACTTGGCGATCAGTGCGGCGTCCTTCTGCCCCGGCGCGCTTTCGACCCCTGACGAAACATCCACCTGACGGGCCCCCGTCATCCGGATTGCTTCCGTCACATTTTCAGGGGTCAGCCCACCGGCCAGCATCCAGGGGCGCTGCCAGTATTTGCGCCCCGCCAGTAGCCGCCAGTCAAAGGCCAGCCCGTTCCCCCCCGGCAGAACGGCATCCTTTGGCGGCTTGGCATCGATCAGCAGCTGATCCGCCACTTCGGAATAGAGATCGATTTGCGGCAGGTCCGCCGCATCTGCGACGCCGATGGCCTTCATCACTGGCAACCCGTAACGCGCTTTGACCTCTGCCACCCGCGCCGGGCTTTCAGATCCGTGCAGCTGCAACATATCCAGCGGCACAGCCTCTGTGATCGCATCCAGAGTGGCGTCATCGGCATTGACCGTCAGCGCCACCTTGCACAGACCCACAGGCACCTCCAGCGCCAGGGCGGTGGCCTGCTGAATGGAAATATTGCGAGGAGATTTGGCAAAAAAGACAAACCCCACATAGGCCGCCCCCGCCGTGGCTGCGGCAGCCACATCCTGCAGGCTGCGTAATCCGCAGATCTTTGCTCTGATGGCACTCATGGCAGGGCTCAGCTGGTTTCTTCAAGCAGGGCCAGAACTTCGTCTTTGCCCTCATTTTTTTGCTGCTTCAGCTTCTGCACTTCCCGCGCCAGCTTTTTCACTTCGCGGCTCTGGGTGCCGGCAGCGCGGCGCAGCTTGTGCTCCCGCAGCCATTCCCAAATAAAGCCGACAACCAACCCGGCACCCAGCCCACCCAGCACCACAACAAAGAGCGGCAGCGAGATCGAGGGGTTCACGCCGACCAGCTCAGCAAAGGCAGAAGGCAGCAGTTTCAGATCAACAAAGGCGCGGTTTGCCAGGCAAACCGAAACCAGCACAATTCCCAGAGATCCCAGGATGGCGTAGCGAATGTAGCGCATTTAGGCCTTTCCGTTCAGGCGGTCCCTCAAGAGCTTACCGGTCTTGAAGAACGGAACATGTTTTTCTTCAACGTGGACCGTTTCTCCGGTGCGAGGGTTGCGGCCAACCCGCGAGTCTCGCTGCTTGACCGAAAAGGCGCCAAAACCGCGCAATTCCACCCGATCTCCCCGGGACATGGCATCGGTCACTTCCTCGAATACCGTGTTCACGATCCTCTCCACATCCCGCTGATACAGGTGTGGGTTTTCATCTGCAATCTTCTGAATGAGCTCAGAACGGATCATGTTCTCTTTCCTCCCAGGGCGCGACTATGTTTTTTCGTGTTATTTCCAGAGTATAGGTCTTTTCCGTTGATGTGGGAGAGAATTGTCGCAGTCGCCGAGCAGAAAATTGCGCCAGAACCGGCGAAACCCCGCCCGTTTGCCTCTGCTCAGGCCCAATTTCCTGCGGCTCCCTGTGCCGCGGCGTCATTCGCATTACGAACGCATTGGGGCCAAGCTCTTGATTCGGCACCCTCAGGCCCCCTTTTGAGCGCAGGACCTGCAACAAAAAACGCCCCGCAGAGTAGCTCTGCGGGGCGTTCAAATTTCGATACGACGAAGATTTAGTCGTTGTTCAGAGCTGCGCCCAGGATGTCGCCCAGCGATGCGCCGGAATCCGAGGAACCATACTGCTCAACAGCTTCTTTTTCTTCAGCGATCTCGCGCGCTTTGATCGACAGACCCAGACGACGGGTTTTGCTGTCGACATTGGTGACGCGAACGTCGACCTTGTCGCCAACATTGAAGCGCTCAGGACGCTGCTCAGCGCGGTCACGCGACAGGTCGGAGCGACGGATGAAGCTCTTCATGCCTTCGTATTCGACCTCGATGCCGCCTTCTTCGATGGCAGTGACGTTCACGGTGACAATGGAGCCACGCTTCACGCCGCCAACGGCTTCTGCGAACTTGTCGCCGCCCAGGGCTTTGATCGACAGGGAGATACGCTCTTTTTCAACATCCACTTCGGAGACAACGGCCGAAACCATGTCGCCTTTGCGGTAGTTCTGGATCGCATCTTCGCCGCGCTCGTCCCAGGACAGGTCGGACAGGTGAACCATGCCGTCGATGTCGCCTTCGAGGCCGATGAACAGACCGAATTCGGTGATGTTCTTGACTTCGCCTTCGACTTCGGTGCCCTCGGGGTTGCTCTCCGAGAAGACATCCCATGGGTTGCGCTGTGTCTGCTTGAGACCCAGGGAAACGCGGCGCTTGGAGCCGTCGATTTCCAGAACCATGACGTCGACTTCCTGCGAAGTGGAGACGATCTTGCCGGGGTGCACGTTCTTCTTGGTCCAGGACATTTCGGACACGTGGACCAGACCTTCAACACCGGGCTCCAGCTCAACAAATGCACCGTAATCGGTGATGTTGGTCACGCGGCCTTTGTGGACCGAGGAAAGCGGGTACTTGGCGCCAACCAGATCCCATGGATCTTCCTGCAGCTGCTTCATGCCGAGGGAGATACGGTGGGTCTCTTTGTTGATCTTGATGACCTGAACCTTGACGGTTTCGCCGATCGCCAGGATCTCGGAGGGGTGGTTCACACGACGCCATGCCATGTCGGTGACGTGCAGCAGGCCGTCTACGCCGCCCAGATCAACGAATGCACCGTATTCGGTGATGTTCTTGACCACACCGTCAACGGAATCACCTTCGGAGAGCTTGCCGATGACTTCGGCGCGCTGCTCGGCGCGGGACTCTTCGAGGATCGCACGACGCGATACAACGATGTTGCCACGACGACGGTCCATTTTCAGGATCTGGAAGGGCTGCTTCAGACCCATCAGCGGGCCGGCGTCACGCACGGGGCGGACGTCAACTTGGCTGCCGGGCAGGAAGGCAACTGCGCCACCCAGGTCGACGGTAAAGCCACCTTTGACACGACCAAAGATCGCGCCTTCGACGCGTTCGTCGTCGGCATAGGCTTTTTCCAGACGGTCCCATGCTTCTTCGCGGCGTGCCATCTCGCGGGAGATAACAGCTTCGCCACGGGCATTCTCAGCGGAACGCAGGTAGACTTCTACCTCATCACCCACTGCGATTTCGGGAGCTTCGCCAGGGTTTGCGAATTCTTTGAGGTCGACGCGGCCTTCCATCTTGTAGCCTACGTCGATCAGGGCCTGGCCCGCTTCAATCGCGATAACCTTGCCTTTGACAACGGAACCCTCATCAGGGGTGTCCATTTCGAAGCTTTCATTCAGGAGGGCTTCGAAATCCTCCATCGATACGTTTTGAGCCATGAGGTCTCAGGTTTCCTTTACAAAGTTTTCTGGCCGCGCGGTTGTCTCCGCCGGTCTTGGGGTTTGGTCGTACAAAGCGTAGCCCGAGCGCATCTGGAGCAAACAAACACAAAGGGCCGGAGGTTGCCCCGACCCTGCTCAGATTGTCATTCGTGCGTTAGCCGCCTCTATACAGACAGCGCGTTTGATAAGCGGATTCCCTGCTCAGCGCAAGGGAAACCAACGTGACAGGCAAGTATCGGCCCTATTTTTCTTGTCTTGAGAGAGAAACCCCTGCCCTCGGGCTCGCGGCAAAAACTCACCACAGATCCAAACTCCCTCCTCAACACATGCAACAAGGTGTAACCTCGGGTTGCATTTTCCATTCAGACCATCTCATTTTTCACAGCCAAGGACAGCTCATGCAATTTTCAGAACAAGAAATTCGTGCGGCCCTAGAAAGCGCCCCCGACAATGCCGCCATCATGATTGAGGCAAATGCTCTACTCGTAGAGCGCAATCACAATCGCCGTTCCTTTATCGGCCCCATATACGCCGTCATCGTCGGCGGGCTGTTGAGCGTCGGGGCAAACCTGGCCGTTTCAAATTCAAATGCCAAAGCAGACCTGGCGCTGGAACGAGAAAAAGCGGAAGCGCAACTCATCCTAGCGTCCTTTGATGAGAAGGACCCGGGTCAGACAGCCAAGAACCTAGAGTTCCTGGTCAAAGCGAATTTACTTCCAAGCTCAAAATACAGTGGCATTGCCGATCTTGCTGAAACCTACACCCCCACAACCAAGACTTTTTCTGAACCCGTGAATACCCAGGTGCAAACCCTGCTTCTGCTGGGGTCCGACAAAACCATCGAGGAAGCTCAGCACCACAAAGATCGGGTGATCGGGGACAGCAATGTCATCATTATCAAGAACCGCTCAAGGTTTCGGACCGCATTGGCCTTTGACAATCTGGAACAGGCCAAATCCCACCTTCAAACTCTTTCACCAGAGTTTCGCCAGACGTACGAACCCTACCCAGTGCACCTCAGAGAGTTCTGCCCCAACTTCTCACCACTCCCCGACGAGAATGGTGTTTTCTTTTGCTAGCATGAACGCTGAAATGAAGAGGCCGCCAAAATTTGCGACCTCTTCAAACGGCGTCAGTCGATATTGGTGACAAAGGTGCTCAGCGGTTTGCGCACCTTCTTGAGGTTCACCAACCAGTCGCCCCCCTCATCCCGGTAGCCCAGCGGCAGCAACAGCACCGAACGCAGGCCTTTGGCCTTGAGGCCGAGGATCTCGTCCACCTGCGCCGGATCAAAACCTTCCATCGGGGTGCTGTCCACTTCCAGCTCCGCCGCCGCCGCCAGGGCAAAGCCAAGACCGATATAGGCCTGACGCGCCGCATGGGCATAGTTTTCTTCTTCGGAGCGCGGCAGATACATGCCCTTGAGGCGATCATAGTAGCCCTGCAGCAGGTCATTCATACCGCCGCGCTCTGCGGCCATCTGATCGACCACCGCGTCGATGCGCTCTTCGCTGTAGGTGTCCCAGGCCGCAAAGACCAAAAGATGCGACCCCTCGGTAATCTGTGCCTGATCCCAGGCAACCGGGCGGATGGCTGCGCGCAGGTCATCATTGCGCACCACCAGCAGCTCATAGGGTTGCAGGCCGCTGGACGTCGGCGCCATCTGCACCGCCTCCACGATCTTGGCCACCTTCTCCTCTGGTACGGCCTTGGAAGGGTCCATCTTCTTGGTGGCATAGCGCCAGTCGAGCTTTTCTAAAAACATCTTCTTTCCCGTCATTGGAAGCTTCATGCCTGCAATATCAGCACTAAACCGTTTAGTTCAATAAGCAGCCGAAATATTTATCACAGGATGTCCGCAAGACCAGTTTCAACCGCCCCTTGTTTGTTGGAGATCCAGCGGAAAGGGGAGGCCTTGGCCAAAATCGGGGTGCTACTCCCTGTGCCTTGGCTGGCATCGATCCGCGTGTCTACCGGCGCGTGTCAAAGCGACCAGCAGATGCTGAGCTACGAGGTCGGCTGAAGGATTTGTCATCTGAGCGGCGACGCTTTGGATAACCGGTCAAAAGAGGACCAAAACCTGAACAGAGCTAACACAAATTAGCGGACTCTTTGGGGGGCAGGTCATATGCAACGCACAAAGCCGCCCAGGCGGACGGCTGTCGTATGCTTCTGATCTTGTGTGTATTTATTGGTTGCGGGAGTAGGATTTGAACCTACGACCTTCAGGTTATGAGCCTGACGAGCTACCGGGCTGCTCCA
>JADFAE010000026.1 GCA_015665415.1 Roseobacter sp.
TGGAGGCGGTCACAGTATAGCCCCCCGCCGTGGCATTGGCCGTCGCCGTCACCGAGGCCAGACCCGAGGCATCCGTCACATCCGAGGCCGCCGAGAGACCGGCGCTGGCACCACTGCCCGGCGCGGCGAAGTTCACCGTCACCCCCGAGACCGGATTGCCCCCGGCATCCGTCACCAAGGCCGTGAGCGCGGTACCAAAGCTGCTGGAGATCGCGGTCGACTGGCTGTCGCCGCTGCTCACCGCCAGGCTCGCCGCCGCCCCCGCAGTATTGGTCAGCGCAAATGTCACATCGCTCAAGCCCGTGCTGGAGGCGGTCACAGTATAGCCCCCCGCCGTGGCATTGGCCGTCGCCGTCACCGAGGCCAGACCCGAGGCATCCGTCACATCCGAGGCCGCCGAGAGACCGGCGCTGGCACCACTGCCCGGCGCGGCAAAATTCACCGTCACCCCCGAGACCGGATTGCCCCCGGCATCCGTCACCAAGGCCGTGAGCGCGGTACCAAAGCTGCTGGAGATCGAGGTGCTCTGGCTGTCACCGCTGCTCACCGCCAGACTCGCCGCCGCCCCCGCCGTATTGGTCAGCGCAAAAGTTTGATCGGAAATCCCAGAACTTGTAGCCGTCACGTTGAAAGAACCGGCGGTGGAATTCGCCGTGAAGGTGCTGGAGGTCGCCACACCGGAGCCATCGGTTGTCACGGTTTCACTTGCCGTGCCGGAACCGGAAAACGTGCCACTAGCACCGGATCCCGGAGCCGTGAAGGTCACCGAGGTTCCGGGCACGGGCGTGCCGCCGGAATCCTCGACCACTACCGTGAGGACCGATGCATAGGAGGTTGAAATCGTAGCGCTTTGGCCGCCCCCGGTGGGGGAAGAGAAGGCAGCAGGCGGCCCCACCGAACTGCCTACAGATCCACTTGCACCAGAGGAGGTATAGGTAAAGTTGATCGACGTGCCGCCATGGGTGCCGGTGACGGAACAACCGCTGGAACAGTCAGGGAACTGGGCCGGTGGAAAAGTTGAGCCATTCACCTGGACGGAGAGTACGGTTGCGTCGCCCCCGCCTTCAAAAGTTTGAAAAGTTGTGCCTCCGGAGCCATTCAGTACCGCGATCAGGATATAGTCTTCGCTTCCGTCAGAATTTCCTGTCGGTATGGACGAGGAAAAGTGACACTCATCGTCCGTGAGGTTCAAAGCGATTTCTTGCGCAACAGCGGTCATGGCCGGGCAATCGGTATAGGCCGCGTTTACCGGTCTAGACATTGCAACCATAAGAATCAAAAAACTCACTGCTGAAAATGCAGAGATGGTGTTTTGAATTGCCCTGAAATGTTTGATTTTATGCAATTTAATTATACAGATACTCAATATCTTACATCTTGGACTTTGAGCATCCCTCCCGCAAAATTTTTGTTTTCAATTTTAAATTGCGTTAATTTGTGAAAAATGCAAGCCTCTGCAAAGACGATTCATAATTAATAAAACTCACCTCAGAGGTGTTGCTCTTTACCTACAATGGATTTCCCGGAGAAATCACGACATTTCACGATCTTTTATTGGAGGCCCTACGTGTCAGAACCATTTCTTGCTGAAGTCAGGATGGTAGGATTCAACTTCGCTCCACGTGGGTGGGCGTTTCTTGATGGACAAATCCTTCCTATCAATCAGAATCAATCCCTCTACTCGATTTTAGGAACAACCTATGGAGGTGATGGCCGAACCTCCTTTGCGCTGCCTGATTTACGGGGCCGCACACCTTTGCATGTCGGTGACGGGCATGGGCTTGGCCAAAAGAGCGGGGCGGAAACGGTCACCCTGACAGCAGCAGAGATTGGCGCGCATACCCACGCCGTCAAAGCGTCATCGGCGACAGGCAACCAGACCACGCCCACAGGCCATTTGCTGGCCACAGAAGTTGCACCTGATGCAGCCTATCGCGATCCGGAGGCTGCGAACGCAACCGCGTTGCGCAGCGGCACCCTCACCAATGCAGGCGGCGGGCAAGCGCATAACAACATGCAGCCCTTTGTTGTGCTCAATTTCTGCATCGCTTTGCAGGGGCTGTTTCCTTCACGCAACTAGGTCCCGGAGGACGCTAAATGTCAGAACCCTTTGTTGGCGAAATTCGCATGTTTGCCGGAAATTTCGCACCACGCGGATGGGCCTTTTGTGACGGTCAGCTTTTGGCCGTTTCGCAAAACGACGCTCTGTTTTCTTTGCTAGGGACCATCTACGGCGGCGATGGGAGGACCACATTTGGTCTACCCGATGTGCGTGGTCGCCTACCTGTTCATGCGGGCACGGGTCCAGGCCTTAGCGCGCGCCGCTTGGGGGCCAAGGGAGGGGGCGAAACAGTCACTTTGACGACCAATCAACTGGCCAGTCACACCCATGACTTCAACGCCAACAAGGCCTCCGCAACAGTCGTAGCGCCAGCTGGCAAAGTGGTTGCCAAGGGTGAAGCGGTCGCCTTTCTAAGCAATGTCGCGCAGAATACCGATTTGGCCTCCAACATGGTTGCCAATACAGGTGGCAGCCAGCCTCACACCAACCTGATGCCCGCGCTCTGCGTGAATTACATCATCGCTCTCTTTGGCATTTACCCAAGCCGCACCTAGGAGGTCTTCAAATGTCAGAACCCTTTATTGCTGAAATTCGTATTTTTGCAGGTAATTTTGCCCCCCGGAGCTGGGCATTTTGCGATGGTCAATTGCTACCAATCGCACAAAATACAGCGCTGTTTTCACTGATTGGGACCACCTATGGCGGTGACGGGCGCACAACCACGGCCCTGCCAAATCTGGAGGGGCGGGCACCAATGCACCCCGGCCGCGGCCCCGGCCTGACCGCGCGACGTCTAGGCGAGAGGACTGGCTCCGAAACAGCAACTTTGAGTGAGGCACAGATTCCGTCACACAGCCATACAGCACGCGGCACAACCTCTGCTGGAACGCTGGGCCTGGTGCCTAATACCAATGCCTCTTTGTCTGCGCAGGGGTTTGGAGACAAACTCTACCAATCAGGAACCACCTCTAATCTGGTCGACATGGCGAGCGAGACGTTGAGCACCACCGGGGGTGGGCAGTCCCATACAAACGTACAGCCTTTTTTGACCCTGAATTTCATCATTGCCCTACAGGGGCTCTACCCCTCGCGAAGTTAATTTCCCCTCACCGCAATTGCAGGCCCCCGGTTTTATCGATGACAGCTTTCCGGGACATGCCTCTGTTTGCCTCTACAACGTTGCAAACCGTTCCACCTCACAGCGCAAGGACTTGAATTTTGCCAAATAGAGACAGCGTTTCCACAGATCTCACCGCGGCGGCCGACACCTCCTCCTCATATTTTCGCATCTTGGTGGCTGCGATCAACCGCTCTGGGGAACTGATCTATGCCGATCAGCTGAGTGAAAACGGTCCAATGCCGCAGGAGTTCACTCGGTTGGGGACCCAAAGCTACACCAGCGCAAACCTGCAGGCTTCCACAACCATGGACGGCTATGTCTCCATACTGGCCGCGCGTTCTGAGAACCACCACCTGATGTACTTTGCCGAGAGCCGGTCGGACACTGGCGGCGGCCGGTTTTCGGATCCGGAGGATCTTGGGCTACCCAAGTCAACATCTGGCTTTGATGGAACCAATTTGATCAACGGCCTAAACGGTCTTGCCAATATCTTTGGCGTCACCCCTGGTCACGAACCGGAAACCTGGTGGAAGTTCGAAAATCCATACACGGTTGAAACCGTCACTGAATTTGTGACACCACCGGGCATGAAACAGCCCATCGAAGTCACGGTCCAGGAAGTTGTCCCACCCAGCCAGCGCTGGTCAGATTGGGCCCAAATCCCGGGCAAGATGGTTTCCGTATCTGCCGCCAACAATGCGGACGGGCGCATCTTTCTCGCCGGGCTGGATGACCAGGGGTGCCCCTCGCTGAATGTTCAGACCGATAAGCACCCAGACAACCCGGAATTCTGGTCGGGCTGGACCCGGCTCGATCCCGGTGTTGGCACTGTAAGCCAGATTGAAATGATGCTGGATGCCAATTCCCTGCTCCACATCTTTGCCAGCTGCGGCCAGAACATCTATATGAAAGTACAGACCGAAGTTGGCAAAACCAGCTTCACGAATTGGGTCATGTTTGCCATGTACAGCGCGCCGGTGAACGGATTCGCAGTCGGTGCCGGCGTTGATGGCCTGCTTTGCCTGACAGCCCAGATCGGCACCAAGGGCCCAACCGCCATTTTTGGCTCCTATCAACTGCCCGACGCACCGAACAGCTGGTCCCAACCAGCCAAGTTCGCCACGAACCCAGCGCTGAGCGAATTGGTGTTGCAGCCCAATGCCGATGCACGGATAAGCCTTTTTGCACGCAGTGCAGAGACGGGGTTGCTGCGCTCTTTGGATCAGGTGATCGGCAATTTCTGGTCGATGGAATGGAAGACCCTGCATGCGGACATTCGCAACTTTGCCACCACTCAGGACGTCACCCTCTCTGTCCATCAATTGGCGGCGTCGCAGGGGACAGAATGACGCCCTTGCCCAAACTAGATCACGCGGCCTGCCACCAAATCGGGTTTCGCGTGATCACCGAGGCCGACATGGGCTTTCTGTCGCAGCTCTACCGCTCGTCCCGCGAGGAGGAGCTGACGCAGGTGCCGTGGAGCGAGGCAGAAAAACAGGCGTTTTGTGATATGCAGTTCGATGCACAGCATCAGCATTATCAAAAACACTACCCTGATGCGCTGTGGCTGATCATCGAACAGCAGCGCGTGCCAATCGGACGGCTCTATCTTGAACGCTGGCCAAAAGAGCACCGCGTGATCGATATCGCCCTCTGCCCGGCGGCACGGGGTCAAGGCATAGGCGGGGCCTTGCTGCGGGATTTACAGGCCGGAGCTGCGGCCGATGGGTCCAGGGGCCTTGGCATCCATGTGGAAAAGGCCAACCCGGCGATGGCGCTTTACCATCGTCTCGGCTTTGTCACGATAGAGGAGAAAGGGGTCTATGACCTGCTGCGCTGGACCCCCGCCCCAACCATGGATGTTACAGGTCAGGTAAAGACCGCCTCATACTGAAAACCAGCCTCTGACTGCGCGACCGGAACCAGAAAAATTTCATGTGTTCCAAAACTTGCCTGCGAGAGAGAATAGGCACCCTGGGCCAGGCCTGGACTGGTAGGACCTTGCCACAGCGTCGAAAACGCGCCGCCCTTGCGTTCCCCCGAGCCAAGTATCTTGACCTCGCTCAGCACAAGCGAAACATCGGCATCCAGGCCCGTGATGCAAAAGCTCTGCCCCTCAAGCGCGGCAAAATCTTCCGTGGTGGCATCTTTTATATCTAGCAACTTCCCTATCTCCCTTTGGCTGTTGTCTGCACCAACGTTGCCCGCTCAAGGCTCTCTTTCCAAGTGAATTCCAACGCCAAACTCCCCCTTTAAGTGCAGGGCGCCCGACCATAGCCGTCATTGCCAACCGCCCGAAGCACCGAAAATGAACACACAACCATATCGCGAGTGCAGCATTCTCACGAAGCTTTCACAGACCAGTTCTTAAAATGCGACTCAATCACCAAAAGCTGGTGAAGTTCCGGAGGGGAAAATGACTAACAACAAGACGGCTGAAAAAGCCCCGAAAAACCCGTCGTATGCAGAGCTGACGCGGGTGCTGCGCAAAGCCCATCACGCTTTTGGAAATCGTGCGAATTTTCGCGGGCTTGATATCGGCTACCGCTGGCAACAAGGTCAGCCCACCGACGAGGTCTGCCTGCGCGTTCACGTTGACAGGAAACTGCCGTGCGACGCCTTGATGCCACCGCAGATTTTTCCCACAGAGGTGGACGGCATCAGGTTAGATGTAATCGCCGCCAGCTACAGTCCCTCGCTGGAGCCGGGGACCTCCCGCAGCGCCGCCGCCCGCCAACCCTATACCATGGGCGGGCTGTCCTGTGGTCGCCATGGTGAAGGAACCGGTACCATCGGCCTGGTGGTGATCGACAGCACCACCGGCAAGCCTGGCATTTTGTCAAACTGGCATGTTTTGGCTGGCCCCCGCGCGCGGCGCAATGATCCGATCACCCAGCCAGGGGGCAACGATGGCGGCTTTGACCCGCGCGACCGCGTTGCCCGGCTGAAACGTTGGTTGCTGGACCGCAACGGCGATGCCGCCCTGGCAGAGCTCTTGCCCGACCAGCCCTGGCTGCCGCTGCAATTTGGCACGTTTGAGACCGTCACCAAGACCAGATCTGCCCGTCTTGGCGAAATCCTCACCAAAACTGGACGCTCCGGGCCGCTGCAACGCGCCCGCGTTGATGGCACCGGTCTCTACCGTCTCCCTTATGAAACGCGTCCCGGAATCTATGAATACCGCGACATCGAAGGCTTCAAGCTGGTGGCCATCGAGGAAAGCTCTGAGATCGCCGCTCCGATTTCCGCTGCCGGGGACAGTGGCGCGGCCTGGATCTCTGCCAGTTCCGGGGAGGCCGTAGGCCTGCAGTTTGGCGAAGATGTCCCACCCGGCCCACGCGTTGGAGCCGCATCGAGCGGGGCCATCGCCTGCGACCTCGGCACGGTATTTGAAAAGCTGGAAGTGCGTCTCGCTGAATTTCGCGACCTGCTTGAGCAAAACAGCCCCAACCCGGTCCTGACCCCACATCAACGCGACCAGGCCAATATCTCGACGTCTGCAGATGCCCCTAGCCCCGGCTGGCCGCATCCAGCCCATTGGACAGATAACAGCCTTCAGGCAATGTCGATCTCAGGTCGCCCCGACCGCGCCCAGGGGCGGTCTCCAGCTGGGGATATCGTGCCCTTGATCCGTGTGTCGCCCAATGGCCGATTGCCCAGTCCGATCCGCGATCATCACCGCAATATCGCACCACAGTTCAGTCTTGCCCAGGATATCTGGTTGATGCGGCTCTATCCGGCGCTGCTGGACTACGACGTCAACTTTCGCGGAGTTTTTCTGGACGAACCTATCGCGCAACGGATTTCGGCGGTGGACAGCCATGGCATGCACGCTTTTTTTGCCCGTCTCATCAACAGCACCCGGCATTTTGATGGCATTGGGCTGAAGCAGATGCAGCCCATCGATTTCGAAGGGGTCGTCACCTATTTTCAGGTCTGTCAACGTATCAATGCGCTGCTGGAGCAGCTCTGACCCTATCTGACGCATTTCCCCGGCAGTCTGGCCCTCTGACTGGCTGTCCCCTTAGGGTTCAGCCTCCCCGCTGCCCCCCGGGAGCCCTGTCACACCCGAACCTCTCCCACTGCCCGCTGGTTTCTCCAGCGAGCCCTTTTCTGTTTCACCCAAGAGATCCAGTGAGAGGTGAGTTTGATAATTAAATCCTATGGAATTTATAAAGAAGTACAATTTTACTTTATAATTTTGCCTTGCTAGCCTTCTCTTATACAGCACAGGGCCCCGTTGCGACGCGCCGGGCTCCGATTGCCAAGCCAAATTGAAAAACTCAGCTCGGAGATTGAAGATGGACGGAAATGACGCCCCAAAATCAGGTGGTTGCCCAGTAATGCACGGTGGAGCGCAAAATGCCGCTTCCGGCACCCGCTCGAACAAGGATTGGTGGCCCAACCAGCTGAACCTGAAAATCCTGCACCAGCATTCTGACAAATCTGACCCGCTGGGCCAGGGCTTTGACTACGCAGAGGCGTTCAAGTCGCTGGACTTGCAGGCTCTGAAACAGGATCTCTATGCGCTGATGACCGACAGCCAGGACTGGTGGCCTGCCGATTACGGCCACTATGGCGGCCTGTTCATCCGGATGGCCTGGCACAGTGCCGGCACCTATCGCACCTCGGATGGACGCGGCGGCGGCGGCACCGGCAACCAGCGTTTTGCGCCGCTGAACTCCTGGCCCGACAATGGCAATCTCGACAAGGCGCGGCGCCTGCTCTGGCCGATCAAACAGAAATACGGCAACAAGATCTCCTGGGCCGACCTGATGATCCTGGCTGGCAATTGCGCCATTGAATCCATGGGCGGCAAGACCTTTGGCTTTGCCGGCGGGCGGGCCGACATCTGGGAACCAGAAGAGGATATCTACTGGGGCAAAGAGAGCGAATGGCTTGCCCCCTCCGATACCGACGACTCGCGCTATTCCGGCGACCGGGACCTTGAAAACCCCTTGGCGGCGGTGCAGATGGGCCTCATCTACGTCAATCCCGAAGGCCCCGACGGCGAGCCCAATGTGCTGGCCTCGGGCGAGGACATCCGCGACACCTTTGGCCGGATGGCAATGAACGACGAGGAAACCGTGGCCTTGGTGGCAGGCGGCCATACCTTTGGCAAGGCGCATGGGGCGGGGGATCCTGACCTTGTTGGGGCCGAGCCCGAAGGGGCTGCGATCGAGGAAATGGGCTTTGGCTGGATCAATGCCCATGGATCGGGTCACGGTGGGGATACCACCACCAGCGGCATCGAGGGGGCCTGGACCGCGAATCCGACCCAGTGGGACAATGGCTATTTCGATCTGTTGTTTGGTTATGACTGGAACCTGACCAAATCCCCCGCAGGGGCCTGGATCTGGGAGCCAGTCAATGTCCGCGACGAAGATCTGGCTCCGGCCGCCCATGACGCCTCGCAGCGGGTCAAAACAATGATGACCACCGCCGATATGGCCATGCGCATGGATCCGATCTACGGGCCGATCTCAAAGCGGTTCCACGAGAACCCGGAAGAATTCGCCGATGCCTTTGCCCGCGCCTGGTTCAAGCTGACCCACCGCGACATGGGGCCGCGTTCGCTGTATCTGGGCGATGAGGTTCCAGCCGAAGAGCTGCTGTGGCAGGACAACCTCCCCGCTGTAGATCACGCGCTGGTCGAACCCGCGGATGTTGCTGCGCTCAAGGCGCAGGTCCTGGCCTCGGATCTCACCATCGCAGAGCTGGTTACCACCGCCTGGGCTTCGGCCTCGACCTTCCGTGGGTCCGACAAGCGCGGCGGGGCCAACGGCGCCCGCATCCGCCTGAGCCCGCAAAAGGACTGGCCCGTCAACCTGCCGGATCAGCTGGCCAAGGTGTTGGGCGTGCTGGAATCGATCCAGACCGCGTTCAATGCCAGTGGCGGTGCCAAGATCTCATTGGCCGATCTGATCGTGCTGGCCGGCTCTGCCGCCGTGGAGCAAGCGGCCAAGAATGGCGGCCATGCCATCGACGTGCCCTTTGCACCGGGACGCACCGACGCCAGCCAGGATCAGACAGATGTCGAGAGCTTTGCGGTTCTGGAACCCGAAGCCGATGGGTTTCGCAACTATCAGAAGAAGAACTACAGCCTCGCCCCAGAGGAAATGCTTCTGGACAAGGCCCAACTGCTGACCCTGACCGCGCCAGAGATGACGGTCTTGATTGGTGGCCTACGGGGCCTTGGGGCCAACCACGGTGGCGCGAACCATGGGGTGTTCACCACTGCGATCGGTAGTCTGAACACCGACTTTTTTGTCAACCTATTGGACATGGGTACAAAATGGACACCACAGGAGGATGGCAGCTACGGTGGCCATGATCGCAGCACCGGTGCTGCAAAATGGACCGCAACACGGGTTGATCTGGTCTTTGGCTCCAATTCGCAGCTGCGGGCCATCGCCGAAACCTATGCCCAGGACGATGCCAAGGGCCGGTTTGTGCAGGATTTTGTGGCAGCATGGGTCAAGGTGATGAATGCGGATCGGTTTGACCTGCTCTGAACCAGCCCAGCACATGCCACCCCAAAACATGCAAAAAGGGCCGCGCAAATCGCGCGGCCCTTTCCGTTTATCAAAGACGGTTAAGCCGTCGGCAGCGCGGATGAAATCGCCTGATCCAGCTTATCCACCACTTCACCAATTTGAGCGTCAGAGATGATGAAAGGTGGCGCCAGCAGGATGTGATCCCCCAGACGCCCATCGCGGGTGCCCGACATCGGGTAACAGATCAAACCGGCGTCAAAGGCCGCTTTCTTGATTTTGCCGGCCAGCCCCAGTGCAGGGTCAAATGGTGCCTTGCTGTCACGATCCGCCACCAGCTCCAGCCCACGGAACAGGCCTCGGCCGCGAATGTCGCCCACATGGGCATGCTGACCAAAGCGATCCTCCAGTGCAGCCTGCAACTGAAGGCCCATCTGTTGGCACCGCGCGATCAGGTCCCGCTGCTGCATCTGCTGGACCACGGCCAGACCAGCTGCGGTTGCCACCGGATGGCCAATATAGGTGTGTCCATGCTGGAAAAAGCCGCTGCCCCCGGCGATGGAATCGTAGATTTCACCACTGCACAGCATCGCGCCAATGGGCTGGTATCCTGCTCCCAAACCCTTGGCGATGCACAGGATATCAGGAGCGACCTCATCCGCGTCACAGGCAAAAAGATGACCGGTGCGCCCCATGCCGCACATGACCTCATCCAGGATCAGCAAAACGCCATATTGATCACAGATCTCGCGAATACGCTTGAAGTACCCCGCCACGGCAGGCACCGCGCCGGAGGTGGCCCCAACCACGGGTTCCGCCATGAAGGCCATGACAGTCTCCGGACCCAAGCGCAGAATTTCGGTCTCCAGCTCATTGGCGACGCGCTGACCATAGTCATGGCTGCTCTCACCTTCAGCCCGGTCGGCATATTCAAAACAAGGGGCGATATGCGACACCCCGATCAACAGCGGGTCAAACTGCTGCCTGCGCCAGGCATTGCCACCTGCCGCCAGCGCTCCAAGCGTGTTGCCATGATAGCTTTGGCGGCGCGCAATCAGGTGTCGACGCTCGGGCTCACCGCGCTCCAGATGGTACTGGCGCGCCAATTTGATCGCCGCTTCGGTGGCTTCAGAGCCGCCCGAGACAAAATAGACCCGATCCAGGCCATCAGGTGCCTGTGAAATCAACAGATCCGCCAGCGCCTCTGCCGGTTCGGAGGTCATGAACCCGGTATGGGCAAAGGCCAGCTTGCCGACTTGCTCCTGCACAGCAGCAATCACCGCTGCATCGCTATGCCCCAGACAAGAAACCGCCGCCCCGCCTGAGCCGTCAAAGTAGCGCTTGCCACCGGCATCGATCAGATAGCAGCCGTCACCTGCAACGGCCGTTGGCAGCTTGGCCTTGGTGTGGCGCGGAAATACATGGCTCATGTCTCAACCTTTTCTCAATTCGTGACCCGCGACAGACGCCGCCTTTATCAGCCCTGCTACCGAAGCCGCATTATCTGCCAACAAATCCCCTTGCGGGGTTTCGATGTTGTTTTCAAACCCGATGCGGGTATTGCCACCCGCCTGGATCGCGGCCAGCAGACAGGCCTGTTCCTGCCGCCCAAAAGCGCAGAGGCTCCAATTGAGCTGCATCGACTCTGCCACCTTCAAAAAGGGCAGCAAATCATCAGGCGCAGCAGCAACCGGGGGCACGTATTTGCCCAAGACAAAAATCGCATCGCGCATCTGGGTTGGCACCAGTCCACTGTCATACCAGGCCTGAAGCTGCGCAATACATTTTGGTGAATAGAGAATATGCTGAACCTGCGTGCCCGCTTCATCGCAAAGCGCATAGGCCCGCGCCGCCCCCTGCGGATCCTGCGCCATCTCGCGCACCGAGACCGACGCCGCAGTAGGGCGCAGTTCCGCCAGACAGGAGAGCTGCTCTTGTGGCGTATAGATCCCGGCACTTTCGGTGGTGATCTGAATTGCCAGACCCGGAGCCGCCTCTGCAACGGCAGACATGGCCTCGCGGTAGCGTCCCGCATCCAGCGAATGACGCCCGGACCCATCGCGCACATGCAAATGGAATCCGCTGACGCCCAACTGCTGGCAAGCCCGCGCCACCTGCGCCAGCTCTGGGGCGGTCATCGGCAGCGCCGGGTGATCCGATTTCTGACGACGCGCCCCATTGGGGGCCACCATCACCTGATACTCTGCCACATCTGGCCTCATGACTTGTTTTGCAGCGCGACGATGGCCAGTCGCGCAGATGATCTCAAGATCCAACTTCAAGTACAAATGTTCTTTCCAGCTCGTTCCTCTACCCGCCTCGTCAATTTAGGAGCCTGATCAACCTGGCAAGTTTGGGGGCAGGACAGATCAATCAGTTGGGCCAAGGGAAAATTCCCATTCCCAACCATCTGATTAGGCTCCCCAAGACTGGTCTCAAGATTTGAAAAGATGCAACTGGCTGCAAAGCAGGGTATCATCTGGACCTAGAGTATCGGGCAAATATGGCGTTTCGTCAGGATAGAACGACTCCGGCTGACAGGCAGCTGGCAGACACCCAACTCTTTTAATATGGAAGGACATGTCATGGACGGCACGTT
Source organism: Roseobacter sp. (assembly GCA_015665415.1). Classification (GTDB taxonomy): domain Bacteria; phylum Pseudomonadota; class Alphaproteobacteria; order Rhodobacterales; family Rhodobacteraceae; genus Pseudophaeobacter. Next base: position 12,276 of record JADFAE010000026.1, read on the forward strand.
CAACGAAAACGATCTCAGCCGGGTAGTTGCGGCTGACAAAGCTCATGTCTGGCATCACCTGGTACAGCATAAACCCTTTGAAGAAAGTGATCCTCGTATCATCGTCGAGGGCAAGGGTATGCGCGTCTGGGATCAGAACGGCAAAGAATACCTGGATGCGGTGTCCGGCGGCGTCTGGACCGTCAACGTCGGCTACGGCCGCGAAGAGATCTGCAAATCCGTCTACGACCAGATGATGAAACTGTGCTATTTTGCCCAGTCCGCAGGCTCGATCCCCGGTGCATTGTTTGCCGAGAAACTGATCGAAAAGATGCCGGGCATGAGCCGCGTCTACTATAACAACTCCGGCTCCGAGGCGAATGAGAAAGCCTTTAAGATGGTGCGCCAGATCGCGCACAAGAAATACGGCGGCAAGAAAACCAAGATCCTGTATCGCGACCGCGACTATCACGGCTCCACTCTGGCGGCGATGTCCGCTGGTGGCCAGGATGAGCGCAACGCGCAATACGGCCCCTTTGCGCCCGACTTTGTCCGCGTGCCCCATTGCATGGAATACCGCAAGCATGAGTTGGGCCTGGAGCATCTGTCGGGTCGTGACTTTGGCATTGCCGCTGCCAATGCCATCGAAGAAGTAATCCTGCGCGAAGGCCCCGAAACCGTTGGTGCGCTCTGCCTGGAGCCCGTCACCGCGGGCGGTGGCGTGATCGAGGCCCCCGAAGGCTATTGGGAGCGCGTGCAGGAGATCTGCAAACAGTATGACGTGCTGCTGCACATCGATGAAGTGGTCTGTGGCGTTGGCCGCACCGGTACCTGGTTTGGCTATCAGCACTACGGGATCAAACCCGATTTTGTCACCATGGCCAAAGGTGTTGCCTCCGGCTATGCGGCGATTGCTCTATTGGTCACCACCGAAGAGGTCTTTGACATGTTCAAGGACGATGCCTCGGATCCGATGAGCTATTTCCGCGACATCTCTACCTTTGGCGGCTGCACCTCTGGCCCTGCTGCGGCGCTGGAAAACATGCGCATCATCGAAGATGAAGGCCTGCTGGAAAATTGCACCGCAATGGGTGAGCGGATGATGAACAATCTGTTGGCGCTGAAAGAAAAGCACCCTGTCATTGGCGATGTACGCGGCAAGGGTCTGTTCCTTGGTGCCGAACTGGTGAGCGACCGCGAGACCAAAGAGCCAGTGGACGAGAAACTCGCCCAGCAGGTGGTTGGCGATTGCGGGGCCCAAGGCGTTTTGATCGGTGTTACCAACCGCTCCATTCCCGGAAAGAACAACACGCTCTGCTTCAGCCCCGCGCTGATCGCTACTGCCGATGACATCGATGCCATCACCGATGCCGTCGACAAGGCCCTGACCAAGGTCTTTGGCTAAGAAACTCGGTCACATATCAATTTCGAAGCGCTCCGGTTTTGCCGGGGCGTTTTTCATTTCAACTCAAAACAGAAGGCGCACCTTGAAAAGCAACCTAGAATCCCCATGTTAAGCTCCAGGCTTGGCTTCAAGGATTGCGATGTTTTCATTTCTGACGCGCATACTCGGCCAATACAGGGCAGAAGTGCTGCGCTACTATGTCAGAGAATATGCTGTTCTTAGCATCGCAGCCATACTAGCCGTTGCTGGAATGCTTTCCCTGTTCCTTTTCTTGGACCCAGAGCGACACGTTCATGATAGCTATGTCATTGGCGATGTGTCCGGTGTGCTCCACACTTCAAGTGACATCAGTAATCGTTTCATTGTCGATGTTCGCCTCCCAGATGGCTCCAGCCACCGATTGACTACTCGACACGGAAATATCATGGGCTCGATCTCGGACCGCGCGTGCCTCGAACGCAGGCGCAAAGAACCAAGTGGCCGCGTATTTTATTCCCTTTCCCCTGCCCAAAAGTGCAAGGACTGGTAAGGCCAATCCAGATTGAGGCATCCCAATTGGACTGACACTTTTGAACAATAGTGGCTCTTTTCAGCGGGCCGCTTAACCTGCAGTCTGGCCCAAACACCACCTCGACGAAGGACTTCTACCATGTGGGCCAAACCCATCACTCTCTCCGGCAGCCAGGTCACACTTGCGCCGCTGTCCCAGGCCCATGCCGCAGATCTGGCCGAGGCCAGCGCCGATGGCAATCTCAGCCAGCTCTGGTACACCTCGGTTCCCGCCCCCGCTGATGTCCCAGCGGAAATCGACCGCCGCCTCGCGCTGCAACGGACAGGCAGCATGGTGGCCTTTGCCATTCTGGATGCCCAGGGCCGCCCCGTCGGCATGACCACCTACATGAATATTGATGCCGCCAACCAGCGGCTGGAAATCGGCTCGACCTGGTATCGTAAATCGGTGCAGCGTTCCGGCCTCAACACCGAATGCAAATTGCTGATGCTACGGCACGCCTTTGAGACCCTCGGTGCCATCGCGGTGGAGTTCCGCACCCATCGGCTCAATCAGCAAAGCCGCCGTGCGATCGAGCGTCTCGGGGCGCAGCTGGATGGTGTTTTGCGCGCCCATATGAAGATGCCCAATGGCACCCTGCGCGACACTGCCGTCTATTCCATCACCGCCGCGGACTGGCCGACAATTCAGGCGCATCTGACCCATGCGCTGACCCGTTAACCGCGGCGGCTTATCCTTGACGCAGATACTCTGCACAGACTGGCAACAGCCCCCTGAGGGGCGGGCCTGGCCTTCAGGGGCATCTCGGAAAAGCCCGCTTATCTTGTGGCGGCAACAGATCTTTCCACGCGCGCAAGATATGTCCAGCCACAACAGCGCCGCGCGGCAGCGCGGCGCCTGGCCCAACGGGAGGCAGGCATTCTGCGAATGACAATCTCCGGGCGGGAGCCCCCTCTTTCCCAAGCGGGAGCCACGCCAAAACACTGTCGCCCCGCTGTCGGGTGAATGTCGTGTTGCTGTCGTGGCTCTTGGCGTAACATGCCCCTAACTGTCGGCACAGAACAGAAGGAACACCCTGCGTGATTGTCAGAAAACTCCGTCTCGAAAAGGGATATTCGCAAGAGCAACTGGCCGAAATGGCCGGGATCAGCACCCGGACCCTGCAGCGCATTGAACGCGGTGCCACTGCCAGTCCGGAAACCCTGAAATGCATTGCCTCTGTTCTGGAAACGGATTTCACCAATCTCAGAAAGGAGCCAGACATGCCAACTCAACCCGCCCCCGGATTGCCCGAACTTCCGGCCCATGAGCGCGAAGCCCTCGAATATGTGCGCGACATCAAGTCCTTTTACATGCATGCCCTGCAATACGGCGTTGTGATGTTGGGGCTCCTGGTGCTGAATTTGGTGACCAGCCCTGGTTATTTCTGGGTGATCTGGCCCGCCTTGGGCTGGGGCATAGGCGTCGTTGCCCATGGGCTCAGCACCTTTGAGGTGATCAATGTCTTTGGTGATGATTGGGAGCGACGCCAGATCGACAAGCGCATTCGCCGCAACAGGCGGCGCAGCTGAACCGATACAGGCGGGTCACAGAAAACAGGGCCAAGAGCGGCCCTGTTCGATCTTTATACAAAACGCCGCTCAGATCATCTGGAACACGATGCCAGAGACAATGGCCCCGCTGACGCCCAGCCCCAGATAGGTGGCAAAGACCTGCGGCTTTACCAGAGACCAGACCGCTGCCATCGCCGGGATAGAGCTCACCGCGCCGGCCACCATAAAGGCCATCGCCGCCCCCGGGGTCATCCCCTGCTCCAGCAGCCCGGCCAACAGCGGCGGTGCAACATAGGAGTTGAGGTAAGCAGGCATGCCCACCAAGGCTGCAATAGCAATCGGCAACACCCCTTCGCCGCCCACAGCCTTGGCAATCAGATCGGCGGGAACATAGTTCACCAAAATGGCTTCCAACACATAGGCCAGTGCCAACCATTTCAACAGAAACAGCCCGTTGCTGACAAACTCCTCGCGAAACGTCTGACGCCGCGCGTCCTGCTGCCAAAACCGCCAGTGCGGCTTGTCCTCCAGCCTGGGCCCAGCGCAGCCGCAGGCAGAACGGCTCTGCGCCTGTTTCAGCGGGCTGGAAAACGCTCCATGCCCCATGAGTGTTTTAATGAAGAAGCCGCCAAACAGCCCCAGCACGACGGCAATCACGGCCTTGCCGATGGCAAAATCCCACCCCAACGCGCCTGCCGTAATCAACAGGGTGGGCGGGTCAATCAGCGGCGAGGCCAGCCAAAAGGCCATCACCGCCGACAGCGGCGCGCCCAGCGCCAAGAGCCCGGCAATAAAAGGGATCACCTCACAGGAACAAAACGGTGCCAAGCCCCCAAACAGAGCCGCCAGAAAAATCATCCGGGTTTCACGGCCCTCAAAAGCGCGCGCCACCATGACCTCTGCGCCGGTGGCCTTGAGGTAGGACAACAGCAGCACCGCAAAGAGAATATATTGCCCGGTATGGACCAGTGCAGCTGCTGCAAAGGACAGAACCGACATAAAGTTGCCCGGGTCCAACAGGGCCACAGCAATCAGGATCGCCACACTCAGCGTCCAGGGCGTTTTCAGCCAGGTCAGAGAAAAGCCAGCGCTCTTAGGTGCTTGCGAGGGGGAGTTTTGCGACAGATCAGCCATCGTTTGCAGCCTCTTGTGTTTGGTCGGCGCAGCATTCGCTGAGGATGAAATCAGCCAATCTCTGCAACTGGTCGAAATTGGCCCGGTTGAGAATGCTGCGCCCGACGCGCTCTTGCTGGACGACGTCGGCGCCGGTCAGGAATTTCAGATGATGGGCCAGCGTTGAAGGCGCAATACCGGTGCGGTCCTGGATTTCGCTGACGGTTACTCCCTGGTGTCCGGCCCGGATCAGACAGCGCAGCACTTGCAAACGCGCCTCCGATCCCATTGCGGCAAAGCCCTGCGCCGCCTCTTCCCACAACATGTCATGTCACTCCAATTGATTCGATAAAACTAGTTATATAGTTTTATATTCACATTGCAACCCCATGGATTTCCACCCATCCGTCTAAGTCCAGATTGCACCCGCCTTATGTCCACCTTAAGGTGCCCGTCATGGCTATATCCGTTGACACCTTCTTTCTAAATCCCGACGCTCAGGGGACCCTGCAGGCCCAGATCCAGGAAATGATTGCCGAGGGCATTCTCTCCGGGCGTTTTCGCGTTGGGGAAAAACTGCCTTCCTCGCGAAAACTGGCTCTGCATCTTGGCATCAGCCGGATCACCGTGACGATGGCCTACACTGAACTTCTGGCCAATGACTACCTGACCTCGCGCGGGCGCTCCGGGTATTATGTTTCGCAAACCGCCCCCGTGCCGCCCAGTTATACGCCTCCGGTGCAATCCGAAGACGCTGTCGACTGGGGCCATATGCTGGTGCGCAGTTTTACTGGCGGTGACACGCCCAAAAAAGCCCCCGACTGGCGCAGCTACAAATACCCCTTTATTTACGGCCAGGCCGATCCGGCCCTGTTTGATCACGCCAATTGGCGGCTTTGTGCTTTGCGGGCGCTGGGGCAAAAGGATTTTGCCGCCCTTACCGATGATTATTTCGACCAGGATGACCCGCTGCTGATCGAATATATCGCCCGCCATACCCTGCCCCGGCGCGGTGTCATTGCCCGCCCTGAACAGATTCTGATCACGCTGGGGGCGCAAAACGCCTTGTGGATGGCGGGCCAACTGTTGCTCAATCGCGGTCGCAAAGCCACCATCGAAGACCCCACCTATTACACCATGCGCGACCAGCTGCACCATGTCGGCTGTCAGATTGATTACATCCCGGTAGACCGGGACGGCTTGCCCCCGCAGGAAATCGCCGAAGACACTGATGTAATCTTCTGCACCCCAAGCCACCAGGCCCCAACAACCGCAACCATGCCGATGCCACGGCGCAAGGAATTGCTGCAACGCGCCCGCGACATCGATGCCGTTATCGTCGAGGATGATTACGAATTCGAGATGTCCTTTCTCGGAGCCCCCTCACCCGCATTGAAATCCCTCGATACCGACGGCCGGGTCATCTATATCGGCAGCTTTTCCAAATCGCTGTTTCCCGGCCTGCGTCTGGGCTACATGGTCGGCTCAGAGGCCTTTATTCGCCAGGCCCGCGCCCTGCGGGCAAAAGTGCTGCGTCACCCGCCTGGTCATATTCAGCGCACGGTGGCCTATTTCCTCTCGCTGGGGCACTACGACGCCCAAATTCGCCGCACCGCCAAAGTGCTGCATGATCGCCGCAGCGTCATCGAAGAGGCGGTCAACCTACATAACCTCTCGATTTCTGGCGTCGGCGTCTATGGGGGGTCCTCGCTGTGGATGCACGCCCCTGAAGGCACGGATATGGCGCAGGTGGCGCAGGATCTGAAACCCGACAGTGTCATCATCGAACCCGGTGCTCCTTTCTTTTCGGCAGGCAACCGGCAACATAACTTTTATCGGCTGGGATATTCCTCGATTTCCGCCAGCCGAATTACCCCCGGCCTCGCGCTTTTGGCCAAGGCCTTGAAGCAGGCGTGAACACTGCGCATCTCAAGTTAATGATACAATTTATCTCATTTTTTGAATGATAATCTGCGGTGTGAATTTCTTCTCACCCCCTGAAGCCATTGAAAGAATCCAGTTTCAGCTGCGTCCCAGATCAAATTCTGGATCTACTCGCGTTTGAAACTGGCCCTAACTGACGGCGCTGGCTCTGCATAAACCGGGATTAATCCCCGGCATGAGACCGGGGCTCTATGCGTCTCACTTAGGAGCATCCGACATGAAAATGACCACCGAGGAAGCCTTTGTAAAAACCTTGCAAATGCATGGCATTCAACATGCCTTTGGAATTATCGGGTCGGCCATGATGCCAATTTCCGATATCTTCCCCAAAGCCGGCATCACCTTCTGGGACTGCGCCCATGAGGGCTCTGGCGGCATGATGGCAGATGGGTACACCCGCGCCACCGGCAAAATGTCGATGATGATTGCCCAGAACGGCCCCGGCATCACCAATTTTGTCACCGCCGTCAAAACCGCCTACTGGAACCACACACCGCTGTTGCTGGTGACCCCGCAGGCCGCCAACAAGACCATCGGTCAGGGTGGCTTTCAGGAAATGGAACAGATGCGCATGTTTGCCGACTGCGTCTGCTACCAGGAAGAAGTCCGCGACCCTTCGCGCGTTGCCGAAGTTCTCAGCCGGGTGATCATGCAGGCCAAACGCGCCTCGGCGCCGGCCCAGCTGAACATCCCGCGCGATATGTGGACCCAGGTGATCGACATCGCCCTGCCGCAGATCGTCGAGTTTGAACGCCCCGGTGGCGGCGAGACCTCGCTGCAAGACGCTGCCGACCTGTTGTCGACGGCCAAATTCCCCGTCATCCTGAACGGTGCCGGTGTGGTTCTGGCCGGTGGCATCGAGGCCTCCAAGGATCTGGCCGAACGCCTCGGCGCACCGGTCTGTGTTGGCTACCAGCACAATGACGCCTTCCCCGGCTCCCACCCGCTGTTTGCCGGCCCCCTGGGCTACAACGGCTCCAAGGCCGGCATGGAGCTGATCTCCAAGGCCGACGTGGTCCTGGCCCTCGGTACCCGCCTGAACCCGTTCTCCACCCTGCCCGGATATGGCATTGATTACTGGCCAACAGAGGCCAAGATCATCCAGGTCGACATCAATCCTGATCGCATCGGCCTGACCAAAAAGGTCACCGTTGGCATCATCGGGGACGCCAAAAAGGTTGCCACCTCGATCCTCGCCAAGCTCTCGGACACCGCTGGTGACGAAGGTCGTGATGAGCGCCTGACCCAGATCTCAACCGCAAAATCCACCTGGGCGCAGCAGCTCAGCTCGATGGACCACGAGGATGACGATCCCGGCACCACCTGGAACCAGCGCGCGCGCGACGACAAACCAGAGTGGATGAGCCCCCGCATGGCCTGGCGCGCAATCCAGTCAGCCCTGCCCAAGGATGCGATCATTTCCTCGGACATCGGCAACAACTGCGCCATCGGCAACGCCTATCCTTCGTTTGACGACTCTCGCAAGTATCTTGCTCCCGGCCTGTTTGGTCCCTGTGGCTATGGTCTGCCAGCGGTTGTTGGCGCCAAGATCGGCTGCCCAGATGTGCCGGTTGTCGGCTTCTCTGGCGACGGTGCCTTTGGCATCGCCGTGAACGAGCTGACAGCGATCGGCCGCGAAGAATGGCCCGCCGTGACCCAAGTGGTGTTCCGCAACTACCAGTGGGGCGCGGAAAAGCGCAACTCCACCCTGTGGTTTGACGACAACTTTGTCGGCACCGAGCTGGACCAGCAGGTCTCCTATGCTGGCATCGCCAGCGCCTGTGGCCTGAAAGGCGTCATCGCCCGCACTCAGGACGAGCTGACAGCTGCCCTGGCACAGGCTTGCGAAGACCAGAAGAACGGCATCACCACCCTGATCGAAGCCATGATCAATCAGGAACTGGGTGAGCCCTTCCGCCGCGACGCGATGAAAAAGCCTGTCGCAGTTGCTGGTATCGACGCCGCAGACATGCGCGAACAGCAGGTCTGATCGCAATGGAACTGCCCTTTGATCTGACAGCAGGCCAAGGGGCATATCTGGCCGCCGCATTGTTTGTGGCGGCCTATATTCGCGGCTACTCCGGCTTTGGGTTTTCCGCGATCTTTATCATTCTGGCAGCACTCACCACCAATCCGCTGCCGCTGATCCCCGTCATCTTTGCCTGCGAAATCGCCATGACCCTGTTTCAGGCCCGTGGCATCCGCGCCCATGTGGACTGGTCCCGTGTCCGCCCGCTGCTGATCGGAGCCGCGATTGCCACTGTTCCATCTGTGACCGTGATGGCGCGACTGGGTGAAGATCAGGCGCGGCTGGCGATCTCTACGGTCATTCTGGTGCTGAGCCTGATCCTGCTGAGCGGCTGGCAATTGCGCCGCCCGATTGGGTTCAAGGGCAATCTGTCGGTTGGCATTCTGTCCGGCATGGTCAACAGCGCCGGTGTGGGCGGGTTACCTGCTGCAGCCTTTCTGACCGCGCAGCCCCTGGCCCCGGCGGTGTTTCGCGCCACCATGATCGTGTTTTTGACCGGCATCGATATCTTTGCCCTGCCCGTAATGCATGCCAATGGGCTGACGGGCCCCAGCACGCTGGTTGGAGTGGGCCTTGCCTTTCCCATACTCGGGCTTGGTGTCTGGGCCGGAGGGCTGCGGTTTTCCTCAGCCTCGCAATCGCAATTTCGCCGCGTGATCGTGATCCTGCTCACGCTGTTTTCCATCCTCAACATCGCCAAGGTCGTCGCATGACAAAAACCCTGTCTCCTTCGGCTCTTCTGGGCCAATCCCCCGCCGCGGTGCCCGCTGTTGTGGCGCTCAGCGAAGGCAGTGATCCGCGCATTGTCGCCGGAGCAATTGCCGCAAGATCAGCGGGGCTGGCCCATATCATTCTGGTAGGCCCCAAGGCAGAGGTAGAAGCGGAACTTGTGGCCCAGGGGGCCAGTTCCGCCCCCGGTCTGGATATTCATGACCCCAGCCAGTCGCCTCATCACCAGGATTTTGCCCAGGCCTTTCACGCTTTGCGCCAGCACAAGGGCGTTACCCCAGAGATGGCAGCCAAGGCAGTGCAGGATCCGCTGGTCTATGCCGCCCTGCTGGTGCGAGAAGGGCATGCTACTGGCACCGTTGGCGGCGCCGTCGCCACCACATCTGATGTGGTGCGCACTGCGCTGCAGGTCATTGGCAAGGCACCGGAGGCCGCGATGGTCTCTAGCTTTTTCCTGATGTATCCGCCCGACGACGCCCCCACCACCCATGGCCGCGCCATGCTCTATTCCGATTGCGGCTTGGTCATCGACCCAAGCGCCAACGACCTGGTGGCCATAGCAGAGGCCTCGGCCCGCTCCTGCCAAAGCCTGCTGCGCCAGGAGGCCAAGATAGCGATGCTGTCCTTTTCGACCAAAGGCAGTGCCAGCCATCCCGCTGTCAGCAAGGTCAGCAAAGCAACCAAAATACTGCACCAGAGCCGTCCGGATCTGGCCGTAGACGGAGAGCTGCAGTTTGATGCCGCCTTTGCGCCAGAGGTCGGCGACAAAAAGTCCCCGGGCTCCAGCGTTGCAGGCCATGCCAATGTGATGATCTTTCCCAATCTGGATGCCGGCAACATCGGCTATAAGATCAGCCAGCGCTTGGGTGGCTACAGTGCCATCGGCCCCATCCTGCAGGGGCTGTCACAGCCTGCCAATGATCTCTCACGCGGCTGCAGTGCCAAAGACGTGCTGGAAATGATTGCCGTTACTGTCCTGCAGGCCGGGGAGAATTGACGTCAAATCACGCCGCCTCCCGCAGAGAAATTCGGACTGCAACCGCCGCAATATCCGGAACTTTGTTGTGAAACCCACCTAAGATACAGAAAACCCTCGCCAAAAGCCCGGCATTCGACCTAGCCTGCGCCAACGCCACAAACAAGGAAGACCATGGCCCTATTCCCGCCACAGACCAAGCCTGCCCTGCCAGCCAACTGGACGGCCCAGGCAAAGGCACAATCGCAGGATCACGTTGGTGGGCTTGCGGTGGCGGTCCCTGTGATGGCTTTGGCCCTTTTTCTGGCGGCGCAATCCGCCATGCCTGTACCCAGTTGGCCTATGCTTCGCTTTTCTGGACCGATTGCGGCGACCGGGGTCGATTTTTTCAACCAGCCTGCGTGCTGGCTGCTGCTCGCAGCCATCGCGGCTTTGGGCATGAAGACCAATCTGAAACAACTGCGGGTCCCAGGACAGGCGGCCAGCACCATGATCATCAAAAACACACTGTTCAGTGCCGGGTTGATCCTGGCCGGGCGCTTGGGTCTGACCAGCCCCGATAAGAACAGATAAGGGAGGCGAGATGACGTTCCAGCAACCCCGGGTGGAAACATCCCCAAAGGTATCAGACGAAATCCGTCAGACCACCTGCTACATGTGTGCATGCCGCTGCGGCATCAATGTGCACATGAAGACCAATGAGGACGGCAAGAAAGAGGTCGCCTATATCGAGGGCAACCGCAATCACCCCGTCAACAAAGGGGTGCTCTGCGCCAAAGGCTCGGCGGGGATCATGCAGGTCAACGCCCCTTCGCGGCTGCGGGCACCGCTGAAACGGGTCGGCCCGCGTGGGTCTGGCGAATTCGAAGAGATCTCCTGGGATGAAGCACTGGAGATTGCTGCCGGTTGGCTCAAGCCGATCCGCGAGGATGATCCTTCAAAACTGGCGTTCTTTACCGGGCGCGATCAGTCGCAAAGCTTCACCAGCTTTTGGGCGCAGAATTTTGGCACCCCCAACTATGCAGCCCATGGCGGGTTTTGCTCTGTCAATATGGCAGCGGCCGGCATCTACACTATGGGTGGTGCCTTTTGGGAGTTTGGCCAGCCGGATTGGGACCACACCAAACTGTTCATGCTGTTTGGCGTTGCCGAGGATCACGACAGCAACCCGATCAAGATGGGGCTGGGCAAGATCAAGGCGCGCGGCGCGCGGGTGATTGGCGTCAATCCGATCCGCTCTGGCTACAACGCCATTGCCGATGACTGGGTTGGTATCACCCCAGGCACCGATGGGCTGTTCATCCTGTCGCTGGTGCATGTGCTGATGAAGGCCGGCAAGATCGATCTGGACTACCTCAGCCGCTTTACCAATGCCCCGGTTCTGGTGAACCAGGATCCGGATTCTCCTGACAAGGGCCTGTTCCTGCGCGATGACCACGGCGCGCCTTTGGTGATCAACCGCAAGACCGGCAAGCTGGCTCCCTTTGACATGGCGGGCGTGCGGCCCGACCTGGGCGGCAGCTTCAAGATGGGTGATGTCACCCATGTCTCTGTCTTCCAGCTGATGGCTGAACGCTATCTCAAAGACGAATACGCCCCCGAAGCGGTGGCAGAGCGCTGCGGCATCCCAGCCACGCGCATCCGCGCCATTGCCAGCGAGATCGCCCGTGTCGCCTTTGATGAGGCCTTTGAGCTGGACCAGGAATGGACCGATTTCCGCGGCGAAAAACATGACAAGATGATTGGCCGCCCGGTCTCATTCCACTCCATGCGCGGGGTTTCGGCCCATGCCAATGGGTTCCAGACCTGCCGCGCCTTGCATGTGTTGCAGATCCTGCTGGGCACCGTCGAGGCCCCCGGGGGCTTCCGCTTCAAACCGCCCTACCCAAAGCCGGTCGAGGCGCATCCCGCGCCGCACTCTCGCGTGACAGCCAACAAACCGCTGGATGGCCCGCACCTGGGCTTTGTGCATGGACCAGAGCATCTGGCGCTCAAGAGCGATGGTACCGCCGCACGCATCGACAAGGCCTTTACCTGGGAAAATCCGATGTCCAGCCACGGGCTGATGCATATGGTGATTTCCAACGCCCATGCGGGTGATCCCTACAAGATCGACACCTTGTTCATGTATATGGCCAATATGTCCTGGAATTCTTCCATGAACACCAAGGGTGTGATGGAGATGCTGACGGACAAGGGCGAGGATGGCGAATACAAGATTCCGCGCATCATCTATTCAGATGCCTATTCCTCGGAAATGGTGGCCTATGCCGATCTGATTTTGCCCGACACCACGTATCTGGAGCGCCACGATTGCATCAGCCTGCTGGATCGCCCGATCTGCGAGGCCGATGGTGCTGCCGATGCCATCCGCTGGCCAGTGATCGAACCGGATCGCGACGTGCGCGGGTTCCAGACCGTACTGGTGCAACTGGCCAACAAGATGGGCCTGCCAGGCTTCACCGCCGAGGATGGCAGCGCCAAATGGCAGGACTATGCCGACTACATCGTCAACCATGAGCGCAAGCCGGGTATTGGCCCGCTGGCGGGTTTCCGCGGGCCTGATGGCGACAAGGCCGGGCGCGGTGAAGTGAACCCGGACCAGCTCGACCGTTATATCGAAAATGGCGGCTTCTTTGTTGAGCATATCCCAACCGAGGCAAGCTATTTCAAACCCTGGAACATGGCCTATCAGGACTGGGCGGTGAACCTCGGATTGTTCGACAGCCCGCAGCCCTATCTGTTCCAGCTCTATGTGGAACCGATGCGCAAGTTCCAGCTGGCCGCCGAAGGCCATGGCGAGCGCCAACCACCCGAGCATCTGCGCGCGCGCATCAAGGACACCATGGACCCGCTGCCGATCTGGTACGAGACCGATCAGCAGGGCAACGAAGGCTTTACCGTCAACGCCCTGACCCAGCGCCCCATGGCGATGTATCACTCCTGGGGCACGCAGAACGCCTGGCTACGCCAGCTGCACGGGCGCAATCCGCTGTATGTACCCACCAAACTGATGCGCGAAAATGATCTCCAGGATGGCGACTGGGCCAAGGTTTCCTCGCCACATGGCAGTATCACGGTGCCGGTAATGGAAATGGCGGCGCTGAACGAAAACACCGTCTGGACCTGGAATGCCATCGGCAAGCGCAAGGGCGCTTGGGCGCTGGAAGAAGATGCCCCCGAAGCAACCAAGGGTTTTTTGTTGAACCATCTGATCCACGAGCTTTTGCCTGCCAAGGGCGACGGTATGCGATGGGCCAATTCGGACCCGATTACCGGACAGGCCGCCTGGTTCGACTTGAAGGTAAAGATCGAAAAAGTCGGCGCACCAGAGGATCTCGCCGAAAGCCAACCTGAGTTGCCGCCAATCAAATCTCCGGTTGGCACCGGCCCCAAAGACCTGAAATGGAAGGTGGGGAAATGACCCGGCTGCGCGCCCACCCTCAGCTCCCCTCCAGATCCGAGAACGCACGGCGGGGCCCTGCCCGAAAACGCTCGACTTGGCCCAATGCCAAAATGGCCTACCTTGTTCCCCGTGCAACTGCAGGGGGGGCGACAGTTTGCCAAGAGCTGGTTTCGCCTTCCCTCCATTGGGGGGGGAACAATGAAATACGTGGTCTTTCATTTACTTTTACGGCTGAAAAAGCCCTTTTCTCATGCGGCTCGCAGGCGTCGCATGGCTGAATTTGTCAAACGCATGAACCTTAACGGCGGTGAGCGGGTCATCGACCTGGGCGGCACCCCGGAATTCTGGGCCGATTGTCCGGTGCCCTTGGACATCACCGTGATGAACCTGCCCGGGTTCAACGCGCCCAAGCAGACCGCAAAGAACATCACCCTATGCGAGGGCGATGCTTGCGGCACGGGTTTTGCCGATCAAAGCTTTGATATCGCGTTTTCCAATAGTGTCATCGAACATGTCGGAGACGAGAGCAAGCAACAGCAGATGGCCCATGAGGCGCGCCGACTTGCCCCCGCCTATTGGGTGCAAACCCCGTCGATCTGGTTTCCCATCGAAGCGCATAATCACATGCCCTTCTGGTGGTTCTACCCGGCCCGGCTGCAACAGCATTTTATTCGCAACTGGCGCAAAAAGCTGCCCGAATGGACCAAAATGGTCGAAACAACCCGGGTGCTCCTGCGCTCCTCTCTGCGCCGTCTGTTCCCGGATGGCGAGATCTGGACTGAACGCAAATTCGGCTTTCCCAAATCCTATGTGCTCTATAAACGCCCCCCCGGGCATCAGGCATCAGGATTGCGACAGCCCCTCTTCGAAGGCAGACAGTAAGACATGACCACTCTCCCCTCAGCCACTGAAAAGAAGCTTGGCCTGGTGATCGATCTGGACACCTGCGTCGGTTGCCACGCCTGCGTGATTTCCTGCAAAGGCTGGAACACCGAAAACTATGGCGCTCCGCTGTCTGATCAAGACGCCTATGGCGCGGATCCCTCCGGCACCTTTCTTAATCGCGTCCACAGTTTCGAGGTACAGCCGCCCGAGGGCCACGCTCAGCTGGTGCATTTCCCGAAATCCTGCCTGCATTGCGAAGATGCCCCCTGCGTCACGGTCTGTCCCACCGGTGCCAGCTACAAACGCGTCGAGGACGGTATCGTTCTGGTCAACGAAGACAATTGCATCGGCTGCGGTCTCTGCGCCTGGTCCTGCCCCTATGGCGCGCGCGAGTTGGACCTGGCCGAAGGGGTGATGAAGAAATGCACCCTCTGCGTGGACCGCATCTACAACGAAAACCTGCCAGAGGTGGACCGGGTGCCCTCCTGCGTGCGCACATGCCCTGCCGGGGCCCGTCACTTTGGCGATCTCGGCGATCCTGACAGCGATGTCTCCAAGCTGGTCGCAGAACGCGAAGGCATGGATTTGATGCCTGAGATGGGCACCAAGCCGGTGAACAAATATCTGCCGCCCCGTCCCAAGGACCAGATCGAAGACCAAATCGACATTCTGGCACCGCTGCTGGCCCCGGTCACCGAAGGTCCCGGCGGCTTTATGGGCTGGCTCGACAAGGCGCTCGACAAACTCCCGGGTCAATCTTCAGGAGGGACTGCCTGATGCACCCCGCACCCTCTGTCATTGTTTTCACAACGCTCTCCGGTCTTGGCTTTGGTCTTTTGGCCTATCTTGGCCTGGGTTATCCGCCCGTGACCGGCTGGGTGGCCTTTGTCTTTTACCTCATCGGCTTTGGCCTGGCCGTGGGCGGCCTGCTGGCCTCGACCTTTCACCTTGGCCGCCCTGAACGCGCCTGGCGGGCGCTTACACAGTGGAAAACCAGCTGGCTCAGCCGCGAAGGGCTTTGCGCCGTCGCCGCGCTTCTAGTCATGGGGCTCTATGCCATTGGCGCCATCTTTCTGGACCAGCACTGGACCCTGCTGGGGCTATTGGGGGCGGTGCTCAGCATCGCCACGGTTTTCACCACCTCGATGATCTATACCCAGCTCAAGACCATTCCGCGCTGGAACATGCCGCTGACCCCGGTGCTGTTTCTCAGCTTCTCGCTGGCGGGCGGCGCGCTGCTGGCTGGACAGGAACGCCTTGCCCCCTGGCTGTTGCTGGTGGCAGGGGCAGTACAACTGGCCTATTGGGCCAAGGGCGATCAGGCCTTTGCCAGTTCCGGCACCAGCATGGCCACGGCCACTGGCCTAGGAGACCGTGGTGCGGTGCGCGCTTTTGAGCCACCGCACACAGGCAGCAACTACCTGTTGCGGGAATTCGTGCATGTGGTGGGCCGCAAACATGCCCTGAAGCTGCGTGTCTTTGCCTTTGGCCTTGGCTTTGTGCTGCCAGTGCTGTGCCTCTGGCTGCCAACCGAGTCGAGCCTTGCCAAGCACCTGATGGCCGCCGTCGCGGTCTTGGCGCATCTGGCCGGCGTTGTGGTGTCACGCTGGCTGTTCTTTGCCCAGGCTGAACATGTGGTCGGCCTCTATTACGGCAAACGCTGACCAGGCCAACGCGCGATCAAACACAAGGGCATCCCGATGGGGTGCCCTTTTTTTCTGCTGTGATGTCACAGACAGCGGGGCTGTCTCGTCCTGTTTACATGTCACCAAAACAGGAGAAGACAATGACGGCCCGTATCGACCATTTTTCTGCCGCCCCGGATCTGATGAAAGCCATGCTTGCCATGGAAGAGACCGTTGCCAACAGCGGGCTGGAGCACAGCCTGATCGAGTTGGTGAAGCTGCGGGCCTCACAGATCAATCACTGCGCCTTTTGCATCCACATGCACAGCCATGACGCCCGCAAAAACGGTGAAAGCGACACCCGCATGCAGCTGCTCCATGCCTGGCGCGAGTCATCGCTGTTCACCTCCCGTGAATGCGCCGCTCTGGCCTGGACGGAATGCCTGACCGAAGTGGCCACCATGGGCGCGCCCGACGACACCTATCAGGCCCTGGCCGCGCATTTTGACAGTCGCGAACAGGTGGCGCTGTCGCTGTTGATCACCACCATCAATGCCTGGAACCGGCTTGCCATCGGGTTTGCAGTGCCACATCCTGAAACCCAGGAGGCCAATGCCGCGTGACAGCCCGGACACAAAATCAGGAAATCGAGAGTTTCCTACATCTGCGGCCGCGTTTGTTTGCGGCCGCCTATCGCATGCTGGGCAGTGTCAGTGATGCCGAGGATATTCTACAGGAAGCCTTTTTGCGCTGGCAGGGGGTCGACCAGGCCCAGGTGCGGGACGCCACCGGCTATCTGATACGTGTGACCACCCGGCTGTGTTTGGACCAGCTGAAATCCGCACGGGCGCGCCGGGAGACCTACCCTGGTGAATGGTTGCCTGAGCCGATTTTGACCGAAGACCCCGCCGAGCTGCTGGATCATGACGTGACCGTTGCCCTGCTTTTGGCGCTGGAGCGGCTCTCCCCGCTGGAGCGCGCAGCCTTTCTGCTGCATGATATCTTTGACGGTGCCTATGACGACATTGCGCAGGCCCTGGAGCGCAGCCCGGCGGCCTGTCGCCAGCTGGCCACGCGTGCCCGGCGCAAGCTGCGCCAGGATCCGCCAAAGACACCGGAAAAGACGGAACAGGGGATGGCGCTGGCCGAGGCCTTTTTCCGCGCCTCCAAAACCGGAGATACTGAGGCCCTGACGCGCATGCTGTCGCAGGATGTCCAGCTGATTTCAGATGGCGGCGGCAAGGCCATAGCGGCGCTCAACCCGATCTATGGATTGGATCGGGTGCTGCGCCTGTTGGAGGGGATCGCGCGTAAAAACGGCCGAAAAATCCCATCTGACTGGCGTCTGTGTCAGTTGAACGGGATGCCTGCCATCTTGAACCGGGATGCAGAGGATGTGCTGGAAACGGCAGCCATTGAAATTCGACAGGGACGGATTGCGCGGATTTATGTCACCCGCAACCCCGACAAGACCGCGCATCTGAGTGACGCGCTGGCAACACAGTGAGGGGCCAGCCCCTCTGCGCGCGATGCGCGCATTCACCCCGGGATATTTATAGCCAAATGAAACTGGAAAAGACAAAGGCCCTGCGATGATGCAGGGCCTTTGCAGAAAGGATTGGGAGGGGGCCGGTTACAGCAGGCCCGCATAATCCATGGCAGCGTCGATGGCCGCCTTGGTGCTGTCCTCGAGACCAGTCAGGGGGGTGCGCACTTCTTCGCTGCACAGGCCCAGCTTGGAGAGGCCATATTTGGCACCGACAAGGCCTGGTTCGATAAAGATTGCCTCGTGCAGGGGCATCAGCTTGTCCTGATACGCCAGCGCCTTTGCATAATCGCCTGCCAGGGTCGCGGCCTGGAATTCGGCACAGAGGCGCGGGGCCACATTGGCGGTGACCGAGATGCAGCCGATGCCGCCATGGGCGTTAAAGCCAAGTGCGGTGGCATCTTCGCCTGAGAGCTGTACAAAATCAGCCCCGCAAGCTGCTCGCTGCTGGCTGACCCGGGCGATATCGCCGGTGGCATCCTTGACCCCGATGATACGGGGCAACTTGGCCAGCTCTCCCATGGTGGCAGGGGTCATGTCGACAATCGAGCGACCGGGAATGTTATAGATGATGATTGGCACATCGGCACAATCATGGGCCGCCTGAAAATGCGCCAGAAGGCCACGTTGGGTTGGCTTGTTATAATAGGGCGTCACCACCAGAGCGGCATCGGCACCGACCTTCTGGGCGAATTCGACAAAGCGAATCGTCTCAACCGTGTTGTTGGAGCCCGCGCCCGCAATCACCGGCACCCGACCTGCGGCGGCCTTGACCACCTCGGCAATCACCGCTTCGTGTTCATCATGGGTCAGGGTGGGGCTTTCACCGGTGGTGCCGACAGGCACAAGGGCGCTGGAGCCTTCGGCAATATGCCATTCCACCAAGCGTTTAAGTGCGTCCAGATCCAACTCGCCGTTGTTGAACGGGGTGACGAGGGCTGGCATAGAGCCTTTGAACATGGGCACGCTCCTTTAGCAGTGGTCTTTGGCAGGCGAAGGCCCGCCGTCTTGGTGGACATGACTGGAATTTGTGTTGATACCAGCCCTTCACGGATTATCGTCAATGCCTCTATCCCCGGTTCCACCATAAAAGCAAGCCATGACACGAATTCTGCTCCTCTTCTCGCTGATCTTTACGCTTGGCTGTGCCGCAAATGTACAGGCGCGTTCTTTGGAACGGGCGCTGGAACTGATGCGCGCCGAAAAATGGCCCGAGGCCCTGACGGAGGCCGGAGCCGTAGGATCAGTGGCGCGCGACATCATCGAATGGCATCGGTTGCGCGCCAAGGAAGGAAGCGCCTTTGAGGTCGAAGCCTTTCTGGCGCGACGTCCCGATTGGCCGGGATTGCCCTATCTGCGCCGCCGCAACGAAGAGATCATTGTAGAGAAGTCCCACAAGCGGGTGCTGATGTTTTTTGCCAATGAGCCGCCGCAAACACCCGAAGGGGCTGCAAGTCTGGCGCGGGCCTATTTCAACACAGGGGACCGCGCCGCAGGCGAGGCCGAGCTGATACGGGCCTGGACCCTCATGCCGATGAGCGCAGAGACCCAAGCGGCCTATCTTGCCGACCATGCCGAGGTGCTGAAGCCGCATCACGGGGCACGGCTTGATCAGTTGCTCTGGGCCGGGCACGACGTCAGTGCCACCCGCATGTTGCCCTTGGTGGCGGAGGGCCCCCGTGCCCTGGCAGAGGCGCGCATCGCCCTGCAAAAACAGTCCAAAGGCGTGGATGCCAAGATCGAAGCCATTCCCGCCACGCTGGCGAGTGATGCAGGCCTGGCCTATGACCGCTTTGCCTGGCGCGATCAAAAGCGGCGGCAGGATGCGGCTGTGGCGCTGATGATGGACCGCAGCACCAGTGCCGCCGCGTTGGGACAGCCGGAAAAATGGCTGCGCCGTCGTCGTGATCTGGCGCGTCAGTTGATGCGTGACGGCAAGCATGAGCAAGCCTATCAACTGGCCGCACATCATTTTGCCAGCCCCGAAGCGGGCTATGGCTATTCCGATTGCGAATGGCTGGCAGGCTATATCGCCCTGCGCAAGCTCAATGATCCGGAACTGGCCGTGCATCATTTTGAGCGCTTCCTGGCCTCGGTTGAAACCCCGATTTCGGTTGGTCGCGGCGGCTATTGGCTGGGCCGTGCCCATGCCGCCCTCGGGCAAGTCGACGAGGCGCATCAGGCCTATGCCCGTGGCGCCGAATTCCAGAGCTCCTTTTATGGCTTGCTGGCAGCTGAAACCCTGGGGCGCGGCTTTGATCCTGCGCTGGCCGCACCACCACAACTGCCGCCCTGGCGTCAGGCTGCTTTTCTCGACTCCTCCGTTGTGGAGGCTGGATTGCTTTTGCTGCAAGCCGGCGATCTCAGCCTGGCGGAACGCTTTTTCACCCATCAGGTCGAAAGCCTGTCGCAGGTTCAGGCCCAGCAATTGGGCCAGATGGCGGTGGAGCTGAAAGAGCCGCATCTGGCGGTGATGATCGCCAAACGGGCCGCACGGGCGGGCCTTGAGCTGCATGGTGCCTATTACCCCCTGCATCCGGTCGCCCAGCAAGATCTGCCCATGGCCCCTGAGATGACCCTGGCGATTGCGCGCCGCGAAAGCGAATTCGACCCGGTGGTGGTCAGCCATGCTGGCGCACGCGGGCTGATGCAGCTGATGCCGGCCACGGCAAAACTGGTAGCCGGACAGTTGGACATTTTGGCCAAGCACGAGACCGCTCGCCTGACTGCAGAATGGGACTACAATGCCAAGCTGGGCAGCCAGTATCTAGCCGCTCTGGCCGAGACATTTGACGGAAATGTGGTGCTGATGGCCGCAGGCTACAACGCCGGGCCACATCGCCCGCTAGCCTGGATGGAACGCTATGGTGACCCCCGCGATGGCACTCCGGACATCATCGACTGGATCGAACATATCCCCTTTAACGAGACCCGCAATTACGTGATGCGGGTCACCGAAAGCCTGCCTGTCTATCGTGCACGATTGGGCAAGGCAGCGCTGCCGGTGCCCTTCTCAAAGGAACTGTCAGGCGCGAGCCTTGCGGCTTTCGCGCCATAGGGTGAACAGGCCGGCCGCCATGATGATTGCAGCCCCCGTGGCCACGTTGATGCGGATCACCTCGCCAAAGATACTGACGCCGAGGATGGCCGCCCAGACCAGGTGGAAATAGGCAAAGGGCTGCACTGCACTGGCCTCCGCGACCTCATAGCATTTGATCAGCAGCCAATGCCCGGTGACGCCAGACACACAAAGCAGCGCCATCCAGAACCAATCGCCCTGGCTCATCGGCTCCCAGAACCAGATGCCAATCGAGGTCATAAAAACCATGCCAGCGATACCGGTCCAGAAAAAGCTGGTGGCCGTGCTGTCCTTACGGGCTGCATACCGCGTGACAAGACCATAGACCGCAAACATCAGTGCCGAGGCAAAAGGGATCAAGGCTGCGGGATCAAACACACCTGCCCCGGGTTGCAGAATGACCAACACCCCGATGAGCCCGACGCCAATTGCCGCCCAGCGCCGCCAGCCGACACGCTCCCCCAACACCGGGCCACTGAGGGCCGCCACCAACAACGGATAGCAGATAAAGACGGCCTGGCTTTCGACCAGCCCCAACAGAGTAAAGCCATATACGGCCACGCAGATCTCGCCCACCAGCAGAATGCCGCGAAAGATCTGAAGCCCCAGTTGGCTGGTCTGCGCCACCGCCTTGATCCCGCCGGGTGCACGCATAGCCAGAAACACCACAAAGGCAGCAAAGAACCAATAGCGCACCATCACCACCATATAGGTGTTGTAGGTCCCCGCCAGATGGCGCGAGATCCCGTCCTGCAAGGCAAAAACAACCGTCGCCCCAATCATCAACAAAATGCCAAATGGGACATTGTTGCTTTGGGTCTCGCTGCCGGTTGCCACGTTGCTCATTCAGGTCTCGCCTCTGTTTTAATCGCCTGGGTCATATGACGTTTGCGCCCAAACCCAGAGATACGGTCCACGGTGAAACCCGCCGCCTCCAACCCTCGCCGCACAAACCCCGCCGCCGTATAGGTCGCTGCACTGCCTCCCGGCTTGGTGTGATCCGCCACCGCCTGCAACAAATCCTCCTGCCACAGTTCCGGGTTCTTCGCCGGCGAGAACCCGTCCAGAAACCAGGCATCGGCCTCACCTGTCCACTCCGGCAGCGACACACGGGCGTCGCCGGTGATCACCTCCAGCTGCAATGTGCCCAGATCGCAAGCGCCGCTGCCCTGCCAGCCATCCAGAAAACGCGCAGCCCAGGGGGCGACTTCCGGAAAGGCTGCCAGCGCTTTTGCCATATCGGCTGGTGCCATGGGGAAGGCCTCAAAACTGGTAAAGCGCAGCGCGCCTTGCTGGCCGCTCTGCTCCCAGGCCCGCCAGGCCGCCAGCATGTTCAAACCGGTGCCAAAGCCCAGCTCTGCGACCTGAAACCCGGGGGCAAACCGCGCAGGCAGATCATTGCCCGCCAGAAACACATGACAGGTTTCAGCCAGTCCGTCCTGGATCGAGAAATAGGGATCGTCAAACTGCTCGGAAACCGGAATACGGTCTTCGCGCCAGCTGAGCCGCGCCTGCTGGTCTGCCATGCTATTATCCCCTAAGTGAGCTTTGGAAGTGGCGCGACACTGGCGAAAGGGCTGGAAAATGGCAATGGCAGATATCACCATCCGGGGCGCGGGTGCCTTTGGGCTTTCGATTGCCTGGGCCTGTGCCCGCAGGGGCGCCAGGGTGCAGGTCATCGACCCGCATGGGGCCGGTGCCGGTTCCAGCGGCGGGCTGGTGGGGGCCCTGGCCCCGCATGTGCCCGAAAACTGGAATGCCAAGAAACAGTTCCAGCTGGAAAGCCTGCTGATGGCCGAAGCCTTCTGGGCCGAAGTCGAGACAACCGGGGGCGTCTCGCCGGGCTATGGCCGCACCGGGCGGCTGCAACCGCTAAAGGATGCGCGCGCGGTTGCTCTGGCCCGGCAACGTGAAGGCACCGCCCGGACGTTATGGCAACACCATGCGCAGTGGCGGGTTTGCAAGACCAAAGACATCGGCCCCTGGTGCCCGCCCAGCGCCACCGGCTTGGTGGTTCACGACACCTTGAGCGGACGCATGCACCCACGTCAGGCCTGCGCTGCCCTGGTTGCCGCCCTGGCGGTACGCGGCATCTCACTGGTGCCCGAGGCCCGCGACGCGGGTCAGGTGGTTCACGCCAAAGGCTATGCTGGATTGCTTGAGCTGAATCAAGCCTTTGCTCGCACTGTGGGCGGCGGTGTCAAAGGACAGGCCGCGTTGCTGCGCTTTGATGCTGGCGCTGTGCCACAGCTCTATGCAGATGGGCTGCACATCATTCCCCATGCCGATGGCACCCTGGCGATTGGCTCCACCAGCGAGCGGGAGTTTGACGACCCCAGCAGCACCGATGCTCAGCTCGATGATGTGGTCAGACGCGCCCAGGAAGCCGTGCCAGTCCTGCACGGGGCCGAGGTGATCGAACGTTGGGCGGGGATCCGTCCACGTGCCAAAAGCCGCGCGCCAATGCTGGGGCCCTGGCCCGACCGCCCGGGTCATTACATCGCCAATGGCGGGTTCAAGATCGGCTTTGGCATGGCCCCCAAGGTGGCAGAGGTCCTGGCCGATCTGATCCTCGAGGGCATCGACCAGATCCCCCAAGGCTTCCGCGTGACCGACAATCTCTGATCCGCCCTCTTCCTCCGTTGGTCTTTTCCGGGTCAAGGGCGGCGCCAGCCGCCGCGCGACGCGCGGCTTGCCCTTGAGGCGTCAAAGACCACTTACACTGGAAACGGCGCTTTGAAGGGCAGCCCTGCCCTTCAAACGCTTCTCAGCAAATTCTTTTCCTTTTCCCTGCGCCGCGCAGCGGCGCCAGGCCCAAGGCTGGTTTTGACGAGCAGCTCCGCTGGTCTTCAAACAGGCGCGGGAGCCTTTGCTTTTCTGGCCTAGCCAACAGGCCCGGGCTGGGCCTGTGCAATCATGCATTGCCGCCCGTCCGGGGCCCGCACCCAAAGATCCTGCCCGCTGCAGCACAGCGTCGCCGCCTCAAAATGCATCAGGGGTGCTGTGGCGCGAAAGGAAAACTCCGCCAGGGGACCCATCAGCTCCTGCGCCAGCAACATCAACTGCTGCGCCAAAAGTGGCCCATGCACCACCAACCCGCCATAGCCCTCCACATCGCGGGCATAGTCCAGATCATAGTGGATGCGATGGCCATTGAAGGTCAGCGCCGAATAGCGAAACAGCAAGGTGGAACTAAATGAGACCTGCCGCGTCACCTGCGCATCCTCTCGTACCTCCGGTGGCTGTGGCGGGGGCGCCGCAGGGTCCGGGTCTTTGCGATAGACCAGATCATGCCATTCGCTGAGGCATCGCGCCCCCTGTTGCCAGATCTCGTGCAGCAGAGTGACAAAGCCCAGCGGGCCAGTCCGCCCGGTCTTGGTACTTTGGCTTTCCAGCACCGAGCGTTTTTCCGCATCCAGCCCGGCCCGCAGGGTCTGATCAAAACGCAAACGCCCCCCGGCCCACATCCGGCGCGGCAGGCCCAGATCCGGGATCAAGCCACCCGGGGCCAGGCGGGGATGACCATCGCGGCCCAAATCACCGGGCATCTGCGGTGTCCAGAAATAGAGCTGATGGAAAAAAGGCGGCAGCTCTGATCCGGCAACAATAGACGGCTCCTGCCCCAGGGCCACCTGCAGGGCAGCGGCGCGGGCCGGGTCCATCACATCGCGTTGGGACAGCTCCCCTTGAAGCTGGTTGTCTTGAATTTGGGGCACGGTCAGGTCTTTGTTTACATCACTTTGAATGACCGCGAGCCTAGCTCAACACGTGCCAAGCACAAGCCATCCCCGGTGATTTTGCCACCTATCCAGGCAAAGTCGCGCGCAGTTTATCCATCAACCGCTGCAGGCTTGTCTGATAGTGTTCGCTCAACAATTGCCCCGCATCATCAAAGGCCCCGCCAGAGCCCGCTAAATGCAGCTCTGGCCCGGTGAGCAGATGCGGCTGAAACGGCACCAGAAACCCCCGCAGAACCATCTGCGCACGCTCGCCGCCCGCGCGCCCTGCCGCCGCGGACATCACCGCCACCGGCTTGTCCTGCCAGGGATTTTCCTTGGTGCGGCTGACCCAATCCAATGCATTTTTCAGCACGCCCGATGGGCCCTTGTTGTATTCCGGTGTCGAGATCAGCACCGCATCTGCAGCTGCGATTTGATCCGCCAGCCGTTGCACGGCCTCTGGAATGCCCTCGACGGCCTCCTGATCGCCATCATAGAGCGGCAGCTTGAGATCTGCTTCCAGGTGAGTGCAGTCGCCAAAAAGCCGCACAGCCTCGCGCAGAAGCTTGGTATTGGTGGCCTCTTTGCGAAGTGAGCCCGAAATGGTCAGCAGATGCGGGTGCGCCATGAGATCCTCAGTCCTTCCATGTGTGATCATGGTTTCAAACCTAGGGTCTGCGTTTCATTTGCACAGGGGCAGAAATGCGCACGCGATGTGCATGGTTTGCGCAGTGGTCAGGATGCCACAGCAAAAAGGGCCACACCTGGGTGCAGCCCTTAGTCAAGCGCCAGGCAATCGAGATCAGGCCGCAGTTGGCACAATCACGATCTCGACCCGGCGGTTTTGCGCCTTGCCTTCCGGGGTCAGGTTGCTGGCCACGGGCTGGTCTTCACCGCGACCTAATGTCTGCAACCGGTTGTAGGGCACACCCCCAGCCTGGATCTGATCCGCCACCGCATTGGCGCGGCGTTCGGACAGGTTTTGATTGTAGTCGGCACTGCCGTCGCTATCGGCATGGCCAATGACCTGCACGGTGCTGTCGGGATAGCGCACCAGGCTTTCCGAGACGCTGCGCAGATCCGCCTGCATCGCAGGATTGATCGAGGCACTGTCGGTGCCAAAGGTCAGATCATTGGGCAGCGAGACAATCAGCCGATCACCGGTATTGACGATACTGATGCCACTGTTGGACAGATTGGACCGCAACTCGCGCTCCTGAGCATCCAGTCGGTTGCCGATAACACCGCCTGCAGTCGCCCCGACCAAGGCACCCGTTACCGCCCCCAGCCCACGATCTGAATCATTGGCAATGGCCCCGACACCGGCCCCGATAATTCCACCAAGGATCGCGCCCTGCTGGGTATTGCTGCCCGGCGTGCCGATCGTGGCCGGATCGGTACAGGCCCCAAGGGCAAGGGTGGCACCAAGCGCTGCCGCACTGGAGATTTTCAAAATGGTCATTTCGACACCTTTTCTGCTCATTCGGCACGCGCAGCGTACCGCTTTGCCCATATATCGGCCTTCCAGGCCGTTGGCTCAAGCTCACGTGCTGCGCCTTCGGCGGAATGCTGCGCAACATTCGCGCCTCCTATGGGGCCACGTCAGCTTGGCTGCCACAGGGACAGCCGCTCCTGTTCCTGCCACAGACGTCGCAACACCGGGGCCTCCTGCGAGAACTCCGCCTCCAAGATCTCTGCGCTGAACATCCTGTCACTGCGAAAGTGACGAAAGGCCCCGCGCAATTCGCACCAGGCAACCAGCAGCGTGACGTCGATGTGATAGATCACGGCCAAGGGCCGCAAGACCCGCTGCGTCTCATCTCCATCCAGGCTGAGGTAGGTGATTTTCAACTTGCGCGACCCACGCACGGCCTGACGCAGCAGTGCTTTGGAGACACAGCCCTTTTCCGGGTCGTCCAGAGAGGCCCCCCAGGGCGCGACCTGCAACCAATCCGCGCCCGTGTTCAACTCTTCGATCTTGCGGATGACCCGTTGAGCGGCCTGCTGCAAGGCGCCATCCCCGGTGCGCATCAGCATGGCCAAGCCCACATGCAGGGCTTCGATCTCTTCGCCATCAAAATTGAGTGGAGGCAAATCATAGCCCCGGCGCAACAGATAGCCGATCCCCGCCTCTCCCTCTACGGGCGTGCCCATCATCTGCAAGGCAGCTATATCACGATAGATCGTCCGCTTGGAGACCTCCAGTTTCGCCGCCAGATCCTCAGCCCGCATCGGAGATGAGGCCGCCCGCAGGATCTGAATCACTTCAAATAATCTGTCCGAGCGTGCCATCTGCGCCCCTTGCTGCTGTCAATCCTACTGACACAATACCATGCGCTGCTGACAGCAGTCTGTCAGCAGCCTTGCGGCAATCTACTCTCCACAGCTTCAACGGAGAGAGCCGATGTATTCCTATGACTGGATCACCCTTGTCACCCTGGGCCTCGACCGCTGGCAGCAGCAGCGCAATCGCAAACCCGGCTATCAGATCGAGCTGGAAGAGGCCGAAGCCCGACACCGGCTGCAACACCAGGGCAAGATCAAAAAGCTGACGCCCCCGACCGCTGTCCTGCCAAGGGCACCCACTGTATCCAAGACCTGCTAGGCGACGCCATCCAGCGCTTCACTGCGGGCAGTTTCATAGGCCAGCAGAGCGCGTTTCACGGGCTGCCCCCAATGATAGCCGCCCAGATCGCCGGATTTCTTCAGCGCCCGGTGGCAGGGGATGAGCCAGCTGATCGGATTGCGCCCTACGGCGGTTCCCACCGCGCGCACGGCCTTGGGATTGCCAATCGCCGTGGCGATCTCGGAATAGCTGGTGACATGGCCCGTGGGGATCGACAGCAGCGCCTCCCAGACCTTGAGCTGCAGGGGCGCACCAATCAAGTGCAAGGCCGTTTCGCCTTTGCCGGAAAACGCTGCATCAACCAGTGAGCGCAGGGCCATGGGGTCTTCGATGAATGTTGCCTGCGGCCAGCGCGCCCGCATATCCGCCATGGTTGGCTCTGCACCGGTTTCGGCGGCAAAGCCCAACCCGCAAATGCCCTTGGCCGTCCCCATCACCAGGGCCAGGCCAAAGGGGCTGTCAAACCAGCCCCACAGGACTTCGAGCCCCTCCCCTTTGCGGGCATATTCTCCGGGGCTCATCGCCTCCCAGCGCAGGAACAGATCGTGCAACCGGCCAGAGCCGGACAATCCAACAGCATGGGCGGTCTCCAGGGTCGAAAACCGCTCCCGCAGCAGGGTCTTGGCATGGCCGAGCCGCAGGTATTGCTGATAGCGTTTGGGCGAAACCCCGACCCAGGCCGAAAACACACGTTGAAAATGGGCCGGGCTCATATCCATATGGCTGGCCAATTGCTCCAGCGTCAGGTTGTCACCGCCAGCATCGATCAGCTCGATCGCGCGTCGCATGACGCCGTAATGGTAGCTCTGCTCGCTGGGCTGGATGTTCATGGCTTTTCTTTCTCGTAAATGTTGTTTTGACCATAGCCCTTCGACAGTCCAAGCAGCGACCCGAAACTTGCGAAAACCCCACCCCTGGTCCATGGCTGTAAGACCTAAGCATCACGGAGAACCTGTGCAAATGACAATAGCGGTCTTGAACAG
The DNA here is from genome assembly GCA_015665415.1 of Roseobacter sp. Classification (GTDB taxonomy): domain Bacteria; phylum Pseudomonadota; class Alphaproteobacteria; order Rhodobacterales; family Rhodobacteraceae; genus Pseudophaeobacter. The sequence goes on from JADFAE010000026.1 coordinate 40,384, forward strand.
GGCAGGAGATTTGCTGCGTGATGACCTGCCGCAGGCGGTGTTCCCCTGGTGGAGTTTTACCAAACCGGTTTTGGCCGCTTTGGTCCTGCGTGCCGCAGACAGAGGTGACTGCGATCTGGACGCAGAACTGTCAAACCGCCCCTATAGCTTACGTCAGGTGCTGCAACACCGCGCAGGCGTGCCGGAATATGGAGGATTGCCCCGGTACAAGGCTGCTGTGGCCAAGGTTGAGCCCGCTTGGCCCGCAGAACGCCTGCTGCAAGAGGTGCAGGCTGATCATCTGGATTTCCCTCCCGGACAGGGCTGGAATTACTCCAATACCGGCTACCTGATCCTGCGACAAGAATTGGAGGCCCTGCACCAGCAAGACCTGGCAGCGATCATGCGGGAGGAGATTCTGGAACCACTGGGCCTCGAGACGCGATTGGCGCAGGTGCCTGCGGATTTCACGACGCTGCACTATCCCGCACAGGGCTACCATCCCGGCTGGGTCTATCATGGCTGCCTAATGGGCACGGAGCAGGACGCCGCCCGCCTGCTTTGGGCCCTGCTGTATGGAGATCTGCTGAGCCCGGGTGCGCGCCAGCAAATGCTGCTGCAAGACATGAAGGGCAGCGCAATCCCTGGACGCGTCTGGAGCGAGATCGGCTATGGGCTGGGAATGATGATTGGTGCGGTGCCGCAGGCCGGACAAATGATCGGCCACACCGGATCTGGGCCATTCAGCGCCAATCTGGTCGCCGCTTTTCCAGAGCTGTCCAACCAACCCATCGTAGCGGCCTTTTGCACCGGCACAGATGAGTCTGTAGCAGAATTCGCCGCCGTCAAGGCTGCTGTGGCCAAAGAACAAGCTGGAAAGCCCTTGTAAACCGCCCTGACGCTTTGTCGTTGCAGCAGCGCGGGCAAAGCGGCAATAAGGCCGGTGATGGCAAAGCAACTCGATTATCATACCATTCGCGAAATCTTTTCGCGGTTTCAGGCAGCGGAACCAGAGCCCAAGGGCGAGCTGGAGCATGTCAATGTCTACACCCTGGTGGTGGCCGTGGCGCTGTCAGCGCAGGCCACGGACGCCGGGGTGAACAAGGCCACGCGCGCCTTGTTCAAAATCGCCGACACGCCGCAAAAAATGCTGGATCTCGGCATCGAGGGCGTCACGGATCATATCAAGACCATTGGGTTGTTCCGTCAAAAGGCCAAGAACGTGATCAAGCTGAGTCAGATCCTGGTCGATGACTACGGCGGCGAGGTGCCAAATTCTCGCGCCGCGCTGCAGTCGCTGCCCGGGGTGGGTCGCAAGACCGCCAATGTGGTGCTCAACATGTGGTGGAAACAGCCCGCCCAGGCGGTGGACACGCATATTTTTCGCGTCGGCAACCGATCCGGCATTGCGCCGGGCAAGGATGTGGATGCGGTGGAACGCGCCGTCGAAGACAATATTCCCGCAGATTTTCAGCAACATGCCCATCACTGGCTGATTCTGCATGGTCGCTATCATTGCAAGGCCCGCAAACCGCTTTGCGCTGCCTGTCTGATCCGCGACCTCTGTCAATATGAGGACAAGAACCTATGAAAACCTATCAGATCGTCGGCATTGGCAATGCGGTTGTTGATGTGATTTCGCAAAGCGACGACAGCTTTCTCGCCCATATGGGCATCGAGAAGGGCATCATGCAGCTGATCGAGCGTGAGCGCGGCGAAGTGCTTTATGGTGCGATGGAAGGCCGGGTGCAAACCCCCGGTGGATCTGTTGCAAATACCATTGCCGGTGCCGGGGCGCTGGGTCTGGATGCCGGTTTCATCGGCCGGGTGCAGGATGATGCGCTGGGGCATTTCTATGCCGATGCGATGAACGAGGATGGGGTTGATTTCGTCAACCCGCCGGTTGCAGGCGGTGAGCTGCCGACCTCGCGGTCGATGATCTTTGTCTCCCCCGACGGGGAGCGCTCGATGAACACCTATCTGGGTATTTCCTCAGAGCTGAGCAGCGCCGACGTCCCCGCCGAGGTGGCAGGCAATGCACAGATCATGTTCCTTGAGGGCTATCTGTTTGACAAGGACAAGGGCAAATCAGCCTTTCTGGAGGCCGCCCGCGATTGCCGCAAGGGCGGCGGCAAATCCGGCATCGCCATCTCTGATCCCTTTTGCGTCGAGCGCCACCGGGCCGATTTCCTGTCGCTGATCGAGCATGATCTGGATTTTGTCATCGGCAATGAGGCTGAGCTCAAATCGCTGTTTGAAACCGAAGACCTTGAGGTGGCGCTGACCAAGACCGCTGCCATCTGCCCCTTGGTGGTCTGCACCCGCTCAGGCGATGGCGTCAGCGTCATCAGCGGCGAAACCCGGATCGACGTGCCGGTCACCAAAGTGGTGCCCGTGGATGCAACAGGTGCCGGCGATCAGTTTGCCGCGGGCTTCCTTTTTGGGCTGGCCAAAGGCAAGGATCTGGAGACCTGCGCCAAAATCGGCAACATCTGTGCCGCCGAGGTGATCAGCCACATCGGCCCACGGCCCGAGGCCAACATGCAAGAGATGCTGCGCGAAGCGGGGCTTTTGTAGACCCCTGAGTAAGTCACTGATGGTCAACAGGCGATGCAGGCGGTACTCCCGCCCGTCGCCACCCCCACCAAAGGTGGGAGCGCTCCCGTTGGGCCAGGCAGGGTGCGGCAAAGCCGCCCCCTGCGCCCGCGCGCTGAGGCCAACGGCGGCTTGCGGCAATGGGTTTTCTTTTTTTCGGATATTGCCAAGTCTCACGGTCACGCAATTGAACCAAAGTGATGTTCAGGCCTAATCCGCTGCAGCCAGATCCGCTGCGGCCTGGGCCTGCGTGAGCAGGGTCTGAAATGCCGCGCGTTCTGCCTTGGGCATAGCGGCCAGCAGGGCGTCCTGCGTCGCCACATGTTCTTCGACCGCCTGATCAATCATCGCCAAGCCCTGGGGGCTGAGTTCGATCAGGAAGCTGCGGCTGTCCTCCGGGTTGATCTGGCGCAGCACCAGACCATCCGCTTCTAGTCGGGCAATACGGTTTGTCATCGTCCCCGAAGCCACCATGGTTGCCTTGAGCAGATCCCCGGGCGAGAGCCGATAAGGCGCGCCCGCCCTGCGCAGGGTGGCCAGAACGTCAAACTTGGCCGCATTCAGACCAAAGCGGGCAAAGGTTTTCTGCATGCCCTCCTGATAGGCCAGATAGAGCAGCGCCACCCGACCGATGATGCCCATGGCACTGACATCGAGGTCTGGTCGCTCTTGCGCCCATTGGGAGGTGATAAAGTCCACATGATCCATATTGGCACTTGTATCACGGATTATCTTGACATCAAGATAAATAGAGTTATCTCGACATGAAGATAAAATGGAGATCACGCCCATGCCACGTCTGGATCTATTGCTCACCGCCCTGGCCCCGGCCATCTGGGGCAGCAGCTACATCATCACCACCAGCCTGCTCCCGGGCCAATCGCCTCTGCTGGTCGCACTGCTGAGGGCGTTGCCCGCCGGCCTGTTGCTGTTGCTGCTTGTGCGACAGTTGCCACCGCTGAGCTGGATACCAAAACTGCTCATTTTGGGGGCGCTCAATTTCTCGCTATTCTGGACCCTGCTCTTTGTCTCCGCCTATCGCTTGCCCGGCGGGGTGGCCGCGACGCTGGGGGCGGCGCAGCCGCTGCTGGTGGTTTTCTTCTCTGCCTATGCCCTGAAGACGGCGATCCGGCCTGCTGCGCTGATTGCTGCGGGACTCAGCATCCTTGGCGTGGCCTTACTGGTCCTGACACCGGCAGCAACGCTGGACCCTTGGGGCGTATTCGCCGGATTGGGCGGAGCTGCCTCCATGGCGGCGGGTGTTGTGCTGACCCGCAAATGGCAGCCGCCAGTGCCGCCGCTGGTCTTTACCGCCTGGCAGCTGACCGCCGGAGGGCTGTTGCTGATCCCCTTTGCCCTCATCGGCCTGGATGGGGTTCCCTCCTTCACTAGCGCCAATCTCCTTGGGCTGGCCTATATGAGCCTGATTGGTGGTGCCTTCACCTATATCCTGTGGTTTCGCGGGCTGTCCCGGATCGATCCCACCAAGGTGTCGCTGCTGGGTGTCCTGAGCCCGCTTTCGGCGGTGCTGCTGGGCTGGGGGCTGATTGGCGAGAGCCTGTCGCCCCTGCAAATCACAGGTGCTGCCCTGGCGCTGTTCAGCCTCTGGCTGGGACAGAGCAACCTGCGCCTGGCCCGCTTTGGCCAAAAAACAGCCTGATACCAGGAACAACGGGAACTGGGCGCACAGGTTGCCCTGTTCCCAACTAGTCAGAGATGGTCCCGAAACTCCTCCACCACCCGCGCATAGACCTCACGCTTGAAAGGCACGATCTTTTCCACCAGCTGATCAACCGGCTGCCAGCACCAGGCGGAAAACTCGGGATGCTCGGTTTCAAGATTGATCTGATCGTCGCGCCCCAGAAAGCGCGTGAGATACCATTTCTGCTCTTGTCCGCGGTACTTGCCGCCCCAGAATTTGGGCACCACATCATGGGGCAGATCATAGGGCAGCCAGCCGTCGCTTTCGGCGATGATCTCAACTAGATCCGAGGTGACGCCGGTTTCCTCTTCCAGCTCTCGCAGGGCCGCAACCCGCGCATCCTCACCGGGATCAATGCCGCCCTGGGGCATCTGCCAGGCATCCTGAAAACGATCCCTGCGCTGCGCCACAAAGACCTCACCCGTCGCATTGATCATCATCACACCGACGTTGGGGCGATAGGGCAGCTTGGCGATTTCTTCTGGTGTCATCAAAGTCTCCAACGGGTGCGTCATGCAGGCAAGGTCTGCGGTGGCAGACTGCCCCTCTTAGACCCTGTGCCGTCAGGACAGGCAAGGGGGTGACGCCGCGTTGCACGGTGACAGCCCCCGCCAAGCGGGCCATTGTGACGTTAACGTCAAGGGAGAGTATCATGACTGCGTACCCAAATCTGCTGGCCCCATTGGATCTCGGCTTTACCACCCTGAAGAATCGGGTGTTGATGGGATCGATGCACACGGGCCTGGAAGAAACCAGGGATTGGAACCGGGTGGCGGAATTCTACGCCGAGCGTGCGCGCGGCGATGTTGGCCTGATGGTCACCGGCGGTATCGGCCCCAACCTTGAGGGCTCTGTCCTGCCGGGGGCCTCGATGATGACCAATGACGAGGAGGTCGCCAGCCACAGCATCGTCACCCAGCGGGTCCACGAGGCCGGCGGCAAGATCGCCATGCAGATCCTGCATGCAGGACGCTATGCCTATGGCCCCAAATGCGTCGCTCCCAGCCCGGTGAAATCGCCGATTTCCCCCTTCCCCCCAAACGAGCTGGACGAAGAGGGGATCGAGAAACAGATTGCCGATATCGTCAATGCCGCTGTTCTGGCGCAAAAGGCCGGTTATGACGGTGTCGAGATCATGGGCTCAGAGGGGTATTTCCTCAACCAGTTCCTGGTCACCCATACCAACAAGCGGACCGACCGCTGGGGCGGGTCTTATGAGAACCGCATGCGCCTGCCGATCGAGGTGGTGCGCCGCACCCGCGAAGCTGTGGGGCGTGATTTCATCATCATCTACCGCCTGTCGATGATCGATCTGGTGCCCAATGGCTCGACCCATGATGAGGTGGTGCAACTGGCGCAAGAGGTCGAAAAGGCCGGTGCCACCATTCTCAACACCGGCATCGGCTGGCACGAGGCGCGCATTCCAACCATCGCCACCTCGGTGCCGCGCGCGGCCTTTGCCTGGGTCACCAAGAAATTGATGGGCAAGGTCTCGATCCCGGTGATCACCTCAAACCGGATCAACACGCCCGAGGTTGGCGAAGAGGTCCTGGCCACGGGCTGTGCTGACATGCTGTCGATGGCGCGCCCAATGCTGGCGGATGCGCATTTTGTCGCCAAGGCCAAGGCGGGCAAGGCGGATCAGATCGCCCCCTGCATTGCCTGCAACCAGGCCTGTCTTGATCATACCTTTGGCGGCAAGCTCACCTCTTGTCTGGTCAACCCGATGGCCTGCCACGAAACCGTGCTGGAAATCGGCGCCGCCGAGACCCTCAAATCCGTGGCCATTGTCGGGGCCGGCCCCGCAGGCCTGTCCACCGCGCTGGCGGCAGCCGAACGGGGGCACAGGGTCACCGTTTTTGACCGCGCCAATGAAATCGGCGGCCAGCTCAACATGGCCAAAGAGGTGCCCGGCAAAGAGGAATTCCGGGGCTTTGTCGACTGGTACCGCACCATGGTCGCCGAGGCTGGCATCCAGCTGGAACTGGGCCGCGAGGTCTCGGCCGGTGACCTGGAGGGTTTTGACGAGGTGGTAATTGCAACCGGCGTCACCCCGCGCGACCCTGAAATCCCCGGTCAGGAGCGCGACAATGTGCTCAGCTACATCGATGTGCTGCGCCACAAGAAACCCGTTGGTAAAACTGTGGCCGTCATTGGCGCCGGCGGCATTGGCTTTGATGTCAGCGAATACCTGCTGCACGAGGGCACCAGCCCCAGCGAGGACCTGCCGCTTTGGATGAAGGAATGGGGCGTGGCTGATCCGGCTGAACACCGCTCCGGCCTGGCGCCAGAGGGCCCACAACCCGAGGCAGCGGCCCGTGAGGTGACTCTGTTGCAGCGCAAGAAACAGGCCCATGGCAAGGGCCTGGGCAAGACCACCGGTTGGATCCATCGGGCCACACTCAAGATGAAAGGTGTGAATTTTGTCGGCGGTGTGAACTATGAGCGCTTTGACGACGACGGCTTGCACGTCAGTTTTGGCGAAGCCCGCGAGACCCCCACCGTCATTGCAGCTGATACCTTTGTGCTCTGCGCCGGACAGGTATCAGAGCGCAGCCTGGCGGATGCGCTAGAGGCCAGAGGCGTCTCCTGCCATGTGATCGGAGGCGCCGATGTGGCTGCCGAACTGGATGCAAAACGCGCCATCAATCAGGGCACCCGTTTGGCGGCCACTCTCTGATACGGCCCAACGCCTTTGCCCCCCCTTTCAAGGCTGGCAAAGGCGGCAAATAAGAGGCAGGGCTCCCGCGCCCGCAGACCTCCCGGCTTCGCCGGGCCACCTTCCGTGCGACCTTGGGCCTGGCACCGCGCGCCTGCGCGCGCGGTGCCAGGCCCAACGGGAGGCGGCTTTGACAAAAGCCAACGACGGGCGGGAGAGCCTCGGATTTATTTGTCAGCCTTAGGGTCAGGACCCGATGTGCAGCAAATGACTGTCCGGTGGCGCCTCTTTGCGGTCGTTCAGCCCATAGTCCCGCATCACCTCAGCCACCCTCAACCGATAGTCTGAGAAAATAACATCACGCCCTTTACTCTGTGCCACACGATGCTCTGCCAGACGCCGCCAGGCCTGAACAGCCTCTTCATCGCGAAAAAAGGACAGTGACACCAGCTTGCCCGGGTTGCTCAGGCTCTGGAACCGCTCCACGGAGATAAATCCCGGGATCTCTTCCAGCAGCGGCCGAAGCTCAGCCGCCACATCAAGGTAGCTCTGCTGCTGCCCCTCTGCGATCTCAACTTCAAAAATGACCGCAATCATGTCACCCGCCCCACCGATGACACGTCGCCCGTCGCCCCCTCTGAGGCGGATGCAAGCTTTAGAAAATTGCGTTCCTCTCGCAGAATGAACCGCTTGCGCTGAGCGAACTCATAGTTCTCCCGTCCCAAGGGATCTGCTGCAAGGCGGGCCCGATAGCTTTCATAAGCAGCCAGGCTGGGTATATTGTAGATCCCATAGGCCTCAGTGGCGGATCCTTCGTGGGGGGCGAAATACCCTATCAGGTCAGCACCATTGCGCGGAATGGCGTCTCCCCAATTGCGCGCGTAAAGGCAAAAAGCCTCTCTCTGGGTCGGGTCAATCTGGTAGCGAATAATGCAGGTCAGCATCTCTGGATTCCTTTCCTTGGAACCCGGTTGCTAGCGCGGCAGAAGTGGGGAACGCTTCGTTCTGGATCGAAGCGTTCCCCACCGTATGAGCTCCCGAGGAGCCGCGCAGCTGCGACATCAGGCCCAAGGCCTATAAGCAATCAAGCCGGGCTGTCCTGTGCGCTTACTCGGATACGGTAATCGTGATCACGTCAGAGACAATTGGCGTCGTATGCGGCACATGTCCCAAATCCCCCAATACCAGCTGCAGGGTATGCGACCCAGGTGTCAATTCCACCTGCGTCTCGGTCTGACCACCGCCAAAATGCACGTGATGCTCATCCGCAGGCAATCCATAAGACAGCTCATCCGCACCATCCTCGCCCTGACCCAGAGGAGGGCGATCAATCAGCAAATGATGATGGCCGGTATTTTCCTTTTCTGTGCCCGCTGGGGCCACGCCCATGCCAGAAAGGCCAAAGACAACCGTGACCGGAGATGCCACTGTCGCCCCATCTTCGAGATTGACGAAGTAGACCTTTGCCTCCGGGTTCGAGGGTGTCTCACCCCCGGCCCAACTTGCTGTGGCAAGCCCCAAAGCCAAGCCCAATGCGGTACCGAATGTTGTAATTGCCTTCATCCTTTCCCCTCCCAAACAAGTGTCCATCCTGAAAGCTTAGCCCAAATCAGATCTGCGCAAAGGGGAAGAGACCTCAGCGAAGCCCCCCAATGCATAAATTCTTCGCAAAGCGCCCTGTTCCAGAGGCAGGCAACACAGCTCTCTTGCCAAGCCCCTCTTGCCAGAGCAATCTGCGCCCGAATAGATACAAGCCGAGGCCTCCATGATCTTTGCCACAATTCTACTGGGCCTCATTCCCAGCTTTCTGATGGTGGCCATCGGGGGGCTGATGCGCAAACGTCTCAGCCCTGAAGCCTGGCAAGGCCTCGACAAGCTCAACTTCGAGATCTTATTCCCGGCTCTGCTGTTTTTTGCGGCCTCCAGCCGCCCCATCGCCCCCGGCGAAGTGCTGCGTATCGGCCCGGCGGTCTGGGGTATCATCGCACTGGCCCTGGCTCTAGGCTATCTTGGCCGCCGCCTGGGCCCGGCACGCTTTCTTGATTTTGCAGGTGCCTGGCAGACCAGCTGGCGTTTCAACACCGCCATTGCCTTTGTTGCCGTGCCGACCCTGACGCCAGAATTGCTTGGCCCAATGGCCATTGCCATCGGCATGGCGGTGCCGGTGGCCAATATCCTGGCTGTATCGGCGCTGTCGCGCGGCAGCAGCCTTAGCCCTGTCGCCACCCTTGCCAAGGTTCTGAGCAATCCCTTTCTGCTCGCCTCGATTGCCGGTCTTGCGGTGGGCCTGTCCGGCTACACCCTGCCTGCCGCCTTGCTGGCCCCAGCCGAGATGCTGGCCAAGGCTGCCATCCCCATTGCCTTGCTATCGATTGGCGCAACCATGAATTGGCGCGCCTTGACCCGGTTGGATCGCTTCAACGGCTTCCTGTGTCTTGTGCGGCTTGTCTTGGTACCTGCGGTGGTGTTTGCATCTTGCCTGCTGCTGCCGCAGGGATCGACACTGCCGGCAGTCTTCATCCTGTTTGCGGCCTTGCCGACGGCCTCCGCCGCCCATGTTCTGGCCTCGGGCTTTGGGGCGGACCGACAATTGGTGGCCACATTGATTGCCCAGTCCACATTGCTAGCGGCCTTTACACTGCCGCTTTGGATTCTAGCTATCAAACTGGTTTTTCAGTAAAAAACTCACAATACCCCCAGATTGTTTCACCGTTTCCCCTATGGGAACGATCCCGTGAAAACCCTGCAATTATCCCACCATCGCCCCGTTATCGCCCGATTTCAGCGTCAAACCGAGACTGAGAAAAGACATATCTGAGGAACCTGTTGATGGATCGACTGACCGAAATGGAGGCCTTTGCCAATGTCGTGGACCAAGGCGGTTTCACTGATGCGGCAAAGAAGATGGGGATTTCAAAATCCGCCGTATCAAAACATGTATCCAGCCTGGAAACCCGTCTAGGAGCCCGGCTGCTGAACCGCACCACCCGCCGGGTTTCGCCCACCGAAATTGGCCTCGCCTATTACGACCGCGCCCGGCGGGTGTTGAATGACGCTGGAGAGGCCGATGCCCTGGTGACCTCGATGCAATCGGCCCCATCCGGCCTCTTGCGGATCTCTGTGGCCACTGACTTTGGCGTCAACCACCTGTCACCGGTGCTGTCCGATTTCCTGCGCGACTTTCCAGAGATCACCGTCAACATGGTGCTGAACAACCGCTACGTTGAGCTGATTTCCGAGGGCTTTGACATGGCTCTGCGCATTGGGGAGCTGGAAGACAGCTCTCTCAAGGCACGCAAGCTCACCGAGACCACCAAACGGATGATTGCCTCGCCCGGTTACCTGGAGCAGTTTGGCCGTCCACAAAAAATCGACGATCTGAACACCCACAAGCTGTTGCACTACTCTAACCAGTCCAGCGGCAATGTCTGGAAGATCACCGCGCCATCAGGTGAGAAACGCCAGGTGCGCACCACCGGTTGGCTTTCGGTGAACGACGGGCAATCGCTGCTCAACGCTGCAATCTCAGGGCTCGGCATCGCCTATCTGCCCAGCTATCTCTATTCCGAGGCTATGGAAGAGGGGTTGGTCGAAGACGTCATGCCGAATCTTCCGATGGAGACCCAAGGCATCTATGCGGTCTATCCTCCCGGCAAATTCACCCAACCCAAGGTCCGCGCCTTCATCGACTTTCTGGCCCATTCCTTTGCAGGCAAGGATGCCGAAGACTGGCGTCAATCCGCCTGAGGTCAGTAGACGAAACCTCGACACCTCTAAGCAAAACGCCCCAGCGGATAGCCGGGGCGTTTTCGTTTTGCACCGGGCCAGGCATGGTTGTTCTGGCCAAACGGCTATTCAGTGACCAGAACCACCTCGACCCGGCGGTTGGTTTGCCGTCCTGCCGCCGTCAGGTTGCTGGCGATCGGGGCCATATAGCCGGCACCAGCAACCTCGACACGATCCCCATCGATGTCATGGGTCTGGATCAGGGCCTCCTTGATTCTGGAGGCCCGACGCTGCGACAAAGATATGTTGTCAGCCAGCGTGCCGACCGTGTCGGTATGCCCAACGATCAGAATGCGGGCTGTAGGCTCGGCCTCCAGAAAAGCAGCAAGATCTTGGAGGATGGCGCTGGCTTCGGGGCCCACCTCCGCATCTCCGGTGTTGAATTCCAGCCCCTTGAGCACCGCATGCCCCTGCTGCAGTAATTGATCACCTAGGGATACTGCCACCACTTGCGCGGGCGGCGTATCCGGTGCCACCAGCTCCAGCGGAGGCTGCCTGTCGGGGGAGACTTCGATCAGTTGAACGTAGTTGGCGGTGCCACTGCGCGACACCAGCAGGGAGACCACAGCGGGGACGCCATCTTGCGCCCCGGAACCTTCAGGACCTATGGCTGCCAGAAAGTAATAATCGGACAGGCTCACCACCATATCCGGGGCCGGCACCACTTCGATGCCAAAGCGGAAATCAAAGCCGCCGCATTGCCGGGCCGCGCATTGAAACTCGATCTCATAGCCCTGCACCACAAGCTGACGGCGCAGCGGCTCCAGCACCTGCAGCGCTGTGGCATCGCCCCGCAACTGCCAGGTGCGCCGCAAGATATGGCCTTCTGTCAGGCGCTGCGCAATGCCCGTCGGGCCAAAGGGGCCAACCGGCAAAGCATAGGTTCCCAAAGCTGTTTCGCGCTGCGACAACGGGAGGCTGCCTGCAGGCAATTGCAGACCGGCTGCAGTGGGTTCCTCCGCCCCAGCCGGTTGCAGCTGCAGGCTCAGACTACAGCCCAGAGCAAAGGCAACAAGACTGCGTCTCATCCTTCCTCTCATCTGGACTGGGCGTGGTATTCGTCGTTGGGCACCATGCCGGTGGCAGAGGCCGCCCGATTGGACATATTGTAAAACCCGGTGACATTGGCGATGTCCCAAATGTCGCGCTCACTAAAGCCGTGCTGGCGCAGAACCTCACGGTCCGCCTCTTCCACCTCAGCGCTGGCCTTGGTGACTTTGACGGCAAAATCCAGCATCGCCCGCTGCCGCGGCTCCAGCGGGGCGACCCGGTAGTTCATCACCAGCATTTCACCCAGTTTCGGATCCCCAGACAGGGCCCGCACGGCAGCCCCATGCGAGGCCAGACAATAAAAACAACTGTTCACGGCGGACACCACCACAGCAATCATCTCGCGCTCCAGCTTGCTGAGGCCGCTGTCGCCCAGCATCAGCTCATTGTACAGCGCGCTAAAGGCATTGAGCTTGTTTTCATCAAAGGCATGGGCGCGCAGGACATTGGGCACCATGCCCAGTTTCTCTTGGCAGATGTCAAAATACTTCTGCATGCCTGCGGGCAGCGGATCCAGCGGCGGCAGATCCAACGCAGTCGGGGCTTTGAGATCAGTCATTACAATTCTTCTCCGGTTGGCAAAATGCGATAGTGGTACTGTCCGCTCTGTTGCATCCCGAGGGAAGCATAAAGCCCGTTGGCACCGGTGTTACGTTTGGTGCAAAGAACTGCCATTTCCCTCGCCCCGTTTTCTGCCGCCCAGAATGCCGCTTGTCGCATCATCCAGACGCCCATTCCCTTGCGACGTTGATGCGGCAGGATCTCCAGAGCATGCACCATGGCGATGCCGTCATGCACGGCAACAAACCCCGCCCCGGCCGGTTTGTCGTCATAGCGTCCCAGCAGGGCCGCTTTGGGACCAGAGACACGCTCCATCACCGCCTGGCGTCCAGCCCCAATGCCGCCCGAGATCCAGATCTCACGTTGAATTTCAAGCGGCGACCACAGAGCAAAGGTAGTGACCCGCGGGATCTCCACATCCATCAGAGCTTCAACCGGACAGGTCCACAGATTGACCGGGTCCTTGATCTCATATCCCAGCGCCGCAAGCTGGCTGTCCAGATCCTCTTGTCCATCCCGGATCATGAACAAACTGTCCTGCCCCATCGCGCGCATCGCCTCTTGTGCCGCCGAGATCTCGCTGTCACTGGCCACACCATCGACACTGGCGGCCGAGACCCGGCTGCCCCCGTCCTGCCCTTCGCGCAGGGTCACAGCGCCCAAGCTGCGCTTGGCGGCAGAGGGCCAGGTGGCCTCGACGACCGCGTAGTATTTGGCATCGGTCCAAACAGCAGTTGCGTTCATAGCCCCATCTCCTGCGCCAATTCCCGCATCGCCCGGTCAACCCCAACGCCATTGTGGCCCCGGATCACCACATTGGCGCCATAGGCCCCATTGTGCTGGAACGGATAGCAGCCAATTGAAAGATCCCTATGGCGGGCGGCAAGATCGGCCAGAAAATCGGCGATCTCTCCTTCGCCGCGCATCAGGCGCAGGCTTTGTGACAGCAGCGGCTCGCCACCGGTGAGCCCCGGCAGCACGCTGGCCACCATGGCCTGAAACACCATTGGCACCCCGGCCATGACATGCACATTGTTCAAGGTGAAACCGGGAGCCGAAGAGACCGGGTTGTCGATCAGATCTGCCCCATCGGGGATCCGGGCCATACGCAGGCGGGCGGAATTCAGCTCCTGCCCGGATTTTTCGTAATGCGCGGCCAGGATCGCACGAGCATCATCGCGCACGTCGAGATGGGCATCAAAGGCCTTGGCAATGCAATCCGCCGTGATGTCATCATGGGTGGGGCCAATGCCGCCACTGGTAAAGACATGATCAAAATCCGCGCTCAGCCTCTGCACCGCCGCAATGATCACGGGTTCATCATCGCTGACAACCCGCACTTCTTTCAGATCAATACCGTGTTTGGTCAGCTCACCGGCTAAAAAATGCGTATTGGTATCGCGGGTCCGCCCGGACAGGATCTCATCACCGATCACCAGCATTGCGGCACTGGGGTTGGGCATCATCTCTCTCCTTGCTGAGGCATATTTCTGGCTTTGGGCTGCAAGATAGCCGCTCCTGCTACAGGAGCAAGCAGGCATCCCACCTCAGGCCTGCAAACATCTGTGGTTTGCAGCTTATTTGGACCTCAGTTTTAGCAGCCGCCCCACTTTGGGCGCAGGCGCAGATTGACATCCCGTCAGCCTGCGTTACCCAAAGCATATGGAATTCACCACGCCCCTGATCCCCGCCAGACTGATCCGCCGCTACAAGCGCTTCCTTGCCGATTGCCGTCTCGAGGATGGCCGCGAGATTACCGCCCATTGCGCCAACCCCGGCTCGATGCTGGGACTGGCCGAGCCGGGTATGAAACTCTGGCTAGAGCCCAATGACGATCCCAAGAAAAAACTGAAATACGGCTGGCGTCTGGTCGACCATGAAAACGGGCATTGCACCGGGGTTGATACCTCGGTGCCCAACCGGGCCCTGCGCGCGGCGCTGTTTGCCCGCGAGATCCCCGAGCTGGCCGCCTATGAGACAATCCGCCCCGAAGTGAAATACGGCGAGAACAGCCGCATCGATTTCCTGTTGCAGCAGGAGGGCTTGCCCGATTGCTATGTCGAAGTCAAAAGCGTGACCCTGTCGCGCCAGCAGGGCCTGGCCGAATTTCCCGACAGCGTCACTGCACGCGGCACCAAACATCTGGGCGAGTTGATCAATATGGTCGAAGCCGGGCATCGCGCGGTGATGCTCTATCTGGTGCAACGCAGCGATTGCGACCGGTTTGCCCTGGCCGCCGATATCGACCCCTCCTATGCCGCCGCCTTTGATCGTGCTCAAGCTGCCGGAGTGGAGCGCTTTATCTATACCACTTGCCTCTCGCCCCAGGAAATCACCATCGGGGGGCCCATCCCCGCGGCCTGAGGCTCAGTAATCATCCAGGCCCTGTTTCAACCAAGCGGCCCGGATCTGTTTTACGGGCGGCCCTCTGGTTCTTTCGCCCAAATCCGCTTACATAGCGGTACAAGACAGATTGCCTACAAGACACAAGCGCACGGAGCCCAGCTTGATGAGATCGAAAGACGGCCGTACCACCAAAGACGGCATCCGCATTTACCAGGAGGCCGATTTTGTCGGCATGCATGTGGCTGGCAAGCTGGCCGCCCAGATCCTGGACGACATTGGCCAGCATGTCTTTCCCGGCCAGACCACCGGCGAAATCGACCGCATCATCACCAATATGGTGGATGAGGCTGGCGCAAAATCCGCCACCATCGGCTACAAAGGCTATCAGCACGCCAGCTGCATCTCGGTGAACCATGTGGTTTGCCACGGGATCCCCAGCGACAAAAAACTGAAAGACGGCGACATTCTCAATATCGACGTCACGGTGATTGTGGACGGCTGGTTTGGCGACACCTCGCGCATGTTCGTGGCCGGCAAGCTGCCGCGCAAGGCCGAACGTCTGATCCAGATCACCCATGACAGCCTGATGAAGGGGATCGAGGCGGTAAAGCCCGGAAATACCTTTGGCGACATCGGCCATGCGATCCAATCCTATGTGGAAAGCCAGCGCATGAGCGTGGTGCGTGATTTCTGCGGCCACGGATTGGGCCAGGTGTTTCATGCCCCCCCCAACGTGTTGCACTATGGCCGCCCCGGCACCGGTCCACGGCTTGAGGAAGGCATGTTCTTTACCATCGAACCGATGGTGAACTTGGGCCGCGCCGAGACCAAGATCCTGGCCGATGAATGGACAGCCGTCACCCGTGACAAATCCCTGTCGGCGCAGTTTGAACACTCCATCGGTGTGACCGCAGATGGGTTCGACATTTTCACTCTCTCGCCTGGTGGCAAGTTCGATACATCCTTTCGCTGACTTGATCTGAAAGAAGTCTTGCTTGAGTGGATAAATGATTGACCCACCCCCTTTGGACGCTACCCTCGCCGGATTAGCACCCAAAGGGGATGAATATGTTTTTCAAGACAATCCAAACCTGTTTGACAGCTTTAACCTTGCTCATCGGGGCGTCCAGCTCCCCCTGGGCTGAGACTTCCGGCTCGGGCAGCATTGCCTTTAATCTGCTTTCCTACGAAGGCGTCTATCTCAACCGCATTTTTCGCTTTGACGCAGGCTACACCGAAAAATACGGCATTCCGGTTCCGGTCCCCTTTGTTCTGGAGGTCCCAATCCGTCAGGACGTCGAGCTGATCGCCGATGGCCGTCCCTCTGGTGGCTTGGTCAAGTTCACTTTTGCCACCAAAGACACCGAACCGCGCGCCTTTATCGAGAATTTTCATGTGGTTGGTGCGGTATTTCCGCGCCAGGGTGAGGGCACAGAGGCCCAGACGGCGCGCCAGGAGATCGCCGCCAGAGCCTTGATCAATTCCGCCTTCCCCGCCGCAACCAAAGGATTTTCGCAGGCAAAAATCCTGACCAGCCGGGCGATAGAGGTCAATGGCATTGCCGCGGTGGAAGTGATCGGCACCTATCAGGATGCCGCCAATGGCCCCATGGTCCTGCGCCTCGTGGCGCTGCCGCACCCAGACCGTGATGAGAGCTATTTTATCATTCACAATATCAGCCAGACATTGGTTCCCATCACCGGACCGGAACAGATGCCGCAAACCCTGGGCGGGCGAGTGCTGAACAGTTTTACCTACGAGTAAGCACCTCGGGGCGGACCACCCCCCTCAGCGGACAAGGCCAATCAGCTGCGGAATATCGCCCATTCTGGTGAAAACCTCAGCGCCATTGGCGCGCAAGTGTTGCCCGCGGCCTTCGGGGGCAAAGCCCAGACACCGCATACCGGCGCGCGCCGCCGCCATGACCCCGGTGGCACTGTCCTCCACCACCAGGCACTCGCGCGCCTGAACGCCAAAATGGCTGGCGGCGGCCAGAAACAGCCCCGGATCGGGTTTGGCCACGCCCAATGCGTGGGCCGAAAACATCGCCGTGGGGTGAAACCGCTCCCACAAACCGTTCTGCCCCAGAGTGATGCGCATCTTGTCTTCGCTGCCATTGGAGGCCACGCAGATGGGGATCTGGTTCTGATCCAGGAGCGCCAGAAGATCCGAAACACCGGGCATCAGATCAACGCCTTGGCCCAAGGCGGCGTAGGTATCGCTGTAGACCTCCTCGATCCAGCCCTCGTGCAGATCCGCGCCCAGGGCGATGGCCTTTTGCATCACCCCGGACATGGTGCCGCCGACAAACAACTCCATCGCCCGCTCCAGCGTCAGTTTCAGCCCGTGGCGGGCCAGATTATCCACCAAGGCCTGATTGGAGGTCGGTTCGCTGTCAACCAGCACCCCGTCACAGTCAAAGATGATCAGCTGAGGTGTGGGAAAGGTTGTCGGCATCTTTTGGCATCCTGTCGTGAAGCCCGGACATCCTGCCCCGCCCCCTTGCCCAATGCAAACGCGGGCCCGGCGCAAAGCTGCCCGCAGTGTTTCACTGTGAAACGTTGCGCAACATCAGGGTGATATGACTGTCACCATATTTGCGTGCATCGCGCAGCTCATAGCCATCGGGGGGTGACATCGCTGCGTTTTCTTCCCAGATGATAAGGGCATCCTGCGCGATCCAGCCCCCGGCCTGTGCGGCCTGCAACGCTTTGCCTCCCAGCCCCTTGCCGTAGGGTGGGTCCAGAAACACCACATCATAGGGCGCGTCGGGGTTGGCCCCCAGCCTGAGTGCATTGCGGCGGATCAGGGTACAGCAATCCGCAGCGCGGCAGATGTCGATATTCTTGGCGATCAGCCCCTGTGACACCCGGCCATCATCCACAAAGGCAACGGTTTCGGCCCCACGCGACAGGGCCTCCAGCCCCAATGCGCCAGTGCCTGCAAACAGATCCAGCACCCGCATGCCGTCAAAATCCACCTGATGTGCAAGCACGTTGAACAGGCTTTCGCGCACCCGATCAGTGGTCGGGCGCAGATGCGCACCAGTATCCCCCTTGCCCAGGGCCGCCAAAGCACGACCCCGGAAGTCTCCGGCGATGATCCTCACGCTTTCAAAAGCGGCTTCAGATCCGCTGCAGCATCTGCCACGATCGTTTTATCCGCCGTTTTCCCCATGTCGATCAGCCGCTTGCCCACCATATAGGCACGAGGATCATTCATCGCATCCACCGCAACCAGCTGATCGCCCTTGTAGTACCAAAAAGAGGTTGTGCGTCCGGCACCGGCGCGGGTGACCACATTGTCAAAGCCGGTGTTGAGTCCGGCAATCTGCAGTTTGACGTCATATTGATCGGACCAGAACCAGGGTGTTGCCACATAATCCTTGCCTGCACCCATCATGTTCTGCGCCACCACCTCAGCCTGATCGATGGCATTGGGCACGCTCTCCAGCCGAATCCTCCCCCCTTTGTAAGGGAAAGATGCGCAATCGCCAGCCGACCAGATCGCGGCATCCGAGGTGCGCCCCTGTGCATCGGTCTTGATGCCATTCTCCAGCTCCAACCCGGCCAGTTCAGCCAGTTGGGTGCCCGGCGTGATACCCGCGCCGACAACAACAAAATCGACGTCCACAGTCGATCCATCCGTAAGAGCTGCCCGCGTCACCTGACCCTCTGTCCCCTCAAGCCGGTCCAGCCCGATGCCTTCGCGAATATCAACCCCATGCTCTGTGTGCAGCGCGCGGAAATAATCAGAGGTCTCGGGGGCCGCCACCCGCTGCAAGATGCGATCTGCCATCTCGACCAGCGTCACCGCAACTCCGCGCTTGGCACAGACCGCCGCCGCCTCAAGCCCGATGTAGCCGCCGCCAACGATCAGCGCGCGCTTGCCTTCGCTGACATGGGGGGCCATGGCGTCGACGTCGCCCAGGCTGCGCACCACAAAGACGCCGCCCAGATCACCGCCAATAGCCGCAGGTAGATGACGCGGATCGGATCCAGTGGTCAGGGCCAGTTGATCATAGGCGACAACCTCACCGCCCAGGCTCACGGTCTTGGCAGCCGGATCGATCGCGGTGACACGGCTTCCCAGACGCAGCGTAATATTGTTGTCAGTGTAAAAGCTCTCGGGGCGCAGGAACAGACGCTCCAACTCCATCTCCCCCAGCAGATAGGCCTTGGACAGGGGGGGACGCTGATAGGGCAATGCTGTTTCGGCCCCTATCAGGGTGATTTCCCCGTCAAAGCCGTCCTTGCGCAGTTTCGCCACCAGCGAAGATCCCGCCTGCCCTGCCCCGATCACAACGATATGACTCATTTGGCCCCTTGCCTCCCACGTAAATTCTGGTCTCCTGTTGGGCAGACCCTATAGGGGCGATGAAGCAAAACGCAATCACCAGATAGAGAGGAAACGCGCAATGATTTCAGCAGGAGAGAAACTGCCCGACGCCACATTGACCATGATGGGCGCTGAAGGCCCCCAGCAGGTGCAGATGGCGGATAAGGTAAGGGGTAGAAAAGTCGCGATTTTTGCTGTCCCTGGTGCCTTTACACCAACCTGCCATTCCGCCCATGTGCCAAGCTTTATCCGAACCAAGGATCAGTTTTTTGCGAAAGGTGTCGATGAAATCATCTGCATCTCGGCCAATGATCCCTTTGTCATGCATGCCTGGGGCGAGGCCACGGGCGCCAATACCGCTGGTATCACCATGCTGGCCGATGCCGAGAGCGCCTTTACCGATGCCATCGGCATGCGCTTTGACGCGCCACCTGCCGGGCTGATCGGCCGTTCCCTGCGCTATGCCATGCTGGTCGAGGACGGCACCGTTTCGATCCTGAACATGGAAGAAACCCCCGGCCAATGCGAACTGTCCGCCGGAGAGGGCCTGCTGGACTCCATGGGCTGACGCAAAAATGGCTGCGCCGGGGTTTCCCTTGCGCAGCCACAAATCAGCGGCAGAGAGTTTTAGGGGCAGAACCCCTTCATCCTGACCCTATGCCAGGCTGTCCATTTTGCGCGCCAGTTTTGCGTCCTGCGCCGAAATCCCATCCACGTCATGGGTTGTCAGCACTACAGTCACCCGGTTGTAGGTATTGCTCCACTCCGGGTGGTGGTTCCATTTTTCGGCCCAGATCGCGGCGCGGGTCATCCAGCCAAAAGCTTCGACAAACCCGTCGAATTTATAAGTCTTGGTGATCGCGTCCCGCCCCTCGACCATGGTCCAGCCGCTTTGAAACAACGGGTCCAACAAAGGGCCACGAGTGGCCTCTGATAGTTTTTCAGTCATTCCTGTTCCTCCACTTGCGCTTTGCGAAACGGCCCATAGCTGGTCAGGACCTCCACCTCATCCGCGATAGCGGCCCGTTCGGCTTCCAGATAGCGCGCGACCGCTTCCGCAAAACCCGGATCCCCCAGCCAATGCAGGCTATGGGTCTCCACCGGCAGATAGCCGCGCGCCAGTTTGTGCTCACCCTGGGCACCAGCCTCGACTCGGCCCAAGCCATGGGCGATGGCAAAATCAATCGCCTGATAGTAGCACATTTCAAAATGCAGGCAGGGGTGGTGTTCCAAACAGCCCCAATAGCGCCCAAACAGCACATCCCGGCCAATGAAATTCAGCGCGCCTGCGACCGGATAGCCATCGCGCTCCGCCAGAATGAGATGCAGATCGTCGGCCATGGTTTCGTGAAGGATCGCAAAGAATTCGCGAGTCAGATAGGGACGCCCCCATTTGCGAGACCCGGTATCCTGGTAAAACGCCCAAAAGGCATCCCAATGCTCAGACCGAAGCTCGGCACCGGTGTAGCTGCGGATGTCACCACCAAACCCCTGCGCCTGGGCGCGTTCCTTGCGGATATTCTTGCGTTTACGCGATGACAGCTCGGCCAGAAAGGCGTCAAAATTCACATAGCCCGGATTGGACCAATGGAACTGCTGGCTCACCCGATGCATCAGCCCCATTTCCGCACCAACCCTTGCCTCCTCAGCCGTGCAGAAGGTCACATGCAACGAGGAGACCTGGTTGTCCGCCGCCAGCTGCACCGCGCCCTGTACCAGGGCAGATTGACCAATCGCCTCATAGCCGGGCCGCACCAACAACCGCCGCCCTGTTGCCGGGGTAAAGGGCACCGCGATCTGCAGCTTGGGGTAATAGCGCCCCCCGGCCTGCTCATAGGCATGGGCCCAGTTGTGATCAAAGATGTACTCGCCCTGGCTGTGGGTTTTGGCATAGAGTGGCGCGCAGCCAATCAGGGTCTCATCAAGATAGGCGGTCAGATATTGCGACTGCCAGCCTGTGCCCGCCCCAACAGAGCCGCTTTGCTCCAGCGCGTGCAAGAACCGATAGGTGGTAAAGGGATCAATGGCGCGCGTGCCCTGCGCCACCTCAGGGCAGGCGCAGGCATCCCAGTCCTCTGCCGCAATCTGCGACAGCGAGCCAAGTACGCGGATTTCAATCGGTTTCTGGTCCATCTGCTCTCCCTGTTCCATCAGTATTTGGGCAGAGCGGCAGGGGGATCAACCCGGAAGCGGCGAAAGATATTGCTCGAAGGTGACATTATCGACCCAGGCCCGCGACTCTGCCTCGATCTCGGAGGATGTGACCGTCCAGCACAGCACTGGCACACCCGCGCTGCGCAACTCCTGCACCCGCTGGCGCGACAAATCACCCACCTCGTGGCTGATAAAGCAGGACTCGCTGCTGTCAAAATCGGGGATGTCGCGCAGGTGGTCACAAACCGCCGGTGAGACCGGAACCCAGTCTTTGGCAAGATAGGAACTGGTCACCAGCCCCCGGGGGATGTCCGGCGCATATTGAGCCAGAGCCGTGACCGAATGCGGGTTAAAGGACATCAAGGCAACCACCCCGCCGTAGCCCTCCAGCACCTTGGCCGTGGCCTTTTCCAGGGTGCCGATATCCGGTCCCAGATTGCCATCCTGATCTTTGAGCTCGATCAGAAGCGGCACCTGGCCTGCCACCAGATCCAATACTTCGGCCAAAGTCGGAATGCCTTCGCCATCGCCGCCCGTCAGCGCAATCCCGGCCAGTTCGGACTGACTTCGCAACCGGATCGCGCCCTTGGCTTCGGCCAGGCGATCCAGCGCATAGTCGTGAAAGACCATCGGCACATCATCGCTGGACAGCTGCAGATCGATCTCGATGGCATAGCCGCCGGCGATCGCCGCGCGAATGGCCGCGCGGCTGTTTTCCGGCCGCCCGTCCGTCACATCATGCAGGGCACGATGCGCAATCGGAACAGAGAGGAGTTGGACGGGCAGCTGCGGTCTCATTTGATCTGGAACACCGCGTCGATTTCCACCGCCACACCCAGTGGCAGCGAAGGGGAGCTGACAGCAGACCGCGCATGACGTCCGGCATCGCCCAGCGCTTCGACCAAGAAGTCAGAGGCTCCGTTCACTACCTGTGGCTGCTGAGTGAAATCCGCTGTGGAATTCACAAAGGCCCCCAGTTTGACCACCCGCACCAGGCGTTCGAGATCACCACCACAAGCGGCCTTGAGCTGCGCCAACAGCGAAATGGCGCAGCGTTTGGCTGCCGCCTGGCCCGCATCCACATCCAGGTCATCGCCCAGGGTGCCGGTGATCAGCCCGTTTTCATCAGCCGAGATCTGGCCAGAGACATAGACCATGTCGCCCGCCACAACAAAGGGCACATAATTGGCGGCCGGGGCCGGGGCCTCGGGCAGGGTGACGCCCAGTTCCTGCAGTTTTGCTTCGATGCTCATTGTCGCGCTCCTTCAAGCCAAGTTCGGCGGCGACGCTAGCGCCGAAGCGCGGCGGCGAAAAGAGCAAATCCGCAGCTAAGCGCTCCTAATCAGGCTTCAGTCCTCGCGGAAGGCTTTGACGAAATAATCTGCCAATGGTTTGACCAGATAGGCCAGAGGCGAGCGATCCTGCGTGCGGATGTAACTTTCCACCGGCATGCCGGGGATCAGCACGGTCCCCGCGGGCAGCCGGTGCGCCTCCCCTTCGTTCAACTCGATTTCGGCGCGGTAGTAGGAAACCCGGGTGCCTTCGTCCTCAAATGCATCCGCCGAGACCTGGGTGACGGTGCCAAACAGATCCGGGGTGTTGCGCTGATCCAACGCAGAAAACCGTAGCGTCACATCCTGACCGACATAGATCTGATCGATATCGGTGGGGGTGACCTGGGCTGCAATCACAAGGGGGCGATCCTGTGGCACCAGAAACAACACCGGATCGGCCGGACGAATGACCGAACGCGGGGTATGAACCTGCAGATCATAGACAATGCCGGACACAGGCGCGGTGATATCCAGCCGATCCAACCGCTCCAGCAGCGTGCGCCGATTTTCCACCAGCTCCAGCTCCTGGTAGCGCAGATCGCGCAGCTGGGTGATCGCCTCCTCGCGCCGGGTGGAGCCCAGCTTCAGGATCTCGATTTCGGTTTCGGTGATCCGCCCCAGGGCCTGGGCCTCGCTGGCGACCAGCTCTCCCAATCGGCCACTCAGATCCGCCTGGGTGCGCCGCAGGTTAAGCACGGTGCCGGCCTGAGCCAGCCCGCGTTCCAGCAGCGTCACCTGATTGCGCAGCTCTTCGGCGATCAGCTCCAGCTGCAACTCCATCGAGTCCTGCTGCGCCTTGATCCCGGTGATCTGGTCCCCTGTCTGGGCGCTGCGCTTGTCCAGTTGCTCAATCTCGCGGCTGATGGATTCGCTGCGAGCCAGGAAGAGACGCCGCTGCCCCTCAACCAGATCGGCCACGTCAGGGCGCTCGGCCGCCATAGTCAATAGTGCCTCATCAAACACAACTCCCTCGCCGCTGTCCCGCTCCGCTTCCAACCGCCCCCGCCGCGCCATCATTTCAAACAGCTGACCCTCGGTGATGGCCAATTGGGAGCGCAGCTCTTTGGCATCCAGACGCAAAAGCACCGCGCCATCCGCAACACGGTCGCCCTCTTCCACCAGGATTTCGGCGACAATGCCACCGTCCAGATGCTGCACCACCTGACGATTGCGGTCGACCTCGATGCGGCCCGTGGCAACAACCGCCCCGGCAATCGAGGACATCACCGCCCAAGTGCCAAAGCCCCCCAGCAGGACCAGCAGACTAAGCGCCCCGATCATCAGCGGGCGACGGGCGGGCCATTCGCTTGCAACGCTCATTGCACCCCTCCTGCCGCGCCGGCGGATTTGCGAATGGTCTGATGGTTGGAGACCATCTCCTTGAGCACCTTGTCCTTGGGGCCAAAGGCCGTCTGCACACCCTTCTCTACCACCAGCAACATGTCGCATTCCTGAATGGCCGCGGGGCGGTGCGCCATGATCAGCACCGAGTTGCCTTCGGCCTTCAGCGTCTTGATCGCCGTGTTCAACGCCACAGAGCCCTCATTGTCGAGATTTGAATTGGGTTCATCCAGGATCACGATCACCGGCGCATCGTAAAGCGCGCGAGCCAGGGCAACCCGCTGCATCTGTCCGCCGGACAGGCGTCCACCGCCCGCCGAAACCCGGGTGTCATAGCCATCAGGCAGGCTGACGATCATCTCATGTGCCGCGGCCTTTTTGGCCGCCGCGACCACCTTTTCTGCATCCGGCTGCTCAGCCAGACGGGCAATATTCTGCGCTATGGTGCCCTCAAACAATTGCACCCGCTGCGGCAGATAGCCAAAGTGCCGACCCAAAACATCAGGATCATATTGATCAAGCGCCGCGCCATCCAAGCGTACGGTTCCGGTTGCCGGACGCCAGGCCCCGGTCAGCGCCTTGGCCAAAGTGGATTTTCCTGACCCCGAAGGCCCGATGATCCCGACCGCCTGCCCCGGCTCGACCCGCAGGTTTACCCCGCGCAGCTGTGGCCGGGTCTCGCCCGGCGGCACCACCGCCAGCGCCTGCACCTCCAGCCGGGCTGCGGGCTGTGGCAAGGCGGTGCGCTCACTTTCAGGCGGGACCTTGGACAAGAGTTCGGCCAGGGAATGCCAGCCCTTGATCGCGCGCTGCACCAGCGCCCATTGGCCCAGCCCCAATTCGATTGGTGCCAAGGCCCGCCCCATCAAGATCGATCCGGCGATCATCGCCCCCGGCGACACCTCGCCCTGCAAGGCCAGATAGGCCCCAAGCCCCAGCATCGCCGATTGCAGAAACAACCGCAGTGTCTTGGTCAGCGTAGTGAACCCACCGCCGGTGTCATTCGCAGCCAGTGTGTCCTTCAGCGCCGCATTGCGGATTTTCTGCCAGCGCTGAAACGCTGCCCCCCGCATCCCCATGGATTGGATCATCTCGGCCTCGCCACGGATTTCTTCCGACGAGAGATTGGCCCGATGCGCCGAGACCGCGGCCTGTTGTAACGGTTTACGGCTGAAGATCTGATTGAGCAGAGCAATCAGGATCAGCACCAGACCACCGCCCAGGGCCAACAGGCCCAGCCAGGGATGAAACAGTGCAATTCCGCCCAGAAACAGCGGCGTCCAAGGCAGGTCAAACCCCGCCGCCAGAACCGGCGAAGACATCAGCCGCTGGATCGCTTCCAGATCACCGGTCCCGGTCTGCGCCACCGGATCCTGTGCCACTGCAGTGCGCCGGACCATGGCGTCAAAAACCCGTCTATCCAGCTGTGCCTGAAAGCGGGCCCCGATTCGCGCCATCACCCGGCCGCGGACATAGTCCAGCACCCCCATCATCCCATAGAGGAACAACACCAGCAGCGAGAGCGCGACCAAGGTCGCCTCTGATCCGCTGCCAAGCACGCGATCATAGACCTGCATCATGTAAAGAGGGCCGGTAAGCATCAGCAAGTTCACAAAAAAACTGAACACCCCCACCGCCCAATAGAGCTGGCGGCTGGCCCGACGCGCGGTTGTCAGCTCATCATAACCTGATTTGAAAGATTTTTTTGTCATGTTGCCTATGCATTACCTGTTCAATCGGGCTGCGACACATTAAACCCATCGCCAACTTAGCGCCCTTAGGGCAACCTGTTCCGAATCTGCCACAAAGCTGCAAACAAATTGCTGTTGAATTGGGAACCTGTCGGTTTCTCCCTAAATAGAATGCTCGTGTTTCTCAAATTGCGACTCAAGTGGATCACAACCCGTATGCGAATTTTTGCCAAGCCTCGTTTCGTCTTTGCTGCACTTGCCCTGATCTTGTCAACGGCGGGTTGCGCAACCCAAAGCCCCGAAGCCAAGGCCGCGGGCGAAGTCTTTGACCCCTATGAGAACACCAACCGGTCCGTACATGACTTCAATCTGGCGGTAGACCGTTATGCCTTCCGCCCCGCCTCCAAGGGATATGTGGCCATCGTCCCGGACCCCATGGTGACCAGTTTCTCGTCCTTTGCGGAAAACCTGTCGATGCCGGGTCAGGCGGTGAATGCCCTGTTGCAAGGCAATTTCAAGATGGCAGGTCATGCCTTGTTTCGCTTTACCGTGAACTCCACCGTCG
This sequence comes from Roseobacter sp., assembly GCA_015665415.1. GTDB lineage: Bacteria > Pseudomonadota > Alphaproteobacteria > Rhodobacterales > Rhodobacteraceae > Pseudophaeobacter. The sequence continues at coordinate 66,485 of JADFAE010000026.1, forward strand.
GCTTCCTCGGTCTTGCGGATCCTGCAACCGAGTTTGAAATCCCCCAAGTGAACACAGATTTTGGCAAGACGCTTGCCGTCTGGGGGGTCGGTGAAGGCGCCTATGTGGAGTTGCCGCTCTATGGTCCTTCTACGGCCCGTGATGCCACCGGCATTTTGGTCGACTTCTTCACCAACCCGATTGGCTACGCTCGGAACAATCCCGCCGATAACATCAGTGTCTACGCAGAAGTGGTGCGTCGCATGGGGGATCGTGGCAGATATTCCGATACCGTGGATTCGATTCTTTATGAAAGTGCCGACAGCTATGCGCAGGCCAGACTGCTTTATTTGCAGAACCGCCGCTTCCAGCTAGGCGAAACTGCCGAAATCAGCGAGATCGATCCCTTTGAACTGGATACCGAAGGATTTTAATGATGCATCGCCGCACATTTTTGACTGGCCTTAGCGCCAGCGCAGCAGTGGCCCCTGGCGCGCTTTGGGCCTTGAACGAAAACGGTGCCACCAAGCTGATCAACAGCCTGGTCAAGGACATCAACAAAGTGATCGCTTCGGGCAAGGCTGAAACTGCCATGTTCCGTGAGTTCGAGCGGATCTTCAAACGCTACAGTGACACCTCTTACATCGCCGCCTATGCGCTGGGCGTGGATGCACGTCGCGCCTCTTCGGCACAAAAGAAAGCCTTCTCCAAGGCGTTCCAGGTCTATATCTCGCGCAAATACGGCAAACGTTTCCGGGAATTCATCGGCGGCAGCCTTGAGGTCAAGAGTGTCAAACAGGTGAAGAAATGGTACGAGGTCAGCACCATTGCCCGCCTGCAGGGCCAGTCCCCCTTTGAGGTCACCTTCCTGGTCTCGGACCGCTCCGGCAAGGACCTCTTCTTCAACATGTATATCGAAGGCGTGAACCTGCTGCTGACCGAACGCACTGAAATCGGTGCCATTCTGGACCGCAGCAAAGGCGATATCGACGCCATGATCGCGGAGCTGCAGCGTCAGAGCTGATACGGTCCAAAAGCAGCCAACAAAGGGCTCCCTTGCGGGAGCCCCAAACTGTTCACAAAACTCAACACAGCCCATCTATGGCTTCGGCCATTGTTTGAGGCGCTGTTATTACTCGGAAACCTGGACTTTGAATGATATGAGTCTCCGAAAGTGGTTTTCGCGGGGGTATTGTGAATGGAAGTTTTCAACGCACTTGCCGCGATCATTGTCGTTACGGTTGCGGGATGGCTTTCACCCGGGCCGAATATGCTAGCCGTGATGAGAGCTTCGCTATCGCATGGCAGGCTGAACGGTATGGCCGTCGGAATTGGCCTCACTGTCGGAAATTTGCTTTGGCTTGTCCTGGGCCTGTCAGGGGCACGCTGTTGTTTGAAATCTTCCCGACAGCCGTCTTCGTTCTCAAGCTTGTTGGAGCAAGCTATCTGATTTGGATGGGAGTAAAGTCGCTGAAAGCGTCGCTTTCAACACCGGCTGAACAGGCACCGGTCTCATCTGATGGAAATAGCTTGATGGCCGCTGCCAAGATCGGTGTCATTGTCGCTCTGACCAACCCCAAGTCGGCTCTGTTTTTTGGATCCGTGTTTGCGACCTTTGTCCCAGCGGATGCCTCACTCTTCCTCTTGGTCCTTATAACGGTGATCTGTTGCGTTCAGAGCGCCCTTCAGCATGCAATTACTGCGACCGTGTTTTCGACCCGGCCAGCCACAAGGTTCTTTGCAACATTTCAACGGTGGATAACGGGCGTCTTTGGGCTTTTGTTCATTGGAATGGGTGGAACAGTGGCTGCGTCAGCTTTGCGCAATCAATAGTCAGCCAGTCCTCCATGCGCCCGCCAAAATGCTGAACTTTGCCTACAGTTTAAAAGGCTCCCTTGCGGGAGCCCTTTTCATTTCAGATGCCCGCTAAAACAGCGTCGCGCTGGCATCTGGCCTAGTTGGTGCCAAAGAGGTCGCGTAGCAACCCATCCACCGCGCGACCCAGTTCGTTGCCAGGACGCCGCCGCTCGCGGCGGGTGGGGGTTGGCTGCACGGGCGGCGCGATGGGCTCTGGCGCCACCATCGGCAGCGGCTTGGGTGGCAGCCCCTCATGCACCCGCACCATGGCCTCGTGCCAGATCTCTGCGGGCAACCCACCGCCAGTCACCCCGCTAAGCGGCGTGTTGTCGTCATAGCCCATCCAGACACCAGCGACATAATCCGCGGTAAAGCCAATGAACCAGGCATCCCGTGCGGCCTGGGTGGTGCCGGATTTACCCGCCGCCTGCCAGCCGGGGATCTGCGCCCGCCGTCCGGTGCCTTCGGCTATCACCTTCTCCATCATCCAGACCAGCTGCTTTGCCGCCTGCGGACGGATCACCCGTTCTCCCATGCCACCGCTGCGTCCCATCAGCGGCTCATTGTCCGTCACCAGCCGCAGCTCGCTGACACCATAAGGCGTCACCGAAGAGCCGCCATTGAGGATCCCGGCATAGGCGCCAGTCATTTCCAGCAGGGTGCTCTCAGAGGCCCCCAGGGCCAGCGCCGGCCCCTCGGCCATGGCGTTATCGATGCCAAAATCGCTGGCCACGCGGCGGACAAGATCACGGCCCACCGCCTCGGACATTTTCACTGCCGGTATGTTCAGTGAATCCCGCAGGGCCCGGGTCAGGGTGACTTCACCGTAGTATTTGCGCGTATAGTTCTTTGGACACCACTCGCCCGATCCCGGCACATCCAGGCAATAGGGCGCATCCAGCACCAGATCCAGCGGCGAATATCCCAGCTCCAGCGCCGTGGCATAGACAAAGGGTTTGAAGGCCGACCCGGTCTGGCGCTTGGCCTGGGTGGCGCGGTTGAACACGCCCGAGACCCGGGTCCTGCGCCCGCCCACCATGGCCCGCACCGCGCCATCGGCGCTCATCACCACGATCGCGGCCTGCGCCTTGGAGCCTTCGCGTACCTTATTCTCAAAGACATAGGTCAGCGCCTCTTCGGCCGCGCGTTGCAACCGCTGGTCCATGGTGGTGCGGATCACCACATCTTCGGTGGTTGAGGTTCCAAAATAGCTTGGCACACTGTCCATGACCCAATCGGCAAAATAGCCTCCCGCGCGCGCCTCGGCTGCCGCGCTCAGCTGTGCCGGATTGTCCTGCCCCGCCTTGGTTTCGGCGGTGCTGAGGTAGCCCTGTTCCTGCATCAGCCGCAGCACGGTGGCGGCGCGATCCTGTGAGCGTTTGAGATTGTTGGTGGGCGCCAACGAAGACGGAGCAGTCAACAACCCGGCCAGCATTGCGCCCTCGGCTGCACTCAGCTGATTGGCGGATTTGCCAAAGTAGCGCTGTGCCGCCGCCTCGGCCCCATAGGCACCGCCGCCCATGTAGGCGCGGTTCATATAGATCGAGAGGATCTCATCCTTGGTGTATTTGGCTTCCATGGCCAGGGCGTAGATCGCCTCTGTACCTTTGCGCCACAAAGAGCCCTGGCGGCAATCCTTTTCATAGGCGGCCTCGTTCTCCCATTCCGTCGGATCATAGACCCGTCCGAGGCAGAGCAGCTTGGCCGTCTGCTGGGTGATGGTAGAGCCGCCATGGCCCGACAGCGGACCGCGCCCCTCGCTGAGGTTGATGCGCACCGCCGAGGCCACACCACGCGGCGAGATGCCAAAATGGCGGTAGAAGCGTTTGTCCTCGGTGGCGACAATGGCGTTTTTCAAATGCGGAGAGACTGTATCAGCGGTCACGACGCCGCCGAACTGATCGCCACGCCAGGCAAAGACTTCGCCCTCATGGTCCAACATGGTGACGGAGCCACGCGCCCGGCCATCCAGCAGGGTCGCGACCTCCGGCAATTTCAGGGTCTGATAGCCGACCGCCAGCGCCACCAGGGTGATGCAAATCATCCCGACCCGCCAGGTAAATCCCCAGATCAGCCGCAACAGCCAGCGAAACGGTGCCAGCAAAGTCCCGATCACGCCACGTGGCTTGCGCGCGCCACTGCGGCCTGAGGGCTTGGCCCGTTTGGCAGCCGATGTCTTGGTTCGAGGCTTGGGCTTTGGTTTAGGTCGCGGCTTGGGTTTGGATGAAAACAGCCCCCAAAACCCGCCTGCCGATTTGGCACCAGGTCTTTTTGCGGGTCTCTTTGCCCCGCTCTTTGCATAGCGTTTGTCCGCCACCAGCGGCCCACGCCCTGATCCTTGCGCCATCTCGAAAGTCCTGCCCGGTTTGCCCGTTTTGGCTAGTCTAGCGGTTTGGTATGGGTTTGTAGAGAGGCCGATTGAGGGGAATTTTCCTTCCCTCAGCGCTCAAAATTCAGGCGAAAGCCCATTTTTGCGCGGTTTTTTCAGCCGCACACCTGCTGCCGCACCAGCAAAAAGCCTCCTCCGGTTCCCCCGACTCGATGCCTCCGTTTTGCTGCAGGTGCAAAATCACCAAACAAATGGCCGTTCCCAAGAGAGGATGCCGAAATGAAAATGATCATAGCTGCCATCAAACCCTTCAAACTGGAGGACGTCCGCGAAGCGCTGACAGGCATCGGCGTCTCTGGGTTGATGGTCACCGAAATCAAGGGCTTTGGTGCCCAGGCGGGTCACACGGAGATCTACCGTGGTGCCGAATACGAAGTGAACTTTGTCCCCAAACTGAAGCTGGAAATCATCGTGCCCGCCGGTCTCGCGGATCAGGTGGTCGAGACCATCGCCAGCACCGCCCGCACCGGCAAGATCGGCGACGGCAAGATCTTTGTTCTCGACGTGGAGCACGCCCTGCGGGTGCGCACCGGCGAAACCAATCAAGACGCGCTTTGAGCGCCGCATTCGGAGGAAAACTCATGCGTAAACTCTCCCTGTCCCTTACCGCCCTGGCGCTGGCGTCTCTGCCAGGCCTGGCCATGGCCCAAGAGGCCGAGGCCGGTCTGACGCCGCAGCACACGCAATATATCCTGACCTCGCTGCTGTTCCTGGTTGGTGGTTTCCTGGTGTTCTGGATGGCCGCTGGTTTTGCCATGCTCGAAGCGGGTCTGGTGCGCTCCAAGAACGTCACCATGCAGCTGACCAAGAACATCGCCCTCTTTTCCATGGCGGCCATCATGTACTGGCTGGTGGGGTTCAACCTGATGTACCCCGGTGACGGCTGGACCATCCCCGGCATTTTGGGGGCCTTTTCGCCAACCTCGCTAGAGCCCGTTGGCCTGGCGGGCACTGAAACGGCACTGGATTATGCCTCTGTTGGTTCTGATTTCTTCTTTCAGCTGATGTTCTGTGCCACCACCGCATCGATCGTGTCGGGCACCCTGGCTGAGCGCGTCAAGCTTTGGCCCTTCCTGATCTTCGTTGTTGTCCTCACCGGCATCATCTACCCCATCGAAGCCTCCTGGCAGTGGGGCGGCGGCTGGTTGTCCGAAATGGGCTTCTCCGACTTTGCCGGCTCTACTTTGGTGCACGCAGCGGGTGGCTTTGCAGCCCTGGCAGGCGCGATTGTTCTGGGGCCCCGGATCGGCAAATACAAAGATGGCAAAACCATCCCGATGCCTGGCTCCAACCTGGCGCTGGCGACCCTGGGCACCTTCATCCTGTGGCTCGGCTGGTTCGGCTTCAATGGCGGCTCGCAACTGGCAATGGGCACCATCGGTGACATGGCCGACATCAGCCGAATCTTTGCCAATACCAACATGGCTGCTGCCGCCGGTGCGATTGTCGCCCTGCTGTTGACCCAGGCCCTGTACAAGAAACCTGACCTCACCATGATCCTGAACGGTGCGCTGGCCGGCCTGGTCTCCATCACCGCCGAGCCACTGGCACCAAGCCTGTTCCAGTCGCTAATCATTGGTGGTGTTGGTGGTGCAATCGTGGTCTTTGCGGTGCCGTTCCTGGACAAGCTGAAAATTGACGATGTTGTCGGCGCAATCCCGGTCCACCTGATTGCCGGTTTCTGGGGTACATTGATTGTCGCCTGGACCAACTCTGACGCCAATGTCATCACCCAGATCATCGGCTTTGCCGCTATCGGCCTGTTTGTCTTTGTTGTCAGCTACATCGGATTTGTACTGCTGAAATCCGTGATCGGTATCCGCGTCGACGAAGAAGACGAGATCAACGGTCTCGACATGGCGGAACTGGGTATGGAAGCCTATCCTGAGTTTTCGATGACCTGATCGGCCCAATAGAGCAAAAATGAGCGGCCCGGTTTTCCGGGCCGCTTTTGTGTCTGCAGCCGCATATTTGGCGGCTACTTGTGAACGATGATCACTTTGTTGCCCCGGTGATAATGCCGCCGGTTGGCTTGTCGGTCGTGCCGGTCTTCGGCGCGGTCGATATAGTCTTCAATAACATCCAATGGGCCATGATCTACGGCCTCGTCCCGGCGGTTTTCACGACGGTCAATTCTGTCCTCTACCCGATCCGGGCTGACATGGACCCCATGAGCCAGGGCCGACGTCGTCAGGGCCGGCGTTGTCAGCGCCACAATCAAAGCCACTATCAGAGCGGATTTTACAAAAGTCATGGTTGGGATCCTTACACAGGTTTCATTCAGTACTGGGGACTGAACGAAGCAGCCGACTTTTTCCGTCAGAACAAAAGACGCGATGTGCGAAAAACGGCCGATCCACCGGGTTCACATGAAAACGGGATCCCCATGCAAAAAGGGCGCCGGATGACCGACGCCCTGTCTCGTGATTTGCCAGAATGCTCAGACGCCAGCGTCGATGATCGCCTTGGCCAGCACCGGAATGGTGGCAGAGTTCAGACCCGCGATGTTCATCCGACTGTCACCCACCATATAGATGCCATTGTCGACGCGCATTTTCTCGACCAGCTCAGGTGAGGTGCCCAATAGCGAGAACATGCCGCGATGCTGGGCAATAAAGGAAAAGCGATCAGAGCCGGACAGGCGCTGCAGCTCATTGGCCAGATCCTGACGCAGCCCCAACATGCCCAGGCGCACCTCTTCCAGCTCAGCGGCCCAATCGGCGCGCAGGGCGTCATCATTCAGGATCATGGTCACCAGGCGGGCACCATGATCGGGTGGGAATGAGAAGTTCTGCCGGTTCAGGAAAGCCAAGGTGCCCTGGTTCAGCGCCTGGGCGCTGGCATCATTGGAGACCGCCATCAGCAACCCGGTGCGTTCGCGGTAGATGCCAAAGTTCTTGGAGCAGCTTGCTGCGATCAGCACCTCGGGGCAGCTGGAGGCCACCAGACGCACGCCCAGCGCATCTTCTTCCAGACCATCGCCAAAGCCCTGATAGGCAATGTCGATCATCGGGATCAATCCGCGCGCATTCATCAGGGCAATGACTTCCTGCCACTGCACCGCGTTGAGGTTGGCACCGGTGGGGTTGTGACAGCAGCCGTGCAGCAGGATCACATCGCCCTTGGCGGCCAGCTTCAGGTCTTCCATCATGCCGTCAAAGTTCACGCCACGGGTCTCGCGGTCGAAGTAGCGATAGGTGACGGTTTCGATGCCGACATATTTCAGGATCGAGACATGGTTGGGCCAGGTCGGATCCGAGACATGCACCTTGGCCGACGGGTTCGCCATCTTAATCATCTCAAAGGCCTGACGCACCGCGCCAGTGCCACCGGGCGTCGCAGCGGCGGCAACATTGCCGCGGTCCACCGCAGTGCCCAGGATCAGTTTGATCATCGCATCGGAATAGGCCGGATCCCCGGCCAAGCCGACGTAGGATTTGCTGGTCTGCTCTTCCCAAAGCTTGTGCTCAGCGGCCTTGATGGCGCGCATCACCGGCGTCAGGCCTTCGGCGTTTTTGTAAACACCGACCCCAAGGTCGATCTTGTTGTCGCGCGGATCTTCGCGGAACATCTGCATCAGGGCCAGGATCTTATCGGCTGGCTGCGGTTTCAGGGTTTCGAACATCAGTTCTCTCCGGTTGCAACGGGAAGGGTCGGGAAGGCGCCCCATTCCGACCATGAGCCATCATAAAGCGCGTGATCGGTCTTGCCGATGCGCTCCAGGCCAAGGCTCAGGACGGCGGCGGTGACGCCGGATCCACAGGTGGTAATTGCAGGTTTGTTCAGATCAACGCCGGCCGCCTCGAATGCGGCGCGCAGGGCATCGGGGTCTTTCATGGTGCCATCAGCGTTGAGCAGATCGGTAAAAGGCGTATTCTTGGAGCCCGGAATGTGACCGGCACGCAGACCTTCGCGCGGCTCGGCCACCTCGCCGCGAAACCGTGCGGCGGCACGGGCATCGATGATCTCATGATCGCCCAGTTTGGCCGCGGATGAAACCTGGGTCACATCCCGCACCAAATGGTTCTGCACCCGAACTGTCATGTGACGATCCCGGATCACCGGTGGCAAATCCTCGGTCTCGCGCCCCTCGGCTACCCATTTGGGCAGGCCGCCATCTAGCACCGCAACGTTGTTCTGCCCCATCAGGCGGAACAGCCACCAAACGCGGGCGGCCGACATCAGACCTGCGCCGTCGTAGATCACAACCTGATGGCCATCCCCCACCCCCATGGCGCGCAGGCGGGACATGAATTTCTCCACCGGCGGCACCATATGCGGCAGATCAGAGCGGTGATCCGAGATGTCATCGATGTCAAAGAAACGCGCGTTGGGGATATGTGCGGCGTCATATTCCGCCTTGGCGTCACGACCTTGCTGCGGCAGATACCAGGACCCATCCAGCACCCGCAGGTCCGGATCCTTAAGATGAGCTGCCAGCCACTCGGTGGAAACAAGGGTTTTTGGATCGTCGCGCATCAAAGCCTCCCCGCACATGCTGTTGAGCCATGCGTACTACCCGCAGATGAGAGTCGCAAGGGACGCCAGCCCTGCACGCAACAATCAGTCGCCACAAAATCATACAGAGCCCTAACCGCATTTCTCTTGAGGTCAGTTTCCCGCTGTCCCGCGGCAGCACGATCGCTGTCCTGTCGCACAGTTTTTGACGGGAGCGTGGAAAATCTAAGAACCTGAGTGCCGGGCCTGACGGCCAACCCGCGCCCAGGTTGCTGATGACTGACGTAAGGTCAGCAAGACCTTCCTTGAGGATCAGCCGTGATCCTTGAGCAGGCGCGCCTTTTGACGGGACCAATCGCGCTTGGCCTCGGTCTCGCGCTTGTCGTGTGCCTTCTTGCCCTTGGCGATACCGATCTTGATCTTGGCGCGGCCCTTGTGATTGAAATACATCACGATGGGCACCAGGGTCATGCCCTTGCGCTGGGTCGCGTTCCACATATCCGACAGCTGCTTGCGCGACGCCAGCAGTTTGCGACGGCGACGTTCCTCGTGTTTGAACATCTTGGCCTGCGAATAGGGCGGAACATAAGAGTTCACCAACCACAGCTCGCCATCCTCTACCGCCGCATAGCTTTCAGCGATATTGGTGCCGCCTTCGCGCAGCGCCTTCACCTCCGACCCTTCAAGGATAATGCCGCACTCGATGTCTTCGTCGATAGCATAGTCAAACCGCGCGCGGCGGTTTTCGGCGATCACTTTGTAGTTCGGGTCTGATTTCGTCTGAGCCATGGCAGGCAGATGTAAGCGCCCCAGGCGTTGGGTGCAAGCGGCAGCTGCAAGATGGGTCAGCCTTTGGCGCTGCGGATAAGGGTGAAGGCGCCGCTGCCAACAATCACCGCGCTGCCCAGCAGGGTCAGCGCATCGGGACGTTCGCCAAAAACCAGAATGCCAAGACCCATGGCAAAGATCAGTCGGGTATAGCGGAATGGGGCCACCACCGAGATCTCTCCATGGCGCATCGCAGCAGTCAAAGCGTTGTAGGCGATCACCCCAATCACTGTGGCCAGCCCCAGATGCAGCCAGGCCGTGGCACTGGGCCAGCTGGCCCCACCGGTCCAACCCAAGGCCAGAACACCAGCAATCACCAACATGGCAAAGCCAAACAGCCCCAGCTGCAGGTTGCTCATCGATCTGGGTGCGGCACGGGTGGCCAGATCACGCCCGGCAAAGCCAAGGGTGCCGGCAACCGCAAACAGTGACGCCATGTCAAAGCCGCTCATGCCCGGGCGCAGGATCATCAAAACCCCGACAAAGCCCAGCGCAATGGCCAGCCAGCGACGCCACCCCACCGTCTCGCCAAAGAACACCACGGCGCCCCCGGCAACCACCAAAGGTGTGGCCTGCAAAATGGCCGAAGCCGTAGACAGCGGCGTCAGGGCGATGGCTAGGGTATAGCTGAGCCGCCCGGTGACCTCCGCCAGAGACCGCAACAGCAGAGGGCGCGTGCAATACCCCGGATGCCACAGGCGCTGCCCTTTCGCACGCGCCATGCCGGCAAAGATCAACATGCCTCCCAGCCCAAATAAAATCAGTACCTGGCCTACCGGCAGCTCGCGGGTCACCGTTTTGATAAACATGTCTTCCAGGGCAAAGGTCGCCATAGCCAATACCATCAGCAGACTGCCGCGTAGCGTTTCCATTCGATCTCTCCACTCGGTCACAACCCGCTCTAATTCATGCCTTTTCCTCCTTACGCGTCCCTCCAGACGACAACCAGAGGCGTTATTTCTTGTGGATAGATGCACTCAGTCGACGGTAGTGATGCATATTCAAAAACACCGCGCCCTCGGGCCCAGCCAGATAGCCATGCGGCTGGTCTGCATCAAAACGAAGCCCCTCTCCTGTCTTCAAGGGCACCCAAGCGCCACCACGCAGGACCTGCATCTCGCCTTCCAGAACAAAGACCTCTTCAATCATGCCAGCCTCATGGGCCTGCGATTCGTGTCGCTGACCAGGGGTGAGGCGAATATGAAAGGTCTCTGCCCCCAGCTCCGGATCAAAAGGAAACACCATCTTGACCGCGATACTGCCGGGAAATTGCACTGTTTTGAACACCTGTCCGCCCTGGGCGTCAGGCCGCGCCGGCTCATCGATCAGAGCCGAGAGCGGCAATTGAAATCCCTTGGCGATTTTCCACAGAGTGGCGATGGTCGGGCTGGATTCGCCGCGTTCAATCTGACCCAGCATCGCTTTGCTGACCCCTGTCAGCTCTGCCGCTTTGGACAGGCTCAACCCGGCACTGCTTCGGATTTCCCGCAGATTAAGAGGAATTGTCTCGTCACTCATTTTGCTGCCCGCTCAAAAAGGTCTTGTGCGTTATAGCGCACAAAGGCTATTGTGCGCTATAACGCACAGCTACCCTAGCCCAGCCCCGCTCAAAGGAAAACCCAAATGCTTTCGCAGCTCAAGCTCTCGCATCTGGCAGCTGGTGCCATTGCGGTTCTGGTCGGCTACACCAGTTCTGTTGCCATCATTTTTCAGGCCATCGAGGCTGTCGGCGCCTCCCAGATCCAGGCCAACAGCTGGTTGATGGCGCTGGGGCTTGGCATGGGGCTGACCAGTCTGGGCTTGTCGCTGTGGTTTCGCATGCCCATCCTCACCGCCTGGTCCACGCCGGGGGCGGCCTTGCTGGCGGTGGGGCTCAGGGATGTACCTATCGATCAAGCCATCGGGGCCTTTGTGTTCTGCGCCATCCTGCTCACGCTAACCGGGATCACCGGCTGGTTCGAACGCCTGTCCCGACTGATCCCCGATACGCTGGCCAATGCGCTATTGGCTGGGATCCTGTTCCAATTTGGCCTTTCGGCCTTTACCGCCCTGAACGAGGACACCGCCTTGATTGCCGTGATGGGTCTGACTTTTCTGGCCGGGCGGCTCTGGTTTGCCCGCTACACCATTCTGGGCGTGCTGCTGGCGGGCGGGATCTGGGCCGGATTTGCGGGCAGTTTTGGCGACCTCTCTCAACTCAACACCAGCCTCACCCTGCCAGAGCCGGTGATGCCGAGCTTTTCCCTGCCGGTGCTGATCGGCATTGGTCTGCCGCTTTTTATTGTCACCATGTGCTCGCAAAACATGCCCGGCGTGGTGACCCTGCGGGCAGCGGGCTATGTGCCGCCCGTCTCAGCCAGCCTGACCACCACCGGCATCGCCTCGCTGATCCTCGCGCCCTTTGGTGGCTTTGCTTTCAATTTCGCCGCCATCACCGCCGCCATCTGCGCCGGCCCCGAGGCAGACGAAGACCCCCGAACACGTTATCTGGCCAGCGCCTCGGCGGGCGTTATTTACTGCCTTGTGGGCCTGGGCGGGGCCACGGTTATCAGCCTGTTCCTGATCGCCCCCAAAGCGCTCATCGCCGGGGTTGCAGGTCTTGCGCTGCTCTCGACCATCGGCAACAGCCTGTCACAGGCCCTCCAGGCCCCAAAGGGACGCGAAGCCGCGCTGATCACCTTTATGACGGCTGTCTCTGGCATCAGCTTCTTTGGCATTGGCGCCGCCTTCTGGGCGCTGATCTTTGGCCTTTTGGTGAATCACCTGCTCAACCCGCCCTCGTCCAAAACAGGCAAAGCACCAGCTGAAGCCCTGCCAAAAGACGCGTGAGATCGCCCATTCTTCAAAAAACATCCGCACAGACCCGGCTCCCAGAGCCAAAAGAACCAAAACCCGCCTCCGGATATTGCGTTTATTGCGCAAATGATGTGTCTGAGGGCAAAGACAAGGGAAACAGCTCAGATGCCATTGTACCGATCCAGAACCTCCACCCATGGCCGCAACATGGCCGGTGCCCGCGGCCTGTGGCGCGCCACCGGCATGCAGGACGATGATTTCGGCAAGCCGATCATCGCTATCGTCAACTCCTTTACCCAGTTTGTGCCCGGCCACGTGCACCTCAAGGATCTGGGCCAGATGGTTGCCCGCGAGGTCGAGGCCGCGGGTGGTGTGGCCAAAGAGTTCAACACCATTGCGGTGGATGACGGCATCGCCATGGGTCACGACGGCATGCTTTATTCGCTGCCTTCGCGCGAAGTGATCGCGGATTCGGTCGAATATATGGTCAATGCCCATTGCGCCGATGCCATGGTCTGCATCTCCAACTGCGACAAGATCACGCCCGGAATGATGATGGCTGCGATGCGCCTGAATATCCCGGTGATCTTTGTCTCTGGCGGCCCGATGGAGGCCGGCAAGGTCGACCTTGAAGGGCTCGACGTCAAGAAGGTTGATCTGGTCGATGCCATGGTTGCCGCCGCCAGCGAGACCATGACGGATGAACAGGTCCAGCATATCGAAGAAAACGCCTGCCCCACCTGTGGCTCCTGTTCCGGCATGTTCACCGCCAACTCGATGAACTGCCTGGCCGAGGCCCTGGGTCTGGCGCTGCCCGGCAATGGTTCCACGCTGGCCACCCATGCCGACCGCAAACATCTGTTCCTGGAGGCAGGCCGCAAGATCGTCGACATCACCAAACGCCACTACGAGGGCGAGGAAAAAGGCCTGCTGCCGCGCGAGATCGCCACCTTCGAGGCCTTTGAGAACGCCATGAGCCTGGACATTGCCATGGGGGGCTCGACCAATACCGTTCTGCACCTGCTAGCCATCGCCAATGAGGGCGAGATCAGCTTTACCATGGACGATATCGACCGGCTCAGCCGTCAGGTGCCCTGCCTGTGCAAGGTGGCACCCAATACCGAGAATGTGCACATGGAAGACGTGCACCGCGCCGGTGGCATCTTTTCGATCCTGGGCGAGCTGTCGCGCGCGGGCCTGTTGCACAATGACTGCGCCACCGTGCATTCCTCCTCAATGGGCGAAGCCATCGCCAAATGGGACATCAAGGTCGCCAATAACCCCGCCGCCGAGGAGCTGTTCAAAGCCGCCCCCGGTGGGGTGCGCACCACCCAGGCCTTTTCGACCGAGAACCGATTCAAGGAGCTGGACACCGACCGCGAAGGCGGCATTATCCGCTCCAAGGAGCACGCCTTCAGCCAGGACGGCGGTCTTGCGGTGCTGTTCGGCAATATCGCTCTGGACGGTTGCATCGTGAAAACCGCAGGTGTGGACGCCTCGATCCTGCAATTCACCGGCACCGCCTATGTCTGCGAAAGCCAGGATCAGGCTGTCAGCGATATTCTCACCGGCAAGGTCAAGGCAGGCGACGTGGTAGTAATCCGCTACGAGGGCCCGCGTGGTGGTCCCGGCATGCAAGAGATGCTCTACCCGACCTCCTATCTGAAATCCAAAGGTCTGGGCAAGGAATGCGCGCTGCTGACCGACGGGCGGTTCTCGGGCGGCACCTCGGGCCTGTCCATCGGTCATGCTTCGCCAGAGGCCGCCGAGGGCGGCACCATCGGTCTGGTTCAGATGGGCGACAAGATCGAGATCGACATCCCCAACCGCTCCATCCATCTGGCGGTCTCCGAAGCCGAGCTGGCCGAGCGGCGCAAGGCGCAGGATGAGAAAGGCTGGAAGCCGGAGAAGCCGCGCAAACGCAAAGTCTCCACCGCTCTCAAGGCCTATGCCATGCTGGCCACTTCGGCGGCCAAGGGTGCTGTGCGCCAATTACCCGACGACTTCGACGGCTGATCCTACGCCTGTTGAACGATCAATCGCCCTCTGCATCTTTGATGTGGAGGGTTTTTGTACCGCTTTGGTGCCCCTTCAGAGTAGCGCAGGAGGCGCTCCCGCCCCCTCAGCAGGCTTTTGCCCAAAGGCAAAATTCTTTGAGGCGTTGGGCATGGCGCCGGGCTTTGCCCGGCGCGGCGGTTTTGCCTCCCTTGAACCAGTCCGCTGCTCCCGCGACAGGCATCTCAGGCGCTACCGCGCCGCGCGGCAGCGCGGCGCCTGGCCCAACTGAGCAAGGGGATTTCAATACCCACAGCTCGGGCGGGAGCCCCCCCCTTTGCTTCGGGATTACTCGCCGAGTTTGGCGTGAACTTCATCGAGATCGATTTCACCAATCGGCATCTTGTTGGAGGGATCCTCGAAATCATATTTGAACAACTCGAAATCACGTTTGTAGATCTCGTAGATCAGATGCATCGACAGATCATCAAAGTAATCCTCCACCGGATGGGCCCGCTTGGGACCATGGCCTTCGCTTTCGTTGAAACGGGGCATTTTGGCCAGATCAACCGCATGTGGGGTCTCAATCGCATCTAGGACCTCCTGCATGCCGTCGTTGAAGGCTTCGGTCCAAAAGATCTTGTTGTAGCGCCCGCCGTTCCAGATGAAGGTCGAGACATGGCCGGACATCGCCGACCAGTGAATATCCGGATCCATCGGGCGGCGGAACTTGATGGAATCGCGCACAAAGAGCAGGAAGCGGCGGAAGCTCTGGATCTGGTCGAATTCCTGTTTTCCGTCGTCACCACCAACCTCGATACCGTAATCGTAGATCAGCTTGGGCACCAGATTGCCGCGATAGCGCCGGCCGTTGCGCTGGATGCCGCAGATCTTGTCGAAAAATGAGCTCAGCACCCGGGTATAGGGGTTGCGCACACAGGTGAAGGCATAGGTGCGCTGGCCCTGCACGTTGCGGGTGATCGGACCCTGGCTGTGGTCCAGCGCCCATTTGTGCAAGCCCTGCTGTGCATCATGGATATCGCCGTCAAAGAATTCACCATGATCGGAATTGTAGAGGATCTGGCCAATGGTCGAACAGGCGCATTTGGGCACCACGCGATAAATGACGCTCTCGGTCTCGGTCATCCATGTGCCCGGAAATCCCATATCTGCCTACCTCTCTTTGTGCAGCTTTAACTGCACAGTCCACATCTAAGCCTAAAATTCAAATAATCTGGTTTATTCAACGCGCTCCCACCTTTATCAAGGGGACAATCAGATCGAAACAGGGTGCATCGTCTCCAAAATGGCAAAAATTGCGTATATTCTGCTCTGCCACAAGGATCCAGAAGCGATCATCCAGCAGGCTGAGCTGTTGACCGCCGTTGGCGACTACATGTCCATCCATTTCGATGCCAGCGCCCGACCCGAGGATTATGCCAGCATTCGCCAGGCGCTCGACGGCAACCCAAATGTCTGTTTCGCCGGAAAACGCATCAAATGCGGATGGGGCGAGTGGTCTCTGGTAAAGGCCACCTTGCATGCACTGACCAGTGCGGTGGAGGAATTCCCCCGTGCCACCCATTTCTACATGCTGTCGGGCGACTGCATGGCCGTCAAAACCGCCGAATACGCCCATGATTTCCTTGATCGGCATGACTGCGACTTTGTCGAGAGTTTCGACTTTTTCGAGAGCGACTGGATCAAGACCGGCATGAAGGAAGAGCGGCTGATTTACCGCCACTTCTTCAATGAACGCACCCATAAGACCCTGTTCTACGGCAGCGTCAATCTGCAAAAGAAACTGGGGCTGAGGCGCGAAATTCCTGCCGACATTCAGGTGCAGATCGGCAGTCAGTGGTGGTGTCTGCGGCGGCGCACCGTCGAGGCTATCCTCGAGTTCCTGGTCCAGCGCAAGGATGTGATCCGGTTCTTCCAGTCCACCTGGATTCCCGATGAGACCTTTTTTCAGACCCTGGTGCGCCATCTGGTGCCGGAATCCGAAATTGACAGCCGAACCCTAACCTTTTTGATGTTTACCGACTACGGTATGCCGGTGAATTTTCACAATGATCACTACGACCTTTTACTCAGCCAGGATTTTCTGTTTGCGCGCAAGATCAGCCCCGATGCCAAAGAGCTGAAGCTGCGTCTGGGGCGGCTTTACGCGGCCCAAGGGGTCAGCTTTCAAATCTCCAACGAAGGGCGAAGCCTGTATAAGTTCCTGGCCCAAAGAGGGCGCATTGGCCGCCGCTTTGCCACCCGGTTCTGGGAAAAGGAAAGCTCGCTGGGACGGGAGCGAGAGCTGATGATCCTGGTCTGCAAGAAATGGCATGTGGCCAAGCGCCTGATCGAACAGCTGCGCAAAAGCACCAATATCCCGGCCATCGAATACCTGTTTCACGAAGAGGGCACCCCCCTGCCGGATCTGGGCGGCATCCAAGCCTCATTGGGCAAACGCACCCGGCACCGGCGCGCGCTGATGCGGATGTTGTTTGAATATTACGACACCGACCGGCTGGTCATCTGCATGGATCCCTCGGCGCTGGATCTGATGAATGATTTCAACTCAGACAGATCCACCACCCGCACCCTGCAAATCGAATGTGAGTTTTCTGATGATTATCTGATCGGCCATGCCCACCGGGTAGGGCTGGCAGGCGAGCGTACGCCCAAGCAGACACTCGAACGATTGCTGCCAACCATCCGCAATGACATCATCTACGAGGCCGATCGCATCCGAGATTCCGGCTATTCCAACTACACCATCCTGCGCGAGACCGACAGCGCCGAAGAAAATGCCGACCGGTTGATGCATTTCTTCAGCCTGCCCTTTGAGGCCGCCAGGGAACTGGCGGAAACCCCTCACCTGTTTGCGGACTGACCCATCGGCGCGGTGCGCCGCCTCAGGATAACAGCCCCCCAAGCTGAGCTCAGGACTTCCAGCTGCCCAGCCAGCGGCGCAGCCGCCCTCGGCGTTCGGAAATCGCATCCCCTGCCGCATAAAGCCCGTCTTCGACATCCTCCAGCACCGGGTCAATCCGGTTGCGCCGGAACCGACGCCAACGCACATAGATCGCCCAGAACACTGCCGCCAGCAGGGTCAGGATGGCGTAGCTGACCCAATTGAGCGGCGTGTCATCCGGCCCCGAGACCGGCGTGATCGAAATCGCATTGGGAAAGACCGAGAGGAACTCATTGCGCCAACCATAGTGCAGCACTGCTACCCACTCCGGGTCGTCCTTGGTTGAGACCGCGTCATTGGCCTCAGTATAGAGATTGGCGGTGTCAAACTTGAAATAGGGTGGCCAGTTCCAGCCAGTGTCCTCGTTGCGATAAACGATTGCATCGCCATTGGCGCGGAAGGCCTGAATAAACTGCACATCGCGATTGATCAGAGCCTGGGTCTGGCTGTCCGGTGTTGACCAAAAGATCTTGGTCCAACCGCCCAGTTCCTGGCGCTCTTCATAGGTATTGACGATCCGCACCACGTCATATTGCGGCAGGGTGTAATGCAGAAAGGCCGCAAAAACGGTCCAGACCGCAATCAAAAATCCCCATTTAATATAGGCCATCCCAGATGTCTCTCCGCTAAAGTGCACTCAAATATCGCTTACGCTGGATGACGGTCCCACCTTCTTTGGTCAACCCCTCTCCACGGCCCGGGAAACCGCAGTATCCGCGGTCAGAACCTCTTGTTAGTCACATAGGCGGAGTTGCCGCAAAACCCAATGGGCAGGAAATGCAAGCCTATCCTTTTTAACGCTCGCAGGCACTGCTGTGCGTCTTTTGCAGGCAGATATCGCCGATCAATTGCTGTGCAGCTTGGACAACACCAAAAAGGTCATCAAACCAAAAGGCGGCAATGCCTCTTGTTTTTCGACCTTCAACCGCTCTTCGCCCAGCACAGATTCAATGGCAAAATCCGAATGCCAGCCCAACACATTGGCAAAGGGTGCTGAAAACTTCTCGATCGAGGCCAACACGCCTTGGGTGCTTTTGAAGTGGTTGGAGATCACCACCTTACCGCCCGGTTTCAGCACCCGGCAAATCTCAGCCATCACCCGCTCAGGCTCTGGCACCACCGAAAGCACATGCATTGCCGCCACGGTGTCAAAACTACTGTCGGGAAAATCCAGCGCGCGGGCATCCATCTGGCGCAGGGCGGTGACATTTTTCAATGCCTTTTCCTCCACCCGCTGGCGCGCTTTGGCCAGCATGTCGTGGCTGAAATCGATGCCGGTTATGGCCACCTCGGGGGCGTAATGAGGCAGCGACAGACCGGTGCCGACACCGACCTCCAGAACCGAACCGACGTGATTATTGATATATTCGACCGTGCGCCGCCGACCGGCGCGGGTCACTGCTCCAAATGTCTTGTCATAAACAGGTGCCCAACGGGCATAGGACGATTCAACAGATTTTATATCCAAAAATTCAGTCTCCCAGCGTGCCGGGTTCACTCCGACGTTTTTTTAATCAGCCCCCAAATCACCAGAACAACATAGCTCAGGCAAAGAACAACCAATGTGGTCCAAGCGTAGGTCAGAACCGCAGCGCCTGCAAAGGCACAGGCCACCAAAAAGTACTTCACGTTTTCGCGTGAAATGCGCACCAGCTTGGGTGACCAGGTGGGGATACGACTGATCATAAGAAATCCGATGACAACCATATGAAGGCAAATCAGCAACCTCGGAAAGCCGGTTTCGGCGTCAAAGGCAAAGGCGACAAACATCGGCAACATCGCCAGCAGTGCCCCTGCCGGCGAGGGAATGCCCGAGAAATACCCATTGGCGGTCTCGCCGGGATCTTCCGATTTGGTCGCCACATTGAACCGCGCCAGGCGCACCACACAGCAGACGGAAAACACCAGAACCGAAATCCAGCCGGCATTGCTCATGTCCTGCAGGGCCCAAAAATAGATCACCAAAGGCGCTGCGACACCAAAGTTGAGGAAATCCGCCAGCGAGTCGAGCTCGGCGCCCATCTTGCTGTCGCTGCCCAGAGCACGGGCAAGACGCCCGTCCAGCCCATCCAGAAGTGCCGCCAGCAGGATCAGCTGCACAGCCAACTCATATTGCCCCTGCACTCCAAACCGGATCGCCGACAGTCCGGCACAGATCGCGCCCACCGTCATGATATTGGGCAGCAGCTGGATCAGCGCAAACTCGGTTAGTCTCTTGTCCTGCGGTTCATCCATGGCTCAGCATCGTCACTCTGGTTCAAACATATGTCATCGTCGAAATCACCTTTCAGGTGAACAAAGCGTAGCGCTGGAAAGGCGCAGACCAGCCAGAAAGGTGAGGAGGTCACTCATAAGTGGTTTGGCCTTGAAAGCAAGGGAGAAGCCCCGCTCTGCGCCAAAGGCCCAGCAACGCAGCGCGCCTTGGGCAAGCCATCTGTGCGATTCCGTCAGCAAGAACCGGTACCGCTCGGCGCGCAGTTTTTATTCATCATTTATTAGATGCGCCCGAAGAATAGTGTGATCAGTTGCATTTGCTTCAAATGAGGAAGAACAAAATTGCCTGAAAGTCAAAGACCTGCGCCAGCTGAAGCCCCCCCTCTTCGCAGCGCATCAGAGGCAGAACGCCTTGTCCAGTTTGCCAAATCCCAACCCCTCGCAGATGGCGGCCTGCAAACGGCGCAGCTTCTCTCACAGGCGCTTGATCTGGATCCTCACCACCACGAAGCCCAAATCCTGCAGGAACGTCTGCACCAGACCTTTGTGCCGCGCTGGCATTTTCCGATGCTGGCCGACGCGGCGCGCAATGCGGCCTACGCCCGCGCCATCACGGCCAAAGTGCGCCCGGGCGATATTGTTCTGGATATTGGCTGCGGCGCGGGCCTGACGGCGATGTTGGCGGCGCGGGCGGGTGCAAAACATGTCTACACCTGTGAGCAGCAGCCCCTGATTGCCCAGGCCGCAGCGCGCGTCATTGCCGACAACGGCCTGAGTGACCGCATCACCGTCATCTGCAAATGGTCCCACGACATTGTAGTCGGTGTCGATCTCCCGGAACCCGCGGATGTGGTGATTTCGGAAATTGTGGATACGGTCTTGCTGGGCGAAGGGGCCCTGGCAACGCTGACCCATGCGATGAGCGCCCTGGCCAAACCAGAGGCCCGCACCATCCCGGAGCGGGGCCGATTGGTGGCTCAGCCGGTTGAAAGCAATGCCCTGCTGGACCTCTGGCGACCACAACAGGCCGAAGGTTTTGATCTGAGCGCCTTTCATCACCTGGCCCGGGTCGCGCAACTCCCGCCCAGTGATTTCGAGGCCTGTGCGCTGCGCCCATTGGGGCCGACAACAGAGCTGTTCGAATTTGACTTTGCCCGGCCAAACATCAATCGCGCGCGCACCACGGCGGATCTCACCTGCAGTGACACCGGCACAGTTCATGCGGTTCTCGCCAGCTTTGAAATGGAACTCGCGCCGGGTGTTACGGTGGCCAATGACATCGACTCAGGTGGTCATTGGGGGCGAACGGCCTTCCTGCTGGACCAGCCCACCCCGGTACAACCTGGAGACCGGGCAAAGGTCATTGCACAGCATGATGCCGCCCAACTCAGCCTGTCGGTGCGTGAGATCTCCGCGCCTGCAAAGGAGGCGCGTTCCCCCATCGTCTGGATGAACCCGGCATGGGTTGCCCCTGCGGCCGCACGCCAAGCCGACCTCCCCTCCCCGCTGATCGAGGCGGAAGCGGTTTGGGCACGCGCCGACAGCGCAGTCTTGCAACCTGCGGTCCAATCCAACCCCTAGGGCAGTTTGGCTTTGGCCTCAGATTTTCAAAGGACAGGCGGGCCCATAGGGTCCGCCTGACTTGGTAAAGGCCGCTTAGCCCACGACGTTGAATTCGGGACCGTAGGGATATTTGGTGATATTCTCGTTGTCATCCTCGTGGATGATCAGAATATCGTGCTCACGATAGCCACCGGCACCAGGCTGGCCATCGGCGATGGTCAACATTGGCTCCATCGAGATCACCATGCCGGGCTCCAGCACGGTATCGATGTCTTCGCGCAACTCCAGACCTGCCTCGCGACCGTAGTAATGCGACAGCACCCCAAAGGAATGGCCATAGCCAAAGGTGCGATACTGCAGCAGGTCGCGCTCTTCAAAGAAGGCGTTGATCTTATGGGTGATCTCGGCGCAGCTGGCACCGGGTTTCAACAGCGAGATGCCATATTCATGGGCCGCCACATTGGCCTCCCAGATTTTCAGGCTCTCGGAATCGACTTCGCCAACAAACAGGGTGCGTTCCAGCGCGGTGTAATAGCCCGAAATCATCGGGAAGGTGTTCAGCGACAGGATATCGCCGCGCTGCAACTGGCGCGCAGTCACCGGGTTGTGGGCCCCATCGGTGTTGATGCCCGACTGGAACCAGACCCAGCTGTCGCGGTATTCCGCATCCGGGAAGCGCTTGGCAATCTCCAGCTCCATCGCATCGCGCCCCGCCATGGCCACATCGATCTCGCGCGCGCCTTCCTTGATCGCATCGCGGATGGCAAAACCACCGACATCAGCGACAGCGGCACCGGCCCGGATCATGTCCAGCTCAGCATCGGATTTGCCCATACGCTGCACCATGGTCGGCTCATAGAGATCCACCAGTTTGGAAGGGCTGAGAAAACCTTCGAGTTTGGCTTTTTGCAGCAGGGTGAGGTGATCGCTTTCATAGCCAACCACGGCGCCCTCTCCCGAGACCGATTTGATCGCGCGCCAGAAGTTGTCGCGCTGCCAGTCGGTATAGGTGATGTTGTCGCAGAACGACCGGCGCCAGGGCTGACCTGCGTCGATCCCAGCCGAGATGGTCACCGCTTCATCTGCCGTCACCACCAACCCGTAGGGGCGACCAAAGGCACAATAGGTAAAGCCCGAATAATACGAGATATTATGCATCGAGGTGAAGACAGCGGCGCTCACCCCGGTGTCGATCATGATTTTGCGCAGGCCCGCAATCCGGGCCTCGTATTCGGAGACTGCAAATTGCAGCGGCGCTTTTTCACCATTGTGAAAACGATACATATCAGGACGAGAAGTCATATCAGACCCTTCCTTCTTACAAGAAAGGTCCCGGCGTTCAGGACGGTTTTGAGAGTGTTAAGGGCGGCATGTGAATCATGCGGCGACGCCATCGCCTGGCCCTTGACGCGAAGATGGACGTGAAACGCGGATGTGGCAAGCAATTTCTTCGCCGCCACATCCGCTTGCTCCAGATGCCAAACTATCTCAATATTTCAGGTTGTTAAGACTGACTGACAAGCAAGCGCACCAGATCACTCTCCGGATCGGCCAGCGGATCCACCACATTGAAATGATGTTTGCCCAGCGCAATCACATGATCCGCCTGCCAGGCATCTGCCAGCCATTGCGCCTGATCGAGAAAGGCAGGTCTCTCTTCGGCCCCGACCCAGACCGTCACCTCCGCACCATGCCGGCTCTGCATTCTGACCGGGCTTTCGGCCTCGGCGCTGTCGCAATCCATCTGAAACTTGTCATTCATGGAGGTGCGCAACAGCGGCAAAAGATCCGACAGCGGCGAGATCGGCACCACCGTTTTCAAACGTTTACCTACCTGTGCACAGACCAGCTCGGGATCCAGCATCCGGGCCACAAGATGTCCGCCCGCGGAGTGCCCTGCCAAAGAGATTGGCACATCCGGCAGCTCTGCCGCAATCCGGGTGAGCGCTGCGGCGATCTGCTGAGAGATATCCGCGATCCGCACCTCAGGACAAAGATCATAAGACGGCATCGCTACGGCCCAGCCCTGCGCTAGGGCCCCAACCGCCAGATGCGACCAGGAGCTTTTGTCAAAGGCCATCCAATAGCCGCCATGCACAAAAACGAACACGCCTTTTGGTGCTGCTTCCGGCAGGAACAGGTCGAATTTGTGCCGCGCGCCTTCGCCGTAGGGGATGTCGAGCCGGGCACGCTCATGCAAGCTGTTGCGAAAATCCTCTGCCGAAGCCGCCCAGCGCGGTGGGAAGTCCTCAGCGCCCGCAATATGAGCCCCATTTGCATAGGCGTCGTCCAGTTCCATGAGTTTGCTCCCTTTATTCTGGCGACAGGTGACAATCTGGCCCGGCCATTGTCAAACAGTCTTCTCTCAAATAGAATGTATTTAACAAGTGAATTAACTTATGATCATATTCTGGACTCATGGATCTTTCTGGACATCTCCATTCAGAACCGCTTTTCATGCCGCCACAAACACCCAGGGAGGCCCCTATGCTACAAACACATACCGCGCTGAAATCTCTTTTGAGCGACCCAACCCTGTTGGAAACCCGCGCTTATATCGGCGGCCAGTTTACCGAGGGCGAAGGCAGCTTTGATGTCCTGAACCCGGCCCGGGGCGATGTGATTGCCCAAGTCGCCGACGTGAGCCGCGCCCAGGTGGCTGGCGCCATCGCCCAGGCTGATGTGGCGCAAAAGGACTGGGCCAAATGGACCGGCAAAGAGCGCGCCAATATTTTGCGCAAATGGTACGATCTGATGATGGCCAATCAGGAAGACCTGGCGGTTATTCTGACCGCAGAGATGGGCAAACCCCTGGCCGAGTCCCGGGGCGAGATCGCCTATGGTGCGTCCTTTATCGAGTTCTTTGCCGAAGAGGCCAAGCGCATCTACGGTGAGACCATTCCCGGTCATCAGCGTGACAAACGCATCACGGTTTTGAAACAGCCGATTGGTGTTGCGGCCTCGATCACGCCCTGGAACTTCCCCAATGCAATGATCACCCGCAAGGCGGGACCGGCGCTGGCGGCGGGCTGTGCCTTTGTCGCACGTCCAGCAGAGCTGACACCTTTGTCCGCGACCGCGCTGGCAGTGCTGGCTGACCGCGCCGGCATCCCAGCCGGTGTTTTCAGCGTTGTGCCCTCCTCCAATGCCTCCGAGATCGGCAAGGAATTCTGCGACAATCACGCGGTGCGCAAGCTGACCTTTACCGGCTCCACCGAAGTGGGGCGCATCCTGATGCGTCAAGCGGCGGATACGGTGATGAAATGCTCGATGGAACTGGGCGGCAACGCGCCATTCATCGTCTTCGACGATGCTGATCTGGATGCCGCCGTCGAGGGCGCGATCATGTGCAAGTTCCGCAACAACGGCCAGACCTGTGTCTGCGCCAACCGGATCTATGTGCAGGCCGGCGTCTATGATGCCTTTGCCGCCAAGCTGAAAGCGGCCGTTGCCGCGATGAAGCTGGGGGACGGTATGGAGGACGGCGTGTTGTTTGGCCCGCTGATCAACGAAAAAGCCGTCACCAAGGTGCAGCAGCATATTGCGGATGCCAAAGCCAAGGGCGGCGAAGTCATCCTGGGCGGCAACCCTTCAGAACTGGGCGGCACCTTCTTTGAGCCCACCATTGTCACTGGCGCCACCCGTGAGATGGATTTTGCCACCGATGAAACCTTTGGCCCACTGGCGCCGCTGTTCAAATTCGAGGATGAGGATGAGGTGATCGCGATGGCCAATGACACCATCTTTGGCCTTGCCTCCTATTTCTATGCCAAGGATCTGAGCCGGGTCTACAAGGTCGCCGAGGCCCTGGAGTACGGCATTGTCGGGGTCAATACAGGTATCATTTCCACCGAAGTCGCGCCCTTTGGCGGTGTCAAGCAATCCGGTCTGGGCCGTGAAGGCAGTCACCACGGCATCGAGGACTATCTGGAAATGAAATACATCTGCATGGCGGTCTGACCCTGGCATCAGATCAAATCCATTCGGGTCCCGGCTTAAGGTCGGGGCCTGCTACCTGGTCCCAAGTCAGACCACGGGCTCCGACCACCGTTTGCCGGGTTAGCGAAGCAAACCTGGCGTAACCATCATCTGCATCACGCGATCAACAGCCTTTTTCCAAGCGGCCTTTTGCGCCGGACTCAGATCCCCACCTACAACATCTTCCAATGCGGCCATCATCGCCTCCCCAGCCAGACCAGCCTCATCTGGGCCAATGTTGAATTGCTCACGCGTCTTGGTCAGCGTGTCTTTGACATGGGAAAGATTTTGATTGCTCACCATAGTTTTGAGGCAATTGGTCAGCATTGAGGTAAACATCTCTTTTTGCTTATGGAAATCATTCTTAAACAGAGATTTGGCTTCAGGCATCATGGTAAAGAGATGGCAGTAAAACTGCTCCGTCAACTCGCCTTTTCGGGCAAAAACGGTGGAAAAGCTGGACTGCAACTCCTCAATATCTCTGGTTTCCATTCCGTCCCCCTCAGTGCCAAACCGATCAATCGTTTCAGACATACATTTAGTCTACACCTTTGAGGATGCATCTGTTCAAGGGGTAAAATTGATAATCTCACTTTCTTTTTGGGAGTATCGCCAAAAAGCCAAGATCAAAGGGCTTTTTCTCATGCAAGGGGTGTAACTAGCCAAAAACACTCAGCTAAACAGTGCGCCCATCAGATCTCCCCCAGATTTGCAGCAGCCAGCGGTGCCTAACCGGTGGCATTCTACCCAGGCCTCAGCCCCCCCTCTTTCCTGTGTCGCCGGAATTTGAATGGCGCACATAAACATAGCCCCCAGGCCGCATGGGCAGCCTAGGGGCTATGGTCACTCCATCTGGGCTCCCTGGAGAGAGCCTTTGAACGGAACGGAGGAGCGATCTCTGTGATTAATTGACCCGCTGGGCTTCGGCCTCAATTGCAGCCTGCTTCGGATCGGCAGAGCTGATCTCGATCCGGCGTGGCTTGAGAGCCTCCGGCACTTCACGGTGCAGGTCGATATGCAGCATACCATCGGCATGGCTGGCACCGGTCACCCGCACATGGTCCGCCAAAGTGAAACGACGCTCAAAGGCGCGGGTGGCAATACCGCGATGCAGGAAGCTGCGCGTCTCGGTTTCTTCGCCTTTGCGGGCAGAGATCACCAGCGCGTTTTCCTTCACCTCAACCGTCAGATCACTTTCTGCAAAACCGGCAACGGCAATGGAGATCCGATAGGCATCGTCAGCAGTCTTTTCGATATTATACGGGGGGTAGCTGGGTTGCCCGACATCATTGCTCAGGGCACGGTCCATCAGATCAGCGATCTGGTCAAACCCAATGGTTGCACGGTTCAGTGGTGCAAAATCAAATCTACGCATTTCTCATCCTCAAACTTGAGCGATTATCCATGAGCCCTCCCAAACGGGACGGGCGGCTTCAGCCCGGGCCCCAAACATTGGCGACCCCGACTGAAACTGAGATATGCATGTAAAATCCGATTACAAGAGCGCCCCTTCACCCGCCTGGGCGAATGAACTTGGCTCCCCCGGTCGAGCGCTCCGCCCCCACCTGGACACGCCCCACGCCTGCTGGCATGCGGCTGCCAATCCGGGTGCCGGACAGCTCGGCACGCAACAGCTGCAGCCCATCTGCGAGGGCCGCCCCCAGCGCAACCCGCTGGCCTTCAACCTCGGCCTTGGCCGAAACCACCGAAACGATGCGTGGCTTGCCCCCATCAAAGGAAAAAACC
Source organism: Roseobacter sp. (assembly GCA_015665415.1). GTDB lineage: Bacteria > Pseudomonadota > Alphaproteobacteria > Rhodobacterales > Rhodobacteraceae > Pseudophaeobacter. The sequence continues at coordinate 93,253 of JADFAE010000026.1, forward strand.
GGTGCCCCGGAAGAGCCGAAGTCCACATCGCAGGACAGAATCAACACCCCTTCCTGCCGCGCCATTACGCCACAGATCTCCTGGATCGAAGGTGCTTCAGAGCGGTCATGGGCATAAGAGACCACGCCTACATCGGCACCACGGCGCGGGCGTTCATCGGTTTGAAAGGGGATGACAGTGGTATTGCGAATGGGGCGTTGCAGCTGCAGCAGCGCGATATCCCTGCGCACCCGACTGGTCGAGACTTCGCCATCAAAGATATAGTCGGGATGCACCACCGCGCGTGCCACCGTCCGATAGGCCGAGGCCCGCCCATTGCGCCAGCCGGCCAGAAACTCGATCGTCTGCGGCTTAAGCCGATCCCCACTGCGCGCGTCAAACAGACAATGCGCCGCCGTCAACACCAGATCCGGGGCAATCAGCGAGCCGGTGCAGAAGCCTTCGCCGTCGACATCCAGGCGGCCCACCGCCTCCCAGGCGCGACCGTCCTCAGTGGTTTCCATGCGTTGCAACCGGCTGTCTTCAGCCAAAGCCGCCAGCGGCACCCAGGCCCAAAGCACCACGAGCACCGCTGTGAATTGTCCGATGGACTTCAATACCCGCACACTCATCTCCTCACCCTACTGTTGGCACATCTACCAGCAGGCTTCGGCAAAAATACGGCAAGCGTAAGAGAAAGACAGCCCGAAGCAGGAATATTCTCTCCCTGTGGCTCTGATTGCCCGTGTTGTCCAGGATCACCGCAGCATTGGCACGGCCTTTGCTGCCGTGCCGGGCGCTGTCATCGCGGGCGGTTTGGGGCCCCCTGTGGCCCAATCCAGCAGCTCAACCGTATGCACGATAGGCAGGGCGGTACCAGAGCCGATCTGCATCATGCAGCCGATATTGCCGGCCGCAATCAGATCCGGAGATTTGGCTTCCAGTGTTTTCACTTTGCGAGCCTTCAACGCGCTCGATATTTCCGGCTGCATCAGATTATATGTCCCGGCGGAACCACAACACAAATGACTGTCAGCGGGTTCCACCACGGTGAATCCCGCCCGTTTCAACAGGGTCTTGGGATGGGTCTTGATCTGCTGCCCATGCTGCAGCGAACAGGCCGCATGATAGGCCACCGTCAGATCCTGATCTGTGGCTGCCGGCAGGTCCAACTGCATCAACAGTTCTGAAACATCCATCGCCCGCTGCGAGACCCGTGCGGCCTCTGCCGCCAGTGGGGTATTGCGGAACATGTGGCCATAGTCCTTTACCGTGGTGCCACAGCCCGAAGTATTGATGACGATGGCATCCAGCCCTTCACCGTCGATCTCTGCGCTCCAGGCAGAAATATTGCGTTCCGCCGTTGCATGGCTTTCTGTCTCGCGCCCCATGTGATGGGTCAATGCACCACAGCAGCCCGCTCCCTTGGCAACCACCACTTCACAGCCCAGCCGGGTCAACAGGCGGATGGTAGCATCGTTGATATCGGTGTTGAGCGCCTTTTGCGCACAGCCCGTCATCAGCGCCACCCGCTTTTTCCGGGGCCGCTCAGGTGCAAAGCTTTGCGGGTCGTCATTGCGACTGACCGGAGGGATCTGGCGCGGTGTCATCTCCAGCATTGCCTTTAGCCGCGGATCGGGCATCAGCCCCTTGAAAGGCTGTGCCAGTTTGGCCCCCAGCAAGGCCAGCCGGAACCGCCCCGGATAGGGCAAGATCCGCGCCAGCAGCCAGCGCAACATGCGATCCGTCAGCGGGCGCTTGTAATTCTGCTCGACATAGGCACGGGCATGATCCACCAGATGCATATAATGCACCCCCGACGGGCAGGTGGTCATGCAGGCCAGACAGCTGAGGCAACGGTCGATATGCTTGACCGTCTTGGCATCCGGCACCCGCTCGTTTTCCAGCATATCCTTGATCAGGTAAATCCGCCCCCGCGGGCTGTCCAACTCATCCCCCAGCACCTGATAGGTTGGGCAGGTCGCCGTGCAAAAGCCGCAATGCACACAGGCACGCAGGATTTCATTGGCGCGCTGGGTGCCGGGATCTTCCAGCTGTTCTTTGGTGAAATTGGTCTGCATGATCTATCCCATCAGCCCTGGATTGAGGATGCCGCGCGGATCGAACTGTCGCCGCAACCCTTCAGCGATTGCGGCCAATGGCACCAGCTGCGCCTGAAAGCGGGGAAGCGCGGCCTCCTTGGGGGCCTTCACCAGGGTGACATGCCCCCCAAGCTGCGCAACATTTTGGCGAAGATTGGCGTCAAAGGCCGCCAGCCCTTCTAGTGGATCATCTTTTCGCCCGTCCTCAGTGTCAAAGGCAGCCGCTTTCAATTCATCTTCGCTCAGGGCCAGCCAAATACGGCCCCCTCCCCAGTCCAGCCGATAGGCAAAACCGTGTATCTGCCCCAATCGGTCCAACAATTCGGGCGCTTCAGTCGGCTTGACCGAGGCCTGCCAAACAGCGCTGTGGCTAGCAAAAGCCGTCACATCGCGGATATCTGACCAAAGTGCTGCGCCCTCCCGCGCAAGCGACGGGTTGCCAAACTGCGCCAGGTCCTGCACCAGTTTGTCACCGCGATAGGCGACGGATTGGGCAAACCCCTCCACCCGAACAAAGACCGCCTGCGCCTGCGGATCATAGGCCGCGCCGGTGACATCATAGGGGGACCCAAGTGCCGCAGACATCGCCTGTATCGCGCGATCCAGGCTGAGCCCTTCAACCACAACCGTGGCCGATGCCTCCGCCTGCGGCAGCACCTTCAGCGACACTTCGCTGAGCACCCCCAGGGTACCATGTGCTCCCGCCATCAGCTTGACCAGATCATATCCGGTGACATTCTTCATCACCCGGCCACCATTCTTGACAACCTCGCCGCGCCCATCGACAAAGCGCACCCCCAGCAAAAAATCCCGCGCAGCCCCGGCCTGAATGCGCCGCGGACCAGAGCAGTTGGCAGCAAAGGTGCCGCCAATCGTCGGCGTGCCTTTTGTGCCCAACAGCCGACGATGATCCATCGGTTCAAAGGCCAGACGCTGCCCTTCGCTCATCAACAGGGCTTCCACCTCAGCCAGCGGCGTGCCTGCCTTGACCACCAAGGTCAGTGACCCCGGCTCATAGAGCTCAACCCCGCTCAGGCCGCGCGTGGACAGGATCTCGCCGGGCACCGTCAGGCCCCGGGTGCCGCCCCCTTCAATGCAGAGGCCTGTATTGGTGCCTGCAACCAATTCGGCCAATTCGGCTTCATTTGCGGGTCTATGCATTTTCATCTTTCCAGAAATACTTTTGGGGATTTGAGGGCAAGGCCCCCATCATTCAGCAGCAAGATCCGGGCTGCGTCGGCTCTGGGTCACCAAGAGCGGAAACACTTTTGCAGGGTTCAGGAGCCATTTGGGATCAAAGACATCCTTTACCCGCAGCTGCGCCTCCAGATCCTGCCCGTTGTATTGATAATGCATCAGATCACGCTTCTCGATCCCAACCCCATGCTCGCCGGTCAGGCAGCCGCCCACATCAACACAAAGCTTGAGGATCTCGGCACCAAAGGCCTCACAGCGTTCCAGATCACCGGGCTTGTTGGCATCAAACAGGATCAGCGGGTGCATATTGCCGTCACCGGCATGAAAGACATTGGCCACCTCAAGACCAAATTCCTGTGACAGCTCGCCGATGCGCCGCAGCACCTGCGGCAAGGCACCCACCGGAATGGTGCCATCCAGGCACATGTAATCATTGATCTGCCCCATGGCGCCAAAGGCCGATTTGCGCCCCAACCAGATCCGCGCGGCTTCCTCGGCATCGCCCGCCTCGCGCAGCTCCACCGGGTTGTGGCGTCGTGCTATGTCCGTGATCAGCTGCAACTGATGGGCAATCTCCGCTTCACTGCCCTCGACCTCGATGATCAGCAGCGCCTCGCACATCGGATAACCCGCCTTGGCAAAGGCCTCGCAGGCCTGAATGCAGGGGCGGTCCATGAATTCGATCGCCACCGGCAACACCCCGGCCTTGATGATATCGCTGACACAGGCACCTGCAACCTCATTGCTGTCAAAGCCGATCAACACCGGCCGCGCGCCTTCGGGTTTGCGCAGGATGCGCAGCGTGGCCTCTGTCACCACGCCCAATTGCCCTTCACTGCCGCAGATCACTCCCAGCAGATCCAAACCCCCCGCGTCCAGATGCGCGCCGCCAATTTCCACCACCGTGCCATCCATCAACACCAGGGTCACCCCCATCAGATTGTTGGTGGTCACCCCGTATTTCAGACAGTGCGCCCCGCCCGAGTTCATCGCGATATTGCCGGCAATGGCACAGGCCAGCTGGCTCGACGGGTCCGGCGCATAAAAGAAGTCTTCCTCTTCCACCGCGCCTGAAACACTCAGGTTGGTGCGCCCCGCCTGCACCCGGATCACCCGATTGTCGTAATCTGTCTCCAGCACCTCATTCATCCGCGCCACGCCCAGAATCACGCTGTCCGCGGTTGGCAACGCGCCACCTGCCAGCGACGTTCCTGCCCCCCGCGGCACCACCGGCACGCCCTCTTCGTGGCAGATCCGCAAGATATCCGAGACCTCCTGGGTGCTGCGGGGCAACACCGCCAACAACGGCGGACAACGATAGGCGGCCAGCCCGTCGCATTCATAAGCGCGGGTTTCCATCTCATCCTGGATAAGAGCATCCGCAGGCAGCACCGTCCCAAGACGTCGCGCAATACGCGCTTTGCGGGCCAGAATGGCAGGATCCGGTAGGGGCATCTGCATAGGGATTTCCTAAGGTGGTAAATTTGGTAAAATTATATTACCAATTCTTCATGGTTGGCAAGCCCCCCCTGTCGACCTAGGTTGCCGGGATGACCCTTCTGGACCGCCTCACCCTATTTTCGCCGCTGGATTTTGCCAGCCTTGCCTTTTTGATTCTGGCCTGGCTCTGGATCGGCTGGCGGATCGAAAAGCCGCCCGCAAACCGCCCTTCGGTCTCGGTGCTGATGGCAGGGTTTCGCCGCGACTGGATGACCCAGATGGTGATGCGCGAGCCACGCATCTTTGACGCCCAATTGATCACTTCGCTGCGTCAGGCCACCACATTCTTTGCCTCGGCCTCGATGCTGGCCATTGGAGGCGGCCTTGCCCTGATCGGCAATACCGAGCGACTGACCGATGTCGCCCGTGATCTGGACCTGGACAATGCTCCGGCCTTTGTTTGGGATATCAAGCTGCTTACGGTGCTTTTGCTGCTCAGCAATGCCTTTTTGAAATACGTCTGGTCAAACCGCCTGTTTGGCTATTCCTCAGTGCTGATGGCCGCCGTGCCAAACGACAGAGACGCGGCCTTGGCCTCACCGCGCGCCCAGCAGGCAGGCGAGTTGAACATCACCGCCGCCCGCAGTTTCAATCGCGGCATGCGGGCCACCTATTTTTCCCTGGCCGCGCTGGCCTGGCTGGCTGGTCCCATAGCGCTGATCGCCACAACCACCATCACCCTGGCGATCTTGTACCGGCGCGAGTTTGCTTCTCACTCCCGGGAAATCCTGCTGCGCTTCCCGCCAGAGCACGGCCCGTTTCCCGCCACCAACACCTCACTCGCACACCCCGACACAGACAAAGACACGACATCATGAAACGGCTGTTCACTGCGATTCTCCTCTGCCTTGCCAGCCCCGCGCTGGCAGAGGAGCCACAAATTCTGCAGGTCAGCACTCAAAAAATCGGCGCGGCCTGGCGGTTTTCCGTGACCTTGCAACATCCCGATACCGGGTGGGCGCATTATGCTGATGGCTGGCGGGTGCTCGACATGCAAGGCAAGGAACTGGGGTTGCGCAACCTAGCCCACCCCCATGAACAAAAACAGCCTTTCACCCGCTCCTTGGGCGGGATCGTGCTGCCTGCAGGGACCACACAGGTGCAAGTCCAGGCCCGCTGTCTGGTCGACAGTTGGGCCAGCGAAACATTTATCGTCGACCTGAAGTAACCCACCTCTGAGGTGCGCGGATATTGACAAATCCGGACCACTGATCCAAGCCGGCCCTGTCGCAAACCGACCCTTTGCAAACGGGAGCCCCAGCATGACCACCAGCAAGCGCATCGTCATTTCCAGCGATCACGCCGACATCCCCCTCAGACAGACCATTGCCGAGCATGTCGCGCAGCAAGGCTGGGAGGTCATCGACATCGGCCCCACCACCCCGGAAAGCACCGATTACCCAGTGCATGGCAAAGCCGCAGCCGAGCGTGTTGCCTCTGGCGATTGTCAGCTGGGCATCGTTGTCTGTGGCACCGGACAGGGTATCATGATGGCCGCAAACAAGGTCGCTGGCATTCGCTGCGGCGTTTGCTCCGATACCTTTTCGGCGCGCATGATCCGCCAGCACAACGATGCCAACATGCTATCCATTGGCGCACGTGTTGTGGGCAAGGGCCTGGCGCTGGATATCGTCGATGCCTTCCTCGCTGCCGAATTCGAAGGCGGTCGCCATGCCACACGTATGGAAATGATTGAACCCGCCAAGGGTTGAACCCCAGGAAATCACGCCCTGCGCGAATGGCCTGGAAATTGGCCTGGGCCAAAGCGCGCGGGGCGCTGGTCAGATCCGGTGGTACGGGCTGCCCGATAGAATGGTGGCGGCGCGGTAGATCTGCTCGCTCAGCATCACCCGCACCAACATATGCGGCCAGACCATCTTGCCAAATGAAATCGAGAAATCGGCCTCCGCGCGCAAGGAATGGTCGATACCATCGGCGCCGCCGATGATCAGCGCCAGGTCCTGACGACCGCTGTCGCGCCAATTGCCGAGACGACTGGCGAACTCGGGCGAGCTGAGAACCTTGCCGCGCTCATCCAGGGTGCAGATCACCGCGCCCTTGGGCAGCGCCTTGCGCAGCAGCGCGGCCTCGGCCCCCATGCCGGCATTTTTCTTGTCCTCGACCTCAACCAGGCGGGCAGGCCCCAGACCCAGCGCCCGGCCGGTGCGGTCAAAGCGAGTGAGATAATCGTCGATCAGGGATTTTTCAGGCCCAGCGCGCAGACGTCCAACCGCGCAGATATGAATACGCATAAGGCTGGCTTGCTCCGTCTTTGGTTCCGGGCTTTCCGCCCGGCGTCATGAATTACGCCTCAGCATAAAGGCCGTTCTCAGGGGCATGAGAGATCATGGTGCCCGGAATCGGACACCATCTGATGCGCATCGCCGGGGGCTCAGGCCCCGTCTTGGTTCGGCGTCATTCCAGGCTGCCACATCTTTTCGATCTGGTAGAACTCGCGGACTTCGGGCCGGAAGACATGCACGATCACATCGCCGGTGTCGATCAGCACCCAGTCGCCGGTGCTTTTACCTTCGATCTTGCTGATGATGCCATATTCATGCTTCAGCCGATCCGACAGTTTTTCAGCCAGAGCTGCGACCTGACGGGTCGAGCGACCCGAAGCAATCACCATGAAATCAGCAATCGCCGTCTTGCCGCGCAGATCAATCTGCACAACATCCTCGGCTTTGTCTTCATCCAGAGAGCTCAGGATCCGCTCCAGCAACACCGTGTTGGTTGGGCGAGTCTTGGCAGCAACATCTGCTGCCTCGGTATCAGCGGCCACAGCCGCTTGAGGTTCGGTCGACAGGACTCTGTCCTCCATATGAGGCGCCGACCCTCCCCCGGCGCTGGGGCTATGCTAAAAATAGCAATTCCCGCGTCGCATTTCAATGAAACCGACAACGGGATTCGAATCATCGGCACTCTCTGCCTGATCTGAGGGGCGGCGAAAAGGGGAGAAACCCCATATTGACAAGGATTCGCAGCAAAGATCCCCCGGATTGCCCCCAAGTTGCCCAGGCAGCCCCACCCCGGCCCTTGATCGCGTGGCTCCGCCCCTGTATCTGACGCCCATGACCTTCGTATTGGCCCAGACTGTTGAACTGCAAGATCGCGCCCGGCTGCGCGAACGGTTCTATGGTGCCGCCCGCACGGTCCTGGCACGCCTATAAGGCCGCATGCCCAGCCCAAAGCCAGCAAGAACACACCAAAAAACGGGAGAGGACACATGTCCCCCAAGACGCTCTATGACAAGATCTGGGATGCGCATGTCGCGCATGAAGCAGAGGATGGCACCTGCCTTCTTTATATCGACCGCCACCTGGTCCACGAAGTGACCAGCCCGCAGGCCTTTGAAGGTCTGCGCATGGCAGGCCGCAAGGTGCATGCCCCGGACAAGACCATCGCGGTTCCTGACCACAACGTGCCCACCACTGCGGGCCGCGAAGATCCATCGCAGATGACCCCAGAAAGCCGCATTCAGGTCGATGCGCTCGACAAGAACGCCAAGGAATTTGGCGTGCATTACTACCCCGTCTCTGATGTACGGCAGGGCATCGTGCACATCGTTGGCCCCGAACAGGGCTGGACCCTGCCCGGCATGACTGTGGTCTGCGGCGACAGCCACACCGCCACTCATGGCGCATTCGGCGCGCTGGCGCACGGCATCGGCACCTCCGAGGTGGAGCATGTTCTGGCAACGCAGACGCTGATCCAGAAAAAATCCCTCAACATGAAGGTGGAAATCACCGGCAAGCTGGCGCCCGGCGTCACCGCCAAGGACATCACCCTGGCCGTGATCGGCGAGACCGGCACCGGCGGCGGTACCGGCTATGTCATCGAATATTGTGGTGAAGCGATCCGTGATCTGTCGATGGAAGGTCGCATGACCGTCTGCAACATGGCCATCGAGGGCGGTGCCCGCGCCGGTCTGATTGCGCCGGATGAAACCACCTATTCTTACGTCAACGGCCGCCCCCATGCCCCCAAAGGTGCCCAATGGGAAGCCGCGCTGAACTGGTGGAAAACGCTCTTTACCGACGAAGGCGCGCATTTCGACAAGGTTGTCACCCTGAAAGGCGAAGACATCCAGCCAGTCGTCACCTGGGGCACCTCGCCCGAGGATGTGCTGCCGATCACCGGTGTGGTGCCAGATCCCGAAGACTTTAAGGGCGGCAAGATCGAAGCGGCCCGCCGCTCGATCGAATACATGGGCCTGACCCCCGGTCAGAAACTCACCGACATCGAGATCGACACCGTGTTTATCGGCTCTTGCACCAATGGCCGGATCGAAGATTTCCGCGCCGTGGCCGAAGTGGTCAAAGGCAAGAAGATCAAAGACGGTATGCGCGCCATGATCGTTCCCGGCTCTGGCCTGGTACGGGCCCAGGCCGAAGAAGAAGGCCTGGCCGACATCTTCCGCGAGGCCGGTTTTGAATGGCGTCTGGCGGGTTGCTCCATGTGTCTGGCGATGAACCCCGATCAGCTGTCCGAGGGCGAGCGCTGTGCTGCCACCTCGAACCGCAATTTTGAGGGGCGTCAGGGCTACAAGGGTCGCACCCATCTGGTGTCGCCTGCCATGGCTGCCGCCGCTGCCCTCACCGGCAAGCTGACCGACATTCGTGATTTGATCTGAAGGAGCGAGACAGATGGAAAAGTTTGAAAAACTCACCGGCATCGCCGCACCTATGCCTTTGGTCAATATCGACACCGACATGATCATCCCCAAGGTGTTTCTGAAAAGCATTCAGCGCACCGGCTTTGGCAAAAACCTGTTTGACGAGATGCGGTACAATCGCGACGGCACTGAGATCGCCGATTTCGTGCTGAACCAGCCACAATACCGCAAGGCCGAGATTCTGGTGGCCGGCGACAACTTTGGCTGCGGCTCCTCGCGCGAACATGCGCCTTGGGCGATTGCGGATTTTGGCATCAAATGCGTGGTTTCGACCTCCTTCGCCGACATCTTCTTCAACAACTGCTTCAAGAACGGCATCCTGCCCATCGTGCTGCCGCAAGAACAGGTCGATCTGCTGATGGCGGACGCGGAAAAGGGCGAAAACGCCCGCATGACTGTGGATCTGGAAGCGCAGGAGATCACCACTTCGGATGGTGCAGTTGTCACCTTCGAAGTCGACGCCTTCAAAAAGCAATGCCTGCTGGAAGGGCTCGATGACATCGGGCAGACCCTGCAGAAAGAAGCCTCGATCCAGAGCTACGAAGCCCAGATGACCCAGGCCCGCCCCTGGGTCTGATTTCAGGGCTGATCCTGAAATCGGCCCAACCCGGATAAAAACCTTCAAGCCGCCCCAGAGATCTTGGGGCGGCTTTTTCGTTGCTGAAAGCGAGAGCGAATTGAGAGGGCAACTGTTCCGCAGGCAGTCCGCAATCGGGGTGCATTATGGCAAATTTACCATAAATTTGCCCCATTCCACGTAAGGGCCGAGCGACATCACAAGGGAATGAAAAACATTGGTGCACCTAGGCTCGCCACCACTACATATGGTATCGAAACGGCAAGTCCCTGATTGACATCACTAAAATTGGTGCATTCTCGCATCATCCCCTGCGGTTTTGGCGGGAAAATCCCCTGCCCCGCATTTGAGAACTTGAGCCCTGCAATCAATCCATGCACAAATGGGGCGAAATTGAGGCGCATCTTCTGGGCAGTCCAGGGTGCATCAAGTTGGAACAAAGGCACGGCAAAGTACCGTCCAGTCCAGTTTGAAAGGGAAAAAACGCAGTGTTTGCTCGCATCACAGGCGCAGCAACCCGCGGCGCACTGGTTGCATTGCTGATCGCAATGCCGTCGATGCTGCTGCCGGTTTCAGCCACCGAATCTCCTGAGATCGTCGCACTGATGGCGATCCTCGCCGCTGGTCTGACCTTTGCCGAATACTTTTCCAACTATCCCAGTTTTGTCGAATTTCGCGAGGCCCCGCCCCTGAACCGGATGCGCTTTGCTGCGGCTGTCGCGATTGTCGGCCTGCTCAGCCTGTTGGCGCGTCATCCGCTTGACCCAACCGGCCTTACCACTTTGGTAAACAATCTTGGCACCCGCCTGGGCGAGGCACTGGATTTTGCCTATTCGCCAGTACAGCTGACCGTTCTGATGCTACCCGCAGAGACCGCAAGTGCCGTGGCACACAGTATCCGCAGCGCTGCCAGCATCGCCTATGTTGTTACGGCATTGGCAATTCTGGGCTTTGGCATCGCCATCCGCCTGGGCAATTGGCCTGTTGCCAATGGGGCATTCAATGTCTGGGTCAATCTGCCCCTGTTTGATCCCACCACCGGTGGCGATGTTGTCACACGGCTGCAGCGGGATGCCCGCGTCAATATCATCCTTGGTGTCCTTTTGCCCTTTGCCATCCCGGCCACGATCAAGCTGACGTCCAGCCTCATCGAGGTCAGCCAATTGACAGCACCACAGATGCTGGTTTGGCTGATTGCCGCCTGGGCCTTTGTGCCCGCCTCGATGATCATGCGCGGCATGGCAATGCTGCGGGTGGCGGAACTCATCGCGCAAAAACGACGGGCTGCCTATGCCCATGCTGAAACCCTGCAGACCGCATGAGCGCCGCGGCAATTCGGAGAGCTCTCTCCCTGTTGCCTGCCCTCCTCTCGCTGCTGATCCTGCTGACCGCTGCTCCCGGCGCGGCGCAGACCCTGCGTATCGCCACATTCAACACCGAGCTGTCGCGCAAAGGACCCGGCTTGTTGCTGCGCGATATCGAACGAGGCAAAGATCCCCAGATCGCCGCTGTGATCGCCCTGATCAATGCCCATCAACCTGACATACTGGCGCTGCAGGGCATCGACTGGGACTATGAAAATCTCGCGCTCAAGGCTTTGCAGCGCCGACTGTCCGAGGCCGGAGCGCCCTATCCCTATCACTTTGCAACCCAGCCCAATGCCGGTCTGGCGACGGATCTGGATCTGGACGGCGATGGGCGGCTAGGCGGGCCATCAGATTCGCAGGGTTTTGGCAATTTCACCGGGCGCGCAGGCATGGCCATCCTGTCAAAGCACCCCATTCTGACAGCGGAAGTCATCGACCTCAGCCCGCTGCTGTGGCGTGATCTTCCGGGGGCGCAAATGCCGCAGCACCCCGACGGCAGCGCCTTTCCATCAACGCAGGCGCAGATGATCCAGCGGCTGTCGTCAACAGCGCATTGGGTCGTGCCCATTGCGCTGCCAGATGGCAAGCGGCTGACTTTGCTCAGCTTTCAGGCCAGCCCGCCGTTGTTTGATGGTCCCGAACGGCGCAACCAATTGCGCAATGCAGATGAGATCCGCCTGTGGCAGGTGTTTTTGGATGGGCAACTGCCTGCCGGGCTCGGCCGCCCTCCGCACCGGCGCTTTGTGTTGGCCGGGGGCGCCAATCTGGACCCCGAGACCGGAGCCGGGCAGCGCGACGTCATCGCCAATCTGCTGGCGGATTCAAGGTTTCAGGACCCCCGCCCAGCTTCGCCGCAGGCCGGGACCAATACGGTGGAATGGAACGCGGCAAGACGCATGCGGGTGGACTATCTATTGCCCTCTGCAGATCTGAGGGTAACGGACAGTGGGGTTGCCTGGCCGGGCGCCAGCGCCAGTGCCGCAACCCGCGCCAGCCGTCACCGGCTGGTCTGGATCGATATCGCTCTGGATTAGGCCAATTGCCCGGGCGCATTGCCATCCGGGCGGCTTACCCCCTGCTTCAACACCGCTGACGGCAGGCAGCGCGGCAGGGCCTGCTGCAGGGGAGTGGGCTCAAAATCCGGAAGCAGCTGCTGCAACAGCCTTCCATCTAGACGATGCGGCCTATCCCAAAGATAACGCATCTCCAGCAGGCAGCGCCCCATGGGCCAAAACGGAGCGGCCAGCCGCAGGAGCAGCCAGGACATCTGTCCAAGCCTGGCCGGGGTCGACAGATGCGCATTCAGAGCCGACAGCAGTTCCTCTCCGCTCAGGGTATAGCCCGCAAAGGGCACATCCAGATAGCGCGGCAGCTCTGCCCGAAGATTGGCCAAGCCCACTGCCGCGCGGGCCAGATCCGGCAAATAGGCCCAAGCATGGGGGATATCCGCCCTGCCTGGGTAGATAAACTTGCCCTTGTCCAGCTTGGCGGTGAGCATCGCGTCAAACCAATTTCCCGAGGCCTCGGTATCAAGAAAATCCCCGGCGCGCAGCGTGATCACCTGAGCACTGCAGGCGCGATAGGCCGCCTCCAACTCGACCCGGATCCGGCCCAAAGGATTTCGCGCCGCATGCGGCGTGTTTTGGGACCAGGGACCCGGTGTATCGCCACCAAAGACATAGACATTTCCCGGCAAGATCACCGTCGCGCCACTGGCCTCGGCGGCTGCAATAACTTCGGCGTGCAACGCGGGCACTTGCTGGTCCCAATCCGGATAAGCCGGGTTCCAGCCACTGACAATGACCGACGCGCCTTGGGAGGCCTGGGCCAGCGTATCCCGCCCCCGCCGAAACCGTACGACATGCCAGCCCGCGTGTTCAAAGGCAGTGGCCGCCGCGCGTCCAAACCGACCCGAAGCGCCAAGAATGAGAACCGTTTCCGGCATGATGCAATCTCCTGTTCTGATGTGTGGGCTCAGGATCATCCATTCGATATAACTAATACATTGCCAAAATTTTCAGATCTGCCATTCATTCATGCATGGTTAAGTCAAAACTCACCGATTGGTCTCTGGTTCAAAGCTTTCTGGCAGTTGCCGAAGCTGGCTCTTTGTCCGCAGCTGCGCGTCAGTTGTCGCGCAGCCAGCCGACACTGGGCCGCCATATTCAATCCCTTGAAACCAGCCTCAACCAACAGCTTTTTGATCGCCACCCCCGCGGGCTGCAACTCTCAGCGGCAGGCACGGCGCTGTTGCCGATGGCACGGGAGATGCAGCAGCAAATGTACCGTCTGTCGCTACAGGCGGCGGGCCAGTCCGAAGCTCTGGCCGGCACGGTCCGCATCACCGCCAGCGTCTTTGCCGCCCATTACCTGTTGCCCCCGATCCTGGCCGAGATTCGCGCCGCCGAACCCAAGATCGAACTGGAACTGGTGCCCACCGACAGCAGCGAGAACCTGCTGTTTCGCGCCGCCGATATTGCCCTGCGCATGTATCGCCCCAACCAGCTAGAGGTGATCACCCAGCACATCGCTGATCTGCCGCTGGGGATTTTTGCCGCCAAAAGCTATCTTGACCAACACGGACGCCCCACCACCGCCGCAGAGCTGTGGGAGCATGATCTCGTGGGCTATGACAGCAACGATCTGATCGTCCGCACCATGCAGTCCATGGGCTGGCAGGTGGATCGTGCAAAATTTGTGGTGCGCTGCGACAACCAGGCCACCTATTGGCAATTGGTGCGGGCCGGCTGCGGCATCGGGTTTTGCCAAAGCGAAGTGGCGCGTGCCGATAACAGCGTCGAGGAGATAGATTTGGGCATCGAAATCCCATCCCTGCCCGTCTGGCTGACAGCCCATGGTGCCATGCGGGAAACACCGCGCATCCGGCGGGTCTGGACCCTCTTGGCGCAAGCGCTGAAAAAACACGCAAAAAGCACCGCATGACCCTTGAATTCAAGGCCGGTTGTTGACCCTGCGGCGTCAGGAGGGTAGGCCCATGCCAGCTATTTTTGAGGAGGCAAGCATGTCCAATCCATCGATCCTGATTCTGCCCGGCGACGGTATCGGCCCCGAGGTCATGACCGAGGTCCGCAAAGTCATCACCTGGTTTGGTGAGGCCCGCAGCATTCAGTTCGATGTGAGCGAGGATCTGGTCGGCGGTGCCGCCTATGACAAACACGGCGTGCCGCTGGCCGATGAGACCATGGCCAAAGCGCAAGAGGTTGACGCGGTGCTGCTGGGGGCCGTGGGCGGTCCTGCCTATGACGATCTGGATTTTTCGGTCAAGCCAGAGCGCGGCTTGCTGCGCCTGCGCAAGGAAATGGACCTCTATGCCAACCTGCGCCCTGCCCAGTGCTTTGACGCCCTTGCCGATTTCTCCTCGCTGAAAAAGGACATCGTTGCAGGTCTCGACATCATGATCCTGCGCGAGCTGACCTCGGGCGTCTATTTCGGGGAGCCCCGTGGCATCTTCGAAGAAGGCAACGAGCGTGTGGGCATCAACACCCAGCGCTACACCGAATCCGAGATCGAGCGCGCTGCGCGCTCCGCCTTTGAACTCGCCATGCGCCGCAACAAGAAGGTCTGCTCGATGGAGAAGGCCAACGTGATGGAAAGCGGCATCCTGTGGCGTGAAGTTGCCACCCGTGTGGGCAAGGACTACCCCGAAGTTGAGCTGTCGCACATGTATGCCGACAACGGCGCCATGCAGCTGGTGCGCGCGCCCAAGCAGTTTGACGTCATCCTGACCGACAACCTCTTTGGCGACATCCTGTCGGATTGCGCGGCGATGCTCACCGGTTCGCTCGGCATGTTGCCGTCGGCCAGCCTGGGCGCGCCAATGGAAAATGGTCGCCCCAAAGCGATGTACGAACCGGTCCACGGCTCCGCGCCAGACATCACCGGCCAGGGCAAGGCAAACCCGATCGCCTGTATCCTCAGCTTTGCCATGGCGCTGCGCTACAGCTTTGACATGGGCGACGAAGCCGACCGTCTGGAAGCCGCCATCGAGAAGGTCCTTTCCGACGGCGCGCGCACTGCGGATCTGCTGGGCGAAGACGGCACCGACCCGATCTCCACCAGCGAGATGGGCGACGCCGTGGTTGCCGCACTGCAGGCCAGCCTCTGAGCACGCCCGGTTGCACAGAAATGATTGCCCCTTGCGGGCAGACAGGGAGGGCGCAAACGCCCTCCCTTTTTCATAGGGGATGACCTGTCCCGATAGGGCGCTTCTGGCTAGGCGCAGGTTGCTGCTTTGCTGCGCGTGCACACAGGGTTCTATTTGGCAGCGCTTGCGCGCACGGGCACCCCATTGAAGGCCGCATTGCCGCTGATCGGGTCAATACGGCTGTCATCCGTCAGATCATTGATCGACACGGTCTGCACCTTGGTGGCCGCCGAAAGATTGCCCTGACGTTGCCCCCAGCCCTGCGGGATCGAGATTACCCCCAGTGCAATTTCATCGGTAATCTCGGCCGGCAGCGTCGCTGTTCCCACCGCACTTTCGACCAGAACCTCCTGCGCCTCCGCCAGCTCCAGCCGCGCCGCATCCTGCGGGTGCAGCTGCACCGTGCAGCGGTTGCGTCCCTTGACCAGCCTGACGCTGTTCTGGGTCCAGCTGTTGTGGCTGCGCACCTGGCGGCGGCCAATCATGACCATGGGGAACTCTTCGCAAACCGGTGGGTTAAAGGCCAACAGACGTTCCAGATCCGCCAGAAAGACCTCAGGCGCAAGGTTCAGTCGCCCATCCTGGGTTTCCAACCTCTCGACGATGTTTGACACCAGCGGGCCAAGGTCGATCGATCCCGAGGGCGCGTTCAGCAGGGCCTCTACCGAGACCACATCACCATGGTAGCCCTGGGGCAGCATCATGCCCAGCACCTCGGTTGGCGAGGGGCCAATGCGGTTTGAGCCAGTGAGTTTGGCCGTAAGGCGTGCGATCACCTCCCACTCCTGCGGGTTGCCATTGGGCGGCGCAAAAATCGGCCCGGCAAAGGCGGCGGTGTTGCGCACCGCAAAGCTGTGAAACACCATGTCATAGACCTCTTCTTCGAGGGCGACAGTTGCGGGCAGGATCAGATCGGCATGCCGGGTGGTGTCATTGATATGCAGATCAATCGACATCATGAAATCGAGCTGTTCAAGGGCGCGGCCGATGCGTTGCCCGTTGGGCGCTGTCAGCACCGGATTGCCCGCCACCGAGACCAGCGCCTTGATCTGCCCTGCACCAGGGGTCTCCATCTCTTCGGCCATGACCGAGACCGGGAATTCGCCATTGTACAGCGGCTGGTTCGAAACCCGCGAGCGTTTCTCTGGATAGCTGCGCGCCTTGCCCTTGCGGCTGGTCATGCCGACATAATCCAGCGCCGGGGTGGTGAACATCGCCCCACCTTCGCTGTCAAAATTGCCGGTGATGATGTTGAGCGCATTGCTGGCCCATTGGCACAACGACCCAAAGCTTTGGGTCGAGGCCCCCATGCGGGCATAACAAACCGCAGATTTGGCAGTGGCAAAACTACGCGCCAGATCGCGAATGGTCTGACCCTTGATGCCGGTCATTTCAGCGGCCTTTTCGGCGGTGAAGGGCTGAACCGCTTCCTTCAGGGCGGCAACCCCATCGGTCACTGCAGCCAGCGCTCCAAGATCCTCCAGCCCTTGGGCAAAGATCTCGTGGATCAGCGCAAACAAGAGGAAGGCATCTGTCTCTGGCTGGATGAACAGATGCTCGCCTGCGCGTTCAGCCGTCTCGGTGCGGCGCGGATCAACCACCACAACCCGACCACCGCGTGCCTTGATCTCATCCATGCGTTTGCCAAAGCCCGGCGCGGTCATCATCGACCCGTTGGAGACCACCGGATTGCCGCCCAGGATCAGCATCAGATCCGTGCGCGCCACATCCGGGACCGGGATCAACATCGGATGGCCGAGCATATGGATCGAGGCGACATGGTGCGGGATCTGATCCGCCGTCGCTGAGGAATATCGGTTTGTGGTGCCAAGCGCCTTGACCAGCCCCGGCAGGTTCAGAAGATTGCCGAACTTATGGGCGTTGGGATTGCCGAGATAGACCCCAACCCCGTCCTTGCCATTGGCCTCTTGCACCGCCGTGAGGCGTTCGACGGCAAATTCATAGGCCTCGTCCCAGCTGATCGGCACAAATTCCCCATTCACCTTTTTCAGCGGTGTGGTGACCCGATCCGCATCGGTGCGAAAATCCTGCAAGGCAATGGCCTTGGGGCAGATATGCCCCCGCGACAGCGGATCAGCCGGATTGGCCTTGATCGAATGCACATCCGTGTCGTCATGAGTCACAACCAGCCCGCACATGGCCTCGCAGATATTGCAGGTTCGGTACTGGGTTTTCAGGTTGCTCATGGCTGCCTCCGGTTGATTTTGCATCTCTTCTGAAACACGAGCCTAGACCAGAGGTCGCGTCATTTGCAGAGGCTTATCCCGGTGGTTTGGCGCTTGGACCAAACGTCACTTTGCCCCAAGAGGCGCTTTTTGGCAGCCGCCTCCCCACAGGAACTGCCTCCGTTTCCGTGATGAGCGGACCCTAGTCCAGCCATCCCGGCGACACTTCCGGCAAAGGAATCGCATCCAACAGATCACGGGTATATTGCGCCTGCGGGGCATCAAACAGCGCCTCTGTTGTCGCCAGCTCCACGATTTCACCGTGATGCAGAACCAGGGTGGTCTGGCATAACCTGCGGATCACCGACAGATCATGGCTGATAAACCCCAGTGTCAGCCCCATGTCGCTGACCAGTCTCTCCAACAGGTTCAGCACCTGCGCCTGCGATGAAACGTCCAGCCCGGAGACCACTTCATCCGCCAGGATGAAGTCCGGCTCGGTGGCGATGGCGCGGGCGATACCGACGCGCTGGCGCTGGCCACCCGACAACTCATGCGGGTAGCGACTGCGAAACGCCAGCGGCAAGCCAACCTGCGACAAGGCAAGATCCACCCGTTCCCGGATCTGGTCAAACCCATGCAACCGCAGCGGCCCGGCAATGATCGCCGCCACAGTGTGACGGGGGTTGAGCGAAGACATCGGATCCTGAAATATCATCTGGATACGCTTGCGCAGGGGGCGCATGTCTGTCTCGCCCAGATGGGTGATATCCTGACCATCAAAGCGGATCTCGCCGGACGCCACCTCCAACAGGCGCACCATGGCGCGGCCCAAAGTCGACTTCCCGGAGCCCGAGCCGCCAACGATGCCAATCACATCGCCGCGCTGGATGTCAAAACTCACCCCCTTGAGCACTTCAATCCGAGGTGAGGCGCCAAACAGGGGCTTGTGAGCATGATCGGCAAAGGAGAGACGCAGATCGCGAATTTCAAAAAGTGGCTGGCTCATCCAGGCCTCCTGTGATCATGGGCCGCAATCTCGGCCTCAACACTGCGGGTCACCGCCTCTGGCACCGACATCAGGCTGCCGTCCGGGTCGGTGTATTTGGGTGTCGCCGCCAGCAAGGCTGCGGAATAGACATGGGCGGGCGACTGAAAGAACTCATCAACCGTGGTGTCCTCCAGCACCTTGCCGCCATAGAGAACCGTCATGGATTGGCACAGTTTTGAAACCACCCCAAGGTCATGGGTGACAAACAGCAAGGCCGTCCCATGGCGCTGCTGCATGTCGCGGATCAGACGCAGGATCTGTTTTTGCACGGTCACATCCAGCGCCGTTGTTGGCTCATCCGCCACAATCAGGCGCGGCTGGGCCGCAAAGGCCGAGGCGATCAGAATGCGCTGCCGCATCCCCCCCGACAGCTCATGCGGATAGGCGCGCATCACCCGTTCCGGAGCAGGAATATGCACCTCATCCAACAGCTCAATCACCCGTGCCTGCGCCTGCTTGCGACGCCACCCCAGAATATCAACCAGGCGATTGGTGATCTGCGGCCCCACCCGGCGGGCCGGGTTCAATGCGGTCAGCGGATCCTGTGGGATCAATGCCGCCTTGGCGCCAATCAGATGGCGGCGCTCCCTGGCCGCCATGGCCAAGAGATTTTCCCCATCCAAATGTATGCTGCCACCGGTGATGCGGATGGCCTCTGGCAGCGTGCCCAGGATTGCCTTGCCGATCATGCTTTTACCCGCGCCGCTTTCGCCCACCAGGGCGCGGACTTCGCCGACTTCGACTTGCAGCGAGACATCGCGCAGGATCGGCAAGGCACCAACTTGCGCACTCAGCCCCTCCAGTTTCAAAAAGCTCATCGTAGCACCGGGTCAAAGTGGTCCTTCAACCCTTCGCCAAGTTGGCTAAAGCTGAGGACAGTTAAAAAGAGGGTGATCAACGGAAACACCAGCACCCACCAGGATTGATGGATCGAGGCCCGCCCCTCGGCGATCATGCTGCCCCAGGTGGGATCATCGGTGGAGATCGACAGGTTCACAAAGCTGAGGATGGCCTCAACGATGACCGCAATCCCCATCTCGAGGGTCAACAGGACAACAATCGTCGGCAGCACGTTGGGTAGGATCTCGACTACCATGATGCCAAAGCGTTTGCGCCCGGCAACCTTGGCCGAGGCGACATAATCCATCGCGCTCTGGCTCATCGCTTCGGCGCGGATCACCCGGGCAAAACGGGTCCAGTCAATCACCACGATGGCGACAATAATCGAGGTCAGCCCCGTGCCCATCACCGCGATCAGCAGGATGGCAAACAGCACCGGCGGAAAGGCCATCCAGATCTCGATAAAGCGCGAGATCAACAGATCGGCCCAGCCACGATAGTAGCCCGCAACCAGACCCAACCCGGCCCCCAGTATGCAGGTGCAACTGCCGGCAATCAGCGCCACCACCAAAGCGATGCGCGCACCATAGAGCGTGCGGCTCAGCACATCGCGCCCCAGTGAATCCGACCCCAGCGGATAGGCCGGATCTGCCCCGGCCTGCCACAGCGGCGGCAGGCGGGAGGCAAACAGATCCTGCGCCAGCGGGTCCTGCGGCGCCAGCAGTGGCGCGGCGAGGGCCGCAATCACCAAGAGCAGCAACCAACTGCCCGAAAGCCAGAGCCGGGAATTTATCTGCCGTTTTGCGGCAGCGCGCCCATCAGCCATGTCGCAACCTCGGGTTCAGCAATGCATAGGTCAGATCGACCAGCAGATTGACGGAGGTGAAGATCACCGCAAACAGGATCACGATGCCCTGGATCAAAGGCAAATCGCGGTTGATCACCGCATCAATCGCCATATTGCCCAACCCCTCGTAGGAAAACAGCCGCTCGATGATCACGGTGCCACCAATCAAAAAGGTGAACTGCACGCCAACCAGTGTCAGGGTTGGCAGGATCGCATTTGGCAGCGCTTCGCGCAGGATCACATGGGTTTCGCTATAGCCCTTGGTGCGGGCCAGGGTGACATAGTCCAAATGCATGGTTTCCTTCAAAGATTGCTTCAATAGCTGGGCGATAATCGCGGCCAGCGGAATGGCCAGCGCCAGGGCGGGCATAAACATATGGCTGACCAGATCGAGCCAGATATCAAACCGCAGCCGCAGCAGGCTTTCGAACAGGTAGAAATTGGTGACAAAGGGCAGATCCAGCGCCGGTGAGACCCGGCCCGAGATATGGAACACCGGCCAGAGCACGCCAAACAACAGAATGAACAACAACCCCCAAAGGAAATCCGGCACCGACAGCGAGATCCCATTGGTGACGTCAATCACGGCCTCGGTCTTGCCCCCGCGCTGACGCGTCCCGGCCAGCGCCAAAGCACCGCCAAGAGCGACTGCCATGACCAGCGCCATGATTGACAGCTCCAATGTGGCCGGCAGCCGCCCCAGCACCAGCGACATCACCGGTTGGCGGGTGGTGATCGAGGTGCCAAAATCTCCAGCCAGGATGCCTTTGCCCCAGATCAGGAATTGTTCGGGGAGGGTTTTGTCAAACCCGTACAGCGCCTTGAGCCGGGCAATATCCTCTTCTCCCGCTCCGGGCGGCAGCATCATGGCAATGGGGTTTCCCGGCACGATGCGGATCACAAAAAAGACGATCACCGCAACACCGATCAGGGTGATCAGCATCGAGACCAGACGTTTCAGAAATGTGCGTATCAGGGTCATGGTTTTTGGTGCCGGAGAGGTCAGACCTCCCCGGCATCTGTCCTTATGATCTGGTCATGAGATGGGGCAACAAGGCCCCCGAGGCATGGGGCACCACCTTGACGCCAGGGGCGTGCAGGATGGGCTGAACATATTGAAACAGCGGCAGGACCAGCGCGTCGTCGGCGATCTTGCGATCCACCGCTTTCCAGCCGTCAATGCGCTTGGCCTCATCCGCCTCTCCCCAAAGCGGCGCGATCATGCCCACCAGATCCTCTCCATCCCAGACCGAATGCGGCGAGGGCCCAAACATCGCAAAGCCGGTAGAGGTGGTCGGATCCCCAATCGAGTTGCCCCAGTTGTAAAAGGCCGCCGGTGCCAGCGTATCGGTCGCCCGCAGCTCATAGTGCTTTGCGATCTCATAGACCTCGATTTCAGCCTCGATGCCGACCTTGCGCCACAGACCCACGATGGCCTGAATGACCTCGTAATCCTTGGGCTTGAAGCCACGGGTGGTCTGAATGGTAAAGCGCACCGGATTGTCGATGGAATAGCCCGAAGCGGCCAGCAGCTCTTTGGCGCCTTCGGGGTCATAGGGGGTGGAGATCGACGCATCATAGGCCGAATACTCCGGCGTCTGCAGCGTGTCGATCGGCACACCGTAGCCTGACAACAACCGTTCAACGATGGCCTGTTTGTTCACCGCCTTGACGGCGGCGCGGCGCACATTGGGATCTTTCATCACATCAATGTCGTTGAAAAAGATCATCCCGATATCTGAAATCGGCTGGGCCACCCCCATCAGATTGCCTGCCCGCAGCCGGTCGAATTCTTCCGATGGCATCTCGAGCGTCACATGGGCGTTGCCCGATTCCACCTCAGCCACGCGGGCCGCAGAATCGGTGACAAACTTGATGGTGACCGTTTTGAATTCCGGCGCATCCCCCCAATAGCCATCATAGGCCTTGAGCCGGATAAAGGCGTTGCGCTCATATTTTTCGACCATATAGGGCCCAGAGCCCATGGGGGCCGCCTCAAACCCGTCCTGACCGTTGGCCTCGATATAGGCCTTGGGCAAGACATAGCCGGTGAGGAAGGACATCCATTTGAAAATGGTCGGCTCAAACCGAAGCACATCGCCGGTGATCTGATTGCCACTGATTTCGAAATTACCGATGGTCGACCAGATGAACTGAATCGGATTGCCGCCATCCGGATCTGCCGCACGCTCCAGGCTCCAGACCACGTCTTCGGCGGTCAACGGCGTGCCATCGTGCCAGGTGACACCTTCGCGCACGGTCATCTCCACCTTGGTCTTGTCGGCGTTCCAGCCCCATTTGGTGAGAATGCCCGGGGTCTGGCTCAGGTCGGTGTCCTGCGCGATGAACATATCAAAGACCGACTGGTAGATGCCTTGGATCGTCGGGTTCACCGCCGAGGTCCCCACCGTCGGATTCCAGCTGGGCAGGTTGACGTTATTGGCAATCACCAGATCCTTGATCTCTTGCGCCAGCGCCGGCAGGCCTGTCGCCGCCAGGGTAATCGTTGCCGCGCTCAGCTTAAGCAACCCTCGTCTTGAAAAATCCGTCACAGTCTTTCCTCCCGTTTATGATGTCAGTTTTTTGCCCAGCAGATATCCCGGTCCCGCCCCGGTTCCGGCCCCGGGCCAGACAGCCGCGCCAGTGTGGTAAAGTCCTTTGATCGGGGTTGAGCCATCGCTGCGCCCACGCATCGGGCGATAAACAAAATGTTGCGACAGATGATGGCTGCCGCAGATCTGATCCCCGCCCACCAGATTGGGATTGTCCGCCTCCAACTGGGCAGGGGTCACAATCCGCTGGGCAATGATCTGGGCGCGCAGGCCCGGCGCGTAGGATTCAACGATATCCAATGCACGATCTGTCATCGGCTGCGCCGCCGCCGGCCAGTCGCGCGCCAAAATGGTCCCGCCTGCATCGCCTTTGATCTGGGCCGGGACCATGCGGACCTGCAGCCACAGGGTATGTTTGCCCGCCGGCGCACGACTGGGATCCAGGACCGTGGGCTGACCCACAACAATCACCGGCGCATCCGGCAACAGACCACCAAGGGCCTGCTGATAGGTCTGCGCCATCTGGTCCATGTCGGGTGCCAGATGCACATAGGCATAGTCGCGCAATTTGTCCGAGGCCGACCAGTTCGGCAGATCCTCCACCGCCAAGTGAATCATCATCGTTCCCGGCGCGTGACGAAAGCTCCGCAGCGCCTGGTCATAGCTGGGCTCAACCGCACCAATCATCTGGTGCAGGTTTCCGGGTGCTACATTGGCGATCACTGCCTGCGCAGCCAGATGTTCGGTGCCATCCGCCAGCCTGACGCCAACCGCCTTGCCCTCTCTGATCAGGACCCGCTCGACCTCGGCATTGCAGGTCACGGTGCCACCCTTGGCCGTAATGCAGGACAGCATGGCCTGGGTCACCGCCCCGGCCCCGCCCTTGCCGATCACCAGGCCAAACGCCTGATTGGCCATCGCCTCGAGATAGGGGAACAACGCGCCCCCAGCGATATCGGGTGCAAAATCCAGATGCATCCCCCAAGCCGCCAAGGTGGATTTCACATGCGCAGAGGTAAAGGTCTGATCCAACCAGGCCCGCGGCGAGGCCGCGAGGAATTGCCCAAGGTCCAAAGCCCCCGACAGTTTCTTGCGGCGCAGCAGATGCCAGAAATTTTTGGCCACGGCACGGAATTCAAAGGAAGAGCCCAGAATGGCAAAGATATGCTCTGCCTGCTCCGGGAATTGGGCGGATAAGTCGCGCCAGGTTTGCGAATCACTATTTGCAAATGCATGTATCATTCGCGCATTCGCTTCGGCATCGGTGCCAATGCCCAGCCACTGGCCATCAGGAAAGGCGCTGGCAAAGCAATTCTGCGCCGGTGTAAACTCCAGCCCCGCCTCCGTCAGTTCCGCTCCAAACTCCTGAAAAAAGGGCGACCCAGCCAGTAAAGACAGGTTCATTGCAGCCCAATCATGGGTGAAACCCGGCTCTGTATAGCTGCCGGACTTGACCGCACCACCGGGCTCGGACGCCTGCTCAAAGATCGCAACCCGCATCCCTTTGCGCTGCAAAACCATAGCGCTGGCCAGGCTGTTCAGCCCTGATCCTATGATCACAACATCGGCGTTTCGGCACATTATTTTGTCTCCCTCGGCTATATTGTTTGCAAATGGAAATATATTTGTCTAGCAATGATTCATAAATATGCACCCGAAAACGGGGCAATCATTTCAGGGAGAACGCCATGAGCGCGCAAAATACACTTACCAATCTGGGCACATTGCTGGCCTCTGGCAGTGTCGAAGTTGTGGATTGTTCCGGGGTCTTGGGACCGGATACGCCAATCCTGCAACTGCCCGCAGACTTTGCCAAACCCACCCCCAAGGTGGAGATCCACAAAATCAGCGAATATGATGCGGACGGCCCCTTCTTTGCCTGGAACTGGATGGTTCTGGGAGAACACTCCGGCACCCATTTTGATGCCCCGCACCATTGGATCACCGGCAAGGACTACGAAGATGGCTATACCGACACCCTGGACGTCAACCGGCTGATCGCGCCGGTGAATGTCATCGATTGCTCCCGCGAAAGCGCCGAGGATGCCGACTTTCTGCTGACAGCAGATCTGGTACAGGCCTGGGAGACAGTGCACGGCGAGATTGGCGCAGGAGAATGGGTTGTGCTGCGCAGCGACTGGGACAAACGCGCCGAGGATGAGGCCCGTTTCCTCAATGCCGACGAGACCGGACCACACTCCCCCGGCCCCACCCCCGACTGCATGGAATACCTGCTGTCCAAAAAGATCGTGGGCTGGGGCAGCCAGTGCATTGGCACGGATGCAGGTCAGGCCGGCATGATGGAACCACCCTACCCGGCCCATAACATGTTGCACCGCGACAATTGCTTTGGTCTGGCCTCGCTTGCCAATCTCGACAAGCTGCCTGCCAGGGGCGCGATCCTGGTCGCCGCGCCGCTCAAGATCCAGCATGGCACAGGCTCGCCGATCCGCGCGCTCGCCCTGGTTCCCAAGGGCTAAGGCGATGGCTGATCACGTCATAATTGGCACCGGCATCAACGCTCTTGTCGCCGGGGCGATGCTGTCGCGCCAGGGCAAAAAAGTACTCTTGCTGGAGCGGGAGGAACGCATTGGTGGTTGCATGATGACCACCGAGGCGACTCTGCCGGGTTTTCATCATGACGTGATGGCCGCCACTTTTGTATTGTTCCTGACCTCACCGGCCTATGGCGAGCTGGCCGAGGATCTGGGCAAGCACGGCTTTGAGCTGTGCCATACCTCGCACCCAACTGCAGTGTTGCGTCCCTGTGGGCGCGCCACCGTCTTGACCACGGACAGGGCCGCAAACATCGCCACCTTCAACGACCTGGTACCGGGAGACGGTGATCAACACGCAGCTGATGTGGGCACAATCGAGGCCGACGCGCCTTTCCTCTTTGCCCTGCTGGGGGGGGATCTGTGGTCCTGGCGCACCGCTCGGCTGATGCTGGCTGAGATCCGCAAGCGTGGCCTGAACGGGCTGAAATCCTGGATCGGTGAGGCCCTGCGCCCGGCCCGCGGCTGGCTCGAGACGTCTTATGCCAGCCCCGATCTGCAGGCACTTTGGGCGCCCTGGGTGCTGCACACCGGTCTCACCCCGGAAAGCACCTATTCCGCCCAGATGGGCAAGGTCGTCGCCTTTGCACTGGAGGCCGCAGGTGCCCCGATCGTCAAGGGCGGGGCAGGCGCGGCCGCAGAAGCCTTTCGCCGCCTGATCGAGGCCAATGGCGGTGAGATCCGCACCGGCGTTGACGTGGCAAAAATCACCCTCTCCGACCCAGGGCGCAAGACCCGCCGGGCGACGGGCGTTGAAACCGCCTTGGGCGAAAAAATCCCGGCCAAACATGTGCTGGCCTCGGTCACGCCTTCGCAGCTGTACACCCGTCTGCTGGCCGATGCCGCCCCGCAGGACCAGGCGGCGCAGGCACAGAAGTTTCGCCATGGGCGCGGCAATTTTCAGCTGCACTATGCACTGGACAAAGCCCCGGAATGGCGGGCTGAAGGACTGGAAGATGTCGCCTTAATCCATCTCAGTAACGGCATCGACGCAGTGTCAAAATCCGCAAATGAGGCAGAGCGCGGCATGCTGCCTGCAACACCCACAATCTGTGTTGGCCAGCCGCATCGGTTGGACCCAAGCCGTTGCCCTGATGGCCAGGCCATCCTCTGGCTGCAAATCCCGGATGCCCCCCGCCTGATCAAGGGCGATGCGGCCGGTGAAATCAACTCCGGTGGAACCTGGGACGACGCCACCCGTGAGGCTTTTGCCGACCGGATCGAGGGCATTTTGAGCCACCACATCGAGAATTTCGACCAGATCAAACTGGCACGACGCGCCTTTTCGCCTGCCGATCTGGCCGCCTTGAACATGAACCTTGTGGGCGGCGATCCATACGGCGGTCAGTGCAGCATTGATCAGTTTTTTACCTTCCGCCCGTTTAGCTCCTCGCGCAACGGCAGTACTCTTTTTCGCAACTTGCACCACATCGGTGCATCCACACACCCCGGTCCCGGCCTTGGCGGCGGCTCCGGGTTCAATACAGCGAAAAGGCTCGGCGCATGACACAGGATTTGGCAACGCTTCGATTTGGCGAAATTGGCTTGAGCAATTTTGCCCCCTATCTGATGAACCGCATCATGGGGCGCTATAACGCCAGCCTGCGCGAAGAGATGGCAGAGCTGGGTCTGACAACCCCCAAAATCCGGACGTTGGCGGTACTGGCGATGATCGACGGACTGCTCATCGGGGAACTGGCGGTCTATGCAGTGGTGGAATACTCCACCCTGTCGCGCGCCCTGGACGGGCTGGAAAAAGAGGGGCTGGTGCGGCGGGCCCCCGACCCCGAAGACCAGCGCGCCACGCGGGTGTTCATGACAGATGCCGGGCGCGCCGCCTTTGAAAAATTCTGGCCGCGCATGGCGCAGACCTACGCCCAGATGTTCGAGGGCATTTCCACGGAAGAGCGCCAGGCCTTTGAGGCAACGCTGCAAAAGATCCTGCGCAATGTGCGGGTTCACGATTTTTAGATACCCCGGTTATGGTCGGGACGACGGAGGACAGACATGGCAGAGCGCTCGTTCAAAAAAGAAGTAGAGCATCTCCGGGCAGGATCGGGCGAGACTTTCACCGGCGAAGGCATTCTCGCCATCACCAAGGCGCTGCTGGAAAATGGTGTCGGCTATGTGGGCGGCTATCAGGGCGCTCCAATCTCGCATCTGATGGATGTTCTGGCCGATGCCGAAGAGCTGCTGGGCGAGCTGGATGTGCGATTTGAGGCCAACGCCTCTGAGGCCGCAGCAGCAGCCATGCTGGCCGCTTCAGTGCATTATCCGATCCGCGGGGCGGTGACCTTCAAGGGCTCGGTCGGGGTCAATGTCGCCTCGGACGCGTTGGCCAATTTGTCGTCCTCCGGGGTCAATGGCGGCGCTGTGGTGATTGTGGGTGAGGACTATGGCGAAGGCTCTTCGATCATGCAGGAGCGCAGCCATGCCTTTGCGATGAAATCACAATTCTGGCTGATGGACCCACGCCCCAACCTGCCCTCCATTGTGCAATCCGTGGGCCAGAGCTTTGAGCTGTCAGAGGCCTCGAACACGCCGGTGATGCTGATGGTGCGGATCCGCTCTTGTCATGTGACCGGCAGTTTTGAGTGCAGCGACAACAAGCGCCCAGCGCTGACGGTCAAAGACGCCCTGGCCAATCCGCAACGCGACTGGAACCGTGTGGTGCTGCCGCCGATGTCCTTTGCCCATGAACAGGACAAGGTCAACACCCGCTGGCCCAAGGCCCAACAGCACATCATCGACCAGCAGCTGAACGAGTTTTTTGGCCCCAAGACAGGTGATCTTGGCCTCATCTGTCAGGGCGGCATGTACAATGGTGTCATCCGCGCGCTGCAACGGCTGGGGCTGGCGGATATCTATGGCAACACCGACATTCCACTGTATTGCCTGAACGTCACCTATCCGCTGGTCGATCAGGAGTTCCTCCAATTTTCGAAGGGCAAAAAAGGACTTTTGCTGATCGAAGAAGGTCAGCCCGAGTTCATCGAGCAGGGGTTCTCCACCATGCTGCTGCGCTCTGATCTGAAGGTGAAACTGCACGGCAAGGATGTCTTTCCCATGGCCGGCGAATACACCGGTCAGGTCCTGCTGGATGGCATCACAGCCTTTGTGAAACAACACGCGCCCGATCTGCTGCCTGGCCAGATGCGCGCGCCCAATCAGATGGCCCCCAGCCTGCCGGACCTGAGCCAGACCGTGCCAAGCCGGCCGCCAGGATTCTGTACCGGCTGCCCCGAACGGCCCATTTTTGCGGCTCTGAAACTGGCGCAACAGGAACTGGGTGAGCATCAGATCAGCGCCGATATCGGTTGCCACCTCTTTGCCTCGCTCCCGCCCTTTGACATTGGCGGCGCCACCATGGGCTATGGCTTGGGGCCCGCCTCCAACGCGGCCTTTGATGGCGGCGGTGAGCGGCGGGCAATTTCGATCATTGGCGACGGTGGGTTCTGGCACAATGGGCTGTCATCCTCGATTGGCAATATGGTGTTCAACAAGGCCGACAGCGTCGCGGTGGTGGTCGACAACTACTACTCTGCTGCAACCGGTGGGCAAGACATTCTGTCCAGCCGCGCCGACAACCCGACCAAATCCACCAAAAACCCGATCACCAAGGCGCTGCGCGGCGTCGGCGTCGAATGGGTCCGTCAAATCGATCACACCTATGACGTCACCAAGATGCGGGCCATTTTCCACGAGGCCCTGACCACCGATTATGACGGCCCCAAGGTCATCGTTGCCTCAAGCGAATGCATGCTGAACCGGCAGCGCCGCGAAAAACCACAACGCAATCAGATGATCCGCCTGGGGGCCCGGATGGAGGTCCCCCGCTTTGGCGTCGACGAAGATATCTGCACGGGCGATCACGCCTGCATTCGCCTGTCCGGCTGCCCTTCGCTGTCGGTCAAACATCTCAGCGACCCCCTGCGCGATGATCCGGTGGCCAGCATCGACCAAAGCTGCGTGGGCTGTGGCAATTGCGGAGAGGTGGCGGATGCCGCCGTGCTCTGCCCCAGTTTCTACCGTGCAGATGTGGTGCATAACCCCACCCGGATCGAAGCTTGGTGGGCGGGCCTGACAGCACGCCTGATTTCCTGGCTGCAAGATCGCCGCATGGCCGGACAGATTCAGTTTTCGGAGATCGCCCGATGAATACCCCCCTTGAGCTTAGGCCGACACTGCCCGATGAGCGGCTGAACTCTGTCATCAAAATCGCAATTCTGGCCGTTGGCGGCCAGGGCGGCGGGGTCTTGACCAGTTGGATCGAAAGCCTCGCGCGCAACCAAGGCTATGCCGCACAGGCCACCTCGGTGGCCGGGGTGGCGCAGCGGACCGGTGCCACCATCTACTACATCGAGATGGCCCCCCTGGGGTCTGCGATGCCGGTGTTCTCGCTGGCGCCGGCAGCCGGGGATATCGACATCATGATCGCTGCCGAAATGATGGAAGCCGGGCGCGCCATCATGCGAGGCTTTGTCACGCCGGATCGCACCACGTTGATTGCCTCGACCCACCGCACGCTGGCGCTGTCAGAGAAGATGGCCCCCGGCGATGGCATAGCCTCCAGTGACGAGGTGCGCGCCGCCGCTGAAATCGCAGCCGACCAGCTCATCCTGTTTGATATGGAGCAATTGGCCATCGACAATGGTTCCGTCATTTCCTCGGCCTTGTTTGGGGCCCTGGCCGGCTCCGGCGCCCTGCCCTTTGCGCGCGCAGGTTTTGAAGAGGCCATCCGCGCCTCTGGCAAAGGGGTGGATGCCAGCCTGCGTGCTTTTGGGGCGGCCTATGCGCGCGCGCAGTCAGATACAGATGCAGCCCCAGCAGCCAGCCCGGTGACGCGCGCCGAACAGAGTGGAGAACAGATCACCAGTCAGATCACCAGTGGCCCCAAAGATCTGCTGAAGCAGTGGCAGGAGTTTGAGGACGAGGCCCGAAGCCTGCCTTGCCCACAGATGGCCCTCAGCGGGCTGCGCAAAGTTGTTGGCTTTCAGGATCTCGCCTATGGGCGCAGCTATCTTGATCATATCTCAACCTTTGCCCAACAGGATCAGGGGGACGGGCGGCTGGCCGAAGCCGCAGCCAAACATATCGCCAATGCAATGTGCTATGACGACATCATTCGGGTGGCCGATCTCAAAACCCGCAAGGCGCGGTTTTTGCGCATTCACACCGAAATGGCGTCAGGAGAAAAGCCGGTCCAGTTGACCGAGTTTTTCCATCCCAGAGGGGAAGAGATCATCAGTCTTTTGCCCGCCTCCCTTGGCGCATGGATCGAAGCCCGCCCGCGACTGGCAGCCTGGATTGATCGTCGCCTCAATCGGGGGCGCAGAATTCGTACCCATCGGTTGCGGGGCTTTGTGCTGCTCTATGTGATTGCCGGCCTGCGGCGGACCCGCCGTCGCAGTCTGCGCCATCGGGTGGAGCAGGCCCATTTGCACGCCTGGCTGACCCTGTGCCACGAAACGCTGCCGCAAAACTATGAATGCGCAATCGAGTTGCTGCAGTGTCGACGTCTGATCAAGGGCTATTCGGACACCCATGCGCGCGGGCTGTCAAAATTTGCCCGCATCATGGCCGTTGTGCCCGCCCTGATTGACCGGGACGACGCGGGCCAATGGATCGCCCGCCTGCGTGAAGCCGCGCTTGGTGATGAAGACGGCACCGATTTGGACGGCGCCATCAAGACAGTGATGTCCTTTGCCCATCCCGCGGCCCAGGCTTCGTGACTGTCTTGTCTTATCGGTTTCAACCACGGACCTAGGCCACCCCGCGCACCTCGAGGGGGATGAAGCAGAAATTCAACGCGAATGGCGGTCAGTGGCATAACAGCAGAGATGACAGCCGGGACCTTTGTCATGTACTAGGTCCTACATCTGGCCATTCATTGAGTTTCCGCTGCATGCCCCCTTCCGGCTCCCGCCCGCTTATCTCTGTCATCATCCCGATCTTTGATGTCGAAAATCATGTCGCGGCTTGCATAGAAAGCCTCAAGGCTCAGAGCCTGACCGATTTCGAGGCCTTGCTGATTGATGATGGCGCAACGGACAACAGTGCCGCAGTGGCCTGGGATACCGTGGCGGGGGACCCCCGCTTTCAAATGATCCATCAGGACAACCAAGGCCTGTCCGGAGCCCGCAACACAGGCCTGGACATCGCCCAGGGCGCCTTTGTCGCCTTTGTGGACAGTGACGACAGGATTACGCCCGACTACCTTATGCGGTTGTGGCAGGTCTTGGAAAGCACCGGCTCAGATTGGGTCGCTTGCGGCATTCGCTTTTGCATGCCTGAGGGGGACGGTCACGATCATTCCGCCATTCACGGGCAGGCCCATCTCCACAGTTCAGGTGACATCAACCGGTGCCCTCTGGAGAACTGGAACGACATCATTTCCCATTTCCCATCGGCCTGGAACAAGCTCTATCGCCGGGAGCTGATTGAGGGGCTGCGCTTTCCCGAAGGCACCTGGTTCGAGGATCACAGCTTTTATTATCAGGTCGCAAAGCGAACCGATCACCTGCAACATCTGGCCGTCCCGCTGTATTTGCAGACCCGTGACAGGGCAGGACAGATAACCGGTAGCGACAGTGACAGGGTGTTTGAGCAATTCTCGGTGCTGGACGACATGCAAAGCCTGATGGCAACGTCTGATCGCCCCGGCGGCACCGAAGCCTTTGAAAAAATTGCAAGCCGGCTGTTGTTTGAACGTAGTACCGCGCTGTGCCAGCCAGAACGTCGCGCCCGATATGCCCAAGCCTGCGCGCGCTATCTGGCCGAACACGGGTTAAACTATGCACCCGATTGGGATCCCCATATTTCGCGAGCCTGGGGGCTGGAAATGGCAGGAGCCTTGCCGCTGTCGGTTGTTCTGCTTTGGGCAGGACGCGATCCTGATCTGCTGAGCGGCAGCCTGCGCGCGCTGGCACGTCAGGGCGCGCCCGGTCGCGAGATCCTGATCCCCTGCAACAGCCAAACCGATGCCGATGCTGCCGCAAGTGTCGCCAAAGACCACCCGCAAGTGCGGATTGTCCGCTCCAGCGGGCGCGAACTCGGCACTGCCTGCAACGCCGGGCTTGAGGCCGCCCAGGGCGTTTTTATCAATTTCCTGATTGCCGGCGATACGCTGGCGGAAATGGCGCTAAATGACTGGGTCGACGGGCTGATTGCGGCAGAGGCGGATTTTTGCGTTTCGCTGTTTCGCCTGGGATTGCAGAGCGAAAGCTACCATACCTCTTTTCATTTCAACGAGACGCGCTCAACCGATGCGCTTGCGGCCAGTGCCTTTGTGTTTTCGCCAGATGTGGCAATAGCTCTTGATGGCGAGATCTCCCCCAAACTCTATCGCCGGTCGTTTCTTATAGAGACCGGAATCCGCTTTGGGCCAGGGGCTCTGCCGGGTTGGCAAGTGGCGCTGCAAGCGGCGCTGAGCGCCAGAAAGGCGATCTACCTGCAATCGGCGGGATGTGATGTGAACCAATCCGCCGCAGCTATGTCTCAGTTTCCGTTAGGAAATTTTGCCACTCCACTTTCACGATCGCTGGATCATTTGGCCAAAAACTTGGACGCGCCCCAGTCCGCCAGCCTGCCCAAAGGATGGCACCGTCGCCTGTTTGCCCGGGCCCTGAGACTGCAGATTTCACAACTGTCACAGCCCTTTAGGACGCTCAAACAGGGATTGATTTCCCTTACGGCAGCTTGGGCAGCCTTTCGCCGCGGCCTAACCAAGGAAAGAACCCCACTGGACCCGGGTGAGGGGGAACGGCTAGAGACGTTGCTAAGTCTTGAAGCGCTGTTGCGCCGCACTCGATAAATCGCTCCTGCGCCCAGCGCAGGCCTTGATCTGACAATTGCCGGTCCCACCGGAAGCCCATGGAAGTTTAAATGCAATCGTTTTTAGTTCAGGAAAACACGGTTTTTAAATATACTGCTGAATTTTCTCAGTTTTCCTATGCCAATATTTCCTTTTTCGACCGGGAACAGCAGAATATTCTGTTCCATGTATCGCTACGCCAGGAGGACGGGCTTTGCGTCTGCAACAAACGCAGCGGCGAAACCTGGGCGGCCGAGAAAATCAAGACGGCAGCCCTGGCCAAATCCGGGGTGGAAGTTGCGATAACTTTTAGCCCACCGCATGTCACCGTGACACTGGATGGGAAAAAAATCTTTCGCTTTGGACGGGGGGTTCTGCGCCGTCCCTATCCCAATCTGAACCAAATCACATATGTCAGCTTTCAGGGCGGTATTGCGGCACAAGACATCGACTATGGCGACAGCAATCCTGCAACCTCCATTTTTGGCGCGCTCAATCGAAGCAACCGTGCCAAACTGGATAAAGGCCAACTCTGTCTCAGCAACCGGCTCGAGCTGCGCGCGCGGCTACCGCTTGCGCCGGATAGCGCAGCGCTGAGCCTGGATCTGCCAGGTCTGCCTTCGCCCCCCAAGGTGATCCTCTCTCCCAGGGGCGATCGAAACGACGCCAAAAGAGACACAGAACAACTCACGGATATTACCGTTTTGCTGCCCGGACGGATCTGGGAGGGGGTGTCCGACACCGCAACACTGGATCTGGGATTGCTGCAACCGGATGGCGATCAGGCCTGCCCGCGACTGCAGCTGTCACGTCAGGATATGGCAACCGAGATCGAGACTATTCTGGCAGAAACCGACCTCTACGGTGACTCTCTGGCAGCCATGCAGGTTTTTGAACATCTGCAGTTTGGCGGGTTGCTCCCTATGTTGTCAGCCAAAAGCCGAGCGGCTGTCGCCTCGGCGCAGCGGTTTTATGGCCTGAGCAACTATATCGTCGCCGTAGATAAGGCGCCAGACGGTCAGATTGATCAAACTTCCGAACTGAAGACCGCTCCCGCTAGGGAACGCGACGCGGTCACGCAGGCCCAAGCAACATTTGGCAAGGCGATGCGGGATAATCCGCAGGCAGATCCGCTCGAGGTGCTGGCTCCCCTGGTGAGAGCGCTTCCAAAGGATGAACGTCGTTTTCTCTTTCTTGCGCTCATCGGTTTTTTCTGTGAGCCAGACCGTGACTTTGACGGTTTTCACGAACTTTATTGCAAAGAGCAGCTTGCCGGGTCTCTTTCGCCGGATACAGGAAATCTCTTCAAAACATCCGCAGTTCTGCCATTTCTGTTGCTTGAGGGGCGTCACAGCGAGATTTGTCCAGCCATACGCTCATTGATCGCGCCCAATTCCGCATGGCTGCTCACGCCGGCACTCGCCAGGCTGATGCTAAAGATCATCGACGCGGACAACCTGGAGGAAAAAATCCGCGAAAACATCCTTTATGCCTACTTTGATCTGGTGAACCGTCTGGCCGATGACTACTGGGAGCACACCCATTGCACCAATCTGACAGAAGTAGCGGTGCAACTGCTGCTGAGGATGGACAGCTTTGCCGATTATACCCACCGCCTGACTGTCGATTTTGTCATCCGTGTTTATGGGCTGTCGCGGCAGTTCTGGCACCGCGTTGATGCAACAGACGCTCTGGCAGCGGCCCCGGAATTGGCCCCGCTGCGCCAGGCCTTTGCCGTGATCGAGCGCTCCGTTGATGCCCCCGAAGCAGATCCAACACTGGCCAAGGCACTGGATCTTTTCCATCATTATTCTCCTGTCGACCTAAAGCGGATGCGGCGTGAATTGCTGGGGCCCGCTGGCGTACAAACAAACACGGGTGAAGAGCTGACCCAGATCGCCCTGAAACAAGCGGGCCTGCAGGTGGAAGAGGCAACAGTCCGGCATATGGCTTATCCCGGAGCCGACCCGGTCTCAGAGGATCTGGTCGAAGTTGCTGCCGCCACCCTGCCCGGGCTTTACCCCGACGTCCCACGCGCGCCCTATTACCAACTGCAGTCAGAAGTCAGTCGCTTGATGCAGTCCCTGTTGGAACAGGCTGCCACCCAAACGCTCAGCGCGGAAGATATCACCGGTCTGGGGGCAAAGCTGCGCCTGATTTCGAGCCGCCGCACCCGCTATCTGGGCCTCGGGATGACCCTGGCCATGATCCGTGGATTGCTCCCCCATCCCGGCCAGGAACAAGCCTTGTCGCTATTGGTCAAGCAGCTGCAACAGCTGTTTGCCGTCTTGCCAAACGAAGAGCGCGCCGAGCTGGGCCGCGCCACAGCACCGCGACTGGCGCTGCTGGCACTGCGCGACACCCCCGGAGCGGCAGAGATCTTTGCGCAGGTGAACAAGGCCCTACCCGGCGTAGCAGAGCTGTTGCCCGTCACCGATCCGTTGCCGGCAGGAGCCCCCGAGCTGTCTGCATCGCCGCTGTTTGACACCATTGTCACCGTGTTTTCCTGCCTGCCAAATCTCGACAGCCGCATTCCGGCGATGCGCGCGGGATGGCTGTCACTGCTCAAGGCGCTGGAGATCCCCTATGTGATTGCTGTCGGCAATGGGGATGGCCGGATCGAGGGCGACGTGGTGCATCTGGATGCGCCGGACAACTACGAAGGCCTGCCGCAAAAAACCCTGGCAGCCATCCGCTGGGTCCATGACAACACCCGTTTTGCCCATATGGTAAAGATCGATGACGATTGCTTCCTAAACCCGGATGTCTTTTTCCTCTCTCAAAGTTATCGCAAATTCGACTACTACGGCCGCATCCTCAACCGCCGCCCCGGGCAAATGGATCGAAGCTGGCACAACGAAAAATCCACGTCTGAACGCGGACGCCTGGAGCTGGATAAATCGCCAGAACCTTCCCTTTATACGGATGGTGGCTGTGGCTACGCCTTGAGCCGGACCGCTATGGCGGCAGCTCTGACCGCAGCGCACAGCCCGGCGGGGCAATATTTGATTCAGTTGTCTTTCATGGAAGACAAATTGCTGGGAGACCTCCTGGCACAGCAGGGCATTTACCCAACGGGCGAGGACTATCGCACCTCTGTTCGACGCCGCAACTGGAGCAAGGCCAAGCCGGTTTCCCTGTGGGTCAACAGTTTTGATGCCAGCCGAGCTGCCCCGGTGTCGCTGGTTCATTTGGACGAACATGAGACACAGGGGCTGGCCAAAGCCCGACTTACCTCATCGGAATTGCACCCAAAAAAAATCTGGCCCAGCTTTCAAGATGTCGCACTCGGGTTCAACGTCAATGCCTTAGAACTCATTAGCGGTGAAGATCGCCTGGAGGCCGCCCGCTCCGCCGAGGTGGCCGTGGTGGCCTGCATGCGCAACGAGATGTTCATGCTGCCGCAATTCCTGGCCCATTACCGCAAACTGGGCGTTGGCAGTTTCCTCATTGCCGACAACTGTTCTGATGACGGCACCCTTGAATATCTGCTGGAGCAACCGGATGTAGCGCTCTTCTCCGTCGATACGGACTACAGCAAATCCTACTACGGAGTGAGCTGGCAGCAAGCGATGATGGCGGCCTTTCGTGTTGGCAAATGGTCTTTGGTTGCCGACGCGGATGAGCTATTGGCTTGGCAGAAGAACCAGGTTCAATCCCTGCCAGAGCTTCTGCAAACAAAAGACTTCCAGGGGGCAGATGCGGCCCGCATCTTCATGCTGGACATGTATCCCAAAGGCCCACTTAGCGATGTTACCTTTGAGACCAACCCCTTTGCAGAAGCTGGTTTTGTGGATCGGGCCCCCTTCCTCACAGACGTTGTATCTCTCGGCCCCTTTAGCAACATGCCAACCTGGACCAGTGCGGTACGGCATCGGCTGATACCAGGATCGAGACCAGAAATTTTTGTAGCGCAGAAAGTTGCACTGCTGAAATATCAGCCCTGGATGCGGTTGTCGGCGGGGCTGCACTATCTTGCGGATGTGCGCCTGTCCCCGCGCGAATTGGTCTTTGCCCACTTCAAATACAACGCCGACTTCCACCGCAAGGCACAGGAAGAAGTGGCCCGGCGGCAGCATTTCAACGACGCCGAGGAATACCAGAAATATCTGGCGCTGATGTCCGAAGGGCGTGACGTGATCTACGAGGAGGGCCTATCGATACCCTGGAACCAAGCGCCCTTTGTCAAAGCCCGGCTAGAGGACAACTAAGGCGACGGGGGAGGACTGAACGGCCTTCCCTGCTCTGCAAGACGGCCTATTCGATCACCCGCTGTTGAATGGTGACCCCATCGTTGATGGCGGCGGAGGGATAAATCACCACTCTGTCGCCGTCGCGCAACCCGCTGCCGAGTTCGGCCAAGGTGCCATTGTTGCGCAGGATTTCGATGGTTCGCTGCTCCGCTACCCCCTCGACTTCAACAAAGACCGCCCAGTTGTCCTGATCGCGAAACAGCGCACTTGAGGGCACCCGCAACACATCTTCGGCCTGCCAGGTGACGATCCGGGTCTCCACCCGATAGCCGTGACCCAGACCGGCGCGCTCTGATGCCGGAGTGGCCAGGGCGATGATCACCGGCACCCGTTGCTCTTCGACCCCAAGGGCTGAGACCTTGGTGATGCCAAAGGGGTCAATGCGGGTCACCGCGCCGTGCAGCACCATTGCTCCGCCCCAGTCATCAATGATCACCGGATCACCGGGAGTGACCTGCACCGCATCCGAGGAGATCAGCTCCACCACGATTTCCAGGTCTCCTTCGATGTCGCCGATTTCCATAATCGGCTCACCCGCAGGCAGCGTGGTGGCGCTTTGCTGCATGATCTGCAGGATCCGGCCACTGGCCGGAGCGTAGAGTGGGATGTCATCCGCGCCACCTTCGCGCAAAGCAGCACCTATG
Organism: Roseobacter sp.; assembly: GCA_015665415.1. GTDB lineage: Bacteria > Pseudomonadota > Alphaproteobacteria > Rhodobacterales > Rhodobacteraceae > Pseudophaeobacter. The sequence goes on from JADFAE010000026.1 coordinate 131,559, forward strand.
CCCAGATCCTCAAAACCGATGAGTTGCGCCTGCGCCGTGATCAGATCCGCCTCACGGGTGGCAATGGCAGCCTCTGCCATCTGCACCGCAGCCTCCGAAATGCGAAACTCCCGCTTGTCCCGGTCCAGCACTGCGGGGCTGGCAATGTTGCGCTCTGCCAATTGCCCCGTGCGCTTCAATTCGGTCTCGGCCAGATCGCGGCTGGCTTCGGCGGCGCTGAGATCGGCATGGGCCCCGCGCAATGCTGCCTCTGCGGCCTTGACCGCCGCCTGGGCCTGTTCACGGGTGCGCACGTCCAGCGCCACAGGGTTGGTTGGCAACATATGAACGATGATCGTCTCGCCGCGTATCACCGGATCACCCGGATCAACCTCCACCCGCTGCAGCCGACCGGCCACCGGCGTCGAGACCACATAGGGCTCACTGACCCGGGTGCGCCCTTCCTCTTCGATGGTCACCTGCAGAGGCCCGCGACTTACCTCGCCCAGATCGACCATCAGCGGGCGCGGCCAAAAGGCGGCAGCAACCGCAGCGGCGATCAACCCAGCCGCCAAGAGGCTCAGCACTTGGCGAGAGAGTTTCTTTGCCTTTGCCATGCCTTACTCCCGTGTTTTCAAGGCTACAATCAGATCCGAACGATCCAGATCGCGTTTGACCAATCCCCCCGACACAGCCGAGGCTGCAAGCACCACCAGCATCGCCTGCCCGTAGCTTACCGGATCGAACACGACCGGGATCTGATAGAGATCAGTGGAAAAACCCTCGGCAATGCCAAAGGAAAGAAAATACCCGAGCAGCGCACCAAGCGGCAGCGCGACCAGCGTTACCACGGCCAATTCTCCCAGCAGAACAAACCCCGCCTCGCTGGGGCTGAAGCCGATGACACGCAGGCTGGCCAGATCGCGGCTGCGCTCAGCGTAGGCGATGCGGGCGGCGTTGTAGACAATGCCAAAGGTGATGACAAAGGCGATGGCTCCCATCACATAGCGGATCGCTCCAGCTCCGGTATTCATCAAGGTCACAAAGGCGTCGCGCGCGTCGCTCTTGAGGCTGAGCCCGGCAACGATCGGCATTTCCTGCAAGGTCTGATAGATCTCATCGGCGCGGGCTGTATCGATCGAAAGATAGGCCCCGGACACCCGCTCCGGCTCGCGCAGGACCCGGTTGAGCGCTGCCAGATCCATATAGGCGGGAGAGCCCAACAGCGCCTCGGCAATGCCGCTTACCGGGATCTCCAGCACGGGCTGACGCCCTTCGCGCACCTCCACGGTCAGGATCTCGCCCGGCGCGATCTCCAGGATTTCAGCCAGGACCTGGGACAGCACCAGCCCGGACTGTGGCATCGAAACCGGCGCCACGTGGCGGTCCAGCGCCCGGTTGAGCACCGGCATTTCGGGCAGTCCAGTGAGGGTGCCGCGATGGCTGTTGCGTCCATGGCGCAGCAGCACCGGCGTATGCCGCACGCCCTCGACCCGGGTGACACCGGGCACGCGGCGCAGCTCGAACAGGGTCTTGGAGCTGGCCGGCTGGATGAAACTGACGCTCACGTCGCTGCGATCCAGTACCGAGAAGGTGAGATCGATCGAGCGGTCAAATCCGGCATAGATGGTGATCATCGCCACCGACAGCCCCATGCCACAAGCGATGCCGACCACGGCCCCTCCCATGCGCAGAGGTTGCCGGGTGATGCGCCGCAGCACCATACGGCTGGGCTGGTCCAGAACCCGGATGAGGCGGTGCCCGAATGTACCGGACCGACTGTAGTCGGGTGGGGTAGGCGGTCGCATAGCACTGGCGGGGGTGAGAGCAAAGACCCGCTGCAGCACCAGCACTCCCCCTGCCGAGGCCGCGAACACGCTGACACTCACCCCGGTCACAAAGGAGGCCGGGTCCAGACGAAACACCAGAAAGGGAAATTTGAAATAGGCACCATAGAGCCCGATCATCGCCCTGCCGCTAACGATGCCAGCAAGACAGCCCGCCAAAGCGCCGCCGATTGCGATAACCAGGATCAGTTTGAAATAGTGACTGCCAACCTCGAGATTGGTGTAGCCAAAGGCCTTGGTCAGCCCGATCTCTTCGCGCTCGGATTCCACGATGCGGCTGACGACGATGTAGAGAAGAAAGGCGGCCACCGCGAGAAAGATCGGCGGCACCACCCTGGCGCTGGCCACCAGGCCGGCGATCTCTTCGGTAATGAAACGGTTGGAGAGCTGGTCCCCCAATTCATAACCGCCGGAGCCTCCATATGGCGCGAGGATATGGTCGACCCGGTCCAGCACCAGCTTGGGTTTGGCCCCCCGCGCCAACCCCAACAGCACCTCATTGAACGCGCCATCCAGATCATAGGCCGCGGCAAGCCCGGGACGGGCCATCCAGATCACCCCAAATCGCGCATCATCCGGCACCAATTCGCCGGGCGCGGTCACATAGAGGAACTCAGGACTTTGAGCGAGACCAGTGATCACGAAGGCGTGACGGCTGCCGTTCATGGTTGCCGCCAGGGTGTCGCCGGGCTGCAAATCATGAGCGCGGGCAAAGCTTTGCAGTAGCACGATTTCATCGGTGCGTCCCAGGGCAGGCAGACGCCCGCGGGTCAGGTAGATATCGTTGAGTGCCGGACGTCGACGCTCGGGCAGCGACAGGGCCTGGGCCTGCACGGGCAGGCTGCGGTTTGGCAGATCGATCAAGGCCCGTCCCGTTACCCGCGTCTCGACGCGGGCCACGCCCGAGATCCGTGCCAGTTGTGTCGCCATCCGTTCCGGGGCCCGGTTCACCGGGGCAAACACATCCGCCAGCCGGTAGCGCTCGTAATAGGCCCTGCGGGTTTCGTCCAGCGAGGTGACCAACCCCGTCATCATCACCAACATCATCACCCCAACGGCGATCACCACGCCGATGGCAATGGCCTGCCCCTTTATCCGCCAAAGGTCGCGCCGTAGCTTATGGTCAAGCGGGCTCACCAGTGGATCTCCGAAGGGCTGAGTTTTTGCTGGTTCTCAGTCATCTCGCGGATGCCGCCATCAGAAAAATGGATCACCCGGTCCGCCATGGCGGCAGTATTGGCATTGTGAGTGACCATCAGGATGGTCGAGCCCAGCTCAACGTTGACGTCGCGCAGCACCTCAAGCACCGCCCGCCCGGTCTGACTGTCGAGCGCACCTGTGGGCTCATCGCAAAACAACACCTCGGGGCGTTTGGCAACGGCGCGGGCAATGGCAACCCGTTGCTGCTCACCGCCTGACAATTGCGCCGGGAAATGGTCAATCCGCTGGTGCAGCCCCACCAGGGCCAGCGCCTCATCGGGTTCCATCGGATCGGCGGCGATCTCGGTCACCAATTCGACATTCTCGCGGGCGGTCAGGCTGGGCATCAGATTGTAGAATTGAAAGACAAACCCCACATAGTCGCGCCGGTAGCGGGTCAGCTGCCTGTCCGACATCTGTTCCAGGCTCTGGTCGCGAAACTGCACATCACCAGCGGTGCCACGATCCAACCCGCCGAGAATGTTGAGAAGCGTTGACTTGCCCGATCCGGAGGGCCCCAGCAGCACCACGATTTCGCCCGCCGGGATCTCCAGATCCACACCGCGCAACGCGTGAACCGCAGAATGGCCGCTGCCGTAGACCTTGGTCAACCCACGGGTAAGATAGGCTATTTGCGTCGATGCGTCTGGCATGGCTGTCCCTTCTCTCTCAGACGGCACATCGCAGGCGGCGGCTATCTAGTCGGTTCCGGTCTCTTCCAGGAGAGCATCTGCTGAAGTGCGGCGCAATTCAACCGGTGACTGTAGGTTCTTTGCACTTGCGCACAACAGCCTGAGGGTCAGGTGTTGGGACGGTCTGCCTCTGGGGTGTAGACCTGCATCAAAGCCGTCAGGTGGTCCGCCATGGAAGTTGGCACCCGCGCACCAGCCCAATAGGCCCCCATGTCGATCTCACCCGCCAGAAGCGCCTGAAGGCGGGCCTGGAAACTGTCGATATCCCCGGCCTTGAAAACCATCTCGGGGCAGTTTGACAGCTCTTGCGCACCGCCCAGATCACTGGTCAGCAAGGGTATGTGATTGGCGTGCATTTCGATGGCGACCTGGGGCAGATTATCATACCAAAGCACCGGGATCACCCCGAGGTCAATCTGCGACAGGATCTGGGGCAGGTCATCATGGCTGTAGCCGTCGTGATAATCCAGCCCTGCCAGGTTTTGGCCCAGTTGGGACAATTGCGCCATGGTCTGCGCATCGCCCCGCCCTGCGGCCACCACCAGCCGGATACGTTTGGCCAAAGGTGCAGGCAGGGACTGCAGGGCTTCAAGAAGGAAAAAGAACCCCTTGTCCCGCCGCATATAGCCAAGATAGCCGATGCTCAGAACCCCATCTGCTTGCGCAACAAGAGGACGCGGTTTTGTCTCATCAAAGCAGGCGGCCAGAGAGGTGCCGATATAGGAGGTTTCCAGCAGCTCCTCGCGTACCCCATAGCGGCGGGCTATGCCTGCGGTGAAATCCGAGACCGCCAACACCTTGTCACACTGATCGTTGATCAGCCCGACCATTGCGGTGCGCCTAGATGCAAATCTGCTGTGTGCCGCTATCAGCTTTGCCTGCTTGCCAGGGCGCTGAGGCACCGATTTGCTTCCCAGCTGTTTGACAGCCCGCAGCGCCATGGAGAGGCGTCTGCCCAGTCGGATTGAGGGTTGATAGAGCAGTTGAAACAGACGGCTTTGGGGGTGGACCCCTGCGGATTTCAAACGATAGGCCAGCGCATGGGCTAGACGCAATTGCCGTTCCTTATGCGCATTGGGAAGGCATTGGCCGCATTTTTGCCCACCGTTAAAGTCAGTGCAGGTCTCACGTTCCTGATGCCAGAGATTCACCTGAGGGCAGAACGGATAATAATTATGCAGGGAGAAAATGACCCGGGTCTGCGGCCAGCGCGACTTCAACTCCAGGACCCGCGCAGGCACTCCTTCGAGATTGTTGAAATGGACCACATCATAAGGGCCCGTGGCCTCAATGAAATCATAAAAGCAGTCCAGGGTTTTGGCGTCATCCACCTGGGCCGTATTGCCAAAGGAGAAATGTGCTGGTGAAAGAACTCCAGAATTGACGATCTCATAGCGGCGATGGCGGTCCTGCGCGGGGCCGTGGCGGCTGCGCTCCCATCGTGGCGGGCGATGGCGAAGATCATAAGAGATGCCAGCGGACAGGAAGACGGCTTCGACCGCCTCATCTTTATCCAGCTGCCGCAGAACGTTACGTTGATATTGTGAAACACCTCCGCCCCGGTTCTCATCATCCAGGTAATCGACCCAATTGTAGTAGAGCACCCTCATTTCAGCGGAGCTTCTCTTGTGTCTGCAATGCTTCCAGCGCGTCCAGTCGCTGTGCCAGGATCTTGTTTTGACGAAGGGTGGTTTTGCGCAGGGCCTGCAACTCGTTGAGCACAAGGCCGACAATATGCCAGCCTTCGGCCGCTGTCGCGTCATCCGGCTGCGGTAGGCTGGATTGAAACTGAGACAAAGTTTCGGAAAACCCAGGCGCCTGTCTCGCCAGCTGTTCCAGGCCTGAAACCGCCTGCTGGCGCATCACTTCGAACCCGTCGTTGGCGGGGGAGAAATCTGTGGTTTGTTCGAGGTCGCGATAGGTCTTGATCCGCTCGGCAGCGGTTTCGATTACATGACGCGGAGCGCCGGTGTTCTGCAGGATGCGCACCAATTCGATCACATCGTCATCCATGCGCGGATTGGGATCCTTGGATCGAAATTTCAGATTGCGGAGGGGTTCCCTGATCTCAAAAATCGACAGAAAGTCCTGCAGCAGCCTGTTGCTTTGCCGCCCGCCCTCTGCGTAGTGGCGCAAAGTGACTGCATCCGCTCCAAAGAGGTCGATCCAGGGCTGCAATGCCAATGCGTAATCATAGTGGATTGGCTCGATTGCGCCTGCGGCCGCTGCGTTAAAGGCAGGTGTGGGGATACCCATCTTGACCAGTTGATTATACCAGGACCGCAGGTGGTATTCGGGGGCACGCAGATAGGCGATGACCTTGAAATCGATGTCGGGTGCCATTGCGACAACCTGTTTGAGCTGCTCCACGGCTTTGGGAAAATTTCCCAGGCGCATGAATTCTTCTGTACTGACAATCATCCGCGATTTTTTGCTGTTGCGCAGCTCATCAAAAAGCGCGGCCCATTGCTGTTGCGGCGTGTCAGGCTTGTTATAGCCATGCATAAGGGTCTGCACTCCGGCCGCCTTATAGAGGCAGAAGGCCAGCGCAGAATGCTTGCAATGCTTCAACGCAGTTTTGGCCACCCACAGGTTCTGCTTTTCCAGCAACCTGCGGTTATCTTGAAGAAACACTTGGATGGCCGTGGTACCGGTCTTGAAGTGCCCAATATGGAGATACAGAGTCTTGCGCATAGCCATTTGAGATACTGCAAAGCCTGCTGGAGGGCCAGCCGTCGGTGAGGGTTTTTGTCAATCCCAATGTCAAAAAAACCGGTGTTGCAGCAAGAAATCAACTTTGGGCGGATCGCTGGCCACGTGCCCGGGTACCGCATTGCGTTGATACCAAAAGATGGATAGTCAGCTATGGACACATGAGATCATATTTTGATCAAGACCAAGGACAAGAAAACCATGGCCGTAATCCTGGACAAGCATAAAATTTTCTACGGAGCGGTCCCCAAGACAGCTTGCTCCTCTTTGAAATTGGCCTTTTTTGAACTGGAAAACGGCTTTCCCTTCAAACCATTTGTTTCCAACGGCAGATCTCGACATATTCACAACTCAGGATACGCGACCCTGCCACGCGCAAAGTACCCCGAAGAACGGATCAAAGATTACTTCCGTGTTGCCATGGTTCGCGAGCCGATTTCGCGTTTTCTGTCTGCCTATGGCAACCGTGTCATCGCCCACAAAGAACTGTCGATGTACAAGGCCGAAGAAGGCCTGACTCAAGCAAATCTGGAGCCGACACCGGATTTAGATCTCTATATCGAACGTTTTCATGAGTATCGCAGGGCGCATCCGTCGATTTTGCATCACACCCGCCCTTCGGCGTTCTTTCTAGGCACTGACGCCAGTTACTTCACGAAGCTTTATACACCTGCCGATATGGATCAGTTTGTTGCAGATATCGCTGAGCGTACTGGAACAACAATGACCGTCGGGCGGGCCCAAACTGGCGGGCCAAAATTCAAAGTGGATGATTTGACTCGCAAACAGCAGAACAAGATTAAAAAGCTGTACAAAGAAGACTACAAGACCTTTGGCAAGTTCTTTTGATGAGCAGCCCCAGTTGAGTGGTCCAATTTCAACCTGAGCTGTAGTGGTTCGGATGTGATCTGACAGTTGGTCGTTTTTCCGGCGACATCTGTCGGGTCAAGCTCAGGTCCCGCATTTTTCCATTCGGTTTCCCGTGCCCTCAATCATGGTCTGGTACAGCCTTCTATCGCTACCCCACAAAGAGAGATGGATCCAACCCAGATCTGAGGCAGGAAGACGAGGGTCTCCTCCCTCAAGATCAGAGATCTATTCGCCAAGTCTGAAGCAATGGCAAAAAACTGCGGGCCCAGGTCGCGGGGCCAGGTCACTGTGCGATAATTTCACTGTGCGATCATTCAAGTCCTGCCGTATACCGGCCTTTTCACTGAGAGAATTGGCCGAGGGATATTTTGGGTTTTCATCCGCCAACAGGAGCAGAAGCTTCACTATTGAAATATGTCGAGCGCTTTTTCGATCAAGGCGCTGGCATCCCTTCTGGCAAAGCCCAACTAGCCCCTTTCCCTTTACCGGAATTGCAAGCTTGTCCCGCCCTCCGCCAAGTGCGCTTTCATTAGCGGCAATCACTCTCTCCCAGATTTCAGGAGTTTCGGGGTTCTCGTCGAAAACATTGATCCAGTCGGCACGAAACTAACCAGCAAGTGCGAACAAGTTTTTGTGGGTCAGCTTTTGCGGACCACTTCGCACGGCCTCCCAGTGGGCAAGAACCGCTTGGTAGGCTGGCAGGTATCTTTTCAGGGCTTCTGCCAAGTCGCTTGTGCCGAGGGAGACCTTCACATGGGTTCCGATTCTCACCGACTTGAACGCACCATCTATGGGGATGGAAATGAGCTGGCCTTTAACGGCCTTGGCTAGGTCAGCTGGTGGGGCGACTCGCAGGTAATACCTGTTTCCGGTCAGTGTTGGTTGCGGCATTCTTAGCCCCATGATGTACCACCTTCATGTACCAGAGAGGTGGAGCTTTTCTGTTAAATTACAGATTATTAGCAATTTCAAGGGGTTAACCTGGTGCTGCTGGAGAGAATCGAACTCTCGACCTCTCCCTTACCAAGGGAGTGCTCTACCTCTGAGCTACAGCAGCGCCGGTGAGGGGCTTTTAGGGACAAACGTTCAGGGGCGCAAGAGCTTCTGGACGGTTTTTTCTCACTAAGTTACAGAAGGTCTATGGCAGAGAAAAAAACGCAGAAATCGAGCCAAGCATCCTCTCAGCGTGAGGACCGTTTGAAAGCTTCATTGAAGGCCAATATGGCGCGCCGCAAAGCGCAGGCCAAGGCGCGTGCGGAGAAACAAGACACAACGACCGAAGAGTCGGAAAGGTAGAGGCAGATGGATTCGATTTTGGTAAAAGGCTCCGGCCCCTTGAACGGCCAGATCCCAATCGCAGGGGCCAAGAACGCCTGCCTGACGCTGATGCCCGCAACATTGCTCAGCGAAGAGCCGCTGACATTGACCAATGCGCCACGTCTCAGTGACATCAAGACAATGACCGAGCTGCTGCAATCCCTGGGGGCCGAGGTCTCCAGCCTGCAGGATGGCCAGGTCCAGGCGCTGTCGAGCCATAATATCGACAACCACGTGGCCGACTACGATATCGTGCGCAAGATGCGGGCTTCCAATCTGGTATTGGGCCCCTTGCTGGCGCGCTTGGGACAGGCGGTGGTCTCCCTGCCGGGAGGCTGCGCCATTGGCGCGCGTCCGATGGATCTGCACCTGCATGGGCTCGAGGCGCTGGGGGCCGAAATCGAGTTGAAAGACGGCTATCTGCATGCCAAGGCCCCGCGCGGCCTGAAGGGCGCAGTGATGGAGCTGAGCTTTGCTTCTGTGGGGGCCACGGAAAACATCATGATGGCGGCGACCCTGGCCAAGGGCACCACCGTGATCAAGAATGCCGCCCGCGAACCCGAGATCGTCGACCTTGCAGATTGCCTGACAAAAATGGGCGCGCATATCGAAGGTGCCGGCACATCCGCCATCACCATTGAGGGCGTCGACCGGCTGCATGGGGCTACCCACCCGGTGGTCACCGACCGGATTGAGCTGGGCACCTATATGCTGGCTCCGGCGATTGCCGGCGGTGAGGTCGAGCTGCTGGGCGGTCGCCTCGATCTGATCGGTGCCTTCGTGGAAAAACTGGATGAGGCCGGGGTTGAAGTTACCGAAACCGAAGCCGGCCTGAGGGTGAAACGCCGCGGGGATCGGATAAAAGCCGTTGATGTTACCACCGAACCCTTCCCAGGTTTCCCCACCGATCTGCAAGCGCAGATGATGGCGTTGATGTGCACCGCCCAAGGCACCAGCGTTCTGGACGAAAAGATCTTTGAAAACCGTTTCATGCATGCGCCTGAGCTGATTCGCATGGGGGCCCAGATCGAAGTGCACGGTGGTCATGCCACTGTGACCGGTGTGGACCGCCTGAAAGGTGCACCGGTGATGGCCACGGATCTGCGCGCCTCGGTCTCGCTGATCCTGGCCGGCCTGGCAGCCGAAGGCGAAACCCTGGTCAATCGGGTCTACCATCTGGATCGCGGCTATGAGCAGGTGGTGCGCAAATTCTCTGGCGTTGGTGCACAGATCGAACGGATCAAGGGGGGCTGATCATGTCAGACGCCAGCTTTCACGACGGCCGCGAGGCGCCGCTGAACCTCGGAGCTTTCACTCCCGAAGATCTGCAGGTGATTTCAACCCTGGTGCAGGACGCCGTTCTGCCCGCCAAGGAAATGAGCTGGCGGGCCAAAGACCATCGCTTTGCCATATTGCTCAACCGGTTTCGCTGGGAGGATCAGCAGGCGGCTGAACGGCGCGGGCGCTCCTATGAAAGGGTGCAAAGCCTGCTGACCATCGAGACAGTTCTTGGCGTGTCCTCGCAGGGGGTGAACCCGAGGGAGCGCGATCTTGTGCTCTCGCTGTTGTCGGTGAGTTTTGAGCCGGCAGAAGACGGGAGCGGCCATGTCCTGCTGACCTTTGCAGGGGATGGTGCCATTCGCCTGCAGGTCGAGGCGCTTGAGCTGTCCTTGCGGGACGTAACACGCCCCTATGTCGCGCCTTCAAAGCATCTGCCGGGCCACGCGGACTGACCCGCGCCATGATTCGGCAGCTGACAAAGAGGGACCTGACGCAATATCTGGCGCTTTGGTCGCACGGCCTGCGCGCGGCCCCTGCGGCCTTTTTGCTGACCTCCGCAGAGGTGGCAGAGATCCCAGAAAGCGCCCACCTTGCCCAGTTGCATCAGGGGCACTGCTGGGGAGCCTTCCAGAATGGCATCCTTGTGGCCATGGCAGTCCTGCGGCGCTGTGTACCGAAGCGGTTGCAGCTGGACCGGGGCTAGGGGATGCAGAACAAACGCGGGATCTCTCAGGCTTTCTCTGGCCCAACTGGGCAAGACGGCATCCTTATTCGCAAGGCAACCGTCTTTGATGTCTTCGACATCAGCCGGGTTCTGGTTGCCTCGATCACCGATCTCTGTGTTGCTGATCATGGCTCTGACCCTAAGAGACTAGCCCCCTGGGTCGCCAATAAATCGCCGCAGGATGTTCGCGATTGGCTGACGGCCGGAAACCCGGTTCTGGTTGCGGAAGGGCACGGGGACATCAGGGCCGTCGCTCAGGCCCTTGAAGATGGCTTCATCTCCCTTCTCTATGTCGCACCAGAGGCGGTTGGTCAGGGCCTGGGTCGTGCCCTGCTGGCAAGAATGGAAGGCCAGTTGCGCGAGATGGGGCATCGCGAAGCCTTTCTCATCTCCACCTCCGCAGCGCAGGACTTTTACCGGGTACAAGGCTGGAGCCCTACGGGCCCCGCAACCGAATGTCTTGGCCTGCCAGCTTACCCGATGCGCAAATTGCTGCAGGCCCCGGGCTAAAGCTTGTGGCAGGACGCCGTGGGCGATATGTGCAGACCAACAGCCCGAGAGAGAGCCGATATGCCCGTTTTCCTTGATACCCGTGATGCCGATTTCGAGAGCGCCTTTGAGGTGTTGCTCAGCGCCAAACGTGAAGACAGCCCGGATGTGGATGCCATCGTGGCTGATATCATCGAGGATGTGCGCAAACGCGGTGACGCTGCTATCATTGATCTCACCGCGAAATTTGACCGGTTGGAACTGACCGCAGATCAACTGGCAATTTCCAGCGATGAGGTTGATGCAGCCATCGCCGAGGTCTCGGCTGAGGAACGCCAGGCACTGGAACTGGCAGCAGCGCGCATCCGCGCCTATCACGCGCGACAAATGCCGGAAGATGCCCAATGGGTGGATGAAAGCGGTGCCACCCTGGGCTGGCGCTGGACTGCGGTTTCGGCGGCCGGGCTCTATGTGCCGGGAGGGCTTGCCTCTTATCCGTCCTCAGTCTTGATGAATGCCATTCCCGCCAAGGTCGCCGGGGTTGAGCGTCTGGCGATCACAGTGCCAACACCCGATGGGGTGATCAATCCCTTGGTCCTGCTGGCGGCGCGCCTGTCCGGCGTCGACGAAATCTATCGTATTGGTGGGGCGCAGGCGATTGCCGCGCTGGCCTATGGCACCAAAAGCATTGCCCCCGTGGACAAGATCACCGGTCCCGGAAATGCCTTTGTGGCGGCGGCCAAGCGCCGGGTCTTTGGCAAGGTCGGAATTGACATGATCGCGGGTCCTTCCGAAATCCTTGTGATTGCTGACGCGCAGAACAATCCCGACTGGATCGCCCTGGATCTGATGAGCCAGGCAGAGCACGACGAAAGCGCTCAATCGCTGCTGATTACCACGGATGCCGAATTTGGCCGCGCCGTGGCAGCTGCTGTGGACACGCGCCTGGAAACACTCGAGCGGCGTGCCATTGCCAGGGCCAGCTGGCGGGATTTTGGTGCAGTGGTGACCGTTCGCGACCTGGAGGAAGCCGCGGAACTCTCCAACCGGATTGCCCCGGAACATCTGGAGCTCTGTGTTGCTGACCCGGTGAGCTTAAGCCAGAATTGTGTCCATGCCGGTGCCATATTCCTGGGCCAATATACCCCCGAGGCCATCGGTGACTATGTTGGCGGCCCCAATCACGTGCTGCCGACGGCGCGCTCGGCACGCTTTTCTTCCGGCCTCTCGGTGATGGATTTTGTCAAACGTACCACGCTGAGCCAGATGACGCCTGCGGCCCTGCGCGCGATTGGTCCGGCAGCCGAGGTGCTGGCGCAAAGCGAAAGTCTTGAGGCGCATGGGCTGTCTGTCACCGCGCGCCTGGACCACCTCAACGAGAAATAGGGGCGCTGCCCCTCTTGGCCTCGGGCCAATTCACCCCGGGATATTTGCGGCCAAATGAAAGCGGATCCACCTCCCGGGTCCGTTTGAATAAGACCCGGAAAGCTTCACTTGGCGCGGTCATCGGCGTCCCCGCCTGTACCGCCTCATCATCTTAGAGGGTGGTGACCTGCGAATCCCAGTTTCACTTGGCGAAAAATATCCTCGCCGAAGGCCCCAAATCTTTTTTTTGCAGGAAATGGCGCAGGTTTCATGGCGATATTTTGTTGCAGAAGTGCCAAAGGCGCAGACTGCGCATTTGCTCTGGCTCACGCCATAGATTAGAGACATTCTCTAACCGCTATCCCGATAGAGACCAGAATCCATGAGCCGCATTAGCCAGATCGAATTGGACGACCGCAACCTGCCTCCGCCTACTGCGGAAATCGAGCAGGAACGCAAGGTGGCGATCTATGATCTGATCGAGGAAAATTCTTTTTCCTTGCCCAGCCGCGACGATCGCCCGGTTGTCGATGGCCCCTATCATCTGGGGCTCGCCATTCGCGACAAGCGCCTGGTTTTTGACCTGGAAACCGAAGCCGGACAAAAGGCGGCTGAATTCCACCTGTCGCTGTCACCTTTTCGCCAGGTGGTCAAAGACTACTACCAAATTTGCGAGAGCTATTTCTCGGCCGTCAAAACCCTCCCCCCCAGTCAGATCGAGACAATCGACATGGCGCGACGTGGCATTCACAACGAAGGCAGCCGGGTCTTGCAGGAGCGGCTGGAAGGCAAGGCCGAGGTGGATACCGATACCGCCCGCCGCCTGTTCACGCTGATCTGCGTTCTGCATTTCGGAGGCTGATGCGTGACGGAGTTGCCGCAGTCCATCCTGTTCTGCTGTGACCACAATGCGGTCCGCTCCCCCATGGCTGAAGGGTTGATGAAACAGTTCTACGGCACCGGGACCTATGTGCAATCCGCGGGGGTCAAAAACGATCTGGAGATCGACGGCTTCTCCATTGCCGTTTGCCAGGAAGTGAATGTGGAACTGTCCCGTCACCGCTCGCGCTCTTTCGACGAGATGGAACAATGGGGGGATGACCTGTCCTCCTTTGATCTGATTGTCGCTCTTTCCCCCGCCAGTCAGCGCCGCGCGCTGGAACTCACCCGATTTTTTCATCTCGATGTCGAATATTGGCCAATAATGGACCCAACTGGGCTGGGAGAGACCCGGGAAGCCAAGCTAGACAGTTATAGACAGACCCGCGATCAGATCATTCAGCATCTGACCATACGCTGGGGGGAGCCAACGGAGAACCTATGACTGACATCATCGCCCGCTATTTTTCGGCTTTCAACGCCGGTGACACCGCCGCCATGCTCGATTGCCTTTCAGATGACGTGGCCCATCACGTCAATGAAGGGCAGATTCGTACTGGCAAAGAGGCATTCGCCGCATTCTGCGCCCATATGAGCCGCTGCTACAAGGAAGAGCTGACCGATATGGTGCTGTTCTGTACCGCAGATGGAAGCCGGGCCGCTGCCGAGTTCATTGTCAATGGCACCTATCTGGAGACGGACGAAGGTCTGCCAGAGGCACAGGGACAGACCTATTGTTTGCCCGGCGGGTCCTTCTTTGAACTGAAAGACGGCAAGATTTCGCGGGTGACAACCTATTACAATCTTGCGGATTGGATGGCACAGGTTTCCGCCTGATGGCGGTTACCGTCAGGCCCCTGACCGGCGCGGCCCTGGACGCGGCGCTGGACGGGGTTGCCCGTCTCCGGATCGAAGTGTTTCGTGCCTTCCCCTATCTCTATGATGGGGATCTCGCCTATGAGCGGACCTATTTGCAGAGCTACCGCGATAGCGAAAGCGCCGTCGTGGTCGGGGCCTTCGAGGGAGAGATTTTGGTGGGGGCCTCAACTGCTGCCCCGCTGACGGATCATGCAGAAGATTTCGCCGCAGCCTTTGCGGGCAGTGGCCTCGATCTGGGTGAGGTTTTCTACTGCGCCGAATCGGTGCTCTTACCCGAGTATCGTGGCCAGGGTCTGGGTCACAGGTTCTTTGATGCCCGTGAGGCCCATGCCCGCAGGCTGGGTTACAAGATGACAGCCTTTTGCGGGGTACAGCGCGCCCCTGATCACCCTCTGCGGCCAACAGACTACGCCCCGCTGGATCCGTTCTGGCGCAAACGGGGATATCTACCGCTCGAAGGTGCGGTCGCGCAGTATTCCTGGAAAGATCTAGACCAGGTTGAAGAGAGCCTGAAACCTCTTCAGTTCTGGATTCGCACTCTGTGAAGCGGTGCCGGGCTGTGGGTTATTGCGGCTGATATCCGGGCAGATATCCCTGCAGATACACGACCCATTCGGCTGGGAGCTGGATATCATAGAACCCCTGCAGAAGCATGACAACAATCAGGGTCGCCAGCAGAGCGCCGACCAGACTGACGAGCCAGAAAGCCAGCCGCGCACGCGCTTTTTGCCCCTGTCGCAGCAGCTGTAGGCGCAGACCACATCCCAAATGCACAAAGAGCGCCGTGACGCCTACAAAATAGTAGGGGGTGAAATACCATGTGAAAGGCGCGCCGCTCATCACCGATGCCGGCCAATAAAAATTGGTATTCAAGCCATCGCCCCACCGGGCCAGCGCCATAGCCGTGAGATGTTGGGCGACAAAGGACAGAACCAGAACACCGGATATCAACTGTACCCGCCCCCAGGGATGGCGCGTGCCGCGTCGCCAGCCCCGCACCAACAGCACCAACCCGACAATAGACTGCAGGATAAATGAGCTCAGCAACAGCACCTCTATCAGGGGCTGGCGATAGATCAGACGAAAGAAGGATTGGGTCTGATTGTAGGCCTCAATCCCCCAAAGCCCTGAAAGATGGGTCGCCATGTGCATCAGGATAAACAATGCCAGAAACAGGGCGTTGAGGCGGTGAAAGCGAAGCAGGGTCTGGTTCATTTTTTGCCTTCCATGGGCAGGTTGCTCTGAAACCAGGCCAGGGCTTTGGCCATTTGTTCTGGTGGGGTTTCCTGCAGACCCAGCTGTTGGATATCTGCAAGGCTGGTCTGAGACAGCTCCCGCCGCCAGGCCGCCTCGGCCCGCCACATGGTGCGAGCAATGCCACAGGGTTTGGGATATTGCCTCGGTGGCATCCCGGTGGGGCCACAACGACGCAACTCGCTGCAGCGAAAATGGCGCTCTGAGCCGTCGATGGCTTCGACCAGTTGCAGCATGCTGATATCCTTGGGTTTATGTGCAAGGGCATAGCCACCCTTGGGGCCGCGCCGGGTTTCGACCAGACCCGCGCGCGACAGCTTTTGCAGCTGTTTGGCCAGATAGGGCTCAGGCAGGCCAAAGAACTCAGCCAAAAGCCGTCTTGGCAATGCCATGTCCGCTGGCAGGGCCGCCAAAAGAGTGCAGGAGTGTATCGCCCATTCCAGGCCGTCGGAGTGTTTCATAATTATGGACAATAGTTATCCATAATTGATTCGCCCAGTGATTTTCCATTCTATTTGAAACGCCCCGGCTTGAGGAAAGGCATCGCGTTGCCAAGCCCTATCGAGAATGACTAGGCTGCGCTTGAAACCTGAGGAGCATGCCCAATGAAGATTGCCACCGCCGCCTACCCTTTGGATTGGCTCGACAGTTGGGCTCAGTTCGAGGACAAGCTCGCCTCCTGGGTCGGTGATGCCGCGGGTCAAGGCGCCGACCTGCTGGTGTTTCCGGAATATGCCGCGATGGAGCTGTCCACTCTGGATGGGGCTGAGGTTGCCGGAGATCTGCAAAAGTCGATCTCTGCGGTGTCAGAGCGGATGGAAGAGGTCGCAAGCCTGCACCAAAAGCTCGCTGCTGAATATAAGGTCCATATCCTGGGCGCCTCTGCGCCTGTCCACGCCGACTATGCCCTGCCGGTCAATCGCGCAGAGTTCTACTGCCCCTGCGGCGCGCGGGATCATCAGGACAAACAGATCATGACCATGTTCGAGCGTGACCCCTGGCGAATAGGCGCAGGTGGGCCGCTCAAGCTGTTTGACACAGCATTGGGCAAGATCGGGGTGCTGATTTGTTATGACAGTGAGTTTCCGCTGTTAGGCCGCGCCTTGCAGGAGGCCGATGTGATTTTGATGCCGTCCTGCACCGAGGCCCTGGCCGGTTATTGGCGCGTACGCATCGGTGCCATGTCGCGGGCGCTGGAAACCCAATGCGTCACCGCGCAGGCCTCAATCGTGGGAACTGCTCCCTGGTCGACCTCGGTTGAGGAAAATACCGGCATGGGGGGCATCTTTGGCCCGCCCGATACCGGCTTCCCAGCAACAGGTGTTTTGGCCGAAGGTGTGCTCAACCAGCCCGGCTGGACCCTGGCCGAGGTCGATCTGGAATCCATCGCCCATGTGCGCGCCAAAGGCGTGGTGCGCAACCGCAGCCACTGGGATGAGCAGGACCTGAGGGCAAAAACAGATAGAATCCGCCTTAAGCCGTGATTGCGCCCTTGATATATTGGGAAAATGGGCCCATTTAGTGCCAGTTCCCGCAGACTGGCGGGGTAATCCGAAGATGGAGACAACATGGCCAAGGAAGATACGCTCGAATTTCCCGGTGTCGTGAAGGAACTCCTGCCCAATGCGACGTTTCGGGTCGAGCTGGAAAACGGCCATGAGATCATCGCACATACGGCGGGCAAGATGCGCAAGAACCGCATCCGTGTTCTGGCTGGCGACCGGGTACAGGTGGAAATGACCCCCTATGACCTGACCAAGGGACGGATCAATTATCGCTTCAAGTGAGCTGATGATTCGTCAATAGAACCAAAGCCCGGCCCTCGTGCCGGGCTTTTGTATGTGCGGTCTCTGGCCGCGGCCTCCGGTGGACGTATTTTTGGAAAGATGAAGCCCGGGGCTGCTCTTTCTAAAGGGGGAGTTCCGCTTTAAAACGGGGGCAAATGGAAAGGGCCAGAACGATGGCATTTATTCTGGGATCGGGCAGCCCGCGGCGGCTGGAGCTTTTGGCTCAATTGGGCATTGTCCCCGATGACATCCGCCCGCCGGATATCGATGAGACCCCTCTGAAGCGGGAGCTGCCACGGGCCTATTGCGCCAGGGTGACCCGTGAGAAACTTGCCGCTGTTCACGCGGAGACTGACGATGTGGTGCTCTGCGCAGATACCACCGTTGCTCTGGGGCGGCGGATTCTGGGCAAACCCCGCGATTCGGGAGAGGCTGCCGAATTTCTGCTTGCGCTTGCGGGGCGACGCCATCAGGTGATCACCGCAGTGGCGGTGCGCCATGCCGACAAGATCTGGGAGCGTGCCGTAGTGAGTCAGGTCAAGATGAAACGCCTGTCGGACGAAGAGCTCAATGCCTATCTTGCCAGCAATGATTGGCAAGGCAAGGCCGGTGCCTATGCCATCCAGGGGCCTGCCGGAGCGTTCATTCCCTGGATCAGCGGGTCGTTTACCGGCATTGTTGGCCTCCCTCTTTCCGAGACTGCAAACCTGCTGCAGGCCGCTGGCTGTCAGCTCTACAAGGAGGCTGCCGCATGAAGGGCCGCTCGATCATTCTGGACCATTTCGAAGGTCGCGAAGCTGCCGCACTGATGGTGGATGGCAAGCTTGAGGATTTCTTTATTGATGGCGATGCACCGGTGCCCGGCACGATCTATCGCGCCCGCGCCGACCGCCCCGTCAAAGGCCAGGGCGGCATGTTCCTGTCGACCCCCGATGGGCCAGCCTTCCTGAAGCAGGTCAAAGGGCTGGCACCAGGGCAGATGCTCTTGGTGCAGGTCACCGGCTATGCCGAGCCCGGCAAGGCGATTCCGGTGACCCAGAAGCTCCTGTTCAAAAGCCGCTATGCCATCGCCACCCCAGGTGCGCCGGGGCTCAATCTGTCCCGCACAATCCGCGATGAAGAAGAGCGTGATCGCCTGATGGAAGTGGCTCATGACGTGCTTGAGGGCGGCAATCATGGGATGATCCTGCGCTCGGCTTGTGCCGGTGCCGATGCGGATGAGGTAGCGGAAGATATTGCTGCGATGTCTGATCTTGCCGCCCAGGTCCTTGGTGACGCCGAAGGAGAGATGGAGCTATTGATTGAAGGCGACGGCCCGCATCTACGCGCTTGGCGCGAATGGTCGGAGCCTGCAGAGATTTGTCGCGATGCTGGCGATTTTGAACATCACGGCGTGCTGGACGCCTTGGATGTCACCCTGACAATTCGCGAGCCCCTGCCGGGCGGTGGTTTTCTCTACATCGAGCCGACGCGGGCCCTGGTGGCCGTTGATGTCAACACCGGCAGCGACACCTCGCTGGCGGCGGGCACAAAGGCCAATATCGCCTGTGCGCGGCTGTTGCCGAGGGCGTTGCGACTGCGGGGCCTTGCCGGACAGGTGGTGCTTGATCTGGCACCAATGCCCAAAAAGGACCGCAGCTCCTTCGAGGGCGCCTTGCGCTCTGCTCTGCGCGCGGACAGCGAAGAAACGGTGATGCTGGGCTGGACCAACCTTGGCCACTTTGAGCTGCAGCGCAAGCGTGGGCGAGCTGCCTTGGCTGAGGTGCTGTCATGAGTTGCCCGATCTGCGGGGAGGCGGTTGTTCAAAAGCACCGCCCATTCTGCTCAGGTCGTTGTGCGGACCGGGATTTGGCCAAGTGGTTGAACGGCAGCTACGCCATCGCCAGCAATGACCCGGAAGATATTGAAAACGCATTGGAAGAGGCGGAACGGGCGAAGCGAGCACCGCCCATTCAGTGACATTCGGACATTGGTGTTTTTCTTTGAAAAAGCCTCTGGACACCACAGCGTGGACGTCATAGAACGCCCCCACCCAAGGCGAACAGCCTTTCCCGTGCCCGGGTAGCTCAGGGGTAGAGCAGTGGATTGAAAATCCTCGTGTCGGTGGTTCGATTCCGCCCCCGGGCACCATTTAGCTCTCTGATATAATTGAGTTTACCGCTCATATGCCATCCTCGCCTTGGTCAGGTTTGACGCTTTTCGGCGAAGGTTTGACAATCTTCGCGCGCCTTTCGTTTTCTTTTTCCAGTGTCGCCATGGTTTCACGGTTCTTTTCGGCAAGGTTTGCCGAACGGGAATAGTGCCGTGCCATGGATGGGGTCTTTTGCCCGAGAAGGTCGGCGATGCGGCGTTCATCGAGGCCAGCTTCACGAAGTGTCGTGGCTACGGTGTGCCGCAGCCCTTTGAGCGTCAGGCCCGGCGCGATCAATCCTTCCTCCTCAAGCTTGATCTTGAAACGGTGCCAAACCGTTGAAAAGCCATTGTAAGTCCACGCTTCACCTCGTGAATTCGCAAGAACCGTTTCGGCCTCATGCTCTGGAAACGAGTTTAACGCTGCCTGCAAAGTGGGGCTGATTGGAATTGCGACCTCTTCGCCGGTCTTACCGCGCACGCCCCAGATCGTATCTTCGTCAATCTGATCTTTGCGCAATTTGAGCGCGTCTGTTGGGTCAAGACCAGTGTTCATCATCAGAGCAAGGGCCACACGCACATGCGGCTTTGCCCGGGGTAGAACGTAATCTCGTTCCTCAATGCTCCATGGCCTATTCGCATAACCGTGATCACGCGGGCGGCGCTTGGGTATCACGTCTTTGGCGTAGTTGGCGGCTATCAAGCCCTTGGGGATGGCGTAACGAAAAACTTCACTCAACAGCGTGCGCACCATGTTTGCCCGCCGCCAGCCAATTTTCTTTGCGGCCTTGTCATGGATGCCTGAAACGAGTGGGGTGTCGATCACATGGATGGGCGTGCCTTTGATCGGCTCAAGGAAGTCAGCGCATTTGCGGTAGTCGCGACGAGTGGCATCAGCGAGGTTTTGAAAGTGTTCGGTTTCGAAATACGTCTGAACGAGTGCGCCAAGGGTGCCAGCTTTCGGTGCCTGCGCCTTTTGGGCCTCTGCAATGGCCCGGATCGTTTCGCACTCTGCGAAGAACTCCGCAGAACCGATTGGGGACTTCTCAATGTCAATCTTGTGGCCCGTGGCGCGGTGGTAACAACGCGTTTTTCCATGCCGGTCCTTGAAAATCTTGAACCCTTTGACGCGCACTTGGGTCATCAAAGTCGACCCAGGATGTCATCTCGCGTTTCAGTCATCGCCCCTGATTTCACACCGTCGATCCATAGGTCGATATCTTTGCGATCCCAAAGCAGCGTGCCCTCCTTCAATTCAACCGGGCGCACTGGGCAAGCCGCCTTGAAGTGCTTCACTGGCAAGCCAGAATAGCTTGCGGCCTCGGATTGCTTCATCATGCGCTTGTCGATCACACTGATATTGAGATTGGTCGTAGCCATTGCTTTTGTCCCCCGTCAGTTTGCAGCCGTTCTCTCGCTTTCACAGCTTTTGACTTTGGTCGCGTTCCTCTGGAACCGTTCCCAACCGCTCATCGTCAGTCGCTTGGTCTTCGACGATATTTCTATGAACTCCAAACGCCCATCGTTCATGAGCGCGCGAATTTGCGCAGGGCTAAGACCAACGATCTCGCTGAGTTGCTTCGGTGAAAGCAGCCGTTCTTGTTCCAAAATGGTCTCCTTTACTGATGGTTGTCTGGAATCGCTTGTTTTGAGTCATCCTGCATGGTCAGATAACAAAATAGACCTAAGTTTGTCATTTTTTGCATATTTGCTAAAAAATGCACATCCGTCAACTGGGAACCACACGTGGCGCAAAAAACGTCTGATATGTTCATTGGCATCGGGGCCAGGCTTGCGATTACGCGCAATGAAACTGGCTTGTCTCAGACAGACATGGCCAAGGAAATTGGTGTCTCGCTGCGGGCTTACCACAGCTATGAAAAAGGTGAGCGCGGCTTGCCGATTGAGGCGTTGGTGTTGCTCGAAGAAAAATTCAGTGTCGATGTAAACTGGATTCTTCTCGGAACGAAGGCCGCGCGTGTTGAGCACGACATCGACGCACTTGAAGAGTTCGAAACCTCGCTTGATCGGTTCCTGGTCGAACAAGGCATCAGAATCAAAAGCGAAAAGCGCGGGGCCATTGTCGGGCGCTGGTATCGGTCGCTAACCGATGGAAAAGAGGTCCCAATCGAAGACGTTCATACGTGGATCGAATTGCTGAAGGAGTAGACTATGAGGATCTCTAACATTCCGCACATGCAGCGGCAAAAACTGGCCATTCTGGAGCGGGTGCGGCATGATGTTGGCCGCTTCACCAATCCTGTTTTCAATGCCTTTTTGATCGCTGCGGCAGTCTATCTACCCTGCTATGCTAAGCTCATGCTTTTCTCAACATCTGGCACGCTCGACCCGCTGAATCTGCTCCTCGCATTGTCCTCAATTGCCATTGTTCTGATTACGCCCGCTTTTGCGCTGGCTGCTGCTGTTGAGGTCTATTTCGCCCGTCGAATAGCCAATGCTTCTGGGGCCTCCGAGACGATCGAATTTGCATAAGACCTGCACTTGATACTTACAAACAATTAGAGCGTCGGATGCAGTTGGCGATTTCATCAGGATTTTGCCGCAAAACAGACAAACCGGACCTTCGTGAAGAATGCAGCGAAGGTGTCGAAAGAGCCCATTTTAACCGATGCTGCGCAGTGCTGGAACTGGTGAACAGCACCAAAAGCAGACTAAAAGTCACTATTAAACTGCGGTGTATTTGGGCCGTTATTGAAGAGACGCATGCAGTCGTTGAAACCCAGTCGAATTGCGAGCCGGCAACCCCCAAGCAAGCATACGCTCACAAGGACAAAACCGCGTTCAAGTCTTTCCTCGTTGTCATGTTTCCGCTCCCGGTCATTGTGACCCGTCCTGAGTCCAATCCCAGGAACCAGTCGGCAACGTCGGACAGCAAATTCAGGTTTTGCTCACACAACAGGACACCGGCACCTTCGGCCACCCGTTCCCTGAGGCAATCAGCCATGTGGTTGATGTTTTCTGGCTGAACACCTTCCGTGGGTTCATCCAGAATGATCAGCTTCGTGTCTTCGATCATAGTTCGGACGAAGGAGAGTATCTTTCTTTCTCCGCCCGACATGGTTCCGGCAGGTTGCTTCAACCGTTCCGCCAATCTGGGGAAAAGGTCAAAATAGCGATCTGGTGGTTTTCCGCTACTCCCGAGGCTCAGGTTCTCTTGCACGGTGAGATCATCGAAAACCATTGCCGTTTGAGGCATGTAACCAACCCCCATGTGCCTTCGGGCATGGGCGGGTTGGTTGCCCATGGGCTGACCATCAAATCGGATATCTCCCTGGCTGGCTTTGATCTCACCTTGAACAAGACGGGCAAGTGTTGTTTTGCCAACGCCGTTGCGTCCAAGGACGCCAAGAAGACTGCCAGCTTCGATCTCGACGGATATTTCGAACAACACATTGGTGTCCTGATACCCGCCGGTCAGCCCTTCGATTTCCAAGAGAGCGGTCATTTTGTTCCTCCCGAATAGACTGCCTGAACTTGCGGGTTTTGACGCACTTTGTCGTAGTCATCGAATGCCAGCACCTTGCCGAGATGCAGGACCAGAACCTTGTCAGAAATTGCTTCGACAATGCTCATGTCGTGCTCGATGACTATCACCAATCTTGACGTTTCAGATTGATAGGACTGAACGAGCTTGGTCATCAGAGCCGTTTCGTCCGGGGAAAGCCCGGCACAGGGCTCATCCAACAGAAGGATGGATGGCTCTGCCGCGACTGTCATGGCGTATTCCAGGAATTGCCGGTGACCCTGCGGCAAATACTCAACCGGATCGGTCATTTCTTCCTTCAGCGGCACTGACGGATGGCCCAGAACATCGGAGAGGGATTTGGATCGCCACTGAAAGGTAGATGGCTTGAAAAGGTCACTCATCCTTAGCCTGCCCGCCATCATCGCGATGGCCAGGTTTTCGGAAACGCTGAGCGAGAAGAAGACCGATGGAACCTGAAGTTTGCGACCAATGCCGTTGCTCAGGGCGGTATGAGGCGGGCGTGAATCGATCCGGACCTCGCCCAGCATGATCCGACCTCCGGTTACGGACAGGTTGCCGGTGATCGTGTTGAGCGCACTGGTCTTGCCAGCACCATTCGGGCCAATGACGCTGATAATCCCGGTGGCAGGTGTGTCAAAGGACACCGCATTCAGAATTCGAACGACACCGATCTTGAGCCGCACGTCTTCAAATCTCAGGGGCCGTGGGGTTTTGTCGAACCGCGTCTCGGGCGCTGTCACAGCCGGTGCGGCGGATGTGGGCGTTTTGGGCCTGACACGCCGGAATGCAGCCTCAAACAACTCAGAAATCCCGCCCGGAGCCTTTAGCACGACTAGAATGAACACCACCGCCATCAGCAATTCCCAGTAGGGGAAGCTGTCGCGTAATTCGGTGGATGCCCAACCAACGATCACTGCTCCGATCAGCGGACCGAGCACGTGGAAGCGGCCCCCAACTGCGGTCAGGATGACCAGTTCTGCTGACAGGGCAAACCCGGTTGACGTTGGCGTTACGATGCCTTGGTGCGATGCGAACAACCCCCCGGCAAGTGCCGCGATCATGGCCGAAAACGCGAATGCCGCCCCCTTGATCATATGGGTCGGAAACCCGAGCAGTTGCATACGCGGTTCATTGTCCAGAACAGCCTTGGCGATCAGATTGACAGGCAACCGGTTCAAGATGAAGAGGAACAGGCTGACCGCCACCGTCGCTGCAACAATGACGTAGTAGAAGCCGCCGAATGGATCGAGATTTCCAAGGCTGTTGAAACCGCTCATCCCATTGAAGCCACCGGTCAGCGACGTTGCCGTGCCCGCAACTTGTTCCGCAATCATAACCAGCGCCAACGTAATCAGCGAAAAATATGGGCCACTTTCGTTCCGTCCCCGAAAGACAAGAGCCGCAAGGACAAAGGCGAACCCCGCAATTACTGCTAATACGATGGCGGCCAATGCAAGGTTGAGGAACAGATTGCCTTCGGCTCGAAGCGTGATCGCCGTGACATAGGCCGCTATTCCGAAGAACAGGGCCTGCCCGAGTGGCAGCACTCCCGTCTTGCCCCAGAGAAACCCAATGCCCTGAGCGGCGATGCCATAGATCAAGTAGAGCCCAATCTGATAGGCCATGAAATCTCCGAACAGTTCCGGGATCAGGAGCAGGACTGCCAGCAGCAGACTAGCGGGAAGAAGAGCGGACGCCATTTGGTTTTAGCCACAAAAAGAGGATTGAGAGGGTGAGGACCGCCAGATACCCGTAGGTCTGGCTGGCCACAGCACCGAGGAACGTTTGGGTTCCAGCGATAATGCCGGAGCCGATTCCGAGCCCTTCGAGACTGCCAAGCCCACCGACGACAAGGGCAAAAAAAGACCGGATCAGATAGTCGAGTCCCATCATCGGCTCGATCCGAACTGTAGGGGCCAGTATCAACCCGGCAAGCCCAGCGGTGCAGCAGCCAAAGACAAAGGCCCCAGCAGAGAGACGAGCCGTGTTGATCCCGATAGCCTCGGCCAGGTTCGGATTGCCGACCATGGCTTTGATACGAGTGCCGGTTTTCGATCTGGTGTTCCACCAGTATAGCCCAATGAACCCAAGCAAGATGCCGATGATCACGGCGATACGGTAGGCCGGGTAATCCGCCCCAAAAACACAGACTGTCCCAGCTATTGGGGGGCTAACGGATTGATAGCCACGACCAAAGATCAACTCAACGATTTCACGCAAAAGAATTGCAATACCCCAAGTGGCCAGGAGGCTGTCGAACATCCGGCCATAGAGGTGACGAATGATGGTGCGCTCTAAAACAAAGGCCACCGGCCCCACCGTCACCAAGCACACGGGCAGTTGCAACCAACCGGGCAAACCAAGCATTGATGTGATGACCGGAGCATAAGCCCCGATCATCACAAATTCCCCATGCGCCATGTTCATGATCCGCAGTTTGCCGAACACGATGGCAAGCCCCAGGGCGACCAGTGCAAGGGTGCTGATCTGCCAGGCCAGGTTCAGAAGAAGAACAGACGACATGGGCGGGAGATCAGTTCGAGCAAGCTTCGGAGGAAGGCACGTTGTCAAATGATGCGACAACGTTGAATGCTCCACCGCTGCCATCGGCAAGATAGATTGTCTGAGCCATGTGACGACCCATCAACGTATTGTCACCCCTCGGCGTGCTCCATGTGGTGCCCTCTGCGGCAGCATCCATGGCGGCTACATCGAGGCTACCAGCTTTGTTTGTCAATGCTGCCAGCAACATCAAACCTTCATACGCAGACTGACCCAAGCCGTTGAGAGCCGGTGCATCAGAGCCAAAGGCCGCCGAGTAGTCTGCGGCAAATGACGCCGCTGCGTCAGTCTCGATAGATGAGAAGTAGCCCGAGGACGAGTAGAGCCGATTTGCGTTGTCGGCCCCGATGCCTGCAAGTGTGTTTTCTTCGATCAAGGTTCCAAGGCGGATCGCCTGATCATCAAGGCCAAAGCCAGCGAAGCTGACATTGAACCCAACCGAGCCGCCGCCGACAAGGGTCACCAACACGGCGTCGGCCCCACTCTCCTTGATACGCTGAAGCGATGAATCAAACTCACCGACAGTGAACGGCACGTATTCTTCACCGACAACTTCGCCACCCGCATCGGCAATAAAGCCCTTTGCCAGAGCATTAGTATCACGCGGCCAGTTATAGTCATGGCCGATCAGATACCATTTGGACACGCCTTCTTTTTCGGCCAGGAAGGGGATGACCGGCTCAAGCTGTTGGCTGGGTGTTTCGCCGGTGATGTAGAGCCCGTCGGCACAGGAGTTCCCCTCGTATACTGGAGTATAGACATAGGGAACCTCGCCATTGAAGCGACCTATCAGGGCTTCACGCACGGCTGAATCGTGCATGCCGACAAAGGCTTCGGCACCCTGTCCCTTCCAAAGGCGTAATGCTGCCTGAGCGGCTTCCGCCGGGGGAACGCCGACATCAGCAAAGACCAATTCGATCTGTTCACCGTTAATGCCTCCATTGGCATTGATCTGTTTCGCAGCCAGCACCGCAGAGTTTCGTGTAGATGGCCCGAACAGACCCGCAGGCCCGGAGTCCGGGACCAAGACGCCGATCTTGGTGTCGGCCGAGACGGACATCGTTCCCAAGGCCATCGTCAATACGACACTGGACAATAGGGTTGCAGTTTTCTTCATCATGATAGCTCTCCCTTTGGTGGTTTTGGCGTCTATTGCGTCATTGCTTTTTCCGCTGCCCCGGCAAGGGCCAGCAGTGATCGGTCTTGTCTTGGCAGAGCGTCAAATTCGATGCCGACGGGCAGATCAGACGTGACAGGGCACGGCAGTGAAATTCCCGGCGCTCCGACATTCGACCCCAGATCGGTATTGCGGATGTATGTGGGGAAGGTTGGAGCTTGCTCACCGTTCAGATCGACCGTTTCGTCACCGCCGATGGGCCTTGCAGGCAGAGGTGTTGTCGGGAAGACAATCGCATCAAGCCCGTGATCCTCGAAAACCTTCCCGTAAATCCTGCGCATCTCGGGGCGGTGAATGTCCATGGCGGCCCGGTAGGCCGCTTCGGGCATCGCATCATCGCCCAACTGGCTGCCGATGGCACCGGCAACATCGGGTGACCCGATGCCTGCCACCAGTGCCTCGAACGTCACGTCGGCGGCATGTTTGGCCAGATAGGCAGGGAGGTCACGCATGACCTCGTAGAAGACGACTGGAAAACTGAAGGCTTCGTTGTGGGGCCAGATCGGCTCGAAACTAACCTCGACAAGCTTTGCCCCTTGGGACGACAAGGACGACAATTGCGTCTCAACAGCTT
This sequence comes from Roseobacter sp., assembly GCA_015665415.1. Lineage (GTDB taxonomy): Bacteria > Pseudomonadota > Alphaproteobacteria > Rhodobacterales > Rhodobacteraceae > Pseudophaeobacter. The sequence continues at coordinate 158,785 of JADFAE010000026.1, forward strand.
GAGCCACAACCGGATCGAGGTCTTCATAAAACATCTGCCTTGGGACGCCGATTGTAAACTCTGCGAGTTCCGCCTCCGCAACGGCGGATGTGTCACCGGAAAGAACACCATCGAAAAGTGCAATGTCACGAACGCTTCGGGCCAGAGGGCCAACGGTGTCACGGGTATGCGAAATCGGCACGACACCATCACCCGCATACCGCCCGGTTGTCGGGCGGAACCCGATCACGCCGCACAACGCCGCAGGGATACGACATGACCCGCCTGTATCGGTGCCCAGGCCAGCCGGGAATATACCTGCCGCGACCGCTGCGGCGGTTCCCCCGGACGATCCACCAGGAATCATGTTTGAATCGTGCGGGTTTCGAACCGCACCCGTGATTGCGTTGTTTGAGGTAATCCCGAAGGCCAGTTCGTGCATTCTAGACTTGGCCCCGATGAAGCCACCGGCATGAATGATCCGCTTTACGACACCCGCGTCGTTTGTGGGCGTATGATCCAGCAGGGCCTTTGTCCCGCCGGAGGTTGGGTAATTCGTGGTGTTGATGTTGTCTTTGGCCACGAGGGGGAGGCCCGACAGAGGAGCCTCAGGGTGTGCCTGGAACGCTTCTGTTGCCGTTCGGATCAGATACTCTGGATCGAAACTTTGCAAGGCATTCAGATTCGAATACTCTGCCGCTCGACCTGCCAACGCTTCTGCATATGCAGCCGGTGCGACCGATCCGTCCTTGAACGCCTCTACCGCCGCCGTTGCATCCAATTGCTCCAAATCCAGCGTCATCCTTGCCTCCCATGTGACTGGGAAACAGGATAGGAAGCACCGGGATTAGATTCCTATCATCACAAATGATGATTTTTCTCGGCCAGGTATTGGGCCAGTTGGGTGCGGCGGTTCAAACCTGACTTACGGAATATCGCGGCGATATGGCTTCGCAATGTCGGCTTGGAAAACCCGAGCTTTTCGCAAATTTCATCATCGGTCAGCCCGATAACTAGAAGATCAGCGACTTCGGCTTCTCTAGCTGTAAAGCCTAGCCCATCCGCGATCTGTACAAATCGTAGTGATGGTAGTTGTTCGGCCGCACTTCGTGCCCTGATCAAAGCGTTGACAAGGCTTGGGCCAACGGCGTCTACGATCTTGGCGTCACGCGGCGTGAAATCCTCCCGGTTCGCTCCGCGCCATATCCGCAGATCGCCAATGTTGTCACCCCGGTCATAGGCAAAGAAGTTCATGCCATAACACAGACCGTCATGTTTCAGGAAATCGTTGAAGAACTCGGTCTTCACCAAACTGTCGTGCCGCATCACCTCACTGACAGGTGTTGCCTTACGACGGTTCTGAAGTGTTGGGGTAATGGGGTCGTGGAATTGGAAATAGCTTTCATACTGGCGCAGATTGTCATCGGTCATGTTGATCTGCACACAGGACACGAATTTCTGCGTGGCATCATCCCAGACGTAGGAGGCAAAGTAATCCGCCCTGAGCAGCTCCAGCATCTTCTGACCAACACGTCTCCGGACCTCAGAGTGATCGAACTCACCACTCAGGTCTCTCATGATTGAGAAGATCAGATTAGCTTCTTGGTCGGTTAGGTTCATGGCAGCTGCTTTTCTAAGGGGATCTCGATCGGGCTAAGCATAGCGAGGAAGTGGCATTCCACGAAATCTAAACTGAACGATGGTACGCGCTGTATTCTTCTGTAAAGCTTGCCGCCAACCGGTTGTTTGTCAAAAAGCGCGCATAATTGCCGTTGGTGTGCTTGCAGCAAAAGTCGGTTATGTCCCGCCTTGCTGCCAAAGCCGTCTCTGAGCCGAAGGTCCGGTTCCCCCGCAAGCCGTCATCGCGCTATCAAAGCGGTCGTTGCCTTGGTTTTGACGATCGCTGATTGGCCGCTAACCCAGACCAAGCGGTCACCTGACCGTTTTGCTCGGATGTCTCAGTTGAGCCCAGCCTGTGAATTCACTTTTTTTGCTGCGAGCGCACGCAGAGCCACGTTCGCTGCATCGGCGAAACAGCTCATGCCACTCGGCAAATTGCAACTCGGCCGTACAGACCGAGCGCACCCTTGGGAAATTCTGCCGTACGCCGCCCAAGGCACAGCGATCAAAATGTGGCGCAGAAGGAAGGCAAGTCGTGCTGACCGACACCTTCACCAAGGTTTTCGTGACCGTCGTTGCCTTGCGAGCCAATTTCTCAGCAGTGCTTCGCCTCCCTCGCCGAGTTTCGGCGGCGGAGTGACTTCTGTGCAGAACCCCTCGGCCCGCACGAAATGGCTGGCGACGGGTTGACGGCACCGGCGGTCGCCCTGATCCGGGGGGACCTGAAGTATATTCATTGCGATACCGATCCCGCCCTGATGTTCGACCGCGCCGTAGATCCGCATGAAACCGAAAACCTGACCGGAAATTCAGCATATGTCGACGCTCAGCCGGAGCTTCGGCACATTGTCGAAGATACCTGGGACTTTGCCGCGATCCGCGAGGAGGTGCTGGAATGCCAGAGGCGGCGGCACATCGTCGAGAACGCGCACGCGGAAGGGAAGACCCAATCCTGGGACTATGACCAGATCATTCCAGGTGCGACCCAGTATTTCCGGGCCGTGCCTGAAAATCCAAGCGCCTCGCGCTACGCCTCGAACTTCGAGGTGCGCATGTGCCCCGACAGTGAAAAGCCAAATGTCAGGTCCGACATTTCGAAGGGCTGAGCGCAGAGAACAAGTTTTTTCACTGTTCGACGCTCCTCTTTGGTGGCTGTCCGGCTGCTAAATTTCTCCTATGGGTAGGACCGTTCACCCGACTGTGTCAGAGGCCATGCCGCAAAGACATTGCTACGTCAGACGCATTGTAGATATTATCAATGCGCTCAGCCAGCATCCGATAGTTCTGCCATTCACTCTCGTTTCGAACCCGAACCGAGATACGCTCTTTCAGAAGGGTCCGAACCAGCTCAAGTTTGCCAACGTTCAAAGCCGCCATGACAAGATACTGATAAAACACATCCTGTTGCGCGTGGCTTGCGCCCAAACTGGCCTGTTCGTATCGCATGGGCATCATTCGTGTCAGGACAATTTGATAGTCGCCTCGGTGATAGTCTTGAACCGCGATGGAAATCTCCGCCGCCAACCAGGCTTGGTGCGATCCATTTTTTGCATCGAATCGCAATTCTTGGATCATCTTGGTGAGTTCGTTGGTCTTGCCTGTATGGGCAAGATTCATGGCGTGATGAGGTCCAGTGAACCAGATTGTATGCTCAGTTGCACTATGCAGTGACGCTTCAGCTAGTCGGCGCCAACGATCACCTACATCAACGCCTTGGAATTCCAGGCGCGCAAGCATGGAAGCGCCATTCTGGACATCAAGATAAAATGACGAGGAAGATGGATAGATTTCATTATCTATCAGATCGAGAACTTCTTGAAACTTTCCTTGTGCGAAACGGAACAAACCCAGGTGCCACCATAAATGACCTCTAAACAGATTATAGTTATTCAGAACCCCTGACGCGGCCGTTAGGGTATCGTCGCCTTCACGAACCCTGCCCTGCATTTCCAAAACATGAGCCAGCGCATGTAAGGACCAAAGATCCGAGCTGTTTATTTCCAGTGCGGTGCGCGCATACTTTTCAGCAGTCTCGTACTGCCCCATTTCTTCCATCGCGAACGCAAGTGGGCCAATAAAGAGACCATAACCTGGTGTGCCTTCTTTCCAATGACCGACAAGTTGTGCTGCCGCATTCAACTGCCGTCGTTTATCGCCTGCCCAAAAAAGATTTCCTGTGAGCTGCCTGTAGGCCAAGAGGTCGTGAGGCCATTCAGAAAGAATTGACTCCCACGCATCAAATCGCTTGCCTAGATCCCCCTTTATCCAGCACCGCAGCGCCTCAATATGGAGCTTTTCACGGCGACTTGCGTCTTTCGACAACGCCGTCGCCTTATCCAGGTGCTCAGAAGCCAACGCAATTTTTGACTTCATTGCCTCTGTCATGACCATGTAGCCCTTAAGTACATGAGCCAACAAGAACCCGGGATGGCTAGATATTAGCCCATCTACTGCATCGGGCACCTTCAAGCGATAGTGGTATAAATCATCCAAGATCTGATCGAACGCATCCGCAGCATCTTGGGTGGCTCTGTTCAGGGACAAGCCTCGAATATCTGCTACCTTCATTATTTTTCTCCCATCACTTTGCGCTATGCTAGTCGCTGTTATCAGACACCGTTGTGTTTCGGCTTTTATCGAGACGTCATGGGGCCCACGCTGACGATCATTCAAGACAAGGGGCGACAGTGAAAGCTCGGTCAGGCCTCAGCTTTGATGGTTTCATCCGCGGATGCTGCAACTCTCTCAGCAGCCTCCAGCGCGCCTTCCAGGAAGCCACCAAACCCGCGTGCGGTTTCGGTTGAACAGAAATGCACGCCGCTTTCCGCAAGGCTTCCAAGGACAGAAGGCAAGCCATAGCTGGGGTGGTAGCGAACCGGATTGTGATCCTGTGTGCGGGAGATGTCCGGGATTGTGGCCCAATCCTGCAGTTCCAGATCAAGGGGCTGCGCCATCTTGGGGCCAAACATGGCCGTGAGTTGCGCCAAAGCCTGACCCATCATGGCGTCCTTTTGTGCCTCGCGCGTGTCCGCAGGATACCCGACGAACCCGAACAAGGCGTAGGGTCCCCCTTCCATAGGTGACGCATCGTGGATTTCGACCATGGGGCCACGGTGGCTCATCGCGTCACCCGAAAGTCCGGCATTGCGCCAATGGGGCTGATCATAGACGGCGAGGATCTTGGCCTGCCCGGCCATCCAGGTGGGGGTGTTTTTCAGGGCTTGTCTCTGAGCTGCGTCCAGCGCCGGTTTGAATTCAACGGTATCCGCGATCACCCGCGGAGGGATGGCCAGCATGATCTGCCGCGCTTCAACGGAAAGGGCCGTGCCGTCATGGTCGACAAGCGCGGTGATCTTGCCGGGCGAATGCCGGACTGATCTGAGTCTGGTTTCAGTCAGGACGTGACCGGCATCTAGCGATCCAGCGAGCGCGTCGATCATGGCGCCCATGCCCCCGGCAAGCCGGTAGGAGCCCTGCATCGAGGCATAGCCGCGGGCGCGTTGGACGGCACCGGATTGGTCCTGATACATCTGGTCGCCGGTTGAATATTGCTCGAACACCGGGATATTGAAACGCCGCGCCAGGGCCGCCATGCGCGGTTGGCCGGGCCAGAACCAGGCCGGGCCAAGGTCGAACTTTCCCCCCGACAGATCTTTGGTCAGGATACGCCCGCCAAGGCGGTCCTGCGCCTCGACCAGAAGGAAATCCGTGCCGAATCGCGTCAGGTGGTCGGCAAGGGCGAGGCCAGAGAGGCCACCGCCGACGATGAGGGTGTCGGTTTGCATCAGAATGCCTCCCCCATGGGTCTGAGATCCAATTCATGGGTCCAGGTGGATTGCGGTTGGTTGGCGAGCGCCAGATAAGTATCTGCGATGTCCCGGGGTTTCATCATCCTCGACGGATCCATCTTGTTCAGATCCCGGCTAGCCTTAGTGTCGACGATCCCGTCCAGGATCACATGCACCACATGCACGCCTTGCGGTCCGTATTCGCGGGCCAGGGATTGGGTCAATGCCCGCAAACCTGCCTTGGCCGAAGCGAAGGCCGCGAAATTTTTGCCGCCGCGCAGGCTGGCCGTGGCGCCGGAAACGATGAAGGTGCCGCCCCCGGTATCGACCATCGCCGGCAAAACCCGGCTCGCCAGATTGACCGTTGACAGGACCATGGCCCGCCAGGTGGCCTCGAAATCCTCGATGCTGGTTTCCTCAAAAGCCGAAATCACGAGTTTTGCGGTGTTTTGGACAACAAGCCTTGGCGCGCCATGGGTACAGATGATGTTCCGGAGCTTAGTCTGTGTGTGTTGCGGGTCCGCCAAGTCGACCTGAAGAATTCGGTTCGCTCGCGGCGGAATCGTACGGTTCAAGCCGAAAGCCGCATAGCCATCCTGATTAAATGCCGAAACCAGCGATTGCCCAAGTCCGGGACCCGCTCCGGCGACGATTGCGAGTGGTTTGCCCATAGTCCTATCCTTTGTTGGGAATGACTGGCGGCTCCGCCAGGTGGTCTGTTTTGACCCACAGGCGCGCGCCGTCGGGTCCGGCCGTGGCACTCAGCGCCATACCCGATGGCAGACGCAGCCACGAGTTCTTCTCGAAGACCTCTCCGCCTTCTGTGAAGCTGCCCTCGATCACCAGTGCCTCGAACCCCTTGTGGCCGGTCATGTTCACATTGGCCGATGCGTCCCAGAGCTCGATCCGGACCCGTTCACGGGAATCCGCGAAAAGCGGGATTTCGGACACGCCTTCTGCGACCGGGCGCGGCGTCTCAGCCGTTGTGTCGATGGTCAGCTGGGTGCGATCTTCGGGGTCGAACTGCCACAGCTTGACAAGGATCGTAGCCCCTTCCGCCGCGCTTGGCGTGTGCGAGGTGGTCGGCGGGTTGCGCACATAGGTGCCCCTAGGGAAATCACCGTGCTCGTCCTGAAAGACCCCTTCAAGCACCAGAAACTCTTCGCCCCCGGTATGGGTATGTGCCGAAAATGCACTTCTCGGTGCGTAGCGGACGATCGTTGTTGCCCGTGCAACCTCATCGCCAATCCGGTCGAGCATCCGGCGATCGACACCCTTCATCGGCGAAGCGATCCAGGGCTCGCTCTCCGAATGGACGACAGCGCGTTCGTCAAAGTTGGCGTTGATTTCCATTTTCTTGTCCCTTTCCTAAAGGTTGATTTTCATACCGACGGCAATGGGAGCAACCCGTTCACCGTATTGGCGTTCCAGCGCGTTCGTCGCGCGCCAGCCCGTGCAGTGACCAGGCATGATCAGGTCGATGTCGAATTGCGCAAAGTCATCGACGGTTTGGTCGATGATCTTTTCATTGCCACCGGCAAGGTGAAAGCCGCCGGTCAGGCCATGGATCGGCACGCCGGGGAAATCCCTTTGTGCGGCATGAAGGACATTGACGATGCCCGCATGGCTACAGGCCGAAAACACCATCAGCCCCTTGCCCGCGATGTTCACCGCGACATAGCGCTCATCCATCAAGAGAGGGTCGTCTTCCCAGCCCGTGCCGTCTTCGGTGCGGCGCACATGGCCCGGAAACCCGACCTCGTAATCGGTGACGCGGGGGATTTCGCCCGAGATGTAGAACATGTCGTCCAGCACGCTGAGCGGCTGATCTGTGACAACCGGAGACGCCCCCTGGTCGGCCAGCTCTTCGGGCGTGGCGATTTCACGAATTTCGACCAGCTCTCCGGATGAGAGCGGAAAAGCGCGTTTGGCAAACATCCCGGGGTGCAGATAAACTGGCAACTCGCCGTTCTGGCCGTCCTTGCGGATCAGGTCAATGGCCGCGGGAATGCCGCCCGCGTGGTCCCAATGGCCATGCGACAGGGCGATGGCCTCAATTGCGCCAAAGGATGTTCCAAGCCGCGACGCGTTGTATTCGACGGCAAAATCCACCGGGCCCGCATCGAAAAGAAGTGTGTGTTCGGTATCACCGCGCCGGGCGGTGATGATCAACGCAAGGCCGTGATTGGCGCAACATTGACCGGCGCCCGATATTTGCTCCATCCCGGCGTTGTGAAGATTGACCCATTCATGGGTGAACCCTTCGGGCACGCTGGACAGGCTGTCCGTCACATTATCGATCAGAACTAGGATCTCGACGTTGTCAATGGGTTGTAAAGAGGACATGGGACATACTCCTGCGTTGGGGGAAAGCATGGGGCGGTTGGACCGCCCCATGCGATTGGCCTTATTCGGCAGCCAGTGCCAAGTTGGCCAAGCGCTGCTTGAGCGCTTCCGCGAGTGGCGGGGCGGAGGCCGGGCTTTGGCCAGTCATCAGGGCACCATCTTCGACAACGTTGGCCTCCCAGTTGGCCTTGCTGACATAGTTGGCGCCACGTCCTTTCAATTCGTCTTCAAGCGAGAAGAGCAGGTGATGCAGAAGTTCGATCTCGGTGTCTTCTTCGTTCTTGAACCCGGTCAGGCTGAGGCCGTCCACCAGATAGCTGCCGTCAGATTTCTTGATATCCCGCAGGATGGCCGGGGCGTGGCAGACCATCGCGACAGGCCGGTCGGATTCGTAGAAATCGCGGATCATCTTGATGGTATAGCTGTCGGACGCCAGATCCCAGATCAGACCATAGCCGCCAGGCACGAAGAGCGCATCAAAGGTCGAATAGTCGATCTCGCGCAGTTTGCGGGTGTTCTGTACCGCGAACATGGCCACCGGATCGTTGAAGAAACGGTCGGTGTTCTCGGTGGTGAAGGGGGCCTTCATCGACAAGAGGTCAATGGGCGCGTTGCCGCCTTGGGGCGAGGCAAAGACAACTTCATAGCCCGCTTCCGTCAGGACATAGTACGGGGTTGCAACCTCTTCGAACCAGGTGCCGGTTTGCTTGCCCGAGATGCCCATTTCGTCAACGGACGACATGACCAGCAGGACGCGTTTCTGTTTGTTTCCGGTAGCCATCGGTGTGTTCCTTTCCTTGATGTCTATCTATCAGTAGGTAGGCAACAATTAGAGCTTGATTCACTCGCTGTCAACGACTATCTATCAGCTGATAGACGGGAGACAGATATGCCACTGACAATGAAAGAGAAAATTCTCATTGCCGCCGAAAAGCGCGTGCGGAGCGCAGGCTTTACGGAGACGAGTTTCCGTGATCTGGCAAATGATGTTGGAATCAAAAGCGCCAGCGTTCACTACCATTTCCCCACGAAACCGGATCTTGGTGAGGCACTCGTCACCCGCTATGCCGAGCAGTTCAAAGCTGAGTTGGACAAGATTGGCCTTGACGACTTGCACGCCGCCCTGGACGGTTTCATTTCGCTCTACTCCAATGCATTTGTGCTGAACGAATCCATATGTCTTTGCGCCGTCATGGGGGCTGAAGCCATTGGGCTGCCCGAAAACGTCAACCAACGCACAAAGGCTTTCTTCGAGTTGAACAAGGCATGGCTTGAGGCCTTGCTCGTCAAGCATGGTGTCGGGGACGGAGGAGACGCTGCAAGCCTCATCGTTGCGGCGCTTGAGGGGGGTATGATCGTGGCCTCCGCTTCAAACGACCGCTCATTGTTTGAGCAGGTCGCCAAGGCGGCAATTCGCGGCATCGGTTCGATTTAGGGGGGCGAAGCCCGCAGGGCACCCCATGCGCAGGGCCGGTCCCCTTGTTCAGCTGGGAACCTTGCGCACCCGTTGGCGATCAACCCATTTGGCGCAATGCTCCGTCTGGAATTTGCTGAAATCTGTGTTGCAACACGCCCGCAAACAGGAAACTGCACTTCGCAGCCGAAAACCCATCGCCGCGGATACAAGGGCTTTCAATGTCTGAAATCGCTGCACAACCCAAATGTCGATCGGTCCGCTTTTTGCTTTTTCCATCCTGTACGCAGCAAAAGGCCAGTTCGAAATTTGTCTATGACCGCGCCGTTGAATGACCAGAAACGGGAAATCTGCCGCGCTATAGCAAAACTCGCGCCGGGACTCCGAGCAATTGCTGCATCAGCAATAGCTGCAACTGCATAAGTCTGCAAAGTCCCGCTCTTCGCCAGTTCAAACCTAACGCGGCGAAGGGCAGCTGCAACCAGCAGCGGACACTCGTGCCAAGCGCGGCGAACGACCGTTTCGAGCCCAAAGTGCGTGATGCTGCGCTCGGTTCCAATGGCGGCTAAGTGCAAAGCTGGGCCTTTAAAGCGTTAGCCGAAATAGTTAAATTAACATTGCGCTTTCAGGGTCTTGCGCGAATGGATGCAGCACCTAGGATGAATTTAGTAAGGAGATATTCGGCGTGAAGCCAATAATTATTGACGCGGCCACAATATTTGATCCCGCTAGGTTGATTGCAGTCTTGGCATCTGTCGATGTGCGTCATTCGGAAGTCTGGGTTTCCCAACGATATGACCACATAAAAGAAAAAGATTTCATTACCGGGTTTGGTACCGAAACCAAGTTTGCACTTCTTCCAGACCCATCGGGAAGATTTAAAGCAGATCCATTGGAGGTACCTGAGGCCAACGAAAAATTGGACCCAAAACAGTACATGACAGGCCCGAAGATCCTTCGATGGGCACTCAGCAAAGGAATGGCCGTCCCCAAGGATCTGTATCGGTACGAAGAACTAGCCATCAGCTTAGAAAATGAAAATAAGATCAGCGGTCTCTCTGAAGCGATTATGCTTGGCGCTCCGGCTGAGTATGACATTCGGGCAGGCAAGGAGCTAACTGAGGAGTATCTAAAGCGTACAGGCCGGGAAACACTCGGTCCTGAATATGCATGGCGATTGGAGCCTTATGGAATAGGCCATGGCTTAGGGCTGATTTTGGCGGCTGCCCAAGAGGACAACGTTGAACCATTTATTAGCCATCCAAATTTTCGAGACAACATCTCAACCCATAATTACACATACTACGAACGAAATAGAAGAATTACGTCGGTAACCGAAAAACAGGGAGAGCAAGAAGGCTACTCTATTCAGGACGCAATTGAGTTATCGAAAACTATTCTTTCATGCCCTGAGCCAGTCGATATATCGCAGGTCGCCTTCTATTTGGATCAAAAAGAGCGAATAGACCATATAACCGGGATCATCACAGCATCCCGTGATCTGGAAACGAGAAGCAAAGACATTGGGATCATGACCAGCAAGGCAGTAGGAACCTATGCAGTGGATGCAGCTGTTTTTGGAGGGCTACCTGTTACAACTGGGTTGGCGTCGATATACGACGTCGGCGCTCGATTTTTCAGAAGAAAAAAGTAGAACAAATTTAAAAATGTTTGATGCGTTGCGCAAAATGTCAGGTTTGACCCGGGAGCGGTCATAGCTCGCGCTGCGTCCTACGGCAGAAAAGTTGCGCAAAGCAGTCATCTATCCCGGGCGCGCGAATGACTGATTTCTCCGCATGCGCACCCTTCAAGGAAATCGCAGACATGTGCGGATTGCCGCAGGACGAATTTCTGATCCTCCCTACAAACCTTCTGACCACTCCAACATTTGCAGTTAGCTCTCAGGGAACGTCTTCGGCTTTGAGTTGCTTAGGTGGAAACACCCGAAATTGGGTCCGGATGTTTGTTTCCGATCCACGTTGTATTCGATCAAATGGGGTTCTCGAGCACTGCTTTAATCGGCAAAAACAGCCGCTTCGGGTCTTCCGATGGATTCAACGGGCGAAATCCCAGGTTTGTATAAAACGCCATGCGTTGCTCAAAGCGTTCGTCTTCAAACACATCCAGTATCACTGCCGCCGCGCCGATGGTTTCGGACACCTCCAGCGCCTTTGCCAAAGCATCGGCCATCAGAGCCCCACCTAAACCCTCACCCTGAACGGACAGGTCTGTTGCCAGCGCCGCCAGGTAAACCGCCGGTATCGGGTGGCGCTCTCGGCGCCTGGAAAGGGCCGGTGACGCCTCTGCCTCCACCGAATGGGCTGACAGGCCGTAGAAGCCAACTACGCGCCCCTCCGCGTCCAAAGCGCACCAGACCCGCAGGCGGTTGGCCTTGATCTGATCGGTGATGCTTTCCTTGAACCAGCGGTCCATCCCTGTAACACCACAAGAAAAAGCCCCGCGATCATGCGAGGCCTTGTCGAACCGCTCAACCCGGAATTTTGGTTTAGTCATCTGCGATCAGCTCACGTCGTTTAGTGAACAGATCGGTCAGTGCAGCACTCGGCTGGGCGGGTTGGTCGATGGCGTCCGCAAAAGCATCGAACGCTTTAGTGGGCAAGACGCTCCTGTGCTGCGCGGCTTCGATGTCCTGCGCGGCACGATAAGCGACCGATGTGATAAAGGTGCTGGCGTCCATCCCAACAGCCAATGAGGCGCGTTCAATCGCATCCAAAACGGATGGTTTGAGGCGCAAATCCTTGCGATGTGACTTCGGCTCACGCAGGGCCGATGTGGTGTCCTGAACCTGAATCATGGTGATCTCCTTACTGCGTCAAGATAATGTACAATGTACGTACAAGTCAAGATCAATGCGTGCGGTGAGTTAAGGAGGGATTTACAGCGCCTAGAGGTGGAGATTTTCGCGTATTTTGCGGCGGAAATCCATGTGAAGTAATCACCCCTATTTCTTGCCATCTTCCTTCACCGCTTTTTCTCTTATTTTTATGGCTTTGCAAGTTTAGGCAGAATTGCCCCCTATCTTCACCCATGTTGCGCTCTGGTAGTGCGCATTGAAATCGGTACAAACGCCGTTCCTGAGACCGTATCGGGAATAGGATGTTTCCTTCGGCTATGCGCAGCACAGACCAGCTTTTCCAAAGCATCCTTCTGCGCTTCCCATGTGACACTCCCCAACGGCGCGGGTGTTCGGGCAGGCAACCAGAACCCTAAGTGCTGACCGTGACGAACGGATGGCAGAAGGCGTTCCAGAGGTGGCATGCCCACTCTGGCGAGCCGGTCATCCCAATCCCGAACGAAACAGATACCCCTTGGAACGAATATTGGTTGGTATTGATCGTGGGGAACGCCGGATTGCCCTTCATCAGGCAAATCCGGCGCGCGCTTGCGCCCATGTTCTTTTCTAAGTTCTTGTTTTCTATTCGGGGGGCGATCCTGTCCCCCTTTGCTGGACAAACCTGTCCGGCTTTGTGGACAAGAATGCCCCCTTTTGGCGCGGGATAACGGGACAATTTTGTCCCCCTCCCGGCGGCGAATTGTGGCTCGTTTCAAGGCAGTTTCTGTCGGGCGGTAGCGAGATGATTTCCCTTTGTTCGTACCGCGCTCGATGGCCATGTAGCCAGCCGCTTCAACTTTGTTTAGCGCACGCTTTATCGATTTAGCGTGTTTGCCGATGGCTGCACCAATGGTTTCGAAGGAAGGGTGACTTTCGCCTGTTTCATGATCTGCATGGGCCAAAGTAAGATAGAGAGCCACACGCAACGCGTTGTCATCAAGGTCATGATCCGTGACCATTTCCAGCAGATACTGGAGTTTGATTTTGCAGAAGGGCAAGGTCTCAGACATAGCTTCCTCCTACGAATTTTCCAGCATCCGTCAGACCACGGTTAAGGTTTGACAAAATTGGAATAAGTGCTTGATTTTCCGTCATGGGTTTGACGCGAAAGTCACCGATAAAGGTTTGATTTCCATACAGAAGCTTCGGTTTGAAAATCCTCGTGTCGGTGGTTCGATTCCGCCCCCGGGCACCATTTCACTTATCTTAGTGCAATGTATTCAATATGGTGTCGAAAATGAAGAAGCCGTCGAACGCCATTTTATGGACCATTTTCATATTGCTATCTAACAATGTTCTTTT
>JADFAE010000017.1 GCA_015665415.1 Roseobacter sp.
GAAGGTCGTAGGTTCAAATCCTACTCCCGCAACCAATAAATACACACAAGATCAGAAGCATACGACAGCCGTCCGCCTGGGCGGCTTTGTGCATTCTCAGAACTGCGCTGGAAGCACTCTGGAAGCACGCGAAAAATGAGTGTGCTGAACACGCAACAGCCAAGATTGTGACGCTCTGGACTGGAATAGCCCAAACATAACATCAGTCCAGAAGACTTCTAACTACTGCTACCAGCCCGAAACGGACCTCCGGCCTACTGCGTAGCAGAGACGGGTTCGCATGCAAGTCGGGCGGCTTGCAGACATTCTCTGCGCTCTGTCAGAACGTCCGTTTCTTGCCTAACAGAGATAGATGTGTGTGGTGACAATTACATCAAATCGCAAACGCACAAGGTACCCACCCAGATTCAGATTTGGGTTTCCACACTGGTTATGAACTTCACGAGTTCCTTGGCGACTTGATCCCCGGCCTCCAGCAAGATTGAGTGCTTCAGATTTGGCAGGATCACAAGTTCGGAGCGCGGGAGGGCCTGCGCAATTTGCCGGTTCAGGCGTGGGTTGCAGCCACCGTCATTTTCGCCGGTCAGAACCAGCGAGGGCGCGGTGACTGGGTGTAGCCAAGGCGACATTTCCGTTTCTGCATAGATACGAAATACATTCAGGAACACATCGGGATTGGTGGCAACCACCTGTTTCAGTCGGTTCGACACGACCTCCGGATGCGCCGAGATGAACTCATCGGTGAACCAGCGGGCTGTGAGCGTTTTCAGGATGTCGGGGATCCCGTGTTCTTCCATTGCCTCTACGACGCCCCTCACCTTGCTGCTGTCATCTTCGGTGCGGAAAGCGGCAGTCGAGAGCAAGCCCAATGAACGGACACGCTCGGGGTATTTCAACGCATAGGCGGGGCCGACCATGCCTCCCAGAGAATGACCCGCAAAATGAGCGACCTCGTAGCCCGTGCGTTCGCGCACCCATTCCAGATCCGCGACCAATTCCTCTAGCCCGAAAGGACCATCAGGAAGAGGAGACGCCCCGTGTCCGCGTAGATCATAGCTCACTACGGTGAAGTGCTGCGTCAGCAGCGGCATTGCTTTGGCCCAGGTGTTGCGAGCCGCGCCGATCCCGTGGATGAGGAAAAGCGGCGGGCCGTCGCCTTCGATGCTGAAGGCACAATCAATCACGTCAGTCATGTTGCCCTCTCAGTTTGGAAATTTGTCGGCGCAAAGTTCCCCGCCCGAGCCCCAGTTTTCCTTGTCCACATCAGTGATCACCACGTGAACGCTTTCTTTTGTGCCGCCTGCGGCCTTTACAAAGGATTCGGTCAGTTCCTCGACCAGGGCACGTTTCTGGTCGCGGGTGCGGCCGGTGAACATTTCGACACGGATTATGGGCATTGGGAGCCTCCAGTTGGAATGTGATGCGCGTGAACGGTGTGAAATCTGCCGTCCATATAGGTCAGTGGTCGCAAGGTGGTGGCGTGGATCGCAGAGACATTGCCGATGAAAATCCGGTGAGTGCCGTGATCCATGATGTTTTCTACCCGGCAAACAAAGCCGGTAGCCTCAGGCAGTACTGGTCCAGAGGGGGTGTTGGTCAACGCCATATCTCGAAACCGTATGTTGCGGGTCTGATCCTTCGCACTGGCAAATTTCTGTGCCAAATCCTGCGCGTGTTCAGGCAGGAGGTTCACGCAGAAGGTGTGGTTCTCACTGACGGTTCTGGCAATACGACTGTCACCGCGCAAGCAGATCAACACTGAAGGCGGGTCAGCTGAAAGTGAGGAGAAGGCACTGACCGTGGCCCCTGCCTGGCCAGCGGGACCGTTGGTTGTAACAACAGTCACTGAGCTGGCCACCTGCCGCATGGCTGCGATGAATTCGAACCGTTCTACTGAGGATGTCGCGTTCATTGGGCTGCCTCAACCACCTGTTGCTTGGTAAAATGCGGCATGACCTCTTCGGCAAAACACTGGATACCGTCGAGGGTTTCCTGCGCGTCACAGCCGAAATTCGGGTTAAGGATCACACGGTCGATGCCCAGGTCCGCATATGGGCCGAGTTTGTCGACCATCTCCTGCGGGCTTCCAATGAGCAAGCTCTCGGCAAGCTCTTCGCGGCTTTGCTTGCGCGGCAGTTCCTTGGCCATGCCGCCTTCCACCAGACCTGGACCGGTGAACAGATTGTCAAACTTGGCGTAATAGCGTTCGGCAGCGTCAATCTTTCGGCTACGATCGGCTTCGGTATGGGTGACAAATCCGACACGCGAAAGCGAAAGCGTCAACTCTTCCCCTGCTGAGCCCATCTCGGATTTCGCTCGATTGAATCCATCGACCTGATCAAGAAGCAATTGGTGATTGCCGGCAAGCGGTGTGGTCTGGATGTGAAACCCACGTTTTGTACAGTGATAAATGCCTTCCGGGTTCAGTACCGCCATCATCATCTGTGGCCCTCCGGGCCGTACCGGGCGGGGCATGATGGTGATCGGGTCGAACTTGTAGTACGCGCCATCCCAGCTGACCTCTTCTTCAGTCAAAAGTGCCTGCAATACGTCGAGGCTTTCGTTGAACCGCGCCTGTGTCTCGTCCATCGGCACGCCAAGCCGCTCCATCTCATAGCGAAACGCGCCGCGCCCGAGACCGAGCATCAGCCGCCCTTCGGTGAAAATGTCTGCTACCACCAATTCGCCTGCATAGGTGCGCATGTCGTGAAGCGGCAACACCACGATCGACGTCATGATTTTCACGGCATTTGTATGGGCCGCGATCTTGACTGCAAATTGCAAAGGGGCAGGCATCATCAGGCAATTGACCAGATGGTGTTCCGTAATCGACACCGCATCAAACCCCAGCTGGTCGGCCAGCAAAGCCTGCGCCAGCATGTCAGCATAGACCCGATCACCGCCATACGACTTGTCCGGATAATCCGCAGACAACTGTATACTGAATTTCATGTTGCGCCTCCTTCCTCTTGGTCTGAGCAAGATGGCAGAAAGCTAAAAATCGATAAAGCGAATTTAATCTATTAAATAAGTCAGAAATATTGAAATATCCACTCATGAATATCACAGCGATCCAAACCTTCCTCTGCGTGGTACGTACCCGCAATCTGAACCGCGCCGCCGAGGTGTTGAACATCACTCAATCGGCGGTGTCAGCCCGGCTGGATACGTTGGACCAAGCGTTGGGCGCACGACTACTGAACCGCTCGCGCAAGGGGGCATCTCTGACAAAAGAGGGGTTCGCCTTTCTGGAGCAGGCTGAGATCATCACACGCAGCTGGGAAAATGCTAAAACACGGATCAGCTTGCCACATGGGGTCAAACATCTGTTCAGTCTGGCCTGTGATGCGGGCCTTTGGACCGGCATGGGGGAACGTTGGATCGAGGATATCCGCAAGTCCCACTCGGAAACTGCGGTGGAAATCTGGACGGGTGGATATGTCGAGGCACAAAGCTGGCTGCGCAGCGGTTTGTGTGATGCTGCTCTGCTGCCGGAACCGGTTCACGATCCAATGTTTGCCAATCGCGTGTTTTCCACCGATCGGCTCGTCCAGGTGGCAACACGACCGCGCCGATCGCTGCATTGGCACGCGGATTATATTTACGTGGATTATGGGGCAGGCTTCCGTACAGAACACGCTCGTGCCTGGCCCAGCGAGGAAACCGCCGCATTGTCCTTCAGCACCCCGGACTGGGCGCTATCTCATATGCTTGCACATGGTGGCTCCGCCTATTTTCCCGAATATTTGGTACGTGACCTGATCGATGAAGGTCGCCTGTTTCGGGTTGAAGGATCCGTATGTTTCACCCGACGCAGTTATCTGACCTATCGTTTGGATCGAGAAGAGAGGTTTGCCTGGATGAGCTACGAAGTCGCAGGCTTTGACCAAACAGAAATTAGATAAGAAGAAGATAGCTGTCTTGGCGCGGCCAGAAGAAACCGACACAAGATGGTCGAGGTGCTAAAGTGTATTCTTGCCTGATCGAGGCAGCGCCTTGCGCGCGACATATGCAGACCTTCAGTGCCTGATAGCCGAAAGTCCGGTATGGACTGGTCGCCATGGTAACAGGTAGCGCAGTCCATGATTTTGCAAAGGTGGCTTCCTGCGTATAGCTGCCGTTTATGCGAACCGCAATGAAGGCTCGCAATCCGCGCGAATGCGTATCTCTCTACGTCAGGCGGTACTTGACGCGGGCTTTGCGATCCGGTCGGTGATAGGGGTGGGGTGCTCCGGTTCGAGGCGTAACAGCGCTTTCAGATGACCTTCCATGAAGTCGTCAAAACTCGGGCCCGTTACATCGGAAATCGCCGCGCGGGTGATGAACAGCCCGACTAGCTGGGCATCCAGTTCACGCATTTTTGCGGCCCGGTTGGCTTGGATGACGTCGCTGGGTAGGACGCCTGCGCAGTTTTGTAGCAGGTCCATGCCAATCACCGAATCAAACTGCTGCCAGAGCTCATGAGTGGGCCAGCGGGCCGCGGTTCCTGTCTGTGGTGGGGATGCAATAGCGCAGGCGTGTGAGCGCGTCTGTAAAGGCGTCTCCGATCATGTCGCGGAGATCTTGCCAGTTGCGCATCTCAAACCGATTGCGGAGCTGTTTGGAACCGAGCCGCAGTTCAATTCGCCAGACTTGGGAGGTGTTGCGGTCACTGAGATCCAAGACCGGTTTGTTAACGGCTTCCAACGCTGCATTCCAAATGGTCAGCCAACCCATCTTGTTGGTTTGGATAACCTCCGCCCGCTTGTCATAGATCGCCAATTGCCGGTTCGCCACGGCACCGGCGCGCAATCCGACAACGCGTGCGCCGCTGGCCATTGTCGCGGTATCGGCAATTCCGGTGTATTCGGTGATCCTGGTTCCGGGTGGGAGAGCCAAAGCTTCGCGGTCGGGCTCGAACCAAGGGGCGAGGAAATCCACGGCAAAGTCTGCCCTAGCCACGCGCAGTTGTGTTTCAACGTAGGGAATGCCGAAGGCACCCATGCAGTCGCGAAAATGCTGCTCTGCGTGGTCTAACCCGCCTGTAGCGAGTCCAAAGGCGCGAAAGTCTACGGTGATGCCGGGGTTGTTGGGAATGCGGTCCTCTGGATCTTGGAACAGCCAGACCGCGCCGTGGTCGCCAGTATGGGCGGTGAACCGTTCACAGAAAGCTGCAACAGTGGGGGCTTTGCGGTGCTGTGAAATCTCTTCTGCCGGGTTCTCACCTTTGGCGACCTGTCCCATGATCTCTTTGGCCAGTTTGCGGGCTTCTTCCACGGTGATCTTGCCATGCCGCCCAGCTGACACGCGCCGGGTGCGGCCACCCTTGCGGTATTGCGCCTGATAGGTCTTGGCCGCAGACGGCATGATGCGGACCCCAACCCGGCAATCTGGCTGTCCCAGACAAAGTAGTCTTTTGCCTCTGGTTCCAGCGCCTCAACGCTGCGTTTGGTGAGTTTGGCCATGTCGAAATCCTTACCTTCAAATACCCTGGTGGAAGCACTGTGGAAGCAAGCCACGGGGTAAGGCGTAGGATTTGAGCGCGTGGCGCGTCAATTTAAAACAAGCGATAACAACAAGATAGGGTGAGTATGCGCAAATTGGCGTAGCTGGTGCAACGAGGCTTAGGCTCTTTCATAACCTGAAGGTCGTAGGTTCAAATCCTACTCCCGCAATCAAATCTAGCGAATAGTGTCAGATGCCTAGAAGCCGCCCTCGGGTGGCTTTTTGTTGTGTCGGTTAGTGTCCGGTTTGCGATCCATCTTGAAAACTCCTTTCATTGAGCAATCGGTGGATAATCAGAACCCACACCTCCCTTTTTGCTGCCCTTATGCAAGTTGAGCAGGGAGACCATGGCACATTCAGTCATCGGAAAATTTTGGAATTTCTGGGTGGCCCTTTGGTGCAGAACCCATCGTAGCGTACTGAACGTGCCGAGTTGGCACGAATGAGGCGGCGTTCTATCGCTGGAAAAAGGTCTTATGCGGAATGGGTGGGTCGGCGATCAGGCCCCAGAAGCAACTCGAAGACGAGGACGGGAAGCCGAAGCGGCTGGTCGCTGATCTTACGCTCGACAAGACGTTGCTTCATGATGCTCTGCGACAAAATTGGTGAAACCTGTCCGCCGTCGCTGGGTTGTCCGGTATTCTCAGCTAGGGCTTGAGGTATCGGAGCGGCGAGCATGAAGCCTCAACGGTGAGCGGCGTTGATCCGCAGGCCTGGCTCACCAAGGGTTGGATAAATCGCACAGCATAAGATCACAGGCCTGAATGAGCTCATGCCATGGTGCGCGGCGTAGCAGGGATCCCGGGAACGGGTGCTGAGCAGCTTCACCGGAGGGGCACGCGAAAACTGCTGTTGTGACCACACAAACAGGCGATCGCGTCAACATCCGCGCAGAGAAACACGCCCAAGGCTTGCACAAGAAGGCAATCTTTGTCATTGCCTCTGAGATAGACGCATGGCTTGCCAAGGGACCTTTGACCGATGAAATTCACTCTTTCCTGGCTGAAAGATCACCTCGACACCGAAGCTTCGGTGGATGAGATCGCTGAAACCTTGACGGATCTGGGTCTTGAAGTCGAAGAGATCAGCAATCCCGGGGACCGGCTCAAGGATTTCACCCTGGGCTATGTGACACATGCCGAAAAGCACCCTGATGCTGACAAGCTGCGGGTCTGCAAGGTTGCCACCGATGAGGGCGAGATGCAGATCATCTGTGGTGCCCCGAACGCGCGCGAGGGTATCACCGTGGTGGTCTGCAAGCCCGGCATGTATATTCCCGGCCTCGACATCACCATCGGAGTTGGCAAGATCCGTGGCGTTGAAAGCTTTGGCATGATGGCCTCGGAGCGTGAGCTGGAGCTGTCGGATGAGCATGACGGCATTATCGAGCTGCCTTCCGGGGAGGTGGGGGACCGTTTTGTTGACTGGCTGGCGGCAAACCAACCCGCCAAGGTCGATCCCGTGATCGAAATCGCCATTACCCCAAACCGCCCGGATGCCTTGGGCGTCTACGGCATTGCCCGGGATCTGGCCGCCCGGGGGCTTGGCACGCTGAAGACACCGGAGTTTGCGCCCATCGCCGGAACATTCGAAAGCCCGATCAACGTCAGCATCGATGAAGATACGCTGGATGGCTGCCCGTTGTTTTCCGGTCGTCTGATCAAGGGCGTCAAGAATGGCACCAGCCCCGAATGGCTGCAGGATCGGCTCAAGGCGATTGGGCTGCGCCCGATCTCGGCGCTGGTCGATATCACCAACTTCTTTACCTATGACCAGAACCGTCCGCTGCATGTCTTTGATGCCGCCAAGGTAGCTGGCGATCTGCGGGTGCATCGCGCTGCAGGTGGCGAGACGCTGACCGCGTTGGACGAAAAAGAATACACCCTAGGTGCCGGTCAGATGGTGATCTCGGATGCCAATGGTGCCGAGAGCATCGCCGGTATCATGGGGGGCGAAGAAACCGGCTGTACCGAAGAGACCGTTGATGTCTTCCTCGAAAGCGCCTTTTGGAACCACGTACAGATTGCCCTGACTGGCCGGGCGCTCAAGATCAACTCGGATGCGCGCTATCGTTTTGAGCGCGGTGTTGATCCTGAGTTCACTATTCAGGGCCTGCATCTGGCCACCCAGATGATCCTTGATCTCTGCGGCGGTGAGGCCTCTGAGGTGGTGATTGCTGGCGATGTGCCGGATCATTCCCGAGCCTATAAACTGGATGCCGAACGGGTGCAGTCCCTGGTGGGCATGGAGATCCCCGAAAGCGATCAACGCCAGACGCTGACCCGCCTGGGGTTCCGCCTTGAGGGGAATATGGCCAATGTGCCCAGCTGGCGTCCCGATGTGCAGGGTGAGGCCGATCTGGTCGAAGAAGTGGCGCGTATTGCCTCGTTGACCAAACTGCAGGGCATCCCGCTGCCCCGCGTCACCGACGGCATTCCCAAGGCGGTGATGACACCGCAGCAGCGCCGCCAGCAGATGGCGCGGCGCACCGCAGCCAGCCTCGGCTACAATGAGGTGGTCAGCTATACCTTCATCGATCAGGCCTCGGCTGCCTTGTTTGGGGGCGGGGATGATGCCACCATGCTGGCCAATCCGATCTCCTCTGAAATGTCACATATGCGCCCGGCGCTGTTGCCCGGCCTGTTGCAGGCCGCTGCCCGCAATCAAGCCCGCGGCTACATGGATCTGGCGCTGTTCGAAGTGGGCCCTGCCTTCCAAGGAGGCGAACCCGGCGAGCAGCACAACCTGATCTCGGGCATTCTGGTGGGCAACACCGGGCCCAAAGACGTCCACGGCGCGGCGCGCGGAGTGGATACCTTTGACGCCAAGGCCGATATCGAGGCCATCTTGGCCGCCATCGGGGCCCCTGCCAAAGTGCAGATCCTGCGCGGCGCGCAGTCCTGGTGGCATCCGGGTCGCCACGGCAAGATCTGTCTGGGCCCTAAAAAGGTGCTGGGCATCTTTGGTGAGTTGCACCCCAAGGTGATCGCTGAAATGGGCCTCAAGGGCCCGGTTGTCGGCTTTACCATCTGGCCTGATGAAGTTCCGCTGCCACGCAAAAGCGGGGCCACCCGCGCCGCTCTGACCCAAAGCGATCTGCAAGCGGTTGAACGTGACTTTGCCTTTGTGGTCGATGCCGATGTCGAGGCGCTGACCTTGGTCAATGCCGCTTCCGGTGCCGACAAGGCTCTGATTACCGATGTGCGCGTCTTTGACGAATTCATCGGCGGGGCACTGGGGGAGGGCAAGAAGTCCCTCGCCATCACCGTGCGCCTGCAGCCCAGCGACAAGACGCTGAAGGAAAAGGACATCGAAGCGGTGAGCGACAAGATCATCGCCAAGGTGACCAAGGCGACGGGCGGGACCTTGCGGGGCTGAGGCTTCTGGGATTCTCGTGTCTGATCAACTTAAACGCGCCCTCTTGGGGCGCGTTTTCATTTGACGGTGAAGAACTCTGCCAGCAGATCAAATACCAGCCGGATCCGTCGGCTGGTGTGCAGCTCACGGTGGGTGGTCAGCCAGACCGGAAAGGTGATCGGGGGTTGTTCTGGAAACAGTTTCTCGACTCCGCCGGACTGCTCCACCACGTCATCCGCCATGGGGCCGATACCAAAGCCCTGGCGCACCAGCTCCCAGGCGGCCAGCCCGCTGTTGGAGCCGATGCGGAAGTTCTCTGGCGTCAGATGCACCCCCAGAGGGCCAAAGAAGCCAATTGAACGCTCGGTATCAGCAAAATTCACAAAGTCATGCTCGGCCAGGTCTGCCAGTGTCTTGGGGCGGCCTCGCCGGGCCAGATAGCTGGGGGCGGCATAGAAATGGGCGGTAGCCTCTTGCACCAGGCGGGCAATCAATTCGGGCTGGTCTGGGCGCACGTGGCGAATGGCGATATCGGCCTCTCGTCGCATCAGATCACGAATGTCATTGGCGGCGACGACATCGATGGTCAGGCGCGGGGCCCGTTGGCGCAGTTGCTGCAACACAGGGGGCAAGACAAAAGCGGACATCACATCGCTGGCGGTAATACGCACCTTGCCCTCGATCGATTGGACCTTGCCGCTGGCCGCAAGGCTAAGTGCACTCGCGCCTTCGGACATCTGGCGACCGTGATGCATGAGGTCGTGACCGGCTTCGGTCAAGGCGAGGCTTCTGCCCAGCCGTTCAAACAGCAGCACGCCGAGGTCTCTTTCCAGCGCGGCCACCTGACGCGAGAGGGTCGGCTGCGTTAGGTTTAGTTGCCGCGCCGCGGCGGACAGCGAGCCGGTTTCGGCCGTGGCCAAAAAGGCGCGTATATGATTCCAGTCGGGCTCATTCATACGTAGATGTATAAGCGTTTTGCGATTTTGGGCAATTTTTATGTGGTTCCTGTATGGATAGACTGCGCGCATGCAAGGAGACACAGCCATGAATGCCGATGTTCGCTTTTGGGACCGTATCGCCCAGAAATACGCCAAATCCCCAATCCGGGACGAGGATGCCTACCGTCAGTCGCTGGCGCGCACATCCACTTATTTGCGCGCTGGAGATCGGGTTCTGGAACTGGGCTGCGGAACCGGGACTACGGCGGTGGAACTGGCCCCCCAGGTGGGCGAGATCACCGCCTCTGATCTGTCCCCGGCGATGCTGGCGATTGGACAGTCCCGCGCTGCCGAAGCAGGGGTTGGCAATATCCGCTTTCATCAGGGCGATGCCTGCAGTGCGCCGGAGGGGCCATTTGATGTGGTCATGGCCCATAATCTTTTGCACCTGCTGCCCGACTTGCAGCAGGTTCTGGAGTTGATCGCCCAGCGGTTGCCTGCGGGCGGAGTGTTTATTTCCAAGACCCCCTGTCTGGGTGAGGCCCGTGGCAGTGCGAAATACTGGCTGTTCAAAACCCTGATCCCTTTGATGCGGCTGATTGGCAAGGCCCCTGCCTCACCGGTGGAGTTTCTCGATATCAAAACCCTGGAGGCGGGGATCAAGGCTGCGGGGTTTGAGCTGGTGGAGACAGGCAATTATCCGGTTTCCACACCGGGGCGCTATATCGTGGCACGGCGGCTCTGATTTGTGCACTGGTGCCAATTTGCGATCCGGCGTAATCCTGTGTGCAAACCAAAACAAGCAGGAGCGCAACATGACATTGAACGTATATCTTTCCGGCGAGATCCATTCTGACTGGCGCGAGCAGATCGTAGAGGGGGCCAAGGATCTGGACGTGAGCTTTCACAGCCCGGTCACCGATCACGACTCCAGCGATGATTGCGGCGTGGCGATCCTGGGCCAAGAGGACAACAAATACTGGCACGATCACAAGGGCGCCATGGTCAATGCCATCCGCACCCGCAAGGGTCTGGCCGATGCCGATGTGGTGGTGGTGCGCTTTGGCGAAAAATATAAACAGTGGAATGCGGCCTTTGATGCCGGCTATGCCGCCGCCTTGGGCAAATCCATCATCGTGCTGAACCCGCCCGCGCATCAACACGCGCTAAAAGAAGTCCACGCTGCAGCCCTGGCCGTCGCCGAAGAGCCCAGCCAGGTTGTGGAAATTCTGCGCTATGTGCTGACGGGTTCCTTGCCGGGATGACGTCAGGGGTGCTGACAACCCAGCGCCTGTTGCTGCGGCCACATTGTCTTGCGGATTTTGAAGAGTCTGCTGCGCTTTGGGCCGAGCCGGAAGTGGTGAAATTCATCAGCGGCACCCCCAGCACGCGCGAAGAATCCTGGACGCGTCTGCTACGCTACATTGGTCATTGGCAGGCGCTGGGATTTGGCTATTGGGTTGTCTGCGACCGCCACGACAACAGCTTTCTCGGCGAAGTTGGCTTTGCCGATTTTCACCGGCAGGTCACCCCAGCCCTGCCAGATGTGCCTGAGGCGGGTTGGGTTCTGACCCCCGGGGTGCATGGGCGCGGCATCGCCACCGAAGCGGTGGCGCGGATCCTGCAATGGGCGGATACAGAGGCGGGCTGGCCCCGGACCTTGGCCTTGTTTTCCCCAGATCACGCAGCCTCTCAACATGTGGCGCACAAACTCGGCTACCGGGCGGCGGGAGAGACCCACTACAGGGGGCAGCTGGCCCGGGTGATGATGCGGGAAAATTTTCTGGAGGCTTGACGGATATTGAACAGTGAAAACCACTCGTTAACGGCCAATGCCTAGACTGTCCGACAGCACAACCCAAACAGAGACCTTGGAGGGCCCCGACCTGCGGGGCACTAGCGGACAGAATAGATGCAGAACCGTCGTAGCTCGACCAAAGAGATCACCCCTGAAAGCGAAGACAAAGGGTTGTTCAAAAAAGACCTTGGCCAGTTTCGGGTCGCCCTGGTGCCGCATGTCAAACGCAGCAGCCGGGGCGATTTGGTGATCCGGGGCTATCTGAATGACAAGGATGAGATTTTTGTGGTTTTTGCCGGGCGTCGCACCAAGGATGCGGTGGCCGTCGAAACCCGGTTGAAAAACATGTTGGCACAGGCAAATCAGGCTGCTGCACGAACGCGCAGTGCCCCGCCCGAGATCAACAGCATTCGCCTGCCGATTCATGTGGAAGGAGCTTGGCGTCCCCGCTTTCAAAGTAGCGATTCAGGCTGGGACCACAGAAGCTATCAGTTTTTGGCAGCGCGATGGGCCTTTACGGATGTTGACGGGATGACCAGCCTTGGCGGCCGCCCGCCGTTTTCCTGAAGTCGCCTTTCTGGCCTGGTACATTTCTGGCCGGGGGTATTTCAGACCTGACAATGGGGCGCTGACGCACCCCGCCAACGGCGGGGTGCCTGGCCCAACGGGAAGAGGGCAGTTTACGGCCTGATGACGGGCGGGAGCCACCCGCCTGACGTTTGTTTTCCCTCAGGCCTGGCGTTGAATTTCAACTGTGTGGGGGTAGGGGATCGAGATGCCTTCAGCATCAAAGGCTTCCTTGACTGCCTGGGTCATTGCGAATTTCACCTCCCAATAGTCGGCGGCTGCGCACCAGATCCGGGTGCTGAGATCGACAGAACTGTCGCCGAGATTGGTCACCCGCACCCAGGGTTCTGGCTGCTGGTGGATACGGGAGTCGGCGTTGGCCAGGCGCAGGATGATGGCTTTTGCGGCCTCGATGTCGTCACCATAATCGATGCCAAAGACCAGATCGACGCGGCGGGTGTCGTGATGCGAGAAATTGGTGATGATGGCGCCCCAGGCTTGGCCATTGGGTACGATGATCTGCACATTGTCGGGGGTGGCCAGTTCGGTCACAAACAGGTTGAGATCCTTGACCGTGCCGGAGGTGCCGCCAATATCGACGAACTGGCCGATCTTGTAGGGGCGAAACAGCACCAACATAAAACCTGCAGCCAGATCGCTCAGGGTCCCCTGCAGCGCCAGCCCGATGGCCAGCGTAGCCGCGCCCATCATGGCAACAAGGCTAGTGGCCTGAATGCCAAAGATCCCCAGCACGGCAATCAGAACCACCGCAATCAACACCCAGCGCACCATGCTGGCCGCGAAATTGCCCAGGGTGGCATCGATTTCGGGGGTGGCATTGATGCGCCTGCGGATGGCCCTGCTCACCATGCCGGCCGCAATCCACCCCAGGATCAAGACCACCAGCGCCTTGGCCCCGTTTAGCATCAGGGGCCAATAGGCGCCCGCCTGTTCAATTATCTGGTTCATGTCAGTGTCACTCTTCTGGTGTTGTGGTTTTGAGCGGGTCAAGCACAGCTCTGGTGGGGCCCGCAAGGGGGAGTTCCGCTGGAAAAGGCCCCCAAACTGATTTGGAGGCCTGGAGGTCATGCTCTGGGTGGAGGTCTATTTCTTTAGTGAATCTCGGATTTCCATCAGAATGTCCAATTCGCTTGGACCAGCGGGGGCCTCGGGTTCAGACGCAGCCTCTTCGCGGCGGGTGGCGGCCTCTTTCACCTGATTGACGTAGCGCACCAGCATGAACACAACAAAGGCGATCATGAGGAAATTGATCACGGCCATGATAAAGGCTCCATGGGCAAAGACGGCGGCTCCGGCCTCGCGTGCGGCCTCAAGCGAGGCACCGGCAGCCACTTCGCCGGACAGAACGATATAGGAATTGGTGAAATCAACCCCACCGGTAAACAGCCCGATGATCGGATTGATCAGATCGCCAACCATGGATTTCACAATCGCGGTAAAGGCGGCACCAATGATGATGCCGACGGCCATATCCATCACATTGCCCTTGGCGATGAAGTCCTTGAATTCTGAAAACATGTTTTGTCCCCTCTTCACACAAGCGCCCTTAGCGATCTTGTTGAACCCTCCAGGTTTGAGCCTTTGGGCCTGATCCTCTGGCGCGACAGCCTAATGGGACCGCAGAATACAGCGTTTTGGCTAGGGGAATTTTGAAATCAGACCTCGTACTTCAATTTTCGGGGCCATAAAGGCACAAAAAAACCGCCAGCAGGGCGCGCTGGCGGGTTATTGCATTTTTTCAGGCGTTGATCAGGACTTCAGTGCCAAGCTCGGAGAGATCACATCCAGGCCCAGAGCCTTGCCAACCGCATAGTAGGTCAGCTTGCCGGCATGAACATTCAGACCGTTCAGCAGATGGGGGTCATCTTCACAGGCCTGACGCCAGCCCTTGTTGGCCAGGTTCAGCAGGAAGGGCAGGGTGGCATTGCCAAGCGCCTGGGTCGAGGTGCGCGCGACAGCGCCGGGCATGTTGGCTACACAGTAGTGCATGATGCCATCGACCTCATAGATTGGATCGGCATGGGTGGTGGCACGCGAGGTCTCAAAGCAGCCGCCCTGATCGATGGCGACATCTACGAGCACCGCACCGGGCTTCATCTCCGAGAGCTGTGCCCGCGACACCAGCTTGGGCGCTTCGGCACCGGGGATCAGCACCGCGCCAATCACCATATCTGCCTCGCGGACCAGCTCGGCGGTGGCACCGGCAGTGGAATACTGGTTCTTGAAATCGCGGCCAAAGACATCATCAAGATATTTGAGGCGTGGCAGTGAGCGATCCAGAATGGTCACATCTGCACCCATGCCAGCGGCAATCTTGGCCGCATGGGTGCCCACGACGCCGCCGCCGATGACCACAACCTTGGCCGGGGCCACGCCGGGTACGCCGCCCATCAACACACCGCGGCCGCCATTGGCCTTTTGCAGGGTGTAGCTGCCAACCTGTGGGGCCAGACGGCCGGCTACTTCCGACATTGGTGCCAGCAGCGGCAGCCCGCCGCGATCATCGGTCACGGTCTCATAAGCAATGGCGGTACAGCCGCTTTCCAGCAGGTCATAGGTCTGCTCTGGATCGGGGGCCAGGTGCAGATAAGTGAACAGCAGCTGACCTTCGCGCAGCATCTTACGCTCAACCGCCTGGGGTTCCTTGACCTTCACGATCATGTCGGCACTGGCAAAGATTTCCTCGGCAGTGTCGAGGATCGCGGCCCCGGCAGCGGTATAATCTTCGTCTGTGAAGCCAGCGCCCAGACCGGCGCCCTGCTGAATGACCACCTGATGGCCATTGTTGACGGCCTCGCGGGCGGCGTCAGGCGTCATGCCAACGCGAAATTCCTGCGGTTTGATCTCTGTGGGGCAACCGATTTTCATGATGCATCCTCCATTTCCTTTGCGTCAGTCTGCCGCAGTTTCTGCCGCAGTTGCTGCTTTTTTGGGCAGAATAAAAACATGCATTTCGAAGATTCTTCGACTATACCGATGGTCTCAAGCAAGGATCTTAGAAGAAATGTCACTTGATAACACGGATCGTCGCATACTTCAGGTGCTGCAACGGCAGGGGCGGATCTCCAACGCGGATCTGAGCGAGAAGGTGAATCTCTCTGCCTCGGCCTGTCATCGCAGGGTACAGCGGCTGGAGAGTGATGGCTATATCAAGGACTATGTGGCACTTTTGGATGCCCGCAAGATGGCCGTGCCGACCACGGTCTTTGTCGAGATTACGCTGCAGGGGCAGGCCGATGACGTGTTGGATGCCTTTGAGCGCGCGGTGGCTCGAATCCCGGATGTGTTGGAGTGCCATCTGATGGCGGGAACGGCAGATTACATCCTCAAGGTGGTGGCTGAGAACACCGATGATTTTGCCCGCATCCATCGCCAGCATCTGGCGCGACTGCCCGGGGTGGCACAGATGCAGTCGAGTTTTGCCCTGCGCACCGTGTTCAAGACCACAGCCCTGCCGGTTTGACTGTCCAAAACGGGCCAGTCTGAGCGCAATGCGCGCTTTTATCTGAAATGTCAGACATTTTGGCGCAACCCCCTGTCCCCCCGATTGCAACTGTGCTCAGATGCGGCGGAACTTGAGGGAGAGATGCGCCGTGGAGTGGGACTATATTGTTGTTGGGGCGGGCAGCGCGGGATGTGTTGTCGCCAAGCGGCTGAGCGAGGCCGGGCATCGGGTTCTGCTGCTAGAGGCCGGCGGCAAGGACAATTACCACTGGGTGCATATTCCCATGGGCTATCTCTATTGCATCAACAACCCGCGCACCGATTGGATGTATCGCACGGAGGCCGATGCAGGTTTGAACGGGCGCAGCCTGATCTATCCGCGGGGCAAGGTGCTGGGGGGCTGTTCTTCGATCAATGGCATGTTGTACCTGCGCGGTCAGGCGGCAGACTATGACGGCTGGCGCCAGCGCGGGTTGCCCGGCTGGGGTTGGGATGACGTGCTGCCCTATTTCAAGAAATCAGAAGACTACGTCGAAGGCGCCTCTGACATGCACGGGGCCGGGGGCGAATGGCGGGTAGAGGATCAGCGTCTGAACTGGGATGTACTGGACGATTGGATGGAGGCCGCTTCTAGCTGGGGGCTGCCCAAGGTCACCGATTTCAACACCGGCAACAACGAGGGCGTCGGCTATTTTCGCGTCAACCAGCGTCGCGGCTGGCGGATGAACACGGCCAAGGCCTTTTTGCGCACCACCAGTGGTGACAGGCTCAGGGTCGAAACCCAGGCCCATACCCGCCGCATCCTGGTCGAGGGGGGGCGCGCGGTCGGGGTGGAATATGACAAGGGCAGCACGACCCACCAGGCGCGGGCGCGGGGCGAAGTGGTGCTGTCGGCAGGGGCGGTGAACTCGCCGCAAATCCTGCAGCTCTCGGGGCTGGGGCCGGGGGCGCTGCTGCAGGAGCACGGCATCGAAGTGCTGCGGGACATTCCCGCCATTGGTGCCAATCTGCAGGACCATCTGCAGCTGCGCTGCGCCTGGCGGCTGGGGCAGGGGCGCACCCTCAACACTCTGGCTAATTCGCTTTGGGGCAAGGCCAAAATCGGCTTGGAATATGCTTTGAAACGATCGGGGCCGATGTCGATGGCCCCAAGCCAGCTGGGGGCCTTTTCGCGGTCTCGCCCGGATCTGGCGACGCCCGATCTGGAATATCACGTGCAGCCCCTGACGCTGGAGGCCTTTGGTCAGCCGCTGCATGATTTCCCGGGGCTGACGGCCAGTGTTTGCAACCTGCGCCCCGAAAGCCGGGGCACGGTGCAGATCGCCTCGCCGGATCCGCATCAAGCGCCCAAAATCGCACCGAACTACCTGTCAACCGAGGGCGACCGTCAGGTGGCGGTGGCGGCGATCCGGCAGGCGCGGGCCATCATGGCGCAGCCCGCGATGCAGGCCTATGCACCGCAGGAGATGAAGCCGGGTCTTGTCTCGGATGAGACCGAGGATCTGATGCGCGCCGCTGGGGATATAGGCACCACGATTTTTCACCCGACCTGCACGGTGCATATGGGGGCAGAGGATAGCGCCCCGCTGGATGGGGATCTGCGCTTGCGCGGCATTGCCGGGCTGCGTGTTGCCGATGCCAGCGTCATGCCAACCATACCCAGCGGCAATACCAATGCTCCCAGCATCATGATTGGCGAAAAGGCTGCGGATTTGATCCTGGCGGCGGCGCGCAGTTAAAGAGGCCTCTGCGGGAGGCGTGTCGTGATGCAAGGATGTCGCAAAAGGGGCAAATCCGCTTGCACCTGGTGGCAAAATTCGCTTCCCTTGAGACAGAGAGGCTAGGCAGAGCGGGAAATTGGCTCTGTGTGTTTGGCGCCTCTCGATTGGTCACGACCGGGTATTGTTCTGGCTATTGTTCTGGGGCGTGACATCAAAGGATCACACTGGGCCGATAGAGGGACCCGCAGTGATAAGACATTGAAGGAAAGCGCCCGTGACCCGCGATACCCAGCCCGACTCCAGCTCCGATTCCTTTGACTGGCTCGAGGCCGAGCTGCAGGATACGCTGGATGAGGACATCGAGATTGAATTCTCCGAGCCGATGCTGTCGATGGAGCTGCGCAAGATCTACCGGGAACAGCACCCGGAGATGCTGGATCGTCAGGTCTATTTCCGCAACCTGCTGCGGCTGCAGGCAGAGCTGATCAAGCTACAGGACTGGATTGTGGAAACCGGAGCCAAGGTTCTGGTGATCATGGAGGGGCGCGACAGTGCCGGCAAGGGCGGTGTGATCAAACGCATCACCCAGCGGCTGAACCCCCGCGTGGCCCGGGTGGTGGCGCTGCCCGCCCCCAGCCGCCGCGAGCAAAGCCAGTGGTATTTCCAGCGTTACGTGCCCTATTTGCCCTCGGCAGGGGAGATCGTGTTGTTTGACCGCTCCTGGTACAACCGCGCCGGAGTTGAGCGGGTGATGGGCTTTGCCGATGACGGTCAGGTAGAGAATTTCTTTCGCGATGTGCCGGAATTCGAACGTATGCTGGTGCGCTCTGATACCATCGTGCTGAAATACTGGTTCTCGATAACGGACGAAGAGCAGCAGCTGCGCTTTATGATGCGTATTCACGATCCGATGAAACAGTGGAAACTGTCGCCGATGGATCTGGAAAGCCGGATCCGCTGGGAGCAATATACCAAGGCCAAGGAAGAGATGTTCGAGCGCACCAATATTCCGGAAGCGCCCTGGTATATCGTTGAGGGGAATGACAAGAAACGCGAGCGGCTGAACTGTATCGAGCACCTGTTGAGCAAGATCCCCTACAAAGAAGTGGCCAGCGAGAAGGTCACTTTGCCGGATCGCGAGTATAAGCCGGATTATGAACGCCGGGTGCTGCCGGATGAGCTTTATGTGCCAAAGATCTACTAAGCGCTGAAAGGGGGGCTCCCGCCAATTTGGGGCCTTCTGACGAAGACCCCGCTTTGTTGGGCCTGGCGCTGTGCCTAGAGGCACAGCGCGGCATCGCTTTGGTCGATGGTCTCGATATCGGCTGGAAAGCGCAGCAGATAGTCAGTGAAAGTTGCAGTTTCCGGCTCAAAGGTCCCACGCAAATATCCCCTTGATGGTGCAATGCCTGCGACAGGATCACCCCGTGCAGGCCCGACTCGGTGCAGCGTTGCGCAAGAGGTGGCGCAGCGGTGTGGCTCTTGTTGCAGTCCAATTGCGTCAGGTTGTGGGGCATTGGGCGCGACCTGAGAGGGAGGAGACGTGGAGGCGTAAAGCCCCGAGATGGCAACTGCCTTGTGCGCAGGGGGTAAGGCGTGCGCCGCAATGACTTGGGGAGCGTGTCGCCATCTCAGGGAAGAGCCGGGTGTTCCAAATCCGGCTGCAGGGACATGGGCGGGGAACCCGAAGGTGTAGGCCCAATACAGTTGACTGTAGAGAGTTTGAAATGGAAATACACGCTAAAGTTTAGTTGGGGGCGCATTTTTTTTGCTGAAAATGCAACCTTGGCTGGGTCTTGCCAGTTTTTTGCCCATGGCAGTCATCCGTCGCGGCGGACTCCACAGGGAAATTTGCAGGAAATGCGCGGGCCATTCGCTGCGGCAGGCACCAGAGAGCAAACCAAAAGCCTGCGGAGATCACGTGGGAATCGGTGCTGTTTCTGCAGGCTGGCCAATAAGAAAACCGATGGGGGAGAACTGAGGCCTGGGCGGATCAGCTCGTCTGAAACGACAAACCCCCGAGCCAGGGCACGGGGGTCATCATCTTGTGTCCAGAAAAGAACTGGAAGCCATGAAAGGCCGACGCGGGCTGCTTAGAGCATACCTTCGCGCTGCAATTTCTTACGCGCCAGTTTACGGGCACGACGAATCGCTTCAGCTTTCTCACGCGCTTTTTTCTCGGAGGGCTTCTCGAAATGTTGCTTGAGCTTCATTTCACGGAAGACGCCTTCACGCTGCAGCTTTTTCTTCAGAGCGCGGAGCGCCTGATCGACGTTGTTGTCACGAACACTAACCTGCATGTGGTTTTCACCACCTTTCTAGATAGAGTTGCAAGGATTTGCAGGAAGTGGCCATATAGCAAAGCTTCTGGATCTTGTCCAGTACTGTGATATCAGGAGGCTAGACCCTAGGTATCAGGGACATCACATCCATCTCTGGCAGGGAGCCTTACCATGACTCGCGTGCAAAATCAGACCGAAACACAGTCACACAGTAACGCTGAGCCCGATCCTGTGGCCCAGCTGCTGGATGCGGCGCTGTTGCATGTGGTGTTTGATGGCTGGTCAGAGGCAACATTTGAGGCTGCAGTGGCAGAGACCGGTATCGATGCGGTTTTGGCGCGGGCGATCTGCCCGCGTGGGGCGGTGGATCTGGCGCTGGCCTATCATCGGCGCGGCGATGCGGCGATGCTGGCCCGGTTGGCCAGTGAAGATCTGACGGGGATGCGGTTTCGCGACAAGATCGCTGCGGCTGTCCGTTTTCGGCTGGAGGCGGCGGAAGACAAGGAAGCAGTGCGCCGGGGCGCCACATTGTTTGCCATGCCGCAATACACCTCGGATGGGCTCAAGGCGGTCTGGGGCAGCTGTGATGCGATCTGGACCGCGCTGGGCGACACCTCTGAGGACCTCAACTGGTACAGCAAGCGCACCACGCTCTCGGGGGTATATTCCTCTACCGTTTTGTATTGGCTGGGGGATGACAGCCCTGGCCATCAAGCCACCTGGGAGTTCCTGGACCGGCGCATCGACAATGTCATGCAGTTTGAGAAGTTTAAGGCGGATCTGCGCAAGAACCCCCTGCTGAAGCCGCTGTTGGCTGGGCCGGAATGGCTGTCGGGGCAGATCAAGCGCCCTGCCACGCGGGATGATCTGCCGGGAAGCCGCAACCGGGGCTGACCCTTGCGCCGCCCCAACCGGTGTGCCCGGAGGTGAGACGCCGCGTCGCAGCGGGTTGGGGAATGCCGGATTTGGGCTGGGCTTTGCGGCCCTGAACGACCAAACTCGCCCCGAACCCGAGACGGAATGACCCGGTGCCGTGGCATGGGGCAAGTGGATGAGGATCTCCTGCATGACCAAAATGATGCGCGCCATTGAAATCTCTGAACCCGGCGGACCCGAAGTGCTGACCCTGACCCAGCGCCCCATTCCTGCGCCGACCCATGGCCAGGTGGTGCTCAAGGTGGCCTATGCCGGTGTCAATCGACCCGATGCATTGCAGCGGGCCGGGGCCTATAACCCGCCCCCCGGTGCCAGCGATCTGCCCGGGCTGGAAGCTGCAGGCGAAGTGGTGGCGCTGGGGGCAGGTGTCACCGAGCTGGAGATCGGTGATCAGGTCTGTGCCCTGTTGCCGGGGGGGGGCTATGCGGAATATGTGGCGACCCCGGCGGCCCATTGCCTGCCCATCCCGACAGGGCTGAGCCTGAAACAGGCGGCCTGTCTGCCTGAGACCTGCTTTACCGTCTGGTCCAATGTCTTTGCCCGCGGCGGGCTGGAAGCCGGTGAGCGGTTTTTGGTGCATGGAGGATCATCGGGGATTGGCACAACGGCAATCCAGCTGGCAGCAGCGCTGGGCGCGCGGGTTTTTACCACCGCTGGGTCGGACGAGAAATGCCAGGCTTGTCTCAGCCTGGGGGCAGAGCGGGCGATCAATTACAAGGATGAGGATTTTGTCGAGGTGCTGCGTGCCGAAGGCGGTGCCGATCTGATCCTCGACATGGTCGGCGGTGATTACATTCCGCGCAACATCAAGACATTGGCTGACGATGGCCGCCTGGTGCAGATCGCCTTTCTGTCGGGGCCAAAAGTGGCGCTGAACTTTGCTCCGATCATGACGCGCCGGTTGACGGTGACGGGCTCTACCCTGCGGCCACAAAGCGATCTGGCCAAGGCCCGTATCGCCCAGGACCTGTTTGAAGTTGTCTGGCCGCTGATCGAGGCGGGTAAGCTGGCACCGGTAATGGACAGCGAATTTGCGATGGAAGAGGCCGCCGCTGCCCATGCCCGGATGGAGAGCTCGGGCCATATTGGCAAGATAGTCCTGAAGATCGCAGCGGATTGAGACGCCGCGCTCCTGTTGCTTGAGCGGGCGGCTATGGTTGACGAAGAAAATGGCGTGCCCTGCACAGAGGGCGCGCCATTTTTGCAAGGTCTGAGGCGGTGCCGCTTAGCTTACGGCGCGCCGGTACAGATGCCAGCTGGCATGGCCCAGGATCGGCACCACCAGCACCAGCCCGGCAAAGGCAGGAAGGGAGCCCAGGAACACAGCGACGGCCACAAACGCCCCCCAAGTGAGGGTCACCCCGGGGTTCTTGCGCACCACACGCACCGAAGTTGCCACCGCAACCGGCAGCCCGACATTGCGCTCTAGCAGCAAGGGAAAGCTCACCAGACTGATGGCGAGGGCGGTGATGGCAAAGAGGCCACCAGATAGCCCACCCCAAAACATCATCTGCCAGCCTTCGGGCTGCTGCACGATGGAAAGCAGAAAGACGCTGAGAGCGCTGGGCGCTTCGGGGCCAAGGGTGCGGACATAGATGCCATTGGCCACCAGCAGCCAGGCGGTGAACAGCACTGCCAGATAGAAGCCCAGCGTGAGGATCGACAGCAGCGCCGGCGAGCGCATGACGTTGAGCGCGTCGCTCCAGCGGGGCGGAAAGCCGGCCGCCCGACGCGCCGACATTTCATATAGTCCGACCGAAGCGGCAGGTCCCACCAGGGCAAATCCGAGGATCATTGGGAAGATCAGCGGCAATAGATTGACCTGCAGGCTGAGGATCACAAGCCCGATGCCAATCAGAGGATAACACAGGATCAGGAACATGGCATCGCTGCGGCAGGCGGCAAAATCCTCCACCCCAGCGGCCAGTGCGGCGCGCAGATCGGCGATTTCCAGATGATTGACCTGCGGCGGCGCTTTGGCGTCATCGCTGCCCAGGTGCGCCACCGAGTCCGAGACATGCGCCGAGGTCAGCCCCAGATGCTGCGCCAGCCAACTGAGCGGGTTTCCAATTGTCTGTGCCATGGGTGTGCTCCCTTTCATCCCTCCTGAGGGTTCATCTCCTGGGTGCCGCAAAGGCGCGCACCAGATGGCTGAGCCATGGGGCACACCGGGGTGCCAGGCCGATGCGGCACTGAACCCATACTAACAGGAGCTAGCGCGATCCGGGGTCACATCCAGCCCGCAGACCCTCACATCCCCGCCAGAATAGAGTGAGGGGTAGATGTCAGGTTGGATGCAAAAAGAGCCAATATACCAAGCCTGGCAAGTCAGGGGCGGCGGTTGCGAGGGCAAATCTCCCTAGAGGAAGAGCAAGAATGTTGAGCGTTGAGAGGCTCCAAAATGCCACACGCCAAGACGGCCAATAGCGAGCGGCCAATTGATTTGCGGTGAACAGGAGGACCACGGTGAGCCAGAAGACGACCTGTCGTTGTTGCCCCTGCGCTAGGGGAATGAGCAAAGAACTGACGCCCCAGGGGGCGACCAGATTGATGGCGGCAAAAGTGAATACAGGGGCGAATCTCATGTCACAGCACGCCTCATCGCACGGGGGTGAAATGTGCATCCTGCAAGGTACAATCCTTGATCACATCGCGACCACAAGGAACCGGTTGCATGTCGCGCGACAGGCACAGGCGCACCTCTTGGATGTGATGGTCGCGGCAGGTCACTGTGACGCTGTCCTTGTCAAAATCCGGGTTGGCCTGCAAAAACGCCTGTTCCACCAGCGAGGCGGGCAGGGTCACGGCGCGCTCCAGCTTGCGAAAGATCTGCGGGCGGTTGACGCTGTCATAGGCCTGCCGCGAGAGAGTGAGATAGGCAGGTGCTGACAGTCCCGAACAGGTGCCGTGCTTTTTCCACTGGTGCCAGGCCAGACCGGGAGTTCCCATGATATCAGCCATTTCGGCAGTCTCAGCGCGGCGTGGTGGCGATTCGACTGTGCGGCAATAGCTGGGCCAGCCGCGATGGAACTGTGGCCAGAGCCCATGCAGGGTCCAGCCGAAATCGTGGCTTGGGTCACATTGCTCAGATCTTTTGGCGTCGCCCTCGATTTCGCACCAGTTTGGCGACCAACTGAGGGCAAGAACGTAATAGTCAAACTCCCCGGCCTGTTCGCCATCTGCCCAGAGGGGAGCGGGCAAAACTCCGGCTAAAATTCCTGTGAGAGCCAAAACAGTTGTAAAAAAGAACCTGCGCATCGCCTCTTTCCTTATGAAAACAGCGCGACTATATAGAACAGAAGTTCCCCGACAATGGAAACCGACCCCAGATTACCGGGGCAGCCTATTTCAGGCGACGGGAAAGTTGTATTCTGGGGCAGGACGCAGTTTAGGAGATGAGCACATGGCAAAACCATTGATGGCCAAGGCAACCGCCGTGTGGCTGGTGGATAATACAACGATCAGCTTCAAGCAGATCGCGGATTTCGTCGGCATGCACGAGCTGGAAATTCAGGGCATTGCCGATGGTGATGTGGCCACGGGTGTCAAAGGGTTTGACCCGATTGCCAACAACCAGCTGACCCAGGAAGAGATCAACCAGGCCGAAGGTAACCCGCTGTTCAAGCTGAAGCTCAAGTTCAACGCTGCCGCAGCTGGTGAAGAAAAACGCCGTGGCCCGCGCTACACGCCGCTGTCGAAACGCCAGGACCGTCCCAACTCGATCCTGTGGCTGGTAAAGTTCCACCCCGAATTGGCAGACAGCCAGATCGCCAAGCTGGTGGGCACCACCAAGCCAACCATTCAGTCGATCCGCGAACGCACCCATTGGAACATCTCCAACATGCAGCCCATTGATCCGGTTGCGCTGGGCCTGTGTAAACAATCCGAACTGGATTCGATCGTGCAGAAGGCGGCTGCGAAAAAGGCTGCCGAGGGCGGCGTGATGAGCGATGATGAACGGCGCAAGCTGGTCTCCACCGAGCAGTCGCTGGGTATGGACACCGAACCCAAGATCCCGGCGGGTATCGAAGGTCTGGAGACCTTTACCCTGGGTGGTGGCGATGCGGCACCTTCGAACAATCCGGTTGCCGATGCGGACAGCTTTTTCAACCTGCCTGACGCGGATGGCGAGGACGAGGATGAGGACGACAACGGGATCGACCCCCGTTTCTGATCGCAACCCGCACGGATCTGAGATCAAAACCCCCAAAGGCCGACCGCCTTTGGGGGTTTCTCTTTTGGGGACCAGCTGTTGGTCAGTTTCTGGGCCAGTTGCCGGGCCTGTGTTTGGACCTGTGTCAGGCTGGCCTCTCGGACTGTGGTCACCGCCCGAGAGGGGGTAGGCGGGCTTTTATGTACCCGAGACAATGATCTCTTTGTTTTTGTGGTAGCGCGCTCTTAGGGTGTCGCTGAACGGACTATAGGAGAGCCCCATGAGCCAATATGCAGGCATGACCCGGGAACAGGGTGACAATCAGCCGATTTGCGATCTGCGCAGCGATACGGTGACCCGGCCAGATGCGGGCATGATGGCTGCCATTGCCGCTGCAGATCTGGGAGATGATGTCTACGGCGAGGACCCACAGGTCAACCGGCTCGAATCCAGTCTTGCAGAACGTCTGGGCAAGGAGGCCGGGCTGTTCCTGCCCACCGGCACCCAAAGCAATCTGGTTGGGCTGCTGGCCCATTGTGGCCGCGGCGAAGAGATCCTGGTTGGGGTCGATTATCACGTCAACAAATATGAGGCCGCCGGTGCCTCGGTTCTGGGCGGCATGGCGCTGTGCCCGCTGCCTATCGCCGAAGATGGCGCGCTCGAGGCGGATGCGATCAAAGCAGCCGTCAAACCGGATGACAGCCATATGGCGGTTAGCCGTCTGCTGTCGCTGGAGAATACTCACAATGGCCAGGCAGTCTCGCTGGCCCGGACCCAGGCGGCCGCGGATGCCGGCCGGGCAGCAGGTTTAGCTGTTCATCTGGACGGGGCCCGGTTTTTCAACGCCATTGCGGCGCTGGGCTGCGCCGAACAGGATCTGGCGCGGATTCCCGACAGTATCTCGATCTGCCTGTCCAAGGGGCTAGGCACCCCGGCGGGCTCGGTTCTGGTGGGGCCTGCGGATCTGATCGCGCGGGCGCGGCGCTGGCGCAAGATGCTGGGTGGCGGTATGCGTCAGTCCGGTCTTCTGGCGGCGGCAGGTCTTTATGCGCTGGAGCATAATGTGGACCAGCTGGGCGAAGATCATGCCCGGGCCGAAGCTCTGGCAGCTACGTTGCGTCAGCTGGGGGCAGGCACCGTGAACCAGGCCAGCAATATGGTGTATTTCACCCCAGAAGATGGCCGACATGCCGCGCTTCAGGCGCATCTGGCCGATAGCGGTGTTGTCATCGGGGCCGGGGACAGCGGGCCCATCCGCCTGGTGCTGCATCGCGATGTCGGTGATGCCGGGCTGGACCTTGCAACCGAGGCCTTGCAGCGGTTTTACGGCTGAGACAGCACCGGATTTCTGGGCGTGCAGGCTAGAAGGTTTTGCGCGCCTTCAGGGCAGCGGTGATGGTGCCATCGTCAAGGTAGTCCAGCTCACCCCCGATGGGCACACCTTGGGCCAATGATGTCAGTTGGACCTGCCCCTCCAACTGATCAGCGATGTAATGGGCGGTGGTCTGGCCATCGACCGTTGCATTCAGCGCCAGAATCACCTCGCGCACAGATTCGCCAACGACCCGGTCCACCAGCCGGGGAATGCCCAGATCTTCGGGCCCGACGGCATCCAGTGCCGACAATGTGCCGCCAAGCACGTGATAGCGCCCCTTGAAGACGGCAGCCCGCTCCATGGCCCAGAGATCCGAGACGGTTTCGACCACGCATATCTCGCCATTGCCACGTGCCTCATCGCTGCAGATGCCACAGATGTCGCTGGTGCCAACATTGCCGCAGTTGAGACATTCCCGCGCTGTTGCCGCGACCTGGCTCATGCTGTCGGCCAGGGGCGTCAGCAGCAGCCCCCGTTTTCGGATGAGATGCAACACGGCGCGGCGCGCCGATCGTGGCCCCATGCCGGGCAGTTTTGCCATCAAGGCAATCAGATTCTCTATGTCGCTGATGCTGTTGTCGCTCATGATCAGGGTTCCTTGCGCTTTCTGCATATAGGCTCAAACCGGCAGGGGGTCGCAAGGGGCTTGGGCATCCTGTTGATTTTTATGATGAGAATTCGACTCTGGTGAGGGCTTGTTTGGGGGAGGGTTGATCACAGTTCGAAACTCGAGAGCAGATTTTTACTTGAAAAGGTGGCCGCCCCTGCGCATATAGGCTGGGCTTACGTTTTTCTATGTCGACCCACTGTCTCCCGTTTACGGCGTTCAGTCTTCGATCCAGACCTACCACGCCGGGCTGCCGCACCAACGCGGGCAGCATATAACTCAGGAGACTACGGATATGGCTTCAGGCACCGTAAAATGGTTTAACTCGACCAAAGGCTTCGGCTTCATTGCACCCGATGGTGGCAGCAAAGACGTTTTTGTTCACATTTCCGCTGTTGAGCGTTCCGGTCTGACCGGTCTGGCCGACAACCAGAAAGTGACCTTCGACATCGAACCCGGCCGCGACGGTCGTGAGTCCGCTGTGAACCTCGAGCTGGCATAAGCCTCTTTCGAGACAGAATAGAAAACGCGGTCTCCAGCGGGGGCCGCGTTTTTTTGTGCCTGCATGCCAATCTGCCTGCAGCCGCTCGCCAGCGGGGGCCAAAGAAAAGGCGCCTCCAAAGAGACGCCTTTGTGATGTCCATCTGAGGCAGAACTCAGAACGGCAGTTTGATGTCCTTGGGCAGACCCATGCTTTCGGTCAGACGGGTCATCTCTTCCTGCGCCTTTTCGGTGGCCTTGGCCTGGGCATCCTTGATGGCGGCCAGGATCAGGTCCTCGACAACTTCCTTGTCATCGCCGGAAAAGATCGAGGGGTCGATATCGAGGCCCTTCAGCTCACCCTTGGCAGAGGCGGTCGCCTTGACCAGGCCCGCGCCGGCCTCGCCGGTGACCATGACATTGTGCAGTTCTTCCTGCATTTCTGCCATCTTGGTCTGCAGTTCCTGTGCCGATTTCATCATCTTGGCCATGTCGCCAAGACCACCGAGGCCTTTGAGCATCTGTTTTCTCCTAAGTGCGGGGGCGCAATGCGCCGTAAACCATCGACCCACATATCGCAATTGCCAGCGCAATGAACAAGTGGGGCGGGCCGATGGAGCCCTCTTTAATGGCAAAGTAGCGCAGATCATCAAGGATGGGCCCATAGTGCGCCGCGATGACACTTAGCGCCAGACCAGCCCATAGAAGACCTGCAACCGCAAAAAGGATGCGCCACCTTGTGAGCAGGGCCAAACCAGCCAAGGAAATCAGCGCCAGTGAAATAGGGAGCGTTGACAGGCCAATCAGTTCATCCCATGCCGAGGCCGGACCATCAGAACGCGACCAAAACGGGCGTTCCTTGTCACAGACTTCGGCAATCGCGGCAGTGGGACACAGTGCCAAAGCCAGGTACAGAGCCTGCCTTATTCCTCTTCGAAGGGATCCCATTCGTCCTCGACCTCTGGCAGGGCTTCGGCCTCGACCTCAGCGGCGAGTTCTTGCGCTGTGCGAATGCGGGTGATCTTGGCCTTGGGAAAACTTTCCAGCACCGCCTGGACCAGCGGATGCGCCTTGGCCTCGTCACGCAGGGCGTTCTCGGCGGCATTTTCGCGTTCGGTGATGGTCTCACCGCCGCCGTCATTGGCCAGGGAAATCACCCAGCGGGCATGGGTCCAGTTCTGCAACTGTTGCCCCAGCCGGGCAGCCAGGTCTTTGGGCGCGTCCTGCGTTGGCTGGATGGTGATCCGGCCCGGCTGATAGGCGACCAGACGCAGATAGGTTTTTACATATTCCAGCAGCAGGCCGTCGCGGCGGCTGCGGATCAGCTCTACCACATGTTCAAAGCTGGGATACCGCGCCAGCGCCTTGTCCGCCTGCGGTGCCAGCGCTGCCGCCTGGCCACCGCTCAGTGCCATGGTTGGCCCGCCGACGGGACCGGGTTGTCCGGCATTTTGATCCGCGTAGGCCTGCGCGCCGCCACCTGCCTGCTGTGGTGCCTGCAGGCCAGCACCTGGCCCACCACCGCCCATCGGCCCACCTGGATGGGGCGGCGGCGGGCTGTCCTGCAGTTTGCGGATCAGCTCTTCGGGGCTGGGCAGGTCGGCCACATGGGTGAGGCGGATCACCGACATCTCAGCTGCCATCATCGCATTGGGGGCGGCGGCAACCTCTTCCAGCGCCTTGAGCAGCATCTGCCACATCCGCGTCAACACCCGCATCGGCAGGGCCTCGGCCATCTTCTGACCTCGAGCGCGCTCATCCGGGCTGACGGTGGGATCTTCGGCGGCATCGGGTGTGATTTTCACCACCGAAACCCAATGGGTGATCTCGGCCAGATCGCGCAGCACCGCCAGCGGGTCGGCACCTTCGGCATATTGCGCGCCCAGTTCCGTCAGCGCAGCGGCGGCATCGCCGCGCAAAACCATGTCCATCAGATCCAGAACCCGTCCGCGATCGGCCAGACCCAGCATGGCGCGAACCTGATCGGCGGTGGTTTCACCTGCGCCATGGGAAATGGCCTGATCCAGCAGCGAAGTGGCATCGCGCGCTGAACCTTCGGCGGCGCGGGTGATCAGCGCCAGCGCGTCTTCGTTGATCTCGGCGCCTTCAGAGGTGGCGATCTTGCGCATCAGCGCGATCATCACCTCCGGCTCTATCCGGCGCAGATCAAAACGCTGGCAGCGCGACAGCACCGTCACCGGCACCTTGCGGATCTCGGTGGTGGCAAAGATGAATTTCACATGAGCCGGAGGCTCTTCCAGGGTTTTCAGCAGCGCGTTAAAGGCGCTGGTAGAGAGCATGTGCACCTCATCGATGATGTAGATCTTGTAGCGGGCCGAGGCAGCGCGGTACTGGACCGAATCAATGATTTCGCGAATGTCGCCAACGCCGGTGCGGCTGGCGGCGTCCATTTCCATCACATCGACGTGGCGGCCTTCCATGATTGCGGTGCAATGCTCGCAGGTGCCGCAGGGCTCTGTTGTGGGCTGCCCGGTGCCGTCGGGGCCGATGCAGTTCATCCCCTTGGCGATGATCCGCGCGGTGGTTGTTTTGCCGGTGCCGCGAATGCCCGTCATGATGAATGCCTGGGCGATACGGTTGGTTTCAAACGCATTTTTCAGGGTGCGCACCATGGCATCCTGTCCGACAAGATCGGCAAAGGTCTCGGGGCGGTACTTGCGGGCCAGGACCTGGTATTGGGTTTGGCTGCTGTCGCTTGTGCTGTCGTTCATGATGTCTCTTGCCGGATTCGCGAGGCGGATGATGCCTGCCGCAAGCTACGCGGGCTGAGGGGCTTCGTCCACTGCTGTTGACCGACTGCCTGTCGACGGGTCACTCTTTGAAGGTCCGGCGCTCAAATCGGGGGCTCAATCGGGGGGCTGAGAATGGGTCGGGCTGATTTGGTAACTGGAATTGGTATTCGGAGCCTATGGCCGTGGCCTGTATTATCAGGTTGCTTTCTGGGGCGGCTTTGCAGATTTCGTGAAGTCGGTCTGGCACCGAAAGGGTAAGTGAAAAATGGATGATCATGTCAGTACAGCAGAGGTGCGGCCTCTAACGCTCCATGCGCTTTCGGTGGCGGATGGGATTCTGGCCCTGTGCCCGCTGCCGGGTGCCGGTGGCGACTATGTCGGCGACATGGACCATATCCATGACTGGCAACCGGGGCTGGTGATCTCGATGACCACAGCGGTTGAGCATCTTGAGGCCGGGGCCGAGGGGCTGGGCCAGGATTTTCAGGCCATGGGCAGCCGTTGGCATCATCTGCCGCTACCGGATTTCTCTGCACCAAACACCGCGATGCTGGAGCATTGGGGTGAGGTCAGCGCCCTGGCACTTCAGGCGCTGCGGGGGGGGGGGCGCGTCTTGGTCCATTGCAAGGGCGGCTGCGGACGTTCGGGGATGGTGGTGTTGCGGCTGATGATCGAAGCTGGGGAAATGCCCGCCAAGGCGCTACGGCGCTTGCGGACGCAACGCCCCTGTGCGGTGGAGACCGAGGCCCAGATGCAATGGGCGATGGCGGCTGACCCGGCAAAATCTTCGGATTCTGTTGCAGGTTAGATCGGTAGGGGGGCTACAGTCGACCACTGCCCCCCCGAGGTCTGCGCTGATGGTCAGAGCGCCGCTGGCTGCAAGCGGAGCGGTACGGCGGGCCGGGATTGCCTTGGCCTCACTTCTCCAAGCGCGCAGGGACGTTGGCTGATCCGGTTTGCGGCTTGGGGCGTGCCTGCTGGGCTGAGCAGCATATCTGCAAACAGGTCCAGTTCTGCGCGCTCCGCTGTGTCGGTGACATCGCAGAACACTCGGATCCGATCATGGGTGGCAAAGAA
This sequence comes from Roseobacter sp., assembly GCA_015665415.1. Classification (GTDB taxonomy): domain Bacteria; phylum Pseudomonadota; class Alphaproteobacteria; order Rhodobacterales; family Rhodobacteraceae; genus Pseudophaeobacter. The sequence continues at coordinate 30,994 of JADFAE010000017.1, forward strand.
CCGGGCGGGGCAGTGCCGGGGGCAGCCGTCCAGAATGCTTTCACCGCAGATTTCAAAATCTTCCTCTGTGACCGGGCGCGCCTTGTCCAGAGCGCCAGCAAGGGCCTGCAGCATCTTGCCCAAGGCAGGGCAGGGGCCACCCAGATGCATGCACCGGGTTTGGGAAAAGTGATGGGTCTGTTCCATCGTCATAATATGCGCCCTCCGCGCGAGGATCGGGAAACAGGAGGGAAAGGCGCTCGAAAAACCGGTGTGATACCCAGGCCAATCTCGCGCACCCGCCCCGGACTCCCCGTCCAGTTTCGAGTTTTCACGTGATGGCAGGTCTCCTGACTTGCGGGTCAACGCGGCTTTGGTCCTTCCCAGCATGAGATCTTGCGATCCGGTGCCAGTGGTTCTTCCAAAGCGCTCACCGCCTACAGTTGCGGGGGCAGTCGCGGAATTGGCTGGGCTGAATTAGCCTGGCCGCACCACGTTCCCTTTTCATCCCGGACGCAAAGCTTGCGTCGCGAGAACCATCCCCACAAGCGCTACCGCCCGATGGGATGAGTCGTCAATCGTTTTTGAAAGGGAGGTTGGGAAAGCGGCGCAAACTTCGCGGCGCAAGACGAGGGCCCCATCAAAACGGGGCCGCTCAGCGGGGTCAATCAGACCGTGCGACTTAGGCGGTCTTCGGTGAGGCTGGCGAATTCTGCGACCCTGAGTTTGAACCGACGCTTCACCTTGGAGCGCGCCAGTTTGAGGGATTGCAGCAACAGCCGCCCGGACAGGGTTTTGGCCTGAACCTTAACCGTGACAGCGATGCGGGTGCGTCGCGGCGACAGGGCCAGAAGTTCGATGCGACCATTGCCAGTCAGGCTGTCGCTCTCACCGGTCAGGCTGATCAAGGTGGTGGGCTCATAGCTGGCCAGTTCCACCCGGAGCTCGCGGGGTTTGCCGCGAAATTCAGCGCATATGTCCCAGGCCAAACCTGGCTGCGGGGTGCTCTCCTCGCTCAGGCGTTGGACTTCGACACCGCGTCGGATTGCAGAGCGCTCAAAACTGGCAAAATCGGAGATCGCTTCAAAGACCTCGGCGATGGGCGCGTCTACGTCCTCTTTACTGGATAGTTCCATGAAATGCCGCCTGACTTGTGGTCAGTCCTCAAATTGTATTGTCGTAGTTGTTGATAGAACAATCCTCTTAATCCAAAGTATCCGCAAGCCAGTTTTCGAGCAGGAAATGGGCGATTGCACCTTTTCGCGAGGGCTTTAGGACCGGGTGTTGCCCGGCAAAGACAGTCATCATCTCCTGCCGGTTGATCCATAGCGCATCTTCGATCTCTTTGGGATCTATGGTGATGTCCCGGCTGGTGGCCCGGCCGCGGCAGCCAAACATCAGCGACATCGGAAAGGGCCAGGGCTGGCTGGAGAGATATTCGACCTCGGCAACCGAAACGCCAGTCTCCTCAAAGACCTCGCGGCGCACGGCCGCTTCGAGGGTTTCGCCTGGTTCGACAAAGCCGGCCAACAGCGAATACATGCCCTCAGGCCAGCCGGGAGAGCGCCCCATCAGGACTTCATCCCCATGGGTGATCAGCATGATCACAACCGGGTCGGTTCGGGGAAAATGCATGGCTTGGCACTGTGGGCATTTGCGTTGCCATCCAGCCTGGGTGACCTCGCTTTTGCTACCGCAACGGGCGCAGAACTGGTGCGATTGATGCCAGGACAGCAGGGCCTTGGCCGTGGCGGCCAGTTCGGCCTCCAGCGGCGTGAGACGGGCCATGATGCGACGCAATTCGGCAAAGACCATTCCGATCGGAAGTTCGGGATGCTGCTGCTCACTGAGGTCGGCAAAACTGGCCAGCGCCATTTCATCCAGGGCATCGGGCTGCCAGGCGCTGATGTCGCAGGCAAAGAGATTGCTGCCGCCAGCGCTGGCCCCGAGGTAGAGCGCCTCGGCGCGGCAGGCGGTGGCGAGGGGATGTTGCGTCGAGATCCAGGCCAATTCATCGGGGCCACGTTCCGGGTCGGATCGCTGGCTGAGAACCTTGCCCCGCCAGGTCATCAGAACCTGGCTACCCGGCGCGGCCCAGGCCTGGGCCAGGGCTTGGGGATCCTCGCGCAGCTGCGCCTTGCGATCCAGGCCGCCCCCGCCCCCAAAAGTCACTTGTTCTGCGCGTTTCATCTGTTCCTCCGGGTCTGCGGTTGCAACAGCCGATCCAGGGAGGTTGCCCGAGAGTTGGCCTGCTGAGCAAAGTGATGCCCGCTGAGGGCCCAAAAGACCAGTGCCGCGTCGCGGAAACCGTGCTGCAGCGCTGAATAGCACCGTGAAATAGAAAACATGCCCCGGTTGTCTTGACTTGAGCCGGGCCGCGACTAGGTTTTTAGTACCAAAACCGTTTTTCCTAAAATCCTTGCATTTGATGGCTTTGCAAATCTGTGAAACGCTGTTTCATAGGCAAGGCGGTTTAAGAATTGAACCGGGTGGGCAAAAGAGTGGAACGGGCAGTGACAGCTGCAATTTCAGTACGATGACAGAATTTGCACCTCCTAAATGGGAAGGGACCGGCCTGTTGCGCATTCTTGCGACAACGGACCTGCACAGCAATCTGCTCAGTTACGACTATTACGCGGATCGTATGGACCCCGGGGTTGGCCTGTCACGCCTTGCCAGCCTGATCGCGGAGGCCCGCCAAGATGCCGAAGCCCTGAACGGGGCCACATTGTTGGTGGACAATGGCGATGCGTTGCAGGGGTCTCCGATTGGCGAGACGGCGCTGCAGGCGGATCGGGAAACGCCCGTCGACGACGGGGGCGCAATTCATCCTCTGATGTCGGCCTTTTCAACGCTGGGCTATGATGCTTTGGGGCTGGGAAACCACGATTTCAACTATGGTCTGACAGCGCTGGGATCTGTGCTGCGGGACGCGCCCTGTGCGGTTGTCTGTTCCAATATGCATGCCATTGAACCGGCTCGGGACTTGCCTTTTTGCAACACGACCATCCTGGAGCGGCGCATCGCCGCCTTGCCGGAGGCTCCGGTCCTGCGGATCGGAGTGCTGTCGGTACTGCCGCCTCAGACGATGATCTGGGATGCGCATCTGCTTCAGGGCAAGGTCTGGGTGCAGGATATGGTGCAGGCGGCCACCAGCCGGGCGGCTGAGCTGCGCGAAGCCGGGTGCGATCTGGTCCTGGCGCTGGCCCATACCGGGGTTGGCGGTTCTGATCCGGTGCCCGAGATGGAGAACGCCCTGTGCCCCATCGTTGCCACCTCCGGGATCGATGCCGTGATCGGCGGTCACACCCATCTGGTTCTGCCACATCCGGACCATGCCTTTGCCAAACCCGTGGTCATGCCGGGGGCACACGGCTCGCATCTGGGGCAGATTGATCTGCATGTGCGGCACGGTGCCGAGGGCTGGCAGGTCGAGACCTGGCGCGCCAGCGCCAAGCCGATTGCCCGCCGCGATGCCTGGGGCAAACTGACCCCGCTGACGCCGGAAGATCCCGGCCTGCTCCAGGCCCTGGCCGAAGCACATGCCCAGACCCAGGCGCAGATGAAAAAGCCGGTTGGTCAGAGCGCCAGCCCGCTGCATTCCTACTTCACCTTTTTTGGACAGGATCGGGGCCTGGCTCTGTCGGCCTGTGCACAGATGGCAGCGATACGGCCGATGCTGGAGGGGACAGAGGCCGGCCGGTTGCCCCTGCTATCGGCAGTGTCTCCGGGAAAATTCGGCGGCCGTTCAGGTCCGGAAAGCTATACGGATATCGCCGCAGGCGATCTGTGTATGCGCAATGTCGCGGATCTGCAGATCTTTCCCAACACGCTTTGGGCCGTGACCATCAATGGCGCTCAGCTGCGGGACTGGCTGGAGATGTCGGCGGGAATGTTCAATCAGATCGCACCGGGGTCCTCTGACAGTGAATTGGTCAATCTGGATCGGGCCGGGCATAATTTCGACGTTCTGTTTGGCCTGGAATATGAAATCGACCTGTCGCAGCCACCGCGGTTTTCGTCTTCGGGGCTGGTGATCAACCCCGCGGCCTCTCGTGTCAGGAACCTGTGCCACAATGGCGAAGATGTCGTTGATAGCCAAGAGTTCACCGTGGCAACCAACAGCTATCGATTGAGCGGCGGCGGCAATTTCAAGATGCTACAGGAGGCCATTCCGGTCCCACTGCCCTCTGTCACCATCCGCGATGCCATTTGCAGTTATGTGGCCGGACAGCTACCTCAGGATGCGCTGGCAAAGGCGCCTTATCCCTGGCGGTTGTCGCCTCTGGCAGGGGCCAAGGTTACCGCCTTTACCGGGCCGGTGGCACGCAGCTACCTGGATGAGCTGCCGACTGGTTTGGCAGAGGACCAGGGGGTGACGCCGCATGGGTTCTTGAAGCTGCGGCTCTGCCTCTGATCCTGCACCGAATGCTCTTGTCATTTTGCCATACCCTGCCTATATCGGGATTCGAGAGGTTGGCGCGGGCAGGCGCCTCGCCAACCTGGTCAGATCCGGAAGGAAGCAGCCACAACGAGCCCCGCTTGGGTCGATGTCCAACCTCTCACCTAATCCCCTCCTCAGACAGTCTTTTTGCAAAGACGACCCAAGCCCGGTTTCTCGCGACAGCTGTGGGTCCAATCGGGCGCTGTTGGTCAAAGTCAACGGCCTGCGCAACTGGCCAATTGCAGGCCAGAGGGGGATGGTCTTGCAACTGGTTAAGTGAACAGCGCGACCCAGATACCTGCAAACATCAGAATTCCGCCAAAATTGACCCATAGGTGCCAGATGGAATAGCGGTAAGGCAGGGTCTTGCGGCTGTAAAACACCGTGCCGATCATGTAGCAGGATGTCCCGGCGATCATGCACCAGCGGGTGATCTCGGGCACCCCGGTCAGATCCGGCAATGCTGTCATGCCCAAGGCGCCCAGCCCAATATAGGAGGCCGTCGACCAGCGGGTCTTGACGGTGACATGCGTGATCTTGTGCCAGATTGCGAGCGCCGTCAGTCCCCAGCAGAGCCAGAGCAGGGTCATGGTCCAGCTGGTCCCGGCCAACACAAAAAACGGCGTAAAGGTGCCGGTGATGCTGGGGTAGATGACGGCGTGATCGATCCGGCGCAGCAAAAGGCGGCGGTCATGCCAGGGGCCAAAATGATAGCACCAAGAGGCCAGATTAGAGGCCAATACGCTGAGAATATATACGCCAAGCGCCAGGATCAGCCTGTGGTCCAGAGTTGCGGTGGCGGTGAAAGCCAACAGCCCGGCCGCTGCCAGGATCAAGCTTAGCCCAAAGGCATGCACCGCCATGTCGGCGTGACGATGGGATGGAATGGGGCTTGGGTAGGTTGTGGCTGTCATGGCGGCCTCAGCAAAACGACAGCTTCGCGATAGGAGCAAATGGGCTGGGTGTCCAGATTTCCGGCACGTCATATGCTGATCCTCTGCGGAACGGTCCGTGCGGTTCAATCCGGAACCGCGAAAACAGCGGAGATGGCCTCGTCGACCAAAGTGGCAAAGGCCCGATAAAAAGTACAACCCAGCCCTTGAAAACAATTGGCCCAGGGAGAGGCGCAAGAAATTGTCTCCCCGGGCGTCCGGCAGCATATGTTGCCCGGCGCCCGTTCTTTGCTAGGGGCCATAGCGCCCTCAAAGTGTGTCAGTAGCGGCCGTTGTCGGCCGGGTAGACGCCGAGAATTTCCACATTGGTGGTGAAATAAGAGAGCTCGTCCATGGCCAGCTTCACGTTTGCATCATCTGGATGGCCTTCGATATCCGCATAAAACTGCGTCGCGGTGAAGGAGCCGTCGACCATATAGCTTTCGAGCTTGGTCATGTTGATGCCATTGGTGGCAAAACCGCCCATGCCCTTATACAGCGCCGCCGGAATATTGCGCACCTGAAAGACAAAACTGGTGATCATGCCATGGGCACCCCGACGGGCATAGTTCGGCTCGCGGGACATGATCAGAAAGCGGGTGGTGTTGTCGCCGCGATCCTCGATTTTTTTCTCCAGCACATCCAACCCGTAGATTTCGCCGGCCAATTCGCTGGCGAGCGCGGCCACATGGATGTCCCCGGCTTCGGCCACATCGCGAGCGGCGCGGGCATTGTCGGGGCTGACCCGACCGATGATATCGTGTTGGCGCAGGAATTCACCGCATTGGGGCAGCAGCACCAGATGTGACTTTGCCTCGCGGATGTCCTCCAGCTTGGCACCGGGGACCGCAAGCAGATTGATGTGCACCCGCACAAAGGCCTCGTCGACAATATGCAGCCCGCTGTGCGGCAGCAGCCGGTGACTGTCGGCGACCCGACCGTAGGTGGAATTCTCGACCGGCAGCATCGCCTGGTCAGCGGCCCCGCTGCGCACTGCCTCGATCACATCCTCAAATGTGCGGCAGGGAAGCACCTCCATTTCGTGGCGCGCATTGCGGCAGGCCTCGTGGCTATAGGAGCCGAGCTCCCCCTGAATGGCAATTTTTCCGGTCATCAGTGCGACTTTCCTGCAAAACTTCGGCAAACGGGCATTTCGTCGCGTTGTCTATACCTTGCCACTGACGAGTGGAAGCCTTAGACAACCACCCAGACAGCTAAAACGGACACGCGATTCATGTTTGACACGATGACCCTAACCAAAGCGACCGCAGGCGTCTGCGGCTCGTTCCTGGTACTTCTCCTGGGCCAGTGGGCCGCGGATGTGCTCTACTCTTCGGATGCGCACGGTGAGCAATCTTATGTAATTGAAGTCGCCAGCGCAGAAGCGGCGACCGAAACCGAAGAGGTCAGCTTTGATGAGCTGATGGCCTCGGCAGATGTTGGCAAAGGCGCCAAGGTCTTCAAGAAATGCGCGGCATGCCACAAGATTGAGGATGGTGTGAATGCCACCGGTCCTTCGCTTTACGGTGTTGTTGACCGCCAGATCGCCGCAGCGGATGGCTTTGGCTACTCCGGCGCTTTGACCGCTTTGGACGGCACTTGGTCCGCAGAAGAGCTCGACGCCTTCCTGACCAAGCCTTCGGCCTATGCCAAGGGCACCTCGATGTCCTTCTCCGGTCTGCGCAAGCAAAACGACCGGGTGAACCTCATCGCCTATCTGGACAGCCTCGACGGCTGATCAGGGAAACTGGTGACAGAGATTTGAAAGGGCTGCAGCGCAAGCTGCGGCCTTTTTTCTGTTGCCGCAGGCGCTTAGACGGCTCGTTCACGCCTATTCCATTCCCGGCGCATCACGATCCTGCAATCTCAACTTGAATGTTACCACCTGCGGCCATTAGCTTGTGGCACAGGTAAAAACCGCACCAGTTCAAGGTTCGGGCAATGGAGGTTGTGACAGATGACATCCCATCAGGCGGGCCATCAGGCGGGTCAACGGGCAGTAAATCAGCCAGGACATCACGCGGGCCGGGGGCATCGACAGATGGCACAGGTCAAAACCCGTGCGCTGCAATCTGATCGCAGCGCCCCGACCAAGGCGATTTTGCTACTGATTCTGGGATTTTTTCTGACCCTGATGCTGGCGCTGCCCCTGCGCGCCGAAGAGGGGATCATCAAAAGCCATGGCTTTGCCGAATTTGGCGAGTTGAAATACCCCGAAGGCTTTGCCCAGTTTGATTATGTGAACCCGCAGGCTCCCAAAGGTGGTGAGCTGGCGATCTCGGCGGTTGGCACCTTTGACAGCATGAACCCCTATTCCCGAACCGGTCGGGCCGGGGCGCTGTCGTCTGAACAGTTCGAAAGCCTGCTTGTCGAATCTTATGACGAGCCTGGCTCTTATTACGGGTTGATTGCGGAAAGTCTGGAATACCCCGAGAGCCAGGACTGGGTGATTTTCAACCTGCGCCCTGAGGCGCGGTTTTCGAATGGCAGCCCAGTGACGGCTGACGATGTGGTGTTTTCCCACAACTTGCTGCTGGATCAGGGTTTGAAATCTTATGGGGATGCTGTCCGCAAACGCATTCCCAAGGCCGAAGTCCTGGGCCCGCATCAGGCAAAGTTCTATTTTGCTGAGGATGTTTCACGTCGCTCCCTGATCACCCAGGTGGGCGCGGTGCCTATCTTTTCCAAGGCCTGGTTCGACGCCGATCCTGAAAACCGCCGCCTGGATGCGCCGCGTCTGGACCCCGGTATTGGATCCGGCCCCTATGTTTTGGAAACGGTCGACATCAATCAGCGCGTCGCGTATCGGCGAAACCCTGAATATTGGGGCCGCGATCTCAACGTCAATATCGGGCGTCACAACTATGATGTGATCCGGATTGAATATTTTGGCGATTCCGTTGCCGCAATGGAAGGGTTCAAGGCCGGGGTCTACACCCTGCGCAACGAGAACAGCTCCAAGAACTGGGCCACGGGATACAGTTTCGAGGCGCTCGACAAAGGGGATGTGATCAAGGCGGCACTCCCTGATGGCAATCTGGCAGCCCCTGCCGGATTTATCATGAACCTGCTGCGCCCCAAGCTGCAGGATATTCGGGTGCGCGAGGCGATTCAGCTTGGCTTTAACTTTGAGTGGACCAATGAAAGCCTGCAATATGGCCTGTTTCAGCAAAGACATGCCTTCTGGCAGGATACAGAGCTGGAGGCAAAGGGCCTGCCACAGGGACGCGAACTGGAAATTCTGACCGCGCTGGGCGACCAGATTGACCCCGTGCTTCTGACCGCTGATCCTGTGATGGCCCATAGCTCCAAGGCCAATCGCCCCAATGATCGCCGCAACCTGCGCCGGGCAATGAAACTGCTGGACGAGGCCGGGTGGACCGTTGCCTCTGATGGGAAACGCCGCAACGCGGACGGGGAGGTTTTGAAGCTGGAATTCCTGCTGGACAGTCCAACAACAGCGCGCGTGGTGCAGCCTTTTGTGACCAATCTCCAGGCTATGGGCATTGATGCGGTGTTGAACCGGGTGGATAATGCGCAGTTCTCCAGCCGCCGCCGCGAAAAGGATTTTGACATGATCTTTGCGGGCTACCCTTTGGACCTGGAGCCCTCAACCGAGCTGCAGCAGTTCTTTGGATCAGAAGCGCATGAGTATTCGGTTTTCAATCCTGCGGGTCTGGCAGATCCTGCCGCCGATGTGCTGATCGAAAACATCGTCAATGCCACCACCAAAGAAGAGCTATACGCCAATACCCGGGCGCTCGACCGTTTGCTGCGGGCCAAGCGCTTTATGGTTCCGGTCTGGTATCTGGATGTGAATTGGGTCGCCTATTGGGACATGTATCGCTTTCCCGAGACCCTGCCGCCTTTCTCTTTGGGGTTGCTGGACCTGTGGTGGATCGATGCTGAACGCGAGGCTGAACTGAAAGCCTCGGGCGCGTTGCGGTAAAGACACGCCATGGCAGCCTATATCCTTCGACGCCTGATGCTGGTGATCCCGACTTTGTTTGGCATCATGGTGGTGAATTTTACCCTGGTGCAATTTGTTCCGGGCGGTCCGGTGGAGCAGATCATCGCCCAGATGCAGGGCAGCGGTGATGTCTTTGAAGGCTTTGCCGGTGGCGGCGGTGATGCCGGCGGTGCCAGTGCCATCGATGCCAATGACAGCTATGCGGGGCGTCAGGGCCTGCCGCCTGAATTGATTGTAGAGCTGCAAGAGCAATTTGGCCTCGACAAGCCGCCGCTGGAACGTTTTGGCCTGATGCTTTGGAATTACGCACGCTTTGATTTTGGCGAGAGCTATTTTCGCAAGATCGATGTGACCGATCTGGTGCTGGAGAAAATGCCGGTCTCGATCTCGCTGGGGCTATGGTCGACGCTGATCGCCTATCTGATCTCGATCCCCATGGGCATCCGCAAGGCGCTGCGCGATGGCTCGCGCTTTGACACCTGGACCAGCGGTGTGATCATCGCCGCCTATGCCATCCCCTCTTTCCTGTTTGCGATCATGCTCTTGGTGCTTTTTGCCGGGGGCTCCTACTGGCAGCTCTTCCCGCTGCGCGGGCTCACTTCGGACAATTTCGAGAGCCTCAGCCTGATGGGCAAGGCGGCGGATTATGCCTGGCATATCGCGCTGCCGGTGATTGCCTCGACCATTGGCGCCTTTGCCACGCTGACGCTGCTGACCAAGAATTCCTTTCTGGATGAGATTAAAAAGCAATATGTCATCACTGCGCGGGCCAAGGGGCTGGGGGAGCGGCAGGTGCTTTATGGCCATGTCTTTCGCAATGCCATGCTGATCGTGATTGCCGGTTTTCCGGCCGTATTCATCGGCATCTTCTTTTCCGGCAGCCTGATCATCGAGACCATCTTTTCGCTCGACGGATTGGGGCGGCTGGGGTTCGAGGCCGCCGTGGCGCGCGACTATCCGGTGATTTTTGGCACCCTGTTCATCTTTGGCCTGATGAGCCTGGTGGTCGGCATCCTGTCGGACATCATGTATGTGCTGGTGGATCCGCGCATCGACTTTGAAAAGCGGGAGGGCTGAGGCATGGCACTTTCTCCCCTCAATCAACGTCGCTGGAACACCTTTCGCCGCAACAAACGTGCCTATTGGTCGCTGTGGATCTTTGCGGTGCTCTTTGGTCTGTCGCTCTTTGCCGAGTTTCTGGCCAACGACAAACCAATCCTGGTGAGCTATCGCGGTGAAATCTACGCGCCGGTGTTCAAATTCTATCCAGAGACGCGGTTTGGCGGCGATTTCCAGACCGAGGCGATCTATCGCGACCCGGAGGTGGAATGTCTGATCCGCACCGGCGGTGTCGAAGATTGCTTTGATGAGCCGGAAGCGATCATGGAAGAGATTGCGCTGGGCACCTATACCGCAGAAGGATTCTATAAAGGCTGGAGCCTTTGGCCCCTGATCCCCTATTCCTTCAACACTTCGGTGGATCGTCCCGGCGCGGCGCCTTTGCCGCCCAATGGTCAGAACCTGCTGGGCACCGATGACACCAAGCGTGATGTGCTGGCGCGGGTGATCCATGGCTTCCGCCTGTCGATCGTCTTTACCTTGATCGTGACCGGTGCGGCGACTGTGATTGGCATTCTGGCCGGTGCCGTACAGGGCTATTTTGGCGGCTGGACCGATTTGGTGTTCCAGCGCCTGATCGAGATTTGGAGCTCGACCCCGACGCTCTATGTGATCATCATCATGTTTGCCATTCTGGGGCGCAGTTTCTGGCTGCTGGTGGGGCTGATGATCCTGTTTGGCTGGACCTCGCTGGTGGGGGTGGTGCGGGCCGAATTCCTGCGCGCACGCAATCTGGAATATGTCCGTGCTGCCAAGGCGCTGGGTGTTGGCAATATGACCATCATGCTGCGGCACATGCTGCCCAATGCCATGGTGGCAACGCTGACCATGCTGCCCTTCATCATCACCGGCACCATCAGTGCCTTGGCCGGGCTCGACTTTCTTGGCTTTGGCCTGCCGTCCTCGGCGCCCTCATTGGGGGAGCTGACGCTGCAGGCAAAACAGAACCTGGAGGCCCCCTGGTTGGCCTTCACCGCCTTTTTCACCTTTGCGCTGATGCTGTCGCTGCTGATTTTCATCTTTGAGGGCATCCGCGATGCCTTTGACCCACGAAAGACATTCCGATGAGACGGTTTCCAAAGTCACTGGTCCGCCCGGCTGTCAGCCGGGCCGTGCCCGACCGCCCATGCGATTGCTGTAGGCAAGAATTGACATGACAGATTCTCCCATCCTTCAGGTCAAGGATTTGCGCGTTTCCTTCCGACAGGACGGCAAGATCACTCAGGCAGTCAAAGGTGTGTCCTTTTCGGTGGGACGCGGTGAGACCGTGGCCCTGGTGGGTGAGAGCGGGTCTGGAAAATCCGTCTCGGCCCTTTCAACAGTCTCGCTGCTGGGCGAAAGCGCCATGGTCGAGGGATCGGTCACCTATGATGGTGTCGAGATGGTTGGGGCGGATGAAAAGCATCTGATGCAGGTGCGTGGCAACGACATCAGCTTTATCTTCCAAGAGCCGATGACCTCGCTCAACCCGCTGCATACCATCGAAAAGCAACTGGCGGAATCTTTGGCGCTGCATCAGGGACTGCAGGGCGAGGCCGCACGGACGCGCATTCTGCAGCTGATGCAGAAGGTTGGTATTCGCGACGCCGAAACCCGTCTGGGCGCCTATCCTCATGAGTTGTCGGGCGGGCAGCGTCAGCGGGTGATGATCGCCATGGCGCTGGCCAACAAGCCGGACGTGCTGATCGCGGATGAGCCGACAACGGCGCTGGATGTGACCATTCAGGCGCAGATTCTGGAGCTGTTGGCAGAGTTGAAAAAATCCGAGGGCATGGGGCTGTTGTTCATCACCCATGATCTGAATGTGGTGCGCCGCATCGCCGATCGGGTCTGCGTGATGAAAGGCGGCGAGATCGTCGAGGAAGGCCCGTCGGCGGAGGTGTTTGACAATCCTCAGCATGCCTATACGCAAAAACTGCTGGCGGCAGAGCCCTCGGGTCAACCCGAACCCTTGGCCAAAGATGCCCCGGAGATGATCCGCACCCAAGATTTGAAGGTCTGGTTCCCGATCCAGAAAGGTCTGCTGAAACGCACCGTCGGGCATGTGAAAGCGGTGAACCCGACCTCGATCTCTGTGCGCGCAGGCGAGACCCTGGGCATTGTGGGCGAAAGTGGCTCGGGCAAGACCACCATGGCGCTGGCGATCATGCGGCTGATTGCCTCTGAGGGCGAAGTTCGTTTTCTGGGGGAAGATCTGCGGCAATGGTCGACCCGGGATCTGCGCGCCCTGCGCAAGGATATGCAGATCGTGTTTCAGGATCCCTTTGGCTCACTCAGCCCGCGGATGACCTGTGCGCAGATCATCTCGGAAGGGTTGGCGATCCACAAGGTGGACCAGCACCGCCCCCCGCGTGAACTGGTGGCTGAGGTGATGCAGGAGGTGGGGCTGGATCCCGCCACCATGGATCGCTACCCGCATGAGTTCTCAGGCGGGCAGCGCCAGCGTATCGCCATCGCCCGCGCCATGGTGTTGCGTCCCAAGCTGGTGGTTCTGGATGAGCCCACCTCGGCGCTGGATATGACGGTCCAGGTGCAGATTGTGGAGCTGCTGCGGGATTTGCAGAAACGCTATGGGCTGGCCTATCTGTTTATCAGTCACGACCTGAATGTGGTGCGGGCGATGTCGCATCAGATGGTGGTGATGAAACAGGGCGATATTGTCGAAAGCGGTGCTGCCGAGACCCTGTTTGAACATCCTCAGGAAGATTACACCCGTCAGTTGCTGGCAGCCGCGCGCTGAAGCAGCAGAGGGGGGGCTCCCGCCAGCTTTGCCTGCTTCTGGCAGACCGGCGCGCTGTTGGGCCTGGCGCCGCTGACGCGGCGTGCGTGCTTTGCCTGTGTAGGCGCTCAGGCGACGGAGCTGTGGCGGGTGGGGGTGATTTCATTGGCGTCGAAATGGCGGGCAATCATACGCGCCAGCGGGTGGCCGCTCTCTGTCAGGGTCAGACCTTGGGGGGTGGATAACAGGACATCCGGATAGGCGGCACAGGCTGCTGCCACTAGGGTGTCAAAAGCGGCTGCCATTTGTGGAAAGCGAGAGAGCATTTCGCCGCGAGAGATGTGAAAGTCGCAGAGCAGGGCTTCGATCATCCGGGCCCGCAGTGCGTCTTCTCCCTCAAAGGCGTGACCGCGCAGGGAGGCAAAGCCGCCGCCGTCTATCGCCGACATATAACGGGCCGTGCTGGGAGCATTCTGCACATAGCCCTGAGGGAAGCGCGATATGGCCGAGGCTCCAAGCCCGATCAACACATCTGCCGGGTCATCACTGTAGCCCTGAAACCCCCGTTTCAGGGTGCGGTTTTGTTGCGCCCGGCTCAGCCCGTCTGCGGGGTGGGCAAAATGATCGATGCCAATGGCGCGATAGCCGGCCTGCAGCAGCAGGCTGCTTGCGGCCTCAAACAGTTTGAGCCGGTTTTGCGGAGTGGGCAGGCTTTCGGAGGGGATCATCGCCTGGCGGCGGATCATCGCGGGCAGGTGAATGTAGCCGTATAACGCCACCCGGTCAGGGGCGCAGGACAAAAGCTGACGGGTGCTTTTGCGGATTGCATCTTCGGTCTGGTAAGGCAGCCCAAACAGCAGGTCGGTGCTGATGTTTTGCACACCGCCCTGTCGCAGCATTTCGATCACCTGCTGGGTGCGGGCAAACTCCAGCGGGCGGCCAATGGCCTGCTGCACGGCGGGGTCAAAGTCCTGCACCCCGATCGAGGCCCGGGTCAGGCCGGCCGCCACCAGCGCGTCACAGCGCGGTTGATCAAAGGCGTTGGGATCGATCTCAACCGAGAACTCCCCGGTTGCAGCCATGGGGGCGAGATCGGCAAGGGCTGCCGTCAGATCACGAATCATCTCGGGCGTCAAAATGGTCGGCGTGCCGCCCCCAAGATGAAGCCGCGACACTGTGACCCCGGCTGGAAGATGGGATTTGAGCAGGGCGATCTCGCGCTTTAGCGCTGCGACATAGGTGGCAATCGGCGCGTCGGAACGGGTGCCTTGGGTGCGGCACATGCAAAACCAGCAGAGATCACGGCAAAAAGGAATGTGTAGATAGAGAGAGATCTGACTTCTGGGCGGGATTTCCCCGACCCATGACGTGAAGTGCCGTGAATCAATTTCCGCGCCAAAATTTGGCGCGGTGGGATAGCTGGTATAGCGCGGCACTTTGGCATCGAATAAACCAAGCTTCGCCAATTGTGATTTCTGACACATATCATTATCCTAGTCAGCATTCGCGCGAACGAACTTTGACCTAGATCAAACGGGACTGCCCATGAACGCCCCAACCATTGCGCATATCAACTGCGCCGATTGTCCAATCCGCCACCGGGCGGTCTGCGCCCGCTGTGAAGCGGACGAGCTGGAAGCGCTGGATACCATCAAATATTACCGCACCTATGAAGCGGGACAGCCGATCATCTGGTCCGGGGACGTGATGAATTTTGTCGGCTCGGTGGTCTCGGGGATCGCGACGCTGACCCAGACCATGGAAGATGGCCGTACCCAGATGGTGGGGCTGCTGCTGCCCAGTGATTTTGTCGGCCGACCCGGCCGGGATGGTGCAGCCTATAACGTGGTGGCCACCACGGATCTGGTGATGTGCTGTTTCCGCAAGAAACCCTTTGAAGATCTGATGGCAAAAACCCCGCATATCGCGCATCGCCTGCTGGAGATGACGCTGGATGAGCTGGATGCCGCGCGCGAGTGGATGTTGGTTCTGGGCCGCAAGACGGCCCGCGAAAAGATCGCCAGCCTGCTGTCGATCATTGCCCGTCGGGATGCCTCACTGACGCCAGACGGGGCGGTGCAATCCATGACCTTTGATCTGCCGCTGACCCGCGAGGCCATGGCCGACTATTTGGGCCTGACGCTTGAGACCGTAAGCCGCCAAGTGTCGGCGTTGAAAAAGGACGGCGTTATTTCGCTGGAAGGCAAACGCCGTGTGACAGTTCCGGATATGGGGCGTCTGATGGAAGAAGCCGGCGATGACAGCGACGGTGGCTTTCTGCTCTGATCCTATGTGTGGACCGCCGCGTGACGGTTGAAAACTCTCTCTATCACTTTGCATTTTGAAGGGCGGATCCGGTGCTACTGGCCGCCCTTTGGCGGTTTTGGCGCGTCCGGCAGCTCTTGCCCTCCGCTGGTCTTTAGCCATTCCGCGACCTGTCGGCTGGCGGAGGCTGCGCCACGCCCGGGCATGGTCCACAGGCGCAAAGCGCGGGGCAGGGTGACCCTTTGGGAAAAGGGCGCGACCAGCCTGCCGCTTTGGAGGTGCGAGGCAAGCAGGGCCTCATGGCCGATCAGGACCCCCGCCCCATTCAGCGCCTCTTCCACGGCCAGAGCATACAGAGAATAGACCGGTCCGCGCGGGGTGATGTTCTGGGGCGCAGCGCTGCCCGATAGCCAGTCGTGCCAGTCCTGCTGCCAACTGGTGTCAGACAGGCAGGCGATGCGGCTGAGATCCTGCGGGCTGTGCAGCTCTGCTGCCACTGCTGGGTTGCAGACCGGAAAGATCACATCCCGGCTCAGAATCTCACCCTGGTCTGCATCATAAAACAGGCACAGATCATAAGGCGTACGCTTGAGGTTCGGGGGCTGCTCCAGCGCGGTGATGGAGATTTCGGTGCCGGGCATCTCGGCGCGCAGTTGCGGCAAACGCGGGGAAAGCCAGAATTGGGCAATGGCCGGCAGGGTGGCGATATGGACCACCCGGGGTGCGGCGGCATCGCGCAACTGTTGCACGGCCAGTCCCATCTGATCAAAGGCCTGGCGAAATCCGGGCAGGGCCTGCGCCCCCAGGGCGGTCAGCACCACACCCTTGGGGCTGCGTTGAAACAGGGGCGCGCCGAGCTCTGCTTCCAGGGCCTTGATATGGGCAGAGATCGCGCCGGGGGTAACACCCAGCTCTTCGGCGGCGGCAGAGAATCCCCCCAGACGCGCCGCCGCCTCAAAGGCGCGAAGGGCTGTCAGAGCGATGGATTTTGGACGGGGTGGGGCAACGGCCATCAGTTTAGACTCAATTTTTCTGGCCCTAGATTTTCAGAAAACTGATTTGCACGCAAGCCGCCCTCTGGGCTCAACTGGGTCAAAGCGGATCAGACAGACCCCGCGTGATAGGAGAGTTGAGATGACCAGACTTGCAAACCGGGCTTGGGTTCCGGCCCATTGCGAAACCCGCGTTCAGGCAATCGCGACGGCCACGGCGGCAATGGACAGCGCCACTGCGGCGGCGCGGATCGAGACGCTGACGGCACTGAACAGCGAGATCCACGATGCGGAATGCTTCAACCTCAACCCGGCTACCAATGTGATGAACCCCGCAGCCGAGGCCGTGCTGGCACGGGGCCTGGGCAGCCGCCCGTCGCTGGGCTACCCGGGGGACAAATACGAAATGGGGCTGGAGGCGATCGAGGAGATCGAAGTGATGGCCGCGGAATTGGCGGCTCAGGTCTTTGATGCCCGATATGCTGAAATTCGCGTCGCCTCGGGGGCGCTGGCCAATCTCTACGGGTTCATGGCGCTGACCAAACCGGGCGATTGCATCATTGCACCACCGGCAGCGGTGGGCGGGCATGTGACCCATCACGGCGATGGCTGCGCCGGGCTCTACGGGCTGATTTCACACCCGGCCCCGGTGGATGCCGATGGCTATACTGTGGATTTGGATGCCCTGCGGCAGCTGGCGCTGAAGGAACGCCCCAAGTTGATCACCATAGGCGGCAGCCTCAACCTGTTTGCCCATCCGGTGCGTGAGATCCGCGCCATTGCCGATGAGGTCGGTGCCAAGGTGCTGTTTGATGCGGCGCATCAATGCGGCATCATCGCGGGCAAAGCCTGGGCCAACCCGCTGGCAGAGGGGGCACATTTGATGACCATGAGCACCTACAAAAGCCTGGGCGGGCCTGCAGGTGGCCTGATTGTCAGCAATGACGCAGAGATTGCGCAAGCGCTGGATGCGATTGCCTTTCCCGGGATGACGGCCAATTTTGACGCCGCCAAATCAGCCGCTCTGGCGCTGAGCCTGCTGGATTGGATTGATCATGGTTCCGACTATGCTGCGGCGATGATCGAACTGGCGCAGGCTCTGGCCACAGAGTTGGAGACGCTGGGACTGCCGGTGTTCAAACCGGGGGGGCAGGCCACCAGTTCGCATCAATTTGCCGTCGAGGCCGCGCGCTTTGGCGGTGGTCAAACCGCCTCCAAACGCTTGCGCCGGGCCGGGTTTCTGGCCTGTGGCATCGGGCTGCCCATTGCCGCCGTCGAGGGGGACATGAACGGGCTGCGCATTGGCACGCCCGAGCTGGTGCGCCGTGGCGTGACCCCTGCGGATGCCCCGGCGCTGGCGGCACTGATTGCCGAAGGGATGACGGGCGCAAATCCAGAGGCCGTTGCCAAACGCACCCGCGAGATGCGGGCGGGATTTCAGGGCTACCACTTTATCCGCCGCTGAACCGGCAAGCAGATGGTCCTGCGCGTGAGTGTTACGCGCAGGACCCAAATTGCCTTGATCAGGCCCTAGCCGCGTATCAGACGAGAGCGGTTCGATTGATACCAGAGGTTGAGACTGTGGC
Source organism: Roseobacter sp. (assembly GCA_015665415.1). Classification (GTDB taxonomy): domain Bacteria; phylum Pseudomonadota; class Alphaproteobacteria; order Rhodobacterales; family Rhodobacteraceae; genus Pseudophaeobacter. The sequence goes on from JADFAE010000017.1 coordinate 49,000, forward strand.
TGGACCCTGCTAAAGCACAATTCAGGGTAGAGGTAAACAACTACCAATTGGTTTCTGCTAGTCTTTCTCCATCATGGCGCGCAAAACCGGATAAAACTGGGTAAAGACAAAATCGGTTTCCGCATTGTCCGCATGACAGGCGTTACAGCTGTCGGTGGGAAAGGCACTGGCGGTTTCGGCATAGGGCTCACCGCCATGGCCAAAAGAGAAGAAGGCCCAGCCGCCGGGCTCTTGCGGAAAGCGCTGATTGTCCTTGATGAGCAGTTCCAATCCGACAAATTCCCCCTGAAAATAGCCAACACCCGAAACCTGGGCATTGGCGCCGGTTTCCTCATCCGTGCTGACATCGGTCTGTACCATGGTCAGTTCTTTGGCGATCTGAGTGCCCTCGGGCCAGGTGCCAGTGGCCTCGAATGCGGCAAAGGCGGTGGGCTCAACATAGACGTTATGAAACTCGGGGAAGGGCGCTTCGCCGCCGTTGAGGGCGTTGGGTGTGAGCGGGGCGCCGACAAAGATCCATTTGCGATAGCCGACGGGCTGCAGGACCTTGCCCGCAGCGTTGAACTGCGCGCCATGGATGTCACTGTCCTGAGCCAGGCTCCAGCCGGCGGTAAGGCTGAGTGTGGTGATCATGGCAAAGGTGGGCAGGTATTTGGCTGTCATCTGAATTCTCCGGTGGCGAGGCATAGCAAGGGACTGTGCAAGGGGACTGTGGAATGATGTCTTGTCAGGATAGAGAGGTCAGCTGATAGTGTGGGTTATCGGTTCCATAACCATTGGTATGGCCAAAGGAGGCTAGACTGCAGCAATGAACCTGACACGAATCCAGTATTTCCTCAGCCTTGCAAAGACCTTGAACTTCTCCGAAACCGCCCGCATCTGCGGCATGTCACAGCCAGCTCTCAGCAAAGCAATCCGCAAGCTGGAGGAGGAACTTGGCGGTGCGCTGCTGCGCCGTGAGGGGCGGTTGACGCATCTGACCCCCCTGGGGCGGGCCATGGCAGAACGTCTGGGGGAGGTGGAACAGGCGCGCCGCCGTGCTGAGGCAACAGCCAAGCGGTTGGTCGCGCCGGGACGGGCGCGTCTACAGATCGCGCTGATGTGCACCATCGGGGTCAGCCGGTTTTTGCCCTTTTTGGCCAAGGTGCAGCGCAAGATGCCCGAGGCCGAATTGATCCTGAGCGATACGCCGGTGGGTGAGATCGAGACGGCGCTATTGTCCGGGCATTGTGATCTGGCTGTTCTGGCAGCGCCTTTTGGCGGCCATGCGCGCCTGCGTCACACCGAGCTATACCGCGAAGACATGGTGGCTGCTGTGGCGCGCAACCATCGTCTTGCCGCGCTGGAGGACGTGACTCTTTCGACGCTGGCAGAGCAGCCCTATATTGAGCGCACCCATTGCGAATTCGGCGATCTGTTTTACGACCAATGCGAGGCGGTGGGCGTCGAGATCATACCCGCCATCCGCAGCAACCGCGAAGACTGGGTGACCGGGCTGGTGGCCAATGGTCATGGCGTGACGCTGATGCCGGAGGATTCGGGGCGGGCCGCAGGTCTCGCCTGCTGCCAGATTACGCCGGTGCCGCTGTGGCGCAGCGTGTCTCTGGCGGTGGCAACAGGGCGCGAGGATGATGAAACGGTACGGGCGATCCTGACAGAGGCGCGCAGCCATGATTGGCTGGCAGCCACCTGAAATCTGACGGTCCGTAGGGTGTTCAGGATCCGGGCGGCGATCAATATCCGTTCTGGAACCAGCCCGATGCGGTTTAATGCGCCATAAAGACAGGCACGGTGGCTTTTTCCAGCATGTTGCGGGTGGCCCCCCCCAGGATGGCTTCGCGGAACCGGGAGTGCCCATAGGCCCCCATCACGATCATGTCGGCATCGGTATCGGCGGCGTGCCGGATCAGGATGTCAGAGACCCGCGGCAGGGTCTTGCTGAGAACGTCGATCTCGCATTTCACCCCATGGCGCGCCAGCATCTGCGCCAACATGCCACCGGGGTCAGAGCGCTCCGGTCCGTGCTGGGGCGGGTCGATCACCACGATACGGGCCAAGTCTGCCGCCGTGAGAAAGGGCAGCGCTTTGCGGATGGAGGTCATGGCCTCGATGCTTTCGTTCCAGGCGATCAGAATGGTTTTGGGCTGACCCACCGGCTTGGCCTGCTCGGGTACCACCAAGACCGGGGTTCGGCCCTCAAACAGGGCGGACTCGACCACGGGTTCGGCCTCTACCCCCTTGCCGGGGCCATAGGGTTGGCCAAGGACAACCAGATCGGAAAACCGGGCCAGGCGTGCGACGTGACGCCCCATGTCTGCGATCTGGGCGATACCTGCATCGGTTGAGAACTGAATGCCTGCCTTTTGCAGATAGTCATCGGCAAAAGACTTGAGCGCGCCTGCGTCCTCTTTGGCCCGCGACATCGTTTCCTGTAGCACCATGGCATTGGCTCCGGCATAATAATAACCGGTTTGGGTGCGATCAACGCCCAGACACAGGGCTTCGGCGTGGCCGCCAAAGGTCTCTGCAAGAGCAGCTGTTTGCGACAGGGGAGTCTCAGCAGTGTCCTTGGAGGTCAGAACCGTGAGAATGGTTTTATAGGTCATGTTTCACCTCATGGTGGCAAAGAATTGGGGCTCCGACCAAAGAGGCAGGTGCTGTAGCCGTTCTTTTTGTGGTGTGTCACAGTTGAACAAGAAATGTCTTGATGCAGATCAATGCATTCGTCGCGCATGTTTTGCATTTAGACCACGCAATCGATGGTTCCACGCGGCAAAAGAATCGTGGGGGACAAGGCAAAGGGACGCAAGATGTCTAATTATATCAAGCTGATAGCGCTTGGTTTGGTCACGCTATTCGCGATGATCGGGACCAACTATGCGCGCGATCTGGCTTACCAGGTGCATGCGATTATCGTCATGCTCGTGGCTGGTGGCCTATTTCTCTATACGCTGCGCCGCACCGGCGAAGCGCAGCCCGCAGCTGGTAGTCTGCAGGGTGAGTATTTCGATAGCGTGGTACGCGCAGGCGTGATCGCCACCGCCTTTTGGGGTGTTGTGGGCTTTCTTGCCGGTACGTTCATCGCTTTCCAGCTGGCCTTTCCAGCACTGAACTTTGAATGGGCACAGGGCTTTGCCAATTTTGGCCGTCTGCGCCCGCTGCATACATCAGCCGTGATCTTTGCCTTTGGCGGCAACGCCCTGATCGCCACCTCATTCTATGTGGTACAGCGCACCTCGGCAGCGCGTCTCTGGGGCGGCAATCTGGCCTGGTTCGTGTTCTGGGGTTACCAGCTCTTTATCGTGCTGGCGGCAACCGGCTATCTGTTTGGCGGCACCCAGTCGAAAGAATATGCAGAGCCCGAGTGGCATGTTGACCTGTGGTTGACCATCGTCTGGGTGGCCTATCTGGCGGTTTTCCTTGGCACCCTGATCAAGCGCAAGGAGCCACATATCTATGTGGCCAACTGGTTCTATCTGGCCTTTATCGTGACCGTTGCCATGCTGCATCTGGTCAATAATGCGGCGTTGCCTGTCAGTATCTGGGGCTCCAAATCGGTCATCGTCTGGTCCGGTGTGCAGGATGCCATGGTGCAATGGTGGTATGGCCACAATGCCGTGGGCTTTTTCCTGACCGCGGGTTTCCTGGGCATGATGTACTATTTCATCCCCAAGCAAGCGGAACGCCCGGTCTTTAGCTACAAGCTGTCGATCATCCACTTTTGGGCGCTGATCTTCCTGTATATCTGGGCTGGCCCGCACCATTTGCACTACACCGCACTGCCGGATTGGGCCACGACCCTGGGCATGGTGTTCTCGATCGTGCTGTGGATGCCCTCCTGGGGTGGCATGATCAACGGGTTGATGACGCTCTCTGGCGCCTGGGACAAGCTGCGCACCGACCCGGTTATCCGGATGATGGTGATTTCGCTCGGCTTTTACGGCATGTCGACCTTTGAAGGTCCGATGATGTCGATCCGCTCGGTGAACGCGCTGTCGCATTACACCGACTGGACCATTGGCCACGTGCACTCTGGGGCGCTGGGCTGGAACGGCATGATCACCTTTGGCGCGCTGTACTTCCTGGTTCCGGTGCTGTGGAAACGCGAAGGTCTCTATAGCCTGAAACTGGTCTCCTGGCACTTCTGGCTCGCCACAATCGGCATCATTCTCTATGCCGCCTCGATGTGGGTGACCGGCATCATGGAAGGCCTGATGTGGCGTGAAGTCGATGCCAATGGCTTCCTGGTGAACTCCTTTGCAGACTCCGTGGCAGCAAAGAAACCAATGAACATCGTGCGCGGTCTGGGCGGGGTCATGTTCCTCTCTGGTGCGATCATCATGTGCTACAACCTGTGGATGACTGTCCGTAGGGCTCCGGCGAAAGAGTCGAGCCTCACGGTTGCGGTCCCGGCAGAATAAGGAGGGATGGCAAATGGCAATTCTCGACAAACATAAAATCCTCGAGACCAACGCAACCCTTCTTTTGGTCTGCAGCTTCCTGGTTGTGACCATTGGCGGGCTGGTGCAGATCGCACCGCTGTTCTGGCTGGAAAACACCATCGAAAAGGTGGAGGGCATGCGTCCCTACACTCCACTCGAGCTGGCGGGTCGTGACGTCTATATCCGCGAAGGCTGCTACACCTGTCACAGTCAGATGATCCGCCCCATGCGTGATGAGGTCGAACGCTACGGCCATTACTCGCTCGCGGCGGAGTCGATGTATGACCGTCCGCACCAGTGGGGGTCCAAGCGGACCGGGCCGGATCTGGCCCGGGTTGGCGGTCGCTATTCGGATGAGTGGCACGTGGACCACCTGCGCAATCCGCAGGCGGTGGTGCCGGAATCGATCATGCCCAAATATGGCTTTCTGGAAAACGCCCGGATTGACGGCAAATACATCGGTGATCTGATGGCTGCCAATGCGATGCTGGGCACGCCCTACACCGATGACATGCTGGCCTCTGCCCAGGCTGACTTCAAAGTGCAGGCGGATCCCGATGGCGATTATGACGGTCTGCTCGAGCGCTATGGTGACTCTGTCAGTGTGCGCAACTTTGATGGTCAGCCCGGCGTTTCCGAAGCCGATGCCTTGATCGCCTATCTGCAGATGCTGGGCACGCTGGTCGATTTCTCGACTTTCACGCCTGACGCAAACCGCTAAGGAGGATCTGAGATGGAAATCTATACCCTCTTGCGCGAATTTGCAGACAGCTGGATGCTTTTGTTCCTGTTCACCTTCTTCGTGATGGTTGTGCTCTGGGCCTTTCGCCCCGGCAGCACCAAAACCTATGAGGATACGGCCAGCATTCCCTTTCGTCACGTAGACGCCCCGGCCCCTGATCGGGACGAGGCGACACCCGCCGCACATAAGGAGGCGCGGACATGAGCAAACCCGTCAAAAAGTTCGATGACGATCCAAACACCACAGGTCACACCTGGGACGGGATCGAAGAGTTCGACAATCCGATGCCGCGCTGGTGGCTCTGGTCCCTCTATGCCACCATCGTCTGGGGGGTGATCTACACCATTCTCTATCCGGCCTGGCCGATGGTGAACTCTGCAACTGCAGGGATCCTGGGCTGGTCGACACGCGGCGACGTCGCGGCGGAGATCGCTGCGGTGGAAGAGGCCAATGCACCGATGAATGCTAAGCTGGAAGCGGCAGAGCTGACTGCAATCGCCACGGACCCAGAGCTGGGCTCTTATGCGGTGTCTTCGGGGTCGGCTGTGTTCAAGACCTGGTGCGCCCAGTGTCATGGGTCTGGCGCGGCGGGGGCCAAGGGCTATCCCAACCTGCTGGATGATGCCTGGCTCTGGGGTGGCTCTGTGGAAGACATACACATGACCATCAGTCACGGCATTCGCAACGAGGACAGCGACGATGCGCGCTACTCCGAGATGCCTGCCTTTGGTCGCGATGAGCTGCTTGAAAAGGAAGAGATCGACCAGGTGGTGAACTTTGTCATGTCCCTGTCCGGCGAGGCCCAGGACGCGAGCAAAGTGGCAGCGGGCGCGGTTGTTTTTGAAGACAACTGTTCCTCTTGCCACATGGAAGACGGCACAGGTGACCGCAGCCAGGGCGCGCCCGACCTCTCGGATGCGATCTGGCTTTATGGCGGCGACTACGCCAGCCTGAGCGAGACCGTCAACAATGCGCGCTACGGGGTGATGCCTGCCTGGAACACTCGCCTCACCGAGGCGCAGATCCGCGCGGTTTCTGCCTATGTGCACCAGCTGGGTGGCGGCGAATAAGCCTGCGCATCCAAGGACAGACAGACATGATTGGGCCGCTCCTGTTGGGGCGGCCCTTTTCTTATGCGCAGGGCAGGGCTGGGCCTCGCCGGGGCAGGTGGTGCTGGCAGTAGTCGACATCGCAGGCTAGATCTGGCTGGGTAGTTCTACATGAAAAGGAAGACGCTGATGATCCTCTGCTGTGGCGAGGCCCTGATCGACATGTTGCCCGCCGAAAGCGCCCGTCCCGGTGGCCACAGCTATCACCCCCATTGCGGCGGCGCAGCGTTCAACACCGCCATAGCCTTGGGGCGTCTGGGAGAGGATTCTGCGCTGGTCAGCGGGCTGTCGACAGATCTTTTTGGCGAGCAGTTGCGGCAGGAACTGGCAGCAAGCGGGGCCAGTGCAGCACTTGCGGTCACCTCGGCGCGGCCCACCACCCTGGCCTTTGTTACGCTCACAGAGGGCCACGCCCGCTATGCCTTCTGGGATCAGGGCTCGGCCATGCGCGGCATCGCCCCGCGTGATTTGCCTGCCGTCCCACCTGAGACCTGCGCCCTGCTGTTTGGCGGCATCAGCCTGTGCAATCTGCCCATGGCGGAGAGCTTTCATCACCTGGCCCGGTATCAGCACTGCACGCATCTCTTGATGCTGGATCTCAATATCCGCCCCGGCTTTGCTGAGGATGAGGCCGTCTATCACCAACGGCTGGGTCGGATGGTGGCGCTTTGCGATATCGTGAAGCTGTCACAAGAGGATTTGGAGCTGTTTGTGCCCGGCCCCGGCAGTGAGGCGGAAAAATTGCAAAGGGTTTGCGCGGCGGCACCCGGGCTGGTGATCCTGACCCGGGGCGCCGAGGGCGCGCTGGCGGTTCTGCCCCAGGGGGTGCAGGTAGAGGTCGCGGCGCAAGAGGTGGCGGTGGTGGACACGGTCGGGGCCGGTGACAGCTTTAATGCGGGATTTCTGTCCGCCCTGAGACGAGCCGGAAATTTGTCACGCGCGGGGCTGCAGAGGCTTGATGCCACAGCACTGCGCGCCGCCCTTGTCTTTGCCACCAGGGTCGCGACACATTCGGTGACCCGCGCCGGAGCCAATCCCCCCTGGCGACAGGAACTCTGATACAAAGCTGTCAGGTCTGCGGTGTCTCTGGCAGTTGAAAAAAACGTCGGTTGAGCCGCTGTTTTCTGAGCCGACTTGATCAGGGTCAAGTTTGCCGGCGGCCGAATCTGCTTAGATCATCCCACGATGGAGACACGCTGGCTGCGCATCGCTTCCCTTGGAACCGGGCAGGTCAGCACATATTCCCACTGCCCGACGTGCAGGGTGTTGGGAATCAAGCGCCGGCTTTTCGATCTGTTCGCGCGTTTCCTGGAAAGCCGGCGCCTATTTGTGTCTTGAGGTCAGATCCCCCCGATACCTTACAGGTTTTGCAGATCGATGCAGCGCACCGGGCGCTTCACGGGATGGCTGACATGGCGGAGTGCTGCGCCAAGTCGCCTGATCAGCTGCGCCAGTTTGGCAAAGACCCCGTTGCGGTTGGGCGGCAGGCTGTAGGCCTGGGGCAGGTCTTTGGGTAGGTCCTGGGCTGCCTTTGGCACGGCGGGCAGATCCCGCAGTGGGACGCAGTTCTGACCCGTCGCAGTCAGCATGGAGCGGGCGTAGATATCTGTCAGCATCGTTCAGTCTCCTGGGTTTGATTTTCTGTCTTTGACATTGTTGGTTTCTGCCCCAACATGCGACTCAGGAATATTTTTGATATGTAAGGTGAAGTTACATATGGATTGGCTCAACCTGCCGCCCCTTACGGCTCTGCGTGCCTTTGCGGCCTTTGCGGAACATGGAAATGTCAGCCAGGCTGGTGCGGCGCTGAATGTCAGCCACGCGGCCATCAGCCAGCAATTGCGCAGCCTGGAGGAACAGCTGGGGGCGGTGCTGCTGGATCGCTCTGGCCGTGCCCTCAGCCTGACCGCCGAGGGTGAGCATCTGGCGCAGGCCCTGCTGCTGGGGTTTGGTGCCATTCAGGCCTCGGTGCAGGACATCAGCACCCGGGGCGCGGCGCGGCCGCTGCACATCAGTTGCACTCCGATGTTTGCCACCAATTGGTTGATGCCGCGTCTGTCAGAGTTTCGCTTCAAATTCCCGGAAATCGACCTGGTTCTGGATCCGCGCGGGGAGGTGGTAGAGCTGCAGCCCGGCGGTATTGACCTCGCAATTCGCTATGGCGATGGCGCTTGGGCGGGACTGGAGGCCGAAGTCTTGCTGGCCTCGCCGATGGCTGTGGTGGCCAACCCCAGCCTGCTACAGAACCGGCATGTGCAGACACCGGAAGATCTGCTGGACTTTCCTTGGCTCGAAGAGCTGGGCACCACAGAGGCGGCCCATTGGCTGCGCTCGCGCGGGGTGGCGGATGCTATTCGCGGGACCAGCACCAAACTGCCCGGAAACCTGTTGATGGAGGCGGTCAGAGACGGGCAGGGGGTGGCTGTGACGGTCCAGGCCTTTGTGCGCGAGGATCTGAAGACCGGCCGGCTGGTAGAGCTGTTCAGCGAAGATGAGGGGCGTGGCTATCATATTGTGACCCGTCCAGGTGTGCAGCGTCCGCCGGTCCGCCAGTTTATCTCCTGGCTGCGGCGACAGCGCAAGCTTCGCGACGAAGCGGCACATGGCTGACAGCCGGGGGGCGGCATAGAGTGGCACATATAAAGATGCTTGCATGATGCGCTTTTTGATCCACGTCAAAGAGCGGCAGCTTAACATTTGAAAGAACCGCCCCAAGAGACCCAATTTCAGTGGAGTGAGTCCGTGAGTGATTCCGATCCCGCCCCCAGCCTGTACGCCGCCAGGGAACCCATCTTTCCACGGCGCGTTTCAGGTGTTTTTCGCAATCTAAAATGGTACATTCTGGCGATAACTTTGGGGATCTATTATCTGACGCCCTGGATTCGCTGGGATCGTGGTCCCAGTCTGCCGGATCAGGCGGTGCTGCTGGATCTGGCCAACCGGCGCTTCTATTTCTTCTGGATCGAAATCTGGCCGCATGAGTTCTACTTTGTGGCGGGGTTGCTGATCATGGCAGGTCTGGGCCTGTTTTTGTTCACCTCGGCGCTGGGTCGGGTCTGGTGCGGCTATGCCTGTCCACAGACCGTCTGGACCGATTTGTTCATTCTGGTCGAGCGTTGGATCGAAGGCGACCGCAATGCCCGTCTGCGTCTGCACCGGCAAAAGAAGATGGATTTCCGCAAGGCGCGGCTGCGGCTGACCAAATGGATTTCCTGGCTGCTGATCGGGCTCGCCACTGGTGGGGCCTGGGTGTTCTATTTTGCCGATGCCCCCACTCTGATGGTGGATCTCGTGACCGGGCAGGCGCATCCCATCGCCTATTCCACAATGTTCATTCTCACGGCGACGACCTTCTTTTTTGGTGGTATCGCCCGCGAACAAATCTGTATCTATGCCTGCCCCTGGCCCCGTATTCAGGCGGCGATGATGGACGAAGACACGCTGGTTGTCGGCTATCGCGACTGGCGGGGGGAGCCGCGCGGCAAGCTCAACAAACAAAAGGGCAAGGCTGAGATTGCCGAAGACCCAAAGGGCGATTGCATTGACTGCATGGCCTGCGTCAATGTTTGCCCCGTTGGCATCGATATTCGCGATGGTCAGCAGCTTGAGTGCATCACCTGTGCCCTGTGCATCGATGCCTGTGACGATGTGATGGCCAAGATCGGCAAGCCCCGCGGGCTGATCGACTATATGGCCCTCTCGGATGAGGCACATGAACGCGCGGGCAAGCCGCCCAAGAATATCTGGAAGCACATCCTGCGTCCGCGCACCATCATGTATACCGCGATGTGGAGCTTTGTCGGGCTGGGGCTGGTCTTTGCCCTGTTTATCCGCCCCGAGATCGACCTGACCGTGGCCCCTGAGCGCAACCCGACCTATGTTGTTCTCTCCGATGGGTCCGTGCGCAACACCTATGATGTGCGCCTGCGCAACAAGCACGGCGAGGCACGCCCGTTCCAGCTGTCACTGAAAGGTGACCCGGCGATGCGGATCCAGCTGGAAGGCACGCCCTATGCCTCCGTTGAGGTGCCCGCCGATACCGCTTATCTTCAGCGGGTCTATATCGTGACCCCCAAAGGGGCAGCGGCCACGGTGGCAGAGACCACGCCGGTCCGTATTTGGGTTGAAGACCTCACCACCGGGGATCGCGCCTACAAGGACACCACCTTTAACGGGAAAGGGAACTGATCATGGCAAAGGAGAAAGGAGAACTCACCGGGCGTCACGTGTTGATGATCTTTTGCGGGGCTTTTGCGGTGATCATTGGGGTCAATCTGGCGCTGGCCTATAATGCGGTCAAAACCTTCCCCGGGCTGGAGGTCAAGAACTCCTATGTTGCCAGCCAGGAGTTTGATCAGCGACGAAATGCGCAGGTCGCTTTGGGCTGGTCGGTCTATGCTTCGGCGCAGGAGGATCAGGTCACCCTGGAGATCACCGATGGCGACGGCAACCCGGTTGAAGTGGCCAGGCTGACCGCGACCCTGGGGCGGGCCACCCATGTAAAGGATGACCAGAAACCGGATTTTCAGTTCGATGGCACCGCCTATGTGGCGCCTGCGGATCTGGGCCCGGGCAACTGGAACATCCGTATGGTGGCGCGGGCCAAAAATGGCATCGAGTTCACCCAGCGGGTGATCCTGCACGTGAGAGGTTGAGCCTGCAATGACTGCCCAGATACGTCCCGCGATGGCCGTCTGCCCCGGCTGTGTCGCCGCCCCGAATGAGGCGGTGGAACAGGCCCCGACGGAGGCGCGTCTGGCGCTGTCCCTGCCCACGATCCACTGTCAGGCCTGTATCTCGACCGTAGAGCGCGGGCTCAATGCCCTTCCCGGCATTCATTCGGCGCGGGTCAACCTGACCCTAAAGCGCGCCCTGATCGAGGCCGATCCGGATCTGCGCGCTGCGGATCTTATCCCGGTGCTTGCGGATCTGGGCTTTGAGGCGCATGAGCTGGATCTGGCCAGTCTCGCCACCACCGACAGTGATCGCGCCGGGCGCGAGCTGCTGATGCGGCTGGCGGTGGCTGGTTTTGCCTCGATGAACGTGATGCTGCTGTCGGTCTCGGTCTGGTCCGGGGCTGCGGATGCCACTCGCGACATGTTTCACTGGATCTCTGCCGCCATTGCCTTTCCCGCCGTAATCTTTGCCGGTCAGCCCTTTTTCAAAAACGCCTGGAGTGCCCTGCGGGTGGGGCGGCTCAATATGGATGTGCCCATCGTGCTGGCCTTGGTGCTGGCGCTGGTCACATCGCTTTGGGAGACCAGCCTGTCCGGTGAGCACGCCTATTTCGACGCCGCCCTGACGCTGACCTTCTTTTTGCTGGCGGGGCGCTATCTTGATTATCGCACCCGCGCGGTGGCGCGCTCTGCCGCCGAAGAACTGGCCGCGCTTGAGGTGCCTCGCGCCATCCGCATGGAGGATGGTGTCGAGGTTGAGACCGCCGTGGCGGATCTGGCGATTGGCGATCTTATCCTGGTGCGCCCCGGTGGACGCATGCCTGTCGATGGTGTCATCGCGACGGGCCAATCGGAACTGGACCGTTCCTTGCTGACCGGTGAGACCCTGCCGGTCTTTGCCGAAGCGGGCACGCAGGTCTCTGCCGGTGAGGTCAATCTGACCGGCCCGCTGGTGGTGCGCGCCGAGGCAGTGGGCGAGGACACCTCGCTGCACCGGATGGCGGATCTGGTGGCGATCGCGGAATCTGGTCGCTCGCGCTATACCTCATTGGCGGACAATGCCGCCAAGCTTTACGCGCCTGGCGTGCATATTCTGTCGGCTTTGGCCTTTGTGGGCTGGTATCTCTACACCTTTGATCTGCGGATGGCGCTGAACATTGCCGCCGCCGTGTTGATCATCACCTGCCCCTGTGCGTTGGGGCTGGCGGTGCCGGCGGTGACCACGGCGGCCTCGGGCCGGCTGTTCAAACGGGGCATGCTGATCAAGCATTCCACCGCGCTGGAGCGCCTGGCCGGGGTCGATACCGTGGTTTTTGACAAGACCGGCACGCTCACCGCTGGCACCCCGCAGCTGGAAAACCTTGCAGAATTTTCCCGCACCGATCTGGAAATCGCCCTGGCCCTGGCCGAAAGCTCCGCCCATCCCTTGTCGCGGGCGCTGACCCAGGCAGCGCGGGGGGCGGGGATCACGCCCGCCGAGGTCACCAACCTGCAGGAGCGCCCGGGCTTTGGCACCGAAGGTGAGTATCAGGGGCGCTGCGTGCGCCTGGGGCGTGCGGCCTGGGTTGGGGCGGATCAGGGCAACCAGACTGCGGCCTGGCTTGATCTTGGCGCGGGCGCACCCAGGGGGTTCCTGTTTCATGACGCCCTGCGCCCCGGCGCGGTGGAGGCCGTTGCCAATCTGCATGCAGCGGGCAAGGAGGTGCTGTTGATCTCCGGTGACACCACGGGCGCGGTCGCAGATCTGGCGGCGCGTCTGGGCATTGGCAATTGGCTGGCCGAGGCCCTGCCTCAGGACAAGGCCAAGCGGATCCAGCTGCTGACAGATCAGGGCAAAAAGGTGCTGATGGTGGGCGATGGTCTGAATGACACCGCAGCACTGACGGAGGCGCATGTGTCGATCTCACCGGCCTCGGCGCTGGATGCGGCACGGGTGGCCTCTGACATCGTGCTGTTGGGGCAGGATCTGGAACCCATCGCCGAGGCCTGCACCGTGGCCCAGAAGGCTACCAAACGCATCCGCGAGAACTTTCGCATTGCCACATTGTACAACGTGATTGCGGTGCCGCTGGCCATTGCCGGTTTTGCCACGCCCCTGATCGCCGCCTTGGCGATGTCAACCTCATCGATTACCGTCTCCCTCAACGCCCTGCGCCTGAAGTAAGCGCCGCGGCACTGATCTGAACCCAAAGAAAATCGCGCGCCCATGAGTGTTCTGGCCTATCTCATCCCGATTTCACTGCTCCTGGGGGGCGCTGCACTGGCGGCCTTTGTCTATACGGTGCGCTCCAATCAATACGACGACCCCGAAGGCGACTCCCGCCGGATCCTCAGCGATGAATGGGACGACCACCCCAAGCCGTGAGGGGGCAAATCGGGGGTGAGAAGCAGGAGGTCCGTAGAGTCAGTTCCGCGGGAAGTTGCAACCGTTAGCGAGACTGGTAAACAACGACTGCTCTCAGCCCAAAGCGGCCTCATGCCTAGCGACCAGCCTGGCGGGCCAGCAGATGCAGGTCGGGCGGAGAGCCGACATTCGCGGCTAGTGCAAGCCATGGACATTTCGCCAAATTAGCGGCCTTTCAAGAACGTTAAATTCTCAATCCTTGATCTCACCTCAGGCACTAGACAATGAGGCACGAACCACCAGAGATGTCTCGATCAAAATACTGTTTTGGTTCTTAGCTGCATTGACTAGATTGATAAGCATTTTCGCTGCCTCCTTGCCCATTCGCCGGTGCGGGACATGAACAGTGGTCAGCGCTGGTGATGAGATTTTCGCGATCTCAATATCGTCAAATCCAGTCACCGAAATATCGTCAGGGACGCATAATCCTAATTCCTTTGCTTTGGCGATAGCCCCAACAGCAAGAACATCATTGCCGCACATTACTACTGATGGCCGAATCGTCTTACACAAAAGCTGTTCCAGCGCCGCACCACCTTCGTCTATCCCGTATTCGGCTTCAACGATCGACAACTCCGTTTTGGGAATGCCTGCTTCCATCATGGAGGCATAAATGCCCCTTAGACGCTCACTGGCCCTGTCGTTGCCCTGAGGGCTAGCTGTGATTGTTGAAAGGCGACGATGACCCATGCTGATCACCCTATCCGCCAAAGCCTTCATTGCTGAGAAATTGTCAAAGCCAACTGTTGGAACCTTGGCATTCGGATCAAACACCCAGGCGACAACAACTGGGACATTTTGACGTTTGAGAAACTCATAAATCTTTGGGTCTCGATGCAACCCGATCAACAGAATTCCGTCGGCACCGCGTGAAACCAGGGTGCGGATTTGTTCTTCCTCCAAATCAGCGCGATATGAAGAGGATGCAACCAAAAGAGTTACCCCGCTGCATCCCAGTTCTTCTTGAAACGACTGTAAGCCACGCGCAAAAATGGCGTTTTCCATCGTTGGAATGATCGCGCCAATGGTGTTGGTACGTTTGGCCGCCAGAGCACGCGCGTTAAAATTTGGAGCGTATCCCAATTTGAGAACGGCATCCTCGACCTTTTTACGCGTTCTCTCGACAACCCGGTCTGGAGAGTTCAGACAGCGGGACACTGTGGCTGTCGAGACACCGGCCAGCCCAGCTACATCAGCCAGGGTTGGGGTTCGGCCCATATTATTGTCGTCAATCGTCATTTTGGCTCAGTATCGCATTTCTCAGATTTTTACACCCCATCTCAAAAGCCTAAGTGTCTAGGTTGGTTGCCGTCAATGTAAGCGCTTGCATTAGTGAGATGTAAGCGCTTACATTAAATTTGCGAATCGAGCCTTTCGCTGTTTGCCCGGAGAAACCAATGCTCTTGATCCTAACTCTTTGTCTGTTTGCCCTGTTCGGAACAAATGTGGCTTTGGGGGCGATCGGTATGGGAGGGTTCCTGGGGGATGTGTCCGAAATGCTATTTTTGCTCGCTGCCTCGATCTCGTTTGTCGCAGCAATCTTGCAAAGAGAAGCTGCTGAAAAAAATGCCAAAGAGCAACAGCGCTGAACTGTCCATCGGGAGGAAAACATGGACCGGAACAACAAAGAACTTGCCTCGGCGTCACGCCGGAATTTTCTAAAGCTGGCCGGGACGGGCAGCTTTACAGCAGCATTGGTCGCTGGGGCCGCTGGTACGCTTTGGTCCACTGAGGCCGTTGCGCAGACGAATAAAGAAGAACGCGAGCGCGAGAAGGCAGCTGATCACATTATGACCTTGGCCACGGCATATGTGTTAGGAGCATCACGCAGCTATCCGATCATGCAATTGGATCTCAAAGAGAACATTCAAAACGCCACCAATGGCAAGGTTTACGTGAAACTGGCTCCGGGTGGGCAGTTGGGTGCTGGCGGGGCGTTGGTGCAAAAAGTACAAGGCGGAACCATTCAGGCGGCTCAGCATTCGCTTTCCAATTTTGCCCCCTTCGCCTCTACCGTTGATCTGATCAACATGCCCTATCTATGTGGATCCAATCAGCGCTTCACTAACCTGGTGAACTCTGATCATTGGAAAACCGAAGTCCATCCTAAGGTCGAGGCCGCTGGGTTTAAGGCGCTGTTTTATGTGAACATTGATCCTCGTGTTGTGGCTGTCCGCAAAGGTGGGGCCGGTGCAGTCTTGTCTCCCGGAGATCTGAGCGGCGTAAAATTTCGGGTCCCCGGATCCAAGATGCTGCAACAATACTACCGTCTTGTGGGGGCGAACCCAACTCCGGTGGCCTGGGGCGAGACACCCTCGGCGATCAAACAGGGTGTGGCAGATGCGCTCGACCCCTCAGTTGGCGCGCTTTATGTCTTTGGCTTCAAAGACATCCTCAGCCATGTGACCTTTACCCAAGCCGTGCCTGACAGCCAAGTTTATTCTTGCAATCTAGAATGGTTCAACAGCCTGCCTGCAGAGGTGCAAGAGGGCGTGATGTGGGGCTCTGAAATGACCGCACATCAGAACCTTTCCAAAGTCCCATCAGCGCGGGCCTATGCGATGTCTGAATTGGCTAAATCTGGTGTGGAGTTCCATTCGCTTAGTGCTGATCAACTGGCGGAGTGGCAGGCGGCAGGTGGTTATCAGCGACCTGAATGGGATGAGTTCAAAAAAGAACTCGCAGGATCCATGGATGCCTTCGCCAAACTGGAAGAGGCCGCAGGTACGCAAGGAAAGTACTTCGTCCACGACGCCTAAGTCACTCCCTTGGGGGCCCGCTTTGGGCTCCCACTTTTTACCCACAACCGGCGTTGGTGAAGACCCCAACCCTTTGAGCAATAGGCGTCGAGGCCTGTAATGTCATTTCTGAGAAATATTGATGAGAACGCCGAGCGCTGGCTCCTCTTAGTCTTCTACGTGATGCTTGTCGTCACCATGGCAATCGAAGTGCTGCGGCGCGAGGTTTTCTCATATTCTTCGATATGGGGCGAAGAAATCGTCCGGTATTCCTTTATCTATCTAGCCTGGATCGGCGCGGCCGCTGCTGTAAAAGAACGGGCCCATATCCGTATTGACGTCTTGTTGCATTACCTCGGAAATCGTCCCAAGGCGATTGTCTATATCTTCGGTGATCTGGTGATGTTCGCAGTAGCTTTGGTGGCGCTGTACTGGTCCTTCGAAACCGTTTTGGTCTCGGCCAAATTTGGCTCCGTAACGGATGGCCTCCGGATCTCAAAAGTCTGGTTCCTTGCGGCAGTTCCCTTGGGTTTCTCTTTGATGATTTTCCGGCTTTCGCAATCCCTTTTGCGGGACCTCAGATCTCTTCGTGACGGCACCCCCGTCTACGAAGGCGACAAGCTGTTTGATTGAGGGACGACACAATGCTCTGGAACAATCTTCAGCAAACGGTCGAACTCGGCTGGGACTTTTATCTGCCTGTTCTGCTTTTCGTCGGGCTTATCGCAATGGCCGTGCCGGTCTGGGCCTCCATCGGAGCCGCGGCAATCTTGATGCTGGTTATGTCAGGTGATTTGCCGCTCAGCCTTGTAGGTGAGAGCCTGTTCACCGGCATCGACGCCTTTGCATTGACAGCCGTTCCTCTGTTTATCCTGACCGGAGACGTGTTGGTACGCACTGGTCTAAGTCGAAAATTCCTGAACGTCGCCGAGGCGCTGACCTGTTGGGCCAAAGGAGGCTTTGGTTCGGCCACAGTTCTCGTGTGCGGTATGTTTGCGGCGATCTCGGGCTCTGACGCAGCGGGTGCAGCTGCTGTTGGGAGGATGACGATTGCCCGCCTTGTCGAAAGCGGCTACCCGCGCCCCTATGCCTGTGCCCTGGTGGCAGCAGGGGCCTGCACCGGCATCCTCATCCCGCCCTCCATCGCCTATATCATCATCGGTCTCGTGTTGGGCATTTCAGCATCGACCCTGTTTCTGGCGGCTCTGATCCCTGGTTTGGCCATCCTGATCTCAATCCTTGTAACCAATATCGTGGTGAACCGGATCTACGGATATGAAGGGGGCGGCAACATAAGCATCGGCGAGTGGTTCACGAACCTCCGCCGAGCACTGGCCTCGGACTGGTATGCCTTCATTGTACCCGGCATCATTTTCTACGGCATCTTTTCCGGCCGCCTGACCCCCACGGAAGCTGGTGCAACTGCAGTCGTCGTCACCATCATCATGGGATTCATACTCGGCACACTAAAACTGGCAGACTTCCCGGCAATGCTGGTCAGTTCAGCAAAAGTGAACGGAATCATTTTGCCGATCATCGCATTTTCTGCGCCATTAGCGGAGGCACTTGCGATCATGGGGGTGCCGCAGGGGTTTGTGACCGCAGTAACTTCGTTGACCGAAGATCCCTATATGCTGATCTTGCTAATGATCGGCATATTGATAGCCGCTGGCTGTGTGATGGAGACCACACCGAATATTGTGATCCTCGCACCTATCCTCAAGCCTCTGGCCGACAACATCGGTATGAATGAGATTCAGTTTTGTATCATGATGATCACTGCACTAGGTGTCGGTTTTATCACACCACCGCTTGGACTTAATCTCTTTGTTGTGTCCGGGATCACTGGTGAATCAATCCTCAAGATTGCTGCCCGCGCAGTCCCCTTTGTCTTCTTTATGCTCTTGGTTGTTCTGTTGATCGCCTATGTGCCCGCGATTTCAACAACCCTGCTTCCCGATATCTACAAATAGGATCCAAAAATGGCTCGTGAATACCTCAAAAGAGCAACCTTGACGTCGAAATCCGATGCGTCAGATGTACATGACACAGTCGTAAGGATCCTGTCTGACATCGAGACAGGCGGTGATGCTGTAGCTTTGAACTATGCGGCCAAGTTCGACAAATACAACGGCAATGTCTTGCTGTCGGCGGAAGAGATCGAAGCTGCCTGCGCCTTGGTTCCGGACAAACTGAAGGCTGACATCCAGTTCGCCCACGACAATGTTAAGCGGTTCGCAGAGAAACAGAAATCCACTGTTGCAGATGTGGAATACGAGATCGTGCCGGGGCTTGTCGCAGGTCAAAAGGCAATACCTGTGGATGCTGCCGGGTGTTACGCGCCCGGAGGACGCTACAGCCATGTGGCCAGCGCAATTATGACAGTGACGACTGCTAAAGTCGCAGGTTGCAAGCATATCACGTGCTGTTCTCCACCTCGTCCCGGCGTTGGGATTGCACCGGCAATTGTCTATGCCGCGCATATCTGTGGGGCAGATAAGATCATGGCAATGGGCGGCGTACAGGGCGTGGCGGCAATGACCTTTGGTCTGTTTGGTCTGCCCAAGGCCAATATTCTGGTTGGCCCCGGCAACCAATTTGTGGCGGAAGCAAAGCGCATCCTCTTTGGTCGGGTTGGTATCGACATGATCGCTGGACCCACAGATAGCCTCATCTTGGCGGATAAATCTGCTGATCCGCATATCGTTGCCACCGATCTCGTTAGTCAGGCGGAACACGGCTACAACTCACCCGTCTGGTTGGTAACGGATGATCGGGCCCTGGCCCAAGACGTCATGTCCCGTGTTCCAGAGCTGATTGACGATTTGCCCGAGGTGAACCGTGAGAATGCTGCGGCTGCCTGGCGCGACTATGCGGAAGTCATCGTCTGTGCGGATCGCGAGGAGATGGCCGCGACATCAGATGATTACGCTCCCGAACATCTGACGGTTCAGGCAGAAGGTCTGGATTGGTGGCTAAACCGTTTGACATGCTATGGCTCACTGTTTCTTGGTGAAGAAACGACGGTGTCTTATGGCGACAAGGCAGCAGGGACCAACCATGTATTACCCACGTCTGGTGCGGCCAACTACACTGGAGGCCTGTCTGTCCACAAGTATATGAAAATCGTTACCTGGCAGCGAGCCACGCGCGAAGGCTCCAAACCGGTAGCCGAAGCCACAGCGCGTATTTCTCGGCTGGAAGGCATGGAAGGACATGCCCGTGCTGCCGACGTGCGGTTGGCAAAATACTTCCCAGATGAAACTTTTGATCTGACCGCAAATGGTTGAGCCGCGAAATCTGTTTTCCGTGCGCGGCAAGGTCGCCTGCGTGACCGGAGCCAGTTCAGGATTAGGTCGCCAGGCAGCTACGGTTCTGGCTAAGGCAGGCGCACGTGTGATCGGCGTGGCCCGCCGACCGGATGCTTTGGCTGATTGGCAGGCCGATGCAGGTGGTGAAACCGCAGCGATCACATTCGATGTCACCAACCGTGACGGGATGAGGGATCTGGCAGATGGGGTGGCCAAACCATTCGGCTCGCCGGATATCCTGATCCATGCTGCAGGGATCAACACCCGACAAGCCGCCGATGACGTCACTTACGAAGGGTGGGATGCCACTTTGAATTTGAATCTTACGTCCCCATTTTTCCTGAGCCAACATCTGGTTCCATCGATGAAGGACAAAGGCTGGGGGCGGATTGTCAACTTCGCATCGTTACAGACCACGCGGGCCTTTCCTGGAGGTATTGCCTATGGGGCTAGCAAAGCAGGGATCGGGCAATTGACCCGCGCTATGGCAGAGGCTTGGTCGCCATTTGGCATTACCGCCAACGCAATAGGTCCCGGCTTCTTTCAGACTGAACTGACAGCGGCTGTTTTCAAAGACCACACACGTGCGGCTGGCAATGCAGCACAGACCTGTATTGGTCGTAACGGTGAGCTAGATGATTTGGACGGACCTCTTCTCTTCTTATGTTCTGATGCCTCGGCCTATGTGACTGGTCAAGTTTTGATGGTGGATGGAGGTTTTACAGCAAAATGAAGGCTTTAGTTTATCAAGGCCCCGAGACGCTGAGTTATCAGGATGTTCAGGAACCTGCGCTTGAGCTGGGAAGCCAGCTGATAAGAGTTGCCTGTGTGGGGATCTGCGGGTCGGACATGCATGCCTATCTTGGCCATGATAATCGTCGGCCCGCGCCTTTGACCCTTGGCCACGAAGTTTCAGGAGTCATAGAGGGCGGAGCGCGCAATGGTGAGCGGGTAACAGTAAATCCTCTGGTGACTTGCGGTACATGCGCTGCCTGCATGGAGGGACGCGACAACCTTTGCCCAGAGAGGCAAATTATCTCCATGCCTCCGCGCGAAGGTGGATTTGCCGATCTGGTAGCAATACCTAACAGAAACCTGGTGACGGTTCCGGAAGACATTGCGCTTTCAAAAGCGGCTCTAGCCGAACCTATCGCCTGTGGATGGCATACAGTGAAACTGTCCTTGGCCGCCCTCTCTGGCTCCCGTAGCACGGCTCTGGTTTTGGGCGGCGGCGCCATTGGACTGGGTGCCGCGTTGAGCCTGAAAGCGCAGGGTGTTGAGAGCGTCACAATCGTCGAACCAAATCCGCTTCGGCGCGCTTACCTTGCAGATGTCTGCGGTCAGTCTGTTCTGGCGGCTGCGCCGGATAATGACTTGTTTGATATAGTCATAGATGGTGTTGGATATGCCGCAACGCGGGCTACCGCATCTTCCAGCGTTCGCAGCGGCGGGGTGATCGGACATATCGGATTGGGCGAGGATGGCGGCGGTTTGGATATTCGCCGAATGACCCTGCAGGAAATCACTTTTATCGGCACCTATACCTACACCGTCAAAGATTTCGAACAGACTGCACAGGCCATTTTTGACGGACGCCTGGGGCCCCTGGATTGGACCGAAATCCGATCACTTGCAGATGGCGTAAACGCCTTTTTGGACATCCGTAGCGGTGCCGTTGCTGCTCCGAAAATTCTGCTTCAACCCGAAACCGCGCCGGAAAGGAGCTAACCTATGTATGACAAGATAATCCTGGCCCTGTCGCTGGAACACGGATTTGCTGAACAGGCAATTGAGACAGCACAACGCCTGGGTGGCAATAGCGCTGAAATTATTGCTGTACATGTCTATGAGCCGCCCAGCGGATCCGTCAGCACTTATCTGGACGATAATCTCGTCCAAAAAGCTTACAATGACGCCAAGCGCATATTGGCGGCACGCGTTGGCAGCACACCAAACGTAAAGCCCGTGATCCTCAAAGGGCATTCCAGCCGTACTATCACTGCATATGCCGCTGAGATAGGCGCCAATGCCATCATTGTTGGTTCCCATAAACCTGGCTTGAGAGACTATTTTCTGGGCACCACCGCCGCCCGAATTATTCGTCAAGCATCATGCGCGGTCATTGTACTGCGTTGATTTTTCATCCCCAAAAGGAGCCTCTTTTTGTCTATCAACACAAAAATTGTTGATGATCTGATCGCAAATGACATCAGTTTCGTCACCACAGTCCCATGTAAGCAATTAGCAGGCGTCATCGACGAGATCGATGCCCGGCCAGGCGTTCTTCACGTCCCCTCAAACAAGGAAGACGAGGGCATGGGGTTGTGTGCAGGGGCCTGGATGGGAGGCAAGCGACCTGCCATCATCATGCAAAACACTGCCATCGGCGTAACCATCAATACGCTGGCCACCCTGATCCAGTACTACCGGATGCCCCTGCCTATGCTGATCTCATATCGCGGTGAGCTGCGTGAGCCCGTCGCCTGCCAGGTTGAAATGGCCGTTCACACCAAGGCGTTGCTCGCCCAGATGAATATCCCAACTTATCATTTTCACAAGCAATCCGATGCAGATGAGTTCGACAACATCCTGAAGTACACATTCATGTGCAACAAACCGGTCGCAATTTTGACCGATGCCAATTTCTGGGGAGGCTACGGCGACCAATGATCCGTTCTGATATTCTGAAAGACATTGCCCCCATTCTGCGCGACCAACTGGTGGTCTGCAACATCGGCCTACCAAGCCAGGAGCTGCATATGATCGACGATCAGCCAAGCACCTTCTACATGCTCGGCACCATGGGCCTTTCATCTTCAATCGGATTTGGGCTGGCATTGGCACAAGACAAAAAAGTGATCTCCATCGATGGGGATGGCTCGGTTCTGACCAATTTTGGCACTCTACCGACGATAGCCAATAACGCCCGAGACAACTATATCCTCTTGATCATCGACAATGGCAGCTACGGATCGACTGGCGATCAGCCAACCTATGCGGGGAAAAAGACCTCCCTTGCCGCTGTAGCCCGTGCCTGTGGCTGCGAAAACGTCGTTGAAGTGGCTGCCGAAGATACCGGAAAAGCTTTGCAAGAGGCCATCGAGGGCAACCAGATGACAATCATCGTAGCCAAATGCAAAAGCGGAAATATACCGGTGCCGGTGATCACCATGGATCCAGTTGTGATCCGAGACCGGTTTATGAAAACAGTGCGGGCCTAGGGCACCACATGCTGTTTGACACCGGTATTCACTCATCTGCGGATGCGCGTCGGTTGGCGCGCAAACGTCTTCCTTGGATGGTATTTGACTATATCGACGGAGCGGCGGGGCAAGAGCATGGCGCAGCTTTGAACCAAAGGGCGATGCAGAACATCAGACTGACACCACGTGTCCTATGCAATGTGGCTCAGAGAGAACTGTCAGTGACCCAGTTTGACAGGCTGATGTTGCGTCCTTTTGGCATTAGCCCAATGGGCATGTGTAACCTCGCTGCTCCTGGGGCTGATCTGATGTTGGCCAAAATCGCCCGAGAATACCGGGTGCCACATGGGGTATCGACAGTGGCATCTACCGACCTCGAGACCCTCCACAAGGCGTCCGGCGGCACCGCTTGGTTCCAATTGTATTTTAGTGGCGACGGCAGCGGCACAATGAAGCTTGTAGAACGCGCCCGAAAGGCTGGATATGGGACACTGATCTTAACGCTAGATGTTCCTGAAGTCGGGCGCCGTCCGCGTGAGTTGCACCATGGCTTCAAGATGCCCTTTCGTATCGGGCCTCGGCAGTTTTTGGATTTTGCAATGCATCCAGGCTGGTCTCTTTCATCGCTTGCAAAGGGCAGCCCGAAATTGGCCAACTTTGATGGCAAGAACTACATCTTTGACCGTACAGAAAGCCGCGCAGCAGCAGATTGGGCATATCTTGATGCCCTACGTCAGGCTTGGCCCGGCCAACTGGTTGTCAAAGGCGTCCTGAACCCAGAGGACGCCTTGCGACTACGCGATGCTGGTGTCGACGCAATCCAGGTTTCCAGCCATGGATGCCGCCAACTGGAAAGCGCACCACCTGCAATCTTTGCCCTGCGAAAAATTCGTGAAACACTAGGTCCAGAATTCCCACTTTTCTTCGATTCTGGCATTCGCTCAGGCGAAGATATCGTCAAAGCCTATGTGATGGGGGCAGATTTTGTTTTCCTCGGCCGGATCTTGTTATTTGCAATCGCAGCAGGCGGTATTGAAGGACTGCGTGCGCTCTGGGATATTCTAAGCCAAGAAGTCAGTCTTACAATGGCTCAACTGGGTGTCACAACCATCGCAGAACTGAAGAATGCCTATCACTTATGGTCACCAGAAAACGCCGGCGAACAGCTGATCACACCAGTAACATAGGATCGTGGTCACGAAGCAATTCACGCGAATGTCTCAAATACCAAAACGCGGCTTTGGCCTTCGTGAATCCTTCATCTTTCAAAACCAGTGACATCGCCCGACCAGAGGAATTCTCGAGCAAGCCCTTTGCACGGAGCCGGTCAGTGGCTGTCCAGTCGATCCCTTTCCTGACCCGTCAACCATCATGCAACGTTTGGCTTAGAATGGCGAAATCTGGCTACATCCCGTTGTCGTTGTCCAGCTCCATTTGTTCATTTTGAGGGCTTCTCTTGTGATTATACCAATAGAAGAACTCTTTAATAAACTCACTGCAGCAATACAGACCACCAGTCAATGCTGACAATGGGCCATCCACGTAGACAGCCCAGAGATGTTAGATTTCAATGGCTTCAGCAATGGCCAGGGCATCCTCAAGTTCGACACCAAGATACCTGACCGTGCTGTCCATCTTTGTGTGCCCCAACAGAAGCTGGACGGCGCGAAGGTTGCCAGTTTTCTTGTAGATCTGAGTGACTTTCGTGCGCCGCATCGAATGTGTGCCGTATGCACCGGCTACCAGCCCGATCGACGTGATCCAGTCCCGAACAATCCGTGCATACTGGCGTGTCGATATGTGAAGGCGCTCATGAAAACGGCCCGGCCAAAGATACTCTGAACCGACCATCAGTTCGTCTTCCATCCATTTTTCGACGGAAGCTCGGGTGCCTTCCGATATCTCA
This sequence comes from Roseobacter sp., assembly GCA_015665415.1. GTDB lineage: Bacteria > Pseudomonadota > Alphaproteobacteria > Rhodobacterales > Rhodobacteraceae > Pseudophaeobacter. The sequence continues at coordinate 73,531 of JADFAE010000017.1, forward strand.
AACCGGACTGGCTTCCGCGTCTTGCTCTGCAGCACTGAAGCGCGTTCCTTGATCTGGCCAGACGCCATTACATCCACAACTTTCATCTTCACAAGGTCGCAGCCTCGAAGTTTGCTGTCGATTGCCATATTGAAAAGGGCTAGGTCACGATGGTTCTCCGCCAATTCAAGCCGCACCCGGATTGCCCATACATGCTTAGGTTCCAGTGGCCGCTTCTGACCGACGATGCGGCCTTTGTTCCAGGCTGGGCGAAGCGCGCGAATGGCAGGTAAGTTTGGTGTTTCCATGACTGATCCTCCGATCCGCCATGCCCTCCCAAAACGACAACCCGACGCTGACACAGACGTCATACCACAGGATGCCGCGCCGTCTCCGATGTCAGGAAGGAGCCCAAATCGACCGATGCTGCGCTGTATGAATGGCAGCTAACGTGTCGCGATCCAAGCGGCAGCTCCGCCCAAAGCCGTACCAGTGATCCGGTTGAAAGTCTTGATCGACTGAGCGCTCGTCATCGCCTTGCGTGCCCGTTCTGCCGCATAAACATACACTGCAAACACGGTGCTAAGGACCAACACAACGGACATTGCCAATGCCACTACCATTTGGGCATTCAAGCTTTCTGGCGTCACTATGCTGGGAAGTAGCGCCAAATAGAACAACATCGCCTTTGGGTTGCCCATGGTGATCGATAGGCCCGCCAACATACGCTTCAATGCGCCCCGTTCTGTCGACTTTGTGGAGGCTTGCGCGGCTTCGTCTAAGGCAGTCCACAATCGAAACGCCAAGTATATCAGATAAGCCACACCCGCCCATTTGATGATCGAGAATACGACTGGAATCTGCTGTGCGATCAAGGCTAACCCGCTGAGTGACAAAGTAAGCCAGACCAAATCACCCAAAATAATACCGACGCAAAACCAAATAGATTTGCGCGCTCCACTTGCAAGCACGGTCGCAACTAATGCGGCAAGACCCGGGCCGGGCGAAAACGCTGCAACGCTAAGTGCACCGACGAATACGATGAAATTCCAGTCGAACATATCAATCTTCCTCGGTCAGCAAGTGACTGTCTTCCGCCGTAAGATCTAAGTCGTAAGCCGCCTTCATCTGAGAGATGAAATCGAGTGTGTCAGCGCCGAAGGGAGGTTTTCCTTCAAAGCTGTGCAGTACGATACCTTCAATCAGGTCCCCGAGACCCATTTCGTTACGAGCCGCGACGGCCTTAAGGACTTTGAGCACACGTTTTTCGATCCGAACCCCGGTTTGCGCACGTTCGATCTTCTTTGTGGTTTTGGTCATTTAGATTACTCCAGCAGCCTATGTTTACATCACTTTGGTAACTTGGTACCAACATGCCGAAAGCGATTCAAGGGCTGGATTATGTCAAACAACACCAAGGGAATACTCTGGGCTCTGCTTGCGGCTGCCCTATTCTCAATTGTCATCGCGATGGCAAAAGTGGCCGTGGTTGACTACCATGTCCTGCAAATCCTCTTTTTCCGGCAAATCGTCGTCTTCCTGTCGTCACTGCCTGACATTGCCAAATCATTCCCAAATAGCCTTAAAACAAGGCGACCGGGGATACATGCCGCGCGTTTGACTGGTGCATTTACTGCGTTGTCCTGCGGTATCTGGGCTGTTTCGGTCCTTCCGCTGACGACAGCGACAACACTTGGATTTGCTCAGGTCTTCTTTGTCGCGCTTTTGGCATTGGCCTTCTTGAATGAAACTGTCGGCGCACACCGCATCGGGGCCGTCATTGTCGGCTTCATCGGTGTAATTGTCGTGATGCGGCCCGGTGTAGACGGCCTGTTTGACGTCCATGCTCTTATCCCGCTGCTGGGCGCGGCAGGAGCGGCAGTGGCGGTTACATCGGTCAGAAAGCTATCTCAAACCGAGTCCACGGCCACTCTATTGGTCTACCAATCACTGTTTGTTGGCGCGTTGGCAGGCATTCCATTGATTTGGCTATGGGTGACGCCTGATCTATTTGGCTGGCTGTTCCTCTTCGCAATGGGCGTTTTGGCGACAGTGGGTCAGTGGGTCGGCATTCGCGCACTGCGGCTTGGAGAGGCGAGCGTGGTCGGCAATATGGAGTACAGCAAGTTGATCTTCGCGGCAGTCCTAGGCTTTGTCTTGTTCAATGAAATTCCCGACAGATACACTGTTCTGGGGGCATGTGTCATTGTGGGGTCATCAATCTACATTTTCCGGCGTGAGCAATTGAAACGTAAACCTTGAAATGGGTCGTACCAGACATTTCCGCAGAAGCAGCGAAAGCTCAGTTTGTCCGCAGTGCTGCCCTCCAACTCCCAAATTCGCTGCACCTCTCATCAATGACCGCTTTTCACGCGGCATCGCAGTGGTTGCAGGCTGTGTTCCCAGGCCGAAAGACGGACTTTGCAAACTCCGCTATCTGCGCATAGCTTACTTTGAGCGCGAACTGTAGTTTTATCGATGGCCTCAAGGCCTCCATCACTCCAAACAAAAAGGCCCCTCTGCTGAGGGGCCTTTGTTTTGCGGCCTGTCACGAGAGGTAAGCCCGTGGCCGCTTGGGATCTTTGGCGGGCCTCAGGAGGCGGGGCCCAGGGGGTCGCAGGTCACGTTGCGGGCGCGCAATCGGCGGCAGGCGAGCTCGGCCTGCTCTTTGGTCATGCCCAGGAAATTGGCGTCAAAGCCAAGCCGGTGCTCGGCCACCTTGCGCAGCGATCCATCGAGGCTTTCCATTTCCGACAGCGCCGTGCGCAGCAACACTTTTTCAGCCTGATAGCGGCTGGTGTAGCGGCCCACGTTGATGCCCCAGTAGCGGCCACCAGAGGTCGACAACCGGGTCACCACGATCGGGGCGGCAGGGGTTGTCTCGGCGCGGGCCAGTTGGGTTGGACGTGCCACCGGGCGCAGGCCCGTAAAGGGAGCTGGCTGGATACGGACAGCGGGCTGCACCTCAACCTGTGCCAGATCGCTCTGCAGCACCGTCGCGGGGACAGGCCCGGTTGAGGCGGGCAGGATCTTGGCCTCTGCGATGGCGGCGGCAATGCCTGCCTGCAGGCTGGCCGGGTCAATCGCTGATGTTGCCGCTGATGGTGTGTCTGGCGCGGGCTGCTCTGCGGTTTCGGTTGCGCTGGCCACCAGGACGGGGGCCTCCTCAGGCAGAGGGCGGGATTGCGGGCGCAGGCTGGTTTTCACCAATCCGTTGACGCGGATGGTCTTGCCGGCACCACCACTGCTGGCGACACGGGTGGAGGGCGCGTTGATGCCCTGATTGCCGACATAGGCGGGGCGACCCGGCGCGCGCAGTTTGGCCCGCGATGGTGCGCGGCGAAATCCGAGGTCGAGCAGCTCGGCGACTTTGGCATTGCGCGAGGTCGAGGATTTGCCGCCAAAGACGGTGGCGATGATCCGCTCCTGACCGCGCCGGGCCGAGGCCACCAGATTGGAGCCGGCCGCCCGGGTATAGCCGGTCTTGATCCCATCGGCCCCTTTGTAAGAGGCCAGAAGACGGCGGTTGGTATTGGGCACGGTCTTGACCCCGGCATCAATCGAGGTGCGCGAGAACAGGTGATAGTATTCGGGATAATCATACAGGATATGACGTCCCATGGTGGTCATGTCGCGGGCGGTGGACAGATGTCCCGATTCGGTCAACCCATGGGCATTCTTGAAGGTGGTGCGCGACATCCCCAGCGCCTTGGCGGTGCGGGTCATGCGCCGGGCAAAGGCGGCTTCAGAGCCGGAAATGGCTTCGCCGATGGCGGTGGCGGCATCATTGGCGGATTTCACTGCAGCGGCCCGGATCAGGTAGCGAAAGGCAATGCGTTGCCCTGATTTCAACCCCAGCTTGGAGGGGGGCTCGGCGGCGGCATTGCGGCTGATGCGGACCTTGGTGTCCAGGGAGATTTCGCCGTTTCGCACCGCTTCAAAGGCAATGTAGAGCGTCATCATCTTGGTCAAGGAGGCCGGATGCAGCCGGGTGTCGGCATTGCGCGAATGCAGCACTTCGCCGGTGCGCGCATCGACAACAACAGCGGCATAGGGGGCCGCAACAGTTGGAGACGGGGAAAAGAGTACCATCCCGAGAGAAAGGAAAACGCCAATGATCCACAGACCAGACCGGGCGCAAGCCCGCTGTCTGCGAACCAGGTGATTGCACCTGATCTGCACGATATCTGCCTTTTTTGCCTCTTGCCGCCGGTTTTCCGGCTGACGATTTTACCTGCTATCAAAAAGCCTAGCACAGCAAGGGTTTGGAATAAACCGCGGGGATCAGCTGGGCGAAGGGTGCAGAAAAAGGCTTCCCCCAGATCTAGTGGGGACTCTACCCGGTGCTTCTAAATCGGCGTTTGGTTAAGGAAGTGTTTATGGATTTTGTGCATTTCAGCCGCGGCCTGGACGCAGGGTACGGGCGAATTGCCGCCAATTTGATGCATGTAGGCAACAGCTTTGAACTGTTTTATCTGGCGCTGAAACCCGAGGGTGCAGAGCCGGGTGAGGACGGCCTGAGGGGAATCCCCGGTGTGAACTAGGGTGGCTAGGGTGTATGTCGGCGCGTGACGTAAAAGGGAGAGGAATACTGCAGTCCAAATGAGAACTCGCAGGGCGTGGGAATCATGGCGCTGATCTTCTGCTCCAGCTCGGCCAGCAGAGCATTGGAGAAACTTGCATCGCGATGGGGTTTAACCAGCAGGCTGACGCTTACGGTGACATGGCTGTGATGATAGGCCCCGGTGGGATAGGCCCGCCCTTTGCAGGCCCCGGCGCCGTCATCGTGGCGCAGAATGATGGCTTCAATCTGTGCCAGGATTGCAGCGCTGTCGAGCCGGATGTCATCAGAGTATTTCAATTCGGCATGGGGCATTGGGTTGTCTTTCCTCTTGGGTCTGTGGGGCGGATCATAGCGTAATCGCTGCGATGCAAAAGCCGGGATCGCAGGGGCAAAGGCCCGTTGTTTTTTTGGGGGGGCTGGCGTCGGGCTGCGCAAAGGGGGATTTGCCGGTGCAGGATGTGCAGGGCAACAAGACGCAGGGGCTCCCGCCCCTCGTTGGGCATTGAAATGCCCGCCTCGGGTTGGGCGTAGCGCCGCGCTATGCGCGGCGCTACGCCCAAGGCCGCTGGAAGTGTCCTGACCGCAGGGCAGGGCATTTTCCGGGCGCGGGAGCGCTTGTCTTGCCGCCAGCGTTCCGCTGGCGCTATTGGTCTTTATGCCTTTGAGTTCCAGTATGCGGGGATCAGCCGATCTCGCTGACCAATGCAGGCAAATGGCCGAGATCGTCCAGCGCGTGATACCGCAGGCTGTCCTGTGGCGGTTCCGCATGTTCCAGCTCCCAGATCTGCCCATGGGGCACATAGGTGCCCCAGCCACCGGCCGTGACCACCGGCACCACATCCGAGCGCATGGAATTGCCCACCATCATGGCGCGTTCGGCTCCGTCGCCGTAGCGGGCAAAAATCTCGTGATAGATCTCGGGCGTCTTCTCCGACACGATCTCCACCGCGTCAAACAGATCGCCGAGGCCTGATTGCGCCAGCTTGCGCTCCTGGTCCAGCAGATCTCCCTTGGTGATGAGGACAACCCGGTGGCTGTGCGACAGCTGTTCCACGGCGGCGCGGGCATGGGGCAGAAGCTCGATCGGGTAGGAGAGCATCATCTGCCCGGCAACGATCAACTCCTGGATCACGGAGGCTGGAACCTGCTGTTGAGTGACCTCGATAGCGGTTTCGATCATCGAAAGGATGAAGCCTTTGACCCCATAGCCATAGCGTCCCAGGTTGCGCCGCTCTGCTGCCAGCAAATGGCGCTCCAGGCTGGGCTGGTCCATCGCTTGCGGTATGTGATCCTGCAAAAGCTGCACAAATCGCTCCTGGGTGACGCGAAAGAAACGCTCATTGTGCCAAAGCGTATCATCGGCATCGAATCCGATTGTTGTCAAATTGCGTGCCATTGCCGTGCGTCAGTCCCTTTTCCTGTGCCCGCTTTAGGCTATATAAGCAGGAGATAGAATTCCATCCATGACCGGAACCCTTTGCCCATGCCGCTGCTGCCTGAGATGATGTCCAATTTTTCGGATGACGAGAGCGAAACCGGTGTCCTCACCAAGACCCGCCCCAAGACCAAGCGACCTCCGCGCTACAAGGTGCTGCTGCTCAATGACGACTACACTCCGATGGAGTTTGTCGTATTGGTGCTGGAGCGCTTCTTTGGCATGACCCATGCGCAGTCCTTCGAGGTCATGCTGACCGTGCATAAAAAAGGTGTCGCCGTGGTCGGCGTCTTTACCCATGAAATCGCCGAGACCAAGGTTGGTCAGGTGATGGATTTTGCCAATCGTCATCAGCATCCGCTGCAATGTACGATGGAAAAAGAAGAATAATAACAATACCAAAGAGGCTCTCTCTCCTATGTCCCTGCGCCTGTCCCTGGCCCTCGAGACGGGTGGCTGTGTCCTTCCCGACGCGGGCCGCATCGCTGTCTTTGCCCCCCGTGCCGGGCTGGATCTCTCTGCTCTGCCAAAGGAGCGCGTGCTGATCCTGCAGCCGCTGCGTCCGGATTTCGAAGCCTATGAGGCCGCCGGTTTCACCTGCCTGCCCGGGCTGTCCGCCTTGCCGCAGGAGGAAAGCTTTGCCGCTGCCGTGGTCTATCTGCCGCGTGCCAAGGCAGAGGCGCGGCTTCTGGTGGCCCAGGCTGCGGCCCAGACCTCGGGGCCGGTTCTGGTCGATGGCGGCAAGACCGATGGCATCGATTCGATTCTGAAGGGGCTGCGCAAAATCACCGAAACATCTGCGCCAATATCAAAGGCCCACGGTAAGATCTTCTGGTTCCAGGGCGGAAACAATGCCCTGGTTGACTGGGCCCCCGCGACAAGTGGCGAGGTCGACGGCTTTGTCACCGCGCCAGGGGTGTTTTCCGCTGATGGCGTCGATCCGGCCTCGGCCCTGCTGGGGGAAAGCCTGCCGCAAAAGCTGGGTGCCACGGTGGCCGATCTGGGTGCGGGCTGGGGCTATCTCTCCGCGCAGATCCTGACCCGGGACAGCGTCAAGGATCTGCATCTGGTCGAAGCCGATCATGTGGCGCTGGACTGTGCCCGTCGCAATGTTTTGGATGCGCGGGCCCATTTTCACTGGGCCGATGCACGCAGCTGGAAGGCACCGGGGCAGGTGAACACGGTGGTGATGAACCCGCCGTTTCACACCACCCGCAGCGCCGAGCCAGAGCTGGGCCAGGCCTTCATCGCGGCGGCGGCCAATATGCTGGTGGCCTCCGGGCACTTGTGGATGGTGGCCAATCGCCATCTGCCATACGAGACCGTTCTAAGCGCGCGTTTTGCCGCTGTGACCGAGGTTGCAGGCAACACCCGCTTCAAAGTACTGCACGCGCAGCGCCCGCGTCGCGTCAAACCCTAAGGCAGGATCCCGCGGAGCCTCGGTCTTTTCCGTTCCCAATTCCGGCAGCGAGCGCTAACCTCGCCGCAAAATCAACCCTAGGAAGGATGCGCTGCATGTCCTTTTCCATCTCAGGCAAGACGGCCATTGTCACCGGTGCCTCCAGCGGTATTGGTCTGGCCATTGGCCGCCAGTTTGCCGCCGCCGGGGCCAATGTGATGTTTGCCGATACCCACGAAGCCGCCCTGGTGCGCGAGCTGGGCGAGCAGGCGGATGAAAGCAATATCCGCTATTTTGCCGGCGATCTGCGCGAGCGCCTGACCATCGCCAATCTGCTCTCGGCCACCATCGACGCCTTTGATGATATCGATATTCTGGTCAATGGCGCGCGCCAGGTGGTGCAGAGCGATCCGCTGGACCCGGAGGATAACTCGCTGGAGCTGTTGCTGATGGAAAACCTGCTGCCGTCGATGCGCCTGTCGCAGCAGGTGGCGCGGCGGATGATCAAACAGGCCGAAGGCAGCGAGGACAATGCGCCGCTGGGAACAATCATCAATCTGTCGTCGATTGCAGCGCGGCGCACCCATCCGGATCTGATGGCATTTTCCGTGGCCTCAGCGGCACTGGATCAGCTGACGCGCTCGCTGTCGGTCTCGCTGGCCCCGCATCGTATCCGGGTCAACTCCATCGCCTTTGGGTCGGTCATGAGCGCTTCGATGCAGGCCACCCTGAAGGACAATCGCAGCTATCGCGCCGACATCGAAGAGCACACGCCGCTGGGGCGGATTGCAGCGCCAACCGAACTGACTGAGACGGCGCAGTTCCTGGCCTCAGAGGCCTCGGGCTTTATGACGGGTCAGATCCTGACCCTGGATGGTGGCCGTACCCTGCTGGATCCGGTGGCCGCGCCGGTCCACTAGGCCGCTCCCCTAACAAGAACATGCAGAAAGACGCCGTGATGAGTGCCGAGATGAAAGAGCAAAAAGCCCAGGCCGCGGCCTGGTTCCGCAGCCTGCGCAATGAGATCGTGGCCTGTTTTGAAGCCCTGGAGGTCAGCCACGACAGCGGGCCTTTTGCGGATCTGGAACCGGGCAGTTTTGAGGTGACAGAGACCAAACGCAGCGCTGAGGATGGATCGGATGCGGGGGGCGGCCTGATGAGCGTGATGCGCGGGGGCCGGGTGTTTGAAAAGGTCGGTGTCAATATCTCAGAGGTCTACGGCACTCTGGGGGAGCGGGCGCAACAGGCGATGGCGGCGCGCAAGGGGCTGCCGGGCATGAAGGATGATCCCCGCTTCTGGGCCTCCGGGATTTCGCTGGTGGCACATATGCGCAACCCGCATGTGCCGGCCGTACATATGAACACCCGTATGTTCTGGACCCCGCATGGCTGGTGGTTCGGTGGCGGCTCGGATCTGAACCCCTGCATCGAATATGCCGAGGATACGGCGCATTTTCACGCCCAGCAAAAGGCGCATCTCGACCCGCATGGGGACGACCTATTTCCGCGTCTCAAGGAATGGGCGGATGAGTATTTCTACATCCCGCACCGCAAGCGCGCGCGCGGTGTGGGCGGCATCTTCATGGATGATCACAACAGCGGTGATTGGGCTGCAGATTTTGCCCTGACCCAGGATATTGGCCGCGCCTTCCTGCCGGCCTATGCGCCGCTGGTCGAAAAGCGCCGGGTGCAGGACTACAGCGAGGCCGACAAAGAGGCGCAACTGGTGCATCGCGGGCTCTATGCCGAATACAATCTGGTCTATGATCGCGGCACCAAGTTTGGTCTGGAAACCGGCCATGACGCCAATGCGGTACTGATGAGTCTACCGCCCCTGGCCAAGTGGATCTGAGGCCAGGCTGACCTCGCGGGTTTGTGCCCATTTTGGTGGGGCCCCGGTTTGGCGCTTTGAAAACCAACTTCCCTGAGAGAGAGTGAAGGAAGCGGCGAGAATAACGCCGGTTTCTTGTTTTTTTGAGGTTGGGTGTTGTGATGCGTTTTAAAGCTATTGGACTTGCTGTGTTTCTGGGGCTTTGGGGCTGTGCGCGGGTCGAGCCTGTCTCAGAACAGGACTTCGAGGTGGCAGGGCCGAGCCCGCGTCCCAGCCAGGCGCAATTGGCGCTGCTTTCGACCTATCCGCGTTTTGGCGACAGCGACCCCCATGAATGGCAGGGGCGGGGACCGCGTTCATACCCAATCCACGGCATTGATGTTTCGCGCTATCAGGGGGAGGTCGACTGGCCGCGTGTGCGCCGCGCCGGGGTCTCCTTTGCCTTTCTCAAGGCAACCGAAGGCGGCGATGTGGCCGACCCTTCCTTCCAGCGCAACTGGCAAGAGGCGCGGCAGGCAGGACTGCCGCGCGGGGCCTATCACTATTACTACTTCTGTCGCAGCGCCGAAGAGCAGGCGCGTTGGTTTATCAAACATGTGCCGCGCGATGCCACCGCGCTGCCGCCGGTGCTCGACATGGAGTGGAACCCGCGCTCGCGCACCTGCACCAAACGCCCGGATGGTAAGGTGGTGCGGGCTGAGGCGCGCAAGTTCCTCAATATCCTGGAGGCGCATTATGGCCGCCGTCCGGTGGTCTACACCACGGTGGATTTCTTTCGCGAAACCGGGATTGGCCGCCTGCGGGGCACTGAATTCTGGCTGCGCTCAGTTGCGGGTCACCCGCGTCAGGTCTATCCTGGTGCCTTTTGGCGGCTGTGGCAATATACCGGCACCGGTGTGGTGCCGGGCATCGAAGGCGACGTGGATCTGAACGTCTTTCACGACAGCCCCGAAACCTGGCTGCGCTGGTCCGGGCAGTTGTAAACCTGGTGCCTGTAGAGGGAGAGGGAGACACGGGCCTGCCTTAGGCCCGTTTCCATCCCGCCTCTGCCAGCGCCTGCCCATAGCTGGATGCGATTCGCATATCCGGGCCTATCCCCTTGTCCAGCAAGGCCTTGTGCATGTTTCGCAGCTGCCAGCAGGGCACATGCATGACCATGTGATGCTCCAGATGGTAGTTGACCCAATAGGGGGCGACAAACAGCCGTGCGATGGGGCCGGCCTTGGTGGTGCGCACGTTTTGCAGCGGGTTTTGTGACTGCTCCACAGCGCCATGTTCGGCAATATTGCGCACCCGCAGGACAAACTGGAACCAGGTCAGATAGGGCAGCAGCCAAAAGGCCAGCCCCCACCACCAGTCGCCAATCAGGCTCATCGCGATGCCAACGCCGACAAAGACCGGTAATGCCTGCCACAGATGGGGCGCCTTGAAGCTCTGGGCAAAATCCGAAGCCGCAGCCTCCATTGCGTCTTCATCCCCAGCCAGTCGAAAACTCATCAGGATCTGGCCCATCAGTTGCTTGGTGCCGGTACGCCCGGTCAGATCCCGGGCAAACTTGCGCTTCAGCGAGGCCTTGGTTGTCGGGAATTTGGAACTCAGCACCAGATCGGGGTCTTTGTCGGTCTGGGTAAAGCGGTGATGGGTCAGATGGTAATGGCGATAGGCCGCGAGCTCGGCCAAGATCGGCCGCCCACAGAGCCACTCGCCGATGAGATCGTTCCATTTGCGGTTCTTGAACAGCGCGTTATGTGCCGCCTCATGCATCAGGATCGCCAGCCCCAACTGACGTGAGCCAATGATCATGACCGCCAGCACAAAGGTCACCGGGTTGGGCCAGAGAGCAAACAGCGCCAGCGCACAGGCAATGGTGCCCCAGCAATGCAGCACCAGCCAGGCCCCCATGACATTGGATCGTGCCGCCAAGGGCCGGATCTCTTCCGTGCTGAGATAGGATTTTCCAGGTGTCATGATGCGCTCCTCCTGATCACAGGGTCGCCTGCATCAGGGGAGCGGTCAAATGGGGCGTGGCGTCATACTCTGGCGTATGTCGTCGCGGCATTTTTCAGGACAAGGCCCTTTAATGACGTCAGCTTATTGACGCCAGTCAAAAAAGCCCGGGCCAGCCTGGTTCAGTAAGTTTGCGGCCATCTCGCGTCCCAGTTCTGCGCCATCCTCGATTGCGCAGCTCTGGTCTTCGGCAATCGCCTCAGAGCCATCCGGGCGCAGCACTTCCCCACGCAGGCGCAGGGTGGCGCCGTCCAACTCTGCCAGCCCTGCAATAGGGGTCTCGCAAGAGCCATCAAGCGCTGCCAAAAAGGCGCGTTCCGCCGCCAGGCGCTGGCCGGTGGTCTGGTCGTGGATGGCCTCGAGCAGGGCTGCCACACGGGTGTCATTGCCGCGCCGCTCGATGCCGATGGCCCCCTGGGCCACGGCCGGCAGCATATCTGTGGTCTCGATCGCGGTGGCTGGCACATCCTCCATCGCCAGACGGTTGAGGCCCGCCATCGCGAGGAAGGTACATTCGGCAACACCGTCGTGCAGCTTTTTCAACCGGGTCTGCACATTGCCACGGAACTCGACAACCTGCAGATCGGGGCGGCGATTCATCAATTGCGCGCGCCGGCGCAGGGAGGAGGTGCCAACCACTGCACCTGGCTGCAGATCCTGCAGCCGCGAAAATTTGGGTGAGACAAAGGCATCCCGCACGTCCTCACGCGGCAGATAGCAGTCCAGCAGCAGCCCTGCAGGCTGGGCCACCGGCATGTCCTTCATCGAATGCACTGCGATATCGATTGCGCCCGACAGCAGATCCTCTTCGATCTCCTTGGTGAACAGCCCCTTGCCGCCCAGCTCTTTGAGCGGCTTGTCCGCAGCAATCAGCGCCTGATTGTCGCCTGTGGTCTTGATCACCACGACCTCAAAGGCCTCATTCGGCAAATCAAAGGCCGCGGCCAGACGGCGGCGGGTCTCATAGGCCTGGGCCAGCGCCAGCGGCGATCCACGGGTGCCGATTTTCAGCGGAGAGGCGGGAGAGGGCAGGTTCTGTGTCATGTTATGACCTTTAGTAGCGGCATTATGCCGTTGCAAGCACTGGACCGGCCACCCTTGACAATTTGCCGCTTTGGGTCGACCTGATGGGCCTAGCAACGAGCATAGAAAATCGGGGGCACCATGGCTGAACAAAAGAAACTGCTGCGCGCATTGGCTGGCGAAACACAGGATGTGCCGCCGATCTGGATGATGCGTCAGGCCGGTCGTTATCTGCCCGAATATCGCGCCACCCGCGCCCAGGCCGGCGATTTCCTGAAACTGTGCTACAACCCGGAGCTCGCCGCCGAGGTCACCCTGCAGCCGATCCGCCGCTATGGGTTTGATGCCGCGATCCTCTTTGCCGATATTCTGCTGATCCCCCAGGCCCTGGGGGCGGATCTGTGGTTTGTCACCGGTGAGGGGCCGCGTCTGTCCACCATCACCACCCAAGGCGATTTTGCCAAGCTCGGGCCCGTGGCGGATATTCACGAGACCCTGAACCCGATCTACGATACGGTGAAAATCCTGTCGCGCGAACTGCCGCCCGAAACAACGCTCATTGGCTTTGCCGGCGCGCCCTGGACCGTGGCCACCTATATGATTGCTGGCCGTGGCACCCCTGATCAGGGCCCCGCCCATGCGCTGAAGCAGGAAAACAGGCCCCTGTTCGAGGCCCTGCTGACCCGCATCACCGAAGCCACCATCGACTATCTCTCCAAACAGATTGAAGCGGGCGCCGAGGTGGTCAAGATCTTCGACAGCTGGGCCGGATCGCTCAAAGGCGAGGATTTCCGCAAATATGCGCTGGAGCCCTGCCGCCAGATCACAGCGGCCCTGAAGGAACGTCATCCGACTATTCCTGTCATTGGGTTCCCCCGCGAGGCGGGCGAGAAATACCTCGGCTTTGCCAAGGAGACCGGCATTGATTGCCTGGCGCTGGACAATTCGGTTGATCCCCTCTGGGCAGCCCAAAACCTGCAGGTTGATAGCTGCTTGCAGGGCAATCTGGCCTCGCGCCACATGGTCACCGGCGGGCAAGCGCTGGTGGAGGAGACCCGCGCCATCGTGCAGGCCTTCAAAAACGGCCCCCATATCTTCAACCTCGGCCACGGCATCACCCCGGATGCGGACCCCGACAATGTCCAGCTGATGATCGACACCGTCCGTGAAGGCTGAACGCAGCTGCGATATCACTCTGCGCCCAGCCCGACCTGAGGACGCCTCCAGCCTCGCCGCGCTCTCGGTTGAGGTCTGGCTGGGCACCTATCTGCACCGGGGCATCAGTGGCTTCTTTGCAGATTATGTCTTTGCTGAACTGACGCCACAGCGCATGGGCGAACACCTGAGCCGCGACAGCGAGATCTTTATCGTCTCTCAGAACATTGAGGGAATCGACGGATTCATTCGCCTCACTCAGGGGCCCAAGCCGCCTGCAGGCCTAGGCTCGGCGCTGGAAATCGCCACCCTCTACGTGCAGCCACGCCACCATGGCCGTGGGCTCGGCAAGGCCCTGCTGAAGGCCGGGCTAAAGCGCGCAGCAGATCTGGGCGCGCCACATCCCTGGCTCACCACCAATGTGGAAAACACCAATGCGATCAAATTCTACCAGCGCCAGGGCTTTGCCATCACTGGGCGAACCCATTTCAAGATAGAGGATCAGGCCTATCCCAACGAGATCCTGACCCACCGCCCCTTGGACTGAAGCCCGCTTCATTTGGCCAAAAATATCCCGGGGGAGCGGCCCTGGGCCGCGGGGGCAGCGCCCCCACTTGGGCTGGTGCCTGTATGGAGCTTGCGTCATGCAGTGAAATGGGCCATGACCGCCCTCACCTTTGTCAAAATCGAAAGTCCGGATATGGATTACAGCAAACAAAGCGGCCCGCGCATGGGCAGCAACGCACCGCGCCACGCTGAACACAACGCCAAGGGCACCAAGAAAAACCCCTATGACAGCAAGACTGACAAATCAGCCCTGCTGGAGCGGATGAAGGCCGCCGCCAAAAAGAAAGAGGGCGAATAACCCGCCCTCTTGTCACCTCTTCAATACCGGGTCACGCCGTCAGGCTGCGGGCAATCAGCTCTTTCATGATCTCGTTGGAGCCGCCGTAGATCTTCTGCACCCTGGCATCGGCAAACATATTGGCGATTGGGTATTCCGACATATAGCCATAGCCGCCGTGCAGTTGCAGGCATTCATCCATCGTGTCGCATTGCATTTGTGTGACCCACCATTTCGCCATCGAGGCGGTGGTGGCGTCCAGCTCACCGCACAGATGTTTGGCCACGCAATCATCCAGAAACACCCGGGCAATATGGGCCACGGTCTTGACCTCGGCCAGTTTGAACCGGGTGTTCTGCATCTCCAGCAGCGGCTTGCCAAAAGCGCGGCGTTCAGCGGTATAGGCCACTGTTTCTTCCAGCGCCTTTTCCATCGCGGCCGCCCCCCCAAGGGCCACAACCAGGCGTTCCTGTGGCAGCGATTTCATCAACTGATAAAAACCCTGACCCTCGCGGCCGCCCAGCAGGTTCTCTGGTGGCAGGCGGACATTGTCAAAAAACAGCTCAGACGTATCCTGGCTTTTCAACCCCAGTTTCTCCAGATTGCGCCCGCGCGAAAAGCCCTCGGCCTGGGCGGTCTCCACCATGATCAGCGATATGCCCTTTGATCCCTGCGTCGGATCGGTCTTGGCCACCACGATGATCAGATCGGCCTGCTGACCATTGGTGATAAAGGTCTTGGAGCCGTTGAGCACATATTCATTGCCCTCCAGCCGCGCCGTGGTCTTGATGTTCTGCAGATCCGACCCGGTGCCGGGTTCCGTCATGGCAATGGCGCAGACCATCTCGCCGGTGGCCATCTTGGGCAGCCAGCGCTGTTTTTGCGCCTCAGAGCCGTAGTCGAGGATATAACCGGCGCAGATCTGGCTGTGCACATTGTTGCCAAAGCCGGAAAATCCGGCGGCGCGGAACTGTTCGGTGGCGATCACCGCCTCATGGCGAAAATCACCGCCCATGCCGCCGTATTCCTCGGGAATGCTGGCGCAGAGAATACCGATTTCGCCAGCCTTCATCCAAAAGTCGCGGTCGACATGCCCCTGCTGTTGCCAGCGGGCCTCATGCGGCACCATTTCATTGGCGTAAAAGTCACGCAGGCTGTCCTGCAGCATCAAAAGCTCGTCATCCATCCAGGGAGAGATATGCGGGGTCATCGGGTCAGTCCTTGTTGCGGGCCTTGTTGCGGGTCAGTTCGGCCAAAATGTGATCTGTGTCCTGGCCCCGCGTGGGGCTGGGGCGGGCCTGCCAGTCAGGTCCGTTTGAAAACCTTGGGGCCGGGGCGGCCTGCAACAGGCCCTCATGCTTCAGCCAGGTGCCGCGGGCATTCATCGGGTGGTTTTGCGCCTCATCCGGGCTCAGCACCGGGGCCACACAGGCATCGCTACCGTCAAACAGCTCGGCCCAATGGGCGCGGGGCTTGCTGGCAAACAGTCCCGCCAACCGGGCCGTCAGAACCGGCCAGAGGCTTTTGTCGTATTGTTGCTGGAACTCGGGGTCTTTGCTGAGGTCCAGTAAGGCCAGGAACTGGGCATAAAACTTGGGTTCCAGGCATTGCACCGTCATGTAGCCGCCGTCCGCGCAGGCATAGGAGCGGCTCCAATGTGGTCCATCTAGCAGGTTCTGACCGCGCGTTTCACCAAAGCTGCCGGTCTGACGAATGCTCATCAGCAGGTTCATCATATGGGCGGAGCCGTCATAGATCGCCGCATCCACCACGGTGCCCGTGCCGTTGGTCTTGGCGCGCAACAGCCCGGCCAACATGCCCGCGACCAGATACATGGCACCGCCACCGATATCGCCCACCAGCGTGGCCGGTGTCAGCGGCGCGTCGCCAGGGCTGGAGGCATACCACAGCGCCCCCGACAGCGAGATGTAGTTGAGGTCATGGCCGGCGGTTTGTGCTAGGGCACTGTCCTGTCCCCAGCCGGTCATGCGGCCAAAGACCAGGGCTGGGTTCACTGCATGGCAGACCTCGGGACCAATGCCGAGCCGCTCCATCACCCCGGGGCGAAAGCCCTCGATCAACCCATCCGCCGTGGCGACCAGTGCCAGCAGGGTCTCGATGTCGGTGGGATCCTTTAGATCCAGCGCAATCGAGCGTTTGCCGCGATCGAGCAGCGAGCTTTCCGGCATGCCGGGAGTCACGGCACCGCCTTTGCGATGCACGCAGATCACATCAGCGCCCATATCGGCCAGCCACATGGCGGCAAAGGGGCCAGGGCCAAGCCCCTCGATTTCGATGATGCGGATGCCTTCGAGCATGTTGAACTCCCCGGAGCAGAATTGATGGTGTGTCTTGCCGTTCTAGGCGGTCAGCCCGCCGCCAACGATCAGGGTCTGACCAGAGACGTAATTGCTCTCGGGAATGCAGAACAAATAGACACCGCCTGCGGCCTCTTCCGGCGTGCCGGCCCGGCCAACCGGGATCATCATCTCAAAGCCCTTGACCACTTTCTTGGGGATGCCGATGCCAACTGTATTACCTTCGACCTCAATTGACTTTTTCTCATCGGTAGCCTCGGTGAGGCGGGTGGAGATCATGCCAAAGGCCACCGCGTTGACGTTGACCTTGTAGCGACCCCATTCCTTGGCCATGGTCTTGGTCATGCCGACGATGCCTGCCTTGGCGGAGGAGTAATTGGCCTGACCTGCATTGCCGCCCGTGCCCGCGATGGAAGAGATGTTCACCACCTTGCGAAAGACCTCACGACCCTCGGCTGCCTCGGCGGCGGCCTGCTCGGCGATAAAGGGGGCGGCGGCGCGCAGGATCTGGAACGGGGCCTTCAGATGCACGTCGATCATGGCGTCGAACTGCTGGTCGGTCATTTTGCCGATGAAGCTGTCCCAAGTGTAACCGGCATTGTTGACGATGATGTCGATGCCGCCGAATTTGTCGATGCCCGCCTGGATGAAATCATCGGCAAAGCCGGAGGCGGTGACGGATCCGGGAATGGCCAGCGCCTTGCCGCCCATGGCTTCGATTTCACCGACGACAGCCTGCGCCGGTTCCACGTCCAGATCATTCAGCACCACATTGGCCCCGTCGCCGGCCAGTTTCAGCGCGATGGAGCGGCCGATGCCGCGTCCGGCACCGGTGATATAGGCGGTTTTGCCTGTTAGTTTGGTCATATTTGTTGTCCCAGTTTGTCTTTTTCGATCGAACCGGCCCGGCTAGGGCAGCTCTACCACGGCTTTGCCTGCCAGCTTTACGTCACCATTCTGATCCGCGGCCTGGATCTCCAGCGCCACCAGATTGCCCTCGCGTTTCTCCACGACACGGCCGGTGCAGGTCACCACGGCATGGATCTGGGTAATCGCCACAAACCGGGTGGAGAATTCGCGCACCGCGCTTTGCGGCACCCAGGCGGTCAGCAGATGGCCCAGATAGGCCATGCCCAGCATACCATGGGCAAAGACATCCGGCATGCCGGCGGCTTTGGCAAAATCGATGTCGATATGGATCGGATTGTGATCGCCCGAGGCCCCGGCAAACAGCGCCAATGTTGTGCGGCTGATTTCGCGCTGACGGACAGCGGGAAGCGGATCGCCGACTGAGACGGCGGCATAGGTCACATCACTCATTGCGGGTTCCTCACGACGATGGTGCGGGTCATGCTGCCAAGATCTTCGCCACGCTGGTTCTGCGCGCTGGTTTCTAGAATGACAAACTCCATCGCACCGCCCTTTTTGTCGTAGATGTCCTTGACTGAGCTGATCAGAGTGACCTCGTCCCCGGCACAGATCGGCGCGCCATAGGTAAAGGCCTGCTCGCCGTGCAGCACATGGGCCAGCTCGATCTTCATCTCATTGATGAAATAGAAGGGATCAGCGCGCTCCAGATCGAGAGTAAAGACAAAGGTGAGCGGAGCCGGGATCGAGGGGTACCCAGCGGCCTGTGCCGCCGCCACGTCCCAATAGATCGGATCGCGCTGGGCGGTGGCGCGGGCAAAGGCGCGCAGGCGCCCCGCCTCTACCGTGACGGTGAGGGGCTCAAAGCTTTGCCCGATGAATGCTCTGTCGATCATGATGTTCTCCCTCAGGCTGCCTGATAGAGCGTCACAACGCAGGCCCCACCCAGGCCCAGATTGTGCTGCAGCGCGGTGCGCGCGCCCTCGACCTGGGTGGCCCCAGCGGTGCCACGCAATTGCCGGGTCAGCTCGTAGCATTGCGCCAGACCGGTGGCCCCAAGCGGATGCCCCTTGGACAGCAGACCGCCTGAAGGGTTGGTCACGAACCTGCCGCCATAGGTGTTGTCGCCATCTGAGATGAACTGGCTGGCACCGCCTTCAGGGCACAGGCCCAGGCCTTCGTAGGTGATCATTTCGTTATGGGCAAAGCAGTCGTGAAGTTCGACCACATCGACGTCGTCGATGCTGATGCCGGTCTGTTCCTGCACCTGTTTGACCGCTGCGGCGGTCATGTCATAGCCCACCACCTGCATCATGTCATGGGCCTCAAAGGTCGAGGCATAATCGGTGGTCATCGCCTGACCACTGATGCGCACCGCCTGGTTCAGTCCGTGTTTCTTGGCATAGGCCTCGCTGACAATCACTGCCGCTGCGGCGCCACAGGTGGGCGGGCAGGCCATCAGCCGGGTCATCACCCCCTCCCAGATTGTTGGGCTTTGCAGGACATCTTCGGGTGACAATTCCTGGCGGAACAGGGCCAGCGGATTGTTCACCGCATGGCGACTGGCCTTGGCGCGGATGCGCGCGAGATCCAGCATCGAAGAGCCGTATTTGTCCATATGAGATTTACCGGCACCGCCAAAATAGCGCAGTGCCAGCGGCACTTCGGGGTGGCCAACCAGATCATCCGTCTCGGCGTCAAAGGCCTCAAAGGGGCTGGGGCGGTCGGTCCAATGGGAGGAGAGCGCGCCCGGCTGCATGTGCTCAAACCCCAGGGCAAGCGCCA
Source organism: Roseobacter sp. (assembly GCA_015665415.1). Taxonomy (GTDB): domain Bacteria; phylum Pseudomonadota; class Alphaproteobacteria; order Rhodobacterales; family Rhodobacteraceae; genus Pseudophaeobacter. The sequence goes on from JADFAE010000017.1 coordinate 92,738, forward strand.
CATCAACCGCACCCGAGGCCACCGCCTGGCGTGCCATGAACAGCGCGGTGGAGCCGGTGGAGCAGTTGTTGTTGACGTTGATCACCGGGATGCCCGTCATGCCAACCTTGTAGAGGACCATCTGCCCGCAGGTGCTATCGCCATAGACATAGCCGGCATAGGCCTGCTGTACCGCATCATAGGGCAGACCGGCATCCGCCAGCGCGTCACGCAGAGCTGCGGCCCCCATCTCGGTATAGGGCTCATTCTGGCCGGGTTTGGCGAATTTTGTCATGCCCACGCCGGCAACCAGTACCTCGGTATTCATGGTCTCTCCTCGCAAGGTTTTAGAAATTACACTCTTGGGTTACCATTTATCAGGGCTGGGCATTGGGTCAAGAATGATGTAACCGGTGAGTGTAATTACGGGGCGTCATCCGCGCAGATGACGGTGCGCCAAGAGCAGGGAGGGACCAAGGATGGAGAGTAACAACAGCACTGGATCGCAGCCCTCTCGCGCAAAGCTGCGTGCGGCCAAGCGCCGTGCGGTGCTGGAGGCCGGGGCGAGATTGTTCAACGATCAGGGCTTTGAGCAGACCTCGCTGGAGGAGATCGCTGCGGCGGTCAGCGTCACCAAGCGGACCTTGTATTATTACGTCGACAGCAAAGAGGATATTCTCTTTGGCTGCCATACGCTGGGGCTCGAGTTTCTGGGTGAGATCATGGATCAAAGCCAGGATCCAAGCCTGCCGGTGACAGAGCGCATCGCCCTGTTGATCCGGGGCTATTGCGCCTGGGTCTCTACGGATCTGGGGGCGACCATTGCCATGGTGCGCGAACACAGTCTGTCGCATCTGCGCCGGACCGAGCTGCGCGCCAGCAAGGCGGAGGTGGATTTCCAGCTGCGCAGTCTGATCAGCCAGGGCATTGACGAAGGCGTTTTGCGCCCCTGCGATCCGCGGCTGGTGACGGCGGCGGTCTTTGGCGCGCTGAACTGGATCCCGCATTGGAACCGGGTAGAGGTGCCGGTGCCGCATGGGGCGATTGCAGAGCAATATCTGCAGCTGGTGTTTGAAGGCATGCTGCCGCCCTCGGCGCGCTGATCCCGTAGAGCAGTGCTATTTGGCACCGGTTATGCGTTGGCGAAACAGTTTGGGCGGCACCCCGGTTCCCTTGGCAAAAACCCGGCTGAAATGGGCGGGATCGGAAAAGCCCAGATCATAGGCGATCTGCGCCGCCGTCAGGTTGGTATAGATCAGCATTCGCCGGGCCTCGCGGAGCATGCGCTCGTTGATCAGCTGAGAGGCCGACTGGCCGACGGCCTGATGGCTGATCCGGTTGAGATGGGTGGGTGATATCGCCAGTGCGCGGGCATAGTCCGCCAGGGGCTGGCGTTTTCGAAAATCACGCTCGATCATCTCTTGGAAGCGGCCGAAAAGCGGGTTTTCCGCGACCGGATGATTGGCGCTGTCGGCGCTGTGAATGGCGCGGGCCACCAGGGCCGTGAGCGCCCCGGCCAGGGCGCGCAGGATCTGCGCGCGGGCAAAGCTCTGCCGGTGGTACTCATCAAACAGATGTTCCGCCAGGTTCTTCAGCTCTATGGGCAGGGGCAGCACCATGGGGCATTCCAGTGGCGCCCGCACGCCTTCGCCGTCGAGGAGGCAATGATCCAGCAGATCCGATGTCAGGGTTACCACCCAGCCGCAGGTCCCGGGAGCGAAGTCATAGCCATGCACCACGCCGCGCGGAATATTGACAAAACTGGAGGCCGGAATCGCATGGGTTGCCCCGTCGATGACCGCCTCCCCCTGGCCACTGGTCAGGAACAGGACCTGATGCAGGCGGGCGTGACGGTGTGCTTTCAGCCGCCAGTCGTGCAGCTCAGAGCGAGAGCGAATGGTCTCGACATGCAGCACATCCGCCAGTTCGGCGGTTTCCCCAAAGAGGTTGTAGCTGTGGATCTGTGTGCCAAGTGCCATGTGCGAAATATACAAGATGTTGCTCGCTCAGTCCATTCGCAAAGTGGTTTTTGTGGTGCATATTACAGTCCAGTTCTGACCCGGAAGCCGGGTTGCAGGTGCAAGGAGACGGACCAATGTCGCAGGTGAACACCCAAGTAGCCATCATTGGTGGCGGCCCCTCGGGGCTTCTGTTGTCGCAACTTTTGCACCGGAAGGGGATCGCAAATGTGGTGCTGGAACGGCAATCACGCGACTATGTTCTGGGGCGGATCCGGGCCGGGGTGCTGGAGCATGGCTTCGTCGAGCTGATGCGCGAAGCCGGCTGTGCCGCGCGGATGGAGCGCGAAGGGGAAGAGCATCACGGGGTCTATCTGGCCCATCAGGGGCGCATGGACCGGATCGATCTGGCGGGCTCTGCCAAGGGTGCGACGGTGATGGTCTATGGCCAGACCGAGGTGACGCGGGATCTCTATGAGGCGCGCGATGCTATGGGCGGCGTGGTTGAGCATCAGGCCCTGGACGTGCAGCCGCATGATTTGAAATCGGACAAGCCCTTTGTAACATACGAAAAAGATGGCATCACCCATCGGGTCGATTGCGATTTCATTGTCGGTGCTGACGGGTTTCACGGGGTCAGCCGCAAATCGATTCCGGTCGATGTGCTGCGTGAATACGAGAAGGTCTATCCCTTTGGCTGGCTGGGGGTGCTGTCGCAGACCAAACCGGCCTCGCCGGAATTGATCTACGCCCGCCACGAGCGTGGATTTGCCTTATGTTCGCTGCGCAGTCAGGTGCTGAGCCGCTATTACATCCAGGTGCCGTTGACAGATAAGGTTGAGGACTGGTCGGATGAGGCGTTCTGGGCGGAGCTGAAGGCGCGATTGCCAGAAGAGGTCGCCCAAGGGCTGCAGACCGGTCCCTCAATCGAGAAATCCATCGCGCCCCTGCGCAGCTTTGTGGCGGAACCGATGCGCTATGGTCAGTTATTTCTGGCTGGTGATGCGGCGCATATCGTGCCACCAACTGGGGCCAAAGGGCTAAACTCTGCGGCGTCCGATATCTACTATCTCTATCACGGGTTAATGGATCACTATCAGCGCGGCGACAGCGCTGGTCTGGACAGCTATTCGCAAAAAGCCCTGGCGCGGGTCTGGAAAGCCGAGCGCTTCAGCTGGTGGATGACCAATCTGTTGCATCGTTTCCCGGATATGTCGCCTGCGGATTTGCGGCTGCAATGTGCGGATCTTGATTATCTGTTTTCGTCTGAGGCGGCGCAGGCCTCGATGGCGGAGAACTACGTGGGCCTGCCCTACTGACGCCACGTCGATCCGGGATCGCCGGGCGCGATTGGGCTGGCCGCAGTACAAGGGGCATGATTTTCTGACCGCAAATGAGGGAGAAAATCATGTCGACAGTTGCCTATGAAAAGACCGGTCGGATTGCGCGGATCACGCTCAATCGCCCTGAGGTGATGAATGCCATCAATGACCAATTGCCAAAGGATCTGGCCGCAGCGGTGGCAGAGGCGGACGCGGATCCGGGCGTGCATGTCATGGTGCTGGCAGGGGCAGGGGAGGGCTTTTGCGCCGGCTATGATCTGACCTATTATGCCGAAGGCAACGGCACCGGATCCGCCACCCAGGAGATGCCCTGGGATCCGATCAAGGACTACCGTTTTATGTGGGAAAACACCCAGCACTTCATGTCGCTGTGGCGGGCGGTCAAGCCGGTGGTCTGCAAGGTGCACGGGGCGGCGGTGGCCGGGGGCTCTGATATCGCTCTTTGCGCGGATCTGACCATCATGGCCGAAGAGGCGCAGATCGGCTATATGCCGACCCGGGTCTGGGGCTGCCCCACCACCGCCATGTGGGTCTATCGTCTGGGCGCGGAGAAGGCCAAGCGCATGCTGTTTACCGGCGACAAGATCTCGGGGCGCGAGGCGGCGGATATGGGACTGGTGCTGAAGGCGGTGCCTGCGGAGGAGCTGGATGACGCCGTCGAGGCCATGGCCGCGCGGATGTCGACGGTACCAATCAATCAGTTGGCGATGCAGAAACTGGTGATCAATCAGGCGATCGAGCAGACCGGTTTGATGCAGACGCAGCGGCTGGCAACGATCTTTGACGGCATTACCCGTCATTCGCCGGAGGGGCTGAACTTCAAGACCAGAGCCGAGGATATGGGCTGGAAACAGGCGGTGCGCGACCGGGATGAAGGCACCTTTGACTGGACCCGGAATGAGGAAATCCCAAAGGCGAACCGCTAGGCTAGACCGCAAAGCGGGGGCTCCCGCGCTCTGGGCCTGCATCACAGATGCTGTCCCAGACCTTGGGCCTGGCGCCGCGCAGAGGCGCGGCGCGGCTGCGTGCTGTATCAGGCGTCGCGCCTGGGGTCAGCCCGTTCTGGACGGGTTGATCGAGGTGGGGCGCTGGCGCTGTGATTCTGACCTTTTGCGCCTTTGCTGTTGCGTGCAGGACCAAAGAGCGGCCCCCCCCTATTTTTGGCTTCCCGCCCTGGGAGGTTTGAGGCTCTCTTGTTCCTGCTCGTTGAATAATACCATCGAAACGGAGCGGTGATTCAATTCAATGCCCGTGTCGTGATCCGTAACAACGGGGGTGACGATCTTACCGGTCTCCCGAGAGACAAAAGCAAAAGGCTGGGGCTCTTCACAGGGCAAATTTCTCTGACCCCAATCCTGCAGGGCGAGCAACACCGGTGCAAATTCCTTACCTGCGGCGGTCAGTCGGTATTCATGGCGTAGCGGGCGTTCCTGGTAGGGGCGACGCTCTAGAACACCAATGGTTTCCAACCGCTTGAGCCGTTCGGCCAGCAGGTGTCGCGTGACGCCAAGACGTTTCTGAAAGTGGTCAAAGCGACGCACGCCAAGGAAACACTCGCGCAGAATAAGCAGGGTCCAGCGGTCGCCTACGACCCCCATGGTACGGGCCAATGGGCAGGCCGCATCATTCAAATCATTCCATTTCATACCGCCCGTATTAACACGGATTGACAGAGTTCTCAAATAGAACTGATATTGAGTTCCAAAATAGAACTTACTTAGAAGTACCGTTGTCCCCAAACGTGCCGGGCCGATCCGTCCCATCTGGCGCAGATACAAAAGGAAACACTGTCATGGCCATTGTCTCTTCTTCTCAATCCGTCCCCTTTCGCCGTCGCCGCAAATCCCTGTCCAAATGGCTGCCAAAGATCAGCGGGGCGTTTGGAGCGCTAAGCCCGTCGCTCGCGGCGCGGTTGCTCGCCTTTATATTCACCCGTCCGGGGCGGCAGAAACTGCCGCATTGGGAGCGCGACTGGTTGCTGCAATCCGCAGGCCAGCCGCTGCGACTGAATTCCGGCCTGACGATACCGATTTACGAGTGGCGTGGGTTTGAACCCATGGCAGGGGTCCGCGATGAGGCGCCGCTGCCAACGATCCTGCTGGTGCATGGGTTTGGCGGGCGCGCCGGACAGATGGGAGGTTTTGCAGCGCCTCTGGTTGCGGCAGGATACCGGGTGGTGAGCTTTGATGCCCCGGCCCATGGGGCGGCACCTGGCAACCGCAGCTCCTTGCCGGACATGCTGGATGTGACCCAAGAGGTTGCAGCGCATCTTGGCCCTCTGGCGGGCGTGGTGGCCCATTCCAATGGGGCTGCAGCGGTGATCGCGGCACTGGCACAGGGGATGCAGGCGGAAAAACTGGCCTTGCTGGCCCCGATGCCGGATGTTGAGGCCTTTCTTAGCCGGTTGGCTGCGCGGCTTGGCTTTTCACCGCGGGTTGCGGATCTGACCCAAAGCCGGATCGAGGCGCGCTATGACCTGCCATTCTCGGCCCTGAAAGCGGCATCTCTGGCCCCAGAGCTCAGCCAATCGGCGTTGATATTGCAGGATGCCGACGACCAGATCGTGCCCTTGGCCGAGGTCGAGGCGCTGGCCAAGGTCTGGGCCGGAGCGCGGCTTTTGGTGAGCGAGGGGTTGGGGCACAATCGTCTGCTGCGCGACAGCGCCAGTATTGCCGCCGTGGTGGCGCATTTTGGCAGGCCGACGCTACGTTAACCTGCAGCTGTGCCCATCAGGTTGGCCGCAAGCATCTTGGCAGAGGCCTTGCGGGTCGGTTAGGTCTGGGGGAACAATAGTTCGAAAATTCTGGATCTCCGGGCCTTGGGTCCTTGGCGACAGGTCAACGACTATCCCGGAGCAGCCCCAGACAGCCTTTCTGAAGGAGACCCGCCATGCAGATGAGTGATCACAAAGAAATCGCCGCCCCGCCCACAGAGGTCTATGCCGCCCTGTTGAACCCGGAGGTGTTGAAAATCTGCGTGCCGGGTGCGCAGGAGGTGAGCGGCAGTGTCGATGCGGGCTTTGAAGCAAAGGTGACACAAAAGGTTGGCCCGGTGAAGGCCACCTTCAAGGGGCAGGTCACCCTGTCGGACCTGATCGAAAATGAAAAATTGACCATCTCTGGTGAAGGGAAGGGCGGGGCTGCGGGCTTTGCCAAGGGCGGCGCGGTGGTCACCCTGGCGCCATCGGAGACAGGCACATTGTTGTCCTATGATGTTGAGGCCAAGGTAGGCGGCAAGCTGGCGCAGCTTGGCAGTCGCATCATCGACGGTTTTGCCAAGAAAATGGCGGATCAGTTCTTTGTCAATCTTCAGACCCATCTGGCCCCAGAGGGTGCAGACGATGAGGCTGAAGAGGGGGTAGGTGAAGAAGAGGCAAAGAAGGGCTGGTTCAAGAAGATCACTGGCGGCAGCTGATCTGTGATCCGGTTAACAGACAACCGCCCATAATAAACTTAACCCCTTCAGCATCCCTGCACAGGCGCACAGGTGCCTGCGCAAGCCTCCACTGGCGGTAGGCTTGGGCCAGCGCTAGTCTGCGCCACATTGACAACTCAACGGAGGCCCCATGGCCGCAATCCTCTCCATTTCCGATCTGCGCAAATCTTACGATGGTGGTTTTGAGGCGCTGAAAGGGGTCTCTCTTGATATCGACGAGGGCGAAATTCTGGCGCTGCTTGGTCCCAATGGGGCAGGCAAAACCACGTTGATCTCGACGGTCTGCGGGATCATTTCGCCAACTTCGGGCTCTGTGAAGGTGGGCGGGCACTGCACGTTGTCTGACTTTCGCGCGGCGCGCTCGCTGATCGGTCTGGTGCCGCAGGAAATCAACCTGGAACCGTTTGAGAAGGTGATCAATTCGGTGCGCTTTTCGCGGGGGCTGTTTGGCAAACCCCGCAATGAGGCGCTGATCGAGGATATCCTGAGGAAACTCTCGCTTTGGGACAAGCGCAATTCCCAGGTCAAAGAGCTTTCGGGCGGTATGAAGCGCCGGGTGTTGATTGCCAAGGCGTTGGCGCATGAGCCCCGGGTGTTGTTCCTGGATGAGCCGACGGCCGGCGTCGATGTCGAGCTGCGCAAGGACATGTGGGAGGTGGTGCGCGAGTTGAAAGCCAATGGCGTCACTATCATCCTCACCACCCATTATATCGAAGAGGCCGAGGCCATTGCCGATCGCGTCGGGGTCATTGCCAATGGGGAGATCCTGCTGGTCAAGGACAAGGACGAGCTGATGACTCAGCTGGGCCAAAAGCAGCTCTGCGTACATCTGAGCGCGCCCATCAGCGACGTCCCCGCCAGTCTGGCCGCCCATGCGCTGGAGCTGAACGCAGAGGGCGACGCGCTGATCTACACCTATGACACCCGGGGCGAGCGCACAGGTATTACGTCGTTGCTGAATGATGTGGCAGCTGCGGGGCTGGTGCTGGCGGATGTTTCCACCCGGCAGTCCAGTCTTGAAGATATTTTTGTAGGCCTCGTTTCGGGAGACAAGGCATGAATTTGACAGCGATATGGTCTATCTACCGCTTTGAAATGACGCGGTTCTTCCGCACTCTGTTCCAGAGCTTCTTGTCGCCGGTTCTGTCGACTTCGCTCTATTTTGTGGTCTTCGGAGCGGCCATCGGCAGCCGCATCGATCAGGTCGACGGCATCGATTACGGCGCCTTTATCGTGCCGGGGCTGATCATGCTGAGCGTGATGACCCAAAGCATCTCCAACGCCTCATTTGGGATCTATTTCCCCAAATTCATCGGCACGATCTATGAGCTGTTATCCGCCCCGGTGAGTTTTCTGGAAATCGTGCTTGGTTATGTCGGGGCAGCGGCCACCAAGGCGCTGTTTATCGGGGTGGTGATCCTGGCGACCTCGTCGCTGTTTGTCGATCTGTCCATAGCGCATCCCATGGCCATGGTACTGTTCCTGCTGCTCACCTGTCTCAGCTTTGCCTTGATGGGCTTCATCATTGGCATCTGGGCCAAGAATTTTGAGCAGCTGCAGTTGGTGCCGCTGCTGGTGGTAACGCCACTGGTGTTTCTTGGGGGTTCTTTCTATTCGATCTCGATGCTGCCGCCGATCTGGCAGAAGGTCACCCTGTTCAACCCGGTGGTCTACCTGATTTCCGGCTTCCGTTGGTCCTTCTTTGGGACCTCGGATGTGCCGGTTGGCCTCAGCCTGCTGGCGATTGGCGGCTTTACCCTGGCCTGCCTTTGCGTCATCTGGTGGATTTTCAAGACCGGTTGGCGCATCCGCGAGTGAGATTTGGCGCGCCAGGGCTGACCTAAGGGAAAACACCTTATTTTACTTGAGGTTGAGTGAGGTTTGCTGACCTGTGCGCTGGGCGCGCGGCCGATCGGTGCTAAGCGTTGCAAATTTGCACGGGCCTCATCACTTTTTGACCTGTTGCAGCTTTGTCGGGCCGCGTCCCTTGTTTCACCCCCTGCGGCATTCTACATCGGCGCAATGATGCTGCGCTTGCCCTTTGTGAAAAAACCGCCCCTCGTCTCTGTGGTGCGCCTCTCTGGTGCCATTGGCATGTCGGGGCGTGGTGCCCTCAATGATGCCGCTTTGGCCCCGGTGCTGGAGGCTGCCTTTAGCAAGGGCAAACCCGCTGCTGTGGCGCTGGAAATCAATTCTCCTGGTGGCTCGCCGGTGCAGAGTTCCCTGATTGGCGCGCGGATCGAGCGTCTGGCGAAAGAGAAAAACATCCCCGTCATCGCCTTTGTCGAAGATGTGGCGGCCTCTGGTGGCTACTGGCTGGCGGCCTCGGCGGATGAGATCTGGGCCGATGCCAGTTCGATCATCGGGTCCATCGGGGTGATTTCGGCAGGCTTTGGCCTGCAGGATCTGCTGTCGCGCCACGGGGTGGAGCGTCGGGTCTATACCGCAGGTGAAAGCAAATCCATGTTGGATCCCTTTCGGGCCGAAGACCCCGAGGATGTCGCGCGGCTGAAAGGCCTGCTGGGGGATATCCATGAAAATTTCATTGCCCATGTCACCGCCCGGCGCGGTGACCGTCTGGATGGCAGCCACAAGCTGTTCACCGGCGAGATCTGGTTGGCCAAACGTGCCACCGAATTGGGCCTGATTGATGGGATCGGCCATCTGAAACCGGCGCTGAAGGCGCGCTTTGGCGACAAGGTGAAGCTGCGGCGCTATGGGGTAAAGCGGAGTTTCCTCAGCCGTTTTGGTCTGCAAATGGCCCAGGGCACCCTGACCGAGATCGAGGAGCGGGCAGAGTTTGCCCGGTTTGGTCTCTGAGGTGATTTTTAAGATCGTCACCATATTCTTGGTTGTCATTGCGGTTCTGGCGATGTTCGGCAAGGTCACTTTCCCCGGACAAAAACGCCTGCAATCGGCACGTTGCCCCTCTTGTGGGCGCTTCAAGATCGGCAAGAGCCCCTGTGGCTGCAAGTTAAAAGGACCACGGAAATGATGCCTTGGCTGTTCTGCGCTTTGGGTCTGGTGATCCTTCTTTTGGCAGGCGATGCCCTGGTGCGTGGCGCGGTGAATCTGTCCCTGCGTCTGGGTGTGCCTGCGTTGATCGTCAGCCTGACCATTGTTGCCTTTGGCACCTCAGCACCAGAGCTGCTGATTGCGGTCAATGCGGTGCATGACAATGCGGATGGCATTGCACTGGGCAATGTGGTGGGCTCCAACACCGCCAACATTCTTTTGGTACTGGGCATCCCGGCGATCATCGCCACGCTGCACACCAGCCAATGCAGCACCCGGCGCAGCTATGTGCAGATGCTGATGGCATCGGTTCTGTTCATCGGGCTGGCCTTTTGCGGGACTCTGACCATCTGGTCGGGCCTGATCCTGCTGACCGCGCTTGGCTTTTTCCTGATTGGTGCCTTTGCCCAGGCCCGCAATCATCGGCGCAACGGCTGTTCTGGCAGCGACGAAGATGAGCTGGACGGGCTGGAAGACGCCGACCCCGACATGCCCTATTGGCGCATTTGCATCTATCTGGGGCTGGGGCTGATCGGCCTGCCGCTGGGCGCTGATCTGCTGGTGGACAACGCCACCATCATTGCGCGGATGTATCACATCAGCGAGACTGTGATCGGCCTGACCCTGGTGGCCATCGGCACCTCGCTACCAGAGCTGGCGACCACGGTCATGGCCACGCTGCGGCGTCAGGCGGACGTGGCCCTGGGCAATGTTATCGGCTCCAACATGTTCAATCTGCTGGCCACTATCGGGATTGCCACCTTTGTGGGGCCAATATCGGTCGACCCTGAGTTCCTGCAGTTCGATCTTTGGGTGATGCTGGGAGCCTCACTTTTGATCATTCCTTTTGTGTTCCTGAAACAGGATATCACCCGGCTGTGGGGCTTTGTCCTGACGGGGCTTTACATCGCCTATCTGGCAGTGCTGTTCTGACCGCAACGGGCATCACAAGGCTGGATGCAGAAGAGGGGTTTGAGATGCGCGCATTGGTAACCGGGGCGGGCAAGCGTCTGGGCCGCGCCATGGCCCTGAAACTGGCCTCCGAAGGCTATGATGTTGCAGTGCATTATGAGAGCTCGCAGCAAGAGGCCGAACAGGTCGCGGATCTGATCCGCGCCAAGGGGCGCAGGGCCGTCACCCTGCAGGCTGATCTGCTGTCGGCTGAGGCCAGTGCCGCATTGGTGTCGGCGGCTGTCGCGGGATTGGGCGGGCCAGTGACCTGCCTGGTCAACAATGCCTCCATCTTTGAATATGACCAGTTGGAGAGCGCCACCACCGCCAGCTGGGATCGGCACTTTGACAGCAATCTGCGCGCGCCCTTTGTGTTGACCCAGGCGATGGCGCGTCAGTCGGTTGCCCCCCTCAAGGATCAGGACCAGGAGCCGCGGGCCTGGGGGCTGGTGGTCAATATGATCGATCAGCGGGTGCGCAATCTCACCCCCGAATTCATGACCTATACACTGGCGAAATCGGCGCTTTGGACCCTGACACAGACCGCCGCTCAGGCGCTGGCCCCCAGGATCCGGGTCAATGCCATCGGGCCGGGGCCGACGCTGGCCAGCCGCCACCAAAGTGGTGAAGATTTCGCCCGCCAGCGTGCGGCAACCCTGCTTGGCCGGGGCGCAAACCCAGAAGATGTCACCGCCGCGCTGGGCTATCTATTGGCGGCACCAGCGGTGACAGGACAGCTGATTTGTGTCGATGGGGGACAGCATTTGGGCTGGGGTGATCAAGGCGATTTGGGGCAAGGGTAGATGCCTTTGCAAGCTGCCCTAACGTAAGTTGTGCACTTCCTCACGAATGATCACAGGACTGTTACAAAAGAGTCTTTGTTTTCAAAAACTTGACAGGTGCGAATAAAATTATCGATAAATATCAATATCTTGTCAATATGCCTAAAAATTAGGCAATTGTAAAAACCCACCATCAAATAAGGGAAAAACCGGGATAGCCCAAAGATATCATCAGGTTTATCCACAAGACTGGTGGATTTGTTCAACCCTTGATCCTGGGCAGCAGTCATTGCAGCCGAGGCCGGGGAATCATATCACTGTCACATGACTGATCAGACGCCCTCCTCTGCCAAAACCGGCTATGCCGTGATCCAGGATTACGTAAAAACGCTGGACGCCTCTCCGGGGGTGTACCGGATGCTCGATTCTGAGAGCCGGGTGCTCTATGTCGGTAAGGCCCGCAATCTGCGGGCGCGAGTGTCGAACTATACGCGGCCGGGGAACTCGCCCAGGATCGAGCGGATGATCGGGCTGACCGCCTCGATGATGTTCCTGACCACCCGCACCGAGACCGAGGCGCTGCTGCTGGAGCAGAACCTGATCAAGCAGCTCAAACCGAAATACAATGTGCTGCTGCGCGATGACAAAAGCTTCCCCAATATCCTGGTGGCCAAGGACCACGCCTTTGCCCAGCTCAAGAAACATCGCGGTGCGCGCAAGCAGAAGGGCAGCTATTTTGGCCCCTTCGCCAGCGCTGGTGCGGTGAACCGAACCCTGAACCAGCTGCAAAAGGCGTTTTTGCTGCGCAACTGTTCCAATGCAACCTTCGAGAGCCGAACCCGGCCCTGTCTGCAGTATCAGATCAAGCGCTGTTCGGCTCCCTGTACCGGCGAGATTTCCGAGGCGGACTACGCCTTGTCGGTCCGGGATGCCGAACGGTTTCTGGCCGGGCGCTCCACCAAGATCCAGGAGGAGTTGGGCGAGGAGATGATGAAGGCCTCCGAGGCGATGGAGTTCGAGCGCGCGGCCGCCCTGCGCGACCGCATCAAGGCGCTGACCCAGGTGCAATCCAGCCAGGGTATCAATCCGCGCGGTGTCGCCGAGGCCGATATCGTCGGCTTGCACATGGAGGGGGGGCAGGCCTGCGTGCAGGTGTTCTTTATCCGCGCCAATCAGAATTGGGGAAACCAGGATTTCTATCCCCGCGTTGAGGCCGACATGAGCCCGGCCGAAGTGATGGAGGGTTTTCTGGGGCAGTTCTACGACAACAAGGAACCACCGCGTCAGCTGATCCTGTCGGATGCGATCGAAAACACCGATCTGATGGAGGAGGCCCTGTCAGGTAAGGCAGGGCGCAAGGTTGAAATTCTGGTCCCCCTGCGCGGTGAAAAGACCGAATTGGTGGCCGGTGCGGTCCGCAATGCCCGCGAAAGCCTGGCCCGGCGCATGGCCGAAAGTGCCACCCAAACCAAACTGCTCAAAGGTCTTGCCGCTGCTTTTGGTCTCGAAGGCCCACCCCAGCGGATCGAGGTCTACGACAACTCGCATATTCAGGGCACCAATGCCGTGGGGGGAATGATTGTGGCGGGCCCGGAGGGCTTTATGAAAAACGCCTATCGCAAGTTCAACATCAAGGGCGACGATCTGGTTCCCGGCGATGACTTTGGCATGATGAAAGAGGTACTGAACCGGCGATTTTCCCGGCTCAAGAAAGAAGACCCGGACCGCGACAAGGGCCATTGGCCGGATCTGCTGCTGATCGATGGCGGCGCTGGCCAGGTCAGTGCCGTGGCCGAAATCATGGCCGAACACGGTGTCGAGGATATTCCCATGGTTGGTGTCGCCAAGGGGGTGGACCGCGATCACGGCAAGGAAGAATTCCACCGGCAGGGAGAAAATGTGTTTGCGCTGCAGCGCAATGATCCGGTGCTGTATTTTGTCCAGCGCCTGCGCGACGAGGCCCACCGTTTTGCCATTGGCACCCATCGGGCCAAACGCGCCAAGGCGATTGGGGCTACGCCTCTGGATGAGGTGCCCGGCGTCGGGGCTTCGCGCAAACGGGCGCTGCTGACCCATTTTGGCAGCGCCAAGGCCGTCAGCCGCGCTGATCTGGCTGATCTCAAGGCGGTGGACGGTATCTCGGGGGCCCTGGCCGAAGTCATCTATGACTTCTTCCACGACAAGGGGTAGGGGCCGAGTTCCCGAATGAGGCCCGAGAGGTTTCAAAGAACGCCGGGTCATATTGGATTTTGACCTCAAGTCACTCGTGCTTTGCCGCCTCGGCCTGCTAGGTTTGCTGGTGGTATCTGACGGCGTATTGCCGGTCAGGATTGTTTGAAAAGAGGACTGCGTAGTGAGCCAAGTCGACACCCTGTTTCGCCCCGTTGATCTGGGCAAGCTGAGCCTGAAAAACCGGATTGTCATGGCGCCGATGACGCGCACCTATTCGCCGGGCAATGTGCCCAATAGCAAGGTGGTGGATTATTACCGCCGTCGCGCCGAGGGCGATGTCGGTCTGATCATCACCGAAGGTACATTTGTGGGTCACGCCGCCGCCAGCGGCTATCCCAATGTCCCGGCCTTTCACGGTAAGGCAGCCCTGGCGGGGTGGAAGAACGTGGTTGATGCGGTGCACGCTGCCGGTGGCAAGATCGCTCCACAGTTGTGGCATGTGGGGGCCATTCGTCGCCCCGGCGTGATGCCCGGTGGCGATACGCCTGGCTACAGCCCCAGTGGCATGGCCAAACCCGGCAAGGTCACCGGCCACGCCATGACCCAAGAGGATATCGACGATGTGGTTGCAGCCTTTGCCCAGGCGGCCGCACAGGCCAAAGAGATCGGCTTTGACGCCATCGAGCTGCACGGGGCGCATGGATATCTGATCGACCAGTTCTTCTGGGAGGGCACCAACCAGCGCGCGGATCACTATGGCGGTGACCTGGCGCAGCGCTCACGTTTTGCGCTGGAGATCATACGCGCCGTGCGCGCTGCCGTGGGCGAAGATTTCCCGATCATCTTCCGCTACTCGCAGTGGAAACAGCAGGACTACAGCGCCCGCCTCTGTGAAACCCCAGAGGCGCTGCAGGCGTTCCTGATGCCAATGGCAGAGGCAGGCGTTGACATCTTTCACTGTTCGACCCGCCGTTTCTGGGAGCCGGAATTCGACGGCAGTGACCTCAACCTTGCGGGCTGGACCCGCAAACTGACAGGCAAGCCTGCGATCACCGTGGGCAGTGTCGGCTTGAACGCGGATTTCCTGCCCGAGGATGGCTTTGTCGAGTTCAACGAGGCGCAGCCGGCCAGCCTGGACAACCTGCTGGAGCGGATCGCGCGCGATGAATTCGACCTGGTTGCCGTGGGTCGTGCGCTGATTGCCAACCCGGATTGGGTCAAGCAGGTTGCTGCCGGGAAGGCCAGCGAACTGGCGGCCTACGAAAAGGCTATGCTGCACGAGCTGGTTTGATCGCTTGGGTCTCAAATGCATGCTGGGGCGCTTTCCCGCCGGGAAAGTGCCCTAAGCGTCTTTTATGTTTGAAAGGCGCATTGTAGGGTCCGACCCATGAAATGGACCTTGCCCAATATCCTGACTCTGGTGCGCTTGATGGCGGCACCGGGTCTTGCCGTGATGTTTCTCTATTTTCCACGCCCGCTGGCGGATTGGTATGCCTTGATCCTGTTTGTTGGGGCCGCCATCACCGATTGGTTTGATGGCTATCTGGCGCGGGCCTGGAAACAGGAAACCAAGATCGGCGCGATGCTGGACCCCATCGCCGACAAGGCCATGGTGGTGATCGCGCTGATGATCCTTGTGGGCTATGCCGCCGAACACTGGACTCCCTGGCTGGTGCTGCCCGCCACGGTGATCCTGTTTCGCGAGGTCTTTGTCTCGGGCCTGCGCGAATATCTGGGCGATACCGCCGGGACGCTGAAGGTCACCAATCTGGCCAAGTGGAAGACCACCGCCCAGATGGTGGCGATTGCGACACTGTTTTCCCAGGGCATTTTTGAACATTTCCTGGTGATGTCTTCCTTTGGCATGGATGCACAGATCTATACCCAGATCATTGCCGGCGAGATGGAAGATCTCTTTGGCCTGCGTTGGAAAGAGGCGGGGATGATCTGGTCGGGCCGTATCGGGCTGTGGCTGTTGTGGATTGCCGCCGCCCTGACCCTGATTACCGGGGCCGACTACATGCGCAAGGCGCTACCGCATTTGAAGGAGCCCCGCTGATGGATATCGTTTACTTTGCCTGGGTGCGCGAACGCATTGGCCTGCCGCGTGAGACGGTTGAGACAGAGGCCGTCACGGTTGCCGATCTGGTCACCGAACTGGTGGCCCGCGAGGAACGCTATGCCGCTGCCTTTGCCGATCTTTCAGCTCTGCGGGTTGCCCTGGACCAGGAGCTATCGGAGTTTGATGCGCCTCTGGCCGGCGTGCGAGAGGTGGCCTTTTTCCCACCAATGACGGGGGGCTGAAGCGATGCAAGTGCGCGTTCAGCAAGAGCGCTTCGATCTGGGGGCCGAAAGCGAGGCCTTTGCCGCCGGTGCTGCCGCGGCCGCCGGGGCCGGGGGTATCGTGACCTTCACCGGTGTGGTGCGCGACGCGGAGGGGGGCGGGTTGGCGGCGATGGAGATCGAGCATTACCCGGCGATGACCCAGAAGGCGCTAGAACAGATTGCCTCGGAGGCGATGCAGCGCTGGAGTTTGGCGGATGCTCTTGTGATTCACCGCTACGGGCGGCTGGTGCCCGGTGAAAAGATCATGATGGTGGCCGCGGCCGCGCGTCATCGCAAGGATGCTTTTGAAGCGGCGGAATTCCTGATGGACTATCTGAAGTCGCGCGCGCCCTTCTGGAAGAAAGAGATTCTGCACTCGGGTGCTGCCGGTTGGGTGCAGGCCAAAACCTCGGATGAGGACGCGTTGGAGCGTTGGTAACCTGTCCTTTGGCGCTTGGTGTTGAGACCATCTGATCAAGCCAATCCAGAGGCCAAAGACGGCGCTCTCCCGCCTGCTTTGGCAACATTCAAAGAATGTGCCTGCACAGTTGGGCCGGGCTCTGCCCTGCGGGCCGAGCCTTCTGGGGGCTTTGCCCCCTCGCGCAGGTGCGCTCACCCCAGGATATTTCTAGCCAAATGAAGCCAGGACCCAGGTTGCCCAGGTTCGGATCTCTTCTTCAGTTGGCCCCAAATATCCCGGGGGGACGCCGAAGGCGGCTGGGGGCAGAGCCCCTTGCGGCGTAGCCGGTCTAGGTCAGTCCTGCTGCAGATAACTGCGCAGCTCTTCCGTTTCCCGCCGCGCATCGCGCAGTCCATCCATGGCAGCCCGCAGTTCGGCTTCGGTCTGTGTCAGCTGATTGGTCAGCTCCGCCTCGCGTTGCTGCAGATAGGTGATCGCCTGATCGCGGGTCTCTTCGGCCTCGTGCAGCTCCTGGCTCATCCGGTCGAGATCGGCCACATCGCTTTGGCGGACCTGGGTAAAACGATGCACCAACCAATTGGCAAACCAGCCCAGGGCAAAGGCCGCAAACAGGATGATGGCAGTGGTGAGGATGAACTCTGTTCTGTTCATTGTCCGGAAGTCTCCTGTTCGGTGGTGCTGCTGGCATCATCTGTGACCCCTGATGCAGGCGCGGCGGCGGCGTCAAGGGTGGTTTCTCCTTCGACGCTGGTTTCGGGCAGGATCAGACGGAATTCGATCCGCCGATTGGCTTCGCGCCCCGCCTCACTGTCATTGGAGGCGATGGGCGCGCTTTCGCCATAACCGGTGGCGATGAAAGCCGCGGTGCGAATGCGCCGGGCCCGCAGCTCGTTGAGGATTGACTGGGCCCGGGACTGGCTCAGTGTTTGGTTCATCCCCTCCCGTCCCTGGCTGTCGGTATGGCCCTGGATTTCCAGCCGCACCGGGCCACAGCGCTCGAGAATGCCTGCAATCTGATCAAGCACGATGCTACTGCCTGCCGCAACGGTGGCAGAGCCGGGCTCAAAGCTGATCTTGCCGCTGTCGCGCTGCACCGCCGAGAGCTGTGTTGCGCAGAGTTCTGCGGTCAGGGGCTGATCCTTGGGCTCTGGCGGCTTTTCATAGGTGATGGCAAGCTCATAGCTTTCGGCCTCTCCCAGTTTGGCAGAGAGAAATCCGGAGACCTCGGCCAAGGTGTCTTCGCGATGGCTCATGCCGCGCAGCTGCAGATTGTCGGGGGTGACAGCAAGGGCACCGCGTTCGAGGTGGGACAGCGCCTCCAGCCCGGCCAGAACCCGTACTGGCCAGTCGGCGGGCAGATCTCCCACCACCCGGGTGGCGGTGTGAACCTGGTCAGAGCCAAAACGCGCCTTGGCATAGCTGCTGCTGATATCCCGCGAGATATCGCTGTCGATGCGTCCGCGCAGTTGCACCTGACCTTCGGGGGAAAGCGTGGCGGTAAAGAGTGGCGTGCCGCCGGCCTCTTCGCTGGCGGGGCTGGGCAACACCGCATGCAGGGCAAAGACTTCGGGCAGGGCGTTTTCCAACTCGCCCACCACCTTGTCGAACAGGGCCGGATCGGAGCCTTCGGCGGCGACCAGCGTAATATCGGCATTGGCAATGGTGACAGTGCCCTGACCAAGTGCGGCCAGACTGGCAATGCTCAGCCCGCTGGCACGGGCCCATTTGGGTGAAGGCACGCCCATGCCGATGATGCAATCGGCGCGCCCCTGTAATCCGGCCGCGCGGGCGGCGCTGAGGATGGCATCCCGGCTTTCGGGGCTCTCGGCAGAGCAGGCATCAAAGCGCGGCCCCTCCGCGTCAATCAGGAAACGCAGGGTGAAGGGGGTGATCACCGGGCGGGCCGCGGTGATATCCAGCACCAGATGCAATTCCGGCGGTGCCATGCGGGTTAGCCGCTCCTGCAACAGCTCCTTTTCGGCTGCCGACACCGCCATGGTGGTGATCTTGATGGTTTCGGCATCCACTGAAATCTTGGCCCGAGGCAGCAGCTCCAGCGCCGAGGTGGCATAGCGCAGCGCTGCATCCCAGCCCTTTGGGGCCGGATAGGCGGCGGTTTCCAACAGGTCAGCCACCTGGCCAGAGGCGCCCAGGCCGGTCAGTTGTCGCAACAGATCCGCGCGGGACGAGGCCGCCGGGATCAAGCCAATGATCGATATGCCACTGTGGTTGCGCAGGATCTCTGCCGAAAACCGCGGGGGAGCGATGCCTTTGGACGGGGTCACCGACATATCGTCAATCACTCGGGTGGCATCGACGATCGTTCCTGCCAGAGAAATCACCGAGAACCGGCTGGCCTCGTCCGGGGCGGTGCCCTGCAGCAGAACCCGCAGCCCGTCGGCAGTGACCTCGGCCCAGCCCATGTTGCCTTCGTCCAGCGCGCGCCGCAGTGCAGTCTCGCTGTTGCGCTCGACGGCGCTCACCGCAAAGCTGGCAGCAATCAGGCTGACGCCGCCAGCGACAGCGAAGGTCAGGATTGGGATCAGAAGCGATGACAGGCGCATAAAGAGACTATTCCCCGGGATAATTGGGCCTTGTTTATAGGGGCAAGGGCTGTGGTTCAATCATGTGAACATGGCGATGACAAAGAAAATAAGCGGAATCAAGCCGGTATCTCGATTGAGCCGAAACAGCTGCAACAGACGCGGGTTGTTCTCGGCGTCAAAACTCCGCAATTGCCAGGTCATATGCCAGCCCATGGCCCAGGGGCCAACCAGGGCCAGGCCCAGTGCCCAGTAATCATTGTCGAGATCCAGGGCCAGAATGATTGCCAGTGCCATCAGGCTGACGGTGCCGACGATAAAGCGACGCAGCCAGGCCGGGGTGTTGTCGCCAAACAGCCGGGCGGTGGATTTGACCCCGATCAGCGCATCATCTTCGGTGTCCTGGTGGGCATAGATGGTGTCGTAAAACAGCGTCCAGGAAATGCCTGCGAAATACAGAAACACTGCGGGCCAATGCAGCGCACCGGTATGGGCGGTCCAGGCCCAGAGTGCGCCCCAGTTGAAGGCCAGCCCCAAAAACACCTGCGGCCACCAGGTAAAGCGCTTGGCAAAGGGGTAGATCGCCACAGGCAGCAGCGCCAGAATGCCCATCGCAATGGCCATGGCATTGAAGGTTAGAAGGATGCTAAAGGAAATCAGCGCCTGCAGCACCATCCAGACCGCCGCGCCGCGCACAGTCACCTGACCCGAGGGGATGGGGCGCGACCGGGTGCGCTCGACAGCGCCGTCAAAATTGCGATCAGTGATGTCATTCCAGGTGCAGCCCGCGCCGCGCATCAGCCAGGCCCCTAGCGCGCAGGCCACGGCAATCCACAGATCCTGCCAGCCCAGATTGCCATCCCAGAGTACCGCCAGGGCCAGCCCCCACCAGCAGGGGATCAAGAGCAGCCAGGTGCCGATGGGCCGATCCGCGCGGCTGAGCCGCAGATAGGGGCGGCTCCACTCTGGTGCATATCGATCAACCCAGTTGTCTTTGACCGCATCTGCGACCTGACCATCTGGTTTTGGCGCGTCACCTTGCATATGTAGGGCCTCATGAGTGCAAAAATCAGACTGTATGTAGAGCACCCCTTGGGTGCAGGGCAATCCATTCCTCTGGAGAAGGATCAGGCGCATTACCTGTTCGGGGTGATGCGGCAGCCACTGGGCGGCCATGTGGCGCTGTTCAACGGCACCGATGGTGAATGGCAGGCCGAGATCACCGAGGCCGGCAAGCGCGGCGGCACGCTGACCTGTGTCGCCCAGAGCAAGCCCTTGCAAATGCCACCGGATCTGTGGCTGATCTTTGCCCCGATCAAAAAGGCGCGCACCGATTTCATCGTCGAAAAAGCCGCCGAAATGGGCGCGGCGCGCATCCTGCCGGTGGGCACCGAATATACCAATTCCGAACGGATCAGACAGGACCGGCTGCAGGCCCATGCCGTCGAGGCCGCAGAGCAATGCGGCGGCACCTATGTGCCTGAGGTCTGTGATTTGCAAAAACTCTCGCGCCTGCTGGATCACTGGCCCGTCGAGCGTCAGTTGATGTTCTGCGACGAGGGTGAGGTGGGCCAGCGGCGGTTCTTGGATGCGGCGCAGGAGGGAGGCGCGAAGCAAGGGGCAACAGCCACGCCCTGGGCCATCCTCATCGGCCCCGAGGGGGGATTCTCCGACAAGGAGCGCAAACGCTTGCACGCGATGCAGCAGGCCCATGTGGTCAGCCTTGGCCCGCGAATCCTGCGCGCCGATACGGCTGCCGTGGCCGCCCTGACCCTGTGGCAGCAGCGACTTGGGGATTGGTGATGCTGCGCCGCGCCACCCAAGCAGATTTGCCTGCGATAGAGACCTTCCTGGCGCCGCGGGGCGCGACGTCGATGTTCCTGTCCGGCAATTTGCGCGACTATGGCCTTGGCGCGGACCAGGTGCAGGACCATCCCAAGAGCATGACGCTGTGGTTCAGTGAATGCGCGGGGGTGGTTGCAAATGTTTTTGGTTTTGCCAAGGCCGGGTATTTTGTCTTTGAAGCGCCAAGCTTTGATCCGGATATGGCTTTTGATCTGCGTCAGGTCTTGTCGGGGCGCATTCTGCGCGGCCTCAATGGTGCGGCTGAGCAGGTCGATGTTGTTGTCACGGCTTTGGCCCTGCAGACAGAGGCGGCCGTCCTGGATGAGGTTGAGCCACATTACCGACTGTCCTTGGCAGATCTTGAGGTCCCGGTGGGGCGCAGCGCTTTGCGCCCGGCCCATTCCGGCGATCTGGATCTGTTGACCGATTGGCGCATGGCCTCGGAGGTCGAGATCCTGGGTGGCAGCGACAATCCCGAAAACCGGGCCTATGCGCGTGCCAGCCTGCAGGAGTTGTTGGCGGCCGATCGTCTGCGTCTGCTGGAGGAGGAGGGGAGGCCCGTGGCGATGACCAATTTCAATGCAGCCCTGCCGGAAATTGTTCAGGTGGGCGGTGTCTATACGCCGCCGGATCTGCGCGGGCTGGGCCATGCCCGCCGCGCTGTGGCGCTGCATCTGGATGAGGCGCGCAAGAGCGGGGTGAAAGAGGCGATCCTCTTTGCCGCCAATCCTGCTGCCGCCCGCGCTTATGAAGCCATTGGCTTTGTGCAAATTGGCGGCTATCGCATTGTAAATTTTGATCCAGGCATCACATTGGGAGAAACCCAACTGGGAGAGCTGTCATGAGTTTCATTCGTCCCGAGGCCCGTGTCGCCATTTGGCGCTGGCGCGAGTTGATCGTTGCGGCGCTGATGCTGTTGGTGGGGCTGAAATGGGCCTTCACCTCCTTTGGGGTGACGGCGGCCACTGGCTGGGCGCTGATTGTCATCGGGCTGGTCATTGCCGTCATCGGTGCCCAGAGGCTGCGCTTTCGTCTTGGCGCCGGTGGTCCCGGCGTGGTGCAGGTGGACGAGGGGCAGATTGCCTATTTTGGGCCGCTGACCGGTGGCGCGGTGGCAGCCTCTGAGCTGCTGCGCCTGCGCCTGGATCATACGGCCAAACCGCCCCACTGGGTGTTGGAGCAGGAGGGGCAGGCCCCTCTGGCGATTCCGGTCAATGCCGAAGGCCATGAGGCGCTGTTTGATGTCTTTGCCGCACTGCCGGGCCTCAGGACCGAACGCATGCTGGCGGAGCTGCGCCGTCAGGGCCCTCACCAGGTCGTGATCTGGGAGCGCAGCTCCAGTCGTCCGCCGCAGCACAGGCTGCATTGACACTGGTGGCGATTCCGCTCACCACTGACTGCTGAATATAGAAACCTACAGGACGGAGTGCCCGGCATGTCCATTCCCCAGTCCGGCGGCGGACCCATTGAACGCCACGAAGATCTGGCCGAGTATCTGGCCAGCGGCTGCAAGCCACGCGATGCCTGGCGCATCGGCACCGAGCACGAAAAGTTCGGCTATTGCAAAGACACGCTCAAGCCGCTGCCCTTTGACGGCGAGCGCTCGATTGTGGCGGTGCTGCAGGGGCTGCGCGATACCTATGGCTGGTCGCCGGTTACCGAAGGCGGCAACCTGATCGGGCTGGAAAAAGACGGCGCCAATGTGAGTCTGGAACCGGGCGGCGCGCTGGAGCTGTCAGGGGCGCCGCTGGAGACCATCCACGAGACCTGCGATGAGGTGAACAACCACCTGCGCGAGGTCAAGGATATCTCTGACAAGATTGGCGTGGGCTTTATCGGCTTGGGGGCTGCCCCGATCTGGTCGCATGACGAAATGCCGCTTATGCCCAAGGGCCGCTATCGTCTGATGAATGACTACATGGCACAGGTGGGCACCATGGGGCGCGACATGATGCGCCGCACCACCACGGTGCAGGTCAATATCGATTTTGGCTCTGAGGCTGACATGGTGCAGAAACTGCGCGTGGCACTGGCGTTGCAGCCGGTGGCGACGGCACTGTTTGCCAATTCGCCCTTCTTTGACGGCAAACCCAATGGCCACAAGTCCTGGCGCAGCAAAATCTGGCGGCATCTGGATGACAGCCGCACTGGCATGTTGCCCTTTGTCTTTGACGAGGGCTTTGGTTTTGAAGCCTATGTGCAATATGCGCTCGATGTGCCGATGTATTTTGTCTATCGCGACGGCGAATATATCAATGCGCTGGGCATGTCTTTCCGCGACTTCCTGCAGGGCAAACTACCGGCCCTGCCGGGTGAGACGCCAACCATGTCGGATTGGGCAGACCATCTGACCACCGCTTTTCCAGAGGCGCGGATCAAGAAATACATGGAGATGCGCGGTGCCGATGGCGGTCCCTGGCGTCGTCTTTGTGCCTTGCCCGCGTTCTGGGTCGGGCTGAGCTATGATCAATCAGCACTGGATGCGGCCTGGGATCTGGTCAAGGGGTGGGACGCCGAGACCCGCGAGGGGCTGCGGGTTGCCGCCTCACGCGAGGGGCTGCAGGCTGAGGTGAATGGCATCAAGATGCATGATCTGGCGCGCGAAGTGGTTGCGATCTCTGAAAGCGGTTTGAAGAACCGCGCCCGCCCCGGTGCAGGTGGCTTGGTGCCGGATGAGACCCATTTCCTGAATGCGCTGAAAGACAGTCTCGACAGCGGAAAGGTGCCTGCGGATGAGCTGCTGGAGCGCTATCATGGCGATTGGAATGGGGATCTGAGCCGGATCTATGCCGATTACAGCTACTGAAGATCCTCAAATGAAATGACAAAAAGGGGGGCGCCGCTGAGGGGCCCCTTTTTCTTGCCCTGCTGCGCCAGCGGCGCCTGCGGATGTGGTGCAACTGGCGAGGCCCCCTAGGGGCTTAGGTCGCGCGATCAAACCAGGGCAGCACCGGTTGACGCGCGGCTGCATAGCCGGGCACCTGCGAATCCAGTCGCGCCGCCAGATCGGGCAGTCGGCTGACGGGAACCTTGGGAAAGAGGTGGTGTTCGCGGTGGTAGAACATCAGATAGGCGGCCCGCGCCAGCACCCCGCGCTGGCTGCGTCCGGCCAGACCTGTGTGCGCGGTGCCCTGATGGGTGACCCAGACGGCAAAGAAGGCCGTGAGACACTGCGCCAGCGCCATGGCCACCAGATGCAGCAGAAGAAACCCGAAACCGCTCAGCAGGGTCAGCGCTAGGGCCAGCGCAACGCCAAGCCCATCACGCAGCATCCGCATGCGCCATTTGCGCCCGCCGCCCTGCCAGCAATGGCGGATCAGATCCAGTGGAAACCGCGGCCCGTAGCGCAGCACCTGAGCCGCTGACATATGACCGCAGCGCCCCTCCAGATCCTTTGGACCCATGGCGTGGCGGTGATGCTGCATATGGCTCCAGGCGACGGAAGTGTTGCAGCCCATCATCAGCGCGCTGAGCAGATGCAACAGGGCAATGTCGCCGCGCCGGGGCAGGCCCAGATTGCCGTGGATCGCCTCGTGGTTCAGTCGCAGCGCGCAGAGAAAGAACATGAAGTTGGCGAGTGCTCCGGCTGGCCAAAACGGTGAGGCATAAAGCCCCCAGGAGAACAGCAGCCAGGGCAGCGGCAGGGTCAGCTCACCCCAGCACTGGCGGTGGGTGACTGGCAGCAAGTCCTGGCAGTTCACATTGCGTGGTGTCTCTTCTCCGGCGCGGGGCGGGCACATGTGTACTCCTTTCTAGAGTGGCTTCAGGCGGGGTGCGCGATTTCTGCAGGGGGCGTAGATTTGCTCGTTTCTGCAGGTAGAGCGGATTGAGCCCCTTGCACCGCCTCGCGCACCACAGCGCGCAGGGTTGCCACCGCATGAGAAAACCCGAGCCCCAGGCAGATCGCCACCAGTCCCAGGGCCGGGAGCAGGGCAAGTAAACCGCCCTCGAGCAGAGGAATTGCGGCCCCGATCAGGATGACACCGCCCAATCCCACCATGGCGTAGCCGCTGGCGATGGTCACGGCGGCTGCTTTGGCGGCGCGCCCGGATCGGGGGCAATCCCCCAGCAGGGTTCCGATTCTGAGGATCATCAGAGCCATGGCCAGAAGCATCATGAGTGCAAGGCCGAGGTAGAGGGTGATTTCAATCAACATGGAGTTTTCCTTTCAATATCAGATGGGTTGTTGGTGCGTTGGCGCGCCATATTGCGGTAGCTCAGCCAGAACACACTGCCCCAGATGAATGAGAAGGGAATGCCCCAAAGCATTACATCCACGACGCCGCTGGCTGAGTTTCCGAATGGGGCCATCTTTTTGTCAGTAAGGTGGCGAAGGGCTGTGTAATAGATTGGTGTCCCGAGGACATTTGCACCAAGGCTGGATAGAATAGTCCAAGGGCTCGGTCCCATGTATTTGAGCGTGATCCAAAGGGCGGGGCCGCCGAACAAGAGCCAGGGAAGGTAGCCATACCAAACAGCAAAAACCGGGATCAGCAGAAACCAAAGAAGCGGAGTCAAAAGGAGCCATACAAATAGAACTACGGAGAGAAAAGGCGTACCAAAGAGAGCCAAAAGAAAGTCGGTCACATTTGGAGCTTCATGCCCTGACGGATGAAGAGTAGAGCTACCTGAATTGTCAGTTATTTCTGTCATTTGAGAAATGTCCTCGCAAAATTTTTTGAGATCCAGGGCTACCTGCCCCTAGGGATTACTCTGGGGAGCGTCCTCCGGGCAGGAAACGCGCCACCTTTGCGCCCAGCTTGAGCACCGCCAGATGCACCGAACGGGGCAGGCGCGAAAAATCCATGTACCAGTCGTCAAACAGGCGCATCACCCGCAGGGTCTCATCCATGCGTTGTTTCACCACCTTGGGGGTCTGATCCTGCTCGGCTTCCTTCATCACCTCATCCAGGGCGCGCAGGGTGGGGGCAAACTCGCGCTCGCGCCGGGCCTTGATTACCGCATCAACCAGATCGAACATGTCGCGGATCGAGGTGAAGTGATCGCGCCGGTCGCCCAGCTGACGCGAGGATTTGACCAGCCCCTGCGCCTGCAGTTCCTTCAAGCCGGTGGAGACGTTGGATCGCGCCAGGTTCAGAGCCTCACAGATCTCATCTGCGGTCATGGCCTCGGGGGAGATATGCAACAGCGCGTGGATCTGCGCCACAGAGCGATTGACCCCCCATTTTGAGCCCATCTCGCCCCAGTGGAGGATGAAGTTCTGCATGGCTGGGGTCAGTTTCATCTGAATATCCTGAAATTTCTGTAATTAGAGAAAATAAGAAAAACTGAGTCGCGTCAAGTGCTTTTCCCCTTGTGTCGCGCGCCGATCAGGCGTGACAAAGGTGGCATTGGTAAATCAGGGAGTTTGAAAATGCGTGATCTGTTCATTGGCCTTTTTGAGAAACTCGTCGGGGTCTTTGTGATCCTTATATGTATTGGTGTCCTGGTTGGCACCGTGGTGGCCTTTCTGGCACCTGCGCCCAACGGGGGGCCTCTGGCGGCAGTGGCGATCCTGATTGGGGGCTCGGTCTACGCAATTTTGATAGGCGGGATGATGTATCTGTTTCTTGGCGTTTATCACAACACCAAACGTACCGCCGAGGCGATCGAGGAACTGGCCAAGCGCTGATCCACTGTCGATTGGAGTGGCGATAGGACCGGCCACTAGACCGGCGATTAAATGGCCATGAAAAACCGGCGAGGCCCGAGGGCTCCGCCGGTTCAAGGGTTCAATGCCTGTCAGGACAGCGCCTGAGGCAGGATTACTGCTGCAGAGCCGCTGGCTCTACATCCGCGATGTCTTCCCAATTGGTGTTGGCATTCTGGACAAAGCCGGGGATGTCGCCTTCCCAACGGGTCTGAATGTCTTGCGACAGGTTCAGGTAAAGCGTGTTGTCGACAATTTTCCAGTGGTTTGGGTCGCCGTCGAATTTAAAGCCCATGGCGGTGCCAAAGGCGCAGTAGCCGCCGTAGGCGGGCAGATATGCTTCGGGGTTGGCCTCAAACTGCGCTTTGTGCTCTTCCGAGGCAAAGCGGTAGGTCGCGTCATTGAAAATGGATGTGATTTTATAGCTGCCTTTGGCAGGGGCACCGTCGGTGAAATATGCGACGGGGTCATAGCCCTGCATGGCCAGGCCGGTGGAGGATGCGTTGATCTCAACGCCCGCCGCCAGGGCCGAGGTTGCCAGGGCAACCGAAAGTACCGCGCCGCTCAGCAGAGTTTTGAATGCATTCATGAGTCTGTTCCTTTTCAGTGGCCAACCGGGAGCGACGAACAAGGCTCTGACGGTTGGTGCTTCGACATTCATGTGCGACCCCTCTGGCCGTCACAATTGGGATGTGGCGGCCCGGCTGATCACGTTCAATCAAACTGTTTTTGATTGCGCGGCCTCCCAGAGTGACTGTGCTTAGATACACAGAACCGGCCTTCAACTTTTCTTGAGAGCGAGGCAGCAAGTGACAGATCGGCGGGTTTGCGGCACAGTGGTACTGTCTGGTTAAGGGGTGTTTTGTGATGCGCAATGATCTGTCTCGCCGTGGATTGATTGGGGGGCTGACGAGTTTGGTGATGCTCGGGGCTGTCCCGGCCTGGGCCCAAAGTGTCAGCGGCAGCTACCGGGCCGAGGGGCGCAACCCGGATGGCAGCACCTATAGCGGCAGCGTGCAGATCCGCGACAGCAAGGGCGAGGTGCGGATGGAATGGCAGGTGGGTAGCCAGCACTATTCCGGCACCGGGACCCGCAATGGCGATGTGATCTGGGTGGATTGGGGCGACAGCCATCCGGTGGTCTATGTGCGCATGCCCAGCGGAGAGCTGCATGGCACCTGGGCCAATGGGCGTGGGCTGGAACGGCTGATCCCCTAGGGTCAGGGCCGCTACACCTGTCAAAGCTGGTGAAAATCTGGATCTTTTAGGGGGCGGATCAGAGGTCGGTCTGGAATATTACTTCTGGCCAATCTTTGGCTCGGTCCCGGTGCGCAGGCGGGCAATATTGGCAGAATGACGCCAGAATACCACGATCGCCAGCAAGGCAGAGAGGGTGGCCATGCTGGAAAAGCCGAGCAATACGGCCCAGATCGCAGCTGAGAAAGCAGAGACCAGCGCCCCCATGGAGGAGATCCGCGTGATCGCTGCCGCTGCCAACCAGGTCAGGCAGCAGGCGATGCCAACTGGCCAGGCCAGCGCCAACATCAAGCCAAGGAATGTGGCGACCCCCTTGCCACCCTGAAACTTCAGCCAGACCGGAAAACAATGGCCGAGAAAGGCCGCGAGCCCCGCCAGTTGCGCAACGTCCTCGCCAGCCAGAGCACGCGCCAGCAGCACCGCCGCTGCGCCCTTGCCGCCATCCAAAAGCAATGTCAGGGCCGCAGCGGCTTTGCTTCCGGTGCGCAGCACATTGGTGGTGCCGATATTGCCCGATCCGATCTCGCGCAGATTGCCCAGCCCCATGACGCGGGTCAGCACCAGACCAAAGGGGATCGACCCCAGGAGATACCCAATCAGGGCCCAAAGCAGCAGGGCGGGCAGGGTGGCTTCGATCAGGGGCATCAATCTCTCTCCAAAGCTCAGTTGGTAAATACGGCTGTGCCAGCCACATAGGTTGCCAGCACCCTGCCTTGCATGCGCTGCCCGTCATAGGGGGTATTTTGCGATTTTGAGCGCAGCTTGAAACGATCCATCACAAAGGGCGCATCGGGATCAAACAGCACCAGGTCCGCAGGCGCATCCGCGGACAGGCGCCCCGAGGCCAGCCCCAGGCGTTTGGCCGGATTCAGCGCCAGGGCGCGGAACAGCCCCGGCAGGTCCAGCTGCTGGGCATGCACCAGACGCAGGGCGGCAGGCAGCAGGGTCTCCAGCGCCACCGCACCGGCTGCAGCCTCCTCAAAGGGCAGCCGTTTGCTTTCCTCATCCTGCGGCGTGTGCATCGAGGAGATGGTGTCGATCAGCCCCGTGCGCACTGCTTCAATCACCGCCAACCGGTCTTCCTCCGAGCGCAGCGGCGGCTTGACCTTGAAGAAGGTGCGATAGTCGGCCACGTCCAGCTCATTCAGCGTCAGGTGATGGATTGAGGTCCCCGCAGTGATATCGAGCCCATTTGCCTTGGCCCGCTCCAGCGCGGGCAGGGCGCGCGCGGTGGTGATCTGGTCGGCGTGATATTTCGCTCCGGTCATCTCCAGCAGCGCGATGTCACGGTCCAGCCCCATACGCTCTGCCATGGGGGAAACAGCGGGCAATCCGCGCAGCGCTGCAAACTTGCCTGATGTCGCAGCTGCCCCGGCGCTCAGCAGGGGTTCCTGCGGATGCGCAATCACCAGCGCGCCGCAGCTGCGGGCATAGGTCAGGGCGCGGGAAAACACCTTGGTGTTGCTGACCACATGATCGCAGTCGGAAAAGGCCACCGCCCCGGCATCCATCAAAAAGCCGATCTCGGTCATCTCGCGCCCAGCACGTTCTTTGGTCAGCGCGGCCATGGGCAGCACGTTCACCGGCGCATCGGCCTGGGCGCGACGGGTGACAAATTCCAGTGTTTCCGGGCTGTCGATGGTGGGGGTGGTGTCGGGACGGGTGACAATGGTGGTCACGCCGCCTGCCGCCGCCGCCAGACCGGCGGTCTTGTAGCTTTCCTTGTGGCGTTCACCGGGCTCGCAGACCTTGACGCCGATATCAACGATCCCCGGCGCCAGGCATTTGCCGCTGCAATCCACCACCTGGGCGCTGGCCTCATCGATGTTTCGCGCACGAAACAGCTGCCCAGGCTCCATCCCCTCGGGCAAGACCTCGGCAATCACACCGTCCTGTACCAGCAGAGCCCCCAGGGAGTCCGTTCCGGCTTCGGGGTCGATCAGGCGGGCATTGATGAACAACAGGGTCATGCAGGGGACCTTTCACTTGCAAGCTTCAGTGCGGAGGCAGTGGTTTCCGGGCTGGCCTGGTATTTGATCAGATGCTTGTCGCCACCCTTGGTGATCACCTGCACGTAGGGGCCCAGGGTCTTGACCACCGCAATCTGGGCCAACGGCACCCGGTGTTCGGCGGGGCCGGTCAAGGTGCCATCGCTGACGCGCCAAACCACCGCCATCTCTTCGCTCATCATGTACCAGCCACGTAAGGATATCGCAGCCAGCCCGCCGATGGCACCGGTCCAGACATGGGGATTGCCCAGGGCCCAGAGGATCGCCATGCCCGCCACCATGGCAAAGGCGGCCATCCAGGCATGGGCGCGGATATAGGCGCTGCGGTTGGGGGGGAACTCCATCTCAATCATGGCTCAGAACACCACCAGATAAAGAACCAGCACAATCACACACATCACCACGGCAAAGAGGCTGGCACCAATGCGCCGGGCCGCATGGCGCGCCTGACGTGGTGACAGTTGGGGGGCAGAATAGGGCTTGCTGCTCTCGTTTTGCGCCATCGCGGCTGCCTGCCATTTGATCGCGCTTTCGCCATAGCTGGCAATAGGGGTGATCTGGCTGGCCGGGGTCAGCCGTTCCGCCAGTCCGCCAAAGGCGCGTGAGCGCAGCAGCAGCACATGGCCCTGGATCGCATTCAGCCTGTTGCGGTCCGCTGTCACCTCGTCTTCGGGAATGCCGCAGCCCTGGGTAAGATAGCCCGCCAGCCCCAGATCTTCGAGATCGGAGACCGGAAAGATCTCTACATGATCCAGATCGATGTCTTCCACGCCTAGCACCTGGGCCAGGGCCCCGGGTTCGCGCAGAAAGCGCGCCTGTTCCGGGCGCATGTCCAGATCAAAGACCCGGATCACGCCGCGCTCACCCTTGGGGATCTCGATCACGTCCAGCATGGGCTCAGCTGGCCTCTGCCTGGCGGCTTTTGCGCAGGTTCTGCGCCAAGAGGTCCATCGCGGCCATGCGCACAGCGACACCCATCTCCACCTGCTCCTGGATGACCGAGCGGTTGATGTCGTCGGCGATGGTGCCGTCGATCTCGACACCGCGGTTCATCGGGCCGGGATGCATGACGATGGCGTCGGGTTTGGCATGGGACAGCTTGTCGGCATCCAGTCCAAAGCGGTGGAAATACTCCCGCTCGGAGGGGATGAAGCCGCCATCCATACGTTCTTTTTGCAGCCGCAGCATCATCACCACGTCGACGTCTTTGAGGCCCTCGCGCATGTCGTCATAGATCTCGGCGCCGAATTCGGCAAACTGCCCGGGCACCAGCGTCGGCGGACCAATCAGGCGGATGCGGTTCTCCATCTTGCCCAGCAGGATCAGGTTGGAGCGCGCCACCCTGGAGTGGGCGACATCGCCGCAGATGGCAATGTTCAGCCGATGAAGGCGTCCTTTGGCCCGGCGGATGGTCAGCGCATCCAGCAGGGCCTGGGTCGGGTGCTCATGCTTGCCGTCGCCGGCGTTCAGCACTGCGCAGTTGACCTTTTGGCTGAGCAGATCCACCGCGCCGGAATGGGGGTGGCGCACCACCAGCAGATCCGGGTGCATGGCGTTCAGCGTCATTGCGGTGTCGATCAGGGTCTCGCCCTTTTTGATCGAGGAGGCCTGCATCGCCATATTCATCACATCCGCGCCCAGGCGCTTGCCCGCGATTTCGAAACTCGCCTGGGTGCGGGTGGAGTTTTCAAAGAACATGTTGATCTGGGTCAGGCCCGCCAGCGCATCCGAGTGTTTCTCGGGGCGGCGGTTCAGTTCGACATAGCTGTCGGCCAGATCCAGCAGGGCGGTGATTTCATGTGGTTTGAGGGTTTCGATGCCAAGCAGGTGACGATGGTCGAATGTTGCAGCTGACATGGGGCAGGCTCCGCTCTGTTTGCCGGACCTTATAGGCAGCAAGACCCTGACGGGCAAGGCAAAGCAATCTTCTGGCCGGTGGCGGTGATTTGGCTGCATTCGGGGTGTTCCGCTCCCGCGCCGCTCGGGGTAGCTTGGGCGCATGGAATCGGCATTGGATTATTGGAGCGCGAAGGCGCTGTTGGACTGGCAGGTGGAGCTTGGCGCCACCGAGGCGCTCTGTGAGGTGCCGGTCAACCGCTATGAGCTGGAGCAGCCCGCGCCCAAAGCCAAGGAGAGGCCGCGCCCCGGCATGGCATCGCCGCCGCCGCCCAAGCCAAAACCGGTTGATCCGGTGCAGGTGGCGCGCAAGCTGGCCAAATCCGCCCCGGCGCTGCCCTCGCTGCGTCAGGCGCTGGCGGAGTTTGAACATTGCGATCTGAAACGGGGGGCGCGCAATCTGGTCTTTGGCGATGGCCAGCCAGGGGCCCGTGTCATGGTGATCGGCGAGGCACCGGGACGGGACGAAGATCAGCAGGGACGGCCCTTTGTTGGACGCGCCGGAGAGCTGTTGGACAAGATGCTGGGTGCGATTGATCTGTCGCGCGACAAAAATGTCTACCTGACCACGGCACTGCCCTGGCGGTTGCAACAGAACCGGGATCCGCAGCCTGACGAACTGGCGATGCTGGTGCCGTTTCTGCAGCGGCATGTCGAGCTGGCACAGCCTGAGATCCTGGTGTTGATGGGCAATATCAGCTGTCAGGCGGTGTTGGGCAAACGCGGCATCTCGCGGCTGCGCGGGCAGTGGGGGCAGGCCTGGGGCAAGCCGGTCTTGCCGATGCTGTCTCCGACAGAGCTGTTGCGCCAGCCGCAGCACAAACGCGCCGCCTGGGGTGATTTGCTGGAGCTGAGGGCGCGGTTGAATGCAGCAAACTAGGAGCCGGTGAACATGAAAATCTTGGCCTTTTCCGATCTGCATCTGGCGCGCGCGCGTGCTGCGGCCCTGGTTGAGGCCAGCGCCGAGGCTGATCTGATCATCGGGGCAGGGGATTTTTGCAATCACCGTCAGGGGCTGGATCTGGCACGCGAGATGCTGGTTGGGCTGCAGGCCCCGATGCTGGCGGTGCCCGGCAATGCCGAAAGCGCCGAGGAGTTGCGCGCGGCCAAATTGCCCGAAACCACCGTTTTGCATGGCGAAGGCGTCGAGATTTCTGGCCTGCGCGTCTTTGGTCTGGGCTATGGCGTGCCGGTCACACCCTTTGGCGATTGGTCTTGCGATCTGACCGAAGAGTTTGCCGCCACGCTGCTGGACCGCTGCACGCAGGCTGATATTCTGATAACCCATTCACCACCCAAGGGCCTTGGCGATCTCACATCCACCGGTGTGTCGGTTGGCTCCAGTGCTATTGCCGCGGCGATCGCGCGGTTGCAGCCCAGGCTGGCTGTCTGTGGCCATATCCACGACAGCTGGGGTGCGCGTGGCCGGATGGGGGTAACCGAAGTGGCCAATCTGGGCCCCACCGTCAACTGGTTTGAGCTAGGTCATTGATGGGCCTGCTGTTTGCCGGGCACGCTGCAGGCAGCTTTTA
This sequence comes from Roseobacter sp., assembly GCA_015665415.1. GTDB lineage: Bacteria > Pseudomonadota > Alphaproteobacteria > Rhodobacterales > Rhodobacteraceae > Pseudophaeobacter. The sequence goes on from JADFAE010000017.1 coordinate 125,851, forward strand.
GAACTCCAAAGGACAATCAACATCATGTCGCGCATTGACGAAAGTAAGGAATTCATTCCGGTCCGAATTGCCGTGCTGACCCTGTCGGACAGCCGCACACTGGCGGAGGATAAATCGGGTCAGGTCCTGGTCGACCGGCTGCAGGCCGCCGGGCATCTTTTGGCGGATCGCAAAATCATGCCTGATGATCGCGCTGATATTGCCGATCAGCTGCGCGCCTGGGTGGCAAACCCCGATGTGGATGTGGTGATCACGACAGGTGGCACCGGGTTGACCGGGCGGGATGTCACTGTTGAGGCCCATCGTGATGTCTATGAAAAAGAGATTGAGGCCTTTGGTACCGTCTTCACCCTCGTGTCGATGAAAAAGATCGGCACCTCGGCGGTACAGTCGCGCGCCACGGGCGGCGTTGCCGGGGGCACCTATCTCTTTGCGCTGCCCGGCAGCCCGGGGGCTTGCAAGGATGGCTGGGATGAAATTCTGTCGTTCCAGTTGGACTATCGGCACCGACCCTGCAATTTCGTGGAGATTATGCCACGATTGACCGAAGACCAACGACGGAAGTAACACGCGCCTGCGTGTAAATCGTCAACGCGAACACTATGTTCAGGGGTATCTGCCAGTTAAGGCTTGGTTTGGGGCGTCGCTCCGGTGCCACTGCCTTGTCTGGCCAAAGCCACATCATCAAACGGTAGCAGGGCATTTGCCCGCCACCAGAAGGAATGCGACATGCGCTTTTTGCGGCATAGTTTGACCGGTTTGTTTCTGGCCGCCATGGCAGCGGCCCTGATGCTCTATGCGGCGCAACTGGTGATTGGCGCAGTGCAGACCCGTTTGAATGCCGAACCCAGCAAGCCTCCGGTGCGCGAGCGTATTTTTGCGGTCAATCTGGTCACCGCCGAATTGCAGGACATTTCACCGGAACTCACTGCCTTTGGCCGGATCGAGAGCCGCCGCACGCTGGAACTGCGCAGTGCCACCGGCGGGCGGGTGACAGAGCTGTCGGTGCAATTCGAGGAAGGCGGCCGGGTGCAGGCGGGGGAGGTGCTGGTGCAGGTGGATGCCGCTGATGCGCAGGCCGCCAAACAGGAGGCCGAGGCCGATATGCTGGATGCCCGTGCCGAAGAACGCGACGCCGGGCGCGATCTGATCCTCGCCAATGATGAATTGGAGGCGACCCAGGATCAGGCCCAGTTGCAGGCGCGGGCCCATCAACGTCAGCTGGATCTGCTGGCGCGTGGCGTTGGCACCACGGCCGCGGTCGAGGCCGCCGAGCTGACTGCGGTGCAGGCGCGCCAATCGGTGATTTCGCGTCGCCAGGCGGTGAGCCAGGCCGAAGCGCGTGTCGATCTGGCTGTCACCCGGGTGGCCCGCACTCAGATTGCGCTGGACCGTGCAGGGCGCGATCTGGCCGATACCACTTTGCGCGCGGATTTTGATGGCACCCTGCAGGCAGTGACCCTGGTTGAGGGGCGTCTGGTCTCTGCCAATGAGAAACTGGCAGAGCTGGTGGACCCGAATGTGCTGGAGGCGGTGTTTCGGCTCTCGACCCTGCAATATGCCCGCTTGCTGGATGCTGACGGACAGCTGTTGCAGGCCCCCGTGCGGGTGACACTGGATGCCGCCGGGGCCGGACTGGTTGCGACGGGGCAGCTGTCACGGGCCAGCGGTGCGGTGGGTGATGGTCAGACCGGGCGGCTGCTTTACGCCAGCCTGGATCTGGCACCGGGGTTCAAACCGGGGGATTTTGTCACCGTGAAGGTAAGCGAGCCGCCGCTGCAGCAGGTGGCGCGGGTGCCTGCCTCGGCGCTGGGATCGGATGGGGCTGTGCTGGTGCTGGGAGCGCAAGACCGGCTGGAGGCACTGCCGGTGGAACTGCTGCGCCGTCAGGGTGATGACGTGCTGATCCGGGGCGCGGGTCTGGCGGGGCGTCAGGTTGTCATCGGCCGCACGCCTCTGTTGGGGGCCGGCATCCGGGTGCGGCCTCTGCGTCAGGGCGCGGATCTGGAAGCGGCGCAAACCCCTGAGATGATAGAACTCAGCGATGAGCGCCGCGCCGCACTTGTCACTCTGGTCGAGGACAATCCCCGGATGCCCGATGCGGTCAAGGAGCGGCTGCTGGGGCAATTGGCCGAAGCCGCAGTGCCCGCCAGACTGGTCGACAGGATCGAAGCCCGGAAGGGGGGATAAGCCATGCGCGATCTCTCCCGGCCTGCGGGCGGCTTGCTCAGCTATTTCACCCGGCACCGGACTGCGGCCAATCTGCTGCTGCTGTTGCTGCTGATAATGGGCAGTGCCGCAATCCCAAAGATGCGGGCGCAGTTCTTTCCGGATGTGATTGTCGAAAACGTCACCGTCAATGTGACCTGGGAGGGGGCCGGTCCCGAAGATGTGGACGGCGCCATCGTGCAGGCGCTGGAACCGACCTTGTTGGCAGTAGATGGCGTGGAAGAAAGCGCGGCCACCTCGCGGGAAGGCGCGGCCAGCATCGTGCTGGATTTTGAACCCGGCTGGGACATGGCCCGCGCGGCCGATGATGTGCAAACGGCGGTGGATGCGATCACGACGCTGCCGGAAGAGGCGGATGACCCCACGGTTCGGCGTGGCGCCTGGCGTGACCGGGTGACCGATGTGGTGATCTCTGGCCCGATTGCCCCGGCGCAGTTGGCCAATTTTGCCGATGAGCTGCTGGTGCGCCTGTTTGAGGTCGGGGTCACCCGCACCACCATTCGCGGGCTGGCCGCACCGCGCACCCTGGTTGAGGTGCCCTCGGCCAGTCTGATCACCCATGACATCTCCATGAGCGATATCGCCGCCGCCATTGCCGAGGAGGTGGATGCGGATCCGGCAGGGGATGTGAGCGGGGCCAATGCACGGGTGCGCACCGGGCGCGAAAAGCGCAAACCCGACGAGATCACGGCCATCGTGCTGCGCACCAATGCCGATGGATCGGTGCTGACCATTGGCGATCTAGCACAGGTCACTCTGCAGGGGGTCGACCGCAATCGCGCCTATTTCGTTGGCGATGAACCGGCGATGTCGATCCGGGTGGATCGCTCTGATCTGGGCAATGCGATCGCCATTCAAGGGCAGGTGCAAGAGGTGGTGGACAGCCTGCAGACCACCCTGCCGCAGGGGGTAAAGGCAGAATTGATCCGGACCCGGGCAGAGCGGATCTCGGACCGGTTGGATATTCTGGTCGACAACGGCTTGATGGGGCTGGGGCTGGTGCTGGCGCTCTTGTTCCTGTTCCTCAACAGTCGCATTGCCTTTTGGGTGGCGGCGGGGATTCCGGCGGCGATGTTTGCTGCAGTTGCTATGATGTATATGGCGGGGATCACCATCAATATGATCAGCCTTTTTGGCCTGATCATCACCCTGGGCATCGTGGTGGACGATGCCATCGTGGTGGGGGAACATGCTGATTTCCGGGTCCGTCGCCTAGGCGAAAGCCCGATGCAGGCCGCAGAAAATGCCGCCCGACGCATGGCGATGCCGGTGTTTGCGGCCACGCTCACCACCATCATTGCCTTCTTTGGACTGGTCTCCATCGGCGGGCGCTTTGGCGATCTGATCCGCGACATACCTTTTACGGTCATTGCGGTGCTGGCAGCGAGCTTGATGGAATGCTTCCTGATCCTGCCCAACCACATGGCCCATGCGCTGACCCATGCCCAGAAAGAACATTGGTATGATTGGCCCAACCGCATCGTCAATCGCGGCTTTCGCTGGGGCCGGGACCACCTGTTCCGTCCGCTGATGGGGCTGGTGGTGCAGGCGCGCTATGTGGTGCTGGCGGCAGCGCTGACCATTCTTGCCAGCCAGATGGCCCTGTTCATCGGCGGTGATGTGAACTGGCGTTTCTTCAACGCGCCTGAACGCGGCTCTGTCACCGGAAATTTTGCCATGACCGAGGGCGCGACCCGGGCCGATACCCTGGCGATGATGCAAGAGATGCAACGCGCCACAGCGGCCACCGGGGCCCTGTTTGCCAACCGCTATGAGGGCGAAAACCCGGTTGATTTTGTCATCGCCGAGGTTGGCGGCAATGCCGGGCGCGGGCTATCCGGGGTGGATGCCAAGGATGATGACCTCAAGGGCGGGATTTCGATCGAGCTGATCGATGCCGATCTGCGCCCGGAATATTCCAGCTTTGCCTTTGTCGCCGCGCTGCAGGAAGAAGTGCAGCACCACCCTTTGGTAGAGACGGTCTCGTTTCGCAGCTGGCGCTCTGGCCCCGGCGGCGATGCGCTGGATGTGCAGTTCTATGGCGCGGATGTGCAGGTGCTCAAGGGCGCCTCGGAGGATCTGAAGACCGCGTTGCTGCGCTACCCCGAAGTTTCGGCGGTGGAGGACAATCTCGCCTATGACAAAGAGGAAGTGGTGCTGGAGCTTACTCCGCAGGGCCAGGCGCTGAGTTTCACCATCGACGGTCTGGGGCGGGCGCTCAGGGCGCGGCTCAACGGTATTGAGGCGGCAACCTACCCCGATGGTCCACGCAGCGCCGAGATCCGGGTGGAACTGCCCGAGAATGAGCTGACGGCGGATTTTCTGGAACGCACCCTGATGCGCACCCCTGCTGGCATCTATGTGCCGCTGGCCGATATTGTCTCGGTCACCCAGCGCACCGGGTTTTCCACCGTGCGGCGGGAAAACGGCATCCGGGTGATCAGCGTGACCGGCGATATCTCTGAGGACGACCCCGCCCGGGCTGCCGATATCACTAAGGCCCTGCGCGAAGAGATCCTGCCCGATATCGCCAGCCGCCGTCAGCTGGAGTGGCGTATGAGCGGCCTCAGCGAGCAGGAAAGTGATTTCCTGAATGATGCGCGCAACGGGTTGATCCTGTGCCTGGCCGGGATCTATCTGGTGCTGGCATGGATTTTTGCCAGCTGGACCCGTCCCCTGGTGGTGATGGCGGTCATTCCCTTTGGATTGGTTGGCACCATCTGGGGCCACTACATGTGGGGGGTGCCGCTGAGCATGTTCACGGTGATCGGCTTGTTGGGGATGACCGGGATCATCATCAACGACTCCATTGTGTTGGTCACCACCATTGACGACTACGCCGAAAGCCGCGGGCTGGTGCCCTCGATCATCGATGGGGCTGCGGACCGGCTGCGACCGGTGATGCTGACCACGCTGACCACGGTGCTGGGGCTGGCCCCTTTGATGTACGAAAGCTCGCAGCAGGCGCAGTTCCTGAAACCGACGGTGATCACCCTGGTCTATGGCCTGGGCTTTGGCATGTTCCTGGTGCTGCTGCTGGTGCCTGCCCTGATCGCCATCCAGCGCGATGCGGTACGGCCCCTGACGGCGGTGCGCCGGGCCTTGCGCACAGGCAGCGGTCCCTTACGGCTGTTGGTGTTGGGCACGGGGGGGGCACAGGTGCTGTGGCTGGCACTGACGCTGGGCTGGGCCATGGCGACAGGGGCGTTGCATCCGGTCCTGCGCAGTCTGATCCCGGCCCTGGAGGCCCATGATCCGCTGCGGGCAGGGCTGCTGCTGGCACTGGGCGGCATGGCGGGATTGGCGCTGCTGGCCTATCTTGTCTCGGCTCTGGTTTATGGCAGGCGCTTGCGTCGCCAGGCCTGAAGGCGGCGGGGGGTTTAGGCCAAGCGGTCGCGGGCCAAGCGGGCACGCGCCATATGCGCCACCTCGGCAACCTGATCAATCAGTTGCAGGTCTTGCTCCTGCAGCCCGTCAACAGGCAGCCAGCAGGCCTGAAGCGCGTCATCGGCGGGTTCCGGCGTGCCGCCTTCATAGGCGCAGAGCACCGCTGTGAGCAGATATTGCTGCGTCACACTTTCCTGTTCGTCGCGCAGCAGCACATCGATATTGGTGAGATACTCCAGCGGCCGGGCCTGGATGCCGGTCTCTTCGTGCAGCTCGCGTTGGGCGGCCTGCAATGCGGTCTCTCCCAGTTCCACATGGCCACCGGGAAAGCCCCACCAGCCTGCATTGGGTGGGTTCTTGCGTTGGATCAGAAGGACCTGGTCCTGATGGCAGACGACGGCGATGGCGCCCAAGATCGGGCGCGGGGCTGCGGGAGAGTTCATCCGGCGCTGCAGCCGGTGATATCCACCGCATGATCCTGGCCCAGCACGGTAATCCGCAGTTTTGAGCGATCCACCGAGGTGAGGCTGCCGCTGGTGGCGGGCATCAGTTCTGCGGTGGCAATCAGGGTCTGGCCGCTGCGATTGGTCGAGGTAGCACCAGCATAGAGATGCGGATCACCTGGCTCGATCACAGCAACCTCTTTGCCGCCGGCGCTGGGCATGGTGATGCGGGCCTCGACCTCGATGCCGTATTGGGTTGGTTTGAGGCGACAGGTGGCTGCGCGCACCCCGGCTTCGCGGGCCGAATAGGGGCGACTTGCGATCGCCGCAACAATGGCCGGATTGCGCCCGGCTTGCGCATCCAGTTGATGATCAAATGAGAGTTCGGAAGGCACGCAGACATCCTTGCAGATGCCAAGCTCCATCCGCCCCTTGAGGCGCACCGGTCGGCCCGGCCGTTCCGGTGTAATTTCGATCGGCAGGATCAGCTGGTCGTGGTAGCCGATGGTCTGATAGCCGGAGGTGGAAAACACCTGCGGCGTTGGCCAAGTGATCGAGAGTTCGCCGATATTGCGGGAGCCGCGCCAGGTGAATTGGGGGGGGATGCCAGCCTCGCCGGGGCTGCGCCAATAGGTCTTCCAACCCTCTTGCAGGGTCAGGCGCAAGGCGCCGATATAGCTGCCGGAGGCGGTCACGCCACCGTCGAGGATCTCCACCTGCACCAAGTCATTTGGCACCACGGATTGTGCCGTCAGGGTCTGCGGTGCCAGGGATCCAATCATGGCTGTGGCCAATCCGCCCAGAAAACGGGTGAGGGCAGGCCAGGGTCGGCCGTTGGGAAGAGAACGATGGTCTGTCATGAGACTATAAATGGCCCCACTGGGGGGAAATGCCAAGTCACGATCTGGTCACTTGCGGGCAGGCAGAGGCCATGCGCAGTTCTGTCTCGATTTGACAGAGGCTCTTGCACCTTGGCCAGCGGGGCGGCATGCTGAAAAAGAACCGTGGCACCGGTGACTTGGATCTTAGCTTGTGGTGACAGGCATGGACCGGGGGCAGGTGGCGGCCAAGCGGGATGACTGTGTCAAAGGGAAGGGTAGGTCATGAACCTCACCGGGAAACTTCTGATTGCAATGCCGGGCATTGGCGACCCTCGGTTCGAGCATTCGGTGATCTTTTTGTGCTCGCATGGCGAAGATGGGGCCATGGGGTTGATCATCAACAAGGTGGCCCCGGAGGTGCGGTTGAGCAACCTGTTGAACCAGCTGGATATCCCAATCGAAGAGGAAGAGCGTGGCGAGCAGGAAATCCGCTTTGGCGGGCCGGTGGAGACCCAGCGTGGTTTTGTGCTTCATTCGCAGGACTATGAATCCAGTATCAATTCGCTCAGCGTGCCGCCCGGCTATGGGATGACGGCGACGCTGGATATTCTGGAGGATATCGCCCAGGGCAGCGGGCCAGAGAAGATGCTGATCATGCTGGGCTATGCGGGCTGGGGACCGGGTCAGCTGGAGAGCGAGATCGTCGCCAATGGCTGGCTCACCACCGAGAGCACCGATGGGCTGATGTTCGAGACGGCGGATGCGCAGAAATGGGGCGCGGCGCTGGCCTCATTGGGGATTGATCCGCTGACCCTGTCGGCCAGTGCCGGCAGCGCCTGATCCCATAGCCTGCCCCGGAGCCTGACCCGAGTCCCTCCCCTTGTATCAGCCCTGTATCAGCTAGGCTTTTGTCCTGTTTCAACCCTGCGCGTTGTCGCCGCGTGGCGCGGCGGCGCGCTGCAGCCGGTCATTGATCGCCAGGCCCAGACCCGCCTGGGGAATGGGGGCCACGGCGATGGGTTTGCCCTGTTGGTCCAAGAGGTGCAGCTGGCCAAAGAGATTGGCTGCGGCTTCGACCAGATCACCGCTGTCAGAGAGCGACAGATCGCTGGCGCGGGCGCCACTGTAGCGGCCAAATCCGAGGTAGCATTCGCCCGCGCGGGGCTCTGTTGCATTGAGCCGCACCCGCTCTTGTGGCGCGTAGTGGGACAACAGCTGCCCAGGCGCGGTCAGAGGATCGTGGATGTCACGATTGGCCAGGGGCTGCCCCAGAACGGCTTCGATCTCCTCAACCGCCAAGCCGCCAGGGCGCAGCAACATCGGGGTTTCCGTGGTCAGACCGATGATGGTGGATTCCAACCCAACCGCGCAGCTGCCGTCTTCGAGCACGGCGGCGATGCGCCCCGAGAGCCCGGCCATCACATGGGCCGCACGTGTGGGGCTGATCTTGCCCGAAGGATTGGCCGAAGGGGCCGCCACCGGACCGTCCAGCGCCTGCAGCAATTTCTGCGCCGAGGGGTGGGCTGGAACGCGCAGCGCCAGGGTCTGCAGCCCGGCGGTGACCAGTTTGGAGATGCCATGCCCCGGTTTCAATGGCAGCACCAGTGTCAGCGGTCCGGGCCAGAAGGCCTGCGCCAGGGTCTCGGCCCAGTGGTTCCACCGTACATAGCGCTGCGCGGCCTCGGCCGAGGCCACATGGGCAATCAACGGGTTGAAACTGGGGCGTCCCTTGGCCGCATAGATCGCCGCCACCGCCTTGCCCTGACGGGCATCGGCACCCAGACCATAGACCGTCTCGGTTGGAAAGGAGACCAGGGCACCGGCCTGCAACAGTTCAACCGCGCGGGCCAGGCCTGCGGGCGAAGGGGAGAGACATTCGGTGGTGATGGGAGCGGTGTTTTCTGGCATGCTGGGTGACGCGGCGTTCTGGTTGATTGCAAGGGGTGTGCGGTTAGGTAATCGAACAACGCAACGAGACATACCGGGCCAACCTGGCAAAGCCAAGCCTGCGCCGGTGTAAATCCCCAAGGCTCCAAGAGGACCCTCATGACTTTCCGTGCCCCTGTATCCGAGTATGAATTTCTATTGAACACAGTGATTGGTTTTGACCAGATCACGGCGACAGAGCGATTTGCGGAGGCGGATGGCGACGTGGTCAGCGCCATTCTGAACGAGGCAGGCAAGCTCTGCAATGAGGTGATGGCACCTCTGAACCGCGGTGGAGATCTGACCCCCTCGGCGCTGGAGAATGGTGTGCTTCGCAGCGCACCGGGGTTCGGCGATGGTTGGAAGGCGATCGCAGAGGGCGGCTGGATTGGCATGAGCGCCCCGCAGGAACACGGCGGCATGGGGCTGCCGATGACATTGACCACCGCCGTGAACGAGATGATGTCGGGCGCGTGCCTGTCGCTGCAGTTGGCACCACTGATGAGCCAGGGGCAGATCGAGGCGCTGGAGCACCATGCCAGTGACGCCCTGAAAGAACTGTATCTGCCCAAGCTGATTTCAGGCGAGTGGGCCGGTACGATGAACCTGACCGAACCGCAGGCCGGGTCCGATGTGGGCGCGCTCAGCTCCAAGGCAGAGCCCAATGGCGATGGCACTTATGCCATCAGCGGCCAGAAGATCTTTATCACCTGGGGTGACAATGATTTTGCCGAAAATATCTGCCATCTGGTTTTGGCGCGGCTGCCCGATGGGGCGGCAGGCACCAAGGGCATTTCGCTGTTTCTGGTGCCCAAATACCTGCCCAATGAGGATGGCTCCCTGGGTGCGGCCAATGATCTCAAGGTGGTGAGCCTGGAACACAAGCTGGGCCTGCACGGCAGCCCAACCTGCGTGATGCAATATGACGGCGCCAAGGGCTGGCTGGTCGGGGAGGCCCATGGCGGCATGGCCGCGATGTTCACCATGATGAACAATGCGCGCCTTGGTGTTGGCGGCCAGGGGGTTGGCATCAGCGAGGCAGCCTATCAGCAGGCCCTGGACTATGCGCTGGAGCGCAAACAGGGCAAGAGCGCCTCTGGCTCAATCGCGGATCACGCCGATGTGCGTCGGATGCTGATGGAGATGAAAGCCGATACCTATGCTGCGCGCGCTATCCTGTTGGCCTGCGCCCATGCCATCGACATGCAGGTCGCCACCGGCGAGGCCGAGTGGAAAGCCCGCGCCGCCTTTTTGACACCGATTGCCAAGGCCTTTGGCACCGAGACCGGGATCCGCCAGGCCGACACCGGGGTGCAGGTGCATGGCGGCATGGGCTTCATCGAGGAAACCGGCGCGGCGCAGCTGTTGCGGGATGTGCGAGTGACTTCGATCTATGAGGGCACCAATGGCATCCAGGCGATGGATCTGGTGGCCCGCAAGATGATGGATGGCGGCGATATGGCCCATCGCATCATTGATGAGATCGAAGCCCAGGCCGAGGGCGCCCGTGCCACCCATCCCAACATGGGCGAGGCGGTCTGGCAGGCCTGCGAGTCCCTGCGCGAAACCACGGAATGGATGGTGGCGCAGGATGATCTGCAGGAGCGCTTTGCCGGTGCCGTGCCTTACCTGCGGGCCTTTGCTCGGGTGCTGGGCGGCCATTTTCACCTGAGCGCGGCCATCGCCGATAAGGGCGGGCCACGCGAGAAACTGGCGCGCTTTTACATCAAGCGGATGCTGCCGGAACATGCGGGGCTTTTGGTTCACGCCCAAGAAGGCTATGCCGGGACCATGGCACTTACACTTGAAGAATTGGCAGGCTGATATGGCGAGTGTTCCCGAAGTAGGCCCCCGCACTCCCTGGACCGAACCCCCGGCACAGGGTGAGGCCATCGAGGTGGCCGAAGGGGTGCTGTGGATGCGCCAGCCGCTGCCGATGAAGCTGGATCACGTCAATATCTACGCCTTTGACGAGGGCGACAGCTGGACGGTGGTCGACACCGGCTTCAACACCCGCAAAAGCCGCGAGATCTGGCAGGCCTTGATGGCGGGGCCCCTGAAAGGCAAACCGGTGGCGCGAGTGCTTGGCACCCATCATCACCCCGATCACATTGGCCTGGCCGGTTGGTTTCAGTCGGAATATGGCGCTGAGCTGGTCACCAGTCGCACGGCCTGGCTGTTTGCGCGCATGCTGACGTTGGATGTGCAGGAGAGTTGGCCTGCGGAAACCCTGGCCTATTACCGCTCGGCTGGCATGGCACCAGAGGTTTACGACCAACGTGTTGCGGACCGCCCGTTCAATTTCGCCGATACCGTGTATCCCATGCCGCTGGGCTTTACCCGGATCCAGCAGGACGACGTCTTTCGCATGGGCGGGCGCGACTGGGACGTGCACATGGGCAATGGCCATGCGCCGGAACATGTGACGCTGTGGAGCCGCGATGACAATCTGGTGATCACCGGCGACCAGGTTCTGGCCTCGATCAGCCCCAATATCGGTGTCTATGCCACCGAACCCATGGCCGACCCATTGGGCGAATGGCTGGAGGCCTGCGAGCGGCTGGCGCCGCTGGCGCGCCCTGATCACCTTGCGCTGGGCGGTCATAAACTGCCCTTTACCCGGTTGCCCCTTCGGATGCGGCAGCTGATCGACAACCATCACGGCGCGCTGGAGCGGCTGATGGATCACCTCGACCAACCCCGTACCGCAGCCGATTGTTTTGCGCCGCTGTTCAAGCGTAAGATCGGCTCAGGAGAATATGGGCTTGCGCTGGTCGAGGCGGTGGCCCATGTCAATCATCTGTACCGCACGGATCGTGTCAGCCGCATCAAGCGCGAAGACGGGGCCTGGCTGTACCAGCGTAAAGATTGAAGACCGGGGGCACTCCCCCGGCAAGGGGAGTGAGCATGACCAACGAGATTTCCACCAGTGCCGAGGCGGTCGAAGCCGCAATTCTGCCCTGCGTCCATGAGGTGCACGCGGATCCGGAGGCCTGCAATGGGTTGACCGAAGTGCCCAAAAAGCTGCAGCAGCCGGATGAGGCCAAAAGCGCGGCGCGCTGGGCCTATGAGCGGCTGATCCTCTATATTCAGAACTTTGAAAAGCAGCTCGACAGCGAGCATGAGATCGCCATGGGCTTTGTTGGTGGCGATGCGGGCGTGCTGCGGATCGAGGGCATGGGCTATTTCGATCCTGATATCGTGACTTTCTACGGCACCGAAGGCAGCGGCGCCAAAACCCAGCTGGTGCAGCACGTCAGCCAGATGAATGTGATGCTGCGAGCGCTGCCAAAGCCGCGCCAGGAAGTGCCCGCCAATCGTATCGGCTTTCGTCTGGCCAGCGATCTCGAGGACAAATCAGAGGCCGTATAAGCAGCCGGTTGGTTCCGAGAGGCTGATCTTGCCAGATGGTTTTGTCACAGCTGAATATGAAAATGCGCGCCGCTGCCTGGACCTTGCTTGGGGCTGGGCGGCGGCGTTTTCTTGGGGCCTGTCTGATCAGTGCAAGCCTGCTGATGCCGCAACTGGTTTGGGCTGAAGCAGAGGCAACAGGCTGGTTTGAGCGCCTTGGGCTGCCCTCTGTGGCGGCAAACCCCCTGCAGCTGGATCAACTTGGGCGCGGTCTCGAACTTGAGGCGCATCAGCGCCTGCTGGATCGTATTGCGGCGGTTGGTGATCCTGCCTCAGCCTTTGTCTCGGATGGCTGCAGTGGCGGGCTTTCGGCCACCTGGCAGCAGGTGGCGGGCTATTGGCCGGGCTTTGCGGCGCGCTATCAGGACCGCCCACCGTTTGAGCCCTGCTGTGTCACCCATGACCGGGCCTATCACGCGATCACCGGGGCCCAAAGCGCAGGGCAAAGCTATGAGGCGCGATTAAAGGCGGACCGGCAATTGCGCCTCTGCGTGCAGCAGGTTGGCCAGGATGAGGAATTGGAATTGTCGCACCGCTACAGGGTCTCGCCAGAGGTGCTGCACCAGGCCTTTGAGCATCTTTCGGCGGCGATGTATTACGCCGTGCGATTCGGCGGCGGCCCCTGTTCGGGCCAGCCCTGGCGCTGGGGTTTTGGCTATTCGATGTGCTGAAGCCCTCCGTAGGCGCGACCGATTGGGCGCAGGTTGAGGTTTTCGCGGGCCTGCGCGGCAATGACGTGGTGACAGTCAATTTGAAATCCAGTATCTCTCCACAAAACATTCGCGAATAGGACGACCTACGATGGCTGATCATAAACACGGTACCATGGATTCCTCCGTTCAGGAGCAGACCTACAATAGCTTCATTACCTTCATCACGCGCTCTTCCATCGCTTTGGTGTTTGTCGCGCTCTTCCTTGCTGTCTTTGCAACCTGATAGCGGCAGATGATTTTGGGGAACACGTCGCGTGCCCGGACATCGGGCCGCAGGGGTGCGGCTGCGGCGCTTGTTGTTGCTGCAGCTCTGCTTGCGGGCTGCTCCGAAAACAAGAAGCCCAACGCTGATGCGCAGACCCTGGCAGCGGCCTCCTATTCCCACAATGGCCCGCCGACCCTGACGCTGATCACCGTGATCAACAATCGGACCGGCAATGGCGGTCATACGGGTCTGATGGTCAATGCCTCCGAGCGGGTGATCTTTGATCCTGCCGGATCCTTCTACGCCGATGTGGTGCCAGAGCGCGACGATGTGCTTTATGGGATCACCCCGGGGGTGGCCAAGGCCTATAGCAGTGCCCATGCGCGCAGCGCCTGGCATGTGATGACCCAGCGGATCGAAGTCACACCAGCGCAGGCGCAGCGCGCCTATGAGCTGGTAGTGAGCAATGGCCGGGTGCCGGGGGCCTATTGTGCCCGCTCCACCTCAGCCCTGCTGGCGCAGATCCCCGGTTTCGAGACGATCGAACACACCTTCTATCCAGTGAAACTGGCGGAGCAATTGGCCCAGTTCCCCGGTGTCGTCACCGAGACATACTATGAAGATGACGAGGATGACCTGCAAAAGGCCCTGGCCGAGGGCAATGAGGCCCTGAACGGCTGAGGCCGGTCTGACTTCTGGGTTCTGGAAATCTGAAGTCGAAATATTGAAACCGCTGCCTGGGTTTCCTGGGCAGCGGTTTTTGGCTTTTCGGCCGGCGTCTGATTGGTCCGGCATTTCGTTTGGAATTTAGGGCAATCGCCGCCAAGCCGCGGGTTCTACCCTTTGGAGGCAATGCGAAAGACCGCCTCGATTTCGACGGCGGCCTGTGATGGCAGGCTGGGGCTGCCGACGGCAAAACGCACATGGTTGGCCTTGTCTGGGCCAAAGACCTGAACCATCAGGTCCGAGGCTCCATTCACCACTTTGGGGTGATCGCCAAAGTCGGGGCTTGCATTCACAAAGGCGCCAAGCTTGATCAGTTTTTCGATCCTGTCCAGATCGCCAAGAGCGGCCTTGGCGCGGGCCAGAATGCCGATGGCACAATAGCGTGCGGCCTTGATCCCGGTTTCGATATCGAGGTCCTGGCCCAGTTTCCCGGTGATGATGCCGGTTGGTGCGCTGGAAATCTGGCCGGAGATATAGAGATAGTCTCCATCCACGAGAAAGGGCGCAAAATTCCCCAGGGGTTGCGGAGCTGGGGGCAATTCAATGCCCAGGCCAGCCAGGGTCTGTTCAACGGATTTCATGAAATGTCTCTGTCAATATTGTTTGAATTTGCACAGCCCGGTCTGGGCCGGGATCAGAATGGCCTCAACCTGCGAGGAAGAACAGCGCCAAAAAGCCCCCAGCCCCAGCGAGCAGCGCCCAAAGCACATTACGGGTGAGATAGCCCACCGCAAAGGTCAGGGCCGCGACCGCCAGATGCGGCAGGCTGGTCTCGCCACCGGTGGGCGCGGGCCAGATCACCAGCGGCGCAACCAGCGCGGGAATGATCGCCACAGCTGTATAGCGCAGATGCCGCATCAGCCAGGCCGGCATCGCGCGCCCCCCCATGAAGCCGATAAAGGCAAAGCGTAAGCCAAAGCTGCCCAGGGCCAGCCCAATGATGATGATCCAAAGGCTGAGCGGGGTAAATCCGTTCATTGTCTTGTCTCCTGGGATGCGTTGCGACGGGCGCTGGCGCGCTCGAACCACAGCTCAGCCTGGGCCCCTGCCATCATGCCCGCCACCCCGGCCACAATCAGGCCGAGGTTATAGGGCAGCAGCGTTGCGGGCAGGGCCGTGGCGATGGCCACAAAACAGGCCACCATATGCGCGGGCGTACGCAGCATCGGACCGGTCATCGCCAGAAAGGCCAGCGGCAGCACAAAATCCAATCCCCAGCTGTCGGGGATCTGCGCGCCCACCAGCGCGCCGGTCACCGTGGCGATCATCCAGCCCGGTGCCACGACACCATTGGTGCCAAAGAAATAGGCCATGCGCTGGGGCGTGGTCATCTGCGGCTCGTCTTCGAATTTCACGATCGACAGCGCGTAGGACTGATCTACCGTCAGATAGGCCGCGCAGGCGCGTTGCCACAGCGGTGCATCCCCCAGATAGGGCGTCAGCGAGGCCGAATACATTGCCACCCGCAGGTTCACCGCCAACGCCGAGACCAGCACAATCAGCAAAGGCGTGTTCTCCTGCAGCAGCTGCAGGGCAGTGAACTGCGCCGATCCGGCAAAGACCGCCATGGAAAAGGTCCAGGCCTCCAGGACATTTAGTCCCGCTTCGGCGGCCAGCACGCCAAACAGCAGCCCAAAAGGACCCGAGACCAAAAGAAAGGGCACGCTATCGCGTAGCCCCTTCCAAAAGGCGGATTTGGTGGTGGTGATTGCCATGCGCGCGTCCTAGATTGACTGCCGAACAGTTAGGCAGTGCACAGAGGTTTTGCAATTGGTTATCAAATCTGACCTCTCCGAGATCTTGGAGGAATATCTGATCGCACCAGATCCCGCGCGCCCGGGTTTGACACGGGGCGTGCAGGGCCATGATGAACATGGTGCGCTGGTCAATCTGTCAGTGGTCGAGGAACGCCCCCTGACCATCTATCTCAACCGGCAGGAAATCGTCACTGCCATGACCATTGGCGATTATCCCGAATATCTGGCGCTGGGGTTTCTGCGCAATCAGGGCATGTTGTCCCCGGACGAAGAGATCCTGCGCGTCGACTACGACGAAGAGCTGGAAACCGTGGTGGTGCGCACTGCCTCTGAAACCACCTACGAGGAAAAGCTGCAGAAAAAGACCCGTACCTCTGGCTGCGCCGTGGGCACCGTCTTTGGCGACATGATGGAGGGGCTGGAGGAGGTGCAGCTGCCCGCCACTCCGGTCAAGACGTCTTGGCTTTATGCGCTGGCCCATAAGATCAACCGCACGCCCTCCCTGTATCTGGAGGCTGGCGCCATTCACGGCACGGTGCTGTGTCGCCGCGATCGCCCGTTGGTCTATATGGAGGATGTGGGTCGCCATAATGCCGTCGACAAGATCGCCGGCTGGATGTTGTCAGAAGGCGTCGAGGCCTCGGATAAGATCCTTTACACCACCGGGCGCATGACCTCTGAGATGGTGATCAAGACGGCGATGATGGGCATCCCTGTGCTGGCCTCACGCTCGGGCTTTACCGCCTGGGGGGTGGAGATCGCCCAGCAGGTCGGCCTCACCCTGATTGGCCGCATGAAGGGGCAGAGGTTTACCTGCTTGTCCGGCGATGAGCGGTTGGAGCGCGACGTCGACCCCAAAACTGTGCCGCAGGAGGATAGGAAACATCGACGGAAGGGTGAGGGATGAGACAACGACGGCAGTGCCGGTCCGCGGGCGGAAGCGAAGCGCCCGCCCATGGGGGGGGACGGGCGCTGCCCGGTTTTGCCGGGAAATGGGTGTGACATGAAAGAGATTGAATTTAGTTTTTCCCTATCTAAGTCGGAAGCTCGCGAAGGGCTGATTGTCGGGAATCAAGGGCGAAGCGGTTTAAGATCCAGCCCATGGTGGCGACTTGGAAAACAACTTCTTCTAGGTTTGTTTCTGAGTTTTCTAGGGGTTCTTTGCAGTCAACTATTTGGCCAGTCAGATCCTATTCCTGAAATGTTTGGAGTATTGCTCGGGGCCGCAACAATTTTGATCATCTGGCAGGTTAGATGGATGAAGGTCACCAATGTCGCTGCGCAGGAAATGGCGAGTTTTTCTTCAAAGCATGGCCCTGCTAGCGCAGTATTTGACGACTCCGGTGTAAAGCTTGGGTCCACTTTGGGTTCTGTCAAATTGCCTTGGTATGAAATTGCTCACATATTGACAGGTCGTAATGTGACGGTACTTCGGTACGGTGCTCAGACGGTTGTCGTTCCACATCGCTGTTTGCCAACAGGATTGGAGGCGCTCGAGTTTGACAAGCAGCTCGAAGCCTGGAGGAGCTGCGCATGACCAAACCTCTCGGTGTAATCCTTGCAGGTGGCCTCGCCACCCGGATGGGCGGCGGCGACAAAGGGCGGTTGCAGATTGGCGGCCAGAGCCTGCTGAAACGGGTGCGGGACCGGCTGGCACCGCAGGTGTCTGGCCTGGCCCTCAACGCCAATGGCGATGCGGCGCGGTTCTCTGATCTGGGCCTGCCGGTGGTGGCCGACACAATCGAAGGCTTCGCCGGTCCCCTTGCCGGGGTGCTGGCCGGGCTCGACTGGGCCGCCGAGCAGGGCGCAGAAGCTATCGTCACCGCTGCCGCCGATACGCCGTTCTTCCCGCAAGATCTGGTGGCGCGACTGGTAGCGGCCTCTGACGGGCAGAAATACCCGCTGGTGCTGGCCACCACACCGCGTACCGGCGAAGAGCTAAAATCCGGCGGGCGC
This sequence comes from Roseobacter sp., assembly GCA_015665415.1. Taxonomy (GTDB): domain Bacteria; phylum Pseudomonadota; class Alphaproteobacteria; order Rhodobacterales; family Rhodobacteraceae; genus Pseudophaeobacter. Next base: position 143,425 of record JADFAE010000017.1, read on the forward strand.
AGCAAGGTCAATCGCCACCCCACCTTTGGTCTCTGGCCGGTTGCCCTGCGCGAGGACCTGCGCGCCGCCCTGAATGATGGGTTGCGCAAAGTTGTGCTCTGGACCGATCAGCACGGCGGACGCGAGGCGCTGTTTGAGGCCCAGCCCTTTGATCCCTTTTTCAACGTTAATACGCCCGAGGACCTGAAACGGGCAGAGGAGCTGCTGAGATGAAACTCTACGGTGTCACGGGCTGGAAGAACTGCGGCAAGACCGGGCTGATGGAGCGGCTGGTGACCGAGTTCACCGAACGGGGCCTGACGGTCTCGACCATCAAACACGCCCACCATAGCACCGATGTGGACCAGCCCGGCACCGACAGCCACCGCCATCGCATGGCCGGCGCCTCGGAAGTGATCCTGGCCTCCACCCATCGCATTGCCATCATGCAGGAGCTGCGCGGCGCTGCAGAGCCACTGCTGTCAGAGCTGCTGGCGCGGCTCTCGCCGGTCGATCTGGTGCTGGTGGAGGGCTACAAGCGCGAACCTCACCCCAAGATCGAGGCGCACCGTCGGGCGGCGGGTCAGCCGCTGATCGCGCCGCAGGATGAAACCATCCGGGCGCTGGCCAGTGACACTCCTGTTGAGATTGATCGCCCGGTCTTTGATCTTGACCACACCACGGCGATTGCCGATTTCATTGCCGCAGAGCTGCAGCTCTGATCCCGACGCGCCCCTTTGTGAAGGCCTTTGTTCCATGACCCTAAAGCCACCGCCTCTGCGCAACGATTGTTTTGCCCTGCCTGCCGGTGTGAACTGGACGCCGGTGGATCAGGCGCTGGCGTTGCTGAAGACGCGGATCACCCCGGTGACCGGTGTCGAGACCGTGCCTTTGGCGCAGGCCCTGGGGCGGGTTCTGGCGCAGGATGTTCTGGCGCAGCGCTCCAATCCGCCGCTGCCCAATACGGCAGTGGATGGCTATGGGTTTGCGGGGGCCGTGGCCGAGGGAGAGCACATCCTGCCGCTGGTTGCGGGGCGTGCGGCGGCCGGATTGGCCTATGATGGAAGTGTGCCTGCGGGGCAGGCCATCCGGATCTTGACCGGGGCGGCGCTGCCTGCGGGGGTCGAGACCGTGATCCTGGAAGAGAATGTGACCCTGGGCGCGGGCGAAATTGCCTTTCGGGGTCCGCTGAAACGCGGGGCCAATACCCGCAAGGCGGGCGAGGATGTCGAGGCAGGTGAGGTGATCCTGTCACAGGGGCGGGTGGTGACCCCGGCGGATCTGGCTTTGGCTGCCGCCACTGGGGTGTCAACGCTAGAAGTGCATCTGCGCCTGCGCGTTGGCGTGCTCTCCACTGGCGATGAGCTGCGCGAGGCCGGCGAGGAGGCCGCGCCGGGACAGATCTATGATGCCAACCGCCCCATGCTGCTGACGCTACTGGCACAGATGGGTTTTGAGGCCATTGATCTGGGGCGGGTGCATGACAATCGTGCGGCCTTGCAGGATCGATTGGACGCGGCTGCGGCGGAGGTGGATGTGATCCTCACCAGTGGCGGCGCTTCAGCTGGGGATGAGGATCATGTTTCTGCGCTGTTGCGCGACAGCGGTGCCTTGCAGGAATGGCGTATTGCGCTAAAGCCTGGTCGGCCCCTGGCGCTGGCACTGTGGCAGGGGGTGCCAGTTTTTGGCCTGCCGGGAAATCCGGTGGCCGCCCTTGTATGCACGTTGATTTTTGCCCGCCCGGCCATGGGGGGGATGGCAGGGGCGCGCTGGCAAGAGCCGCTGGGATATCAGCTGCCTGCGGGGTTCGCAAAACATAAGAAACCCGGGCGTCGCGAGTTCTTGCGGGCCCGGCTGCGTGACGGCCAGGTCGAGGTATTCAAATCTGAAGGCTCCGGTCGCATTTCAGGGCTCAGTTGGGCCGAAGGCCTGGTGGAACTGGGGGACGGTGCCTTGGAGATCAGGCCTGGCGATCCTGTCCGCTATATTCCCTTTGAGAGTTTTCACCTGTAAGGGGCCGTTCCCAGCGCAGGTTCATCGGGCTGATCGACCAGATGCGAGGCTCTGCCTCGCGCTCCGGGATATTTTAGGCCAAATGAAATGGGCCCCTATATTCATTTGGCCCAAAATATCCTGGGGGTGAGCGCCTGTGGCGCGCGGGGGCAAAGCCCCCGGTTTCGAGGGAATTAGGATTTAGTCAAAGGTGCCGGCAACCCGGCCCAATAGCATAAAGGCGCGGGCGGTGCGGGTGTCGCCAAGGGCAGAAATTTCGCCGTCACTGGCCTCGCCTTCAAATTCGCTGAACATGCGGTCAAAGCGGCGCAAAAAGTGATGTGCCGCATCGCGAAAGATCGGATCCTGCTTCATTCGGGCCGAGGTGAGCGCCAGAGAGGTGCGATCGCGCACCCCGCCCAGAGCGGCAACAGAGCGGCCTCGGGCACCTTGGGCGAATTGCCGCCAGATTTCCGGGCGCGCCATGTCGGGGCGCAGATCATCCATGTAGATGCCATCCTGGCTCAGCAGGGTCAGAACATCCTGTGCTGCCTGCACCACCTTGGCGGCCTTGCGATCCTTGAGCGCGGCGCGCAGGGCGGTGAAGCCGGCTTCGTCCTCTGCGGTTTCGGGGAAATTCAGCGCCCGAATGAACTGCTCAGCGGGCAGCGGTGGTGCGATGTCTGCGGCCTGGGTGCCCAGAGCAAGGCTGCCCTGATCCTCTGTGGCCAGCTTGCTGGCCTCAGCGGGGATCGCGGGCCGTGTGGGGGTGTGGCGGCTGCTTTGGAAGGTGGCAAGGGCGGTCTCGGTCTTGCGCGCTGTTTCGGCGATTTCTTCAAGTTTCTGACTGACGGTGGGCTCGCCTGCTGCGGGGTTTTGATGGGCATGGGTGAGATAGCTGTGACGCAGGCTGTCGATGGCGGCCTGCAGGCGCTGGCTTTCGCTGCGCATTACCCGGGCTGAGCGCAGCGCCGAGGTGCCGACCCAGATCATCACCAGGGGCAGGGCCACGGCCAGTGCGGTGAGCAGGGTTGGCATCCACTCTGCCAGGCCCTGATCTGCAGGCGCCAGGAGGAAAAGCGCCAGAACCAGCAATACCCAAAGCACCGATAGCAAAATTGCGGCCAGCTCTGCGGTGCCCATGCCTGCATCAGTGGCATCTGCAGCGAGATGTCCCGCCTGGGATTGTGCCGAAGCCGTCTGGGAAGTGCCCGAACTTGTCTGCATCTCGGCATGGCCGCGCCCTGTCAGGGAAGAGGGGCGTTTGGAAGCATCCTGGGCAGTCATGTACTGGCTCGCAATGAGAGAGGTATAAAGTCTTGTGGCAAGGCTACCGGTTTCCGGTGCCAAGACAAGGGGGCGGCGCAAATGCGCCACCTCCGATCAAATGGTGCTTTAGGCGTAGACGATGCTCAGGATCTCATAGCCGCGGGTGCCACCGGGGGTGCGTACCTCGACGCTGTCGCCCTCTTCCTTGCCGATGAGGGCGCGGGCGATGGGGGATTTGATATTCAGCAAGCCAGCCTCGACATTGGCCTCATACTCGCCAACGATCTGCCAGGTTTTTTCTTCGTCGGTGTCCTCATCGGCCAGGGTGACCCGGGCGCCAAATTTGATCGAGCCGGACAGTTTGGCGGGATCGATGACATCGGCCAGGCTGAGGATCCCCTCAAGCTCTTTGATGCGGCCCTCGATGAAGCTCTGCTTTTCGCGGGCCGAGTGGTATTCGGCGTTTTCCGACAGATCACCCAACTCGCGGGCTTCGGCGATGGCCTTGATGATATTGGGCCGTTCAACCGATTTCAGGTTCTTCAGTTCGGCTTCCAGTGCGGTGTGACCCGCAGATGTCATCGGGATCTTTTCCATATCGAGGGTCCAGGTCGTTTAGGCTAGCGCGCTAGCTGTTGTTGCTGTGACCAAAGGCAGAGCCCCGCCGCAAGCAGCAGCGGGGCCTGTTTGGTGTTGGCAATTACCTGACCCAATCCGCGCAGAAATTTCAAGAGGTCGCGGCAGGCTGTCCACAGGCAATTCCGCTCAATCGGCGGAATTTGTTGTTTTTCTGTTTGAACCGCGCGGAAAAATGTCGCGCCAGGGTCGTTGGGGAAATCCGACGAGCCACAATAGATCAATCATCATATTGCACCACTTCAAATTCGATCCCGTCCTGATCGTCAAAATAGAACCGCCGTCCGGGCTCATAATCTGCATGGCTGTTGGGGCTGAAGCCAGCGGCCTTGACCGCTTCCTCTGTGGCCTCGATGTCCTCGACCACGACGGCCAGGTGATTGAGCCCGCCCCGGGTTGTGTAGCTGTTGCCCGGATTCTGCGGCGTGGTTGGCGGGGCATAAAGTGCAAGGTAGCTGTTGCCGCCGCCGACATGCAGGCTAAAGCCATTGTGGATCGAGTTGCCGGACCAGCGGGTGTGCCAGCCAAAGACCTCCTTCATCCACTTGGCGGTGGCCTGGGGGTCGGTGACGGTGATGTTGGCATGTTCCAGAATTGCACTCATCTGCTCTCTCCTTTTTTAGGTGGCGTTGTGACCTGAGTCTCCCTACGGTAATTTCTAAACCTAACTTTAGCTCAAGCAAAAAATCGCAAAGACCTGCATTTTGTTTGGAAAGGAAAGCGATCATGGCAAAATCGGCAGGGGTGGCGATTGGCTACCTGGCAGAGCGCACCGGATTGGCGGTCTCGGCGATCCGCTACTACGAGGCGCAGGGGCTGCTGGAGCCTTGGCGCAATGCGGGCGGTCAGCGGCGCTTTCACCGCGCCGATATCCGGCGGTTGAGTTTTATCATGATTGCACAGCAGTTCGGATTTTCGCTGCCGGAAATCCGTGGGTTTCTGAAAGACCTGCCTGGCGGGCGCACACCCACTCCAGAAGACTGGGCCCGAATCTCCACCGGATTTCGCAGCCATCTCGACCAGCGAATCGAGACTTTGCGGAAGTTGCGGGACAATCTGGACGGCTGCATCGGTTGTGGTTGTCTGTCGCTGCCCAAATGCGCGCTTTATAACCCGCAGGATCTAGCGGCAGAAAAGGGCAAGGGACCCCGATATCTGATGGGAGATCGGCCTCAGTCCCAATCTGAGCCGCAAAAAGAGGCCTGAGTGACGAAAATAGGCATTCTCCCTGCGGCAAAGCGCGGTTCTAAAGCAACTAACGCAGAGTTTGGATTGACCTTGTATGTTGCCAAACGCTAAGCAACCGCGAAAGAAAATTACGCCCAGGACGGACCGCAGCCTGGGACCAGTAGCGAATACAATAGCCAAGGAGCCCTTCTATGGCCGAGATCGAACGCGAAACGATGGAATATGACGTAGTGATCGTTGGGGCAGGCCCCGCAGGTCTGTCCGCTGCGATCCGTCTGAAACAGCTGGATGCCGACCTTGAGGTCGTGGTGCTGGAAAAGGGCTCCGAAGTGGGGGCCCATATCCTGTCCGGTGCGGTTCTGGATCCCTGTGGTCTGGATGCGCTGATCCCCGACTGGAAGGAAAAGGGCGCGCCGCTGAACGTTGCCGTGGAAGAAGACAACTTTTACATGCTGGGTGAGGCCGGTGAGGTCCGCATTCCCAACTTCCCGATGCCGCCGTTGATGAACAACCACGGCAATTACATCGTCTCCATGGGCAATGTCTGCCGCTGGATGGCAGAGCAGGCCGAGGAACTGGGCGTCGAGATCTTCCCCGGCATGGCCTGCTCCGAGCTGGTCTATGGCGACAAGGGCGAAGTCAAAGGCGTGGTGGCCGGTGTCTTTGGTCTCGAGGCGGATGGTTCCTACGGGCCCAACACCGAGCCAGGGATGGAGCTGCACGGCAAATACGTCTTCCTGTCGGAGGGCGTGCGAGGCTCGCTGTCGAAAGAGGTCATCGCCAAATATGACCTGCAGGCTGGCAAGGACGTGCAGAAATACGGCGTTGGCATGAAAGAGATCTGGGAGATCGATCCGGCCAAGCACAAGCAGGGTACTGTCACCCACACCATGGGCTGGCCGCTGAACTCCAACGCCGGTGGTGGTTCCTTTATCTATCACCTGGACAACAATCAGGTCTACGTCGGCTTTGTGGTGCACCTGAACTACAAGAACCCGCATCTGTACCCCTACATGGAGTTCCAGCGCTTCAAGCACCATCCGATGGTGGCGGAGCTGTTGGAAGGTGGCAAACGCGTCGCCTATGGCGCGCGCGCGATCACCGAAGGTGGCTATCAGTCGATGCCGAAGCTGACCTTCCCGGGTGGCGCGCTGTTGGGCTGCTCTGCGGGTATGGTCAACGTGCCGCGCATCAAGGGCAACCACAATGCCATGCTTTCGGGCAAGGCGGCAGCCGAGGCGGCCTTTGACATGATCAAGGCGGAAACCACCGATCAGGAGCTGACCGCCTACGAGGACGAAGTGCGCAATGGCATGATTGGCAAAGACCTCAAGAAGGTGCGCAACGTCAAGCCGATGTGGTCCAAATGGGGCATGCTGCCGTCGCTGGCACTGGGTGGACTGGACATGTGGACCAACACCCTGTTTGGCCTGTCGCTCTTTGGTACGTTGAAGCACGGCAAAAACGATGCTGAATCCACCGAGGAAGCCTCCAAGCACAAAGAAATCGACTACCCCAAACCCGATGGCAAGCTGTCTTTTGATCGTCTGACCAATGTCAGCTTTGCGGCCACCAACCATGAGGAAAGCCAGCCCTGTCACCTGCGCCTGGCGGATCCCAATCTGCCGATCGCAACCAATCTGCCAAAATTTGCTGAACCGGCGCAGCGCTACTGCCCGGCCGGTGTTTACGAGGTGGTGGAAAAGGATGGCCAGCCAGAGTTCGTGGTGAACTTCCAGAACTGCGTGCATTGCAAGACCTGCGATATCAAGGATCCAAGTCAGAACATCACCTGGACCACACCTCAGGGTGGCGACGGTCCCAACTATCCAAACATGTAAGTCACCGAGGCTCCCATTGGCAAACAGGCAAGAGCACGCCTGTTTTCTGGGTTCGCTGTGGAAATCACGCAAATTTGGGGCGGCCTTCGGGTCGCCCCATTGCGTGTCGGCAAGGGCCGCACTAGGCTTTGCCTTCAGGCGACATACACACGCATAGGAGAGCTCCGGGTGCCGGTAACATATCTTCGCAACCTGCCAGCGCTGGCAATGGCGGCAATTTCAGCGACCGGAGTGTTGGCAACGGCACCGGGCGCGGCGGCTGATGGTCTGGCAGGTGCCTATCTGGCCGGGCGCGCCGCCACCTACGAGAGCGATTTTTCCGCCGCTGCCGATTATTACACGCGCGCCCTGGTGCGTGATCCTGCCAACCCGCTGCTGATGGAAAACGTGGTCTTTGCCCAATTGGCACAGGGCCGGATGAAACAGGCAATCCCGGTGGCGGCGCGGCTCTGGGGTGTTGGTGCGCGCAGTCAGGTGGCCAATATTGTCATGATGGGCGGCTATGTCCTTTCAGAGGACTATCAGACCATTCTTGATCGCGACAGGGAGATGCATCAGATCCATCCGCTGGTGGATGGCCTCCTGGATGCCTGGGCGCAGATGGGCGTGGGGTCCGTTGATGAGGCGATCAAGGTCTTTGATCGCCTTGCCGAGGATGAGGCGCTGCGCCCCTTTGCCCTGTATCACAAGGCCTTGGCACTGGCCTCTGCGGGCAATTATGGCGGCGCAGAAGCGCTGTTTGCCGCTGATGAGGGCCAGCTCAGCCGATTGTCGCGCCGCGCCGCCTTGGCTCGGATTGAAATCCAGTCTCAGCTTGCTGAGAACGAGATGGCGCTGGCAACACTGGCCGCGGCCTTTGGTACCGGCTCTGATCCGGCGCTGGATGACATCCGTGCGCGGCTTGAAGCGGGCGAGGCGCTGGGCTTTTCCATTGCCAGTACTCCCGCCAATGGCATTGCCGAGGTCTTTTTCACCCTGGCTGCGGTGATGAATGGCGAGGCGGCCAATGATTTTGTACTGATGTATGCCCGGATGGCGGCGGCCCTCAGCCCCGATCATATCGATGCGCTGCTGCTCAGCGCTGAACTGTTGGATCAGCTGGGCCGCTATGAGCTGTCGATTGCCACCTACAAGCAGGTGCCGCAGGACCATCCGGAATATTATGCCGCTGAAATGGGCCGCGCCGAGGCTCTGCGCCGGGCCGCCAAGCCCGATGCCGCCGCGGAGGTGCTGGGTCAGCTGGTGCAGGACTACCCAACCCTGCCACAGGTCTCGATCAGCCTTGGCGATTTGCTGCGCCAACAGGAAGACTATGCAGGTGCGGTTGCCGCCTATGATGCAGCCCTGTCCAACATGCCAGCGGAGTCCGGCAGCCGCTGGTTCCTGCTCTATGCCCGTGGCATTTCCTATGAGCGGCTCAAGCAGTGGCCCAAGGCAGAGGCCGATTTCCGCGCCTCGCTGGAGCTGCGTCCCGACAGCCCGCAGGTGCTGAACTATCTCGGCTATTCCTTGATCGAAAAGGAAGACAAGCTGGATGAGGCGCTGGGCATGATCGAACGGGCCGTGGCCGCGCGGCCGGAATCCGGCTATATCGTCGACAGTCTGGGCTGGGTGCTGTACCGCCTGGGCCGCTACAGCGAGGCGGTGGGCCAGATGGAGCGTGCGGTGGAGTTGATGCCGGTGGACCCGGTGGTCAATGATCATCTTGGCGATGTCTATTGGGCTGTGGGCCGTCTGCGCGAGGCAGAGTTCCAGTGGAAACGGGCGCTCTCCTTCATTCGCTCCGGTGAGGGCGACGGCGAGGCCGACCCGGAACGGATCCGCAGCAAGCTGGAACTGGGACTGGATGCGGTGCTGGAGCAGGAAGGTGCTGCGCCGCTGCAGGTGGCCAATGACGGCTGAGGTCTTTGCGCCAGCCAAGATCAACCTGACCCTGCATGTCACTGGCCAACGCGAGGATGGTTACCATCTTCTGGATTCGCTGGTTGTTTTTGCCGATGTGGGGGATCAGCTGCGGCTGCAGCAGGGGCCGCAGATGCAAATCAATCTGAGCGGCCCCTTTGCCAAAGGGGTGCCGACAGATGCGCGCAACCTGGTCTGGCAAGCGGCTGAGGCGGCTGGTTGGTGCGGTGCGATCCATCTCGACAAGCAATTGCCGCATGGGGCCGGCATTGGTGGCGGCTCTTCCGACGCGGCTGCGGTGCTGCGGGCGCTGACGGCGCAGGGGTATGAGATCCCCAAAGATCTGGCCCTGTCGCTGGGGGCGGATGTGCCGGTCTGTGGCCCGGCCAAGGCTTCTCGGATGCGGGGCATTGGTGAAGAGATCGCACCGGTTGAGCTGCCAGAGCTGCAGGCGCTCTTGGTCAATCCCGGTGTGCATGTGCCAACGGGGGCGGTGTTTTCCGGGTTGCACAGTCGCGACAATGCGCCGATGCCAGATGAGATCCCGCAATTTTCCTCTGCTCCGGAGTGCGCCGACTGGCTGGCAGAACAGCGCAACGATCTGGAACCCCCTGCGCGCATCGCGGCACCAGAGATCGACCGGGTCCTGGGCGATCTTGGCACCAGTTCAGGCGTGATGCTGGCGCGGATGTCCGGATCCGGCGCCACCTGTTTTGCGCTTTACCCGACCAAAAAGGAGGCGCATATGGCCGCCTATGAGATCGGCGCAGAACATCCCGACTGGTGGATCCGGGCGGTTAGTCTGCGCTAGGCCGCGCTACAGCTGGACGTGGATATGATCGTCATGCCGCGCGGCCCGACAGCCCTGAAAACGGATCTTACTGCCGCTCAGTCCCAGGCTTTCCTGTAGATGCGGCTCGACAAAAATCTTGCCGATGCGCCGGTCATCCACAAGGGTTTCAATCAAAATCCGGTTGCGCGCTGGGTCCAGCCCGTAGGTCTTCCACAGGGGCTGGAGCCAGGCCAGATCCCAGCGTAGGCTGAGCCAGTGATCCGGGCAGTTGCTCTCCCCCTGTTCAAAGGCAAAGTAGCCAAGCGGGCTGCGGGTTTGACCGGGGTAATAATCCCCAGCGGCATCCGCGTAGTAGTAGGCGAGGTCGATTTTTTCGCCGTCATCATGTGACAAATGCGGCAGAAGCGGAAAGCCGGTCAGAAAGGGAAAGCCCGCATCCAGCACCAAGGTCCGCGTGCCGGGATATGCGGCTTCTACGGTTGCGGCAGCCTCTTGCATGACCTGCCACAGCTCAGGCGCGGCATAGTTGCGATTGGTGGCGCAATAGACCCAGGATTGCATCTGCAAGGGGCCGGTTTCAAAACAGGACAGCGCGCTGCGCCCCAGCAGCGGCGCGGTCCAGACAGCCAGCACTGTCAGGCCGAGATAAAGACCGGCAAAGGCGGGCAATCGACGTCGAAACAGCAGCGCCAGCGCCCAGGCGATGCCGCCAATCTGGGTCAACAGCGTGAGGGCGAAAATGCCTAAGAGATGCAGAAAAAGGCGAGGCATGGGCAAATGGGTCAGATTTGAAATGGCTGGCCCAGAGTAAAACACAAAAGAAAACTCCTGCAAAGATGCAGGAGTCTGTCGAAGTCTGAATGTCAGGCGGCTGCCTCAGTTCAGGCGGGAGACCACATATTCGGCCAGATCATGCAGCATCTGGCGGATTGGGTGATCGGGCAGGACGGTCAGCGCTTCGGTCGCCTTTTCGGCCCACAGCAGGGCATCCTGGCGCGTGGCCTCCAGCGTGTCGTATTTCTCCATCAAGGCCAGCGCCTGCTCCAGGTCGCCCTCTTCCTGACGGCCCTTTTCGATGGTGCGCTGCCAAAAGGCGCGCTCTTCATCACTGGCCTGAGCCACGGCTTTGATCACCGGCAGGGTCAGCTTGCGCTCGCGGAAGTCGTCACCGACGTTCTTGCCGGTGGCCTTGCTGTCGCCCTGATAATCCAGCAGATCATCGGCAATCTGAAAGGCAATGCCCAGGGCATCGCCATAGGCATGCAGCGCTTTGACATGGTCTTCATCAGCACCGGCAATGACGCCGCCGACTTCGGTTGCTGCCGAAAAGAGGGCTGCGGTTTTGCCACGCACCACCTGTAGGTAGACAGCCTCATCGGTGGCCAGATTGGAGGCTGCGGTCATCTGCAGCACTTCGCCCTCTGCAATGGTGGCGGAGGCATTGGCGAGGATATCGAGCACCCGCAAGGAGCCGGTTTCGACCATCAGCTGAAAGCTGCGGGAAAACAGATAATCGCCAACCAGAACAGAGCTTTTGTTGTCCCAAAGCAGGTTGGCAGTTGGACGGCCGCGACGCTGGCCGCTCTCATCCACCACATCGTCATGCAGCAGGGTTGCGGTATGGATGAACTCAACCGTTGCCGCCAGTTTGACGTGATGTTCGCCGCTGTATCCACACAGGCGGGCGGCGGCCAGGGTCAGCATCGGGCGCAGGCGTTTGCCGCCGGCCTCGACCAGATGCGCGGTCACCTCGGGAATGCGCGGCGCGTGCTCTGAGGCCATGCGGGTGCGGATCAGCGTGTTGACCGCGTCCATCTCTGTGCTGAGAGTCGCGGCGAGCAGTTCGTGCGGCTTTTGAGTCGTGACTTGGTTCATTGCATTCCCGGCTTTCAGGCTCGACAAGGCCGTGACCTTGCCCTTAGATCCATCCCCATGAAAGAACTTTTGCGCAGCACCGATCCAACCGTCCTGGCCTTTGCATCCGCCCTTCTTCAGGGGGAGGATATAGACTGCTTTCAGATGGACGTAAATATGAGCATCCTGGAAGGTGGCATCGGAATTTTCCCACGTCGTCTGATGGTGCGCGAGGGCGATTATGACCTTGCATTGCGGGCGATGCGGGACAATGAGATCCCGTTGGGAAACGAGAGATGAGCGCCTCTGATTTTCAATCTAGCAAAACGACAGGGCAGAGCGGGCGGCGTTTTGCACAAGAGGCGCTGACGCAGGATGATTTCCTGGGCGGTCAGGTACAGATCTGGCAGCCGCGGCAGGGATATCGCGCCGGGGTCGATCCGGTGCTGCTGGCGGCAGCGATTCCGGCGCAGGCGGGGGAGCGGGTGCTGGAGTTGGGCTGTGGTGGAGGTCAGGCACTGCTGTGCCTGGCGGCACGGGTGCCGGGACTGGTGCTGACGGGGGTGGAGCTGCAGGCGGAATATGCCGATCTTGCCCGGCGCAATGCCGCGCAGAACGGGCAGGAAATTGCTGTGATCGAGGGGGATCTTGCAGCGCTTCCTGCAGAGCTGCGCCAGTGCCAGTTTGATCACGTGTTGGCCAATCCGCCCTATTATCGCGCCGGGGCCCATAGCCCAGCCGAAGATGTCGGACGTCAGATCGCTCTGGGCGGGGACACGCCGCTGGAGTGCTGGGTTGAAACCGCAGCCAAGCGTCTTGGGCACAAAGGCTATCTGCATATGATCCAGCGGGCTGATAGGCTGCCCGAGATGCTGACGGCGAGCACCGGAGTTCTAGGTTCGATCGAGGTCTTGCCGCTGGCTGCGCGCGCAGGCCGGGCGGCAGAGCTGGTCCTGCTGCGGGCGCGCAAGGGCGGGCGCGCTGATTTTCGCCTGCATGCGCCGCTGATTCTGCACGAAGGGCTGCGTCATCTCAAAGATGAGGAAAGCTATCGCCCTGAGATCAGTGCTATTTTGCGCCGTGGAGCGGCCCTGTCCTGGCCGGTGCCAAAATAGGTATCGCGGGCCGGTGATGCAACCTTGATCGGGTATTTGTCTTGTGTTTTTTCGCGCCGATCCCCTTAAAAATAGCGCTTTTGGCAGTGTTTGGCCTATATGTCGATTTGATTGCAAAAACTATGCGCCTGCAGCGTGACAGGGGGCGAAACTTGTGCTCCACTCGAACTTAGCCCCGCAAATATGGGGGCGAAACGTCTCGCTTAAAAAGGAGGAGCGCCATGAGCCTCAGCTCGCATCTCACCGAACTTAAGAAGAAGCATGAGCATCTGAGTACGGAAGTAGAGCAAGCCCAACGATCGCCGGGTTCAAACGATCTGGAAATCGCAGGCTTGAAAAAACAGAAGCTAAGACTCAAGGAAGAGATTGAGCGTCTGTCGAGCGAAACTGAAACGGCATAAGCTCCCAATGGTCGACGGGAAAATCCCGAGACAAGATGAGCAACAGAGTTTCCAGGGCTGCCAGATTTGGCGGCCCTTTTGTTTTGGGCCCTTTTGTTTTGGGGTTTTCTTCTTTTGAAGGATCCCGTGCTGCGCTGGTGGTCCTAGCGGCTTTTGGCGGCGATCAGGGCGCCTGTAGTGATCAGCGCTGCCGCCAGGGCCAGGCCCCAGCTGGCCTGCGCCACCCCGGCCAGCACCAGCACCAGGGTCGACAACAGCGGGGCGGCATAGGAACTGGTGCCCAGCATTTGGATATTCCCCTGTTTGACGCCGATGTCCCAGACGTAAAACGCCAATCCCACCGGTCCCAGCCCCAGCAGCAGGGTCGAGGCCCAGCCAAGGCTGCCCTGTGGCCAGATGGTCTCTTCCAGCGCAAAATGCAGCCCCCAGGAGGCGATGGCTGTCACCGCGCAAAACACCGCAACCGAGCTGGTTGGGGCCGCTCCTAACCGGCGCGACAGCACCGAATAGCCGGACCAGGTCAAAGCGCAGAGAAAGGCGAGCAGATAGCCGGGCAGGAATTCTGCCTGAAACCCGCCCGCGCCTCCGGTGATCAGGGTCGCAGCCCCGACAAAGCCCAAAAGCGCGCCCAGAATATGGCCCAGGCGCAGATGCTCTCCGGGCAGCAATCCCGAAAACAGCACAATCATCAGCGGCCAGAGATAGGCGATCAGCCCGGCCTCGGCGGCGGGGGCCAGGCGCAGGGCAGAGAAATACAGCGCGTGATAGCCAAAGAGTCCAGCGGAGCCAAAAGCGTAGATCTTCCAGGAGACCTGGCGCAACTGCGACAGCCCGCCACTGCGGGCGGTCCAGATCAGCCCCAGAGTGCCGCCAATGCTAAAACAGATGGCATTCAGCAGCAGCGGCGGCACGGGGGCAGAGCCTACGGTCAGCAGCGCCAGCAGCGCCCAAAGCAGAACGGCAACAAAGCCGACGGCGGTTGCCTTGGATCGGGTCATGAGCGGGTGATCTCCTCAAGAGGGATAACTTCGAAATCATCTGACAGATGTGCAGTTCTTTCGATTTCTGCCACGAACCAATCCCGGAACGCTGCTATTTGCGGTCGCTCTTCTGCGCCAGGCAGGCAGAGAAAGCGAAACCGTGCCTCCATTTCGATGGCCACTTTGAAGGGGGCAACCAGGCGGCCTTCCTGCAGGTCCTTCAGGATGATTGCCCGGCGTCCCAGCGCCACCCCCAGGCCTGCAACTGCCGCGTCAACGGCGTGATCGGCATTGGAAAACCGCGCGCCGTGGAGTGGCGAAAACCCGATCCCGACGGCGCGGAACCAGTCTTTCCAATCCGGTGGATTGTCGAGAATGGCAAGAGAATCGTCAAAGATCAGTGGCGCTTCCATCAGGCTGTCTGGCGTCTGATATTCTTCGGCCAGTTCCGGAGACATGACGGGGGTCATCCATTCCTTGCGCACGGGCAGCGAATACAGCCCGCTGTCATCGGCGATCCCAAATCGGATCGCGACATCGACATCATCGCGGGCAAGATCCATTTTGCGCAGCGTCGCCGAAAATCGCAGGTCGATATCCGGGTGGTTGCGGGCAAATTCATATAGTCGCGGTGCCAGCCATTTGGCTGTCAGCGCCGGGCCTGCCGTCACTGTCAGCGTGGTGTTGTCCTGCAACCGCCGGGTGGCGGACCAGGCGGCAGACAGGGCCTGGAACCCCTCCGCAGCCCCCGGAGCCAGAGTGCAACCGGCTTCGGTCAGCTCTACCGCGCGGTTGAGACGGCGAAACAGCGGCGCGCCCAGATGCTCTTCCAGGGATTTGATCTGAAACGACAGCGCCGCCGGGGTGACATTCAGCTCGGCGGCGGCCTGGGCAAAGGACATGTGCCGAGCAGCGGCATCAAAGGCGCGCAGGGCGGTGAGGGGCGGTAGGCGATCTGACATGATCACACAAGTATAACTTAACTGAAGGCAGGGAAAGTCTCGTTTGTCGCTTTTTGTTTAAAGCCTCATATTGGCATCAGTTCGATAACACTGATCCGAATAGGAGGCCGACGATGATGGAATATTCTGCAAACACCAAGGTCAAACTGGCGATGGAACGGGCACATGCCGAACGCGGTCAAGTCTTTTTGAACGGGTTGACCTGGGTGCTGCGCCTGCCGGGTCGCCTGCGGTTCTCAACACGGGTTTCCCGCTGGGCATAGTGCACATGTTCTTACGGGATTAGAAAAGGGCCGGTCCTAAAAGACCGGCCCTTGGTATTGCTGGCGTCGCGATGGGGTCAGACGAAGAACTGACCGCCATTGGCCGAGATGGTGGAGCCATTGATAAAGCCCGAATCATCGGAGGCCAGGAAGGCCACGCAGCGGGCGATCTCTTCGGGCTCACCCAGGCGGCCTGTGGGGATCTGACTGATGATCGAATCGCGGACTTTTTCAGGAACGGCCATGACCATTTCGGTGGCGATATAGCCGGGGCAGATCGCATTGGCAGTGATGCCGGCGCGTGCGCCTTCCTGGGCCAGGGATTTGACGATGCCCAGATCGCCGGCCTTGGTGGCGGCATAGTTGACCTGGGCAAACTGGCCCTTTTGACCGTTGATCGAAGAGATCACGATGACACGACCGAATTTGCGTTCACGCATGCCAGGCCAGATCGGATGCACGGTGTTGAACACACCGGTCAGGTTGGTGTCGATCACCTGCTGCCATTGCTCTGGTGTCATCTTGTGGAAAGGGGCGTCACGGGTGATGCCGGCATTGGCCACGACGATGTCGATGGGCCCCAGATCTGCTTCAACCTGGGCAATGCCCGCCTGGCTTTCCTCGTAAGAGCCGACGTTCCATTTGTAGGTCTTGATGCCAGTCTCTTCGGTGAATTTTGCCGCCGCTTCGTCATTGCCCGCATAGGTCGCGGCGACATTGCAGCCCTGATCCTTCAGAGCCTGCGAAATTGCAGCGCCAATGCCGCGCGAGCCTCCGGTGACGAGTGCAGTACGTGCCATTCAGTATTCCTCCAATTCGAGATTCTCTCGGTAATCTTGCTACGTCAGGATAATGACCTGCGCAATAATATTGCGCAATGGATTTTTTGCCGCATCGCCGCACAAAGTGTCGCATCTGCAGCAAGTACTTGCGATGTAAATAAAAAGGGCGCCCAGAGGGCGCCCTTTGTGATGTCATATCTTGCAGCGCATTATGGGCGCTCCACACACATGGCGACGCCCATACCGCCCCCAATGCAGAGTGTGGCAAGGCCTTTCTTGGCACCACGCCGCTTCATTTCAAACAGCAGGGTGTTCAGCACACGGCAGCCCGAAGCGCCGATGGGGTGTCCGATGGCGATGGCGCCCCCGTTGACGTTGACGATTTCTGGATCCCAGCCCATCTCTTTGTTGACGGCGCAGGCCTGAGCTGCGAAGGCCTCGTTGGCTTCGACCAGATCCAGATCAGAGGCGGACCAGCCAGCCTTCTCCAGGGCCTTGCGGGAGGCGTAGATCGGGCCCACGCCCATGATCGACGGGTCGAGCCCTGCGGTGGCATAAGAGGCGATGCGGGCCAGTGGTTCGATGCCGCGCTTTTCGGCGTCATCCGCACTCATCAGCAGGGTGGCCGCGGCACCGTCGTTCAGGCCCGAGGCATTGGCAGCGGTGACAGAGCCGCCGTCGCGCACAAAGGCCGGACGCAGTTTCTGCATCGCTTCCATGGTGGCACCATGACGGATGTATTCGTCCTGATCAACGATGGTTTCACCCTTGCGGGTCTTGACTGTAAAGGCGGTGATTTCGTCGACGAACTTGCCAGCTTTCTGTGCCGCTTCGGCCTTGTTCTGAGAGGCGACGGCAAAGGCGTCCTGCATGTCGCGGGAGATATCCCACTTGTTGGCGACATTCTCGGCGGTCTGGCCCATGTGGTAGTTGTTGAAGGCATCCCACAACCCGTCGCGGATCATGGTGTCGATGTATTTCATGTCGCCCATTTTGTGACCGGCCCGCAGATGGGCGGCATGGGGGCTGAGGGTCATGCTTTCCTGGCCGCCAGCCGCCACAATCGAAGCGTCTCCCAGCTGAATGTGCTGGGCCCCAAGAGCAACGGCGCGCAGACCGGAGCCGCAGACCTGATTGATGCCCCAGGCCGCGCTTTCCTGCGGCAGACCAGCGTTGATATGCGCCTGACGCGCAGGGTTCTGCCCCTGGGCCGCGGTCAGGACCTGACCAAGGATGGTCTCGCTGACCTCTGATTTGTCGATGCCGGCGCGCGCAACAACCGCCTCGAGAACGGCTGTACCCAGATCATGGGCCGGGGTATTGGCGAAAGCGCCGCCAAAACTGCCGACGGCGGTACGCGCGGCGGATGCAATTACAACATTGGTCATTTATTTGGGTCCTCTGCCATCAAATTCTTACGTGAAACATGCCCTGAATATTGGCCCGCATTGGCCGCAACAGGTCACATCTCCCCCTCCCACTTTGGGACAGATATAGCGTTTTGCTGCAGGTGCAGCAATTGACAGGGTGTCTCAGGCATCGGCCTTGAGTCAACTCAGATATGCAGAAAATGAAAAATCCACTCCGGATGAAACTCGGAATGGCTGGTTTTTGCTGCGATGCAGCGCTCTTTTTCTAGCGCTGGCAACGGCTTGGCGCAGGGGGCAGGCTCAGGCGCGGTTTCTCTGCTTCAACTCTTCCAGCCAAGGGGGCGATACCGTCGGCGCGCCGTAGAGGAAGCCCTGCAGGCAGTCGACCCCTATGGAGACCAGATATTCGGCCTCTTGCTGGGTTTCAACGGATTCCGCCACGATCAGCATGTCGAATTGCTTGGCGATCCCCACCAGGGCGCAGGTCACGGCCTGATTGCCGGGGTTGTCGCAGATGCCGCGAATGAACTGGCCGTCGATTTTTACGGCGTCAAAGAAGAACTCGCGGAAATGGCCAATCGCAGTGGTGCCAGCGCCAAAGTTATCGAGGGCAAAGGCAATACCATGTTTCTGCATCCGGTCCATAAAGTCGATGACCAGTTCCGGGGTGTCCATGGCGGAGGCTTCAGTGATCTCCAGCACCAGGCGTTCACCGATGGCCGCGTCTTTTTTCAGGAAACTTTCCAGTACTTTGGACCAGCGGCGATATCCGATGGAGCGGGCGGACATATTGATGGAGAGGCGGATCTGCGGTGATTTCATCAATGCGCGTAGACCGTGCTGTAGCGCCAGGCAGTCGAGCTCGCGGCCGATTTCCTTGTCCTGCACCACATGCATGAATTCGCGGGCGGGAATCACTCGACCGGTGGCATCCAGCACCCGGATGTAACCTTCGTAAAATGCGGTGCCATGGGGCGGCATCGCCTGCATCACCGGCTGATAGGCCAGCATGGTCTGGTCATGTTTGACGGCCTCGGCCACCATATCCAGCGTTGAACGATCCCGCGACACCACGGCTGCGGAGATGGGATCTTCAGCGCCTTCGGGCATGTTTGCCCGTCTCAACTTGTGTTTGTTGATCACTCGAATTCCCCTGATGCTGCCATCGTCTTGTCAAATAATGCGTCACCAGAGACTGTCGTGCAAAAGGGTGAATTGAGACTTAAACTTAAAATTTTACAAAAGCCTCGGGATGGTCTGGGCAGGGGCGACCGCTAGGGTCGGCCTCAATTTTTGTTAGGTTCTGCCAGAGAGTCAATATGCCATGGGTATGGCTTATTATATACGAGAAACGTTTTGATTGTTTTTATGCGATTTTTGATTGTTGGCTTGCTTTGCATTTTTTCACAATCTGCGGGGGCGGAAGGTTTGGAAGGGGGGCCTGTGGAAACCATCAGCGACCGCCCCGTGCTCCCGGTGGGGCCATTGGTCAATTCGATCCCGAAGCCAGTTCTGGAGCAGGCTTATGACGCGGCGCGCACCGAGTTGGACTGGTATTTTGAGGATTTGGAAACAATTCGGATCGGTGTCGAAAAACTTGTCATTGATGGGAGTGATGAAGGGGATTTTTCGAAAATCAGGCAGTTGCGTCGCTCTGCTTTGCTTTTGATTCCCAAACTGGAGGCGAGCAACCGATCCTCCAAGGAATCCTTGGTGCGAAAGCAATATGACTATGAAGACCTGAAGTACGAGCTTTCGAGGTTTCAGTCACGGATGCGGGTTATGGAAGCTGACCGTAGCGAACTTGAGCGTCTTCTCGCGGAGCAAGACATCCATCAGTCGGTTCTTGATAACCTGGGGGAGACGCCTCAACGGCACCAAGATGCCTCAACAAGGCATGACGACGTTCAGAGCCGGTTGGATCAAATGCCCCCAAGTGTCTCGTATTTCGAGCGCGAAAGCGCCCGACTGAAAGAGGTGAACTCGCAAAATGTAGCGCAAGAGCCAATTCTCGGGGGCGAAATCGAGGCCTTGAAAAGATCTGTCAGACGAAGTGATGAATTTCTACAGAAAGCACGGGAATACCAGGACCACCTCGACCTGATCATTCACGAAGTCCTGATCCCCTTTAAGGCAGGGAATGATTTCAGATCGGAAACAGCCAAGATCTTTGCAGCCCTTGTCGCGGCGGTAATTGTTGGCTTTTTTGTCATCGCATGGCTGGACGAAAAGGTACGTCAGTCCATTTTCTCCAGCCAATCAGGTATCCAGTTTTTGACCCTGTTTTCTCTGGTGATTGCCATCATACTTTTTGGCATCACAGGGATCTTGCAAGACAAAGAGCTGGCGGCTTTGTTGGGTGGCTTGTCGGGGTACATCCTCGGTCGGGTTGGCAGCGGCGACGGCGGGGCATCCTCCGCGCAGGCTCCTCAAGCTCCAGTTCCTGCGCCTGCCCCCCCCCTGCGCCTCCCCCTGGACCGGTCACGGCCGTCGATACTGTCACTGGCGTTTCAGGCCAGGACAGTCTGGCGCAACAAGATACCAGGCCCGGTGGGGGAACAGGTTAGCAATTTGTTTGGCTAGACGAATTTGAGAGCTACCGCTTGAAGGTGGCCTAAACCTCCCCTCGTGGAGCGCCGTAAGCTCCTTTGGATGTGGTCAGGGCTCAGAACCCGGGCGTGCCCCTGTCATTGGGGTTGCGGATCAGGTGCTTGGCCTTGATCGTCTCAGAATTATCGCGGCTGCCATCATGGCTGTAGCCCGGTGGGGCCAGCGCATAGAGCAACCTTTGTTTCCAGCTGAGACCGGGTTGCGTCACATCCCGATAGATCGCCACCCATTCATGAAAGGCGACGCGTAGCGGGTTGAAACTGGCGATGTTGAAGACCAGCCCATAGTCCACAGGATCGTCTTTCTGCTCGGGAACAAAGGTGCCAAAGATCTTGTCCCAAATGATAAATACTCCGGCGTAGTTGCAATCCAGATACCGCGGGTTGCGGCCGTGGTGGGCGCGGTGATGGCTGGGGGTGTTCATCACCGCTTCGAACCAGCGGGGCATTTTGCCGATGGCCTCGGTGTGGATCCAGAACTGATAGACGAGGTTGATGCCCCCCACAAACAGGACCAGTGCCGGATGAAAGCCCAAGAGCACCAGGGGCGCGCGGATGATCATGATAAAGGAAAAGGTGCCGGTCCAGGTCTGGCGCAGCGCCGTGGTCAGGTTGTAGTGCTGGCTGGAGTGATGATTGACATGGCTGGCCCAGACCCAGCGGATGCGATGGCCAAGACGATGCACCCAGTAGTAGCGCAGGTCATCCAGTACAAAGCAAAGAATGATCACCCAGATCGAGGTGCCCAGATCCAGCGGCGTGATCCGCCACAGCACCATGAAGAACCCCCAGGCTATGAACCCCAGCAGAATGCCGGAGGCGACGCTGCCTGCGCCCATGATGAGTGAGGTCACCGCATCGCGGGTCTCATAGCGCCCGCCGCGTCCCTTGATCGCGATCCACAGAAACTCGGCCAGGATGGCGGCGATGAAAAAGGGCACCGCCCATTGGGTGACATCCGGGTAAGAGAGGCTGTCCATCATGAGGGTCGTCCTGCTGTGTTGCTCTGCTCGCCAGAGGCCGCATCAAAGGATTGCGCCGCGATTATGCGGTGCCATTGTTCGATTTCGGCTGGGTTCAATCGAAGATTTGCCCGCGGCGCGCCAAAATCGCTGAACTGCAGCTGCAACCCCCGTGCCGTCTTCGAAAGGTGGAGGTGTTGCAAGTCGCGGGCGACGGCGTCGGCCCCAAAGGACCAGACCAGCCCCAGCGGTGGTTGACCGGCTTCAGGGGCCACCAGCGCAGCCTTGCCATTCTGGGCCACCAGAACCCGGGCGGCGGGCTGTTCGGGAAATTGGCGGCTCCAGGCTGCGCGGGCCTTGCCCTCATCCAGATAGGTCTGTCTGGAGCGACCGGTCAGATGCAGCAAAACCGCCACCGCGGCAATGCCCCCAACAACAAGTATCAACAAGATCTGCAGCGGCATCACGCCCTCCCTTGCCGCAGAATGAAGAGACTTGGGGCGCTCTGTCAAAGGTGGCGTGGCGGCAAGGGCATTTCGGGCCTGCGCTGTGGAAGCCTGGCCGAGGTTTGGCCGCAGCCAAGTGGGGGTCAGGAGGATGACATCTGCGGGCGGCGATCCAGGACCTCCATCCGCACCACGCGCTCGACAAAGGGCACCAGTCCTTGGGGGCCAGAGGCGCGATCCTTGAGATGGATAGAGAGGTCGGGGCGCAGCATGGCGATCAATCCAATGAGATCGCCACGCACCTGATCATCCAGTCCCGCGCCCATGATGACGCAGGCAATACGTGGCTCACACTCCAACTGGCGCACGGTCTCAGCGTGGTCATGGGCGCCCAGCCACTGAATGGGCAGATGATCCAGCTCCTGGGCCACATTGCCGATCACATGCGGCAGTTTTCCAATCAACAGTACAACGGGGTGCATCTCGTGTTCCTCCAAATGGGCTGCCCGAATTGCAACCCTCTAGTAGGAATAAAGCTAGTGCAAAAGAGGATCGGGGAAAGCCTTCTATTCAGGGCGTGTAATATGTATCACGTTACAAGTATGACCGTTTTTATCTATGATGCTGTCCAAAATAAGGGCTGATGTCTGCTCAGCCATGTTTTCGACATTCTCTTTGCATGCACTTATGGCAGCTGTTGTTGCGCCGACTTCACTGTCATAATCCCAGCTATAGCCTGAAGACCCGTTTGCTGTTGCCGCGAAGGCGCCGAACTTTCCATTCCTATGTTTCGTCCGGTACCTGTTAAACCGAATGTTGACTGATTGGCCAAGAGTCATTCCCTGCTTGGTTGTCGGGGATTTTGGGCGCACCGTTGCATAGAGTTCGCAGTTGGATGGATTTTGCGATTTCAACTGACACAGCTTCAGTGCGTTTCGCATGGCACCCTCAATGGTAGACGCATTCCAGAAACTAGCGCTCAGTTCTTCGCCTCAATTCACATAGAGTGCGCCATTGAAACGTGCATGCTTTCGGAAATACCGCATCTTTTTGCTTAAACTGCCCCTCAGGCGGTTTTCAGAGTGAAGCTGGAGTTCGGCTTTGGTGCCCTCAAAAAGAAATGGATTGGCCGCATCAGCGGGTATAGCAATCGAAGCGGAGGCGGCGAAGAAAACTGCGCCCAGTATGTAATTTTTCAAATGAAATTCCTCTTAATAATGACGCGGCACGTAGCGAGATAGCTCCATCAAGTGTTACTATCCATAGTTGTGAGCTCCTTCAAGATCCACCTTGAACTAAAGGGGCTTTGTGAAGCGTCAAAGATGACGCCTGTTTGTAGTTGTCCAGCCCTGTCGCGCCTTGAGTGGTGCAAAGAAAAACCGCCCCAAAGTCATGGGGCGGTGTCGACAGTAAGATATTTTCGGCGCTGTCGAGATATTTAATTTAGTTTTCGTCCAAAGGGCCAATCATTGCCGCAACAATGGCCTTTGCGCTATCCGAATTCCATTCGGCGTCGCCCAGCAGACGGGCGACCTCTTTGCCGTCGCGGTTCAGCAAAACGGTGATGGGCAGGCCGATCACCGCCATTTCACGGGCCAGCGCCTGTTTGGGATCCTGATGGCGGGGCAGGTTGGTGATGCCGTTTTCGTCAAAGAACTTTGCGACCCCGGCCGGCGTGTTGCGGCCGGTGGCAATGGTGAGAACCTCGAAGTCGTCACCGCCAAATTCTTCCTGCAATTCTGACAGCTGCGGCATTTCCTTGCGGCAGGGCGCGCACCAGGTGGCCCAGAAATTCAGCACCACCACCTTGCCCTGGTAATCGGCCAGGCTGGCCATGCCGGTTTCATCCTCAAGGAAGAATTCCGCGTCAGAGACATCGCGCGGGGTGGAATGTATCACCAGCCGCTTGAGGCTGCCGTCGCGCAGGGCCTCCAGCTGGGCCACATCCGCAGATCTGTCAGTGGCAGTAGCAGGGGTAACCCAGGCCGCATTTGCACCCAGGCTCAGAGCGATATAAAGGGAAAGGTGACGTAACAGACGCATATTATCTCCGGGATTCCACCATGACAGATCAAGCCTCGAACCAGATGTGGGGCGGCCGTTTCGCCGCTGGCCCAGACGCGATCATGGAGGCGATCAACGCCTCGATCGGCTTTGACAAGCGGATGGCTGCACAAGACATTGCTGGCTCCAGGGCCCATGCGGCGATGTTGGCCGCTACAGGCGTTATAAGCGATAACGACGCCGAGGCAATTCGGGAAGGGCTGCTCACGGTCTTGTCAGAGATCGAGACCGGAACATTCCAGTTTTCTGCCGCGCTGGAAGACATCCACATGAATGTTGAGGCGCGCCTGAAAGAGGTGATCGGTGAACCGGCGGGGCGTCTGCACACCGGCCGGTCGCGCAACGATCAGGTGGCAACGGACTTCAAACTCTGGGTGCGTGATCAACTGGATGCCGCCGAGTCGGGCCTCCTGGCGCTGATCAAGGCGCTGCTGACCCAGGCCGAGGCCGGGGCCGATTGGGTGATGCCGGGCTTTACCCATCTGCAAGTGGCGCAGCCGGTGACCTGGGGCCATCACATAATGGCCTATGTGGAGATGTTAGGCCGCGATTTGTCGCGGGTGCGCGATGCCCGCGCCCGGATGAACGAAAGCCCCCTGGGTGCGGCGGCCCTGGCCGGGACCTCCTTTCCGATCGACCGTGACATGACAGCATCGGCGCTTGGCTTTGACCGTCCGGCGGCCAACTCGCTGGATGCGGTCTCTGATCGCGACTTCGCGCTTGAGTTCCTGTCTTGTGCTTCGATCAGCGCGGTGCACCTGTCGCGCTTTGCCGAAGAGCTGGTGATCTGGTCCTCGGCGCAGTTCCGTTTTGTCACCCTGTCGGATCGGTTCTCGACGGGATCGTCGATCATGCCGCAGAAAAAGAACCCCGATGCGGCAGAGTTGATCCGCGCCAAGGTGGGCCGGATTTTTGGTGCCAACACCGCGCTGATGATGGTGATGAAGGGGCTGCCCTTGGCCTATTCCAAGGACATGCAGGAAGACAAGGAACAGGTCTTTGATGCTGCCGACAACTGGATGCTGGCACTGGCGGCGATGGAAGGCATGGTCAAGGACATGAGTGCCAACCGCGCCGAACTGGCCGCGGCCGCGGCCACCGGGTTCTCCACGGCCACCGATCTGGCCGACTGGCTGGTGCGGGTTCTGGGCCTGCCGTTCCGCGATGCCCATCACGTCACCGGGTCGCTGGTGGCGCTGGCCGAGGGGCGCGGCTGTGACCTGCCGGATCTGTCCCTGGAAGACATGCAGGGCGTGCATGCTGAGATCACCGAAGATGTCTTTACCGTGTTGGGCGTCGAAAACTCGGTCAACTCGCGGATGTCTTACGGTGGTACTGCCCCGGCGCAAGTTCGCGCCCAGGTGGCCCGCTGGACTGAAATTCTAGCGGAGTGAAGGCGCGGCTGACCGGGATTGCCAGATTGGGGCCGAGTCAGCCAGATTCCGCCAAAAGGTGTTAAAAACAGCGCGCAGAGCTTGTTTGGGCTCTGCGCAACCCCAGATTGGTGCTACCTTCCAGGGAAGGTCATGAGTGGAGATAAGATGATGCGCGAATGGATGTTTGGCCTGATAGGTCTGGCGCTGTTGAGCGCCTGTGGCGTTGACGGAGAGCCACTGCGCCCGTCGCTCAATGCCGGGGTTGGAGTCTCCAATAGCGGTGTCCATGCGGGCGGCTCGGTTGGTCTGCACAAGGGGCCGCTGAATATCTTCCTTGGGTTTTAGCAACACCGCCTTTTGGCAATCCCGCCGGTTCCTGAGGAAACCAGCGGGATGAGACATGAATAGGACTGCTGAGATGAAGCGCTGTCTATTGATCCTGGGGGTGCTGGCGCTTGCGGGGTGTGATCTGCCACAAAGCTATGCCACGCCGCCAAAAGAAGAAAAACCCGCACAAGGAGGGGTTTCTGTCTCTGGCTATGCCAGGGTCGGTGTTTCCCACAGGTTCTGACCAAGACCGCATGGGGCGGGGGCTCCCGCCTCTGCGAGCTGCCCTTGCGGGCCGCGCCCAGAGTTGGGCCAGGCACTGTGCTGGCGCACAGTGCAGGCTGGCGTTGAGAGGCCTAGGCTGGGCAGGCCGATCCCTCACGTCAGTGTTTTCAATGTGCCGCAAGGGTAAACGGCGTTTGCGCCGTCGCTGCGCGGCCCTTGACCCGCAAGGGGCACCCAGGGCGCGGGAATCATTTGCCAGTCGGCGTGGTTTTGGTCTAATCGCCCTTTATGGATCACTTTCTCTACCGCGACGGCGCGCTTTACGCCGAAGACGTGCCGGTTGCCGAGATCGCGGCTGCTGTGGGCACTCCGTTTTATGTCTATTCCAGTGCCACCCTGCTGCGGCATTTCCGGCTGTTTGACGAGGCGCTTGAAGGCACCGATCATCTGGTCTGCTTTGCGATGAAGGCGGCCTCCAATCAGGCGATCCTGAAGACGCTGGCGCAGGCCGGCGCGGGGATGGATGTGGTCAGTCAGGGCGAATATCTGCGCGCCAAGGCGGCAGGGGTGCCGGGCGACAAGATCGTCTTTTCCGGGGTTGGTAAGACTGGAGAGGAAATCCGCACCGCGCTGAGTGGCGGCATCCGCCAGTTCAACGTCGAGAGCGAGCCGGAGATGGCGGTGATCAACGCGGTGGCGCTGGAGTTGGGGGTAGTTGCCCCGATCACCGTGCGGGTGAACCCGGATGTGGATGCCAAGACCCATGCCAAGATTGCCACTGGCAAATCCGAGAACAAATTCGGCATTCCGATTGCGCGGGCCAAGGAGGTCTATGCCCATGCCGCCAGCCTGCCGGGGCTGGAGGTGATCGGTATCGATGTGCACATCGGCTCGCAGCTGACCGATCTGGAGCCCTTTCGCCTTGCCTATGAAAAGGTGGCGGAGCTGACAGAGGTTCTGCGCGCTGAGGGCCACAACATTCGCCGTCTGGATCTGGGCGGGGGACTTGGCATTCCCTATACCCGCTCCAATGATGCGCCACCGCTGCCAATGGAATACGGTCAGCTGATCAAGGACACTCTGGGCCATCTGGGCTGCGAGATCGAGATCGAGCCGGGCCGCCTGATTGCAGGTAATGCGGGTCTGATGGTGAGCAAAGTGATCTATGTGAAATCCGGTGAAGATCGTGATTTCCTGATTATTGATGGGGCCATGAATGATCTGATCCGCCCGGCCATGTATGAGGCTCATCATGATATTGACCCGGTTCTGGAACCTGCGCCGGGAGTGGAAAAACAACCCTATGATATCGTCGGGCCGGTCTGCGAAAGTGGCGATACCTTTGCCAAACAACGTGACTTGGCACCGCTTGCAGCAGGGGATCTGATCGCCTTTCGCTCTGCCGGGGCCTATGGCGCAGTGATGGCCAGCGAGTACAATTCGCGCCCTCTGATCCCCGAAGTGCTTGTGCATGGGGATCAATTTGCGGTTATTCGCCCACGTCCCACCTTTGACGAAATGATAAACCGCGATACTATCCCGGAGTGGCTGTAGACCTTTCAGCAAAACCCTGAGGGTTGCAGCCCCGGAGACCACCGGATGGAGGCAAAGCCAGGATGACGCGTATCGGCAAGGCTGACCCACGATTGCGCCCGCTGCGATGGCCCCTGCTGCTGACGCAGGCGGGCATGATTGCAGAGCGCGGGTTGCGGGCCTTTTGGCCCCTGGCCTCGGTGCTGATGGGGGCGGCTGCGGCTTTGATGCTGGGGCTGCAGGATCTGGTTTCGACTGCTTTGCTTTGGTCCGGCTTGGGGCTCGTCCTTATCGCAGGCCTGTTGGCGCTGCTGTGGGGGCTGTGGCGATTTTCCTGGCCCCACCGGGCTGAGGCGCTGGCGCGGCTGGATGTCAGCCTGCCCGGGCGACCGGTTTCCGCCCTGTTGGATGATCAGGCTATCGGTGCTGCGGATGCCGGGTCGGCCGCCCTGTGGCAGGCACATCAGGCGCGGATGGCACGGGCTGCGGCAGCGGCCAAAGCGCCTGCACCCGATCTGCAGATTGCCAAGGCCGATCCCTATGCGCTGCGCTATCTGGCGCTGGTTGCGCTGCTGATGGCGCTGTTGTTCGGGTCCATCTGGCGGGTCGGCAGCCTGACGGTCCTGGTGCCGGGGGCGCAGGCCGGGCTGCAGGGGCCATCGTGGGAAGGTTGGATCGAGCCGCCGCGCTACACTGGCCTGCCGGTGCTCTATCTCAATGATCAACCGGATCAAAACCTGGAGCTGCCAGAAGGCAGCCGCATCACCCTGCGCTTCTATGGCGAAGTGGGCGCGCTGGGGCTAAGTGAGAGCGTTTCTGGGCAGGAGGATGCAGGCGCGGAAGTGCAAGGGCTCGAACAGGATGTCGAAGTGGTGCAGGCGGGGCATCTGGCCATCGAAGGTCCCGGCGGGCGGGCCTGGGATATTGCGGTGCTGGCGGACCAGCCGCCCAGCGTCGCGATCATCGGGTTGCCGGAGCTGACTCGCGATGGGGCCCTGTCCTTGGGGTTTGCAGCAGAAGATGACTATGGGGTTGTTGGCGGCGAGGTCCGGATTTCGCTGGATTACCTGGCCCTGTCGCGGCGTCATGGTCTGGCGCTCGAACCCGAGGCGCGCGCTGACATAGTGTTGGACCTGCCTCTGCCGCTGAGCGGGTCGCGGCAGTCTTTCACCGAGTTTTTGATCGAGGATTTTGCCCAGCACGCCTGGGCCAATCTGCCGGTGATTTTCAGTTTCACCCTGCGAGATGCGGCGGGCCAGACGTCGACCTCTACCGGTCTGGGGGCAGCATTGGTAGCGCCACGGTTCTTTGATCCGCTGGCGGCAGCAGTGGGTGAACAACGTCGGGATCTGATCTGGACGCGGGACAATGGTGCGCGCATTGCTCAGGTGATGCGCGCCCTGTCGCACCGCCCCGCAGAGATTTTTCGCGAAGCGGGTAGTTATTTGCAGATGCGGGCTATTCTGCGCCGACTGGAGGCGGGTCTTAAGGCTCGCCTGGGGTCGGGGCAGCAAGCCAGCGCTGAGGCCGAGACCGACGCACAAAGCGGGGTGTTGAGTGACGCACAGCGCGATGAGGTCGCCGCAGCGCTTTGGGCCTTGGCGCAAAGCCTCGAGGAGGGGGATATCGGCGATGCGCTGGCGCGCATGCAGCAGGCCAGAGAGCGGTTGAGCCAGGCCATGCGGGACGGGGCCAGCGACGAGGAAATCGCTAGGCTGATGCAAAAGCTGCGCGATGCCACCCAGGACTACATGCGCCAGCTGCAGCGCCAGGCGCAGCGCGATGG
>JADFAE010000009.1 GCA_015665415.1 Roseobacter sp.
TACTGCAATCGTCCTCAACCAGCCCAACGGCCGAGAGGACAAAAAACTGTCGCGGGATGGAGCAGCCCGGTAGCTCGTCAGGCTCATAACCTGAAGGTCGTAGGTTCAAATCCTACTCCCGCAACCAGTGTTACAGAACGGCCTGAAGCATAGCGCTTCGAGGCCGTTTCTTTTTGACCCAAAGTCAACAAACCTGTCAGCTCCCCAACAAGCTCAATCTCCAAGGCGCCTTCGATAGGAGACAGCCGGATCTCCGACAGCATACTGCGGATGATCGTTGTGGCTTTTGCCTTGGTCTCAGGGTCATTTAGGACAGCTGTGAGATCTGCCACCTTTTTCTTGTACATCTGGGATAGCGCTGGATGGAGAAGCACTGGTTGCTCTGGTGCCCAGACCGCCGTCCTCGACCGCTGACTTGTAACGATAGAACGTGTCCCGGCTGTAGCCCATGAGATTATCGAGCCGGAAGTTGTCAGCCCCGTTTCTGCAAAGCCAAAGCGGTGCAGGAAATGGCCGTGGCTCTGTTGAGATGCGAACTTCATATTTCGGCGCTTTCCAACTGAGTGGGAAGTCCACTTACGAAACGGCTCGAAACTGTTCACACAAACCGAACCACCTCTGATTCCCATCTTTGATCCTCCTTTTCCTAACTAGAGGGGCGGACCAGTTCAGGGGGGGATCAAGCAGGGGGGGAGGGGATGGCGCTGAGGCTTGCGGGGGAATTCCAAGCCGTCGAACCGCTGCTTTGCAGCGCTTCGCGCGTCCAAAGGATTAATGGGTCCTGCCCCTAGATTCGCCTTTCCAGCCCCACTCATCAAGGGGAATTTCTCAGTCCTGGTTTTCAACGTTCTGGTTGAGGCGTTGGAGAAATGAATTCTATGTCCAGCTCAAATAGGTTGGACAGTTCTTTCAAGAAGCCTGCGGACTGTGAAATGATTACTTTGGACCCCAGAGCGGTGAAAATGGTGTCGTAAAATAAAGAGTTCGTTTCACCTATGATGGTTTTTTGGGCGCGATCCATCAGCGGGTGCAATTCCCGTTCTAGCACGCCTTTGAGTGCATCGATGGATATGTCTTCTTTGTGCAGTAGGTAGGGACGCATATTGATCAATATGCGCGACATCCTGTCAAACCCGTCAGAGATAAGAATGTGGTTATCTATCCCCAATCGATCTTTTGTCAAATTTAGTATTTCGAGATGTGCATGCGTGTCGGCGAACCTACGGCGGTTTCCATATGGCAATTCGATTTCGAGATTTTCTTTTTCAAATAACCCGCGACAATGCACTATTCTTCCGCCGGTCGTTGTTTTGTCAAAAATGCCCGGGAAATCATCGGCATTGATTTGTGCGACATCCCCTCTTCTGACGTGCAAAGCGATTGTATTCGTGTAATTTTTTCGTTTTCTGACCTCGGTGTGGAAATTGCTTTGGGTCGCGAGCGCGCGCAATCTGGGATGACTTTTCCGTTCTCTGCCATCCAGAATTTCCTCTATTCTAGAGTTGTTGTAGCAGATTTTGTCAAATATATACGTACCTGAAGTTTTTTGAGATATTTCGGAAAGACTGACTGCCTTGTCAAAGGATAGTTCGGAGTTGGTTTCGACTATGCTGGAGAAACCTATTTCGTCAAAAAAAACATGGCTGTTCAATGTGTTTCTCTTGATTTTTTTAGGTAAGAATATTTTTGGGTTGAATGAGTATATATCTGAAAGGTGGAAAAAAGTGTTTATCTGTTTCAGCATATCTCCAAAGCCGGACTTGTGAATGAGAAGGGTAGAATTCATCATATTCAGACTTTGTGGAAAGGGCAGGGGTGTCGCGGCAGGTAGGCATTGCATATGTCAGATGGCAATGCGTTGCGAATGAAAAAATTCTATCAGGACAAGGTCGGCTACTCAAGCCGTCTGAGAGATACACTTGCCTGGGATCTCCAAACCCCAAAATCAGACACACAGGTCCTGCCCCATGGCGCGCTTGTGGTGACCAAACCCGCGAAAACCGGTGGAGCAACACAGGCTTTGAGAAATTGTCATCGCCTGAAGAAGGTGGGGTTGAGAGCAGGGGCCAGAGCAGCATCTGGGCCACTCCGGCAGGGCCAGGACTTAGTTGCGTTTACAGCTGACAATATGGGCGTCTTCTGACGCCAGTTCGACGCCAAAGGCCGTTTCCACGCGTTTTGTGTCTACGGCCATCTCTGCGCCGTCCAAGTTGGCCAGGGCGCCGCATAGATCTCTAAGGGTAGAGCCTGCCCCGAGATTGTTGAAAGGCATCACCTCTTCGCTGGCCAAGCTCTATTGCCGGTATCGAGGCAAAGCCTAGGTCCTTCCTTTGGGTGACAGGCTCAGGCGGAGCGGACGTTCATACCCTCCTGGGCAGGAAAAGGGGCCTCTGCGGAGGTGGTGTCCTGCCAGCGAGTGTCACATCTCCCGTCCCCATTCTGGCTGGGCGGCTCGGCTGTTAGCTCATTGGAAACCGGTGGGAGCTGCTGCTTCTGCGGACCTTCTGTTTGGCGCTTGCTGGCCAGTCTAAATTGGCCGACAAGCTGGGTGAGACCCAGGGTCTCGTTGTTCAGGGATTGAATGGCGGCACCGGAATCCTCGACCATGGTTGCGTTCTGTTGGGTGACCTGGTCCAGCTGAGACACACCTGTGTTGACCTCTGTGATGCCATTTGCCTGTTCTATCGAAACGGATGAGATGCCAGAGACCAATTCGGAGATATGGGCGACCTGGGTGACCACGGCTGACAGGGCCTGGCCAGCCCCATCAACTTGCTCGACGCCTGCTTGCACGTGTTTTGAGCTGGTGCTGATCAGGGTTTTGATCTCATTGGCCGCCTCGGATGAGCGTTGGGCAAGGCTGCGGACTTCAGAGGCAACAACGGCAAAGCCTCGTCCGACCTCCCCTGCGCGCGCGGCCTCTACGCCGGCGTTGAGCGCCAGTAAATTGGTCTGAAACGCAATGTCATCGATGACGCCGATGATCTGCGAAATCCGGCTGGACGAGGTTTCAATTTCGTTCATTGCAGCGATGGCACCTTCAACAACGCGGCCGCTGTGCTCGACGTCATTGCGGGCCAAGACCATGGCGGTCTCGACATCCTTGGTGTTTTGGGCTGCGGTCTTGACACTATTGGTCATCTGCTCCAATGCGGCTGCCGTTTCTTCCAGGGTTGCGGCCTGGCTGGCGGTGCGCACCGACAGGTTTTGCGAGGCTCCGTGAATTTCCCCAGAGCGGGCTTGAATACCATGACTGGCCCGGACCACTTTGGAGAGCAGATCGTTCAGATTGTCGACGGTATCATTGAAGTCAACACGCAAGGCCTCGTAGTCGTCGGTAAAGCTTTCTTGGATCCGGTCGCTGAAGTCACCGTTCGCGAGCTTTTTCATGGCGCTGCTCAGTCGGTTGATGACGTGTTCGCCTTCGGCGCGCAAGGCATCTTGATCGGCCAGTGTTTTAACAACCCGATCAGAAATCTGGTCGATATCCCGGGCAATATCGCCAAAATCATCGGCACGCATGCGATTGGCGATCTTGACCCCAAAATCACCTTCAGAAACTTCCCTGAGGGCTAAGCGAAGGCGTTCAATCGGCCGCGAGATGGTCAGGGTAATTTTTCGGGCATTGAACAGCATCAGTGCTACGGTCGCCGCAGAGAGTGCAAGCAGCAAATAAAGCAGCTTCATGTCATGCGCACGGGCAGCCTGGGCCCTTTCCTCGGCCAGATCTTCTATGGTCTTGGCCAGCGGCGACAGCGCCTCTCCCAGGCGGTGGAATGTCGCTTGAAATTCCGGGAGCGCAGCCAGAGCAGCAGCGTTGTCAGTGAAACCCAGGATCTGGATCGCCTGGCTGTCTTTGGCAAATGTCTCGGCAAGAGGTAACACATTTTTGATCATGGCCGAGATCTCGGAGGACAAATCCATGGCTGACAACGCATCGAGCTCAGAGTGGAAAATTTCGATATCCTCCGCCAGCGCGGCTGTGAGGGTCTCTTTTTCGGAGGCGGGGGTGCTTTCCCCTTGCAGCAGGCTGTAGACCACCATGGCCTCCATGGCCTCATGCATCATGTCAGATTTCAATTCATGGCGAACGGCTTCCGTCATCGTTATCTGCCGTTCAAGTTCCAATTCGCTTTGCCACAGGCTGTATGTGCCCATCGTGGCCAGAATTAAGGTGGAGAATATTGAAACGACGCCTGAGAAAATCAGTCGTGTTTTGATTGGAGTGTTGCGAAACATGACTATTTACACCATCTAGTTGTTTCCACTCGTTTTACGTGCAGTTCTTTAAGGAATGGAAAATCAGCCTCTACTCACACCCCATTTCAAGAATGTGGGACGACAGGTGTTTTGCTTGTTTTCTGACCTGTGGTGCTCCAATCGACCGTAAAATCATAGTAATCCTACCGTAAATAGATTTGATTTTATGGCTGCCTTTCCCTTTCCTATATCAGATTAAACTTCGCGCCTCAGTGGTTTATGGATCTGTTCTATTTGGGTGGACATATTTGACTTCCGTTAAATCTCCGCAATTAAACTTTCCGATTGTCGATCGATTTTGTGACATAGGGGCGTGATCTTCAGGTGGAAACTTTTTATGAAAAGGGTGGGAAAAGAAGGTCCGATGTTTTGGAGTGTCGGAAAATCTGATACCCGACTTTTGAATTTTGGCCTCGATCATTCCAATTTTGATGATCCGCAGTGGTGGGGTGAAAAGATGATTCGTTTCTATATCTTTTGTATCCCTAAGGGGCAGTCAGCCTTGTTCCGAACGCAGGGTGTCGGCAACCGTGGAAAGGTGGCTCTGCATTGCACGGATGGCCCCGTCACTGTCGCCTTGGAGGATGGCCTGGGCAAGGGTTTGGTGCTGTTGGCCCAAAAGCGTGGTGATTTCGGGGGAATAGGTTGCGGCCCGCTTGCGGGTCCAGGCAGCCTGGCTGCGAACCGTACGGATCGACTCGTAGACCATGAGAAACAGGGGGTTCTGCGCCATTTCCGCGATCATATAGTGAAACAGATCGTCCGCTGCATCATAGCTGGCCTGGTCGGTTGCCTTGAGCGTTGCCTGGGCGGCCTGGGCAAAATTCTGCCTCGCCTGATTATTCGCTCGCATAGCTGCCAGACCAGCCAGGGCGGGTTCGATTTGCAGCCGGACTTCCATCACATTCTGTGGGCTGACGCGCAGAGCCAGGCTTTTGAGCCGCGCGGCTTCGGTGGCGGGTGGAGGCTGTACAAAGGTACCCTGGCCGCGACGGCGAAACAGGATGCCCTCCGCCTGGAGCTGGTCTAGGGCCTGGCGCAACCTGGCGCGGCTGACGCCAAAATGAAGCGCCATCTCGCGCTCAGGCGGCAACCGGTCGCCGCGCTGCAGATCCCCTGCGGCGATGCTCTGGCGCAGCAGGCTACAGAACCCGTCTGGCGAAGTGGAGGGATTTGGTGACATTCGCTGTCAGCCCCCCAGGAGATCGCTGAACATCCGTATCGAGGTCAGCATCAGGAACAGGCCAAAGGCCAGCCGCAGGCCGCGTCGCGGAATGCTATGGGCCAGTTTCACCCCGACACGGGCAAAGCTGGTGCTCAGCGGGATGATGACCGCGGCACAGAACAGATTGACATAGCCAAAGGAAAAAGGCGGCAAGCCTTCGGCGCCAAATCCGGTTGCCATGTAGATCAGGGCTCCGGGCAGGCCAATGACAAAACCGATGGCCGCTGAGGTTCCAACCGCCTTGCGAATATCATAGCCGAGAAAGCTGAGCAGAGGCACACAGACGGAGCCGCCGCCAATTCCCATCATCGCAGAAACAGCGCCCGCAAAAACGCCAAAGGCCGCCCAGACCGGTTTGGAAAAACTCCTGGGGGCTTTGTCATCGCCGGTTTTGCGCAACATCAGGTCCAGCGCAACAACCGCGGCCACCGTGGCAAAGACAGCAATCAGAATTCGCCCTGACAGCAGCCCCCCCAGAATACCGCCTATCGCCACGCCAACCAGGATCGAAGGGGCCCAGAGTTTGAGCAGACCCAGGTCGATGGCCCCCTTGCGATAGTGTCCATATCCGGAGGATAGCGAGGTAAAGACAATGGTCGCAAGCGAGGTGCCAACGGCCACCTGCATGGTGAGGGCGCTGTCCATGCCAGTAAGCGACAGCGCCAGGTAAAGCGCCGGGACAATGACG
Organism: Roseobacter sp.; assembly: GCA_015665415.1. Taxonomy (GTDB): domain Bacteria; phylum Pseudomonadota; class Alphaproteobacteria; order Rhodobacterales; family Rhodobacteraceae; genus Pseudophaeobacter. Next base: position 6,174 of record JADFAE010000009.1, read on the forward strand.
ATGCCACCGCCAACGCCCAATAGCCCGGCCAGCACACCGCCGACAACGCCCGAACCGGCGGCAACCGCAGCCAGGGTGATCAGGGTTTCAATTTCCAACATGCGAGTATTCCTCTTTCACTGCTCTCAGGGCTGGGCAGCCTACCGGCCGACGGCATAGGCCTGCATCAGGCGCGGGGTCGCGGCCGCCTGCAGGCTGCCATCCGCATGACGCAGGGCTGCGGTCAAACGCCCGACAGTCCAATCATCCGCAACTGTCACGATATGGCCGCGTGTGCGCAGATCCTGGATCACGTCATCGCCAACCCCTTGTTCGATCATCATTTCACCGGGCAGGGCGGCGCGGGGAAAGAAGCTGCCCTGGAAGTGCATGGAATGAAACAGGGGCGCATCCATGCCCGCCTGCAGATCGAACCCGTGATGCACAAAGCGTAGGAACCAGATCAACTGCCATTGGTCCTGCTGATCACCACCCGGGGTGCCAAAGACCAGCCGTGCGCCGTCTTTTTCAGCCAGGCTGGGCGTCAAGGTGGTGCGTGGACGTCGCCCCGGTGCCAAAGAGGTTGGCAGGCCTTCCTCGAGCCAGAACATCTGGGCGCGGCTATTGAGGGGAAAGCCAAGGCCGGGAACAATCGGGCTGGACTGCAGCCAGCCGCCCGAGGGCGTGGCCGAAACCATATTGCCCCAGCGGTCAATCACATCGAGATGCACGGTATCGCCGCGCTTTTCGGTGAGATGCGCCATGGTTGGTTCCTGCGGCGCGGCATCGGTGACGCCAAAATCCCGGGCCGCGCGGGCGACATAGGCCTCCGCCTGATGTTCATAGCCGGGAATACGCCCGGGGCGCTGCTCCAGCGAGGCCTGGTCGCTGATCATTTGGGCACGTTGCGCGTTATAGGCATCGGACAGCAGCACATCCATCGGCACCGCACTGTGGTCGGGGTCGCCGTAATAGGCTTCGCGATCCGCATAGGCGAGTTTCATCGCTTCAATGACAGTATGGGTGAATTCGGCCCCCAGCGGGTCCATCGCCGCCAGGTCGAAATGTTTCAGGATGGCCAGGCTTTGCAGCAGCACCGGCCCCTGTGACCAGCTGTGGGTCTTGTGCAGGGTCCAGCCCTGATACGCGTAGCTCAGCGTGTCTTCATAACCGGCGCGCCAATAGGCCAGATCTTCCGATGTGAGCACGGCGCGGTTCTTTTGTCCTGAAACATCATGCACTTCGGCTTGCGACAGGTAGTCGCCAATTGCCTGCGCCACAAATCCCTCGGCCCAGGCGCTACGGGCTGCATTGATCTGCGCTTCACGCTCGATACTGCTGGCCTCGGCGATGTCCACCAGGCGTTGGTAGGTTCGGGCCAGATCGGGGTTCTTGAAATTTTCATTGGGCGCAGGGGGCACCCCGTCGGGGCACCAGATCTCGGCAGAGGAGGGCCACTCCTGGGTGAAATATTCGGCCAAGCCTGCGATGGTATGCGACACGCGGGGCAGGATGGGGTGGCCGTCGCGGGCGTAGGCAATGGCCGGCTCCATGACCTGCGCCAGGGTCATACTGCCATGGTCGCGCAGCATCAGCATCCAACCGTCAAAAGCACCGGGAATGACGGTGGAGAGCAATCCGGAACCCGGGATCAGCTCCAGTCCCTGGGCCCGGTAGTGATCGATCGTGGCCCCGGCAGGTGCAGGCCCCTGCGCGGCGAGCACTTCGGTCTTGCCGGTTTGGGCTGAATGGAAAATGGCGGGCAGATCCCCGGCGGGGCCGTTCAGATGTGGTTCCACCACCTGCAACACCAATCCAGCGGCCACGGCCGCGTCAAAGGCATTGCCACCGCGTTCCAGAATGCCAAAGCCAGTGGCCGAAGCCAGCCAATGGGTTGAGGTGGCAACGCCAAATGTACCGCGAATTTCAGGACGGGTGGTGAAGGTTTGCATGGAGCGTCCTGACGTCTATTGAACCAATGTGGAATTGGTTCAATAGACGTCAGAAAGCCCCAAGGAAGTCAAGACATACGCTGTTTTCAAGACAGACCCGGCTTTCAGGACTGGCGCAGCTGTTGCGCAGCCTTGGCCAAAGCGGTGATCGCGGCCCAGTCCTCGGCTGCAACCAGATCCGCAGGCGCAACCCAGCTGCCGCCGGCACAAATCACATTGGGCAGGGACAGATAGTTTGCCGCATTGGCGGGGCTGACACCGCCGGTGGGGCAAAAGGAGATCTGCGGCAACGGTGCGCCAATGGCCTTGAGCGCAGGGGCTCCGCCAGAGGCCTCAGCCGGAAAGAACTTGAGCATGTCATAGCCACGCGCCAATAGCCGCATCGCTTCGGTTGCGGTGGCGGCACCGGGCAGCAGCGGCAGGCCAGCCGCTTCGCAGGCGTCAAGCAGCGCATCGGTGGCACCGGGAGAGACGCCAAACCGGGCGCCTGCCTCTACGGCTGCGGTGACATCATCGGGGGTGATCAGGGTGCCGGCCCCGACGATACCGCCTTTGACCTGGGCCATCTCGCGGATCACTTCGAGGGCGGCGGGGGTGCGCAGGGTGACCTCCAGCGCGGGCAACCCGCCGTCAACCAAAGCCTGCGCCAACGGGCGGGCCTTGGCGGGGTCCTTGACCACCAGAACGGGTACAATAGGGGCCAATTGGCAGATTTCGCAGGCGCGTTTGCTGGCCTCAGTTGGGGTGATAGGCATAGAGTCAGATTCCGTCTTCGCTGAGGCCAAAGACCGTGGCACCGGTATCGGCAGAGGTCACGGTCTGGCGGAACATGGCAAACATCTCGCGCCCGGTGCCCTGCTGATAGGCGCTGAGGTCAGCGCTGGCGCAGGGGCGTTGCAACACGGTTTCATCCAGGATCTCCAGCTTGCCTGAGGTGGCATCCAGCCGGATCATGTCGCCATCGCGGATTTGAGCGATGGGGCCGCCATCCAGCGCTTCGGGGACCACATGAATGGCGGCTGGCACCTTGCCAGAGGCACCGGACATGCGCCCATCGGTGACCAGCGCCACCCTGTGCCCCTGTCCCTGCAGAATGGCCAGCATCGGGGTGAGGCTGTGTAGCTCTGGCATGCCGTTCGCTTTTGGGCCCTGAAAGCGCACCACCAACACCACATCACCGGTCAGCTCACCCGCCTTGAAGGCGGCCTTGGCCTCTTCCTGATCGTGAAAGACGCGGGCCGGGGCTTCGATTACGTGGTGCTTTTCAGCGACGGCGGAGACCTTGATCACCGCAGTGCCCAATGTGCCGCTGAGACGCTTGAGGCCACCGGTCTTCTGGAACGGCGTGTCGGCTGGGCGCAGGATTGCCTCGTTCAGTGAGGTCTTGGTGCCGGGGCGGAAGACAAGGCCGTCCTCGCCCAGGAAAGGTTCTTGGGTGTAATGCTCCAGCCCCTGGCCAACCACGGTTTTGGTGTCCGGGTGCAGGAAGCCGGCATTGAGCAATTCACCAATCACATAGCCCAGACCCCCGGCGGCGTGGAAGTGGTTCACATCCGCCAGCCCGTTGGGATAGACCCGCGCAATCAGCGGAACCACTTCGGAGAGATCTGCAAAATCCTGCCAGTCCAGGATCACACCGCCGGCCCGGGCCATGGCGATGAGATGGATCAACAGGTTGGTGGAGCCGCCAGTGGTCATCAGCCCGGCAATGCCATTGACATAGGCCTTTTCGTCCAGCACCTCGCAGACAGGTGTGTAGCTGTTGCCCAGCGCGCTGAGACCCAGGGCACGTTTGGCGCCTTCCAGTGTCAGCGCCTCGCGCAGGGGGGTGCCGGGATTGACGAAGCTGGAGCCCGGCAGGTGAAGCCCCATGAACTCCATCAGCATCTGGTTGGTATTGGCGGTGCCATAAAAGGTGCAGGTGCCGGGGCCGTGATAGGCAGCCATTTCCGCCTTGAGCAGTGCGTCGCGTCCGATCTCGCCTTTGGCATAGAGCAGGCGCGTTTTAGCCTTTTCATCATTGGACAGACCGCTGGTCATTGGCCCAGCTGGCAAAAACACCGCCGGGATATGGCCAAAGGCCTGAGCTCCGATCACCAGCCCCGGCACGATCTTGTCGCAGACGCCGAGGTAGACTGCGGCGTCAAACACATTGTGGCTGAGCGCAATACCGGTGGCCATGGCGATGGTGTCGCGGGAAAACAGGCTCAGCTCCATGCCGGCCTCGCCCTGGGTGACCCCATCGCACATGGCGGGCACACCGCCCGCGACCTGGGCGGTTGCGCCCTGGGCGCGCAGTGCATCGCGGATCAGGGCCGGGTAGGTTTCAAAGGGCTGATGCGCCGAAAGCATGTCGTTATAGGCGGTGACGATACCCAGATGACCGGTGTTGGCCTGGGCCAGGCTGTCCTGATCGGCACCGGTGGCGGCATAGGCATGGGCCTGACCAGAGCAAGACAGATGGGCGCGGGCCGGGCCTTTGCCCTGCGCCGCCGCCATCCGATCCAGATAGGCGCGCCGGGTTTTGGCGCTGCGGGCGATGATCCGGTCGGTAACCTCGGCAAGTGTTGTGTTCAAGCGCATGTGAGGGGCCTTTCGGGTAGTGGGCAGGGCGTCAGCTGTTGGGCCACAGGTTGGATCATGTGCCGATGCCGCGCCAGCGGCGGTTGTCTCGGTGCATCAACAGGAGCGAGTCGTCCGGACCTGAGCTGCCCTGGTCATAGGGCTGTGGTGCAGGGGCACCGATCTGGGTCCAGCCGGCAATGATAGGATCGGCCCAGGCCCAGGCGGCCTCGACCTCATCGCCGCGCATGAACAGGGTCTGGTTGCCGCGAATGACATCCATGATCAGTCTTTCATAGGCGTCCTGCGCGCGGCCAGACTCGGGCAGGGAGTCGGCAAAGGTCATATCCAGATTGGCCCCGGTTAGGCGCATACCGCCGGGGCCCGGGTCCTTGATGGTGGTGCGCAGGGTGATGCCTTCGTCCGGCTGCAGGCGGATCACCAGGATATTCCCATGAACGCCAGCCGCACCTTCAAAAATATTATGAGGCGGGTCGCGGAAGTAGACGGCGATCTCGCTTTCGCGGGCGCGCAGGCATTTGCCGGTGCGCAGATAGAAAGGCGTGCCGGCCCAGCGCCAATTGGCGACCTCGACCTTCATCGCGATAAAGCTTTCGGTGGCGCTGGCGGGGTTGCCCGCATGATCCAGGTAACTGTTGCCGGACTTGCCGCGATATTGACCGCGGGCGATATTGTCCTGGGTGACCGGCTCGAGGGCCTCGATCACCTTGACCTTTTCGTCGCGCACCGCGTTGGGGGTGAAGCGCGAGGGGGGCTCCATCGCGGTCAGGCACAACAGCTGCATCAGGTGGTTCTGCACCATATCGCGCATCGCACCAGAGCGGTCATAATATTCGCCCCGCCCCGCGACGCCGATGCTCTCGGCAACGGTGATCTGTACGTGGTCGATATGGGTGGAGTTCCACAGCGGCTCGAACAGCGAATTGGCAAAGCGCAGGGCCATCAGGTTCTGCACGGTTTCCTTGCCCAGATAATGATCGATCCGGTAAATCTGGCTCTCGGCAAAGTGGTCGCGCAGGGCCGCATTCAGCGCCTGGGCTGAGGCCAGATCATGGCCAAAGGGTTTTTCCAGCACGATCCGACTGTCCGGGGTCGCAACCCCGCAAGAGCTGAGCCGGCTGGCAATGTCGGGAAACAGGCTGGGGCCCACCGAGAGATAGAAGGCACGCACCACGTCTGGGCGCAAGTGCGATTTCAGCTCTTGCCAGCCCATGTCGCCCTTGGCATCGACAGGGACATAGTCCAGCAACTCGACAAAGGCTTTGATGTCGTCTTCGCCGGTCTCTCCGTCCTGGCCATAGTCTCGGATTGCCTGGGCCACCAGATCCTGAAAGCCGGCGCGGTCCAGCTTGCTGCGCGAAGAGCCGATGATCCGGCTTTTGGGGCAGAACTGGGCAATCTGAAAGCGATGAAACAGACTGGGCAGGATCTTGCGCCGGGCCAGGTCGCCGGTGGCACCAAACAGAACCAGGTCAAAGGGGTCAACGGGGATGACGCGGGAAACCATGTCGGGATCAGATCCTGATATCTAGGGCGCGCTGGGCGCGCTTTAGTGTTTGGGTTTGGGCGGTGTGAGTTTGGCAATCAGGCCAAGGGTAGAGCCGTCTTTGGTCGGGTCGGTGGCCCCTTGGATGAGGGGCAGCAGGGCAACCGCTAGCTCCTTACCCAGTTCCACCCCCCATTGATCAAAGGAGTTGATGCCCCAGAGTGTACCTTCGGTGAAAACGCGGTGTTCGTAGAGCGCTATCAGCTGGCCCAGGGCAAAGGGGGTGAGGCGAGGATAGGCGAGGGTGGTCGAGGGGCGATTGCCGGGAAAGGTCAGATGTGCAGCCATCCGGTCGAGATCGTCACCGCTGTAGCCGCGGCTTTGGGCCAGTTCGCGGGCCTGTTGCACCGAACGCCCGGTCATCAGCGCTTCGGACTGGGCCAGACAATTGGCCTTGAGCAGATCATGGTGATGGCTGAGCTCCATCTCGTGGCCGGATGCGGCCACCAGGAACTCAGCCGGGACCACATGGGTGCCCTGATGCAAAAGCTGGTAGAAGGCATGTTGCCCATTGGTGCCGGCTTCGCCCCAGACAATTGGCCCGGAGGCGCGCGTGACCTTCTCGCCCTCCAGTGTGACGCTCTTGCCGTTGCTCTCCATGTCCAGCTGTTGCAGGTAGGCGGGCAGGCGGGCCAGGCGTTGGTCATAGGGCAGGATGGCACGGCTGGCATAGCCGCATATGGTGCTGTGCCAGACACCGACCAACCCCAGCAAGACCGGCAGATTTTGGCGCAGATCGGCGGTCTGGAAATGCTGGTCCATTGCCGCCGCCCCGCTCAGCATGGCGCGGAAATTTTCGCGTCCCACGGCAATCAGCAGCGGCAGGCCGACAGGCCCCCAGATCGAATAGCGCCCTCCCACCCAATCGGCAAAACCAAAGACCCGTTCCGGCGGAATGCCAAAGCCGGCAGTCTTTTGCAAAGCGGAGGAAACCGCCGCCAGATGCTCGCTGGCCTGATCCCCAAGTGCTGTGCGCAGCCAGGCAATGGCTGTGTTTGCATTGGTCATGGTTTCGATGGTGTTGAAGGATTTGGAGGCGATGATGATCAATGTGGTCTGCGGGTCCAACCCCTTTAGGGTGTCGGTGACATCGGCCCCATCGACGTTGGATACAAAATGGCAGCGTGGCCCGTCGTGATAAGGGGTCAGCGCACGGGTTGCCATCACCGGCCCAAGGTCAGAGCCACCAATGCCGATATTTACCACATCGGTGAAGGGCGCGCCGGTAGCACTTTTGTGATCGCCACTGCGCAACGCCCCGGCAAACCCTTCCATCCGTTGCAATGTATGCAGGACTTCGGGCATCACATCCTGCCCCTGGACCATCACCGCAGCCCCGCTCTGGGCGCGCAATGCCGTATGCAGCGCTGGGCGCTGCTCTGTCACGTTTATGGCTTCGCCACGGAACATCTCTGCGATCTTGCTGGGGAGGTCAGCCTGTTCAGCCAATTCGACCAGAAGATCCAGAGCGGTCTCATCCAGAGAGGTCTTGGAGAAATCCAGCAACATTCCATCGCACTCAGCGGAAAACGATTGGAACCTGTCCGGCGCGTCCCGAAACAGCTCGACAATCGTTGTCGCAGAGGTGCGTCTGCGATGTTCGCTCAGCTGGGCCCAGAATTTGTTCATTTCCTAAATACCTTTACAGAACAAGGCAGCCGAATCACACCTCTCTTCCTTATGCAATACAGTTAGCGCTAACGTAAAAGCAAGAGCCCAAAGTTTGGGGCGACCGGAGAGCCGGGCCCCTGCTCCTTTAAGGTAGCGGTTTCACTAGAAAGTCCAGCCCCGTAGCAGAGGTTTACCCCTGGCCCTTAGCCTTGCTCGGACATTGGCCGGGACGATCCGGGCAAGACTAAGGGCCTGTGCCGGGTTTGCGACCGGGGGTGTCTTTGTCGGGTTTGGGGCCAAGTTGGCGACTTATGAGGCCAATATCTGAGCAGGCTCAGTTTGGCTCAATCAACTGTTCCAACTGCGCGCTGCGTTGTCGGGTCAGATGGGTCTTGCAGGTCAGAACCATTAAAGGCTCGAAAGTGCCGCCGCGAAATTGAAAGCCTTCGGCGGTGCAGGCTGCATCGCGAAAGGGGATCCAGGCCCGCTGCGCTGTCAGCAGGGCCTGGCTCGCGCCCTTGAGATCCTGAGGCAAATCCGCATCCAGTTGTTTCATTGCCAGTTGGGCAGCTTTGTAGGCTGTATTCAGCTCTGCATCGGCGCGCGCATAGTCTTCGGCGGCGCATTGGCGCATGTCAAATGTGGTAACCGCTTCGCTGCAATCGGCAAGGGCGGCGGTGGGCAGCCAAAAGACAGCCAAAATGGCGAATTGTGCAAGAAGAATACGACGTGGCATTGATGCGTCCTGGTCAGAAAAATCGATGAAAAAATTGATCTTGAGACAATAGGCCATGCGACATCGCACAGGTCAACAGACAGCTCGATCTGCTGTCGTTTTGATTGGCGGCCACATGTGTACAATGCGCAATGAGAGTATTTGGGGCGTTTTCCCGCTTGCACTCAGCTCAGGCTTGTTGAACTTGGCACTATGAGTGAGATGCACTGTCCCAATTGCGGCGACTTGGTCAGCCCGGCGATCAGACACGTCAAGATGATCACCTGTGCCTCCTGTACCACCACCCTGCTGCTTGAGGATGCGGGGGCGCGGGCGGCGGGAGAGCAGGGGGTCTTGCATGACGTGCCGATGCTTTTTGGTCCCGGCGATGCGGTGCGGATCGAAACAACCTCTTACGACATCCTGGGCCACGCCCGGTTTTCCTACGGCCGGGGCAGCTGGGATGAATTCTGGGCGGTGGACGGTCGGGGCGATCCAGTCTGGATCTCTGTGGATGAGGGCGATTTGATCTTGCAGCGCCTGCTGACCCGTGCGGATTGGCCAAAATATGATGGCTATCTGCGGCTGAAAAGCATCCTGACATACAATGGGCAACGTTTTCAGGTTTCTGAAGTCGGAACCGGGACCTGTGTCGGACTGCGCGGCAGCTTTGGGCATCAGCTGACCGTGGGCGAGAGCTACCGCTTCCTCAACCTGCAGGGCGAAGAGGGGGATGTGCTTTCGGCGGAGATCGAGGGCAATAGCTATGAGTGGTTCCTGGGGCGCTGGATCGACCCATTCGATGTTGAGGTGCAGATGCGATGAGCCTCAACCCGGAGCTGAAGACGATCAATTGCACCGCCTGTGGGGCCGGTTTGGATGTATTGGGCGGCGGTCGGGTGACCACCCATGTTTGCGCCTATTGCGGCACCCAGCTGGATGCGCTGGACAATTACCGCAGCCTGCAGAAATTCGACCAGCTGGAGCGCCCTGATAGCCCCTTTGCAATTGGGATGATCGGGGTGTTCTGGGGGGTGGAGTACACCGTGATCGGGACCTTGCAGTTTGAAGAGCGATGGGGGCCGCGACGCTGGACCTGGGTCGATCATCAGCTTTATTCCCCAACCCATGGCTATGCCTGGCTGACCTTGGAAGACGGTCATGTCACCTTTTCGCGTCGCTATCGCAAACCTGTAATTTGGCTGTCGGAGGCTCAGGTGGAACGTGCAGAGCACCGTCCGACACGACGCGCCGAAGGGCAGCGCTTCCAATATTATGAGACCTCGACCAGCAGCGTGATCTTTGCTGAGGGGGAATTCACCTGGTCGCCGACAAAAGGCGAAAAGACCACCACGGTCACCGCAATGTCGGAAAGCGCGATGCTGAGTTTTTCCGAAACCGGGCAGGAACGCGAGATCTACTACACTGATTATCTGACGCCTTCAGAAGTGCGCAATTGTTTTTCTTTGAAGGCCCCGTTGAAACCGCGTGGGGTGCACGCGCTGCAAGAGTTCAAGGGTGGCAGACATGCCGCATTTCTGATGCGCGCCGGATTGTCCGCGATGGTGATTTCGATCTTTCTGGCCCTTTTCATGTCGATACAGACGGGCACAGAAATCATGGCAGGACAGCGCCTGAGCATGCATCAATTGCCGGCAACCATTCCCTTTGACGTGACCCATCCGGGACGGTTGATGCGGATCGACTTCAGGGCCAATGCCCACAACAGCTGGGGCTATCTGGCGGTGGAACTGGAAGATCCAGAGGGCGAGCTGTTGTTTGAAAGCGGGCGCACGGTGGAATATTACAGCGGGCGCGACAAGGATGGCAGCTGGAGTGAGGGCTCCAATCAGGCCAGCCTGGCGTTTTTCCCGCCCGTTGCCGGCACCTATCAGCTGAGTGTCGATCTGGAAGAAAGCGGCGATTGGAGCGGCAGCGGATCGTCCGCGTCGCGCAAAATTTCAGCGCTGGATCTGCGTCTGCACGAAGGGGTCTCCAGCGGGTTTTGGCTGGGGGTGCTGGCCCTTGGTTTTGGCGTCATTGGCGGCCTTCCTCTGGCGCGTCGCTATCTGCATCACAAAAAGCGCTGGCATGGCAGCGACTGGGTAGACGAGGACCACGATTGAGATGACCCTATTTCGCCTGGTCTTTCTGCTGCTCTCGGCCTTTGCCATCGTCGGCACCACCTATGTGGCCTATCAGGGCCATGGCGGCGAAAGCCGTGATCTGGATCGCTCCATCCGCGCGGTCAGCGCCGGGCGGGGATTGAATGGAACTGTCAAATAGAGAGGGCTCTGATGGAGTATCTTGCTGCAATTCAACTGGCTGAGCTGATCAGCACCGTGTTTTACACCTTTGTTGGCGTCGCCTTGATGGGGGCGGTCTGGAAGGTGATCGACTGGCTGACGCCCTTTCCGATCATGAAAGAGATCGAGCAGGATCAGAACATGGCGCTGGCGGTGTTGATTGGCATGTTGTTCATCTCGATCTCAATCATCATTGCGGCTGTCATTGTCTCCTGATCCACAGCCCGGCGCAGGGGGGGCAGGCGCCTCTACCGAGCCACTTGGGGCAGAGGGTGCGCAGCGCCTGCGCGAGACCTGGCTTTTGGTGGCGACCTTTCTGGTGGCTGTGGCCGGCCTCATCTATGAGCTGATCGCGGCGACACTGTCGAGCTATCTGTTGGGCGACTCGGTGCGGCAGTTCTCCTATGTGATCGGCATCTTTTTGTCGGCCATGGGGCTGGGGGCCTGGTTGTCGCGTTTTGTGGCGCGGGCGATGTCCGGCTTTGTCTGGGCGCAGATCCTGCTGGGAATTGCGGGTGGGTTCATGGCCCCGGTGGTGTTTTTCACCTTTGCCTGGATGGAAAGTGTCACCCTGCCGCTCTATGGGTTGCTGATCCTCGTTGGCCTGTTGTCGGGCATGGAAATCCCGCTGATTGCCCGGGTGCTCAAGGAAATCGGTGCGCCGGAGTTTCGGTTCGAAAATGTCCTCAGCGTCGATTATATTGGCGCGCTTGTGGCCTCTTTGGCCTTTCCTTTGCTGATCATTCCGCATCTGGGGTTGATGCCCGCCAGCCTGACATTTGGCGCGCTCAATCTGGTGGTCGCGGGACTGTCCTTGTGGATATTCCGGCAAGAGATCAGCCGCCTGCAGGTGGTCACCTGGGCCTTGGCGCTGTTGATCACGCTGATTGGCCTGTGGCAGGCAGAGCGTCTGGTCTCTGTCAGCGAAAGCAATCTGTTTGAGGATGACATCATCTTCAGCGAAGCCACGCCCTATCAGCAGATCACCGTGACCCGCTATCGCAACCGCACCCGGTTGTTTCTCGACTATTCGATCCAGTTCGACAGTCTGGATGAGCACCGCTATCACGAAAGCCTGGTGCACCCGGCCATGGCACAGGCGTCGCGCCGAAAATCGGTGCTGATCCTGGGCGGCGGCGACGGGATGGCAGCGCGCGAAGTGCTGCGCTGGGCGGAGGTGGAGCAGGTGACGCTGGTAGATCTGGATCCCCGCGTGACGGAGCTGTTTCGTGACCATGCGGATCTGTCGCAGCTCAACGCAGGCGCGCTGGGTGACCCCCGGGTTGAGATCCGCAATTTGGATGCCTGGCGCTTTGTTGAAGAGAGCGACGAGGTCTTTGATGTGATCGTGATCGATCTGCCTGACCCCAAGAACCTGGCGCTTTCCAAATTGTACAGTCGTCAGTTCTATGGTGCTTTGGTGGAGCGGCTCAGTGCGCATGGCATTATGGTGACGCAGGCTGGCTCGCCCCTATTTGCGCGCGAGGCCTTTTGGTCGATCCATGCCACGCTGCAGGCCAGCCGCAACCCGCAGGCCCCAGGCCAGGGGCTGCAGACACAGCCCTATCACGCCTATCTTCCGAGCTTTGGTGATTGGGGCTTTGTTCTGGCCACTGCGGCACCATTGGTGGAACGACCGCTGAAACTGCCCACAGGACTGCGCTATCTGACACCAGATGTCTGGCGCGCTGCGCTGGTGTTTGATCCGCAGACGGGACCGGTGGCTGTCGAGGTCAACACTCTGCAATCGCATGCTTTGGTGGGGTATTACTTGGATGGCTGGGCGCGCTGGTTTGAGTGAGCCAGCGCGAAGGTGCCCAAAAATTGACCGCCGCAGTGCGGAGGTTATTGGAAGAGCCGTTTCCCCCAGAAAGGTGAGCAACTCTGCCTGAGAGATGCGACGGTCTTTGGGGTGTTTTGATCAAATCTTGCACGAGGTTGCTGAGTTGAGATAGGACTGACGCAACCGAGCACCTAGGCTCCTCCACAATTGATTAGGATGCAGCATGACCCCACTTTCTGGCCTCAAGGTTGTTGAACTGGCTCGCATTCTGGCAGGGCCTTGGATTGGCCAGTCGCTGGCAGATCTGGGCGCTGAGGTCACCAAGGTCGAAAGCCCGGAGGGCGATGACACCCGGCGTTGGGGTCCTCCGTTCATTGAGCGTGACGGCGACAAGACGGCGGCCTACTACTATGCGGCCAACCGCGGAAAAAGCTGTGTCACCGCCGATTTTCGCACCGAGGCGGGGCGCGAAACAGTGCTGGAGCTGATCCGCGACGCCGACATCGTGATCGAGAATTTCAAGGTTGGTGGGCTGGCCAAATACGGGCTCGACTATGCCAGTCTGGCAGCGATCAACCCACGCCTGATCTATTGCTCGGTCACTGGTTTTGGTCAGGATGGGCCCTATGCCAAACGGGCAGGCTATGACTTCTTGCTGCAGGGCATGTCCGGGCTGATGTCGATCACCGGCGATCCTGAAGGGCAGCCGCAAAAGGTCGGCGTTGCGATCACCGATGTGGTGACCGGTCTCTATGGCACCATTGGCATTCTGGCGGCGGTAGAACAGCGCCACAGCACCGGGCGCGGCCAGCATATCGACATGTCCCTGCTGGACTGTGCCACTGCCGTGTTGGCCAATCAGGCGATGAACTATCTGGCCACCGGCAACAGCCCGACGCGGCTGGGCAATGAACACCCCAATATTGCGCCCTATCAGGTGATGGCGGTACAGGACGGCCATGTCATTCTGGCGGTGGGCAATGATGGCCAGTTTCAGCGGCTCTGTGATGTGCTTGGGCTGGAAGGCGTCAAAGCGGATGCGCGCTTTGCCTCAAATCAGCTGCGGGTTGCCAATCGGGGGGCGCTAACCACGCTGCTGGAGGCGGTTGTGGCGGGCTGGAGCCAAGAGACACTGTTGGCGGCGCTTGAGGCCGCTACCGTGCCCGCCGGGCCGATCAATACGGTGGGGCAGGCCTTTGAAGATACACAGATCCAGCATCGCGGTATGCAGATTTCACCAGAAGAGGTGCCGGGCGTGCGTGGTCCTTGGGTCTTTTCCGATGCCGATTTGGCGCTGGAGAAATCTGCGCCGATCCTGCCCAAGCCCACTGGCGCGGATTAAGGCTCCATGTCGGAAATGCTGACCGGCGGTTGATCCCCCAAAAGGCGTCGAATTTTTGGGTCCAGCTTTGGGCTGTTTTCAGGGTAGGCCCCGGTCAGCGCCAGGGCGTCGCGGGCGGGGATGCGTTCGGCGATGCGCACCCAAACGATGCGAGTGGAAAAGGGCTGCTGGTCAGGGCGCGCCGCGATCCCAAGGCTGAGCCCCTGCAGGTAAGAGATCTGTTGCGGATGTTTGGGCATCAACACGGTCTCTGATAAAAACCCACCCGGCCGGCGCGGCGTTTCATACATGCACAGCCGATTGCCGCGAAAGGCGGCCAGCCCGTGATAGCGCCCATGTTGGTGGATGCTGCCATCTTCAGATCTGGCGCGTTCAAAACTGTGAGTCACCACCTGGCCACCGTCGGCGCGCAATTGGATCAGACTGCGCAGGATCTGGCCGGGCCAGGTCGGAGTGCGATAGTAGCTGTGATAGACCCCCAAAAAGCGACGCAGCGGGCGGGCCTGATCCTGAAACAGCGCCCCCAACCCGGCAAGGGCCGGGGCTTGTGTGAGTTTTTGCGGCGGGCTTTGGCGGGCGCAGAACGCCGCATGCGGGGCCAAGAGCTCAGCCTCCGTGAGGTCAAAGTAGCGCGCAATCCGCCGCAGAATATGGGCCGAGGGCGCGCCGCTGCCATTGAGGTAGCGGTTGAACTGTTGGCGGTTGATCTCCAGACCTCTGCAGGTCTGGGCAATGGGGCCGGCCTCTGCGCACAGCCAGCGCAGGTTCTGGGAAAAGTCGCTTTGCATCAGGGCCTCCGTTTGGGCTGTACTCAAACTGCTTACATTCGCGAAGGTTTGCACACAATCGCTCTATTCTCTTTGACCTCTGCCTGGGTCACCCTGTGCAAAACCACGAACCCGAACAAAGGTCCCTTAGATGCCGCTTGCCTATGATCTGATTGAAACCACCTGGATCCCGCTGCCGGATGGCCGCCGTCTGGCCGCCCGCATGTGGCTGCCACAGGTCGAAAGGGCCGTGCCTGCCATCCTGGAGTATCTGCCGTATCGCAAGGGCGATGGCACTGCGCCGCGTGATGAGACCACCCATACTGTCTTTGCGGGCGAAGGCTATGCCTGCATCCGGGTCGACATTGCCGGGACCGGTGACAGTGAGGGGGTGTTTGACGACGAATATTCCGAACAGGAACTCAGCGACGGCGAGGCCGTCCTGGCCTGGATCGCAGCGCAGGACTGGTGTGACGGAAGTATTGGCATGATCGGGATTTCCTGGGGCGGTTTCAACGGCTTGCAATTGGCCTACCGGCAACCCGAGGCGCTCAAGGCGGTGGTTTCGGTAGCCTCGACCACCGATCGTTACGCGGATGATATTCACTACATGGGCGGCTGCCTGCTGAGCGACAATGCCAATTGGGGGAGCCAGATGTTTGCCTATCAGTCGCGTCCCTCGGATCCGGAAAACCGCCCCAATTGGCGGCAGGACTGGATCAAGCGGATGGAAGAAATGCCCTTTATGGCGGCTGACTGGCTGCGCCATCAGACCCGGGATGAGCAGTGGAAACATGGCTCTGTCTGCGAGGATTGGTCGGCGATCCGCGCGCCGGTGCTGGCCATCACTGGCTGGGCCGATGCCTATGTCAACGCGCCGCCGCAATTGGCCGCCAATCTCAAAGTCCCGGCAAAGGCGCTCATTGGCCCCTGGGAGCACCGCTATGCCCATATTGCCAAGCTGGACCCGGCAGATTTTCACGGCGAGGTGTTGGGCTGGTTTGGTAAATGGCTCAAGGGTGAGGACACAGGCGCTGAGGCGCTGCCGGATTATCGCACCTTTATGCAGGAGCATTTCAACCCGAGCCTGCAGAACAAGCCGCGTCAGGGTCGTTGGGTGGCCGAAGCAAATTGGCCCTCGCCCAATGTGCAGGATCGGGTGATGTACCTGGGGCCGGAGGCACTGGAGGATGCGCCAACCTCGGGGCAGCGCAGTGTCAGCAACCCGGCCACACTGGGACAGGCAAGCGGATATTTCTGCGCCGGTATGCGCTTTGACAATGAGCTGCCCGGGGATCAGGCTGCGGATGACGCTTTGGCCAGTTGTTTTGACACTGCGCCTTTGGCTCAGCCGCTGGAAATCCTGGGCCGTGCACGCCTGCGGGTTGCCTTTTCTGTTGATCGGCCTGTGGCGCAACTGGTGGCGCGTCTCTGCGATGTCTCCCCTGAGGGCGTCTCTCAACGGATCAGCTTCCGGCCTTTGAACCTGACCCATCGCGACAGTCATGAAACCCCTGAACTGCTGGTGCCAGGGCAGCGCTATGAGGCGGAGATTGCGCTGAACGAATGCGCGCATCATCTGCGGGTGGGGCATCAATTGCGGCTGGCGCTTTCAACCTCATACTGGCCCATCGTCTGGCCCGCACCTGAGGCGGCAGAGGTGACGCTGCACCTTGAGGGCTGCAGCTTGACCCTGCCGGAACGCCGCGTTGCGCAGGAAATTGCGCCCCAAAATCCCGGCGCGCCGCATCCCTATCCGACGCTGCAATCCGAGCAGTTGCGCGCACCAAGCGGGAGGTCAGAGACCAGGACCCTGCCAGATGGGACCTTGGTGCTGGATACCTTTGACGACTACGGCAAGGCGGTGGACCCGTATCACGGAATGACTGTGGGCAGCCATGTCTCCATGCATTACGCGATTCATCCTGATGATCCGGCCTCTGCCAGTTTTGCCAGCGACTGGCAGTTCACCTTTCAGCGCGGCGATTGGCAGGTGCAGATCGATACCGAAAACAAGGTGACCTGTGATGCGAGAGAGTTTCACCTCTGGCGTCGGGTGACGGCGCGCGAGGGGGCAGCGGGAGCAGAGGTTCTGGTCAAGGAATGGAGCGAGAGCATCCCGCGCGGCTTTCTCTGAGATTTGCTGCGGGGGCAGGTGATCTGGCCTGTCCTCGCAACGTGTTGGTCTACGGGTGGCTTTAGAAATCGAGGCCCAGATCCAGGGTTTGCGCCGAATGGGTCAGCGCCCCAGAGGAGATATAGTCCACACCGGTGGCGGAGACCTCAGCGATGCGGTTCAGTTTCATGTTGCCCGAGGCTTCGGTCACCAGCTGCCCCCTGGCCATTTCAACGGCGCGGGTCAGGTCTGGCGTGCTCATATTGTCGAGCAAAACCACATCGGCGCCGCCGACCTGCAGAACCTGTTCCAGCTGCGCCAGGGTGTCGACCTCGATCTCGACCTTCATCATATGGCTGACGCTGGCCTTGGCGGCCTCCAGCACGGCGCGGACCCCGCCGGCGGCCGCGATGTGATTGTCCTTGATCAGGATGGCATCTGACAGGCCAAAGCGATGGTTTGATCCGCCACCATGAATCACCGCCTGTTTTTCGACCATGCGCAGCCCCGGTGTGGTCTTGCGCGTGCAGGTGATGCGGGTCTTGGTGCCCTTGGTCTCAGCCACAAAACCAGCGGTGAGGCTGGCAATGCCCGACAACCGGCCGGCAAAGTTCAGCGCCACACGTTCGCCTGACAGGATCGCGGCGGCGGGCCCCTCGATGGTCATCAGCAGGTCGCCTGGGGCACAGGGGGATCCATCCGGGATCAGGATTTCAACCTGCAGGCTGGGATCGACCAGATGAAAGGCAATCCGTGCGATCTGCATGCCGGACGCAATCCCGGCCTCGCGCGCATTCAGTCGCGCCGAATACCGTGCTTCAGGGGGGATCACGGCGCGGGTGGTAATGTCCCCGTTCTGACCCAGGTCTTCGTGCAGGGCGGCACGCACCAGGGGTTCCAGCAGCAGATCGGGCAGGGGGGCGTTGAGGATCATGATGGAGCCTTTTCGGTATCAGAAACGGATTGGGAGCGGATCTCATGCGCTTGGGCCAGGGTTACGTGGCTGCGCTGGGCCTGGGCAGGATCAGCATCTGGGAAATCATCACGGAAATGGCCGCCCCGGCTCTCGCGGCGTTGCAGGGCGCAGGCAGCAATCAGCGTCGCGGTTGCGCACATGTTGAGAAAGGCCTCGTCGTCGCCATGCAGCGCTTCCAGCTCCGCCAGCGTGGCCAGTGCTGTTTTTAGTCCGGACTGGTTGCGGCGCATGCCAACATGGGCGGTCATGCATTGGCGTAGCTTTTGCACCGCTTCAGGGTCCATCTCTTGACCGCCTTCGGCAAATATAGGGCGCAATTGCGGTGACGGGGCTGCCCCCGGTGCGGGCAGGGTTTCAGCGATATCCTCGGCGGCGCGGCGGGCATAGACTAGGGCTTCGAGCAGGCCATTGGAGGCCAGACGGTTGGCCCCGTGCAACCCGGTCGAGGCGGCCTCGCCGCTGACCCAGAGGCGGGAGAGACTGGCGCGACCGTTCAGATCGGTTTCGATGCCTCCCATGTGGTAATGCGCTGCCACGGCCACGGGTATAGGGTCTGCCACCGGATCGATCCCGGCCCGCGCACAGGTCTCGGCCAGGGCTGGAAAGCGTGTCAGCACCTGGGGCCCGAGAGCTGAACGGGTGTCGAGCATCGGGCGGCGTCCGGCCTGGGTCTCGGCAAAGATGCCACGGGCGACCACATCGCGCGGGGCCAGCTCACCATCGGGGTGTTGATCTAGCATGAAACGCTGGCCGTCGGAATTGATCAGGGTGGCGCCTTCGCCGCGCAGGGCTTCGGTGGCCAGAGGGGCAGGGTCTTCACCACAATCCACCGCGGTGGGGTGAAACTGGACAAATTCAGCATCGGCAATGCGGGCCCCGGCGCGGGCCGCCAGGCCAATGACCTGGCCGCGAATGCGGGGCGGGTTGGTGGTATGGGCAAAGAGCCCACCAGAGCCGCCGCCGGCCAGCAATACCGCGGGTGCGGTGATTTGCAGAGGGGCAGACAGTGGCACCGTGCGCCGGATCCAGATGCCGGTGACGGTATTGTCTGTGGTTTCCAGCCGCAGCGCTTCTGTGCCTTCCAGAACCTGGATCGAGGGGGTGGCGCGGACCCGCTCTATCAGGCTTTCCATGATCTGATGACCGGCCTGATCGCCTTTGACCCGCACCACGCGGGCGGTGGAATGGGCGGCTTCGCGGCTCATCACGTAGTTGCCTGCTGCGTCGCGATCAAAGGGTGCACCCAGAGCTGTGAGATCCAGAATATGATCGCGGGCCATGCGGGTGACCATCTCGGCCACCTCTGGGTCGACGGTGCCGGCCCCGGCGGCCCTGGTGTCGGCGGCATGGGCTGCGGCACTGTCGCTTTGGGCCATTGCAGCAGCCACTCCGCCCTGGGCCCAGGCCGAGCTGGCCCCCCGTCCCAGGGTCTCTGGCGAGATCATCAGCACTGGACGTGGAGCCAGCTCCAGCGCGGCATAAAGCGCAGCCAGACCGGCGCCGACAATCACGATACGATCGGTGGTCAGGGGCTGGGGCAATGCGGGGCCTCCGGGATCAGCCAATACTCTGGGCTCAGACCCCTGCGGGCCCGGGCCTTTCTTTAGACACCGAGCTTCTGGGACAGATCAATCATCCGCTGAACTGCGACACGGGCCTTGTCGGCAACGGCTGGGTCGACCTCGACCGGTTCTGACATGGTATGCAGCGACCAGAGAATTTTCTCCAGCGTGATCATCTTCATGTAGGGGCACATGTTGCAGGGGCCAACAAAATCCACCTCGGGCAGGCTGTCAGAGATGTTCGAGGCCATCGAACATTCGGTGATCAGCAGTGCCTTTTCCGGCTTTTCATCGGTGACATATTTGATGATGCCACTGGTGGAGCCTGAGTAATCGGCCTCGGCGACCACATCCGGCGGGCATTCGGGGTGGGCAATCAACCGGGTGCCGGGGTTCCACTCGCGGAAATCGCGCAAGTCCTTGGCGCTGTATTGCTCATGCACGATGCAGGAGCCTTCCCACCAGACAACTTTCTTATGCGGTACGTCCTTGGCCACGTTCTGTGCCAGATATTGATCCGGCGTCATGATCACCGTGTCGCTCTCCATGGCGCTTACGATCTGGGCCGCATTGGAGGAGGTGCAGCAGATATCGGAGGCGGCCTTTACCTCGGCGGTGGTGTTCACATAGGTGACAACCGGCGCACCGGGATAGCGGCGGCGCATCTCTTCGACGCCTTCGGCGGTGATGCTTTCGGCCAGCGAACAGCCGGCCTCCATGTCAGGGATCAGCACGGTTTTGTCCGGGCTGAGGATCTTGGAGGTCTCGGCCATGAAATGCACGCCGCATTGCACGATGACATCGGCCTCGACGCGGGTGGCTTCGATGGCGAGCTGCAGGCTGTCGCCCACCACATCGGAGATCCCGTGGTAGATCTCGGGCGTCATGTAGTTATGCGCCAGAATAACGGCGTTGCGCTCTTTCTTGAGCTTTTGGATTGCGGCCACATAGGGCGCATGCAGAGCCCAATCCATTGGCGAGACCACACGCTCCATACGGGCATAGGTTGCGGCCATGTCCTGGGCCAGGTCCGGATTGGGGGCCAGGTCGTAAGTGGTGGCAAGTTGATCGCGCATCGTCTGCAGATCGAACATGGCTTATCCTCAAAGTAGAGTTCAGGATTAAACTTTGGGTGCGGTATGTTTCACGTTCGAACCCCGCACGCAAGGGAAGGGGTGAAATTTGCACCGGTGCTGCGTTGATTTGGCGCGCAGGCTGTAGATATTGGCGTGCATCGGCCTTTTTTGTAGGCCAAAGGAAACGAAAAACCTACGCTAAGGTCGCATTTGCCTCGGATCTTGTCCGTTTTGCGGCGGGCTGCCTCTGTGACAAAGGCTAGGAAAACGTGCCGGTTTTGACCCGCCCCACCATGACCGGACAGGCGATGATAGACAAAATGTCCCTTTTTGCGCGGGGGACAAATTAGCGCTGTTTTTGGCGGCGAGGCTGTGGTCTTGAGCAACAGGAATTCCAGGCAGGAGGCGGCGAACCTCCAACCCGACGAGGAGAAACACAGACAAGATGGCTGATCTGTTGGATGGCATGGTCCGGGCCTTTTGGCTGTTGGTAACCCTGGACAGGGATCTGGTGGAGATCACTCTGCGGTCGCTGCAGGTCACTTTGACCGCATTGGCGATCGCCGCTTTGATCGCGCTGCCGCTGGCGGCACTGTTGTCGGTTCGCCGGTTTCGCCTGCGCCGGGTCACCATTGCGGTGTTGAACGCATTGATGGGGTTGCCGCCGGTGGTGGTGGGCCTGATTGTCTATGTTTTCCTGTCCCGCTCGGGCCCGCTTGGGGTGCTGGGGTTGTTGTTCACGCCGACCGCGATGATCATTGCCCAGGTGATCATCATTGTGCCGCTGATCGCCTCGATTGCGCACCAGTCGCTGCGTGAGCTGTGGAGCGATTACCACGATCTGCTGATTTCGATGAATGCCACCCAATCGCAGCGCATCAAGGCGCTGTTGTGGGATGGGCGTCGCGCCCTTTTGACGGCGGCCCTGGCCGGGTTTGGGCGCGCCATTGGCGAGGTTGGGGCGATCATGGTGGTGGGCGGCAACATCGACCATGCCACCCGGGTGCTGACCACGGCCATCGCGCTGGAGACCGGCAAGGGCGATTTTGCCATGGCGCTGGGCCTTGGGTTTGTGCTGATCGCGCTGGCGATTGCCGTCAATCTGGCAATCCACTGGTTGGGTCATACCGAAAGCGAGGGGCGCTGGTGATGGCTGAGCCGATGTTTCCCCTGGTGGCCGAACAGGCGCAGGTGCGCCGACGGGGCAAGGTGCTGGTTGGTCCGGTGGATCTGACCCTGCAAGGTCAGGGCACCACCATTGTCATCGGTCCCAATGGGGCCGGAAAGACCTCTTTGCTGAAGATGCTGCACGGCATTCTGCGGATGAACGGCGGCGATTTGCGCTGGGCCTGTCCAATGGCAGAGGCGCAGCGGCGGCAAGCCTTTGTGTTCCAGTCGCCGGTGATGATGCGGCGTTCTGTCGTCGACAATATCGCCTACCCGCTGCAGCTGATCGGAACAAAGCGCAAGGAGGCCCGCGCCCGCGCCGCCGCCTGGGCTGAACGGATCAGCCTGGGCGATGCCCTGGATCGTCCCGCCACGCTGCTCTCGGGGGGAGAGCGGCAGAAATTGGCCTTGGCCCGCGCCCTGATCCGCGAGCCGGATGTGCTGTTTCTGGATGAACCCTGCGCGTCCTTGGATGGGCGCGCCACCCGCGAGATCGAAGAGATCCTGCAACAGACCGCATCCGAGGGCACCCGGCTGATCATGTCCACTCATAACATGGGGCAGGCGCAACGGCTGGCAGATGAGGTGATCTTTGTGCTGCAGGGGCGCATTCATGAATTCAGCCCGGCAGTGGAGTTTTTCAGCGGGCCAAGAACGGCCCAGGCCAAAGCCTTTTTGAGAGGAGATATTGTCGAATGAAACAGATGTTGTTGGGCGCTTTTGCCAGCCTGATGCTGTCCGGGGCTGCGCTGGCCGAGGAAATGAAGCTGGCGGTGACCACCTCCTTTCACAACTCTGGCCTGGCAGAGGTTCTGCTGCCCGAGATCAAGGCGGATCTGGATCTGGATCTGCAGTTGCTGGTGGTAGGCACTGGTCAGGCCATCCGTCTGGGCGAGGCCGGGGATGTGGATGCCATTTTGGTGCATTCGCAACGGGCAGAGGAAAAATTCCTGGCCGGTGGCTATGGCAGCCATCGTCGCGAGATCATGTATAATGATTTTGTCTTTGTCGGACCCGGATCTGATGAGGCCGGCATCCAAGAGGCAAAAGACGCAGCAGCGGCCTTGCAATCGATCGCCGAGGTCGGCGCGCCCTTTGTCAGCCGCGGAGACGACAGCGGCACTCACAAGAAAGAGCTGAGCCTCTGGGCGGCGGCGAATCTGGATCCGCAGGGTTTTGGTGCTTGGTACCGGGCTGTTGGGGCCGGCATGGGGGCGGCGTTGAACACGGCGGCGGGCATGGAGGCCTATATCATCGCGGACCGTGCCAGCTGGCTGAACTTTGGCAACAAGGGCAATCTGAAGCTGTTGTTTGCCGGAGATCCGGTGCTGTTCAACCAATATGCCTATCTGCCGGTGAGCTCGGATAAACACCCCCATGTGAAAACCGAACTGGCGCAACAGCTTGAGGCCTGGCTGACTTCGGACAAGGCCAGAGATCTGATCAACGGCTATCAGATCGAAGGTGAGGCCCTGTTTGTGTTCAACGCCCAACAGTGAAATTGCGACGGCAAGGTCTCGCAGTCCCCTCAAGTGATCGAAACTGCGAGACCTCGTGACTGTCTGATTTGGGTGGATTAAAATCGCATGACCCTGTCCGGGGTAATTCTGTAGATTTCAGCCTCCAGTCTGTTTTCCTGCATGAAGCGCGCAATCGAGCCAAAGGTGGCGGTGGCAACCTCGCCGCCATGATCCTCGGTGGTCAGTGCCGATGAGGCGACGGATGCCAAGGACCGTTTGAGTCCCGTCAGCTGAATTGTCTGAGGTTGAAAATGGGCCGCGATATTGGCTTTGATCTGCGCCAGATCCCGGGTGTCATAGAGACTTGCCATCAGGACATTCAATGTATGTTCCGTACAGTTTTGGAACTGGTTGCTTTTGGGGTTGGACAACACCGAATATCGCGCATTGTGCAGAGCTGAATAGGTTGGGCCTGAGATGACTTTCAGCAGCTTTCTCTGTAGTCGGGCATCCGGAATGATGATGCCGGCATCCAACCTGTGAGCACCTGCAAAGAAATCTGCGGGACTGTCCTGAACGAGGTGGCTTTGGGATCGGTTTTGGGATGTTTGATACAGATTATAGGCTTGATAGCCGCGCCCGCTGCTGCCATCTGCGCGGGTGATCTGGGAATAGACCCAATAGCTTACATGGGTGTAGTTGACCCCATCGGGCAGGGCTGAAGGGTCTCGACCTATCCGGGCTACAATTGCGACTTGCGCGCCGCGTGATGCCAGATCTTGCTGAACGCGGTTGGAGAATGCAGCGACCTCGGCGGTGGGCAGCTGGGGTTTTCCAGCCTCACTGCTGCCTGCTGTTGCAAATGTGGGCAGGGCGGAAATCAGGGCAAAAAATGTCGAAATGAAAATACGTTTCATGGGGTTCTCCTTCTCTGGATTAGCGCAGAACCGGTGGATCATTGGGACGCAGCTTGGGAGGCTCCTGGCGGTGACTGGCTTGCGGAGGCAACAGATCTTCACCCAGTTTCTGGGCCCCGGTCCCGACCTGTTCCAATGCGGCGCCGGACACGGCAACCACAGAACCAAAGGTGAGGATGGGGACCGCCGCAACCGTGGCGAGACCGGTGGATGCCGCAGCAGAACCATGGCTTGCGGCCTGGCCGCTATGGTCAATTGCGCGCGCAGAATGCTGGCTGCTGGGGCCGGAAAACGATGGTGTTGCGGTGAGCATGAGAAGAAGAATGAGCGGTAATGAACGGGTGATCATGAGAAACTCCACTTGTGAACGATGTTCACGTAATTTGGAGTGTGGCATGTTTTGAGTCAAGGAAATTTTGAACAATGTTCATGAATATCGTTCACGAATCGAGCTAAGGTGTTGTGAAGGCGAGATATCTTTTCCGCTGGGAGGTTTCAAAAATGCCAAGACACCCTGAATTGCGCAGTCCAAAGTCAAAAGGGCCTTTGGAAAAAGACCTTGGATTCGGACAAGGCCACCGCGCCGCGCCCAACCCGAAAGACGTTCCCCTAAGTCGTTTATGAACCTGCAATGGGCCAAGGGATGAGGGGGCCTGCAGATATGCGTGCCTTGGCCCGCGATGGCTCTCGCGGGCGATTGGCCTACCGTTGACCTGCGCGTCTCTGACCTTAAACTGGGGCTGCAGGGGGCTGCCTATGACGCGCTATCTTGTGGCACTGAAAACCTGCCCCTGAATCTTGGCCGACACCGGGCCAGAGCCAAAGCGGCGCTCGATATCGGAGGTGGCGGCTTTGGTGATTTTTTCCAGGGATCCGCTTTGGCGCTGCTCCAATTCGTTGCGCAATGGGGTTCCCTGACAATAGGCGATTGCCGGAACATGGGGGCCTTCGGCCTGGCTTTGCGAGGTGATCGTCTGCGCGGAAACGGTCGTAAAGCCCGCCCCCTTGAGCGCTGCAACTATGCTCTGCGTGTCGTGGTAGCCATGCGGGGTGCGGGGCAGGAATTGCGGCGGATCATCGGGAAAGAAGCCTGCGGCGGTTTCAGTGACGCTCTGGGCAAATTCGTTCTCGCTGATGTGGTCCCAGACATTGAAAATGAATTGCCCACCTTCACGCAGAACACGCCAGGCCTCGCGAAACCCCTGGGGTTTGTCCGGCAGGAACATGACGCCGAACTGACAGCAGACTGTGTCAAAGACCTGATCGGCGAAAGGCAGCGCCATGGCATCGGCCTGCTGCCATTCCAGGCGTGGATCTGGCGGTTGTTTTTGTTCTGCCCGCGCCAGCATCGGTGGGTTCAGATCACTCACCACATAGCGCGTATCCGGTGCCAGCAAAGGCGCCAGGGCCCGGGTCACAACCCCACTGCCGGCCGCAGTCTCCAACACTGCATTCGGGGCGATTTCGGCA
The DNA here is from genome assembly GCA_015665415.1 of Roseobacter sp. GTDB lineage: Bacteria > Pseudomonadota > Alphaproteobacteria > Rhodobacterales > Rhodobacteraceae > Pseudophaeobacter. Next base: position 31,502 of record JADFAE010000009.1, read on the forward strand.
ACCCGTTGCGCCATGTCCCGGGCATAGGTTTCAAAGATCAAGGGCACTAGAAAATCGTCGTAAACTTCGGGAATTGATCCGGTGAAATTCTTGTCTGAACTGGACATAGCGCCTCTCGATCCTTGCAAATGGTGACTTGGACTATGGGGCAGCTATAGCACAGTTCGCCCGGTTTGGCGGGTTGGATCTGTGCAGCTCATATCTCCTGCCCATCCAGGGTGAGCGTCACCCGGTCTCCGGCAAACCAGGTGCGGCCAATCTTAAGGGTCGTCCCTGGCAGAGGGGGTTGATCCTTAAGATTGTGCAGGCCTTGTCTTTCTGGGGTAGAGGTTAAAGGGCATTGTATTAGGTGCAGGTGGTCGGGACACCTTTAGCCACGATTTCCTGCCAGTCCGCCCCAAGTTGTTCGCGCGCTGACAGGGCATTGCGTGCTTTGGAACTGTTTTCAGGAATAACCTGAACGATCATTCCTTGCTCATGGGTGCCTGACCAGAAGTTGGAATTGTTAGTATCTCCGACCAGGACAAACTTGTCCCCACCTTGCCGAATGACTTCTAGGGCCGCTGTCTTAAATGCAACGTTGCGGGCCCCATTGGGGCCGCAGGCCGGTGCTGCGGTCGTAGCGATCTTAAAGGTGTCTTTGGACATGGGTTGGATGCTTGATTGAGCACATGCGGCCATCACCAGAAGCAAGCTCGATGAGGCAAGAAAACGATAATTCAAACTTCTAATCTCCTAAGATTTATTTGGGAAAGCGGAATCATTTAACGCGACTCGCACTCTCCCAGAAACCATCTATAGGAGAACTGCATTTTGATGCAATCTATTGGTTTTGTCGCCAATCTAAGGGGCACTAAGCCGTGCTAGTGTCCAACTTGTGAATCCAGGGTGAGCGTCACCCGGTCTCCGGCAAACCAGGTGCGGCCAAACTCGACCGGGCGGCCTTTGGGATCGATATTTACCCCGGTGGTCCGCAGGATGGGGGCGCCTTCGGAGATGCGCAGATGCAGGGCTTGCGTCGCATTGGCCAGTTTGGCGGTGATCCGGGTCTCGGCGCGAGTATAATCTGCGATCCCGCAGATCTTGAGGGCCGCCGTCACGGATTGAGTCTGCTCCAATGCAGCCAGCAAACCGGGCAGGGGATCTGCTGGAAAGACGCTCTGAAACAGGGCGATGGGTTGCTCATCTGCCAGTGACAGCCCGTCATAGACATGAACTGGCGCGCCGGGCTCCAGATCCAAAGCAGCGGCCTCACTTTTGCCTGCTCCCCGTGTTTCAAGTGCCAGAATTTGTTTGGCTGGGGTCTGGCCGCCTTTGGCAATGTTCTGATGAAATCGCACCCGTTTTCCGATGGGGTAATCCGTTGGCGTTGCAGCAACAAATACGCCTGAGCCCCGGCGTGGATGCACCAGGCCCTGATCCGCCATCTCCGCCAGAGCACGCCGCACCGTATGCCTGTTGACCCCAAACCGGGCTGCCAATTGCGCCTCTGCGGGCAGTTTCGCCCCGGTGCTATAGCGCCCTTGACCGATGTCATCCGTGAGGCTGTTGGCAATTGTCTTCCAGATTGCAGAGCGGGCCATGTCATCAAACTTTCACAAGGTTTCGATTGCGCCCCTTTGGGTGAATCGCTTAGTATTTGTCTAGTTGTATAGTGAATATAGACAACCCGGCCAAGAGGCTTTGAAAGATGAAAACAGAAAATTCCACGGATGCGCGCAGGGCCTGGATGGGGCTTTTGGCGCAGTCAAACGAGGCTGAGCTGGCACGGCTCTGGCTGGCTTTTGGCGCCAAGCCAGCCTTTGATTGGCTGCGCGTGCCAGAGGCCGGGGGGGTGATGGTGCGAGGGCGCATGGGCGGCAGCGGTGCCGCCTTCAACCTTGGTGAAATGACGGTGACCCGTTGCGCGCTCACCCTCAACGACGGAACCGTTGGCCATGCCTATGTACAGGGGCGCTCCAAACCCAAAGCCGAGATCGCGGCCCAGATCGACGCGCTGATGCAGACCGAAGTGGCAGCTGATCTGCGTGCCGCCGTTCTGGCCCCGCTGCAGGCAGCCAAACAGGCCACCAAAGAAGCACGCGCTGCCAAGGCTGCGGCCACAAAGGTCGAATTTTTCACCATGGTTCGGGGGGAAGACTGATGCTGCAACAGCAAGAAAGCAACAGCTTTGGCGGTGGCTTTGCCAGGCCGGCCATCGATTCCGCCCATGGGTTTCGCGCGGCCATGAGTGCCATGGCCCGCCCTGGCACGCGTCAACCTATCGCGGGCGCAGCCCCACCCGGAGGGATCTCCGGGGCCGCAGGGGCGCTGCTCCTCACTCTCTGTGATCCGGAAACGGGCATCTATCTGGCGGCAGATATGGACAGCAAGCCGCTGCGTGATTGGATCGCCTTTCACACCGGAGCGCCGATTGTCTCAGCGGCACATGCCGATTTTGCGCTGGGCAGCTGGGCGGCGCTGATGCCGCTGGCGCAATTTCCCACTGGCACCGCCGAATACCCTGACCGCTCTGCGACATTGATTGTCGAGGTCACCGGGTTTGACCGTGAAAACGCCACGCTCAGCGGGCCGGGGATCAAGGATACCTCTGCCATGGCTCTGCCCGAAGTTGCCGCCTTCCAGGAAAATGCCGCGCGCTACCCGCAAGGGCTGGATTTCTTTTTCACCTCCGGGTCCGAGCTGGCAGCCCTGCCGCGTTCGACCCGGGTTCTGGCAAAGGATTGATTGCATGTATGTTGCTGTAAAAGGGGGCGAACGTGCCATCGACAATGCCCATGCCTGGCTTGCCGAGGAGCGTCGCGGTGATATGGCGATTGCGGAATTGTCGACGGGTCAGATCCGCGAACAGATGAGCCTTGCCGTCAATCGTGTCATGGCCGAGGGCTCGCTGTATGATCCTGATCTGGCTGCGCTGGCGATCAAGCAGTCGCGGGGTGATCTGATCGAGGCGATCTTTCTCATTCGCGCCTATCGCACCACTTTGCCGCGCTTTGGCTACAGCGAGGCGGTGGAGACTGGCGCGATGGCCTGTGACCGCCGGATCTCTGCCACCTTCAAGGATGCGCCGGGCGGGCAGGTGCTGGGGCCAACCTTTGACTACACCCATCGGCTGCTGGATTTCAAACTGGCCGCCGATGGCGAGGTGCCCAAGGCCGCAACCGCCGCGCCGCGCATGGAACCCACGCCGCATATCACCGAGTTCCTACGCGGCGAGGATCTCATCGAACAAGAGCCGGTAGCGGATGTGGTGCCTGGCGATCTGACCCGCGAGCCGATGCGCTTTCCGGCGGGGCGTGCGCTGCGTCTGCAATCGCTGACCCGAGGCGACGAGGGCTTTATCCTTGGCATGGCCTATTCCACCCAGCGCGGCTATGGGCGCAACCACGCCTTTGTTGGCGAGCTGCGCATCGGCAAGGTACCGGTTGAGATGGAGATCCCCGAGCTGGGCTTTGCCATTGAAATCGGCGAGGTGGAACTGACCGAATGCGAGACCGTGAACCAGTTCAAGGGCTCCAAAACGGTGCCGCCGCAGTTCACCCGGGGCTATGGGCTGGTCTTTGGTCAGTCAGAGCGCAAGAGCATCGCCATGGCGCTGGTCGATCGCGCCCTGCGCTGGGAAGAGCTGGGAGAGGATAATCTGGGTGCTGCCGCCCAGGATGAGGAATTTGTCCTCAGCCACGCGGACAACATCCAGGCCACCGGGTTTCTGGAGCATATCAAGCTGCCGCATTACGTCGATTTCCAATCGGAACTGGAACTGGTGCGCAAACTGCGCCGCGAAGCGCAGGAGCTGGCTGAGCATTTGGCCGCGCGGGAGGCTGCGGAATGATGAATTCAGTCATCACCACTCCTGGAGCTGGGATCACCGTTTTCGCCGAGCTTTTTGAAGTTAATTCCAAAACCGTCAAATGCGGCGAAGACAACAAACGCAATCGCCGCCGTGATCGCAATCCCAACTGCAAAACAAGCCTCCAAGGCAATCTCCTGACCAGGCCTGAACCAAGGGGGGAGGAACTCCCCATGCCTGAGGATACTTTTGCATACCTGAATGAACAATCCAAGCGAAGGATCCACAGGGCGTTTCTCAGCTGTCAGAACTATAGGGCGCAGTCTGCCTGGGCGGGCGCGAATGCGCCTGCCGGGGGGCAGGCAGGCGCAGCCCGGGCTGCTGGCATCCCGGGTGAGAAAGGTCAGAGCCGCTTCGCTTCAGTCGCGGCTGCCACCGTCGCCATCAACAGAGACATCATCAATGCCATGGGTGAAACCCGATCGGCTGCGGGCCTTTTTATGCGGCGTAGGGCGGTAGAACATGGCCGCCAGGATCACCGCCACAACCAGCACAACAATGGCAATGCCCAGAACGGTGCCCAGCATCTCGTCGGAATTCATCTCTCAAATCTCCTGTGCTCAAGGGCTCCGGGGGAAAGGACAAACTATGTCTGACTACAACTTTGCCTATTTGGACGAACAAACCAAGCGAATGATCCGTCGGGCCATCCTCAAAGGTCTGGCCGTGCCGGGCTATCAGGTGCCCTTTGCCAGCCGTGAAATGCCGATGCCCTATGGCTGGGGCACCGGTGGGGTGCAGGTCTCGGCGGCCACGCTGACGCCGGATGACACCCTGAAGGTGATCGATCAGGGGGCGGATGACACCACCAATGCCGTCTCGATCCGCAAGTTCTTTGAACGCACCGCCGGGGTGGCCACCACCGAAGAAACGGCACAGGCCAGCGTCATTCAGACCCGCCATCGTATCCCCGAGGCGGAGCTCAGCGAGGATCAGATCCTGGTCTATCAGGTACCGATCCCTGAGCCGCTGCGGTTTCTGGAACCGCGCGAGACCGAGACCCGCAAGATGCATGCCCTCGAAGAATACGGGCTGATGCATGTGAAGCTCTATGAGGACATCAGCCAGCACGGCGATATCGCAACCTCCTATGCCTATCCGGTTAAGGTGGAAGACCGCTATGTCATGGATCCCTCACCGATCCCCAAGTTTGACAACCCCAAGCTGGAGATGGCCGCCATCCAGCTTTTTGGCGCGGGGCGGGAGCAACGCATCTATGCGCTGCCGCCCTATACACGCGTGGTTAGCCTGGACTTTGAGGATTTCCCTTTTGAAGCCACCAAGGCCGAACACCCCTGTGATCTGTGTGGGGCCGAGGACAGTTATCTGGATGAGGTGATCCTGGATGATGCGGGCAACCGGATGTTTGTCTGCTCGGACACCGACTATTGCCGCAGCCGACGGGACGTCGGTCATACCGGGCGTTTGGGAGAGCAAGCAGCATGAGCGATGATATTTTGGGCATTGACCATCTGGGCCTGACCGTTGGCAACCTGGACGCCAGCCTTGGCTTTTTTACGCGGTGTCTGGGCTGGGAGGAATTCGGTGGTAACGCGGATTATCCCTCTGCCTATGTCACCAACGGATACACCAAGTTGACGCTCTGGCAGCAGGTGGAACCGGGTGCGGGTTTTGATCGCAAAGCCAATATCGGCCTGCACCATCTGGCGCTGAAAATCCTTGATGAAACGGCGCTCTGGACGGTGTTTGACAAGATCAAGGACTGGCCGGGTGTGGCCGTCGAATTTGCACCGGAACTCTCCGGGCAAGGACCAAAGAAACATTTTATGATCCTGGAGCCGGGTGGTACACGGCTGGAGTTTTCCCATGACCCGAGATGACAGAAAATCAGCAGTGCCGCTGCTGCAAGTCAGAAACCTTGCAAAGCAATATGGCCGCCGGATTGGCTGCAGGGATGTGAGCTTTGATCTTTACCCTGGTGAGGTCATGGGCATCGTCGGCGAAAGCGGCTCTGGCAAATCGACATTGCTGAATGCCATGGCAGGCCATCATGCGCCGGATCGCGGCGAAGTGGTGTTTGACACCCGCGCCGATGGGCCCAGGGATACGCTGAAGATGTCGGAACCGGAACGGCGGATGCTTAGCCGCACCGATTGGGCCTTTGTGCATCAACACGCCCGCGAAGGCCTGCGCATGTCGGTCTCCGCTGGCGGCAATATCGGCGAGCGGTTGATGGCTGTGGGGGGGCGTCACTACGGCGATATCCGGGCCCAGGCCGCGGATTGGCTGGGCCGGGTGGAAATCAGCGAGAGCCGCATTGATGACCGCCCCTCTGCCTTTTCCGGTGGCATGCAACAACGTCTGCAGATTGCCCGCAATCTGGTGACCGGCCCAAGGCTGGTCTTCATGGATGAGCCCACAGGGGGCCTGGATGTGTCGGTGCAGGCGCGTCTGTTGGATCTGCTGCGTGGCCTGGTGCGCGAAATGGGGCTGAGCGCCATCATCGTGACCCATGACTTGGCAGTTGTACGCCTGCTGGCGGACCGGCTGATGGTGATGAAAGACGGCGATGTGGTCGAAAGTGGTCTGACCGATCAGGTGCTGGACGATCCGCAACACGCCTATACCCAGCTGCTGGTTTCCTCTGTGCTGCAGGTCTGAAGGATAAAGACGATGATTGAACTCGAAAATGTGAGCAAGAGCTTCTCCCTGCACAATCAGGGCGGAGCTGTGATCCCGGTGATGGAGCGGGTGAACCTGAAGGTGGCGGCGGGCGAATGTGTGGGTCTGGTTGGGGCCTCGGGGGCGGGCAAGTCTACTCTGATGCGGCTGATCTATGGTAATTACCTGGCCGCCTCCGGCCGGATCCTGGTGGGGGATCTGGATGTGGCTCGGGCCGCGCCGCGCCAGATCATTACTCTGCGCCGCGAGACCCTGGGCTATGTCAGCCAGTTTTTGCGGGTGGTGCCACGGGTGCCTGCGCTGGATGTGGTGGCAGAGCCCTTGCTGGCGGTTGGCACGGATCAGGACAGGGCACGTGAAAAGGCCGCCAGTCTGCTGGCGGAGCTGAATATCCCGGAGCGGCTTTGGTCGCTGAGCCCCACAACCTTTTCCGGTGGCGAGCAGCAGCGGGTGAACATCGCCCGGGGTTTTGCTTATGACTATCCGGCACTGCTGCTGGATGAGCCCACCGCCAGTCTGGATGCGCAGAACCGGGCCACAGTGCTGCGGCTGATCGAAGGGGCCAAGGCGCGCGGCGCGGCCATCATTGGCATTTTTCACGACGAGGCAGCGCGCAATCAGGTCTGTGACAGTTTCATTGATGTCTCTGCCTTTGCGCCGCAGGTGGCGGCATGAGAACCCCCGCACCAGCCCCAGCCAGCACTCTTGTCGGGGCAACACCCGCGGCACCAAAGGGGCCGGTCATTGCCGTGGTTGGTCCCTCTGGCGTCGGCAAGGACAGTGTGATGGAGGCCCTGGTCGCGCGCGACCCCAAGCTGAGCCTGATGCGCCGCGTAGTGACCCGTGCGCCCGCAGCCGGTGGCGAAGACTATGATGCGGTCAGCGAAGTCGAGTTCTCCAATAAGGTGGCACAGGGGGTATTTGCCCTGCACTGGCGGGCCCATGGGCTGCACTATGGCATCCCGAGTGCAATTGAAGCGATGCGCGCAGAGGGGCAGGGCGTCTTGGTCAATCTCTCCCGCGCGGTCTTGGTGCAGGCGCAGGCGGGTTTTGGCGATTTTATCGTGCTGTCGCTTACCGCCCGACCTGAGATTCTGGCCGAGAGGTTGGCCAGGCGCGGGCGCGAAGATGCCGCCGAGATCCAGCGTCGCCTTGCCCGCGCGCCCCAGCCCCTGCCTGCGGGGCTGCGTTGCTGGCACCAGATTGATAACTCCGGCGATTTGGCCAAGGCCGTCGCTGCTGCCAGGGCGGCAATCTATTCGGCTGCCAAGCCGGTGAGGGCATAGCGGTGGATCAAGTGAAAGTGCCCCGTCTCATCCTCGCCGACCAGGGCCAGATCGCGGATCACAAAGGGCTGTGGCAACAGCGGGATCAGTCGCGCTTGCAGTGCCGCTTCGACGGCGGGCAGATCCGACTTGGGCAATTTGCCGCTGAGGGTGATGTGAAAGCGGAACGCCTCCATCACGTGCGGATAGCCCCAGCGCAGCAGGTTTGCCTCCTGCGCGGCACTGAGGCCCGCGCCCCGTCGCTTGGTCAGCTCCGCAGCACTGGCGGGCGCGCGAAAGGCGTCAAGATCTGTCACACAGGCGCGGGCCAGAGCATTCAGCGCCGTTTCCGTCCCCCTGACACGCAGGGCCAGGAAACGGCCCAGGCGCGCCAGGTGCAGCCTCTCCAGCGTGACGGGCGCATGTCTTGTGGCCAAGGCGCTGCAGGCCTGCTGAAGATCGGTCAAAGTAGTGCCCGGCGCGAGGCGCATCGGCGGCTTCAGGGTCGCATGCAGCCCATATCTGCGCGGAACCGCTGTGATCGCTTCCAGATCCAGACCCGGAACCTCGGGCTGGGCGCGGGGCGCACCGGTTTCCAGATCCCAGCCCAGCCACTGGCTGGCGAACTGGCTCCATTCGGCCTTGGCCGGGGGGGCGAAATAGATCGCATATCGCGTGAATGTCACATTGGCCTCCTATCCTTGGCCGGTCCTATAGCTCGAAAGTTGTGAAGTTCAGATGACAGATGAATTGATCCTTGCCAATGCCACTTTGGTGCTGCCCGGCGAAACCCTGCGCGGGAGCGTGAGGCTTGTTGCTAGTGAAATTGCGGATATTGCCACCGGATCCGGCGTGCCACGCGGGGCGACGGATTTGGAGGGCGATTTTCTCAGCCCCGGATTGGTAGAGCTGCACACGGATAATCTGGAGCGTCATATCCAGCCGCGCCCTGGTGTCGACTGGCCCCATGCTGCGGCAATTCTGGCCCATGATGCGGAGCTGGCGGGCACCGGGATCACCACGGTGTTTGACGCCATGCGGGTTGGGTCGGTCAGTCGCAAGGCAAGCCGCTATGGCTCTTATGCGCGCGGGCTGGCGAGCGAGCTGCTGGAGCTGCGTGCGGCGGATGCGCTGAAAATTTCGCACTTCCTGCACCTGCGCGCCGAGGTCTGTTCGGACACGCTGGTGCAGGAGCTGGAGGAATTTGGCACCAAGGATCGCGTCGGGCTGGTGTCCCTGATGGATCACACGCCAGGGCAGCGTCAGTTCCGCGATCTCTCCAAGCTGGAGGCCTATGTGAAGGGCAAACACGGGTTTGATGATGCCGGCTTCCAAGCCCATATCGCGCATTTGAAGATGCTGCGCGACACCTATGGGGATCTGCATGAGGTCGAGGCGGTGAAGGCGGCCAGGCGCTTTGGCGCGGTGCTGGCCAGCCATGATGACACCACGGCGCAGCAGGTCGCCACCTCGGCCAACCACGGCATTCACTTGGCCGAGTTTCCCACCACGGTGGAGGCCGCGCGCGCCTGCCATGTACATGACATCAAGGTGATGATGGGAGCGCCCAATCTGATCCGGGGGGGCTCGCATTCGGGCAATGTCGCCGCCCGGGAGCTGGCAGAGCTGGAGCTTTTGGACATCGTGTCGTCGGACTATGTGCCGGCCGCCCTGCTGATGTCGGCGGTCAAGCTGGGGGAGATCTGGGGCGACATGGCCCGGGGGCTTGCGACTGTCACCCAGGCCCCGGCAGAGGCGGTGGAGCTGTTCGACCGGGGCCGGCTTGAGGTCGGCAAACGTGCCGATTTGATCCGCTTTGGCCTAGTGCAGGGGGTGGCGGCCCTACGCGGCACCTGGTCACGGGGGCGTAGGGTTGCTTGATCGAGGGCGTCTGTCACTGCTGAAAATTGCTTTCGATGGTCAGTATTGGGCCCATGCCTACAATTGCGGCAATGGGCACCAATGGCGGCAATAGAAAACCTGCAGGTCATCGGAAGAGATGACCTGCAGCATTCGTTAACCGCAGCAACTTGCTGCCTTCTTTTGCGGCGCTTCAGGAGCAGGCTCCGAGAAGTCAGCACCGCGCCCAAGGAAAGTGCGGTCAGCGAGATAAAAGTCGGAGAACTTCTGTTCGAAGTCGTCTGCGACGGACTTCGCATAGAGACCAGTATCAGCCAAAGCAGACTGCCATGCACGAACTTTGGGATAATCCGCAAGAAATTCATATCCTGAATGCTCTTTTATGATTTGGGCCCGGTGAAGCAGCGGGAGCCAGGCGATATCCACAGTCCCAAGGGTGCTACCATTGAAGAATGGACCGTCGCCCAATTGCCGTTCCGCTTTCTCAAAAGCTTTGGTCAATTTGGCTTCACGCTCAGCTAAGGCGGATTTGTCCTTGCTTTGCATTGTGCTGCACTGAACCAGATAGTGTTTGGATGCCTGGTAACTCCAAGCACGATCCTTTGCCCGTTGCACCGGCGAAATGTCGATCTCCAGAGGGGGCGTGATCTCTTCGATGTATTCGACAATGGCATCACTCTCAAACAGCGCATCACCCGCTTCGGTAATCAACAACGGCACCTGCCCCGTAGGAGAGATGTCCAGAAACCATTGCGGTTTGTCACTGAGACTGATGAACTCGATGTCATAGGGTACCTTCTTGGCTTCCAGCAAAGCAGTGACACGCTGGACGAAGGGGCAGATTTTGAAGCTCACAATTTTGATCATCGGTTTGTCCTTTCAATGTCGATGTCTACAAGTGAGACGCGTGACATCTGGAAAAGACGAACATCGGCGGTATTTTTTTATCAACGCCGATACTGGGTGCTTAGCAGCGATCGCACCCGGGAGAATTCCTTGTGTAGTCCAGAACGGATCCATCCGCCGCAAAGGCAATATCGCAACATTGATCGAACAACTGGCGCAGTTGTTTCCGGCTTGCCTGAACACGGGATTTGAGTGTTGAGTAACTGATGCCCAGTCTCTCCGCATACTCCTTTTGCGATACCCCATGAAGATCCACCTCTCGAAGCAAGTCGCCTGCTTCACTTGGAAGGGCAAAAAGGAAAGCTTCGACACATCCTTCAAAAGCATGCACCGCGGCATCGTTTGGTTCATCATACCAGAGATCATCCTGTGATACTGATGCATCCCGGCTCTTGCTGCGATAGTGATCCATCATTGCGTTACGGGCGATCTGAAACAGCCAAGGCTTTATTTTGTCTTCAGATTTCAGCGAGTGAAGATTCTGAAACGTTTTGATCAGAACATCCTGTAATACGTCATCAACTTCCGATGGATTGCGCATCCGGGACAACAGGAAAGCCCGAAGCGACGACTGATATTCAGCGATTACTGTTTCAGCGTTCATACTAAACCTGATCGGCGCGGAGTTTCGGTGATGGGAGCTATCATGTGCATTCTTGGAGTTGTTAGACCAGTTCCTTCCAGATCTCCACCTTTGATCCAGATGGATAGCTGCAGTTCCCACCCTCCTCATGGGCGGCGGCTGGTCCATACTGCGGGTTTTCAGAACATGAAAATGCACCAAGACGGGATCTTGCAAGGCAATATGGCCCAGCTGCACCAAACTGGTTAAACCTTTGCTGGGCCGAAACTCAGGCGCGGTAGAATAGATATCGGCCTTCGGGGATGCCCGCAGGGCCGTCCAGTTCTTCAAAACCTACCAGAGGCTGACCAGAGACGATGATGCCACCCTGGGTCATGACAGAGGCAATGACCGGAGACATGGCTGCGGCCTCGGCGACGTCCTGTTCCTTGACGCCAAAGCCAAAATCATAATGCGCCAGAACGATCTTGTGGCCTTCGTTCGCCAGACGGTTCAGCATCGGCTCGGCTTCGCCTTGCAGGAAGTCGGCCTCGGGCGGCACGCAGGAGGGGTGACATTGCAGCACCCGGTCGATGACCCAGACCCGGCGGTCCGACAGGATTTCGCGCAGGTGGTCATAGGTGCGGCCATTGCCCAACCCCATGTCGAGCACATCGCCATCGACACCGGCGATTTCCTTGGCGGCCCAGTTCAATCCGTCGCGCTGGGCGGTAAAGCGGCGCAGCATGCTGTCCAGTCGGCTCATCTCAATTCTTCCTTGTGTCAAATTGCCAGACCTGTGCCGGTCCCTGCATCAGGCGCGCAATCAGCGTCTCTGTGAAATTCCAGATGGCGGTGTCATGCACCAGATGATGGGTGAGAATGCCATAGGGTTCTGAATTGTCGGCGCGGCCCTCGCGGCGGTCGCGCAACTGTGTTGCCAGCTGAGAGATCAGCTGATCCGGTGCCACCAAAGAGCGGTTGCCTTTCCAATCGATGGGGTCAAGATGGGTGTTGATCTGGGCCAGCCCCGGTGCCGCCTTGGCCTGTGCTCGTGGTTTGAAAGTCGAAAGCGCGGCAAAGCCGGCACCAGCCAACCAGGGCAGCAGCGCTGGCGCGATGCGGTTCCAGGGCGGCACAAAAATCGGCTGAAGCGCTGGACCAAAGAGGTCCCGCAGCCGGGTCAGGCCCTGTTCAATCTCCGCGAGCGCATCGTCAATGGGGCGCTGGGGGCCAAATTCGCATTTCTTTTCCCCCTTGGGCGCATGGTTCTGATGTGCCCAGCCATGCACGGTGGGGATCAGGTCAGGGTGCTGTCCGATATAGTCGGCCAAAGCCGGGGTGGCTTCGCGCGGGATCACCGCCAGATGCACCGGCAGGCGCAGCTTTTGCGACAGGGCTGTCAGCCGATCCAGATTCTGGCTGGGGGCAATGGCATCATCATCACGCCACCACAGCGGCAGCTTTAGCCCCTGCGCCTCCCAACTGGACAGCTCGAGATCCAGATCCGTCCAATCCGGGGTTATGCCAGTATTCATCCCAGGGTTCATAACTGTGCTCCTGCCAATTCCCGGGCAATCTCTACCGTGCGACTGGCACCGTCAAATTTCAAATCCGAGACAGAGCGGCGCGGCGCCACAATCACCTCTTCAAGGGCGGCAATCAGCCTGTGCGGGGTCAGGTCCGCGCTGCGCAGGCAGCGAAACCCCGGCAAGGGCGCAAGGCTTGTCGCCCGCAGGCTCTGTTCCACTTCGCGCCCGGCGTCAAAGGGGACAAGTACCGCTGGCGTATTGGCCTGCAGCAGGTCCAACGCGGTATTATAGCCGCACATGCTGACGGAGGCCGCGGCGTGGGAGAGCATCTGGCGAAAATCCGGGCGCGCGGCTTCGATCACCGCAGGCGAGGGGATCTGGCGCAATTCTGCAATTCGTGTCTGTGCATCGCTGCCCCCGACCAAAAGACGCCAGCGGTGGCCCGGCATCAGATTGGCCGCTTCAAGCGCGCAGCGATAGATCTCATCGCCAACATTGCCCCCGCCGGCGCTGACCAGAATTTCGTCGCTGTCCTCGGCCTTTGGGTGGGGTCCAGCCAAAGGCGGGGCGACATATCCGGTGTAGCGCAGCTTGCCGGCCAGCATCTGCGAGACCGGCCAGCTGACCTCCAGGCGGGTGGCCTGTGGGTCGGAATGCACCAGGACCCCGTCGTAGAAGGCGTCAATCACCGCGTCCGCCTTGGTGGCCTTCTCGGGTTTGGACGGGGGGGCGAGAATGTCGCGGATCGAGGCCAGTATCTTGGGCGGGTTTGGAAGGGATTTTGCCGCTTGCAACAGCGCCTTGAACTCTTGTCGCAGGGCGCGCCGCCCAAAGGGATAAAGCTCTGTGATCAATACATCCGGGCGCATCTGCTGCAGCGCCGCACACAGCGCGGTTTGACGGGTCTGATGATAGCCCGCATCCGCCAGCTGTCCCGCTGGTGTCAGCAGCTGGGTGAAATTCACCCCGTCAGAGCGCAGAGGCGGCAGTTGCAAGACCGGGAGGCCTTGGGTCTTCAGCTGCGGTGCAGGAAAGCCACCTGAGACAATCTGGACCTGATCCCCTGCCGCCTGAAAGCCACGCCCCAGGGTCAAGGCGCGCGACAGATGTCCGGTGCCCAGCAAATGCGTGACCACGATCATGACCTTCATGAGGCTTCCTTTCGCAGCAGGCGCACAGGGTCACTCCAGGGCGTCAGGGCCGCCCCGTCCAGCTCAACCACAAACAATCGGTTGCGCTTGATGCGAAAGGGGGCGGGACCGTCGAAATCCCAATGATGCGCCCGAGCCAGGATCATCCGCATGATGCCGATATGGCAGACAGCAACACTGTCGCGCTTCAAACGCATCAGCCAGGGTTCAATCCGGGACCAGACCTCTGCCGGGCTCTCGCCTCCCGGGGGGCGATAACCCCAGCCCCAGTGTTCGATATCGCGAAACCCGCTGCCAGGCTGGGCCTTGAGATCGAGGCCTTTCCTGCCCTCCCAGTCGCCCCAGAACATTTCAGTCAGGGCGGCGTCGGTCTTGGGGATGGTATCGCTGACAAGCTCTGCCGTTTCCACTGCGCGGGACAGCGGGCTGGACCACAGTTCTGCCTGATCCCAGGGGGCAGGCAGAGTAAAACCAGCAAGTTCATCTCGGGCGGCGGCATCCAATGGGATATCGCTGCGGCCCTGGATCTGGCCGGCCCGGTTCCAGGCGGTATGACCATGGCGCAAAAGGGCGAGACGGATCATGCGGGCTCCTTGAGCAGAGGCGAGACAGCGGTCCAGAAACGGGTGCTGGCGGTGGGTGCAAGATGCGTGGTGGCGATCATGTCGCGGGCTTGGCTTCCCAGTGTTTGCCGCAACTGGGGGGATTGCAATAGCTGTTGCAGTCGGGCCGTTAGCGCCGGGGCCCCCGCATCGGGGGGCGGGTAGCTGCCGGAGGCCAGCACATCGCGCATGCCGGGGCGATCCTGGGCCACCACTGGCAGGCCGAAAGACTGAGCCTCGAGATAGACCATGCCAAAAGCCTCGTTGACGCCGGGCCAGAAAAACAGGCTGGCCTGACTGTAGATCTGGTCCAGATCTGCACGGGACAGTTCACCCAGAAAGGTGACACGGGTGCCAAAGGGGGCCATCAGGGCCTCGACCTCGGGCCGGGCGGGACCGTCCCCGGCAATCTGCAGCTGCCAGTCGCCTGCAAGTGTCTCCAGGCTCGCCGCGATGAGCTGATAAGAGGCGAGCTTATCCCCGGCGCGCATCATCCCGACCGACAACATCGGCCCGGCAAGGGTACTGGCTCGGGGCAGGTTGTCGACGGGCAGGAACGGGGGCAGGGGCTCCAATGCCTGATCCCCGAAGCGGTCGCGCTGTAGGGTGAACAGGTCATTTTCGGTGAGGTAGAAAATCGTTTGGGCCGCATCGGCCGCGTCATGGGCCAATTGGGCAAAATCGGCCCAGGGGCCCGTCAAGCGTCGCTTGGCGCGGGTGCTTTCGATCTGCACATAGGGCAACCCGCGGGCCTGGGCCACGACCGGCCCGATCAAATCCGGGGCCTTGTAATAGTTGTGATAGGTCACCCAAAGATCCATCGGCGGCATTTCGGCAATCAGTCTTTGTGCCTCGAGATCAGCTTTTTGACGCAAAAGTTGCTGCAGGGCTGCGTCGCCCTGTTTGTCGAAGATCTTGAGTTCAGTCACCAGGTCAACCTCGGCTCCGCCGGCCTTGATGATCGAGATCAGGTTGCGCGCCATCTCCCGATCGCCCGAGGGCACCGGGTGGCGCGGTGACTTCATCGGCGCGTAAAAGGCGATCCGCGGTGTTGGCTGGGCGCTCATGATCCCGGGTGTTGCATGGCCCTCAGCCGGTCGACCAGCTGAGCGATGCCAGGATCCATGCCAAAATCACGACGCAACCGGTCCAGAGCGGCCTCGGCCATGAGGGCCGCCATCTGCGGCTCTTGCGCCAGCTGGGTGATCGACCGGGCCAGAGCGGCGGGATCATCATCGCTCAGTAGCCCATGGGTGCCGCTGTCGATGAATTCGGGAATGGCGGATACCGGCGTCGACAAGATCGGCAGCAATTGTGATGCGGCCTCCATCAACACATTTGGCAGCCCGTCCCGGTCGCCATCAGCTGCGACCCGGCTGGGCAGTACAAACAGATCGCTGCGTCGCATGGCCTCGATCACCTCGGGCTGGTCGCAGGCTCCGCGCCAGGTGATGCGCTGGGCAATGCCGGCATCCTGGGCCATATCCTGCAGCAGATCCCCAAGGCCGCCGCCCCCGATATGAGTCCAGTGCCAGTCCAGATCCTGCGGCAGCAGCGCCAGGGCATCGATCAGCCGGTCAAATCCCTTTTTCTCGACCAGACGCCCGACTGACATCAGCTGCAAAGGGTCGTCGGCTTTGCGCCATTGCCGTTTGGGAGGCTGGGGGAATCGCGCCAGGTCCAGCCCGTGATAGATCAGATCCACCGGCGTTCCCTCGGCGAGGTCTTGCAGATGCCTGGCGCCAAAGCCGGTGCAGGTGGCCCCGAAATGGGCACCGTGATGCCGATGTGACAGTTTTTCGCGCAGCTCCCACTCCGGTGAGGTCCAGATGTCCTTGGCGTGGGCGGAAAAACTCCAGGGCAGATCGCGCATGATGGCCGCGTAGCGGGCCACCGAGGAGGGCGTGTGCAGGAAGTGGGCATAAAGCCCCAGAACTTCGGCGGGCATTTCGGCAGCCAGCACGCAGGCCTGGCCAAAGCGGCGGATACGGTTGTGGCTGGGGTCGCGGCGCAGATCTGCCCGCCAGATGCGATAGGCCTCTGCGTAGCCGGGCAGGGCCCGTGCCGTAGCGCGGGCCGCCCAGATGCGATCGGGTTCCTGATACAGATATTCCGGGAGATAGCGTACCCGCGCCTGCAAACGGTGGTGCAGGGGGTGGCGTTTTACGTCTGTTGGATGGCGCAGGGACCAGATCTCAAACGACTGTCCGGCCTCCTCAAGTGCGACCAGCTCCTGGGCGATGAAGGTCTCTGACAGGCGGGGCCAGCCTTTAACCAGAACCGCCAACGGCGGAGGCTGGACACTCATTCGGCGGCCTTTCGAGGCAGATCCTGCAACAGGGAGGTCACCCGCTTGGTGACGTAATCGAGCCCGTCCAGCAGGCCGCTGGGAAAGGCGGCGGAGGGGGGATTTTGGCCGTCCAGAGCCCGAATGGCGCGGATCATCGCCTCTGGGGTCCAGCCATCGCGGCGTTCGTCCAGCATGGAAACCAGCCCCAGCTCTTCTGCACGGCTGGCGCGGATCCATTGTTCCAGTCGCGGTGTCGTGCGCGGCACGATGACGGCGGGTTTGTCAAAGGAGAGTACTTCGCAAAAGGTGTTGTAGCCGCCCATGCAGACCACCCCCTGCGCGGCGGAAAACAGCGTCTCGATGCGCGATTCAAACCCCACCGCAGTGACCCGACCCTGCAGCGCCGCGACGCGGGTTTCAAAAGCCTCGCGGGTCTCTCCGGACAGGAAGGGGCCGTAGACCAGCAGCGCCCGCGGAGTCAGCCCGGGGTCCTGTTCATAGGCCGAAAGCACCAGATCCACCATCATCGCACCATCGCCGCCACCGCCGGGGGTGATCAGCACATAGGGCTGTTCCGGGGGGGTATCCAACCGCCCCAGATCGCGACGCAGATATCCGGTCCAATGCATGCGATTTTGAACTGCAGGGCTGAGGTCCAGCCCCTGGGTGGGATCATAGATCGAGCGCAAGCCATAGACCCAGATCTCGTGATAAAATGCCTCCGTTGCGGCGATGGCCTCCTTGCGGTCCCATTCGGCGGCCAGAACTTCGGGCTCATCCAGCACATCGCGCAGGCCGAGAACCAGCTTGGTGCGCCCCTGTTGCGCCAAAAGCTCCAGCGTGGGCAGCAATTCGCCGCGAAACCCTGTGGGCTCTTTGTCGACGATCAACACGTCGGGGTCGTATTGCTCTGCCATGGAGCTGATCAGACCTGCACGCATCTCGGTGGTCTCTTCGATGCTCATGCCCATGGTGCGGGATGCATAACTGCCATCCGAGCGCTTGATGACACCAGGCAGGCGCATGTGATCAACGCGGCTAGGGAAGGCGAAGCGACCAGCCACTGGCGAACCGGTGAGGATCAGCGCCGAGGCCGAAGGGTCTGCGGCGGTAATGGCCCCGGCCAGAGCCCGCGAGCGACGCAGGTGTCCCAATCCGAAGGTGTCATGACTATAGAGCATAACCCGTGGGCCACGTATGGTCTGATCGCTGTCAGGGATGGGGTCTTTGGTCAATGTCATTGGCTAGCCTGCAGGGGTGCTCCAGAAGGGTGGTGCATGAGGAAAGTGCTGAAATCAAGAGGCTCTGACTTTGAACCTACCCTTTTTTGGGGCGGATATGGCCGGCATAAGACAATTCCGGGCTCACAGGCCAACAATTCTGCGCGATGGGATTAATCTTACCGTCACGGCAGGGGTGTCTTGGCCAGACCGGAAAGCAGATCAAGGTGACCTGCAGGTGGACAGTTGGTGTCCAGATCGGGGTGAAAGGACTTGGGGAACCCGCCCTGGTGCGCAGCGCTGCAATAATCAAACTTCGGGCAATTGCGAAGGGGGGGGAGCCTCGTTAGTCTGTCGCAACCCTGCACGGAGCCCGGTTTCATGTTTCAGCGTATTTGTCGCCTTATCTGCTTGAGCTTTTTGCTCATTTCGCTCTCATTCGCACTACCGCAATCGGTGCAGGCGCAGGAGGAGGCCGCCGCGACAGATCCCGTCGCCCGCGCCGTCGAACTGGCTGCCGAAAGCGGATTGGGCGTGATCATTGTCGATGGCAGTGGCACGGTGACAACCGAGCCTGCTCCGCAGACACAAGATACTGCCAACCCGATGGAAGGCGCCTCGGCACTGATGAAGGCTCAGTCGGAGTTCCAAGCCTTTCGCCAGGAGCTGCGCAGCCGCTTGGAGGCTTTGCCCTACTCCATCTTCGAGATGAAATACGTGTTGCGCCAGACCAGTCCGGATGGGCGCATCATGACCTATGTGGAAGTCTTTGGCTGGAGCCTGTTGTTCCTGTTTATCGGGCGCTGGCTTTCGGTGGAAATCTACGGCAAGCGGATTGCCAAACGTTATGTTGTGGCCCGGATCAAACAGAACCCAGAAGGCTACTATGAGAAGATGCCCTTTCTGGTCTATCGGTTTTTTATGGGCGTGTTGGGGACCATCTTTGCAATGGTCTTTGCGCTGCTGATTTCCTATCTGATTTTTGGCGCATCCGGTGACAGTTCGATCGAATTTACCGTGACCGCGATCTATACCGCCTTTTTCCTTGCCAGTGTGGTGTCGGATCTGTGGCGTATGGTGTTGTCACCCTACCTCAGCCAGTACCGCATGCCGGTGTTTTCGGATCGGGATGCAAAGCGTCTGTATATGTCAGCCGCCTTGCTGGCGACCTATGATATCTTTTCGCTGATTTTTGCCACCTGGGTTGGGGATTTTGGCCTCAACTACAACGTCTATGCCATGGTCTATGGTTTGTTGGCCCTGGTCGGAACCTTTGGCAGCCTGTTGCTGCTGGCGCTCAATGCCCGCGCCATCACCAATGCGATCCGGGCAGGGCATCCTAAGGAAGATTGCTCCTGGCTGCTCAGGGTGCTGTCGGTGCTGTGGGCCCCGGTTGTTGTCGTCTATATCATTTTTGGCTGGCTTGAACTGGCCTTTGATCTGGTTTTGGAACGCGACATGTCGGTGCCTTTGATGGCGGGGACCTATATGGTGCTGACCTCGATCCTGGTGGTCTACGGTGTCATCAACTACGGGATTGAGGCCTACTCTCTGCGTCGCCGGATCGTCGACAGTGCCGCGAGCATGGGCGAGGAAGAGGATCCTGGTGACGGCGAGGGCGATCTGTCGGAAGATGAAATCCAAGCCATGGCAGCAAGCCCGGGGCATCAGATTTCCAGCTTTGAGGATCTGGCACGGCGGGTGGCCGGCATCCTGGCCTTTCTGGTCGGTGGCTATGCCTTGTTCCTGGTCTGGAACCCGGATGCAAGTTGGCTGCGAACCGTGGCATCGGAGCGCGTTGTCGATGTGGTCGCCATTCTGTTCCTTGGCTATGTGATCTATCATGTGGCGCGGATCTGGATCGACAGCAAAATCGATGAGGAAGTCGGGGATTTGCCCACAGCGGAACTTGGCGATGAAGGGGGCGCAGGCGGGGCCAGCCGCCTCGCAACCTTGTTGCCTCTGTTTCGTGGCGCGATTCTGGCGGTTGTTCTGGTGTCGATTGTTCTCATTGTGCTGTTGGAGCTGGGCATCAATGTCAGCCCCTTGTTTGCGGGCGCTGGTGTGGTGGGTCTGGCGGTGGGCTTTGGCTCGCAGACTCTGGTCCGTGATATCTTTTCCGGCGCGTTTTTCCTGGTGGATGATGCGTTTCGCAAAGGCGAGTATATCGATATTGGCGATGTCAAAGGCACGGTGGAAAAGATCTCGGTGCGCTCTTTCCAACTGCGCCACCACTTGGGGGCGTTGCATACTATTCCCTTTGGCGAAATCAAAGTGCTGACCAATTATTCGCGCGATTGGGTGATGATGAAACTGCCGCTGCGGGTGACCTATGACACCGATGTGGAAAAGGTGCGCAAGCTGATCAAGAAGCTGGGGCAAAGCCTTTTGAGCGATCCGGTGATTGGCGAGAGCTTCATGCAGCCGCTGAAGTCCCAGGGGGTGATCGAGATGCAGGACTCGGCGATGATCATTCGCGTCAAGTTTATGACCAAGCCCGGCGATCAATGGCTGGTGCGCAAGAAGGTCTATCAGGAAATCCGCGAACTCTTTGCCCGTGAAGGTATCAAGTTTGCCCATCGCGAAGTCACCGTGCGACTGGCCGAGGATCAGGTAGATACCCTGCCTCAGCAAAAGAAAGAAGCGCTGGCCGGGGCGGTTCAGGCCGCCATTGATGAGGATCTAATGGATGTGAATGAGGGCGGCGACGACCGCTAATCCCAGGGGGGGCGTCTGTCCTGTCGCAATGCGCGTGGGCTCCCGCCCCCAAGCCGATCCGCTGACGCGCCTCGCTTGGCGTTGGGCCGGGCGCCGGGCTGCCGCCCGGCGGGCGCGAACTGAAAGCGGGGGATGTTTGGCTGAGGTCTGCCTTAGGTTTGGGACCAACAGGCAGTTGCGGTTCCACAGGCCCGGGCCGGGATATCCCAGCGCATTTCTGTCATTCCAACCTGCAGGGCGGGTCTCAGGCGCAGGGCAGGTCCCCAGGCGCTCTCCTCGATCTGATCGGCGTAGTCGGCAGCGGCGGGCATGCCGATCCTGGGGCCGGCGAGATACAGAGGTGTCTGGGCCAGCTGTTCAGCCATCCGGGCCAGAGACAGCCGGGCGCTGGCAGCACGTTGCGTCATAGCCGCAGATGTCAGGGCATTCAGAACCGCAGCAGCCATCATATAGCCGGTGGCGTGATCCAGCGCCTGAACCGGCAGGGGCGTGGGTTTGTCTGCCTGGGTCCACTGTGCACCTGCATCGGCGATCCCGGCGCTCATCTGCACCAGGCTGTCAAAACCGCGTCGCTTTGCCCAGGGACCCGTCCAACCATAGGCATCAAGCGTGACTTCGATGCGGTTTGGGGCAAGGCGGTCGCGGGTGGCCAGATCATAGCCCAGCCCGTCCAGGGCACCGGGGCGGTAGCCATGCACCAGCACATCGGCTTGTGTCAGCAAATCTTCGAAGCACTGCCGGTCCGTCTGGTCTCTTAGGTCGAGACTGGCCATCCTCTTGCCCAAAGCGATGTCCTGGATGACACCGGGCTCATCCCAGCCGGGCGGGTCGATGCGCAGTACCTCAGCGCCAAAGCCTGCAAGGGTGCGGGTTGCAATCGGCCCGGCCAGAACCCGGGTCAGATCCAGCACACGCAGCCCAGACAGCGGGCGCACAGCGGATGCTTCGGGACGGTGACGGAGCGACACGGGGCGCGGTGCAACCCAGGTCACCAGCGGCTCTTGTGCGACAGCCTGCCCTTGGGGATGGGCCAGCCACTGTGCTCGGCTGCGCATGTAGGCGGCAACGCCACCAGCGGCAACTATCTCGGTTTCCAGTTTCTCGCCGTCCCAGGTTGCCACCGCCTGTTTCACCGCTCCAGCCTCGCCCGCGCAGCCCAGTACCCCAAGTGCGGCGGCCCGGTGATGGGGGAGGTTGGTATGCAGGCGGATCCAGCCGTCACGGGTCTGGTAGTTGCCAGCGATGGGATCCCAGAGACTGGGCAGCTCCCATCCCTGGGCGGCAAAACTGTAGCCGAACCAGAGCGAGGCCAGGCGCTGATCCACCGTTACAGGCAATACATCACCACTGAGCCCGGTGGCATTCATCAACAGAGCCAGTTGTTGGCCCACAGCGGCAAAGCTGGCATTGGCCAGCTCGCTGACTGCAAAGGCGCTGTCATAGTGCCCGGTGCCGGTGGTTTGGTAGCTCTCAGGGGGGGGGAGGTCCTGCAGTGGGGTCATTGTTGGTAGGGATCCAAGCTGTCACGCAATCCGTCGCCCAGGAAGTTGAAGGCCAGCACGATCACCACAATCGGCAACATCGGAATCGCGGTCCAGGGGTAGATTTCGATCGAGGCGAGATTCTGCGCATCATTGAGCATTACCCCCCAGCTCACCGCAGGTGCCCGCAACCCCAGCCCCAGGAAAGACAGCGCGGTTTCGCCCAGGATCATGGCGGGAATGGATAGGGTGGCCGAGGCAATGAGATGCGACATGAAATTCGGGATCAGATGCTTACGGATGACCCGACCCGAAGAGGCCCCCATCATTTCCGCCGCACGAACATATTCTTCTTCGCGCAAGGACAGGAATTTGGCCCGCACCGATCGCGCCAATCCCGGCCAGTCCAATATGCCGAGGATCACCGAGATGATAAAGAACACCGCCACCGGCGACCAGTTGGAAGGCACCGCTGCAGAAAGGGCGAGCCAGAGCGGCAGTTCGGGCAGCGAGCGCAACACCTCGATCACGCGGTTGATCACCCAATCGATTCTGCCGCCGAAATAGCCGGCAACAGAGCCAAAAAAGATACCCAGCACAAAGGAGACGGAAATGCCGATCAGGCCAACCGTGAGCGACAATTGAGCACCGTAAAGGATCCGGCTGAAAATGTCGCGCCCCAGGCGGTCAGAGCCCCAGAGAAACACCGTGGCGCCTTCTGGGGCACAGAACAGATGGGTGTTGGACGGGATCAGCCCGGCGATGTTGTAGCCCTTTGCCTCGCAAAAGAAATCAAGCTTGAGCGGGGTGTTGTAGTCTGGCTCGAAGACCCATTGAAAGGTTTCAAGATCGGCCTCCGAGGTCATCGGGTAGATGAAGGGGCCGAGGAATTCGCCTTCGTGGAAGAAATTGATCGATTGCGGTGGCGAATAAAGATGCTCACTCATGCGTTGGTTCGGCCCATAAGGCGCGATGAAGCCAACCACTGGCAGCAGCAGATAGCAGATCAGCAGGAAAGCCCCCGAAATCAGCCCCAGTTTATGGGTCTTGAACTTGCGCCAGATCAGCACCCAGTTGGGCGCATCCAGGTCCTTGCGCTCCAGTTCTTGCAGCGCGGCATCGGGATCATAGGGGGCATCGTCGACAAAACGTCCGTCTGGCAATTGGGTCATGCGTTGCGCCCCTCATAGCGAATGCGGGGATCCAGCAGGACCAGCAGCACATCGGAAATCATCGTGCCGATCAGGGTCAGCAGGGCGACAAACATCAGCACAAATCCCGACAGGAACATATCTTGGGTCTTGAGCGCGGTGAGCAGGGTGGGGCCGATGGTTTGCAGCCCCAGCACTACAGAGACCAGCACCGAGCCGGAAATCATTGAGGGCAGAAGGTTGCCGATATCGGCGACAAAGGGATTGAAAGCCACCCGCAGCGGATATTTGGTCAGCATACGCGTCGGCGACATGCCCTTGGCGATGGCGGTCTCGACATAGGGTTTTCCCAGCTCGTCCAGCATATTGGCACGCAGCCGTTGCATCATCGCCGAGGCACCGGAGGTGCCGATCACAAAGGTGGGCACAATGAGATGAATCAGGATGGATTTGACCTTTTCCCAGCTCATCGGCTCCCCTTCCATGGCGGGATCCATCAAGCCGCCGATGGGCAGGTCGAACCAGCGATGGCCATAGTAGAACAGGATCAGCGCGAGCAGGAAGTTGGGGGTGGCAAGGCCAAGGTAGCCGACAAAGGCAGAGGTGTAATCCACCCAGGAACGCGCCCGCGCGGCGGCCAGAACCCCCAGGGGCAGGGCAACCACATAGACAAACAGAACCGCCGCCAGATTGACCAGAACCGTCAGCCAGAGACTGTCACCAACGATTTCGGCAACCGGGCGGTCGAACTCGAAGGACCAGCCAAAATTGCCCTGGATCATGCCGGAAAACCCATGCGGGCCGGGCAAAAATCCAGCCCAGATAAAATACTGTTGCCACAGTGGCTTATCCAATGCGTATTCGCTGCGCAGGAATTCTGCCTTGGCAACGCCCGCAGATTGGCCACTGGCGCGCAGCTCGGCGATCTGGTTGGAAAGATAATCGCCGGGCGGCAGGTTGATGATCACAAAGACCAGGATAGAGACCACCCAGAGGGTCAGCAGCATGGTGCCAAAGCGGTAGATGGCGTAGCGCAGAATTTCCATCAGCCGTCCCCATTCACAAAGAAGAATTCGTCGGGGCGATAGATGCCAAAATGCGCACCGGGCTCCCAGGCCCAGACCGCATTGGTGGGCACGTTGCGCAGCTGGTTCGACACCACAACAGGCTGTGGTGCGGCGGCGACGATACCGATGCCATAGACCTGGTCGGCGTGGATCTTGAGCATCTCATGCCAGGCGACGGCGCGCCCGGCGTCATCGGTGGCTTCCTGCCAATCGTGCAGCAGCTCCATCAGGCGTTGGGCATGAGGCATATCCGGGGGCTCACCGGCATCGCCGCCGGTCTGGTAATATTGGCCCCATTTTGGCCAGGCCAGAAACACCTGATCCGTGGGGGCGAGATAGGCCGGCGAGGTGTAGTTCTGGGGCAGCCCATTGTCCCAACCATACCAGACCGAAGCCATCGAGGTGCCGGAAAACACCCGGTTGCGCAGGATGTCGCGGTCCAAGGGGCGCATAACCAGTTTGACGCCCACATCGTTCCAGTCATCGGTGATGATCTGCAAGGCGTTCTCCACCTCCTGGCGCTCGCCTGCGGTCTCGACAACCAGCTCCATGCGGCGACCATCGGGCAGATGGCGGATGCCATAGCCATCCTTTTCGCCAAGCCCCGCCTCATCCAGCAACTGATTGGCCAGATTAGGGTCGAATTCGGCCCAGGCTTGGCGCATCTCTTCTTCGTAAAACGGGCTTTGCTCCAGCACCGTCATGGCACCGGGTTTGGCCAGTTTGAAAAACAGCGCTCTGTTGATGGCATTGCGGTTGATTGCCAGCGAGAGTGCGCGCCGCACCCGCACGTCGCGCAGAACCTCGCGCCAGACCGGATCGGCGACATTCAGATTGGGATAGATGGCGATTTGCGACGCGGCCCCGGTGCCCCAGAGATGGGTCTTGTAGTCAGCGCCGTCGTTTTCCCCCTTGCGTAGGATCGGGATATCACGAAAGCCTAGGCCCCGGGCCTGCAGATCCGCTTCGCCGGCGTTGGATTTGGCCGCCACCAGACCGGCGGCGACGATCTCCATCTCGACGGTGTCGATATAGGGCAGTTGTACGCCGTGGCTGTCGACGCGGTGGTAATAGGGATTGCGGACAAACTGATGGCGGATCTTCTTGCCCGCGGTGGCATTGATCCAGGGCTGCAGGGTAGGCAGTTCGTGGTTATCGAACTTGTACATGTTGTCGTATTTGTTGTGCAGCGCGGCCCAGCTTTTGACGCGGGCATAGTCGACTTCTTCTGCCAGGGCCTCGGCCTCTGCGTAATCGACGTGAAACTGGCGCAGGTAATTGGCCGGGCGATAGATGAAAGGGGGGCGCGCCTGTGCCAGGTTCTGAAGGAATTGCGGATTGGGCGCATCCCATTCGTAGACAACGGTGGTTTCATCCGGAAAGCTGACCTGCGGTAATTTCCCCCCGGCATAGAGGAAGTCTGGCGGTCCGGCGGGGCTCAGCAGTGGATTGTTGGCGACATCTTTCCACCAGTATTCGAAATCGGCCGAGCTGAAGGCATCGCCATTTGACCAGCGGTGGCCGGGGCGCAGATTCAGAGTGTAGCGGCGGTTGTCCTTGTTTTCATAGCTCAGCAGTATATCGGGTTGCAGAGAATAGGCCTCGTCATAGCCGACCAGCCGGGCATAGCCATAGACCACCATCTGGCGGATATCCTTGGAGCGGGTGACCATGGTGTTGAGCGTGCCACCCTGTTGGCCAAAGGCCCGCCCTTTGGCGGCCAGATCCACCACCAGCGGCACATGCGGCAGCCGCTGCGAGACCGGAGGCATATTGCCGGCCGTGACCTCATCCTGCCAAAAGCTGCTTTCGACAAAGCTGGGTCCGGCCTGAAGACTGGGTGGCGCCAGCAGCAGCGCCGCCGCAAAGGCAAGCCTGCGGACAAAGGGGAAGTGCGAAACTCTAGACATGACAGCGTACCTTGTGACCGGGCTCTAGCGGCACCAGCGGAGGTGCTTCAATCCCGGAGAATCTGAATTGTTCGGGCCAGTTTTCCGGGCTGCCCGCCCCCTGCGCCACCAGCTTGAGGTTGATGGGTCGGTGAATGTCCGGTTCCGGTTGGGCCGCGATCAGCGCCTTGGTGTAAGGGTGCTGCGGGTTGTGAAACAGGGTTTCCGGGCTGGCCTGTTCGACCACCAGCCCACGCCGCATCACAGCGACCTCATCGGCAATACGCGCCACAACTGCCAGATCATGGCTGATGAACAGATAGGACAGCTGGTGTTGGTCGCGAATATTTTCCAGCAACCGCAGGATCTGTTCCTGCACCGAGACATCCAGCGCCGAGGTGGGCTCGTCGCAGACGATCAGGGACGGGTCCAGCATCAAGGCACGGGCAATCGACAGGCGCTGACGCTGGCCTCCGGAAAAGGCATGTGGATAGCGTTTCAGCATATCCTGACCCAGGCCAACCAAGTTTAGCATCTCGCCGGCGCGCTCACGCCGTTCAGCGCGGTTGCCAATGCCGTGGATTTCCAGCGGTTCGGTCATGGTGTCCTGAATACGCATGCGCGGGCTGAGCGAGGAATAGGGGTCCTGAAACACCATCTGTGCATCGCGCTGAAACGCGGTGCGGGCGGCGCGATCCATGTTGTGGACCTGAATTGGCTCTGCATCGGGGCGCGGGCGAAACAGCACCGCTCCACCTGGGTCGGGCGGCTCTGCGCCCAATGCTATGCGGGCGGCGGTGGTCTTGCCAGAGCCGCTTTCGCCAACAATGGCCAGGGTCTTGCCGCGCGGCAGGCGCAGGTCAATGCCGCGACAGGCGTAAATCAGGCTGGGGGCCTTCCAGCCCTTGCCGGCCCGCATGCTGTAGGTTTTGGAGACCCCGGTCATCTCGAGGATCAGGTCTTCGCGAGGGGGGGCTGGTTTTGGGGTGGCCGCCGCCGGGATCTGCGGCGCGGCCTGGATCAGTGCGCGGGTATAGGGATGGGCCGGATCTGACAACAGCGGTTCAGCGGCTCCGGATTCCATCACCCGTCCCTTGTTCATCACCACCACTTTTTCGGCCATATTGGCCACCACGCCCAGATCATGGGTGACCAGGATCATCGCCATGCCAGTGTCGCGCTGCAGTTCCTTCATCAGGCCCAGAACCTGCGCCTGAGTGGTCACATCCAGTGCTGTTGTTGGCTCATCTGCGATCAACAGCTTGGGTTTGGCAACCATGGCCATGGCGATCATCGCCCGTTGCCGCATACCCCCCGACAGCTCAAACGGATAGGAGCTGTAGGTGCGTTCGGGATCGGGAAAGCCGACGCGCTCAAAACAACTCAGCACCTCTTTCTTGGCTTCGGCCTCGCTTTTGCGACCGTGTAGCCACAGCACTTCGCAGACCTGATTGCCAATGCGGTGCAGCGGCGACAGAGAGCGCATCGGCTCCTGAAAGATCATCGCCACCTGATTGCCGCGCAGATCGCGCATCTGGCGTTCGCCGAGGGTGACCAGATCGACCGGACCATCGGCGCGCTGCAGGTGAATGCTGCCAGATCGGATCTGCGCCGCCTTGGGCAGGATCCGCAGGGCGGCACGGCAGGTGATTGTCTTGCCGGATCCGCTTTCGCCGACCAAAGCCAAGGTCTCGCCGGCGGCCACGTCAAAGCTGACGTCGCGCACGACGGCATCGTCCTTGCCAAAGCCAATGCTGAGGTTCTTGACGGAAAGCAAAGGCGCCATTCAGCGCCGCCTACTGTGTTGATCTGGTCCGGTCATAGGTATCCCGTTTCTCCCTGGTCTTTTTTGCGCCCACAATCGCGCGCAGGCTGACATTTAGTCAAACTCCATTTGCCCTTGCGCCACTCTGCTGTTGAAAAATTGATCCAGCGACACCACATGGCCACATTTTTGGACGGCCCAGCCGATGAAAAAGCGCAGGTGCAGTACATTTGTATCGAGATCTGACGGATCGGGGAGATGATGCAGCATGGATTCCCGGTGCTGGTCTGCTGCGGCCTGCGGTCGTGGGGCTGACCTGGTCGCACCAAATGTCTGGGCGAACTGGACGTTTGGTCCCGCTGGACGTTTGGTCACACTGGACGTTTGGTCACACTGGCCGAAAGGCGGCAATCAACCCTAGGCTGGCCTGAAGCAAGAAGGGGCCAGGGAGGCCAACAATGATTTTTTACGATTGTTCCACTGCGCCCAATCCGCGTCGCGCACGGATGTTTTTGGCGGAAAAGGGGCTGGCCCCCGAAAGCCATGACATCTCTATTGCCAAGGGCGCGCAGCTGAGCGCGGAATTTCGTGCGGTGAACCCGCGCGCCACCATTCCAGTGCTGGTCACCGATGCGGGCACTGCCCTGACTGAAAACCTGGGCATTGCTGCCTATCTGGAGGCGCATACCCCCGAGCCCGCCCTGATGGGGCTCACCCCGGATGAAAAGGGGCTGGTCCTGATGTGGAATTCCATCGTGGAGCAACAGGGCGGCATGCCCATTGCCGAGGCGCTGCGCAATACCCATCCCGCCTTCAAGGATCGCGCTATCCCGGGGCCGGACAACCATGCGCAGCTGCCTGAGCTGGCAGAACGCGGATTGGCCCGCGTTTCGCGGTTCTTTGATCTGCTGGAACAGCGCCTGAGCGAGAGCCCCTATCTGGCCGGAGAAGAGTTCACGCTGGCGGATATCTCAGCCTTTGTCTTTGTGGACTTCGCGCGGGTGATCAAGCAGCGCATTCCTGAAGAAAACAAAGCGACGCTTGCCTGGCATGCGGCGATCCAGGCGCGACCCAGCGCCCAGCTATAGTCTCTCGCCTGGCCAACAGCGAAGCGGGCAAGGCTGGACAAGAGTCCGCAAGCGCCGCAGGATGTGCCAGCCTTAACATCAGATGAAATGACGCCCATGCCAACCAAACCGCTTTTGCATCGTGACGACCCCAGTGCCGAGCCGCTGGTGGGCAATGTCAAAGTCACCCGCGAGGACTGGCTGAATGTGGCGATGGATGTGCTGATCACCGACGGGGTGGAGCAGGTCAAGGTGCTGGCTCTGGCTGAGCGGATGAATGTCTCGCGCTCTTCCTTTTATTGGTATTTCAAATCACGCCAGGATCTGTTGGACGCGCTGCTACACACTTGGGAACATACCAATACCGCCGCCATGGTCGAACGCGCAGAGGCCCCGGCCAAAGCCATCACCGGTGCGGTGCTGAACGTCTTTCACTGCATTGCCAACCCGGCCTTGTTCAACATAGCCTTGGATTTTGCAGTGCGCGACTGGGCGCGGCGGTCGGGTAAGGTGCGCAGCTTGCTGGATCGGTCAGACGCCCGCCGGGTTGAGGCCTTTACCCAGATGTTCCTGCGCTACGACTATCCGGATCTGGAGGCGATGACCCGGGCCAAGGTGCTTTACTACATGCAGCTTGGGTATGACATGGCAGAGCCGAACGAGAGCCATGCGCATCGTTTGAAGATGACGCCGCATTATCTGAAGGTCTTTACCGGCAAGGATCCCAGTGATGAGGAATTGGAAGAATTTGAAGATTTCTCCAAGAAATACTGGGATATCTGACCCTTTATTCAGGGATGAAGATAGAGAAAAGCGGCCGCGATTGAGGCCGCTTTCCTGTCGGAGCCGTTGTTGCTCAGAGCTGCTGCAGGAGAGCCTCAGCCTCGGCCCGCTGCTTGGTTGCGGCTTCTTTGCGCACAGGCCCATATCCGCGAATATCCATTGGCGCTTTCAGGATCTGCACGCAGGTTTGGTGCTTGGAGGCCTGGTAGTTGGAGGCAACCGTAGCAAGCGTGGTCTCAAACCAGGCCAGCAGGCTGCGGTGCAGGCGGGCCTCTTCGTGATAGCCAAAGGGGTTGAACCGACTGCCGCGCAGGCGTTTGCCACGCGTCAGTAGCGACAGGGCCGGGCGTAGCCAGGGGCCAAAGGCGCGTTTCAGCGGACGGCCTCGGGCGTCTGTCTTGCGACTCAGCAGTGGCGGGGCCATGTGATAGTGAACGCTGTAATCGCCCTCAAATTCCTGGGCCAGTTGTTCTTTGAAGCTATCGCCGCTCATCAGTCGTGCAACCTCAAACTCATCCTTATAGGCCATCAGTTTGAACAGGGACCGAGCTGCCGCCTCCGTCAGCTCTTGCGCTGAGCTTTCGGGCAGTTGGCTGCGGAACTGGGCCAGGGTCTCAGTATAGCGCTGGGCGTAATCCGCATCCTGATAGCCGGCCAGAAAGACAGCGCGACGGTCGATGAGCTCTTGCAGGCTTTCCGTGGTGTCTGGTTTCTCCGCGTAGAACTGCGCCACCAATGCGGGATCAACCGCCATGGCGCGCCCGATGGCAAAGGCGAGATGGTTTTTCTTGATCGCCACGCCGTTCAACTCAATCGCCTGATCCATGGCGGCACTGCTGACGGGCACCAGGCCCTTTTGCCAGGCAAAGCCCAGCATCATCACATTGGCCAGGACCGCATCGCCCAACAGGGCCTCGGCGGCCTCGTTGGCATTGAAGCCGCTCAAATTTTCCTCACCCACAGCAGCGGCAATCTCCTGTTCGCGCAGCTTGATCATCAGATCGGCGTCGCGGCGCAGCACCAGATCCCCGGTGGGCATCTCGGCGCGATTGAGCACGATGCGGGTGCCGGCGCGATAATGTGCCGAGGCCTTGGGGGCAGAGCTGACCACGGCGTCACAGCCGATCACCGCATCTGCGGCGGCCTGATCAATGCGCACCTGGTGCAGCTCTTCAGGGCGGGCAGAGAGGCGAATATAGCTGAGCACTGTGCCGAATTTTTGAGCAAAACCGGTGAAATCCAGCACGCTGGAGCCTTTGCCCTCGAGGTGTGCGGCCATGGTGATCAGGGCCCCCACGGTGACAACCCCGGTGCCGCCGACGCCGGTGACCAGCAGATCAAAGGGCTTGTCGAGCGCGGGCAGGGCGGGGGCCGGCAGTTTGGTCAGCAAGGCGGCGGTATCCAGTCCGGCGGGTTGTTTCTTGCGCCGCTCGCCCCCTTCCACGGTAACAAAACTGGGGCAAAAGCCGTTGAGACAGGAGAAATCCTTGTTGCAGCTGGAGAGGTTGATCTTGCGCTTGCGGCCAAAGGCAGTCTCCTTTGGCTCCACGCTCAAGCAGTTAGACTCAACAGAGCAGTCGCCACATCCCTCACAGACCAGATCGTTGATAAAGGCGAATTTCTTTGGGTCTTCCAGGGTGCCCCGCTTGCGACGGCGGCGCTTTTCGGTGGCGCAGGTCTGCTCATAGATCAGGCAGGAGACGCCTTTGACCTCGCGCAGCTCGCGCTGGACCAGGTCCATTTCGGCGCGATCGTGAAAGCTGGTGCCAGCGGGGAAATCCGCGGGGCTGAATTTTTCGATGTCATCGGACACCAGGGCGATGCGCTGCACCCCCTCGGCGCGGCAGGTCTGGGCGATGCCTGACACGCTGACGGGACCGTCGACAGGTTGCCCACCGGTCATCGCCACGGCGTCATTATAAAGGATCTTGTAGGTGATATTGGTCTTGGCCGCGACGGCCTGACGAATGGCGAGCGAGCCTGAGTGATACCAGGTGCCCTCGCCGAGGTTCTGAAAGATATGTTTGCCGCCATTATACTGTGAGGCGGCACACCAGGTGACGCCTTCGCCGCCCATCTGCGCATAGCCCGAGGTCTCGCGGTCCATCCAGCTGGCCATGACATGGCAGCCAATGCCGGATTTGGCCTCGCTGCCCGTGGGCAATTTGGTCGAGGTGTTATGCGGGCAGCCCGAACAGAAATAGGGCGTGCGATTAGCCCCGGGCACATTGATCAGCCTGGGCGGTGCTGCGACCAGAGCGGCGGCCTTGGCAGGCAGGCCCTCGCCGGGGAAGAATGTATCGAGACGGGCGGCGACAATGGGGGTCAGCATCAGCGGGCTCAGCTCTCCGGTCCAGGGGATCAGTGGTGCACCCTGACTGTCGTATTTGCCAACCATCTTGTTGGGTTTGTCGCCGGGCCAGTCGTAGAAATATTCCTTGAACTGGCTCTCGATGATGCCGCGCTTTTCCTCGACCACCAGAACCTCGTCCTTGCCGCGCATGAAGCGCAGCGCTTCGGGACGGGCCAGGGGCCAGACCATGCCGACCTTGTAGATATCGATGCCGAGACGTCGGCAAGCCGCTTCATCCAAGCCCAGCAGACGCAGCGCTTCCATTAGGTCAAGATGGCCTTTGCCGGTGGTGACAAAGCCGAATTTGGCTTCTTCGATGTCATAGATGCGCCGGTCTATCGGGTTGGCCTCGGCAAAGGCACGCACGGCCTTGATCTTGGCGCGGATGCGCGTCTCGATCTCGGGAGAGGGCAGATCGGCGCGGCGAATGTGCAAGCCACCGGGGTAGTCGGGCAATTCGGGGTAGGTAAAGTCGCGGTCCGCTTGCAGCTCGACCGAGCGGGCACTTTCGACGGTTTCCGACACCGCTTTGAAGCCGACCCAGGTGCCGGAATAGCGCGATAGGGCAAAGCCATATTCGCCAAAGGTGAGAAATTCGGAGACATCCGCCGGGTTCAACACCGGCATGAACCAGGACATGAAGGCGACATCCGACTGATGCGGCATCGAAGAGCTGACGCAGCCATGGTCGTCACCGGCGACAACCAGCACCCCGCCCTTGTCGGAAGAGCCATAGGCGTTGCCATGTTTCAGCGCATCGCCAGAACGATCCACACCAGGGCCCTTGCCGTACCACATGGAAAAGACGCCCTCGACTTCGCAGTGGGGATCCAGAATGGCCTGTTGTGCGCCCAGCACCGCGGTGGCGCCGAGATCTTCGTTCACGGCAGGCATAAAGGTGATCCGGCTGTCCTCCATCCGCTTGCGGGTCTTCCAGAACTCCAGATCAACCGCGCCCAGAGGTGAGCCGCGATACCCGGAGACAAAACCAGCCGTGTTGAGGCCGCGCCCCTGATCGCGCCGGGCCTGGTCCAGCATCACCCGGGCCAGCGCCTGGGTACCGGTCAGAAACACCCGCCCTTTGGTCTGCGCGTAGCGGTCATCAAGTTTGTAGCTGCGAAAATCATGGCTCAGCTCGGTCATTTTGGTCAGTCCTTGCGGGTATTCTGGCTGGGATGAGCCGCATCCGGGCTCTTTGGGGCAGAATATTTCAGCTGGGCCGAAAAGATTTGCCTGAATCGCTGGTTTTTGGGTTTGAATTGGATATAATTACCGAGTTCAGTGCAAAATATGGGTAGTTTACTCGGTATGCAGCCTATCGACGACCGTGACCGGCATATTTTGCGGCTATTGCAGGAAGATTCTCGTATTTCAAACGCGGACTTGGCAGAGCGTGTCGGCATGTCCGCTTCGGCGCTGTGGCGACGGGTACGTGCGCTGGAGGACAGCGGGGTGATCGAACGCTACGGAGCGGTGGTCAACGCGCCGGCCATGGGGCTGGGGTTTCAGGCCATTGTGCATGTGCACCTGACCCGCCATGACCCGGAAAAACTGGCAGAGTTCATTCGCGCGGTGGAGATGAGCCCTCTGGTGCAGGAGTGTTATGCCACCACCGGGCAGGCGGATTATCACCTGCGGGTTCTGGCACCGGACCTGGAAGCCTATAACCGGTTTCTGGAGGAGTTTCTGTTCCGCTTACCGGCGGTAGCCAGTGCCCAGACCAATGTCGTGCTGCGCACCATCAAACGCGACCGCCCCGTGGCACCTTGATGTCCGGGGGGGCGGATGGTCAGTAAGCGGCGTATTTGACCCAAGCGGCGGCCATAGCAACATAGGTCAGCTGGTGCAGGCATTGATCGGTGCCCATGGCACGCCAGAAGACCGCCTGCTGCGGGGTCAGCTCTTTCTTTTCCGAATAATGCGCCTTGCCAAAGTCGATGTGAAAATGCACCACCCACTCCGCCAGACAGATTAGACAGATAAAGCCAACCGGCGCGCCCATGATCACAAAAACCACAATCGAGCCAAGGGCATGCACCCCGGCATGTTGGGCGCGCCCCATGTGCATATAGGCGTTGCGCCCGGACAGCATTCGGGTTGTCTGTAAGAAGAAATCGGCAAAGAGATGCTTGATCTGCAACAGGCAGAGCAACAGCAGTACTGATCCGATAATTCCTGGCAAGGCAGTCCCCTGTGTCAATCAAATGCTCTGAAACCATACGGGTTTTTTACGAGCTGGCAAATACAGCTTAGCATAGGTGCCGTAACGGGACAGTGAAGTATGTCACATCGGCTTGTGGCGGTCTGCCCATTGCCTGTCGGGGGCAATTCGCGCTAGGCATGAGGCAACCTTTTTGCTGCAGCCAATGTTGGAGCTGTCCCATAGAACGTTCCCTGTTCCGTTTTATCTGGAAATATTCCAAACGTGACCAAGTGACCCTGCTGGTGGTCACGGCCTGTCTCATTCCGCTTCTCTATCTGACCTTGGATCTGCCCAAACGGATCATCAATGATGCCATCGGGGCGCAGTCTGATCAGATAGATGTTCTGGGATACAGCCTGACCCAGGTCCAGTTCCTCTGGCTGTTATGTGGCGGGTTCCTGTTGGCCGTGCTGTGCCACGGGCTGCTGAAAATGCGCATCAATACCATGAAAGGGGTCTTGGCCGAACGTTTGCTGCGCCGCTTTCGCTATCAGTTGATCGCCCGGGTGCTGCGGTTCCCGCAACCCTATTTCGAGAGGGTGAGCCAGGGGGAACTGGTGTCGATGATCACCTCCGAAAGCGAACCCATGGGCGGGTTGATGGGGGATGCCGTCAGCCAACCGGTGCTGCAGGCGGGGCAGATGCTGACCATTCTGGTCTTTTTGTTTCAGCAAAGCTTTTGGTTCGGCTTGGCGGCGGTGGCGCTGATCCCGCTGCAAGGCTGGCTGATCCCAATGCTGCAGCGTCAGATCAACCTGCTGAACAAAAGCCGGATCCATCAGGTGCGTGCCCTGGCCTCCGAGATCGGCGAAAGCGCGGCCGGCGCGGCCACCCTGCGGCTCAATGGCGGCTGGCGCTACCGGATGGCGGTGATCACTGATCGGCTGGGGCGGCTCTACGAGATCCGGTTCCGGATCTATCAAAAGAAATTCTTCATGAAGTTCCTCAACAACTTCATCACCAATCTCACCCCCTTCTTCTTTTATGCGGTGGGGGGCTATCTGGTGCTCAAGGGCGATGTTTCTCTGGGAGCTTTGGTGGCGGCATTGGCGGCCTACAAGGATCTAGCCTCGCCGTGGAAAGAGCTGTTGGCCTACTACAATCAGACCCAGGATATGTCGCTGCGCTGGGATGTGATTCTGGAACGGTTTGCCCCCGCCGGCATGGTCCGCGAAGAGCTGATGTCCGGGGAGGTGGAGCAGAACAGCCACCTCAAGGGCGATGTCCTGCTTGAGGGCGTCAATGTGCGCGACGTGGATGGCAACCTGGTGTTGGAAGATCTCAACGCGGTCCTGCCTGCGGGGCGGACGGTTGGCATATCAGCCCCCTCCGAAGAAGACCGCCGCGCGCTGGCAGAATTGCTCACCCGTGAGGTGCTGCCCTCGGCGGGGCAGGTGACCGTGGCGGGTGAGGATCTGCGAGAGCTGCATCAGGCGGTTTTGGCGCTGCGCATCGGCTATGTGACCTCGCGCCCGGTGCTGTTTCAGGGCTCCTTTGGCGACAATGTGATGATGCCGATGCGGCACCGGCCCAAGGGTGTGGCGCAGGATCCGCAAAGGTTCCAGGCGGCGCAGCTGGCAGGAAACAGCGCCGATCCGTTTGATGCGCCCTGGCTGGATCCGGCGCTGGCGGGCTTTGCCAGCGAACACGACCTGCGCGACTGGTGGGTGCAGCTTTTGGCCGGCATCGGCACCGACAGCGCCCTGTTTCGGCGTGGCATGGAGCAGAGTTTCGACCCCAATCTGCATCCGCGGCTGGCCCAGACGCTGGTTGACCTGCGTCCCAAGGTGCACGCGGCTATTGTTGCCGCAGGGTTGGAAGGCCAGGTTCATGCCCTGGCACCGGACGCCTATAACCCGGCGCTGCCGGTGGCGGAAAACCTGCTCTATGCGACGCTGAAAGAGCCGATCACCGAAGAGGTGTTGCGGCGACATGTGGAATTCCTGGATCGCCTGCGCGAGTTGAAACTGGATGATGATCTGGTGACGCTGACACAGGATGTGGTGGATATCCTGCGTCAGATCTTTGGGCTGGATGGCACCGATCATCCGCTGTTCCGCAAGCTGGGGCTGGATCCCAAAGCCTATGAACGGGCCTCGGCTCTGGTCGACAAGACCCGCGCCAAGGAGGGTGGCGTGCTGGAACGTGACGAGCTGGCGCAATTGATGATCGTGCCCTTCAGCATCTCTGCGGAACAGATTGGCCCCGCTTTCACCGATGAGATGAAGGCGCGTATCCTGGGGTTCCGCAAGAGCCACGCGGATGAGCTGATGGGCACGCTGTCGGATATCTTCGTGCGCCTGGATAAAGCCGCCTTTGCGCCTGGTCTGACGGTGCTGGAGAATGCACTGTTTGGCAAGATCTCCGACAGTTCCGGCGCCCGGGGCGATGAGCTGCGGCGGCTGATCTCCGATGTTCTGGTTGAAAACGGTGCCCGCGACATGGTGGTGGAGTTGATCTTTGATCTGCCCATTGCACTGGGCGGGCAGGGATTGCCGGCCAGCTACGCTGAACCGCTGGCCTTTGCCCGCGCCACCATCAAACGCCCGGATATATTGATCCTGGATTCAGCGCTCAGCAGCTATGATCTTGAGACCCGGATTGCGGTGCACAAGAACCTGCGCCGTCTGCTGCCGAACACCACCCTGGTCTATCTCGGCCCCGGGTTCGAGCGCCCGGATGTCTTTGATGTCCACTACGAGTTGCGTCAGGGGCGATTGGTCAGTGATGATCCGCA
Source organism: Roseobacter sp. (assembly GCA_015665415.1). Taxonomy (GTDB): domain Bacteria; phylum Pseudomonadota; class Alphaproteobacteria; order Rhodobacterales; family Rhodobacteraceae; genus Pseudophaeobacter. The sequence continues at coordinate 68,597 of JADFAE010000009.1, forward strand.
AATGGAAGTGGCCGAAGACAGTGCTGCAAGTCAGGATCTGGCGCGCAAGCTGCGGGCACTGGAGCAGACGGAACTGTTCTCGGGGCTGAACCGAAAGCAGCTGCGGCTTTTGGCCTTTGGCGCGCGGTGGTACACGGCCGATGCTGGCGATACGGTGTTTTTGAAGGACGATGTCGCCAGTGATGGTGTCTATATGATCATTGAAGGTGCGGCGGGGCTGTTCCTGCCGCAAGAGGGCAAGGAAGACCGGCTGATCACCTCTGTTGGCCCCGGTCGTCTGGTGGGGGAGCTGGGCCTTATCCGCAATGAACCCCGGGCATTGAGCATGGTGGCGCAGAGTGAGCTGACCTGTCTGCGTATCGGTGAGGAGGAATTCCTGGCGGTGGTAGAGAATGATGCCAATACCGCGTTCAAACTGTTGCAGGTGGTTGCGGGCTATGTGGGCAACTGATGGGCCCTGGTTGAAAAGAACCAACCGGTGGCTCCCGCCTGGTCCGGATCATTGAAAATGATCCTTCCCGGTTAGGCCAGGCGCCGAGCAGAGCGCGGCGCGGGCCCGCATATCATATGGGGGCAGTCATATCAGACGCGCCTCGGAACAGTTGGGCAAGAACAGCGGTAGGTCAGTCGGGGCTGCAGAATTGACGATAGAGCAGGGCAATGAATTCTTCGGTGTTGCCGTCCTTGAGAGAATAGAAAATCGTCTTGCCGTTGCGGCGGGTCTGCACCAGACCTTCGTCGCGCAGACGGGCCAGCATCTGGCTCACTGCGGCCTGGCGCATGCCCAACAGCGCCTCCAGCTCTCCCACCGATTTCTCCCCGGATCCCAGATGACACAGGATCATCAAACGGCCCTCATGTGCCAGCGTCTTGAGAAAGGCAGCTGCCGCGGCAGCGCTTTGCGCCATGCTGTCAATCTGTGGCGCGGCGTGTCCCGCCTGCGGGGCGGTCTCTGTCACGGGAGGTGTTTCAGAAGAGGTCTCAGAGGTCACGGTTCCGGCATCCTGCGGTGATTGATCCGCATATAATGCCCCATTCGCCCTGGGGAAGTCACCCCCTCGAAGGTCGGCGCGCAGCACTCATGGCTCAAGCGGAGGCGCACCGCCGGCAAAGGCATTGCCGTTTTGATAATCGCAAGGCTCTTCGCGCATGTTGAGATGCAGATCTGTGCCGTTAAAGGGGTGCGCCCGCGCCAGGTCCTCATCGACGGTGATGCCCAGACCGGGCGTGTCGGGGGGGGTGACAAAGCCGTCTTCGACCCGGATGCTGTCTTTGATCAGCGCCGCATGGAAGGGCGTATCAATGCTCTCGGCCATGAGGATGTTGGGAATCGAGGCGGCCAGCTGGATATTGGCGGCCCATTCCACCGGTCCGGCATAGAGATGCGGTGCCATCTGCGCGTTGAAGACCTCGGCCAGGGCGGCAACCTTCTTCATCTCCCAGATGCCCCCCGCACGGCCCAGGGCTGGTTGCAGGATTTCGGCGGCCCCTGCGCGCAACACGGCGGCAAATTCGCTTTTGGTGGTCATCCGCTCGCCTGTGGCGACGGGAATTCGCACATTGCGGGCCACCCGCGCCATGTCCTCGATATTGTCCGGCGGAGTGGGTTCCTCGAACCACAGCGGCGCATAGGGCTCCAGTGCCTGACCAAGGCGAATGGCCCCCCCGGTGTTGAATTGCCCATGGGTGCCAAAGAGCAGATCCGCCTTGTCGCCGACCGCGCCGCGAATGGCCTTGCAAAAGGCAACCGAGAGCGAGATGTCCTGCATGGCGGGCATATGGCCCCCGCGCATGGTATAGGGGCCTGCGGGGTCAAATTTCACCGCCGTATAGCCCTGGCGCACCATCTCGGCGGCGGATTCTGCGGCCAGTTCGGGCGAGGTCCAGAACTCGGCGATATCGTGATGTGGCAGCGGGTAGAGATAGGTATAGGCGCGGATGCGATCGTTCATCCGCCCGCCAATCAGCGCATGCACCGGCCGGTCGCGATCCTTGCCCAGAATGTCCCAGCAGGCGATCTCAAGCCCGGAAAAGGCCCCCATGACGGTGAGGTCGGGGCGCTGGGTAAAGCCAGAGGAATAGACCCGGCGGAACATCAGCTCGATGTTTTCCGGGTTCTCACCAGCCATATGGCGCTGAAACACATCCTCGATCACCGGTTTCATGGCCTCAGGCCCGATTGTGGACGCGTAGCATTCGCCCCAGCCAGTTATGCCGGTATCCGTGGTCAGCTTGACCAGGATCCAATAGCGCCCGCCCCAGCCCGGCGCGGGCGGCGCGGTGACAATGATCTCAAGATCCTGCAGTTTCATGCGTCTAATCCTCATCCCAGGCATCAAGATGTTTCATTTCCTCTTCGATTTCAGCGACCACCTGCGAAGAGCTGAAAAAGAAGAGGTCGGGGGCGTCGAGATCGTCCATGAAAACTTCGATCTCGAGCTGCATCGCCTGGCCGTCAAAATCTCCATCCACCCGCCAACGCCGGGTTTCATCCAAGGCCAGTTCCGGCAGGGCATCGGTGATTGCGGCGGCAAAGTCCCGTGGCAGGGCAAACCGGGAGTTCTCTGCCAGCCGGGTCAGAAAGGGACCAACCTCTGCGCCATCGAAATTCGCCGAGGTCTCTGCGGTGATCGGCGGTGCCGCTGCGGGTTTGGGTTTGAACAGGTCGAGCAGGAAATTCAGCACCGGATGGGCTCCGTCTTAGTCAGTCCGGTCAAACACAATCACATTGCGCTTGGCACTGCCAGTCTTTGTATCGGCAATGGCTTCATTGATTTGATCCAGACGCCAGCGCCCTGATATCAGCTCATCCAGTTTCAGCCGCCCTTGCTCATAGAGATCGACCATCCAGGGGATGTCGCGCTGGATCACTACATCGCCCATTTTGGAGCCGATCATGCCCTGGCCGACGGCGGCCATGATGACGGGCTCGTAAGTGGCTTTTTGACCGGAATGGGGCATGCCGATCATCACCGCCTTGCCGCCATAGCCCAGGTAGCGCAGCGCTTGTTCATAGGCGGGGATGGCACCTACGGTGACCAGAACCACATCGGCAGCCTTGCCGCCCAGTGCCTTGAAGGCGGTCTTCCACGGGGCTTTGAGGGTGCCCAGAACGCCGTCAGTGGCTCCAAATTCCTTGGCGATCTCCAGTTTTTCTTCGGTCATGTCGACGGCGACGATGCGCCGGGCTCCGGCAATACGCGCGCCCTGAATGGCGTTGAGGCCAACACCGCCTGCGCCAATCACCACCACATCCTGTCCCGCGCGCAATTGCGCTGCGTTTACGGCAGCGCCAACGCCGGTGATCACCCCGCAAGAGATCAAGGCTGCGGCCTCTTTGTTGAGACTGTCGGGCACCTTTACGATCTGACGCTGATCAACCACTACTTTTTCGGCAAAGGCGCCGCAGGCCATGGCCTGCATCAGCGGCTCTCCCTCGGCAGTCTTTAGCGGGCCGGATTTGACCCCGTCGTAAGGGGTTTCACAGATCGTTGGCTTGCCACCGGCACAGCTGGGGCAACTGCCACAGGAGCGGATCAGGGTGACGATCACGCTGTCGCCCAGGGCAAAGCCGCTGACGCCCTCTCCAAGTTTGCTGATCACACCGGCGGCCTCATGGCCATAAACGGCGGGCAGGAACCCGCCCCAGGCTCCCTCGGCAAAGGAAATGTCACTATGACAGATCGCCACCGCATCCAAAGAGACTTCGACCTCACCCATGCGGGGATCTGCAATCTGGATCTCCTCGATCACCAGAGGGTCGCCAAAATTGTGACAGACGGCGGCTTTGATGGTTTGCATGGTGTTCTCCCTGTTTTGCAACACGGTGGCCCGCAGCCCACCGGCTCGCAAGTCTGAAACCGTCAGGGCGTGCCGATTTTTACGCCACGGAAGATTTGGTGCGCAGCAGGACCAGACAGCCGATCATCATCAGAACCAGCGCCAGAAGGAAAGGCGCACCTGGCAGGTAATAGCTGGTTTCGGGATCGGAAAACTGGGCAAAGACCGCGGTCATCATCAAAGGTGAGATCACCATCGACAAGGCATGAACGGCGGTCATCACCCCTTGCAATTCTCCCTGCTGGTTGTCGGCCACTCGGCGTGACATCATTCCTTGCAGGGCGGGTTGGACCATGGCACCCAGGGCCGCAATAGGGATCAGGGCGAGGGCCAGATTGCCGCTGGCGATCACCGCCAGAATGCCAAAGGCAACAAAGTCGAAAACCTGCCCCCAGAGCACCGCGCCGCGCTCAGTGGCCCAACGCACCACGTAGCGCAGCAGCCAGCCTTGCACCAGAACGGATGAAATGCCGTAAATGGCCAGCGAGGCCCCGATCATCTGTGGCTGCCAGCCAAAACGCTCGGCGGCGAAATAGGACCAGATTGCCGGGTAGACATAGATCGCCACCGAATAGAGGAAATAGACCCACATAAGCCCGGTGATTCCGGGGATGCGCCCGATGGCGCGAAAGGCCCCAAAGGGATTGGCACGGTGCCACTCAAAGGTCCGGCGGGTCTTGTCCGTCACGGTTTCGCGCATCACGAACCAGCCGAGGGTGAAATTGAGCGCGGCCAGCGCTGCGGCGGCATAAAAGGGCGCGCGGGTGTCGATCTCACCCAAAAAGCCGCCCATTAGGGGCCCCAGGACAAAACCAGCCCCAAAGGCGGCGCCCAACAGGCCAAAATTGGCGGCTTTTTCCTTGGGATCAGAGATATCGGCGATATAGGCCCCGGCAGTGGCGTGGGTGGCGGCGGTGATGCCTCCGACTATGCGGCCAATCAGCAGCAGCCACAGCGAGCCCGCAACGGCCATCACAAGATAGTCCAGCGCCATCACAAACAGCGAAACCAGCAGCACCGGGCGACGCCCCAGCGCATCCGAGAGCGAGCCCAGCACCGGGCTGAACAGGAACTGCATCACCGCAAAACTTGCGCTCAGGATACCGCCCCAGATCGCAGCCTCCGACAGGCTGCCGCCCTGCACTTCGACGATCAGGTTGGGCATGATCGGCATGATCAGACCAATGCCCATGGCGTCGATCATCACGGTCAAAAGCACAAAGATCAGGGGCAGGCGCATCAAAGCTTCTCTTAATGTCGGGGCGGGCCGCAGCGGTGGGAGGAGGGGGCTAGTCTTGCGCCAATTCCGCTGCTTTTCCGGCAAAACGCAAGGCTTCCGCTGGGGCATTTCCCAATTGTTGGGCCGGATCGAACAGCCTGTCCGTGTCCAGCGCGGGGAAATCGCGGCTCACCAGGTCGCGCAGCGATGTTTGGGTGTCACCCGCCTCCCGGCACAGGATCTTTACCCGGGCCTGGGCTTCGGGCCGGGCCAGCATTTCTGCCAGAGCAAAACTCAGGGCCTCGGCGTGGATCATGTCCAGGCCAGAGGCAAGGGCGGCACCCATGGCTGCGGGCTGCGGCGTGATCCCGGCGCAGAGATCGCGTGCGATGCGGGCCGCGCTGGCTGTCCCCAGCACTATCTGCGGCAGACACAGCCATTCGCTGAACCAGGCGGCCCCGTCGCGCTGATGCTGCTGCAAGGCTGCCCCATGCAGGATCGACAACAACCCAGTGCCTTGGCGCGCAAGGGCCACCAGGGACGCGGGCGCAACCGGGTTCTGCTTTTGCGGCATGGTGGAGGAGGCGCCAGCCTCGCCTAGTGAAATTTCGCCGATGCCGGTCTGCACCAGGGCGGTGCAGTCCTCGCCCAGCTTGCCCAGGGCGAGGTTCACCCGCACCATCCAGTCCATCAGCCGCAACAGCGGTGTGCGGTCGCTGTGCCAGCTGCGTTCGGGATCCGTGAGCCCCAGGGCCTTGGCCATCTCAGCCCGTATTTCAGCGGCCTGAGGCCCCAGCGCCCCCGCCGTCCCGGCGGCACCGGTGAGCGAGATCAACAGGCAGGTTTTGCGCAAGGCAGGGAGTTCTGCCAGCAGATCAAGCAGCGGCTGCCCCCAGGATGCGGCGACAGCGCCAAAACTGGTGGGTGTCGCATGTTGGCCATAGGTGCGCGCGGGCATTGGCAGATTGGCATGATCGCGCGCCAGTTTGGCGAGCGAAGTGATCCCCAATTTCAGGTCATCCTCGATCAGGGCAAGGGCCTGACGCAGGCGAAGCATCAGCCCGGTGTCCATGATGTCCTGCGAGGTGGCTCCCCAATGGACATATTGCGCGTGCTCTGGCGCGTTCATCTCGGCCCGGAAAGCGGCGACCAGCCCCGGCACCGGCACGCCGTTCTGGCCCGTGGCCTTGCGGATGGAGCCGGGGTCCATCGCCACTTCCATCACGGCACGACCAATGGCGGCGGCGCTGAGCTCGGGGATCACGCCGAGCGCGCCCTGGGCCTTGGCCAATGCGCCTTCGACCAGCAACATGGCGCGGGTCTCGGCGGTATCGGTGAACAGGCGACCGACATCGCCGGAGGTGAAGAGATCGCCATAGATCTGGCTGTCAAAGACGGAAGCGGCCATCAGATGTCCTTTGCGATTTGCCCGATCAGATCACCCAGCCCATCGGGGTTGGCGAAAAAGGGCGAATGAGAACTGTGCATGTCGTGTACCGAAGTTCGCGGCCAATCCGCAACCATCGCGGCCTGGTACTCCGGCGGGATGGTCTGGTCTTTGGTGCAGCGAATATAGGCTTTGGCGGTGCCCTGCCAATTCTGACCCAGAGTAAGAGGCGTGTCCTGCGGGCGGATCGCCTGGGGGCACAGCCGGGGCAGAGCATAGGCCACCGTCTCGGCGGGGCAGTCGTGATAAAACAGGCGCGGGGCCTCGTCGGGGTCGATGGTGTAGCTGGTGCCGCTGGCATCCTTGATTGCCGCCGCCCCGATGGTCTGGCGCGGTCCGGCCTTGCGCATCTCGATCAACGACAGGCCGGATCTGGGCACATAGGCACAGAGATAGATCAATCCCCGCAGGTGGTCGGGACGCATTTCCGCGGCGGCAGAGATCGGATAACCACCCCAGGAATGTCCCAACACCAGCGTCTCAGGTGTCGTAGCGGCCAAGATCGCCTCGGCGCTTTCTTCCAGCGTGACGGCGGCAAGGTCTCGCCCGTCGCCATGTCCGGGCAGGTCGATGGCATGGGCGCTGTGGCCGCGCCGTTCCAGCGCCGGGATCAGATCGCGCCAGCACCAGGCCCCGTGGCAAGAGCCATGTACCAAAAGGAGATCAGCCAATATGCCCGGTCTCCCGCAGGAATTGGGTCAGGCGCGCGGCATAGTCATCGGGTTGCTCGACGCAGGGAATATGTCCGGCCCGGCGGATCAGATGAAACTGGCTGCCGGGGATCAGATTGACGGTTTCACGCACCAGATCTGGCGGGGTAGAGCCGTCCTCGGAGCCTGCAAAGCCCAGACAGGGCAGGCGCAAGCCGCTGGTGGGGGTGTAAAAATCGGTGCCGGCGATGGCCGCGCAGCAACCAGCATAGCCCGCTCGTGATTGCTGGGTCAGCATGTTGCGCCACAGCTGCAGTTCGGGCTTGGCGCGAAAATCACGGGCAAACCAGCGCTCCACCACATTGTCGGCCAGTGCTTCGATGCCGGTGTCTGTGACGGATTTGACCCGGTCTTTCCACATCTCGGCGGTGCCGATCTTGGCGGCAGTGTTCGACAGCACCAGCGCGCGCACCATGTCCAGACGTTTGACCGCCAGACCCTGGGCTATCATGCCGCCTATAGACAGCCCCACAAAGACCGCGTCGCGGACTTCAAGATGATCCAGCAGGCGTTCGGCGTCGCGCACCAGTGCGCCCATGGAATAGGGTGCAGGCGGGCAGGACGACAGCCCGTGGCCGCGCTTGTCGTAGCGGATGATACGCAGCCCTGCGGGCAGGCGGGCGACCACCGCGTCCCAGACCCGCAGATCGGTGCCCAGAGAATTGGCAAAGACGATCGGTGCGCCCTGCGGGTCGCCATCAATTTGGTAGTGAAGCTGGACATCGCCCAGATCTGCGATCTGCATGGAGGACCCTCGTATTTCAATTCAGGCGCAACCTATGCCAGCGATGCGGCAAGGGCAAACCCTGTGGCCAGGGTCCTTGATCTGGGTGGCATTTGCCGAGCGTTGGAGCTGGGGTTTTTGGATCAAAGCCTGGGCCCGGACGTTCCCTGATCGCCGTGTCGCAGGCGTGCAATGTCAGCTGTGGGCCCAGAACGACGGAGGCTCCGGAACGGCCTAAGGGCAGCTATATGGACTGAAATCTAGCGCAATTGATCATGACCCGCTTGTCAAATCTTCTGCGAGCATGAGGGCGTTTCCATCGGGGTCATAAAAAGTTGCGGTCTTGACCATGCCGTCGACTACATCAGTTTCACCGTCAAATTTGACCTTGGCCAGCTCCAACTTCTGCCTCGCAGCGTCCAAATCGGAGATCCCAAAGACGGGTACGCAGTTGCCCGGTGCAGGCCTGGTATGCTCGCCAAGGCCGATGGTCACGCCAGCAGTTTTTGTTTGAAGTTCAGTCCAACCTGCATCGTCTGCGTGGTAGATGGTCACAAACCCCAACATATTTTCGTACCACTCAGCACTTTTGTGACGATCCTTGACGGACAGAGAAATAGTTATGGTTTCATCGAGCGCAACAAGAGACATAGTCTTCCCTTTTCAATAAAAATATATTAACTATACTTTATGTACATTGAGTTGTTTGTCAACATTACTTCAAGAGCTTGGGCGCTGCCCATACTATCAAACCTGCACGCAGGCATCGCCGGGCGACAGGCACCCTTGCTGGTGGCAACAGGGGCGAGCAGGACAGCTTTTGCACAAAGCATGGATCACTTAATCGCAATGGGGTTAGTAGAGCGAAACCCCGGGTACGGTCATCCACTGCGTCCAGAATTTCGGCTCACACCGCTTGGAATAACTGCCGCTGCAATTGCCAACAAAATTCAAAATGCTTCCGCTGGGGAAGGTCAAAAATTGCTCCGACGATCATGGACGTTACCGGTGTTGACGTCGCTTCGCTCGCCAAGTCACTTCAATGACATCAAACGGAAATTGCCGACAATTACAGATCGAGCCTTGTCGCAATCTTTGAAATCTATGGAAGTGAAAAACTGGGTTTGCCGTGACGTCGACGAGACTGTCCGCCCGCCGAGATCAATCTACCAGGCTGTAAATGTTGGCAGAGTGATCAGTAGTGTAACTGCACATGAAATTAGCTTTGTCAGGCAAAGCTAGACGTCGTTTAGACGTTGCGACTGTCAAGAAACTCTCCCTAACGGGATTCGCGAAGGCTGCAGAGTTAAGTTGCGATCTTCCATCCGCTTTAGCTGTCGTCTCCGTCGATCTCCATATGGGCCATGATCTGGCCGTGGTCCGAGGCCAGCTTGTTGTAGGGCGCTTCGGGGTGGCTGCCATCCGTTAGATGATCGTTGAAGACGCTGTAGTAATGCATGCGTCCAAAGGCGCCGGACCAGGCGGGATCAAAGTGGCGCGACATGTAGATCTGGTCGATGCTTTCATGAACGCCGCCAAAGGCGGTGGTGTAGACCACATCGCGCAACGACCGCTTGAGGAAGATCTTTTCCGCCGAACGCAGCCGTACCCGATCAACAGCCTCCTGGATCTGGGCGTTTTCCTGGCGGCTATAGCGGTCGCTGCCATGTTTGGCGTCATGGCGCAGCATCCATGAGTAATTCTTGAACGGAACCTCGCCCGAGATGATCTCGCTGCTGACGGCGTGTTCACCATCATTGAAATCGCCCAGGACCATGACGGCGCGGTCCTGTTCCAGCTCATCCAGGATGGCGCGGCGCAACACCCAGGCCTCGCCCATGCGGCGCAGCGCAGCCCGCAGGGCCCCCAGCGCACGGCCTGCCGGATCATAGGCGGTGAGCGCGGCTTCGGGCGCATGGGGCGCGCCGGTAGGGGTGATGAATTCGCCCAGTTTCGATTTCAGGTGGCAGTTGAAGACGGTGACCTCTTGGCCATAGATCGGAATGCGCGCCTTCAGGATCGGACGGGACAGGCGGCGCAGAGTGTAAAACCCGGCTTCCTCGTCGCCACCAAGACCCGACATCGGAATGTCCAGCGGCTGTTCCAGCTCCTGGATCACCTCGGGCGTGCCGACAAAGCCAAAACGCGACAGGATGGCCAGGCCGGGGCGGCGCTGCCCGGGCTGGTCTGTGTCATTCACGTTGGGCGCAAAGGCCAGGCCGCCTGTTCCGTAGGGATCATAGGCGAGTTTGCGAAAAATCGCCTTGCGGTGATAACGTTTGGAGCGGTCAGGGACTGTGGCGGTATTGGCCTCGATACCGCGCTGATCTGCCTCGGCAATCACCTGTCGCAAGGCCCCCTCGTCAAAGATCTCCTGAAAGCCGACAATATCGGCATCCAGGGTCAGCAGCTGATCCGCCAACCAGTCCGATTTCCAGGCGTATTCCTCGGGGGTGTAGCTTTGGAATTTGTAATATTCCTGATCCGGGCCAATCAGGTTCTTCACGTTGAAAGAGGCGATGGTAAATCGGGTCATGTCAAAATCCCCTGCAAGAAACGGTGTCGCGCCGGGTCAAGCATAGAGACTGAGGGCGCGTTGGAACAGCGCAGCGTCGACATTGCCGCCTGTGGCCAGGGCGATGACCGCATCGCCTTTGATCTGATCGCCATGAAACAGCGCGGCGGCCAGGGCGACGGCGCCGCCAGGCTCCAATACGATCTTGAGCCGCACAAAGGCCAGCGCCACTGCATGCAGGGCCTCATCCTCGGTGACGACGACGCCAGGGCCGCAGAGGCGCTGAAGCACCGGGAACGTGATTTCACCAGGGGACGGGGTGAGGACGGCGTCGCAGATCGAGCCGGAGATCTCGCGATTGCGCTCGATCTTGCCAGAGGCCAGCGAACGGGTCACATCGTCAAAGCGCTCCGGCTCTACCGGGCGCACCCGCAGGCCGGGCGCCTTGGCCTCCAGCGCAAGGGCGATGCCGCTGGTGAGGCCGCCACCGCCACAGCAGACCAGCACATCGGCTGCATCGACATCCGCCGCTGCCGCCTGTTCGGCGATCTCCAGCCCGGTGGTGCCCTGTCCGGCAATCACCTGGGGTTCGTCATAGGGTTTGATCAGGGTGAGGCCGCGCGCCTCAGCCAGTTGATGACCGATGGCGTCGCGGTCTTCGCCAGCCGCGCGATCATAGAGCACCACCTCAGCGCCAAGGGCGCGGGTGTTGTCGATCTTGAGCCGGGGCGCATCGGCGGGCATCAGGATCACGGCAGCAACCCCATGGGCCTTGGCGGCGGCGGCGACGCCCTGAGCATGGTTGCCGCTGGAAAAGGCGATGACGCCGCGGGCGCGCTGGGTCTCGGTCAGGGCCGAGATCGCAGACCAGCCGCCGCGAAACTTGAAAGAGCCGGTGTGTTGCAGGCACTCTGCTTTTACCAGCACCCGGCGTCCGGCGATCTCATCCAGAAAGGGCGAGCTGAGCAGTGGCGTGCGGCGGCTGTACCCCTTCAGCCGCTTGGCTGCGGCCTGGATCATGGCGAAATCGGACATCAGATCTGCTCCATAACGGATTGAATGAGGGTGAGTGCTGCGGGCTCGTCGAGAAAAGGCACATGCCCCCGATTGGTCAGCTCCACCGCCTGCAGGCTGGGCAATCGGGTCTGCATCTCCCGATAGGTCTCATGGCTCAGCACGTCAGAATTGGCCCCGCGGATCACGCCGCAGGGCAGGCCCTCCAGTGCAATGAACAGCGGCCAAAGATCGGGCACTGGCCCGGCCTCTGCCTGGGCCAAAAGCGCGTCCCGAATGCGCGGGTCATAGCGCAGCTGCAGCCCCTCGGGGCTGGCGTCATAAAAGGCTTCAACCTCTTCGCGCCAGCGCTGGGCAGGCACATCCGCAAAGGCGGGTGCCATCAGGGCGGCGAGCGTTTCGGCAGCCTGAGCGTGGGTTTTTGCGGCAGGGCGGCGACCGACATAGTGCATGATGCGGTCAATGCCGTCTTTGGGGACCTCCGGTCCAACATCGTTGAGGATAACGGCCGTAAGCCGTGCCTTGGCAGTGGCGGCCAGCACCATCGCCACCATGCCGCCGCGTGAGGTGCCCAGGAGGGCCGCCTTTGGAAGCTGCAAATGATCCATCAGTTCCAGCACATCCTGCGCCTCGCGCGGGACGTTGTAATTGGTGAACTGCGGGTCGGGGTCGGATTGGCCCCTCCCGCGCGCATCCAGGGTGATCAGGCGATAGGCCTGGGCATGGGGGGCGAAATAGCGAAAATCACGACTGTCCCGGGTGAGGCCCGGTAGGCAAATCAGCGGCGTACCCTCTGGCGTGCCGCTGATCTGATAAAACAGTGACAGCCCGTCGGAAGTGGTGAAATGGCTCATGGAATTCAGGCTCTCAGGGTTTGGCGAGATCGGGAATGGTGGTGAGATCGGACAGAATGTGATCCGGGACCCAAGGCAGGCGGTCGACGGGCTCGCCCGCACGGTTGACCCAGGAGGTGGCAAAGCCATAGCCCGCGGCGCCAGCGGCATCCCAGCCATTGGAGGAGACAAACAAAACTTGGCCTTTGTCACAGCCAAAGCGCTGCCCGACCAGGTCATAGACCCGATGGTCGGGTTTGAAGATACCGACGCTTTCCACCGAGAGCACATCATCCAGCAGTGCGCCAATTCCGGCGTAGTGCACCGCCCCTTCCAACATGTCGGGAGATCCGTTTGACAGGATGGCCGTGTTCAGCCCGGCGTCTTTTAGGGCCGTCAGCATAGCGGGGACTTCCGGGTAGGCCTGCAGCTCCCAATAGAGATCAAGCAGACGCTGGCGCAATTTGGGATCGCCCGCTAGGCCGCAGGCCTCCAGCGCCCAGTCGAGCCCGTCCTGGGTGACCTGCCAAAAGCCGCAATGGGCCCCGGTGATGGCGCGCAGCCAGGTGTATTGCAGCTGCTTTTGCCGCCAGAGGTTGGCAAGCGTGGCTGCATTGTCGGCAAGATGTGGAAACTCAGGTTCAGCGGCGGCCTGGCGGGCGGCGGCGGCGACATCAAACAAGGTGCCATAGGCATCAAAGACACAAGTGGTGATTGGCATGGAATTCTCCCCTGTCTGCACCCTGTCACGAGGCCATCAAGGTCGCAAAGCGCGAAGTTGTGATCAATACAATTCCCTGCCGTCAGCATGGCGATTTGGGGCCTATCAGCCGCTGTCTGGCTGCAATTGTACATGTTTCGCACCGCAAGACCCATGCGTGGGGCGGGTGACGGGTTTACACCGGGACTGCGCCCTGTAGGGTGCCGGGCGATATTATTCTACTTGAACTGGAGGTCACATGACCGAGGTAAAGAGCGGCGACACCGTCCACATCCACTACACAGGCACATTGGCCGATGGTTCTGTCTTTGACAGCTCCGAGGGGCGCGAGCCGCTGGAGTTCACCGTTGGCAGCGGCCAGGTGATCAAGGGCATGGACGAGGGTCTGCCAGGTATGAAGGTGGGCGACAAGAAACGTCTGGAAATCCCCGCCGACGACGCCTATGGCCCGCTGAACCCGGATGCACGCCAGTCGATCCCGCGTGAAGGCATTCCGGATGAAATTCCGCTGGAAGTCGGCATTCAGCTGCAGATGCAAAGCCCCGAAGGCCATGTGCTGCCGGTGACCGTGGTTGAGGTGACCGAGGCAACCGTGACGCTGGACGCCAATCATCCTTTGGCGGGCAAGGATCTGAATTTTGACATCGAGCTGGTCTCGATCAGCTGAGCCCTGTTGGCGCGGCAGAAACAGAAAAGGGCGCCTCGCGGGCGCCCTTTTTGTCTTGCTGGGGGGGGCTCGACTTACAGGTGATCCTGCTGCGGCATGCCCAGAACATGAAAGCCGCCGTCGACGCGAATGATTTCGCCTGTCGTGCAGGCCCCGGCATCAGAGGCAAGGTAGACGGCTGTGCCCCCCACCGCTTCGAGCGTTGCATTTGAGCGCATCGGGGCGTTCTGCTCGGTGTGCTTGTAGGTCTTGCGCGCGCCGCCAATGGCCGCCCCGGCCAGGGTTTTCATCGGGCCGGGCGAGATCGCATTGACGCGAATGCCTTCGGGGCCGAGGTCATTGGCCAGATAGCGGGTGGCGCTTTCCAGAGCGGCCTTGGCCACGCCCATGACGTTGTAGTTTGGCGTTACCCGATTGGAGCCGCCATAGGTCAGGGTCAACAAGGTGCCGCCATTGTCTTTCATCAGCGGGTAGGCGCGCCGGGCGACTTCGATCAGGGAGTAGGCCGAGATATCCATCGAATTCTTGAAGTTGGCCCGGCTGGTATCCAGGAACCGGCCTGTGAGCTCTGACTTGTCCGAATAGGCGATTGCGTGAACCACAAAATCGATGCTGTCCCAACGGCTCCCAAGTTGCGCAAAGGCGGTGTCCAGCGAAGCATCATCGGTGACATCGACGTCGACCATGAAATCGCTGCCAACGCTTTGGGCCAGGGGTTCCAGGCGCTTGCCAAAGGCCTCGCCCTGATAGGTAAAGGCCAGCTCGGCGCCAGCTTCCGCCATGGCCTTGGCGATGCCCCAGGCGATCGAGCGTTCATTGGCCACGCCCATGATAAGGCCGCGTTTGCCGGAAAGTGCGTTCATGATAATCCCTCAAAATTTGCCGCTGAATAGGCTTTTTCAGCGCATAGCGTCAAGGTTGCGCATCTCAGCGGGCCGCTGAGCCTGCAGTCTTGGCCCTTAAGTGACGCATTTGGGTTCCATTTCACCCGTATCGCTGTGGTGACCCGAGAAAGGCCTCGCTGATACGGCGCGTGTAAGACAAAGGGACCGAACCTGTGACAGGCGCGGTCCCTTTCCAGATCATTCAAAACAACCAGGCTCAGCCCTGATATTTGGACAGAACCATCGAGCCATTGGTGCCACCAAAGCCAAAGCTGTTGGTCATCACACTGTCCAGGCCGGCGTTTTCCACATATTCGGTGGCAACTTCGCCGGGCTCAATGCCTTCAGCCAGGGTCTCGACGTTGATCGAAGGCGTGATGAAGTCATTGTCCAGCATCAAGAGGCAGAAGATCGCCTCGAGTGCGCCAGCTGCGCCCTGGGCATGGCCGGTCATCGATTTGGTCGAGGAGATTGGCGGGACATTGCCGGCGCCAAAGACGCGGCGCGCAGCTTCGACTTCGCCAACATCGCCAACAGGCGTCGAGGTGCCATGGGCGTTGATATAGCTGACGTTGCGGCCTTCGGGCAGGGTCGACAGGGCCAGACGCATGGCGCGCTCGCCGCCTTCACCCGAGGGGGCAACCATGTCGTGCCCATCCGAGGTGGCGGCAAAGCCTGTAACCTCGGCATAGATCTTGGCCCCGCGCGCCAGGGCGTGGTCGAGATCTTCCAGCACCACGATGCCGCCGCCACCGGAGATCACAAAGCCGTCGCGGTCCTGATCAAAGGCGCGGCTGGCCTTGGTGGGATCATCGTTTTTCTTGGAGGACATCGCACCCATGGCGTCGAACAGGCAGGACAGGGTCCAGTCCAGTTCCTCGCCACCACCGGCAAACATTACGTCCTGCTTGCCCATCATGATCTGCTCAGCCGCATTGCCGATGCAGTGCAGCGAGGTGGAACAGGCAGAGGTGATCGAATAGTTGATGCCCTTGATTTTAAAGGCGGTCGCCAGGTTGGCGGAGATCGTCGAGGACATGCATTTGGGCACAGCAAAGGGCCCGATCCGCTTGGTCGCGCCAGTCTTGGCGACCACCTGATGCGCCGCCAGCATGGCAGAGGTCGACGGGCCGCCAGAGCCGGCAACCAGACCGGTGCGCTCATTGATGACCTGATCTTCACCCAGGCCGGAGTCCGCGATGGCCTGGCTCATGGCGATATGGGCATAGGCCGCACCATCACCCATGAAACGCAGGGTGCGCTTGTCGACATGTTCCTTGGTGTCGATCTTCAGCGTGCCCGCAACCTGGCTGCGAAAGCCATGCTCGGTCATTTCCGGGCTTGCTTCGATACCGGATTTTCCGGATTTCAGCGAAGCGATGACTTCTTCGGCATTGTTTCCGATAGAGGAGACGATCCCCAGACCAGTGACGACGACACGACGCATACGTGCACTCCCTTATTTGCTTATGTCTTAGTATGCATTGCGAGGCAGAGGTGCAAGATGGCATGACGGCTGGGCGAAGGCCGCCAGCTGGTTTTGCGGCGAACGGCGGCTAGGCGGACTGTGCTGCTTATGAACGATTTCAGAAATGCCACAGCGTCCGAACCGAGGGGTGGGAAGCGAAGCGCCCGCCCCGTGGGGGCGGTTCGGGCGCTGCCAAAGCGGCGCTTTGGAAATTTGCGAAACACCTAATTGTGGCAGCCTTTGAAGGCTCGCTATGCGGACTGTTCTACCGTTCGACAAATTGAAAGAAACCTCAAATTTTTCTCGGGACAGAAATCGCCCCCGCCACTAACATAAGCGCCACAGCATCATGGTGGTTCAATGGATACTGAAGGGAATGGAGTGAAAACCACGAAGAACTTCTGTCGGGCAATACTGTCATTTTCGTTAGCCGGTTTTTGTTCTTTGCAACCCGCTTTGGCTAGCGATGAATGTAATATTCGTCGCATCGCCGACATAGTAAAAACCATCAGCATACTTCGCCAGGTCGAGAACTCGTTGAATACCCTAGCTCTGGCTCAGACCGATGCGATAATAGATATCGCAACGGGCGTACACACGTTGGAACTTTATAACGATGAAAGCGGATTTTTCGGACCTTTGGGTGGGTTACGTAAGACCACCGACAAAAACGAAACAGTTCTGAATAATCTCGACAAGTCCATCCGCCGCTTAACTACATTCCCAACCGTTGAGCGGCGCTATGAGGACCTGAGAGAAGACAGCGCCGCGATTATCGGCGCAGGCTACGAAATACTTGGACTACTTGAGGCTGAAGATCCGCAGGGTGCGACAAGAGTGTATGCTAGTACAACGGTGGTCGTTCTGAACCAAGCACGCGCCGATTCATACACGGTCATGTCTGAACTTGAACGGCCCATTTCTCTCGCCGGATTCCGCTGCAAGTAGGGCATTCTGAAAATCGCTACTGGCCTTAGCTCAATTCTTCGGACGGATTTGGTGTGGTCAAAATGGGCTCGTAGCGGACATTCCTCAACTAAAAAAGAGGCCCGGAGGCCTCTTCTTCTGTCTCAAGCAGTCCGAGCAGATTATGCCTCGGACAGAACGACCTTCATGTCCTTGACGTCATAGATCATCTCGCCATCGGCCTCGACGATGCCATCCGCAACACCCATGGTCAGGCGGCGGGTCTGGATCGCTTTTTTGAAGTCGATCTTATAGGTCAGCATCTTGCGCTCAGGACGGACCATGCCGGTCAGTTTCACTTCGCCGACGCCAACGGCCATGCCGCGACCTTTCCAGCCGCGCCAGCCAAGATTAAAACCGGTCAGCTGCCACAATCCGTCCAGACCCAGGCAGCCGGGCATGATCGGGTTGCCGGGGAAGTGGCAGTCAAAGAACCACAGCTCAGGGGTGATGTCGAATTCAGCGAGGATATGGCCCTTGCCGTGGGCGCCGCCATCGGCGCTAACCTCGGTGATGCGGTCCATCATCAGCATCGGAGGGGCAGGAAGCTGGGCATTGCCGGGGCCAAACAGCTCTCCGCGGGCACATTTCAACAGATCGTCTTTGTCAAAGCTGCTGGGGTAATCGGCCATGCTGGCGCGTCTCCTGCCTGAGGTGTTTCATGCGTTTTTCTTCCTGTAGCACCGGCCCCAAGGGTCCTGCAAGGGCACTGAGGCAGACTGGACCGCAAGACTGTGTCCTTTGGGCAAGTCGTCAAAGTCCCGTTGAAGCGGGGATTCAGTTTGAAAAACGCAACTCATTCGCATTATAAGTGCCAGTAGCAACGCGATGCAGGAACCGCACATGACGCCAAACAGCGAAGACGTGGCCGTGAACTGGCTGGTTGAGGCCGGCCTGCGCCCCACCAAGCAGAGGGTTTCTCTGGCCGAGCTCTTGGTCGGGGATGGCAACCATCGCCATGTTACCGCCGAAAGCCTGTTTGACGCTGCCAAGACAAAAGGCGCGGCGGTCTCTTTGGCGACGGTCTACAACACGCTGCGCGCCTTTTGCGAGGCGGGGGTGCTGCAGGAAATCACTGTAGACGGGTCAAAAAGCTATTTTGACACCAATACCCATGATCATCCGCATTACTTCTGGGAAGACAGCAGCCGGGTCACCGATGCGCCATCGGAGCAACTGGTCATCCAGCGTCTGCCCGAAGCTCCAGAAGGTATGGAGATCGCCTCGGTTGATGTGGTGATCCGCCTGCGCAAGATCTGATCTGCCGGTCACAGGGACCCCGTGACATGTCAGCTTTCTTGATCCGCGATCTCTTTGGATTGGAACAACTGAGTGAGCGCGGCAAAGGCGGCGGCCTGGGGTGATTCGGGGATGCTTGCGCCGTGGCTTGCCAGGATCACTGGTTCCCGCGCGATACTGTCGCTGATTGGAATGGCGGTCAGTGGCTTGTTGTCATAGCTGATCTGGCCGGGCGGGGTGCTGTAGCTGATGCCAAGCCCTTCGCCATTGGCAGCAAAGCTGCGCATCAGCTCGAGGGAGGCAGCGCGATGGGCAATCCGGGGAGACAGGCCCAAGGATTTGAACAGGCCAAGCATGTGCTGCACCGAGAGCCCCTCTTCTGACAGAATCAATGGCTCTGCCGCCAGATCGTTGAGACTGAGAGATTGCCGCCCGGCGAGCCTGTGGTCCGGGGACAGCAGGGCGTGGGGGGATCGGAAATCGAGGGTCTCGCGGTGAAACCCTGCATCCAGGCCCAGATCATAGGTCAGGGCAAAATCCACATCTCCGCGCAACATTGCATCCGTCAAGTCGGTGAAGCCATCCACGCGGGGAGTGATGGCCAGATCCGGGAGGTGGTCTTGCAGATGACGCAGGGCCGGGGCCAGCAAAAACGGCGCCAGATCGGAAAAGCATCCCAACACCAGTTTTTGCGTGGTCAGGATTGCAGAGGAGCGGGATTCCAGTTGGGCGGCCTGCTCAATCAGGATCTGGGCGCGATTTGCAAATTCTCGCCCCAATGGGGTCAAGGCCAGAGGCGCGCCTTGACGACGCAAAAACAGCACTTGTCCCAAATGCTCTTCGATCCGTGACAGCGCAGCCGATAGCGCAGGCTGGCTGACGTGTTGGGCCTGCGCTGCAGCTGACAAGCTGCCATGGCGGGCAACAGCACAAACATATTCGTAGTGGCGCAGTGTGAGGTATAACATGAATCTAAGACTGCCTTCTGAATATATGATTTGAAACTAAGGGTGGCCGCAAGCAAGTTCAATGCAGCAAAAATGTATCTTCAAACGGAGGCCCAGATGGCACATCCCCTCATCACCCAGGATCAAATCGATCAGTACCAGCGCGACGGAGTTGTCTTGATCAAGGGCCTGTTCAAGGATCAGGTCGAGCAGCTGCGCGATGGTGTCGCGCAGAACATGGCAGAGCCGGGCCCCTATGCCTCCAACAATGAAAGGGCGGGGCAGACGGGCCGGTTCTTTGATGACTATTGCAACTGGACCCGTATTTCGCAGTTTGAACAGGCGATCAAAGCCTCGCCTGCGGCCGAAGTCGCGGCGGACCTGATGGGATCAAAAACGGTTCAGATGTTCCACGACCACGTGTTGGTCAAGGAACCGGGCACCTCGATGGCAACGCCCTGGCATCAGGATGGGCCCTATTACTTTGTGGAGGGGGCGCAGACTGTCAGCTTCTGGTCACCGCTGGATCCGGTGAAAGAGGCGGCGCTGCGCTGTGTTGCGGGTTCGCATAAATGGGAAAAGGAAGTTCTGCCGACCCGGTGGGTATCGGAAGAGGGATTTTTCGCTGATGAAGGACAGTACATGCCGGTGCCGGATCCGGATGCAGAGGGCATGACCATCCGCGAGTGGGAGATGGAGCCGGGCGATGCTGTGGCGTTCAACTACAAAACCCTGCATGGAGCCCGTGCCAATACCAGCGAAAGCCGCCGTCGCGCGTTTTCTTTGCGTCTGGTGGGGGATGATGCTCGATATGTGGAGCGTCCCGGCCGCACGTCCCCCCCCTACCCAGGGCATGACATGACTCCCGGTCAGCGCTTGCGCGAAGACTGGTTCCCTATTCTGCTCCAGCGGTAACCAGTAGAAATAAGGCTAAAAAGGGGGGCTCTGCTCCCGTCGCCTACAGCGACTCCCCCGGGATATTTGGAGCCAAATGAAATGAATAGCGTCTTCTTGGCAGTTTCATTTGGCCACAAATATCCTGGGGGTGAGCGCCTTGGTGCGAGGGGGCAACGCCCCCAAACAAATGAGGCGAATGGGAGGGCGATCTCAGAACCATTGCCCGGGTTCCATCAGGCCGAGGTCCAGCAATTGCCTGGAGTGCCATTCAAAGGGGGTGGAATTGTGCCATTTGAAACTGTCGATGGCGAAATCTGACCCGGGATTTCGTTTTAGCGCTTTGGCGGTGCGGAACGAGCAGATGGCGGCCGTCAGGTTGTGGTGCCAGGGGCAGGCGTAGGTGTTGTATTCCTGGTCATTGAAGGTGTGGTTGGGTTGGAGTTCCAGCCCCTCTTTGGTCTGAAACATCGAAACCCGGTCAATCTTGCGGCTGGTCCAGGGAATGTGTTCTTCGTGACGCCAACGAACCCCGCCAAAGAAATCCAGCTGTCGCTCGCGCGGGCCATTGGCCTCTTCGTCCCAGCGGGCCTGGGCATAATAGCCGGATTTGTCGAGAAAAGCGGTATCGAGCGAGACTGCATTGGGGTGTTTTTGCAGATCTCCGGCATAAAGATCGATGACATAGGTCAGCATTGCCGCGCGCCGTTCTTCGGTGTGGAAGGTTAGCATCTCTGCAACGGTGCGGGTTTCGCAAAAGGGGTAGAACAGGAATTCAGCGTTGTAACAATAATAGAGCCAGCACCCCGGCTGCGAAGCTGCAATGACCTGGTTGACCGCTTTGAGCACCTCTTCGGGCAGGCTGCAGTCAAAAGGCACGCGGTGAATTTTTGCCTTGATATCGCGTGGCAGATCAAAGGCATCCGGCATCAGGGCGACAACCGCCTTGAAGCCCGATTGCAGGTGGTGACGCAGGGTGGTGGCCACTTCGACATCGTCTTCGACAAAAATCAGGGCCACCGGCCCCTTGGCGAGGATCGCCTTCTGTTGTTTCAGAAAATCGTTCAGTGATGAATACATCATGCTCTTGTGCCTCTGCCTTTCTGGCATTTGTTGTTAAAATCGGGTAATCCCGCCTGCATTGCAAGCTGCGAGATTTGCCTATATGGCAGGCCGCTGATCCCACCCCCCGGCTGGAAGGCAACAAACGACATGAGCGCCCCAAAGAAGCTGTTTATCAAGACCTATGGTTGTCAGATGAATGTCTATGACAGCGAACGCATGGCCGAAGCGCTGGGCGGGGAGGGCTATGTCGAGACAAAAACGGCGGATGACGCCGATATGATCCTTTTGAATACCTGCCATATTCGCGAAAAAGCGGCTGAGAAAGTCTATTCAGAGCTGGGGCGTTTCAAAGGGCTGAAGGCCGAGAAGCCGGATCTGAAGATCGGCGTGGCTGGTTGTGTGGCCCAGGCCGAAGGGGCAGAAATCATGCGCCGCCAGCCGCTGGTCGATCTGGTGGTGGGGCCGCAAAGCTATCATCGCCTGCCTGAAATGGAGACAAAGGCCCGCAAAGGCGAAAAGGTGCTGGATACCGATTTCCCCGAAGAGGACAAGTTCGAGCAGCTGAAACGCCGCCCCAAAGCCAAGCGCGGTCCCACCGCATTTTTGACTGTGCAGGAGGGCTGCGACAAGTTCTGCGCCTTCTGTGTGGTGCCTTATACCCGCGGGGCTGAGGTGTCGCGTCCAGCGGATCGCATCCTCACCGAGGCGCGAGATCTGGTTGAGCGTGGCGTGCGTGAGATCACCCTGTTGGGGCAGAACGTCAATGCCTACCATGGGGCCGGGCCCACCGGAGATTTGACCCTGGCTCAGCTGATTTGGGAATTGGACAAAGTGGATGGATTGGAGCGCATTCGCTTCACCACCAGCCATCCCAACGACATGATGGATGATCTGATTGAGGCGCATGGCACCTGCAAGAAACTGATGCCCTATCTGCATCTGCCAGTGCAGGCGGGATCGGACAAGATCCTGAAACGGATGAACCGCAGCCATACCGCCGAAAGCTATCTGCGCCTGCTGGAGCGCATTCGCGCTGCGCGTCCGGATATCCTGATCTCTGGTGACTTCATCGTGGGCTTCCCGGAAGAGAGTGAAGCGGATTTCCAGGCCACGCTTGATTTGGTGGAAGAGGTGAAATACGGCACCGCCTACTCCTTTAAATACTCGCCTCGCCCAGGCACCCCCGCGGCCGAACGTGCCCAGGTGGATCCCGCCGAGGCGGATGATCGCCTGCAGCGGCTGCAGGCATTACTGACCCGCCAGCAGCGTGAGATTCAGGACAGCATGGTGGGACGTGAAGTCGGGGTCTTGTTCGAGAAGCCGGGGCGCTTTGCCGGACAGATGCTGGGCAAGTCGGACTATTTACACGCGGTTCACGTGGCGGATTGCAGTCGCGAGGTCGGTGATTTGGCGCGGGTGCGCATCGTGTCTTCGGGGACCAATTCTCTGGCCGGTGAGCTGATAGAATAGAGGTCGCTGCGCGCGCTTTGGCTTGGGATCTGGCCTGGATGGGTGAAATCCGGGTCATGCCTCTTGTTGCGGTGATTCCCACCGCGACGATTGAAGGTTGATTTTGCACAATAAACTTGCCGCGGCGGTCTTGGGGATGATGGGGTGAGTCATTATTGCAGCGCTATCGGCTACAATTGAAACAAAATTGTATGAGTGTTGCGTGAAACGCCCTAATCTGGCGGAAAAGCCTGCTTTGGCAGGGGTATTTTTTTAAGAAAACTGTGTAAATTGCTGCTGATAACCTGAGTGGTAAGAAATTGACGCGGTAAGCTCCCTGGGGGGACTTAGGTGAAGGAAATCTGGTTGTGATGACATTTAAAGCAAAAAACATGCTTACCTTTCTGGCTGCTGCTACGGCCGCGGTAAGCCTGACGGCAGTCTCAGTGCAGGCGCAGGATGCACCAACACAGCGCACTGTTGTTGGGGAACGCTACGTTCCCACCATCTGGGTGGACCCGGATGGCTGTGAGCACTGGGTGATGGATGATGGTGCGGAAGGCTTTATGACCCCGCATGTGACCCCGGATGGCAAACCGGTTTGTCGACGCGGCAATCTGTGCGGCGTAATGGAGACGGATCAGTTCTTTGCCACCGACAAACATTACATCAATGCTGCCGGACAGACGCGGTTGAAAGAGTTTTTCACCAAGAACCGGACCGTTGCGCGCTCCTTTGTCATCGCCGGTCACACGGACAGCCGGGCTTCGGATGAATATAATATTCGCCTGTCACAGCGTCGCGCCAATGCGGTGGCTGGGGTTGCTAAATCAGTGGGGGCCCGGATTGCCGATATCCGCGCCTATGGTGAACGTGATCCACGGGTGCCAAATACAAGTGCTGCCAATATGGCGCAAAACCGGCGCGTCGAAATCTACTGCCTGCGCTAAAGAAGGACATAAAGATGCATTATTTCAAAGCAACCGCTCTGGTCCTTGCTCTTGCAACAGTGACTGCCTGCGGACCGACGTTCGACAAGACCCGTGACCAGCACGTAGGCGATAGCTCCAATACCGACCTGTCGCGCATGACCGCAGGTATCTGGGTTGATCCAGAAGGCTGCGAGCACTGGATCATTGATGATGGCCTCGAAGGCTATGCTGATATCCGCCGCACGCCGGATGGCAAGCCGGTCTGCAACAGCCCGCTGCCACGCAATGTGGCCACTGGTCCCTTCAAGGCAGGATCGAGCTTCCCGGATTCGCTCTGATCTCACCTGGGCGTCTCGCCAAAACTGTCAAATGCAATGGCCGTCCCGTTTGTTCGGGGCGGCCATTTTTGTCTCATTTGCGTGAATTTATGCCTCCCGTGCTTGCGCCTGCGCGGCGGCAGGGGCAGACTGAGGGGAGTAACACCAAAAACAGGAGTCCCCATTGGCCACAAGTGCCCGGATCCAGCCGCCAGAAACTGACAATGCGCACGAAGTGCTGCTTGAATTCCCTGACAACCGTTTGTTGATCGATCTTTGCGGAGAATTTGATCGCAACCTCACGGATATAGAGCAGAAACTAGGGGTCCAGATCATACGCCGGGGCAACCAGCTCTCGGTTTTGGGGGAAGCGGAGCCACGTGAACAGGCCGCTGAGGTGCTGATATCCTTGTACGACAGGCTAGAGACCGGACGCAGTGTCGAAAGCGGCGATGTCGACCGCGAGCTGCGCATGGGCCATTCGGACGAGGATGTCGCGGACAATCAGCTGGAGATGTTCAAGGGCGGTCAGGTCGAGATCAAGACCCGCAAGAAACTGGTGGAGCCACGCACCGACGCGCAAAAGGCCTATGTGCGCTCTCTGTTCGAGCATGAGCTGGCTTTTGGCATTGGCCCGGCAGGCACCGGCAAGACCTATCTTGCGGTTGCGGTTGGAGTGAATCTCTTCATCACCGGCCAGGTTGACAAGATCATCCTGTCGCGCCCTGCCGTCGAGGCGGGCGAAAAGCTCGGCTATCTGCCAGGCGATATGAAGGACAAGGTCGATCCCTATATGCAGCCGCTCTATGACGCGCTGAACGACTTTTTGCCCGGTAAGCAGCTGGCTAAACTGCTGGAAGAAAAGCAGATCGAGATCGCACCTCTGGCCTTCATGCGGGGGCGCACGCTCTCCAATGCCTTTGTGGTGCTGGACGAGGCGCAGAATGCCACGTCGATGCAGATGAAGATGTTTCTCACCCGTCTGGGAGAGGGCTCGCGGATGGTGATCACCGGCGACCGGACTCAGATTGACTTGCCGCGTGGAGTGACCTCGGGACTGGCAGATGCGGAACGATTGCTGAGCCCGATTTCGAAAATCAGCTTCAATTACTTCACCTCACGCGATGTGGTGCGACATCCGCTTGTGGCCGCCATCATCGAGGCCTATGACGCCGAGACACCACCGGCCTGAATGGGGCCGCACTGGCGGGGCAGAATTGCCCTGAATTGAGGGCGAAGGCAGGATATGACGCTGGATATCACCATTGAGGACAGTCGCTGGCAACAGGCCGGGTTGGAGCCGCTGGCGCAGCAGGCGGTTGCGGCGGCACTGGCGCGGTTTGATCTCGATGTCGAGGACTGCGAAATTGCGCTATTGGGCTGCGATGACGACCAGATTGCTGATCTCAATTCGGAGTTCCGCAGCAAGCCCGTTGCCACCAATGTGCTGAGCTGGCCCGCTGAAGATCTGGCCGCCGAAGAGCCGGGCGGCGCGCCGTTGCAGCCGGAGGCGGATTTCACTGGCGAGATTTCGCTGGGAGATATCGCCATCGCCTATGACACTTGTCTGCGTGAGGCTGATGCCGCAAACAAGCCCTTAAAGGATCATTTGCGCCATCTTGTCGTTCACGGAGTGTTGCATCTTTTGGGCTATGATCACATTCGCGACCCTGACGCCACAGTTATGGAAGGCTTGGAGGTCGAGATACTTGGCAAAATGGGCATCGATGACCCATATACTATGAATGACGGCCTCTGAGGGGCATTTTGGATAGGAAAAATGGGCGAAATAGAAGGCAGTTCTAACGCGGCGCAGGGCGCGCTGCAGAACAGAAGCAGCATCAAGGCAGAAGCCAGTGTTGCACAACGACCTGGGTTTTGGGAGCGCATGTTCGGCTCCATGGCCCCGGCGACCGCCGAGCAGGCGCCAGAGGCCGAGCAGGGCCCTAGCCCTGAAGCACAGTCGCATGGAATGATGAACCTGCGTCGTATGCGGGTTGAGGATGTCGCCATCCCCTCGGCTGAAATTCTTTCGGTTCCGGTCTCTATTGAACGCGACGATCTGGTGCAGGTCTTCCGCGACAGCGGCTATACCCGGATACCGGTCTATGAGGGCACGCTGGATACGCCGCTTGGCTTTGCGCATCTCAAGGATTTTGCCCTGACCCATGGCTTTAATGGCGGCACCAAGCCCTTTGACCTGTCAAAGATGCTGCGCCCCTTGCTGTTTGTGCCCCCCTCTATGCCGATTGGTGTGTTGCTGGCCAAGATGCAGGCGGAACGTCGCCATATGGCGCTTGTTATCGATGAATACGGCGGTGTCGACGGGCTGGTCACGATCGAGGACCTGATCGAACAGGTGATCGGGGAGATCGAGGATGAGCACGATCAGGGCGAGGATCAGACCTGGTATCTGGAAAAAAACGGCTGCTATATTGCGCTGGCCCGCACGCCCCTGGATGAATTCGAGGCCGAAATCGGCCAGTCGCTGACCCGTCACGAGGACGTCGATGCCGAAGAAATCGATTCTCTGGGCGGTCTGGTGTTCATGCTGTCGGGGCGGGTTCCGGCCCGCGGCGAAGTCATCGTTCACCCCGAAGGTCCCGAGTTTGAAGTGATTGATGCCGACCCGCGTCGGATCAAACGGCTGCGGGTGATGTTGCCGGACCGCGCCGCGTGACGGCGGGCCTTTGGGGGCGCGCTGCGCGGGCGGCTGGGCAGCGGCAAACCTGGGTTGCCGCCGGTTCGGCCTTTGGCCTGGGGGCCTTGCTCTCCTTGGCGCTTGCGCCGTTTCACATGCTGTGGAGCCTGCCGCTGGCATTGGGGGGCATTGGCGTTCTGGTGGTGCTGTCGCGCACTGCAATGCAGGCTGCTGTTCTGGGCTGGTTGTTTGGCCTCGGCTATTTCGGCTTTGGCCTGTCCTGGATCATCGAGCCGTTTCAGATCGATGCGGATCGCTATGCCTGGATGGCCCCTTTTGCGCTGGTGTTTCTGGCCGGAGGACTGGCGTTGTTCTGGGGGCTGGCCTTTGGTCTGGCGACCCGTTGGGGCAAAGGTGGTGCGCGGCTGCTGTTGCTGATCGCGCTCTGGTCCTTGGCAGAGTTCGCCCGTGCCTATCTGCTGACCGGGTTTCCCTGGGCCGGGTTTGGCCAGTTCTGGATCGATACACCTGCCGCACAACTGCTGCCTTGGATCGGGGGGCAGGGGCTTGCGCTGTTGACGCTGGCGGTGACGCTGCCACTGGCGCTGCTGCGACAGCGGCCCGTGTTGGCGCTGGTGCCTTTGCTTTTGGCAGCGCTTTGGGGCTTTGCTGCGCCTCAGTCCCCAGAGCCCGAGCTGACATCCAAACGGGTGCGGCTGGTCCAGCCCAATGCGCCTCAGGCGGAAAAATGGCTGGCTGGCCGGCGCTGGGATTTTGTCCGCCGGGCGATCGAGCTGAGCGAGGTCGATGCGGCGGACGGGCTGCCAAGGCCTGATCTGATCGTCTGGCCCGAAACCGCCGTGCCACAGCTGCTGAACAACGCTGAGGGCACCTTGGAGGCGATCCGGCAGCGCCTGGGCGATGTGCCGCTGCTGTTTGGTATTCAGCGTCGTGAAGACGGGCAGTATTTCAACTCTGCGGCCCTGCTGGATGCGGCGGGAGATGTCAGCCAGATCTATGACAAGTCGCATCTGGTGCCCTTTGGCGAATATGTGCCCTTTGGCGATTTCATGGCGCGCTTTGGGATTCACGGCTTTGCCTCGCAGGCCGGGGCAGGCTATGCGCCCGGGCCAGGGCCTGCGCTTTTGGATCTGGGGATCGGTCAGGCCTTGCCACTGATCTGCTACGAGGCGGTTTTTGCCCAGGATGTAAACGCGGTGCCATCGCGCCCTGACATGCTGATCCAAATCACCAATGATGCCTGGTTCGGCACCCAATCCGGCCCCTATCAACATCTGGTGCAGGCCCGGATGCGGGCGGCAGAACAGGGGCTACCGATGCTGCGCGCGGCTAATACCGGCATCACCGCGGTGATCGATCCCTATGGCCAGATGCGCGAACGTATTGCCTTAGGCGAAACCGGGGTGGTGAATGCGCTGTTGCCCCAAGCTCTGGCGGCGACTCTTTACAGCAGAACCGGGGACTGGCCGGTGTTTCTATTCTGCATCTTGCTGGCCTGGGCTGCGGCTGTCCGCGGGCAAAGACTTGCACACCGCTCATAGCTGCTTAACTGTTCTCAGTTAGAGATTGACCGACCAAGCAACCGCGCGTAATGCAAATTGATCCCTCGCACAACGGCTTCCTGGCGTGACGAGGTTAACCCCAATGGAGCATTTTCATGACTCGAAGCAACTATACTTTCACCTCGGAATCCGTGTCCGAGGGGCATCCCGACAAGGTCTGTGACCGGATCTCGGATGCGGTTCTCGACGCCTTTTTGGCCGAAGAACCCGAAGCCCGCGTGGCGGCAGAGACCTTTGCGACCACCAATCGTGTCGTCATCGGCGGCGAGGTGGGCCTGTCGGACCAGGACAAGCTGCATGACTACATGGGCAAGATCGACGCGATCACCCGTGCCTGCATCAAAGACATCGGTTATGAGCAGGACAAGTTCCACCACGAAACCGTGGAAGTGACCAATCTGCTGCACGAACAATCTGCGCATATTGCGCAGGGTGTGGATGCTTCGGGCGACAAGGACGAAGGCGCTGGCGACCAGGGCATCATGTTCGGTTATGCCACCACGGAGACGCCGCAGCTGATGCCGGCTCCGATCCAGTATAGCCATGCGGTTTTGCGTCGTCTCGCTGAGGTGCGCAAGAACGGCACCGAGCCGGCGTTGGGCCCCGATGCCAAGTCGCAGCTTTCCGTTGTTTATGAAAATGGCAAGCCGGTGCGCGTCAGCTCGCTGGTGTTGTCGACCCAGCATCTGGACGCAAGTCTGACTTCCAACGACATCCGCGCCATCGTGGCCCCCTATTTCCACGAAGTTCTGCCCGAAGGCTGGCTGACAGATGAGACCATCTGGCACGTCAACCCCACCGGAAAATTTGTCATTGGTGGCCCCGATGGCGATGCTGGCCTCACAGGACGCAAGATCATCGTGGATACCTATGGCGGCGCGGCCCCTCATGGCGGTGGGGCCTTCTCTGGCAAGGATCCGACCAAGGTGGATCGCTCAGCCGCCTATGCGGCGCGGTATCTGGCCAAGAACGTTGTCGCGGCTGGCATGGCAGAGCGTTGTACCATTCAGTTGGCCTATGCCATTGGCGTCTCCAAGCCGTTGTCGATCTATGCCGACACCCATGGCACCGGCGAAGTAGCCCCGGCGGCGATTGAAAAGGCGATTGATCAGGCGATGGACCTGACCCCACGTGGCATCCGCCAGCATCTGGGTCTGAACAAGCCGATTTATCAGCGCACCGCAGCCTATGGCCATTTTGGCCGCGAACCCGATGCTGATGGCGGCTTTAGCTGGGAACGTACCGATCTGGCCGAGGCCTTGAAAAAGGCTGTCTAGGCCAACGCCAAGTGCTTGAAACAGGGGCCAAACCCTTCCGCAACGGAAGGGTTTGGCCCTTTTGCCTTTCTGTGGCAGGTTTGCCGCGCGAACAGAAAGGAACGACCTGATGCTGATTGATGTGGGTTTGCCACTGTCCCTGGCCTTTATCATGTTTTCACTGGGCTATGGCCTGACCCTGGCGGATTTCGGGCGGGTCATAACCATGCCGCGTGCCGTCGTGGTTGGGGTTTGCTTGCAGGTGGTCGCGGTGCCTGCCTTGGCCTATCTGGCGCTGATGCTGTTTGACCTGCCGCCCGCGATGGCGTTTGGGGTCATGCTCTTGTCCTTTTGCCCCGGAGGGGTAACCTCCAATATCCTGACCAAACTGGCAGGCGGGACTGTGGCTTTGTCGATCACACTGACGGCGATTGTCAGCTTGATGTCAGTGTTGACGGTTCCCATTCTGGTGGCCTGGGCGGCCACCCGATTTCTGGGGGCCGCCGCACCTGAGGTGGATGTCACCCGCATTGCCATGTCGATGGTGGCCATCACCGTGGTGCCGGTAGCATTGGGCCTGGTTGTGCGCGCCTTGGCAGCTGAATTTGCCATCCGCACCGAAGCGCTGCTGTCCCTGATTGCGACGGTGCTGTTTGTGCTCATTGTTGTGGTGGCGCTGGTCAGCAATTGGCAGCTGTTTGTCACCAGCATCGCAATGCTTGGCCCGATCCTGATCGGGTTGAATGCGCTGTTGTTGTTCCTTGGCATGTTCTGCGCCCGTGTCCTGGGGCTGAAGGGCAGCGATGGGCTGTGCATCTCGATTGAAATGGGTGTGCAGAATGCCGCGCTTGGCATTGCGGTTGCGGGTTTGGTGGCCCAGACCGGAGGCATTCCGGAATTCGCCATTCCGGCGGCGGTCTATGGTATCACCATGTATATCGTGACAGTTCCCGGGATGTTCGTTCTGCGCACGGCCTTTGGCCGGGATTGACCTGGAGGGCCATTGTTTTGCACTCTTGCAGCTGAGAAGGGGCAAGACCGATAGATCCTGACCCTGTGTACCCAGCTGTCGGAGACCCAACATTGTTGAACCGCCTTATGATCGCCGCGCTCTTGTCCATGCTTCCCCTTGGCGTGATGGCTAAGAAACAGGGATCGGATCAGATCCCGGGTGAGAGGCCGGAGCGGTTCGAGGTGAGTGGCGAGATCCTGATCTATGATACCGAGAAGGTTGAGGGCGACATTCGCCAGGACGACATAGATCAGTTCAAAGAGGCCCTGCGGGGGAACAGCCAGATCCGGGAATTGCATCTCAACAGCAGTGGCGGCAGTGTCTATGCCGCGACAGAAATCGCCAAGATTGTGATGGATCACGGTCTCAATACCTTGGTTGATGGCATGTGTATCAGCGCCTGCGTCGATGTCTTTCTTGCCGGTCAGCGTCGCCGCATGACGCTGGGATCCAAGATCGGGTTTCACCAGCGCAGCTGGGATCCGGCCTCTGTGGAAAAGTATTATCACGGTTGGCGGGAAGACAATGATGGGGCCACGCCCTTTGACTTTGGCTCCTGGATCTATGGTGATACCCAGTCAGAGGTCTACGGGCATATGACCTATATGGTGTCGCGCGGGGTGGAGCCGGGATTTGTCATCAAGACTTTGCAAGCGGTAGCAAGCGAGGAATGGTATCCGACCCGGCTACAGATGATTGCCGCCGGCGTGTTGCGCGAAGAGGTGCCGCAGAACTAGGGCAGGGCGTCTTTGGTCTGGTCTCTCTTGACCTGAGAGGCGGCTTGCGGCAGATGGACGGCCAGTTTCTGTCCCCTCTCGCCTGCACAACGTTGGGCCGACCAAAGGATGCCGCCGCGCCATGTCCGATGACAAATCACCCAATGATGCCCCCGCTCTGCACAGAGATCAGGATGCCGCTGCCGCTGAGGGCCATCAGAGCGGTGCGCCCTGGCGCAATTTCTACGGACGCTTCAGCGGCAAGGCGCTGAAGGACAGCCAGCGTCGCTATCTGGCGGAGGACCTCGAAGATCTCAGCCCCGGTGCCGTGACCTGGGAAGCCAACCCTGATCGCACAGCGCTGGATCTGGAGGCCTTGTTTGGGGGCCGCGAAACCTGGCTGGAAGTCGGCTTTGGCGGCGGCGAACATCTGGTGCATCAGGCCAGCTCCAACCCGGATGTGGGCATCATCGGTGCGGAACCCTTTATCAATGGTGTGGCCATGCTGCTGGGCAAGATCCGCAAGGCGGGCTGTGACAATATCGCTGTGCATCCGGGGGATGCGCGTGATTTGATGGATGTGATCCCACCGCAGTCGATCGCCAAGGCCTTTCTGCTGTATCCCGATCCCTGGCCCAAGACCCGCCACCACCGTCGCCGGTTTGTGACGCAAGAACATCTGGAGCCCTTGGCACGCTGTCTCAAGCCCGGCGCGATTTTCCGTGTGGCCACCGATATTCCCGACTATGTGCGCCAGACTCTGGAAGAGGTGCCAAAGGCCGGGTTTGAATGGTTGGCCAGCGAGGCCGCAGATTGGCGTGAGCCTTGGGGTGACTGGATTTCCACCCGCTATGAGCAAAAGGCCCTGCGTGAGGGGCGCACCCCGACCTATCTGACCTTCCGCCGACTGGGATAGCCGCAACAGGCGGGGAGGGGATCGGTGCTGGACCCTCCGCTTGCAATTCGTTACCGATAGCGGAAACGGAACAGACCGACACGATCAAGACTAAAGGAAGCGCCATGTCCGGACACGGTACCCCCATCCCGATGACCTCTCACCGTGCTGAGCCCCTCAAAGGCCTGGCCGAGGTGCCGGGAGACAAGTCGATCTCGCATCGCTCGTTGATCCTGGGTGCCATGGCCGTTGGCGAGACCAAGATCTCGGGACTGCTGGAAGGCGACGACGTTCTGGACACCGGCAAGGCGATGCAGGCCTTTGGTGCTGAGGTGGTGAACCACGGTGGCGGCAATTGGTCGGTGCATGGCGTGGGCGTTGGCGGCTTTGCCGAACCGGATCAGGTTATTGACTGTGGCAACTCCGGTACTGGCGTGCGTTTGATCATGGGCTGTATGGCGACCTCGCCGATTTCGGTGACCTTCACCGGGGATGCCAGTCTCAATGGCCGTCCCATGGCGCGGGTCACGGATCCGCTGGCACTGTTTGGCGCAAAAACTGTTGGCCGCCAGGGCGGGCGACTGCCGATGACCATCGTTGGAGCCGCAGAGCCGACCCCGGTGCGCTACGTGGTGCCGGTGCCGTCGGCGCAGGTGAAATCTGCTGTATTGCTGGCGGGGCTGAATGCTCCGGGCAAAACC
The DNA here is from genome assembly GCA_015665415.1 of Roseobacter sp. Lineage (GTDB taxonomy): Bacteria > Pseudomonadota > Alphaproteobacteria > Rhodobacterales > Rhodobacteraceae > Pseudophaeobacter. Next base: position 101,252 of record JADFAE010000009.1, read on the forward strand.
GTGGTGATCGAGAAGGAAGCCACCCGGGACCATTCCGAGCGCATGCTGGCGGGATTTGGCGCGGAGATCGCCGTCGAGGAAACCGACGAGGGCCGAGTAATCACCCTGACGGGGCAGCCAGAGTTGAAGCCGCAGGTGATTTCGGTGCCTCGCGATCCGTCCTCTGCGGCTTTCCCAGTCTGTGCAGCGCTGATCACGCCGGGGTCGGATGTACTGGTGCCGGGTATCGGCCTCAACCCCACCCGTGCGGGTCTGTTTTACACCCTACAGGACATGGGCGCAGATCTGACCTTTGAAAACAAACGCGAAGAGGGCGGCGAGCCGGTCGCGGATCTGCGGGCCCGTTTCTCGCCGCAGATGAAAGGCATCGAGGTGCCGCCAGAGCGCGCGGCCTCGATGATCGACGAATATCCAGTGCTGTCGGTTGTGGCCTCTTTTGCCAGTGGCAAGACCATGATGGCGGGCGTGAAAGAGCTGCGGGTGAAGGAAAGCGACCGCATTGATGCCATGGCGCGGGGGCTGCGCGCCAACGGGGTCACCGTGGACGAAGGGGAGGACTGGTGGTCGGTCGAAGGTCTGGGGCCAGAGGGCGTGCCGGGCGGGGCCACCTGCGAGAGCTTCCTGGATCACCGCATAGCCATGTCCTTTATGGTGATGGGCATGGGGGCGCAGAATCCGGTTTCGGTGGATGATGGCAACCCGATCACTACCTCTTTCCCAATCTTTGAACCGCTGATGACCGGCCTGGGCGCCAAGCTGACCAAAGGTTGAAGCCGTAGGAGCATGCCGCAGATGACCGCCAGTTTCACCATTGCCATCGACGGGCCTGCAGCTGCGGGCAAGGGTACCATTTCCAAGGCCGTGGCAGCCGAACTGGGCCTGGGGCATCTCGACACCGGTCTGTTGTATCGGGCCGTTGGCGTGCGCGTTCTGGAGGGCATCCCGGCCATCGAGGCGGCAAGAACCTTGACGCCCGAGGATCTGGCGCGCCCGGATTTGCGTGGGCGCGAGGCGGCACAAGCGGCCTCCAAGGTGGCGGTCATTGCCGAGGTGCGCGCGGCCCTGGTGGATTTTCAACGCGCCTTTGCGCGCCGTGCGGGCGGGGCCGTGCTGGATGGTCGCGATATCGGCACGGTGATTTGCCCCTATGCCGAGGTGAAGCTCTTTGTCACCGCCAGCGCCGAAGTCCGTGCGCAGCGGCGTTTTCTGGAACTATCGGCCAAGGGCCAGTCGATTTCGCTGGAGGAGGTTCTGGCGGATGTGAAGGAACGGGACGAGCGCGACATGAACCGCGCCGAAGCCCCTTTGAAACCGGCTGAGGATGCGGTGGTGATCGACACCAGCGCGCTCAGCATCGAAGCCGCGATTGCCCTGGCCCTGCAAGAGGTCGCGGCACACCGTTGAGCACCCTTCGGGGCTTTGGCGACATACCTCCTGCCTGCTTTGGTTGGGGTCGCGTAGCGGTGGCGTGGTCCAAGGGTTCTCAACGGATCGACGCAACAGAGGCGCTGAATCCTTCTGCTAGGGTTTCGAATCCCTGCCTTTGATGATGCTCCGGCGTGAAGCAGAGTCCGTGCCCTACTGTTCATCGCCTCTCATCAGATCCTTACAGACTTGCAGCCTTGTGAATGCATGCAAGGGGCGTGTCGGCCTGGTCCGATACGAAGCCATGGGCGTGGGAGCGAGAAGCCGTCAATCCGGATATTAGCTGCCAGTCGCTTGCGGGGTCCGGTTCTGTTGCCGGGGGATCGCCTTGTGCAAGGTCTTAACGTGGCGCGGTGTTCTTAAGAGATTGGAAAGTCGAAAGAGGGCGAACCTGGCTGCCCAGAGGGACTGATTCTTGCCCCAATTGGGGGTGATGTGGCCAGAAGCCTCCCAGTTCTTACCGGAACCTTTCGCTCTCAGGTGGTTTTTTGGGGGAGGAGGGGGGTAAAAAGTCCATGTTTTTACAAGTATTTGTCTAAAACCTTAAGGAGAGTCTTAACGCCGGGTGGCCTTTTACCCCCATTTAGCGCCATTCTGGGGCATCAATAACCGGGGGGTTAGGGAATTGTTAACGCTGTCACATTCTGTCCATTTTTTCGTCCACCAAGCGCAAGATTGGGCCCCATTCCAGCCGCACGACTGAACAACGATGTCGACGTGGGAATTTGGAGTGGAAAATGAAACGACTAATCGCAGTGGCTGCGGCCTACTTGCTTGCAAGTATGCCCAGCGGCGCGAGGGCGGGTGATCCGCAATTTGGTGTCAAATCGCTACCTGGGTGGGAAGCGGTTGGACGTCTGAATATTTCGGGGCGGAATATGTGCACCGGATCCTTGATTGCGCCAAACTTGGTAATAACAGCGGCTCATTGCCTGTTCGACCCGACATCGGGGCGGGCGATTGACCCGACGACGATCAAATTCGAAGCCGGTCTCATGGGACGGCGGTCCAAGGCTGCGCGCAAAGTTTCCAAGGCCGTGGTGCACCCAGCCTATGTGCACCGCCAGGTTGGGAACTCGCAGATTGGCAGTGACATTGCGGTATTGCGTTTGTCGCGACCGATCAACTCGAATGAGATTCGGCCTTTGACCATGGCTTGGGACGCGGATCGCGGTGACGCCGTCGATGTGCTGTCCTACAATTACAATCAGGCGACCCGGCCCAGCCTTGAGCGCAGTTGCGAGGTGTTGGCAAAGCAGAGTACGACATTGGTCATGTCCTGCCGGGTCGATTTTGGTGCTTCGGGCGCCCCGGTTTTTCAGGTGACCCCAGGTCAGGTCCCCAAGCTGGTCTCGGTGATTTCTGCCAAGGCGGCGATGGGAAACAAGCGGGTGTCGATTGGTACCGCGCTCGACTCCTCGCTCTGGCGACTGATGCAACAGGCCGGTTAGCAAATACGTCCCTCCTTGGCGACGTTCCCAAGCCGACCGCTGCTAGAATGGCAGCGGAAGGTTTGACATCTGGCCCGGCGTCAACAGGGGCGCGTGGGACGGATTTATCGAGAAAGGCTCCGCTGTGTTGCGCGGACCGAGCCCAAGACAGTCAGGCGTTGCGTTCTTGTGCTGCGCCTCAAGGTTCACGAAAAGCTTCTTGCGATTTGTACAGCGGCTTCAGCAGATAGTTGAGAATGGTTTTTGACCCGGTCTGCAATTCTGCGGTGGCGCGCATGCCAGGTCGGATTTCAATCCCCTGCTGACGCTCGGTGAAATCGGAGCGATCCACCCGGACAGTCACCCGGTAATAGGGCTCGCTGCGGGGATTGCGTTCATCTTCAAACGTATCGGCGGAGACAAAATCGACCTCCCCCTTGAGCGCGCCATAGATGGTGTAATCATAGGCCGAGAGCTTGATGGTGGCCCCCTGGCCGGTCTGCACGCTGGCGATATCCTTGGGATTGACTCGGGCTTCGACAAACAGTTCTTCGCCCATCGGAATGATCTCAAAGATTTCCTCGCCGGGGCGCACAACACCACCGATGGTGGTCACGCCGAGGCTGTTGACGATGCCGGACATCGGCGAGGTGATCACGGTCCGGTGCAATTGATCCAGTGCCAGCCGCTGGTCTTGGCGCAGTGACGCCAGCTCCCGCAGGGCTTCGGAGTATTCCTCTGCCAGCTTCAGTTCGGTCTGGGTGCCGATTTCATTGTATTTGGCCTGGGCATCGGTGGCGGCTTTCTGCGACCGGTTCACTTCGATCAGGGCGACGATGTTCTGCTTGTAGAGCCGCTGCATATTGGCCAGTTCCTCGTTCAGCTGATCGAGGATCTTGCGGGCACTGGTGCGGCGGCTGTCGAAATCGCTTTGCCGGGCATTGAGCAGCGCCCGTTCCGAGGCCAGGATTTCGGCGGATCGGCTGGCCAGTTCATTCGGCACGGCGAATTCATAGGCACCGTCCATCTCGGCCTCAAGCCGGAACTGTTTGATCTCCAGGGTGTCGATCTGATCCTGCAGCTCATCTGCAATGGTGCGGAATTTGGTATCTTGCAGTTTGGCCAGCACCTGACCTGCCTGCACCTCGTCCCCCTGGCGCACATGCAATTCGGCCAGAATGCCGCCTTCAAGGTTCTGCACGATCTGTGCCCGCGAAGAGGACACAACTTCGCCTTCGCCGCGCACGATCTCATCCACTGAGGCAAAGGCGGCCCAGCCGATGAAGAGCAAAAGCGCCGCCCCGACCAGATAGACGATGCGACTGGCGCCACGCGCACTTTCTGCAAGATCGTAATGCGCGGCTGAACTCATTTGCCCTCTCCTGCGGCGAGATGGGCCAGAACCTTGTCGCGCGGACCATCCACAACCATGCGGCCGTCCTGCAGGATCAGGGTGCGGTTGGTCAGCGACAGGATCGGCATCCGATGCGTTGCAATCACGGCTGTGCGGCCCTGCAACCAGGTTTCCAACCGGCTGACCAAGGTGCGCTCTAGCGTCTGATCCAGCGCCGCTGTGGGTTCATCCAGCAACACGATAGAGGGGTTCTGCAGCCACAGACGGGCCCAGCCGATGGATTGCCGCTGACCGATGGACAAGCCGCCACCGCCATCGCTGATATCCAGATCCAACCCCTTGTGGTGGCTGCGGACATAGGCACCAAGCCCGGAGAAGTCCAAGGCCGACATCAGGCGGGTGTCATCGCGTTCCAGCTGGTTGAGGTTCAGGTTGTCACGCAGCGAGCCCGCAAACAGGCGCACGTCCTGGCTGAGGTAGCCGATATTGCGGCGCAGATCGCGTGGGTCGATCTGGCCCATATCGGTACCATCGATCATGATCCGGCCCGCATCGGGGGAGTAGAGACCCGACAGCAGCTTGATCAGGGTGGATTTGCCGGATCCGTTGACGCCAAGAACCGCAACCCGCTGACCGGGGGTGATGGCAACACCGGGCACGTCCAGGGTAGGGGCGGCGTCGTCGTCGTAACGGAAGACCACTTCGCGCAGCTCAAAGCGGCCCTGGAGCTGCTCACGGCGCAGGTAGCTGCGTTCCGCCTCCATCTCCTGCGGAGCGGTGGCGATGGCCTCCAGCCCCTCGAGAGCGCCTTTGACGTTGCTCCAGCGGGCCATGGTGGCGGCGAACTGGGTCAGCGGGGCCAAGGTGCGGCTGGTGAGGATGCCGGTGGCAATGATGGTGCCGACCGTAAACTCGCCTGCAAAAACCAGAAGCGTGCCCAGAACCACGGCGGTAATATAGGTTGCCTGCTGGATCCCCTGCGACCAGAAGGTCAGAGAGCTGGCAAGGCGGCGTTGTTCGGTCGAAGAATGCGACGACAGGGTGTTGAGCTCGTCCCACATCCGCATCACCCGGTCTTCGCCGCGCTGGGTTTTAACCGTATCCAGTTCGGTGATGACCTCGTGCAGCAAGCGGCCAGCCTTGGCATTGGCACCCTGGGTCTGACGGGTGAGGGCGATCATCTTGCGCTGCATGAAATAGGCTGGCAGCAGCATCAGAATGCCCCCAACCAGGATCACCCAGACCACCGGGCCCGCAATCGAGGCGACCAACAGCAAGAAGACGGCGATAAAGGGAATATCGGCCAGTGTGGAAATGGTCGAAGAGGTAAAGAACTCGCGCACCGCGCCAAAATCACGCATCGCTGCAAACAGCCCGGACGGCGGCAGCGGCTTCTTGTCGGAGCGCATGCCGATCAGGCGGCGCATCAGATTATGCTGGACCGAAAGCTCGATCTGGCGGCCCGCGGCATCGGTCAGCCGGGCGCGGGCGACTTTCAGCAGGGCTTCCAGCATGATGGCGAGGAAGGCCCCGATTGCCAGCACCCAGAGGGTGGCATGGGATTGATGTGGCACCACCCGGTCATAGACCTGCAGCGAGAACAGGGCGACAGAGACGGCCAGTATATTGGCCACCAGCGAGCCGAGCATGATCTCGCCCACCTGACGGCGGTACTTGGGGAATTCGCCCCAGAACCAATGATCGCTTTCCAGCTGCGGCGTATGTCGCGCGGCCATCTGTTTCAGCGAGGGGCGCGCGGTCAGCATCACCCCGGTGTAAAACGGTGTGAACTCAGCCAGCGACACCTCAGTGCGATTATCGGGACAGGTGGTATCAAAGATCGTCAGACGTCCGCGGTCCTGACCCAGGACCAGCACGCATTGGCCGCCCTTCATCATAGCCAGAGCGGGCCAATCGCCGGTCTCAATCGCCTGCTTCTTCAGCAGTTTGACCTGCAAACCGGTGGAGCTCAGCGCTTGCGCCAGACTGTCGGCAGAGGAGTCGCCGGGGTTGTTGCTCCACATGTAGCTGGCGATGTCGCCGGCATGGGCCTCTGTGCCCTTGAGCGAAGCCAGGGTGGCAATCAGGGTGGCGCGGTGCTGGATCCGGGCGGATGCACCTTCGATCAGGGTGCCGACCTCGCGCCGATTTTCGGGGGCCATGGAGGTTTCGGGGGCGGCACTCTGGCGCGCTGGGGCCGCGTGCTCAACTTGGGTGGCTACCGGAGCGGGGGCCGGGGCAGGACCATCCAGTACCTGGCCGGAGATCGCGGCAGGGCTGGGCGGCACCGCATGCAGGCGGGTAACGCCGGGCTTGTTGGCCTGGGTATTGGTCCGGTTGCTGGCCTCGGAACGCGAGGGTGTTTTTCGGGACTCGGTCTGAGGGGGGATGCGTGTGGTCGTATCGGTCAAATCTTGTCCCCATCCGCCAAAAGGCCCATGTCACGTGCCAGCGCCAGCTGGATCAGCACAACTTCGTATTTTGCGTCGATGTGGTCCTGTTCGCGTTTGACCAGGTCTTCGTAAATAGAGACCACATCCATCACCGGACGCTGGCCAGCCTCGAACTGGGCCTTGAACAGTTTATAGGTCTCGCGACTGGTGCGCGCCAAAGCGGCGGCTTCCAGAGTTTGACGCTGATAAGAGGCCAGACGCTGGATCTGGCGTGAATGGCTGCGCCGGGCGTCTTCTTCGGCCTCCCCCACCTGACGGCGGGCGGCCTCCTTGGTGGCCTCAATGGCCTGTAGCGCTGCCGGGGTGCCCAGTCCCAGGGGTTCTGCCAGATCCAGGGTCAGTCCGGCGCCAGACCCATCGGAGGTGATATTTCCGGCGGCAGCAATTTGTGGCAGCAGTCCCGCGCGGGAGACCACGGCCTGGGCGACACCGCGATTGGCCACGGCCTGGGTTTTCAGAACCTCCAGATACTGCACATTTGCCGGGGGGGTGCCGAGATCCAGCTTACCCGGCTTGTCCGGGAAGCTTTGGCCGGTCATGGCGGTCAGCTCTGCCCGTGCGGTGGTGGCGGCATCCTGAGAGGTGGTGCGGGCATTGCGCATGCCGCTGATTTTGCTGTCGACCACATTGAGGTCCGAGCGATCCGAAAGCCCACCCTCGACCCGGCCAGATACGATACGGCGGAATTCCTGCATCTGCGACAGGGCACGGCTGTTGTAGGCGGCTTTCTCATCACCACGCAGGCCTGCGACATAGAGACCAACAGCATCTTCGACCCGTTCATTCATGTCCTGCGAGAGGGCGACGGCCGCAACCTCGACATCTGCTGCGGCGAATTCGCGCTCTGCCTTGCGGCGGCCATTGTCAAATAGAACCTGCTGAATCAGCATGCCCGCCACCAGCTCACCCAGATCGGTGAGGCTGACAGAGGGGCCGATTGTGGGCAGCCAGTTCTTGGATTCGGCTTCGGCGCGCAGTTTGGCACTGATCAGCTCAGCCTCAGCCGCGCGGGCAGAGGCGGCCACCGCAGCCTCGGCGACGCTGCCATAAACGGTGGTCTCATCCAGCAGCGAGCGGCGCTCAAGCAGGGTGGAGATCACCTGCGAGGCGGTCTCGTCCTGGGGCTGTTCGAAATTGCCACCGCGCCGGGTGACGTCGCTCTCATTCGCGGCCTGGTTGCCCATGAAAGGCAATCCGTCCGCGCAGGCCGACAGGCTGCACAACAGTGCCAATGCGCCAATGGGTCGTGCCAAATGCATGTTGCCCCTCGCCCTTTTGAAAAGGTCTGTGGTTGGGATCGGCAGCCCCCGCGGCGCTGCCGGTCCAATCGATCAGATGATGACGGTAACGTCTTGATCAACGACCAGGGTCGTGCCGTCATCGCCGATGGTATAGACGTTGTAGGTCTCGCCATCGACGCTGCGGGTGCCTGTGTGGGAGGCGCCAGTCACGGTCACGGTGTCATCGCCATCGCCGCTGTGTATCGTCAGCGTATCTGAGTTCTCGGACAAGGCCTTGATGTCATCTTCGGTCAAGGTCAGCGACACATTGGCGGCATAGCCGAGGTCCAGCGCGTCGATGTTGAAGGTATCGATGCCATCATGGTCCAGGGTGCTTGCCGTGGTTGCATTGTCTTCCAAGACGAGCAGAGTGCTGGAGGTATTGCTCAGATCGTCAGTGTGGGTGATGACCAGATCAGTTCCATCGGGCACCGGGCTGTCAAAGTCGAACTCGGTAAAGCTGCCGTCGTCGCTGACCACGGCGCTGGGTTCGGAGACCGAGCCATCGCCTTCAAGCGCGTTGACCGAGAAATCGCCGTCGACGCCATCGACACCTTCAACGTAGACATTGCGAACATCGCCGCTGGAAATGGTGACCGAGTCCAGGGCCGGAGTGGCGTAGACCGTGTCGACTTCGAAGGTTTCGCTTAGAGTTTCGACATTGCCTGCCGTATCTGTTGCGACAATTGTGGCTGTGGCGACATATTCCCCGGCGGCAAGATCGGCTGAGGAGAAAGTGGCGCTCCAGTTGCCGGCGGCATCAACCGTTGCAGTCTTGGCCTCACCGTCGATGGTGACCACGACAGAGGATCCGGGTTCGACGGTGCCCTGCAGGGTGACGCCGTCATTGCGCTCATCCTGGTTGATGATGTCATCGGCAGTTTGATCGGCCTCGACAGTAAAGGGCGAGACCTCGGTGTCGATTTCCAGAACATGCTCAACCAGCCCGGTGTTGCCGGCGGCGTCGGTTGCGTGAACCTCCACATCGACATCGGTTGTGCCGTCGGGGATATCGCCGCGGTCGAGGGTCACGCTCCAGTTGCCTGATGCATCCACCGATGCGGCATGAGGACCACTGGCACCCAGGTAGACTTCGACGGATGAGCCCGGCTCGACGGTGCCTGTCAGGGTGACCCCGGCGTCGCGCTCTGCGGCATTGATCACGTCATCCCCGGCAATGGTACCCGTGTTGAGCGTCAGAGGATCAAGTTCGGTATCCAGCGCTACAGTGTCCGAAACAGAGGCGGTATTGCCCACGGAGTCGGTGATCGAGGCGGTGATATCAAGCGTATCGGTGCCTTCGGGGATCGATCCGGACGGGAACGTGGTGCTCCAATTGCCGCTGGCATCCGACACCACCTGCATCGAGGCAGAGCCAAGGCCGACGGTCACGGTCATGCCGGGTGTTGCGGTGCCGCTGATCTCGACGCCATCGGCGCGCTCGACCGCGTTGATCACATCGTCGATCTCGATCGGGTCGGGGGACAGGGCAACGGTGCCTGCAACGGTATCGATCCGCAGCGCCGAGGAGGTGCTGTCGGTATTGCCGGCCAGATCGGTCGAGGTGACATTCACGGTGGTGTCATACTCCCCGTCCGCCAGGGAACCTGCCGCAAAGGTGGCTTCCCAGCTGCCATCCGCAGCAGCGGTCACGGTGCGAGAAACGCCTGCAATTTCAACCACAACCGTGGCACCTGCTTCGGCGGTCCCGGTCAGGGTGACACCGGCCTGGGCCTCGGCCGAGGTCACGATAGCGTCGCCACCGGCCATGCCGCTGTCGAGGGTGACCGAAGTTTCGGTGTCGATCTGCACAGCGTGGCTGCTGGTGGAGCTGTTGCCCGCCGCATCGCTCGAGGTCACCTCGACAGAGCTGTCGTAGGTGCCGCTGGCGATCTGCGAAGAGCTGTAGCTCACCGACCAGGTGCCGTCACCGGCAACGGTGGTGGTCTGGGTCACGCCCTGGAAAACCACCGAGATTGACGCACCAGCTTCGCCGGTGCCGGTGAGGGTCACCCCATCGGAGGCCTCCGCCAGGTTGATGATGTCATCACCTTCGACGGTGTTGACGCCGATCACGGGGGCCACGGTGTCGACAACCAGAGTTTCGCTATAGCTGTTGCTGTTGCCAAAGCTGTCGGTGGTGGTGATCGAGATCCCGGTGTCATACTCGCCGGTGGCAATCTGGCCCGAGGCAAATGTGACCGACCAGCTGCCGTCATCCGCGACGGTTGTGGTCTGGGTGTGGCCATTGATGACAACGCTGACGCTGGCACCCGCTTCGCCGGTGCCGGTGATCACGGTGCCGCTGGCCTGCTCGTCGCCATTGACCACATCGCCTGTGGATTCCGTACCGCTGGTGACTACGATTTCCGGGGGAGTGGTGTCGATATGGACGGCAGGGCCATCGAGATCATGCTCGGTTCCATCGGGATCAACGACTTTGACCGTGGTGTCATAATTGCCGTCTGCGGGCAGGTCGGTGACCGGGAAAGTGACTTCCCAGGTGCCGTCATCCAGAACAGTTGTCGTTTCGGTCACACCGCCGAGGTCGATTTCCACTTCGGCGCCGGGGGTGCCGGTGCCGGTGATCACAATGGGGTCGGTTGTGGCTTCGGCCACCGGGTAGGTGGCGTCCGGGTTGTCGACAGTTGGCAGGGTGGTTCCACCACCGCCTCCACCGCCGCCGCCGCCTCCGCCGATCACGGCAGCCGCGCCGGCCACACCTGCAGCGGCACCAACGCCGCCAAGCCCACCTACAAGCGGTGCTGCCAGAGGGGCAATCACCGGTTCGATACGGTCCACATCCAGAAAGACCATATCGTCATAGGCTGACCATTTGCCGGAGAGATCCAGAGGTTCATAGCTGGCAAAGAGCGCCCCCTCGGCCTTGTCTTCGAGTACCACTTCGACAAAATTCCCTTCCTCGCTGAGGAACAGGTTTTTGCCGCCTGGAGTGCCCGGGCCATAGTAGTTCTGCAGAACCAGGGTCTGGCCATCGGCCAGAACGATATGGAGATCCGCGCCGCGCCTGACATAGGCGTCAATGTCCGAGGCGCTGAGATTCAGCGAAATATCCTTGGAGGCGGTGACATTGAGGAGAGAGGGGGAACCCTCGGAAAAAGTGCTTTGACGTGTAGTCCCCGTGAGATCACGGGTTATGAATCCAACAGTGCTCATTTTTTTGCCGCTCGCTTCTAGACCGCACATCCCCAGTAAAATAAGGGGTTGCGTGTGTCCGGTGCCTGTATGTTTCTGCCGAAGGCCGTTCTTTGCGGCCATATTGTGTGCATATTGCGTCGAATTTAAATCATATGTCTAGCCGGCGGTGGCATCAATTCGGGATGAATGGCGCGCTATAGTGTCTTGTTTGCCGCAGGTTTTTCATCGCCGAGAGCGGTTCCTGGCTGTTTTACGGTGATTTGTTAACAAAAGGTTAACGAGATGAGAGGTTTGGCAGGGTGTCAACTGCCACAGACGAATGTGTAATTTTGGCGTGGACACCCGCGATGACAGTGGGCGCAGGCCTGCGGGAGCTAAAGGCAAATTTCAGAGGGACCAGAGTTACCAAAGCCGTTGTTGGGCGAGTTATTCCGGTGCTACTTGCCGAGGGCCGCATCCGGATTTCAAGGCCTTAGGAATGGGCCTGGTTGCAAGACCTTCGGAACATCATAGTCATGCTGGCTCATGCTGGTTCACGGCGGTTGGCCGAGTTGTGAACAAAGTTTGCTCAAATTCTACTGGCCTTTAATTAAAAATATACCAGTTCATAATAGTATGAAGACAGCAAATAGTGTAAACTTGCGTGAAACAGAACGGCGTACGAGACCCTCGACTGCCGGAGTAAGCCCACCTGTGAGAGTGGGCGGCCGGTGCATAAGACGCCGTCAGATAAGAGCAGAAATCAAAAACCAAATTTTGAACGCGGACAGTCATGGCCCACGTGCTGGGCTCCCTCTGTCTGCGCGCGAGCACGACCGCCAGGAGGAAAGGCGAACTATAAACCAGGAGGCTAGATCCCGATGAAAGACATTGCCGAGATTTTTGTAGAGCAGTACGGCCAGACGCGCGAACAGGAGATGTCACTCTATGACTATCTCGATGCCTGTCGCGAGGATCAGAGCCTATATGCCAATGTCGCAGAGCGGATGCTCAAGGCGATTGGCGAGGAAGAGCTGGTCGATACATCGAAAGACGCCCGACTTGGGCCGATCTTTCAGAACCGAACGATCAAGCAATATCGTGCTTTCAAAGACTTTTACGGGATGGAAGACACCATTGAGCGGATCGTCGGCTATTTCCGTCATGCCGCCCAGGGCTTGGAAGAGCGCAAGCAGATCCTGTATCTGCTGGGGCCTGTCGGTGGCGGCAAATCCTCCCTGGCAGAACAGCTCAAACGTCTGGTCGAAGATCAGCCCATCTATGTGTTGAAAGCAGGCGATCAGCTGTCGCCGATCTTCGAGAGCCCGCTGGGCCTGTTTGATCCCGTCAAGATGGGCAAGATCCTGGAAGAGGAATACGGTATTGCCCGCCATCGTCTGCCGGGTCTCATGTCGCCCTGGGCGGTACAGCGGCTGGACGAATTCGATGGCGACATCAGCAAGTTTACCGTTGCGCGGATCTATCCTTCGGGCCTGCGACGCATGGGCGTTGCCAAGGTGGAACCCGGCGACGAGAACAATCAGGATATCTCGACCCTGGTGGGTAAGGTGGATATTCGCCAACTGGAACACTTCAGCCAGGACAACCCCGATGCCTATAGTTTCTCCGGCGGCCTCAACCGGGCCAATCAGGGGGTGCTGGAATTTGTCGAGATGTTCAAGGCGCCCATCAAGATGCTGCATCCCTTGCTGACGGCGACGCAGGAAGGCAATTACATGGGCACCGAAAGCTTTGGTGCGATACCCTTTACCGGCCTGGTGCTGGCCCATTCCAATGAGAGCGAATGGCAGACCTTCAAAAACAACAAGAACAACGAGGCCTTTATCGACCGGGTTTCGATCGTCAAAGTGCCTTATTGCCTGCGCGTCAGCGATGAGGCGCAGATTTATGACAAGCTGATCCAGCACAGTGAACTGGTTGACGCGCCTTGTGCGCCGGAAACGCTCAAGATTCTCAGCCGGTTCTCGGTTCTGACCCGGCTCAAGCCACATGAGAACTCCAATCTCTATTCCAAGATGCGGGTCTATGACGGCGAAAGCCTGAAAGACACCGATCCCAAGGCCAAGACGGTACAGGAATATCAGGATCGCGCAGGCGTCGACGAAGGGATGAACGGTATCTCCACGCGTTTTGCCTTCAAGGTGCTGTCCTCGACCTTCAATTTCGACACCGATGAAGTGGCGGCAGATCCGGTTCATCTGATGTTTGTGCTCGAGCAGATGATCAAGCGGGAGCAGTTCCCGGCCGAGACCGAGGCCAAATACCTCGAGTTCATCAAATCGGATCTGGCGCCGCGCTACGAGGAGTTCATCGGCAACGAGATCCAGAAGGCCTATCTCGAGAGCTATACCGAATATGGCCAGAATGTCTTTGATCGCTACATCTCATATGCGGATGCCTGGATCGAAGAGCAGGACTACAAGGATCCAGATACTGGCCAGCTATATGACCGTGAGATCCTCGATGGGGAGCTCAGCAAGATCGAGAAACCCGTCGGCATCGCCAACCCCAAGGACTTCCGCAACGAAGTGGTGAAATTCGCCCTGCGCCATCGCGCCAATACCGGATCGAACCCGGCGTGGAATTCTTATGAAAAGCTGCGCGATGTGATCGAAAAGCACATGTTCAGCCAGGTTGAAGAGCTGCTGCCAGTGATCAGTTTCGGCAGCAAGAAAGACAGCAAAACCGAAAGCAAACATCAGGAATTTGTCGAACGCATGCGCAGCCATGGCTACACAGACCGTCAGGTCCGACGTCTGGTGGAATGGTACATGCGGGTCAACAAGGCCGGGTAAAAAGGGACGCTGACAGATGCATCACTTCATCGACAGACGCTCCAATCCCAAGGGCAAAAGCCACGGCAACCGACAACGGTTTCTGCGCCGCGCCCGGGAAAACATCAAAGAGCGTGTTGACCGCTCGGTACGGGACAAGTCCATCCAGGATGGGGATGGTGTCCCGACCGACGGAGAAAAGGTGACAATCCCCTCGCGGGGGTTGAAGGAGCCGCGATTTTTTCATGGTTCGCAAGGCGGTAATCGCAAATATGTCCTGCCTGGCAATAAGGATTTTGTGGTTGGAGATACCATTCCAAAACCCAAATCCGGGGCTGGGCAAGGGGGGCGTGAGGCCTCCGAGGATGGCGAGGGGGATGATGAGTTTTCCTTTACCCTGACCCGTGATGAATATCTCGAAATCCTGTTTGACGGGCTTGAGCTGCCAGATCTGGTGGAGAAATCCACGGTGGAGACCGAAACCATCGGCACCCGGCGGGCAGGCCTGACCACGGCGGGGACACCCAACAACCTCAATCTGGTGCGGACCATGCGCAACTCTCTGGGGCGGCGCATTGCTTTGCGGCGACCCACGGCACAGGCCCAAGCGGATCTGGAAGTCGAGATCGCCGCAATGGAAGAGATCAAGGCACGCACGCCCGCCCAGGAGGAGCTTTTGGCTGCGCTGCGGGCCCGGCTGGATGGTCTGCTGCGCAAGCGCAAAGTGGTTGGCTATATCGATCCGATCGATTTGCGGTTCGACACCCATGTGCCGGAAAAAATCCGCAAATCACGGGCGGTGGTCTTTTGCCTGATGGATGTCTCCGGCTCGATGCAGGAACGTGAAAAGGATCTGGGCAAGCGGTTCTTTCTGCTGCTGCATCTGTTTTTGTCACGCTGCTATGAACACACCGAACTGGTGTTCATCCGCCATACCCATCATGCACAAGAGGTCGACGAAGAGACCTTCTTTTATGCTCGCGAAACCGGCGGCACCATCGTGTCCACCGCGCTGGACAAGATGCGCGAAATCATCGCGGAACGCTATTCTCCGGATGAATGGAACATCTACGGGGCGCAGGCCTCTGATGGTGAGAATTTCGGTAATGACTCGGCGCGCTGCAAGAAACTGCTGCTCGAGGACCTGCTGCCGGTTTGCCAATATTACGCTTACATGGAGATCGTCGAGGAATCCGCTGAGCAATTGCTGAGTGATCCGGAAGCTGGTGATGACCTGTGGCAGAACTACCGTGAAGTGAAGTCGCAGGCCCCGCATTTTGAAATGCAGCGGGTCTCGCACCCGGCACATATCTACCCGATCTTCAGGGAGTTCTTCCTGCCGCGTGTAAAAGGAGGTCAGAATGCTTGATGCAGAAACAGACCCGAAACTTCTGTTTGACGGACCCGAGTGGACTTTTGAGCTGTTGGGAAAGGCGCGTGACGCCATCGAGGAGATCGCGCTCAATGATCTGGGGCTGAATGTCTATCAAAACCAGATCGAGATCATCTCAGCGGAGCAGATGCTGGATGCCTATTCCTGTGTCGGGTTGCCGCTGATGTATCAACACTGGTCCTTTGGTAAACATTTTGCCCGCGACGAGGCGCTGTATCGCACCGGACGGCAAGGCCTGGCCTATGAGATCGTCATCAACTCCAACCCCTGCATCAGCTACAACATGGAAGAGAACACCATGTCGATGCAGACGCTGGTGATGGCCCATGCAGCCTTTGGCCATAATCACTTCTTCAAGAACAACTACATGTTCCTGCAGTGGACAGATGCCGATGGCATTCATGATTACCTGGCTTTTGCCAAGAACTATATTTCAGCCTGCGAAGAGCGCTATGGGTTGGATGCGGTCGAAGAAATCCTGGATGCGGCGCATGCGTTGCAAACCCAGGGGGTGTTCCGCTATGGCCGCCCCCCCAAACCCACCTCGCAAGAGTTGGAGGCGATGCAGCGGGTCCGGGATGGCTACGAGGCCAGCCGCAGCCTGCTTGATATCTGGACCGACGCGACCCTGGGACGGGACAAGAGCCAGGATTTTGAGGATGAGCCCTATAGCGCACGTCGCAAGAGCCTGAGCCTGCCGCAGGAGAATCTTCTCTATTTTCTGGAAAAACATAGTCCGGTGCTCAAGCCCTGGCAGCGCGAGATCCTGCGCATCGTGCGCGTCCTGGCACAGTATTTCTATCCGCAGAAACAGACCAAGGTGATGAACGAGGGCTGCGCCACCTTTGTGCATTACTACATCATCAACAAGCTGTTCGAAGACGGGCGTATCACCGAAGGCTCTTATATGGAGATGATGCACAGCCACACCAATGTTGTCTTGCAGCCGGATTATGACGATCCGCGTTACTCGGGCATAAACCCCTATGCGCTGGGCTTTGCGATGATGATGGATATCAAACGCATCTGCCAAGAGCCCACGGACGAGGATCGCGAGTGGTTCCCGGATATTGCCGGCCATGACGATTGGCGTCAGGTTCTGCGCGAGGCTTGGGCCAACTACCGGGATGAGAGCTTTATTCAGCAATTCCTGTCGCCACATCTGATGCGCAAATTCAAGCTCTTTGCGCTGGTGGATGAGGCGGATCAAAAGGATCTGGTGGTGAGCCAGATTCACAATCGGGCCGGCTACAAGGCGGTGCGACGGGCCTTGGCCCAGCAATATGATCTGGCCTATCTGGAGCCCGATATTCAGGTGACCGATGCGGATCTGCGCGGTGATCGTCGCTTGATCCTGACCCATACGGTGCGGGACGGCATCCACCTGGAAGAGGAAAACCGGGTCGAGGTGCTGAAACACCTGCGTTGCCTGTGGGGTTATGATGTCACACTGGATGCGGTCGAAACCGTGGTCGAGGCTTGACGTAGATCCCGGGGCGAAGTCTTGCAGCTGAAGAAACAGATTCCCGCCCTGCGCTCAATCGGCGCGGGGCGGGTAGTCCTTGTGCAGATCATCAATGATATAGGGATGTTTGTGGATCGGCGCACTGGCGCCATCCTGGGCTGGGATCTCTTGCAGATGAGGATGGTCCGGGGCCAATTCGGGATGGCTATGGGCCTGGCTCTCAGGGTCATTGGCGGGCCAGTATTGCCGGGCGACCAAAAGTCCGGTCAGGGCTACTGCGTTTAGAATAAGGAGAGAAGGCACCATGCCAAGCTGGCTCATGCTCCAACCTGTTAGCGGATAGGTGATCAGCCAGCACCCATGTGACAGAGTAAACTGGGCGGCAAAGACCGCCGGGCGGTCCTGTGGCTGGGCCGAACGTTTCAACAGCCGCCCTGACGGCGTCAGAATGATCGAATAGCCAAGTCCCGACAGGAACCAGCTGATCAGTACCGGCACCAGTGCGGCCTGCCAGATCAACACATGAAGCGCCAGCCCGACCTGCGCCAGAATGGCAATAACGGCACCGGCGCTCATCACCGGGCGATCCTGCAAGTGCCGCAGCACCCGAGGCAGCACAAAAGCCGCGAGCATTGACCCGGCACCAAAGGCAGCCAGGGCCAAGGCCACCATGTCTTCTGCCAGTCCCAACTCTGCGCGAATGATCACAACAGTATTGATGATCACCACAGCGCTGACTGAGGCGGCGGCGGCGGACAGCCCCAGCAAGCCACGCAGCCGGGGTGTCTTCAGATAGATGCGGATGCCCCGCGTGGTGCGATCATAAAATCCGGTTCTGCTGACACTGGGCTTGGGGGAGGGCAGCGCTACTGAGACCACCAGCAAGGCCGAGGCGGCAAACCCAACTGCGGTGCCAAAGAACAGCGATTCTGCGGCGACCAGTGTTAACAATAGCGCGGCCAGGCTGGGCGACAGCAGGCTTTCGATGTCATAGGCCAGCCGTGACAGCGACAGGGCGGTGGTGTAATCCTCCTCCTCTGGCAGCACTTCGGGGATGGTCGCCTGAAAGGCTGGGGTGAAGCCGGCCGATGAGGCCTGCATCACAAAAATCAGCACATAGATCTGCCAGATCTCAGTGACAAAGGGCAGGGCCAGCGCCACCAGCGCCCGCAGAATATCGAGGCTGACCAGCCAGGCGCGGCGGGGATATTGGCTGGCCAGGGCTGCAGCGATCGGGGCCAGCGTCACATAGCTCACCATCTTGATCGTCAGGGCGATCCCCAACACCATCGAAGCATCGGCCCCCGCGATGTCATAGGCAATAAGCCCAAGCGCGACGGTCGCTAGGCCGGTGCCGACGATGGCAATCACCTGAGCGGCAAACATATGGCGAAAGACACGGTTTTTCAGAACGCTAAGCATGGTTCAGAGATACCTCGCAATATCTTTGAACCCTGCTGTTGGATGGCTTTCTGAGGCCCCGCTGTTCTCGGCGTCGAGACAATGGTCGATATGATCAAAGATCAGCGCGCGCTTGGCATTGGCGACGGCCTTTTCAACCGCCTGCAATTGCTGCGCAATCTCGGGGCAGGGCCGTCCCTCCGCAATCATCGCAATCACGCTGTTGAGGTGGCCGTTTGCACGCTTTAGGCGAGCGGAAATTCGCGGGTGCGAGCTGTGTCGATGAGAGTGTGTCATTGCTCCAGTATCCCCCTGGGGAGGATAAATTCAATCGTGAAATCCGTCTTTTTCGGAAGAGCCCTAAAAAGTCACTCGTCTTGACGTTTTTGTAGGGCGCAAGTTGACCCCATTTTGCGGCGGCTTCGCTATAACGCACTGATCTCGTGATCGAAAACTCTCACATCGGGCGGAATGCGATCTCTCGAGCAGAAAAAGCGACGGATTGGCCCCGATTGATCCAGATTGGATGCAATATCTTGTAGCCTGGCTGCTCAGTTAGAATGGATCACATTTTCCTCCTTTGACGTTGCAAGGAGGGATGTGAAGATCTGCACCTGCAAAGGCGGTCACCAGATTAAAGAAAACAACTCAAGGGTGAATTGAGGGTCAAGTTCATGATGGCGGCCGGTGGTTTGGCACTGAGCGCCAGCACCACTTTTGATGCCTCTTCGCATCCGATCTACAACCGTCTGGTCGAGTTCGAGACTGGCACCACCAATGTAATCCCCGGTCTGGCCGAAAGCGACGAAGCCAGCAATGATGGGCTCGAATTTACCTTCACTCTGCGCCAAGGCGTGAAATTCCACTCCAGCGACCAATTCACCCAACGCGTGACTTTACAGCCGATGACGTGATCTTTGCCTTTGAACGTCAGCGCCATGAGGATCACCCTTTTAATAACGTCTCCGGAGGCACCTGGGAGTATTTCAACGGCATGTCGATGCCGGATCTGGTGAAGGAAATCGTCAAGGTCGACGACCATACCGTGAAATTTGTCCTATCGCACCCCGAAGCGCCTTTTGTCGCCGATATGGCGATGGATTTTGCCTCGATCCTGTCGGCTGAATACGGCGAGGCGATGCTGGCCGCCGGCACGCCCAAGATGCTGAACACGGCCCCCATCGGGACCGGCCACTTCAGCTTTGTCGCCTATCGGAAGGACGCGGTGATCCGCTATCAGGCCAATGCGGACTATTGGCAGGAAAAGGCTGGTATCGACAATCTGATCTTTGCCATCACCCCGGATGCCTCGGTGCGCTATCAAAAGCTGAAAGTTGGCGAATGCCACGTGATACCCTATCCGAACCCGGCTGATGTGGCTGCGATGAAGGCCGATGCAGGCGTCAGCTATCTGGATATGAAGATCTGGGCGATGCCGGTGCAGCGGCCCTACAACCCCAATACCCGCCGCATGGCAGAGCTGATCCAGGAGGATTACTCTAAGGCCGGTGTCGATGTTGAGATCGTGTCTTACGAATGGGGCGAATACCTGTCGCGTTCCAAGGATCTGGATCGCGATGGTGCGGTCTTGCTGGGTTGGACCGGTGACAATGGCGACCCGGACAACTTCCTGGCGGCGCTGCTGGGATGTGACGGGGTCGAAGCCTCGAACCGGGCCCAATGGTGTCACCAGCCCTTTGACGATGTGATTCAGAAGGCCAAATTCGTCACCGATACCGAGGAACGCACCCGCCTCTACGAAGAGGCGCAGAGCATCTTCAAGGAACAGGCCCCCTGGGCCACCACCGCCCATTCGGTTGTCTACCTGTCGATGAGCAACAAATTGCAAGGCTACAAGGTGCATCCGCTGGGCGGCTATATCTTTTATGGTGTGACCGTCGAATAAGAACAGTCGCAGGCTGAAATTGGAACCGGGGCCGAATTTCACCCGGGCCTTGGTCCAGAGTTTCATGAGCCAGGAACGCTCCTTTGTGCTGGTGGTTCCAGCCAAAGCCCCCCGGCAGCGATTGTGCCCAATCTTGAACTCGGCTCTTGGGAGCTGGTGGACTTTGACGGGGCAACCTTTGATTGGCGAGATCAGGATGGCTACCAGGCGGCATTTGCAGCCCTCGCTGCCCATATGCTCCTGACCCGACTTGCGGTTGAGGGGCAGGTGATGCGGGTCTTTGTCTATCACGCGCTGAAACAAGCGCTGCCGCAGCTGGAGATCATCGACGTGGAACAAGAAGTTTCCGGCCTGCGCATGATCAAGAGCGAGGTGGATATTGCCGCGATGCAAGCGGCCATCGATCTGTCGGAACGCGCGCTGCATCACGTCCTGGCGACGGTTGCGATTGGCCAGAGTGAAAAGCAGATCGAAAGCGTGCTGATCCTTGCGCTGTTTGCCGAAGGCGCTGATGATCTTGCCTTTGTATCGATTGTTGCCGCAGGCGAGAATTCCGCCCACCCCAAGCCCATGCTCGCGCCGACTATCAGATCCAATCCGGAGACGCGCTGCTTTTTCGCCCTGGCTGTCCTCCTTTGATCCGACCGAGCAGTTTCGCGATCACATCCTGCAGCCCCCGGCCTGGCAGGAGGGCGGCGATTGGCGCTTTCCGTTGGGCACCGCCCTCTGGGCCGGGATATGCTGTCGCGATTGATTTCCGGCGCGCGCTATTCCTTTATCGTGGGTGTTGTGGTGGTGACGGTGGCCGCCTCGGGCGGGATCCTGGTTGGGCTGTTGTCCGGCTTTGCCCCCAAATGGGTGGACAGCCTGGTGATGCGGCTGATGGATACCATCCTCGCCTTTCCCTCGCTGTTGCTGGCGCTGGTACTGGTGGCAATTCTGGGGCCCTCACTGATCAATGCGATCATCGCCATCGCCATCTTATTTCAGCCTCATTATGTGCGCCTGACCAGGGCCTCGGTGCTGGGAAAGCTGCAAAAGGACTATGTGACCTCGGCCGGGGTGGCGGGGGCCAGCCAGCCGCGACTGATGTTTGTCACTGTGCTGCCCAATTGCCTGGCACCGATCATCGTGCAGGGGGCGCTGTCCTTTTCCACCGCCATTCTCGATGCTGCGGCGCTGGGGTTTCTCGGTATGGGGGCGCAGCCGCCGACCCCGGAATGGGGCACCATGCTGGCCGAGGCCCGCGAGTTCATCCTGCGCGCCTGGTGGGTGGTAACCTTCCCCGGGCTGGCTATTCTGATCACGGTTCTGGCGATCAACCTGATGGGCGATGGCCTGCGGGATGCGCTGGACCCCAAGCTAAAGCGGAGCTGAGTCCATGAGCCTGCTGAATATTCGCAATCTGACGGTTGAATTTGCCACCGCTTCGGGCGCGTTCCGCGCCGTCGACAGCGTGGATCTGAGCGTCGACACAGGTGAGATCCTGGCCATCGTCGGCGAAACCGGGTCGGGAAAATCGGTGTCGATGCTGGCGCTGATGGGGCTGCTGCCCTGGACGGCCCGGATCACCGCTGATGCGCTGACGTTTGGGGGCACAGACCTGAACAAGCTCAGCCCACGGGATCGGCGTGGCATCATCGGCAAGGATATAGCTATGATCTTTCAAGAGCCGAAGTCCTCGCTCAACCCCTGTTTTACCGTTGGGTTTCAGATCAAGGAAGCGCCGCGCCAGCACCTGGGGATGGGGCGGCGTGCGCGTCATCAACGCGCTATCGCGCTGTTCGAACAAGTTGGCATTCCGGTGCCTGCAAGCCAAAGCTGCTGATGGGGGATGAGCCGGTCTCAGCGCTGGATGTGTCGATCCAGAGTCAGATCCTGAACCTGCTGGTGTGGCTGCAGGACCGCATGGGGCTGTCCTATCTCTTTATCACCCATGATCTGTCGGTGGTGCGCCATTTCTGCGACGAGGTCATCGTGATGTATCTGGGGCGTGCGGTGGAACGCGCCAGAAAGGAGGGGCTCTTTGCCCCTCCGCGCCACCCCTATGCCAAGGCCTTGCTGTCAACCACCCCCAAGGCAGACCCCGAGGCCAAGCGCGAGCGGATCCAGTTGCAGGGAGAGCTGCCCTCGCCAATGGACGATCTGCCGGGCTGTGCCTTTGCGCCGTGCTGCTGGTTGGCAAGCGAGACCTGCCGCAAGGCGCGATCTGAACAGCAGGGCGAGACCAGTCAGGTGGCCTGCTTCCATACTCTCTGATCCGGTCCCCTTTGTCGGGGCTCTGCCGCGCGGATCACATCGGCCTCCAGCTTGGTCCGGAAATCAACGATTTTCCCCGCTTCATCCATCGATAGGCTGGCGACAATTGCGCCTTTGTCGCGCTGCATTCCACCAATCCTTGTTGTTACAACCGGGTTAGGGCTTCGCGCACCGGAAAGCGCGAGGTGTTGAAGGCCTTGGCGATCTCGTCCTGGCGCAGAGACTCACCACCCGTCAGCTCTCCCTCAATGGTAGCACGGCGTAGCACATCAAAGATGATCTCGGCCGTTGTGGCCGTTTTGATATGTCGACGGCTTGAAACTTGGGGCTTACTCTCCCGTTTGGAACTGCCGGATAGCAGTATGCCGCGCACCGGTGGCAATGCCAAAGGGAGCCTTTTGTCGCGTGAGCAATTCTACGTTTGCCAACAAGAGGAAAGCCTGCAGGAGATGGAAAAAGGCGCAGTTCCGGGCCGGAACTGCGCCTTGCAATGAAGTCTTTCCGAGGCTGGCTTAGAATTCGACGACGGCGCGGATCGATTTGCCTTCGTGCATCAGCTCAAAGCCATGGTTGATCTCGTCGAGGCTCAGCTTGTGAGTGATCATCGGGTCGATCTCGATCTTGCCGTCCATGTACCAGTCCACGATCTTGGGCACATCTGTCCGGCCCGATGCGCCGCCAAAGGCGGTGCCGCGCCAGGACCGGCCGGTGACCAGCTGGAACGGACGGGTTGAGATCTCGGCACCCGCGGGGGCAACGCCGATGATGATGCTTTCGCCCCAGCCCTTGTGCGCCGCTTCCAGTGCTGTGCGCATGACGTTGACATTGCCAGTGGCGTCAAAGGTGTAATCGGCACCGCCGCCGGTCAGCTCGACCAGATGCGCCACCAGATCGCCTTCGACCTCGGATGGGTTGCAGAAATGGGTCATGCCGAAATGCGTGGCCATCTCCACCTTGCCGGGGTTGAGGTCAACGCCGACGATCTGGTCGGCTCCGGCCAGTTTCAGCCCCTGGATCACGTTCAACCCGATGCCGCCCAGACCAAAGACGATGGCGGTCGAGCCGATTTCCACCTTGGCGGTGTTGATCACCGCGCCGATGCCGGTGGTGACGCCGCAACCGATGTAGCAGATCTTATCGAACGGCGCGTCCTTGCGCACCTTGGCCAGGGCAATTTCCGGCACCACGGTGTGATTGGCAAAGGTCGAGCAGCCCATGTAGTGGTGGATCGGGGTGCCATCCAGCATCGAAAACCGGGTGGAGCCATCGGGCAGCAGACCAGCGCCCTGGGTCGCGCGGATCGACTGGCAGAGGTTGGTTTTGGGGTTCAAACAGTAGTCGCATTCGCGGCACTCGGGCGTGTAAAGCGGGATCACGTGATCGCCGACCTCAAGGCTGGTGACCCCTTCGCCCACCTCGATCACCACGCCTGCACCCTCATGGCCCAGGATCGCCGGAAAGATGCCTTCGGGGTCATCGCCCGAGCGGGTGAATTCATCCGTATGGCACAGACCGGTGGCCTTGATTTCGACCAGAACTTCACCGGCCTTGGGGCCCTCGAGGTTCACTTCCATTACTTCGAGCGGTTTGCCCGGAGCAACTGCAACGGCGGCGCGTGTACGCATCATGATTTACGGTCCTTCGTCCTGTTGGTGGCGATCCTTCTGCGCTTTGGCAGCAGACCCCTTGGAGTTCCTGTTCAGGCCTGATCTCGTGGCACAGTAAATAACTGCCCGACCAAGGCCTAGTTTGCGTAGCGTTACATTCGCCAAACTGATCAGGCAAGTATTGCCTTTGCCTCTGGCACCTCCGGATTTCTGGGCAAATCACCAGGAACGACAAAAAGTGACGCATTCAGGCAATTGACCTCGATCATCGCCTTTTGGCTTAGGTTGAAACGATCTGTTGGCTCGGAAAAATTAATTCGGAACCCGGGCTTGACCTTCCCCTGACTGGAAGCTCCATATGCCTTGGCAGACAAGAACCACTTTGGAGAGTTCCACCATGGAACAGCGCCACATTTCGCTGCAAATCACCGGCCTCAGCTGTGCGGGCTGCGCCGGGCGCGCCGAACGGGCCTTGGCCGCCGTGCCCGGTGTCACGTCGGTGGCGGTCAATCTGACCAGTGCCAAGGGGCAGGTTGAAGCCACTGGCGAATTGCAGCTGAACGATCTGTCTAAGGCGCTGGATCAGGCGGGCTATCCGGCGGCGCAGTCTCATCTCAGCCTTGATATTCAGGGTCTCAGCTGTGCCTCCTGTGTTGGGCGTGTCGAGGCGGCGCTGCAAGCGGTTCCGGGGGTCCTCAAGGCAGAGGTCAATCTCGCCAGCGAGAGCGCCGAGGTGCAGTATCTGACAGGTGCTGCACGGGGCGCGGATCTTATTGCGGCCAGCACAGAGGCGGGCTATCCGGCACGGCTGCGCTTCCAGGAGGCTGATGCCCGCGCGCAGGTCAGCCAGCGCAAGGCGGATGAAATCAAATCCCTGTCGCGCCAGGCTCTGGTCGCCGGGGTGCTGACCCTGCCGGTCTTTGTCATCGAGATGGGCAGCCATATGATCCCGGCGCTGCATCATTGGGTGATGGCCAATATCGGCATGCAGATCAGCTATCTGTTGCAATTCCTGCTCACCACCTTGGTTTTAATTGGTCCGGGGCGGCACTTTTATACCAAGGGCTTTCCGGCTCTGGTTCGGGGCGCGCCTGACATGAATGCCTTGGTCGCGCTGGGCACCTCTGCGGCCTATGGGTTTTCGCTGATCTCGACATTTGCACCGGCTTGGCTGCCTCACGGCACCGCCAATGTCTATTACGAGGCAGCGGCGGTCATCGTGGTGCTGATTCTGGTTGGGCGGCTGCTGGAGGCTCGGGCCAAGGGGCGCACAGGCGCGGCGATTCGCAAGCTGGCCAAACTGCAGCCCAAAACCGCGTTTGTGCTGGTTGAGGGGCAGGCACATGAGACCCCGATTGATCAGATCACCGCTGGCGATCTGATCCAGCTCCGCCCCGGAGGGCAGGTTGCAGTGGACGGCGTGGTGAGGTCCGGCAGCTCTTATATTGATGAAAGCATGCTCAGCGGGGAGCCCCTGCCGGTGGAGAAAGCCGCGCAGGATCGGGTTTCAGCCGGAACCGTGAATGGCGCAGGCGTGCTGGAATACCGCGCCACACATGTGGGCAGCGATACCGCACTGGCACAGATCATCCAGATGGTAGAGCAGGCCCAGGGGGCCAAATTGCCGGTGCAGGGGCTGGTTGATCGTATTACCCTGTGGTTTGTACCTGCGGTCATTCTGGTGGCGGCGCTGACAGTTTTGGCCTGGCTGTTGTTGGGACCTGCGCCGGCCCTGCCGCTGGCATTGGTGGCCGGGGTGTCGGTGCTGATCATCGCCTGTCCCTGCGCCATGGGGCTGGCGACTCCGACCTCGATCATGGTGGGGATTGGCCGCGCCGCACAGATGGGAGTTCTGTTTCGCAAAGGCGATGCCTTGCAGCGTTTGCAAGAGGTTAAGCTGGTGGCCTTGGACAAGACCGGCACCCTGACCGAGGGCCACCCGGCCCTGACCAATGTGCAGATGGCCCAAGGCTTTGAACGCGAGGCGGTCCTGCGTCTGGTTGGCGCAGCAGAGGCGCAATCGGAACATCCCATTGCCAAGGCCTTGGTCGAGGCCGCAGGGGAAAACCTGTCCAAGGCCGAAAGCACCGAGGCAATTCCTGGCTTTGGGTTGCGCGCCCGCGTCGAGGGACGGGAGGTGCTGATTGGTGCAGCGCGGCTGATGCAGCGCGAGGACATCGCCTGTGCCGCGCTGGCCGGGCAGGCAGAACACTGGGCCAAAGTGGGGGAAACCCCCTTTTATGTGGCCATTGACGGCGTCGCAGCGGCGGCACTGTCCGTGGCGGATCCGATCAAACCGGGCACGCCACAGGCGATCCGGGCCTTGCAGGCTCAGGGGCTCAAGGTGGCAATGATCACTGGCGATGCCGCAGCGACGGCGCAGGCCATTGCCGGGCGGCTGGGGATCGACGCGGTGCGTGCGGACTGTCTGCCTGGAGACAAGCTTGCGGTGATCAAGGATCTGCAGGCAGAGTTTGGCACCCTGGCCTTTGTCGGCGATGGGCTCAATGATGCGCCCGCCCTGGCGGCGGCAGATGTTGGCCTGGCCATTGGCACCGGCACTGATGTGGCGATTGAGGCGGCAGATGTGGTACTGGTTTCTGGCGATCTGCGCCGCGCTTTGGACGCGCTGCGCATCAGTCGGGCCACCATGCGCAATATTCGTCAGAACCTGGGCTGGGCCTTTGGTTATAACATCCTGCTGGTGCCGGTGGCCGCAGGTGTGCTCTACCCTTTTGGCGGGCCGCTGCTGTCGCCTGCCTTGGCTGCCGGGGCGATGGCGCTGTCCAGCGTCTTTGTGCTCAGCAATGCCCTGCGCTTGCATCGGCTGAGATCGAACATAGATGAAGAGCAGATGCCGGGCGCAGAGGCACCCGCAACTCACAGTCTCGCCGAATGATCGGGCAAAACAGGAGGTTCGCATGAATATTGGTGATGTCGCCACCCGCTCGGGCCTGCCGGCCAAGACCATTCGCTACTATGAGGATATCGGGTTGATCAAACCGCATCGCAGCGACAACGGTTATCGCTGCTTTGCCGAGGCGGATCTGCACAAGCTGGCCTTTCTGGGCCGCGCACGCGCCTTGGGCTTTACCATCGAAGATTGCCGCATGCTGATGGCGCTTTATGAGGATGAAAGCCGTGCCAGCGGCGATGTCAAACAGCTGGCGCTAGAGCATCTGAGCAAGATCGAAGCCAAGATCACCGACCTGCAGGCCATGCGCAACACTCTGACCGAATTGGTCAATTGCTGCGCGGGAGACAATCGCCCGGAGTGTCCGATCCTCAAGGATCTGTCTGGACAATGTTCCGGCTGAAGGGCCTGATCTGGGCTGAAAACATAAGGGCAAGCTATGCGGCTTGCCCTTATGTTTTCTGATTTGTTGTCACCCTGTCAGGCAGGGCGCAGCCCCAATATCTGCCGGGCCTGCTGCCAGCTGGCAACGGGGCGTTCGTATTTGCCGCACAATTCCACCGCGCGCTGCACCAGGGCCGCGTTGGAGGGCGCCAGGGTTTCGCGGTCCAGCCGCAGGTTGTCCTCGAGGCCGGTGCGGGTATGGCCGCCGGCGGCAATGGCCCATTCGTTGATCTGGATTTGACCGGGGCCAATGCCGGCGCCGCACCATTCGGCCTCCGGGGCCAGGCGCTTTACCGTTTCGATGTAGAAATCAAAGGTCTCGCGATCCACCGGCATGGCGTTTTTCACCCCCATGACAAATTGAACGTAAAGCTTGCCAGGGATCCGCCCGTCGCGATTCATTTTGACCGCCTGATGGATATGCGACAGATCAAAGGCCTCGATCTCGGGCTTGACCTCATATTGGCGCATCTCACCGGCCAGCCAATCAACCAGTTCCGGTGGGTTCTCATAGACCCGGGTGGGGAAATTGTTGGAGCCCACCGAGAGCGAGGCCATGTCCGGGCGCAGGGACAGCATGCCGCCGCGCTCCTGACCGGCACCGGAGCGGCCGCCGGTTGACAGCTGCACGATCATGCCGGGGCAATGGCGGTGCAGCCCCTCCAAAAGCTTGGCAAAGCGCTCTGGATCAGAAGTCGGTGTCTGATCCTCGGTGCGGACATGACAATGGGCGATGGCGGCACCAGCCTCAAAGGCCGCTTGGGTGCTTTCGACCTGTTCGGAGATGCTGATGGGCACTGCCGGGTTGTGCTCTTTGCGCGGCACCGATCCGGTGATGGCGACGCAGATGATGCAGGGTTTGCCCTGGCTGCTGGTGCTCATGGTTTTTCCTTAGACGTCGAAAAATACGGTTTCATCGTTGCCCTGTAGGCAGATGTCGAAACGATAGACCACCGCGCCGTCGCGGATGCTGCGTTTGGCGATCAAAGTGGCGCGACGCTTTTCCCATTCGATCAGATTGATCACCGGGTCGCCCGCAT
The DNA here is from genome assembly GCA_015665415.1 of Roseobacter sp. Lineage (GTDB taxonomy): Bacteria > Pseudomonadota > Alphaproteobacteria > Rhodobacterales > Rhodobacteraceae > Pseudophaeobacter. Next base: position 129,556 of record JADFAE010000009.1, read on the forward strand.
TGGCCTCAGCTTCGTCCTCAAAGTAGAGCCGCGTATTCAACCCGACATTGATGCCGCGGGCGACGATCCACAGGTTGATATGAGGCGCCATCATCTGGCCGTTGCGGCCCATGACCGGGCCGGGTTTTACGGTGTCAAACGCCCATTCACCGGTATCGAAATCGGTGATCACCCGCCCCCAGCCGCGAAAGCCGTCTTCGACCTCGCCGGGATGTTCAGGATGGGCATAGATGCCCTGTGCATTGGCCTGCCAGGCCTCCAGCAGAACGTCCTTGACCGGCGAGCCGATGCCGTCCATCACCAGTCCTTCGACGCGGATGCGCTCACCCGAGGCGTTGGGACCGGCAATGTCCTGGCCCAGCTCCTGGTCGTAGATCTCGAACCCGGCGGCACCGGGGGCAAGGCCGATATGCACAAAAGGGCCGGCGGTCTGGGATGGGGTTTCCTTCAGATAGTTCAGATCCTGAGCCATATCACTCTCCTTGGTCGCGTTTTCGAACCGGGTAACCGGTTGCCACTTTTTCTGGAAACACTTCAGTTTCCTTCCAGACGGTTTTCAAACAGGGTCGAGCGACGTCCACGCAACACGATGTCGAATTTATAGGCGATGGTATCCAGCGGAATGCTGGCGTTCATATCCATCCGCGCGGTCAGCTGTTCCACCGCTGCAGGATCCGGGAGTGTCTGCACGATGGGGCAGCGGGCAATCAAAGGATCGCCCTCGAAATAGAGCTGCGTAATCAGGCGTTGGGCAAAGCCGGTGCCAAAGACCGAGATATGGATATGGGCGGGGCGCCAGTCGTTGACCCAGTTGCGCCAGGGGTAGGCACCGGGTTTGATCGTGCGAAAGTAGTAATAGCCATCCGCATCGGTCATGGTGCGTCCGCAGCCACCAAAATTGGGATCGATTGCGCCCAGATAGGTGTCTTTCTTGTGGCGATAGCGCCCTGAAGCATTGGCCTGCCAGATCTCGACCAGCGTATTGGGCACAGGGCGCGCGTTTTCATCCAGAACCCGGCCATGCACAATGATGCGCTCGCCAACCGGGCTTTGGTCGGGCTGGGCAAAATTCTTGAGCAGATCATTGTCGACGGGCGCAAAATCATTGTGACCAAAAACCGGGCCGGTGATCTCACTGACGGTGTTTTCCAGGCTGATCAGCGGGAACTGTGGCGAGCGGGCGACCGAGGTCTTGTAGTTGCGATCCAGGGCTGGCGGATGCCAGCGGCGGTCGCGTTGGTAGAATTCACCCTGTTTCAATGGTGGTTTTTGCATCTGTGGCGTCCTTCTAAAAGGGAGCTGCTGCGCAGTGTTTCAAGTCTGATCGGAGGCGGCGGCTTCGGCTTCCATCTCGGCATAGGTCTGCTTGGCCAGCTTCAAGGCATGATTGGCGCGCGGCACCCCGGCGTAGATCGCCACATGTTGAAAGGCCTCGATCACGTCCTGTTTGCTGGCCCCGGTGCGCTGGGTGGCGCGGATATGCATCGGGATCTCGTCAAAATTTCCAAGGGCCGCCAGCAGCGCCAGTGTCAGCATGGACCGCTCGCGCGGGGCAATCCCGTCCGAGGCCCAGACCGTGCCCCAGGCACCTTCGGTGATCAAGGTCTGAAAGGCCTGGTCCAGATCGGTCTTGGCGGCCTCGGCGCGATCAACATGGGCCTCTCCCAAAGTGGCGCGCCGGATCTTCATGCCCTGATCATATCTGCTGTCGCTCATCTCTGCCCCCTGATCGTCAGTTCTTTGTCACAGTATCGCATATCGAAAATGATCTGTATAATGCAGAAACATACATGAACACATTGCGGAAATGATATGCGTTTGTCCTCCCAATTGAAACTGCGCCATCTCGAAGTCTTTGTCGAAGTGGCTCGGCAGAACAGCGTCACCCTGGCGGCAGAGGCCTTGGGCATGACCCAGCCTGCGGTGACACGGGCGCTGCGCGAGTTGGAAGCGGTCTGCGGCAAGCCATTGGTTGAGCGCCATGGCCGCGGCATTCGTCTCAGCTCATATGGTGAGATGTTTCGCGATCACGCGGGGCGCAGTCTGGCGCTGGCCCGCGATGGGGTGGCGATGCTGCAGGGGCTGGAGGCGGGCGAAGGGCCAAAACTGGCCATTGGCGCACTGCCGACGGTGTCGGCCACGCTGGTGCCGGATGCCCTGGCCCGGTTGGCCGCTGAAAGCCCGCATCACCGCTTCTCCGTCACCACCGGCGACAACCGGTTCCTGCTGGATCAGCTGCGCCGGGGCGTTTTGGATCTGGTGGTGGGGCGGTTGCCTGCGCCCGATGTCATGGTCGGGGTGGAGTTTGAGCCGCTGTTGCACGAGCAGGTTGCCGTTGTGGTCGCCAGTGGCCACCCTCTGGCCAGCGAAGCTGCGTTCTCATCTGACGGGCTGCAGCACTATCCGGTGTTGATGCCCTCTGAGGGGTCGATCATCCGCCCCTTGGTGGAACAGATGTTTCTGGAGCAGGGCATGTCACCGCCCCGCAGCGCCATCGAGACCGTCTCGGCCACATTTGGTCGTCGCTTTGTGCTGGAGCACCAGGCGATCTGGATCATCAGCGAAGGGGTGGTGCGGGCTGATCTGGCCCAGGGGCTGATGCAAAAGCTGCCGATCAACAGCGAGAGCACCCGCGGGGCTGTGGGGCTATGTATTCGCAGCGAACACCAGCTGTCGGTGGCGGGCAGCCGGTTCTGTGAGGTGTTGCGCGCGCTGTGTTGATTGCGCAATCCGCTATTCGGGCTGGGGGGCAGGTGCTGTGCTGCGCAGGCTGGCCATGGCCATACTGGTCAGATCGCGGACAATGGTGTCGATGAAATCCTGCGAGGCCCCGCGCTCAGGGCGAAACCAGAAAACCGGAGAGTTGAGAATCAGCATCAACCCGGCGACGGCCACGGTCAGGTTGCGATTCTCGATGCTGCCTTCTGCAATGCCTCGGGCGACCTCGTCGTGAAACAGCATTTCATGAGCGCGCTGGCCTTTGCGAACCTCGGATTGCAGGGCATGTTCGACCTCGGTTGCCGCCTTGACCCGCGTTCCTGGATAGGTCTGCAGGATCACCCGGTGGTAGGGCAGCGAGGCCAGCACTTCTCGGACATGGCTGCGCGACATTTCTTCAAGGTTTTCCAGGGCAGGTCGGGAGCTGTCGATGACCGCTTCGACGGCGCGATTGGTAAAGTCGGCAGCGCGTAGCTGCACCGCGGACAACAGCGCGCCTTTGGATGGAAAGTGATGATAGATCCGCCCCTTGGTCGATCCCAGGTGGTGGGCGATGTCATCAATCGAGGCCGCTTCGGCGCCAAGCGTCATGAAGCAATGGGCGGCGGCGTCGAGGATTTCGCTTTTGGATGCGCTGATCTTTTCGAGCATGGAAGGCGGCCTGCAAAATTCGGGTTCGATTTTTTCGCCTATCAGGTTCTGTAAAGCAGAGGCAATCCCTCTGACCGGGGCCAATCGGCCAGGCAACGGGCTTTGGAGGTTGGCGAAGACAAAGGGCGTGTAATCAGGGTTGAAATGATCACGTCAAAAGTACCGTCTGGCGGTAGTTTGGTCAGGATCCGTTTTGACCAGCCTAAGGTCGCTTTGCCGTAAAAAATAGGCGGTTTTTACTGGTTTGACGCTGGGTCCCGGCGATTGACAGGTCAAAAACATACTCATTAGTCTGTTTTCAGACGCTTGGATTTTTGCCGCTTGAGGAGGCGCAGTGGAAATCTGCCAAAAGGCGCGAAAGCCCGGAGTGACAGGGCAGGGAACCGTTCTAAAGGAACGGGGGGAGGACAATTTGGAAGTATTGCAGCTCTTTGTCAGTGGGCTCGCGAATGGCTGTGTCTACGGCCTGATCGCGCTTGGGTTCGTGCTGATCTACAAAGCCACCGAGGCGGTGAATTTCGCGCAGGGTGACTTTATGATGGTCGGGGCCTTTGTCAGCCTGGGCCTGACCAACGCAGGGTATATGGATCTACCGTTCTGGATCGCAGCCCCTTTGACGATCACCATCATGGCGGTCTTTGGCTATCTGATCGATCTCTTTGTCTTGCGCCATCTGTTTGGTCAGAGCCAGACGGCGGTGGTGATCCTGACAATTGCCATGGGCTTTGTGTTGCGCTTTGTGGCGGGGTTGATCTGGGGCCACGAACCCCAAACCCTGGAAAGTCCGCTGGCGCTTGGGGATTTACATATCGGCGGCGTGGTATTGGGCATGGCGGATGTGGCCATCATTGTTGTCACCTTCCTGATGACCTGGTTCCTCTATCAGTTTTTTCAGCGCACCAAACTTGGCTTGGCGATGCAGGCCGCCAGCCAGAACCAGATGGCAGCCTATTTCATGGGAATCCCGGTTAAGCGCGTTCAGGGCCTGATCTGGGGCTTGTCCGGTGCCACCGCAGCGGTGGCGGGCATTCTCTTTGCCTCCAAGGGGGCGATTGATCCCAATGCGGGTCTGCTGGGGATCAAGGCCTTTGCGGCGGCAGTGATTGGCGGCTTTGGCTCGCTTCCCGGTGCCCTGGCCGGCGGGTTGATCGTTGGTGTCATCGAGCCCTTTGCGGCGCGCTACTTGGCGGCCGGATATTCGCAAATTGCACCCTATGCCCTGTTGCTGGCGGTGCTGGTCTTTAGACCGCACGGGCTGTTCAGCCAGGTGCGCGTAAAGAAGGTGTGAGCAAATGCGGATCCATTTCAAGACAACCTACAATGACGACATTCGTCTGTTTCCTGACCGCTGGACGTTTATGGTCTATGCCGCCCTGCTGGTGCTGGCCTTTGCGCTGCCTTATCTGATCGGCGAATTCTATCTCGGCGAGGTCACCAATGTGCTGATCTGGGCCATTGCCGGCCTGGGTCTGATGCTGCTGACCGGACAGACCGGTCAGGCGAGCCTGGGTCATGCCGCCTTTCTGGCAATTGGCTGCTATGCCAATACCATCCTGATCGAGCAGGGCGTGCCCTTTATTGTCGCCTTTCCGCTGGCGGGGATCATTACCGGACTGGTGGGCGTGTTGATCGCGATCCCGGTGCTGCGGCTGCATGGGATCTATCTGGCGATCGCGACCATTGCCTTGTCGGTTCTGGCGGATGATATCATCGTGTTGACGGAACCCTGGAGCGGTGGGGTGTCCGGCAAGTTTCCCGAGATGATCACCATCTTTGGGCTTGAAATCGAACGCTGGTCGATGCCGTCGCGGTTCTACTACCTGGTTCTGGTGGTCACCATCATCTGTACCCTGTTCTACCGCAATTTGCTGCGCTCGCCGCTGGGACGTGCCTTTGCAGCGGTGCGTGACAGTGAGGTTTCGGCCACAGCCATGGGGGTGCATATAGCCCGTACCAAGGGCAAGGCCTTTGGGCTCTCCTGCATGATCACCGGCTGGGCCGGGGCCTTGATGGGCTACTATGCCGGCACCTTCAACAACGAGACCTTCTCGCTGGTGATTTCCATCACCTTGTTGATGATGATCGTGATTGGCGGGCTGGGTACGATCCATGGCGCCTTTTTTGGCGCAGTGGTGGTGGCGTTCCTGCCGCAGGGCCTCTCGATCCTCAAGGATGGGGTCTTTGGTAGTGGCGTTGCCATTCCCGGGCTTGAGACCGGTGTCTTTGGCGTCATCCTGATCCTCTTTATCCTGTTTGAGCCGATGGGCATCTACGGGCGATGGCTCAAGATACGTATCTGGTTCGAGCTGTTCCCCTTTGCGCGCAAGGACATGTTCCGCCGCCAGAAATCCTACCTGAAGACGGAGCGCCTGAGATGAGCCTTTTGGAAATCAACAATGCGACGCTGAAGTTTGGTGGCGTGGTGGCGGTGAATGATCTGAGCTTTTCGGTCGAAGAGGGGGAGGTCTATGCCATTGTCGGTCCCAACGGTGCTGGCAAGTCCACGGCCTTCAACCTGATCTCGCGCTTCTACGAGCCTTTTGCTGGCACATTTCGCTTTGATGGCAACAACCTGCTGGATCTGGATGCGGATCAGGTGGCCGACCTTGGTATCGCGCGGACCTTTCAGAACATCGAGCTGTTTGATCACGCCACGGTGCTGCAGAACCTGTTGGTGGGGCGGCACCGCCATCGCAAAACGACGCTGCTGGAAGAGATGTTCTTTATGCCCCGGGTGCGCCGCGAGGAAGAACGCCATCGCGCGGCTGTGGAGGAGGTGATCGATTTCCTGGATCTGCAGCCCTATCGAAACAAGATGATCGCGGGACTTCCCTACGGGGTGCGCAAAGTGGTGGAGCTGGGACGCGCTCTGGCTTCCGAACCACGTCTGCTGCTGCTGGATGAGCCTGCCTCTGGACTGTCGGTCGAGGAAACCCAGGACATGCGCTGGTGGATCGACGATATTCGCAAACAGATGGGGATCACGGTTCTGATGGTGGAGCATGACATGGGGCTTGTGTCCGGTGTGTCCGACCGGGTGCTGGCGCTGGCCGATGGGGCCAAATTGGCCGAGGGCACTCCGGCTGAGGTGCAGGCAGACCCGGCCGTCATTGAGGCCTATCTTGGCGCGGGGGCGGCGTGATGGGAGAAGCATTGCTGGAAATCAAGAATCTCGAGAGCTTTTACGGGCCGATCATGGCGATCCGAGGCGTGTCGCTAAAGGTCGAAAAGGGGCAGATCGTGACCGTTCTGGGGGCCAATGGGGCGGGCAAGTCGACCCTGCTCAAGACCATTTCGGGCATCATGGACCCGGAAAAAGGTGAGGTGCTGTTCAATGGCAGCCCAATCCAGGGTCAGGAACCTCATCGCATCGTTGATCATGGCATTGTTCATGTGCCGGAGGGGCGCGAGGTGTTCCCGCTACTGACGGTGGATGAGAACCTCAGCCTGGGGGCCTATACCCGCAGCGACAAGGCCGAGATTGAGCGCGACCGGCAGATGGTCTTTGACTATTTTCCGATCCTGGCCGAACGTCGCAACCAGGAGGCGGGCACATTGTCCGGTGGGCAGCAGCAGATGCTGGCCATTGGGCGCGGGCTTATGCTGCGGCCGCAGATCATGCTGCTGGATGAACCAAGCCTGGGGCTCTCGCCGCTTTTGGTGCAGGAAATCTTTGCCATTCTGCGCCGTTTGAATGCGGAAGAGAATGTGACCATGATGTTGGTGGAACAGAATGCGCGTATCGCGCTGGACCTGGCGGATGTGGGCTATGTGATGGAGATCGGCCGCATCGTGATGGATGGCTCTGCTGACCGGCTGATGGAAAGCGAGGACATCAAGTCTTTCTATCTGGGTCACCAGGAAGAGGGCCAGCGTGGCGAGAAACGTTGGAAACGCAAGAAGACATGGCGCTAGGAGGGGTCGAGATGAACATGCAGATCGCACAACAGACCGGGGCTGCCCAGATCGAAATCAATGGCGTCTCCTACAATGCCGAGCTGGGCCAGAGGCCCATTCTGGTGGATGGCTGCGACACCATTCCGAAGTTGTTCCAATTGCGGTGTATGGGATTGCAAGATCGCACCGCCCATCGCGAAAAAGACATGGGGATCTGGAAATCTTTTTCCTGGAGTGATTATTGGGATCACGCCAAATGGATTGGCCTCGGGCTCAAATCCCTGGGATTGCAGCGCGGCGAGGTGATCTCGATCCTCAGCGAGGACCGCCGGGAGTGGCTCTATACTGATATGGGGGTGCAGGGGGTCGGCGGTATTGCATCCGGGGTCTATACCACCGATGCCGCGTCGCAGCTGGCCTATCTGATCAATGACAGCGACAGCCGCTTTCTGTTTGTCGAAAACGATGAGCAGTTGGATAAATATCTGGAAATCGCCGATCAGGTCCCGGGCCTGACCAAGGTGATCATCTATGACCGCGACGGGCTCCATGACCTGGAGGAGGAGAAATGCATCTTCCTGGATGAGCTTTATGATCTGGGGCGGAGCTATGACGCCAAGCAGCCCGGAGCCTTTGAAGCCGAGATCGCGCAATCAAACCCCGAAGACACCGCGATGCTGATCTATACCTCCGGCACCACGGGCATGCCAAAGGGCGCCATGCTGGGGCATGAGAATATCCTGTCCTCGATGGAGGCCGGCGCACGGGCTCTGGAAGTGAAACCCGAGGATGAACAGCTGTGCTTCCTGCCGCTCTGCCATATTCTTGAGCGCAATGTGTCCGTCTATTTCCCTTTGGGGGCTGCTTGTACCGTGAATTTTTCCGAAAGCGCGGAAACGGTTTTTGACAATATGCAAGAGGTCTCTCCAGCGACCTTTGTGGCGGTGCCGCGGGTCTGGGAAAAGATCTATTCGCGGGTTCTGGTTCTGGCCCAGGAGGCAACGCCAATTGGACGCTGGGCCTTTCATCGCGCCCTCAAGGCCGGTGCCGCGCGGGCTGATTATGTGATGGCGGACAAGGCACCGCCGACAGCTGTGGCGGCGGCCTATGCCTTCTGGGACTTTATGGTCTTGCGCAACCTGCGCCGGATGCTGGGGATGGACAAGATGCGCCGGGGCGGCACCGGGGCTGCGCCGATTTCTCCGGAGCTGCTGAAATGGTATTGGTCCATCGGCGTGCCGCTGCTGGAGGGCTATGGCATGACCGAGAACTCCGGGGTGGCCAGCATCAACACGCTGGAAGAGAACAAGGCAGGCACCGTGGGGCGACCCGTTCCCGGGATCAAAGTTCGCATCGCCGAGGATGGCGAAATCCAGACCCTTGGACTCAACAATTTCCAGGGTTATTGGCGCAACAATGAAAAAACTGCAGAGACCTTTACCGCAGATGGATGGCTGCGTACCGGCGATGTGGGCCGGATTGATGAAGAGGGCTATGTGAGCATCACAGGTCGCATCAAGGACATCATCATTACTGCCGGGGGCAAAAACATCACCCCAGCAGAGATCGAAAGCCGTCTGAAGTTCAGCCATTACATCTCAGATGCGGTGGTTATTGGCGACCAGCGCAAATATCTCACCTGTCTGATCATGATTGATCAGGAAAATGTTGAAAAATTCGCACAGGACCGGAAGATACCCTTTAGCGACTTTGCGTCGCTCTGTGCTGCCGAGGAAGTGGTGGAGCAGCTCCGTCAGGAAATCGAGACGGTCAACAAAGGGTTCGCGCGGGTGGAACAAATAAAGGATTTCCGCCTGATCAATGTTCTGCTGACCGCAGAAGACGACGAGCTGACCGCTACGATGAAATTGAAACGCAGTTTTGTGGAGAAGAAGCACAAGGCACTGATCGACGATATGTATTGACGGCACCAAACCTGTGTCGAGAGATTTTCAAGGGAGGAAAATAGATGAAGAAACTGACAGCCACAATGATGGCAGGGGCGGTTACGCTGGCGGCAGGCACTGCTGCTTGGGCCGAAACGCAGGGCGTCACTGACAGCGAAGTCGTGTTCGGATCGGTCAACGACCTGAGCGGTATCTTTGCCGCCGTGGGTGTACCTGCGGTCAATGGCGCCAATATGCGTTTTGACGAAGCCAACGCGGCAGGCGGTGTTCACGGTCGCCAGCTGCGTTTTGTCGTCGAGGACAACGGTTATCAGATCCCCCGTGCGATGCAGGGCTACAACAAGCTTTTGAACCGCGACAAGGTCTTTGCGATGATGCTCTCCCTGGGCACACCGATGAACATCGCAGGCTTCAAGCTTTTGGATCCGAAAGGGATTCCCAATATTGGGCCGCTCTCTGCTGCAAGACAGATGCTGCAAGATCCGGTTGAAAACAAGTTCATCGGTTTTTCCAGCTACTATGATCAGACCCAGGCTGGCGTCACCTATCTGACCAAAGAGTTTGGTGGAACCGAAGTCTGTGCGATGTATATCCCGTCCGACTTTGGCAAGGAAATCAAGGAAAGCGCCGAAGAGACTGCCGGTGCTTTGGGACTGACCTTTGCCGGTGAGACCACCCACAAGCCGGATGAGCTGGATTTTGTTGGCTCCTTGACCAAACTCAAGGCAGCTGGCTGTGATGTCATTGCCATGGCTCTGGGTGTGCGTCAGGGGATCACGGTTGTCGGCACTGCCAAAAAGATCGGCTGGACTGACGTCAAATTCCTCAATACCTCGGCTGGGTTTCTTGATGTGGTCGCAGCGGTACCCGGTGGTGTCACCGAGGGTCTCTATGCGGCTGCCGGCTGGGTCGATTTGATTGCGCGGGCTGAAGATCCTGCTCCGGCTGAGTTTATGGCAAACTATGAGGCCAAATTCGGCCATCCCGCGAGTGGATTCGCGATGCTGGGATATGCTTCCGCTGACACCGTGGTGCGTGCCCTTGAAAATGCAGGCCAGGACCTGACCCATGAGAGCTTCATCGCAGGCATGGAAAGCCTCGACTTTTTTGATGCTCTTACGGATACGAATGTGTCCTACGGTCCCGATGATCATCGCGGCGTAGATGACATCGTGATTTCAATTGTTGAAAGCGGCAAATGGAAAGTCGTGAGCCGTCAATAACTCGATCTTGAGCAAATTCTTTCCCCCAATCAGTGGGGGAGAGGTATATGCAAGGGCCCGGTGCACAGGTTGCGCCGGGCCTGATTTATTTGCAAAGAACGCCTGTCTCTGAACCCAATTATCCGCCTTCAAATGGGGTTTCCAACATATGCATTCACATATTGGAATGTAGTATTTTAGTGTGCTACGCTTCGACCCAACTGGAGGTGATATATGCTGTTAAACAGGCGACAAGTCCTAGCAGGGGGCACGGCAGCTGCGGTACTGCCGAGCCATGGCTGGGGCAGCCCGGCGTCAACAGGTATCAGTCTCAAACTCGGAGACATGCAGGTGCAGACGCTGTCTGATGGGCATTTGACATTGCCCCGGTCGTTGCTGTTTGCCGGGCTGGAGCCGGGGGCAGTCGCACCGATTTTGCAGGCACAGAACATTGGGCCAGGCCCAATCCAACCGCCGATCAACGTGACATTGATGCGACATCAAGGCCGGGTGGTTTTGTTTGATACCGGCTCCGGTCCGGCTTTCCAGGCCTCTGCTGGGCGGTTGAAAACCTCGCTCGATGCGGCCGGGCTTACCCCAGAGGAGGTGAGCCATGTGGTGTTCACCCATTGTCATCCCGATCATCTTTGGGGCGTGCTCGATGATTTCGATGATCCGCTGTTTCCCAATGCCAGCTACCTCGTGGGGCAGGTCGAATGGGATTATTGGTTCAACCCTGACACGGCCTCGACGATTTCGGCGGACCGGGCTTCGATGGCGGTTGGCGCGCGTCGCCGCTTGGCGGTACTGGCAGAGCGCGTGAGCCGATTTGCGGACGGAGAGGAAATCCTGCCGGGGGTAGGGGCCCATGCCACCTTTGGTCACACGCCTGGGCATATGTCCTTCCAGCTGCGTGCGGGCGGCGACAGCGCCCTGATCGGTGGCGATGCCATTGGCAACTCACATGTCAGTTTTGCAGAACCAAGCTGGCCGATTGGGACCGATCAGGATGCTGTCGCCGCGGCGCAAACCCGATTGCGGTTGCTGGATATGCTTGCACATGAGAAAATCCAGCTTATTGGCTATCATTTGCCCAATGGTGGCTTGGGTCGGGTCGAACGGTCTGACAGCCGCTTTCGATTTATCTCCGATGGTAGTATTTAATTTTTTGAAATCCTTGACTGGCGCAAAGTATGGGTAAAGCAATTTGTTAACATGTTGATAAGAGGGCGATCACCGCATAGGTTGTATAATATTTACCTCGGTATCGAAATCTTCGATGAGTGGTATCTGGCAAGTTAATTAAAAATTTGGTTTACAATTTTGTGGAGAGTTGTTGTAATTTGTTTGTGTAATTATTGTTTATTGGGATCTGATTATGAGTGTTTTGCTTCGGTTGGGCCGATTTGGGGCCTTCAGTGTCGCCCAAGGCGATGGAACTGCAATCTCATTGGGTGCAAAGCATCAAGCGCTTCTCGCGCTGCTCTGCACGGCTGAGTCGGGGGTGCGCACGCGCGCATTTCTTGAGCAAACGCTGTGGAGCCTGGCGCAGCCGGAACAGGCCAAGGCCAGCCTGCGCACGGCCCTGTCGACGCTCAAACGGCATCTGGGCACAGCCTCAGGGGTGATCAGCGCCAACCGGGAACGGGTCATTCTGGATCTGGACAATGTTGCCTTTGACGATGGGGCGCAGGATGCGGAATTCATGGAGGGCTTTGAGCTGCCCTATGAAGGAGGGTTTGCTCGGTGGTTGCAGCAGGCCCGCAATGACATCGTGCCCGCTTCGGCTCAATCTGCAGAGGGCCAGGTGCAGGAGCGACGTCTGCGACCGGAACCTCTGTTGCCCCTGATTGCGGTCTTGCCCTTTGTGCAGTTGGCCCCAGGGGAGGATGCTTCGCCGTTGGGGTCTCTGGTTTCCGAAGAATTGTCCCGCAGCTTGGCACGCAGTCAGGCCTTCACCGTTACCTCCTACCTGGCCTCGCGGCAATTCGATCTGTCCAAGGTCAGCCCCGCAGAAGTGTCAGCTGTCGCGGGGGTCAAATTTTTGGTTTCCGGGTCGGTGCGGGCCAATGGCCAGATGATGTCTGCCGAGATAGAGCTGCACGACGCTGAGCGCGAACAGGTCATCTGGTCTCGTCACTTTGAGGGGCCGCTGTCGGATTTGATGGTGGGGGAAAGCCAGGCCCTGAGCCAGGTGACCCGTCAGATTGGTCAGACCCTGGTCGGCGAGGCCGTTCGGGTTGCCGGTTTCAAGCCGCTGTCCTGCCTCGAAGGGCACACGCTGTTGATGGCAGCGATTTCGATGATGCAGGAAATGACGCCGGACCGTTTTGCCCGTGCCCATGAAATCCTGACAGTTCTGCAAGAGCGGGATCCTAAGCACCCATTGGTCTTGACCTGGTTGGGGCTGTGGCATGTGATGCGGGTGCAAAAGGGGTTTTCCAGCGACCGCAAACTGGATGCCGAATTGGCGGATAGATTTGCCAGTTCTGCGCTGGCCTCAGATCCGTGCTTTTCATTGGCACATACACTGAAAGGGGCGATTGCCAGCTATCTGCTGTTTCATTTTGATCAGGCGCAGGACTCATTTGATCTGGCTCTGAAGGACAATCCGAACGAGGCTTTGGCCATATTGCTCAAGGGGGCCACATGGGCCTATCAGGGGCGCCCGATCGAGGCGGTGCAGCTGACAGACGCCGCGCGGCGGCTGACACCGCTGGGGCCGCAGAAATACTATTTTGACTCGGTTTCGGCGCTCGCCAATCTTTCGGCTCAGAACTATGATCGCGCGATCGAACTGGCAGATCGCTCCCTGCAGGCCAATTCCGCATATCCCGCCAGCCTGCGAACCAAGGCGATTGCGCTCCAGCTTTCTGGCCGGATCGGAGAAGCGCGAGAAACGGTGCGGGACCTGATGTCAGCCTCACCCAGCTTCAACCTGTCTCAATATTTTCAGGAGCACCCGGCGACCGTCTCGCAAGCAGGGCATGAATGGGGTAAGGCCTTGAAGCAGGCGGGGGTTCCCGACTGAGACAGCGTAGCCTCGCGGGCCGGGGGCTGTCATCCTTGAAGGGGCAACGGCGCTTTGCTCTGCGGGTCTGACGCGAAATCGAAAGCGGCGATGCAGCTGTCGGCCCTGGCCTCCTGTGCGCCTGAAACTCCTGTGTGCCTGGAACTTGCGCGCCCGTAGCCTGTGCTCCAGCAATCGTTGACCGCGCGTGTTGTCGCTCCGGCTGGTGGGGCAACGGAGCAGGCCCTCTGTCCTTCTCTGAACGGAACTGTATTCTGCCCTCAAGCTCTGCCGATGCGATCTGATTCAGGGTCGGGTGCGACCTAAGTCGGCAGGATGGAAACAGAACTTACAGGGACTTTGCAAAGATGAAAGCCATTACCTACCGCGCCTTTGGCACCGCCTCCGAGGTATTGCAGATTGAAGATATGGCGAGCCCGGTGCCCCAGCCGGGTGAGGTGCTTGTGGATGTGGTCTATTCCGGCGTGAACCCCTCCGACGTCAAGACACGCACCCGGGGACAGCCCGGACTGCAGGGGTTTCCTTGGGACTTCATCATTCCGCATAGCGATGGCTCGGGCGTGATCTCGGCGGTGGGGGAGGGCGTTCCCGACAGTCGGATCGGCGAAAGGGTCTGGATATGGAACGGTCAGTTCCGCCGCCATTGGGGGACTGCGGCACAGCAGGTTGCGCTGCCCTCTGAACAGGCGGTGCTGCTGCCGGATGCGGTCAGCCTCGAGGCCGGGGCGGTGCTGGGCATACCCGGTCTCACAGCCGGGTTTGCGGTATTTGGTCGGGGCGATGTGACAGGCAAGACCGTTCTGGTCCAAGGCGGCGCGGGTACGGTTGGCATCCTGGCGGTTCAACTGGCCAAATGGGGCGGTGCCCGGGTCATTGCCACCTGCGGCGCAACCGGCAGCGACCGGGTGCTGACAGCCGGTGCGGATGTGGTTCTGGACTATCGGGCCGCAGATCTTGCCGCGCAGATTTTGGCTGCAAATATGGGGAAACCCGTGGATCTCATTGTCGAGGTCGAGTTTGGCAGCAATATCGCAACCGATGCTGAAGTCATTGCCGAAAACGGCCGTATCGCGGCCTATGGATCGGCGCGCGAGATGTCTCCCAGCCTGCCGTTTTTACCGTTGCTGTTCAAGGCGGTGACGGTGGATATCATCTTGGTATATCTGCTCACGCAAGCGCAAAGGGAGGCAACAATCGCGCAATTGCAGGCGGCATTGGCGGCAGGTGCTCTGCAGTTCGATATCCAGAAGGTCTACAGTATTTCAGAGGCTTGTGCCGCCCACGAGGCGGTTGAGGCCGGCGCCAGACAGGGGGCCGTCCTGCTGCAGCTCGCACCGGAGCCAAGCCGTTGAAGCTGTTTTTCAAAGGGTATCGCTGAGAGGAGAAATGGGCGCGTGAAAAAGTTTTCCTTTTTTCCGAAAACCCTCTTGCGCACCCCCCAAACTCACACTAGAACCCGGCTCACTGATGGGGCGTGGCCAAGTGGTAAGGCAACAGTTTTTGGTACTGAAGATCGTAGGTTCGAATCCTACCGCCCCAGCCAGTACTTCCTAACATGATCTAGAGACGCGACTTCTGACCCGGTGTGGTTCAGAATGCCCCTCGTAATGCCCCCGCCAGTATGTGGCTCGATCAGGCACTCTGTGTGGCTCTGTGGTGGGGCTGAGCAGGGCATCCAAACCTTCTAGGGGCTCTTCTAGGCCCACTCTGTGGCTCTACCGTAGCGTCTCCTAAGCAGCCCTCCCCTCACCACTACCAGTCATAACATGCTTACCCCCAATGCTAGGGGGCAGGTCACCCTAGGGGAATAGGTATAAGTAATGGATGATAGAAGACAGAATAGGGAAGATCTTGGTAGGATTACCCGATTAGGACCCCATAGATAGCATACTAGCCTATCTAGGAATTATAGGTAGTCTGAGCAGCAAGCATTCAAAACCCAAGGCCTTTTGACAATGAGCAAGATTGAGAACCCGTGGCACTCCCGGCCAATAGATGTGCATAGGTGGTCTGATCATCCTGAGGTGAAGGAGTTTGTGGATAGGATCTGGGACGAGCATCTGCCTGCTGAGGTGATTGGGAGGTCTGGGCCGAAGCCGAAGATGGCTTTTAGGATGACTGCTCGCAGCCCAAAGCGGACCTTACCCATCGTGATGTGCAATAGCAAAACGGGTGTGTTCATAAGGTACGCAAAAAATCTTATATTGAGACCAAACTGCAATCACCCTAGGTTGCAAGAATGAGTGAAGCATCTCAGCATAAAGCTATTTGGAATCAAGACAAAATTCCCGTAATCCTTCGACGCGCAGGCAAGGGGCAAAAACTTCGTGCCCGCCTCCCTTTCGCTGTGGACAATCGCGCGTGGCTCCAGAATGACCGCAGAATAAATCCAGTTTGGGTTGCCCATGGTCGTTATTGGGAGTTTCCCAAAGCCTGGTTCAACGACTTTGTGGAGAGGGCTCTGAAACGCTATGGGAGAGTGTACATCTTTCAGCCTTACCGTGAGATAGAGAAGTGCGCCCCGGCTTGCCAGAATGCAGTAGGCCATGAATGCCAGTGTTCCTGTATGGGCGCAAACCATGGGGCTGGAAGTGACTCTAGTTGGTTTGAGGCCTCTGAAACATTTTCATTTAGGTGGGGAGTACAAGAATTGGCATGCAGGCTCTTAACCGCACAGTAGCAAGCCATGAGGTGTCACATGACTTTTGACCAAGCAATGTTCAATATTTACCAGCGTGCGAAGGATGAGACGGGGTACACCGCTACAATCTTTCTCGGGATGATCTCTGATCGCGGTGGGTTGCCGACTGCCAAGACGCTTATCAACTCACCTAAACCTAGTGATGGCTACACAGCGCTCTATGAGCTCGGGCGACTCGACTTGACTGTTGAGGCAATGGTGCTCGAAACATCCGAATGGTACGAACTCTTCACAGATGACGAGTTGAAACGTGCACGCCGCCGATTGCAACAATACGGTTACCAAGTGCGCTCACTTGAAGCCTGAGTGTGTGCCACACGTCTGAACCCAGCCCGGAGTTGACCTTCAATCCGCTAGTAGTTCGCCGGGGTCACTCATGCCGGTCGGGCGGGACCCGATCATTCGCTACAGATTCGTTGGCTTGATACATTCGGACCAAAAGCAGACCTGTAAAGTCCCCATCCGATGGCTGTATGCCAAGATGCGAAAAAACGACAAAATCTAGCTCTAAGCTATTTACCTCACACGAACTTGCAGCCATTGTCTGACTTCTGCCTAAAGTTGAACGTGACGCGCGGATTAGCTAGTCGCGAGCATGGCCGGTTTGCAGTTTACCTCTTATTGAGGAAATCGCTAGGCAGATAGTATTATATTGCGACGCTGAGGCTTCGCCCAAAATTTTGAGGCCACAATGACAATCTCAATGAATTCCCTTGTTGCCGAGTTGCTTCCAAGCAATACCGTTCTAGTATTTGGCGCGGGTGCATCGCTGCCTTCTGGAGCTCCAAGCGTATGGAATCTGTGTGAGCATCTGGCGCCGCTTATTGGTGAAGAGCCCGACACCTATAACTTTGCAGAACTCTGCTCACTATTTGAATACAAGAAGAGCCGCAAAGAACTGGTTGCCCAAGTGAGGGGTCAATTTAGGGGATTACGACCAACTGGTGGTTTGCAGAATGTCTCTGACTATGACTGGGTTTCGATTTTCACAACAAACTATGACGATCTTGTAGAAAGGGCTTATACGAAGAAAAACAAAGAAATTCGTGTTTTTTCTTCAAATTTTGATTTTGGTGAACCAATATCCCCAACTTCAACTCCGATACTCAAGATTCATGGAACGATTGGATTTGATACTTCAGATGGCCATCGCTCCAAGTTGATCCTGACCGAAGAAGATAATGATACCGTAGAAGATTATCGTGATGCACTTTACGATAGGCTAAAGAACGATTTGAATTCACACGATGTTGTTATCATTGGGCAATCTCTGGCTGACCCAGACCTAGATAAACTAGTTAAGCGCGCCTTGAAGATTCGCCAGAAATCGTATTCGTCGGCTCGAATTTTCCTTCTTGTTTACACAAAGGATGAAAATCGCGCTATGCTTCTAGAGAGAAAGGGGCTACAAGTTTCTTTTGGTGGGATTGATGATTTTTTCTTTGAACTCGCGAAGCAGTCTAGTCAGCCAATTCCTGTTTTTGAGACCTCTGATGACCCCCTTGATCAAAGCTCCATATTGCGGTCCATTACAGTCGATATCGAGCACCAGACAAGCCAGATATCACCCGATTTCGCTAGAATGTTTGGAGGAAGCGCGCCGTCCTACGCGGACATCCGAGCAGGGTTCACTTTCCCCAGAGCTGATAAGGAAAGAGTAACTGAAAAATTGCAAAATGAAGTGCAATTTTCAGTTATACTGGGAGCAAGTGGCGTTGGGAAAACATCATTAGCAAGACAAATAGCATTTGACCTTGTCGGAAAAGGCTTTCTAGGCTGGGAACATAATCCAGATCGGGAGTTCGTTGCCGATGAATGGAGGTCCATCGCGAAGGCTCTAGACGAAGGCCAGCGTGATGCCGTGCTAGTGCTGGATGATGCTCATCTTTGTCTTCATGAAATCAATAGTTTAATCAACTTCCTTCACGATGACGGCTCAAAACGCCTACGTCTCATTCTTACATCAGCAAAGAACCACTGGAACCCACGTATTAAGACCGCCAACCTTTTCAAGTCAGCAGTACTTCTAGAACTTTCTACACTTGTCCCATCTGAAATCAGTAGCCTTTTGTCATTGGTAGAAGGCGCCCCGGATGTAGCTAAGTTGGTTGATCAGAGCTTCAGAGGCTTCACCCTTCAAGAGCGAAAGCGTCGACTTGTAGAAAGGTGCAACAAGGACTTTTTTGTTTGCATGAAGAACATTTTTGCGAATGATAGTTTCGACACAATCATATTGCGTGAATTTTCGGGCATCAGTTCGGAGTATCAGTCCGTTTATAAGGTAATTTGCGCCTTGGAGAGCTTTGGCGTCAGAGTTCACCGCCAACTTGTGGTTCGGCTACTCCAAATTACGGCACAAGACATTGGGTTAGTTCTCGAAAACCTTGACGGTCTAGTTGATGAGTATTTGATCAACCGGAGAGAAAGCATCTTCGGTTGGAGCGGGAGGCATCCAGTAATTTCCGAGATAATTTCGAAACACAAGTTCAGTGGTCAAGAAGAAATATTTGGACTGTTGAAGCGCGTGATCACTAATATATCACCATCATACGATATTGAAATAAGAACGCTTCGCCAACTTTGTAGTTTTGAAGGAGGACTGTCACGTATTTCGGATGTTTCATCTCAAAATGAGCTTCTCAGAATGATGATCTCAATGGCTCCTAGAGAAAGAGTACCACGGCACCGTCTTATAAATAACCTAATTCGAAATGGCCACTTCCCTGATGCGGAAGCTGAAATAAGAATTTTCGAAAATGACTTGGGAGCCGACGGGCCAGTCCGCAGATATCGGGTCCGCCTGCTAATCGAGCGTGCAATTGGCACGTTAGGATTGATGCTCGACGATAAAGCAACAATGTTAAATGACGCGTTCACCTCAGCGATGGGTATTCTGAAGAGAGATCCTTTTAACCGCCAGAACCTTCAGCTTAATGCGGATGTATCTCTGGAGCTGTATCGTGTTTCTGGTGACATTTCGTTCATAGATGATGCTCTAGACGCAATGAAAGTTGCTGAAAAAGAAATCGGCGACCCAGACATTACTAGAATGATTCAGAGGTTTGAAAGGCGCGTTTCACCAGTAAGCTCCGGCGTCCCTGAGATGGACGTTGTCGAAAGTACAGTTTGAAAAGGATGCTCCCTACATCATCTGATTGTGTGCAACTGACCGCTTTGGGGAAGCTGCACTGCGAAATCGTCTAACGTTGTAAACGTCGGTTTTGTGCCGCCCCCCAATGGTCTACCGTGACACTGTCCGAGACTTTGCAAAGTCAGCTATCTGCGCATAGCCGACGTTGCCCAGGTTCGGCGATGGTTATGCCAACCTTCAAGCGCGGTGGATGACTGCTGTCAGCCAGACATGGCCTTTTGGTGCAAGGGGCGGATTGGAAACCTACGCTGCAATCTGCACCAAGGTCGGCTATCTGATCGACGATGCCGCGTTTCTGCTCGTTGCTGATGCCTGCACTGTAGATGCCATAGGTCAGCCCATTCTCAGATCTTGCAGACTGATGCCCGACGAGGCTTGCCGTGAAGTGCTCAGGCACGCCCGTTCGCTCGCATTACCGGTCGTTGGCGGCTCAGACGGGTCCCTACCTCCCGTTCTTGCTGGCATCTTACTGGTGCTGGCGGGAGTGCCGGACTGGGTTAGGCCAATTCCCTTTCCCTTTTCGCTGAGTCTGACCCTAGGCTTCCTCCTCCCTGATATCTTGTCTCGGAGGATCTAGGTATGGATCAGTTATAGCACGATCAAACCACACTGGCCTCAGGAATGCGGGTCCTTCTCAGAGCCTTTGACGAGATCCCCGAACACCAGTTTGGGGTTTCCGAGGTCTATGACGACTGCATTGGCGGCTACTCTCTCACGGGCCCACTGGCCGGAGAATACGGCGAGCCAGAGTTCGAGCTGATCCTTCGGGTCCTCGACTGAACCCACCCTCACAACCCATCTGAAAAGGAGAAGACCATGGCGTCTGCTCGAATTCGCTATGCCTAAGCGGCAGCTCAGGTGATGACATCTTCCGTGACCCCTTCATCATCATTGAACCTGTTTTCGTCATTGGCGGCGCTGGAAACCATAGTATCTATGGTGCCAACGGAAATGGTCATTTTGATGGGGGCGGCGGCGATGATATCCTGACAGGCGGTACCGCTTCAGATGCCTTCTTGTTCTTTAGCTCCCACGGTGACGATCTCATCACAGACTTTGAAGACAATGTGGACTCACCGATATTCGTAGGTACTGAAGCCTCAGACGTCCAGGACGCACTGAGCATTGCGACTCAGGTCGGTTCGGATATGGTCTTTGACTTTGGAGGTGGAAACAAGGTCACAGTCTCGGGCATCAGGCTCACCGCCCTAGAGGACGATATCATTGTGGGATTTCTAGACGACGTCATCTTTTAGAAAGTCAGATGCGGAGTTTTCTTCAGTACGTGGTTTTGTAAGCTAGGTGCTGAAGAGAACGTCTACTTCCAAAAAATTGCAATCTTCCCTATGTCCGAATTGGGTCGTGAGCAGCATTCCTCCCAAGCCTGAGCAGCCAGATCCGCTCTGACAAGCCGACATGCAACGCTTTCATCGAGAGTATTAACGGCAAGTTCCGTACAGAGTGCCCGAACACACACTGGTTTATGACCCTTGACGATACAGGGGCAAAAATGGAGGAGTAGCGTAGAGACAGACCAAAGTTCGTCTCCTCAGCGCTATCGGGAAAAACACCGGCTACGCTTGTGAATTGGTCAAAGGCGCAGCACAGGCCTCGAGCCCACCTCCCCCGGGAAATCGCCAGTCGCGTGGTCCAAACTTTGGGGGGTAGCTCAAGCCGCCTGCCGGTGTTGTGTGCCGCTGTGCAAAAGAGGGGTATCAAATTGCAGAGGGGCCAGTATCACCTGCGGACCCGGACCACATTTGTGTGGTCTTCGTTGTATTCCCAGGGGCGGTGAAGCCGGAAGCGAGACTTGAGAAAATCAACAAAGGCGCGCAGATTGGGGGCCATTCCCCGATGCGGCTGGAAGACGATGTTGAATTCGACCGAGGGGCCGGCAAATGGCTGCAGAACTTGCACCAATTCCCCGCGTTGCACATGGTTATGGGTCATCCATGCGGGCAGCAGAGCGACGCCAAGATCTTGTAACGTCATCATCAACAGGGCTTCGTGATCTTTGACGGCCAGGCGTGGCGACACCCGTTTCGCGGTGGTCTCGTCACCGCGATGCACCGCAAGATCGACCGGCCCATAGGCAATCTGACTAGCGAGAAAGGGGTGGTTGTCCAGATCATCCAGACGGGTCAGGGCTGGAGCCTTTGCCATGTATTTTGGCGTCGCATAGAAAAATTGCGTCGATTGGCCCAGCGAGATCGCGCAGAGGGATTCATCTTCGACTTCACCTTTGCGCACCGCAACGTCACAACGCTCTTCTCTGAAATCGACCTTGCGGCTGGTGATGGTGAGATTCAGGCGCACATCCGGATATGTGTTCATGAATTCCGGCAGCAGGGGCAGAATAAAGGCCCGGCCCAATGTTTCTGGCAGGCTGACGTTCAAAACGCCGCTGGGGCTGGCGTGCATGGCCCTGATGGCAAGATCGGCATCCCGGGCTTCCGCCACCAGGCGCGCGCAGTGTTCATAATACACCCGCCCGCTTTCGGTGATCGACATGCTGCGTGTCGTGCGGTGCAGCAGCGTCATCTCAAGACGTTCTTCCAGCAGGCTGATGCGGCGACTGACGTTTGACTTTGACATCTGCAGCTTCTCAGCTGCGCCTGAAAAGCTGTTTTGTTCAACGACAGCCGCGAATATCGCCATATCGGTCAGTAGATCTGTCTGCATGTCGGGCTCCCACGGCACATTGTTCACCAGATTGAACAAAGCATCCATAATTGAGGTAATTGTTATGCACACTGGATTAAGGTAGTCAACTATAGCGGCTGATTTTTAAGAGCAACGTTTCAATCTGTTGACGCGGTTGGCTGTCAAAAACGTTCTGTGAGTGGTGGGAGGAGGATCCTGACCCGGCCAGAACAATCTGGGAGGATTATATGAAATTTTCAAAATCATATGTTAAAGCCGCCGTAGCGGCGCTGGCGGCGAGTGTGACGCTCGGGGCGTCGATTGGGGCAACACCGGCGCAGGCGGTTGAGATGCCCTGTACCACGGCAAAGCTGATCGTACCTTGGGGGCCGGGTGGCGGCACCGCAGTCATTTTTGGTATCTTTGAAAAAGCGATCAATGCCTCTGATGCTCCGGTCAAGATCAAGGTCGTGACCGTGCCCGGCCAGGGCGGTGGCGCCGGCGCAAAAGAAGCGCATGGGGCCAAGCCAGATGGCTGCACCTTGTTTGCGATCCATCAGCATCTTGTCGTCAACTACATCAATGGCGTGACCGACTTTAGCTGGGACGGCTTTGAGCCCGTGGCCATGC
>JADFAE010000012.1 GCA_015665415.1 Roseobacter sp.
GACATGGAAGAAATTCTAATAAAGAATGCGAACAAGGCCGTTCGAAACACTGGCAAGCAAAACCTTCGCTCCATTCATGCGAAGATGGCAGGAAAGCCCCGAAAGGCTGACAAGCGGCTGCAAGTGATTAGCCTTCTTTGGAACTACGCAAAGGACAAATTGGACTGGCCCATTGGTGACAATCCAACAAAAGGTATCGATCACTACGGAAAGCAGCGAGAATTCGAGCCTTGGCCAGATTGGATGATCGGCAAACTATCCGAGGCACCCGATACAGTTCGAACAGCTGCAGAGTTGATATTGGGGACAGGTCAACGCCCCAATGCAGCAATTTCCATGGAGCATAGGCGCTTCTCCGGGGATTGGATGGAAGTATTGGACGAAAAAGGCGGAGAGTACTTTGAAACCTACTGCCCCAAAGACCTTAGGGACTATCTGTCTAGCCGAGAGCTAAAGGGGAAGCATGTGCTCGCAAAGAACCTAACAGAACCACTTGGGTACGACGCTGTAGAGAAATCTTTTCGACGCTGGCGCAATAACTTGGGGGAAGCAGCTAAACCATACGTTCTGCATGGGTTGCGAAAATTGGCAATCATTCGGTTGGCCGAGGCAGGCTGTACCGATGCAGAAATCCAAGCCGTGACAAACCAAAGCCCTGAGATGGTTGCCTACTACCGAAAGAAGGCAAGTCGAAAAGCCCTATCAAAGGCAGCACAACATCGTCGCAGCTAAGCGACCAAAGAGAGAACAAAAGGAGCCTGTGTGACTCGTGTGTGTGAGTGTTCTGGAAAACAAACAAGGCCTTGCATGAAGTTACTCACGCAAGGCCTTGATTTTAATGGTACCCAAGGCCGGACTCGAACCGGCACGCTGTCACCAGCGGGGGATTTTGAATCCCCTGCGTCTACCATTCCGCCACTTGGGCAACGCCCTGTTCCTACCCAAGGGATCCGGCAAGGTCCAGAGGGAAAAACACTTCATGTCGCGGAATCTTGGCAAAAAAACACCGGTGGCAATTTGCTCATGTTGACCTGATCAATCCGCTATGCGAGGCCCAAGGCACAGAGGTCGGATATGGGAATTTGAGATGTTGCGCAGGTTGTATGATCGGACCATGGCCCTTGCGGATCACCCCCATGCTCTGTGGTGTTTGGCGATCGTTGCCTTTGTCGAAAGCTCGGTCTTTCCGATTCCCCCCGATGTTCTGATGATCCCAATGATCTTGGCGCGCCCCTCGCGGGCCTGGTTGATCGCACTGGTGGCGCTGGTGGCCTCTGTCGCGGGCGGGCTGTTGGGCTATGCCATTGGCGCAATGTTCTACGAAAGCCTGGGCCAGCCGATCCTGCAGGCCATGGGCAAGGGCGCGGCGATGGAAGAGTTTAACAGTAAATTCAATGATTTGGGTTTCTGGGCTGTTCTGGGCGCTGGCATAACCCCCTTCCCTTACAAGGTGATCACCATCATGTCCGGCTGGACAGGCATGCCGCTGATGACCTTCCTGGCCACCTCTGTTTTGGCGCGCGCTTTGCGCTTCTTTATCGTGGCTGGCCTGCTGCGGGTCTTTGGCGCACCTATTCGTGATTTCATCGAACAGAGGTTGGGGCTTGTGTTTACCGTCTTTGTCGTGCTCCTGTTCGGCGGATTTATGGCGCTGAGGTACCTTTGAGATGCGACGAATTTTGATCCTGACCGCTGCGGCGGGTTCGGCGGCCATGATGCTGGGCGCTTTGGGTTTTCAATATCTTGGCGAGTTGCCGCCCTGCAAGATGTGCTATTGGCAACGCTATCCTCATATCGCGGCTGTTGGCATCGGGATGCTGGCTTTGATGATCCCGGGCACGCCCCTGCTTTATCTTGGCGCGCTGGCCGCGCTCACCACCGCTGGCATTGGTGTCTACCATTCCGGGGTTGAGCGCGGATATTGGGAGGGGCCGACCACCTGCACGTCGGGCCCAATAGGAAATCTAACCCCTGATCAGCTGATGGATCAGATCATGGGCGCACCACTGGTGCGTTGTGATGAGGTGCCATGGGAGATGTTCAGCCTGTCGATGGCCAGTTGGAATGCCATTCTTTCTTTCGGCATTGCTCTGTTGTGGATCGCGGCGGCCCGTCACAAGAGCTGAGCTTGGCTGGCGAATCTGAGGGATGACCTGAGATCAGGAATCCTTTTTTGTTGCCAGTAACAGGTTGGTTTCACTGCTCACAACCCCGTCAAAGGTCCGGATTTTGGCCAGAGCTGCATCCAGGGTCTCCAGGGTTTCGGTGCCCAATTCGACGATCAGATCCCAGCGCCCATTTGTGGTATGGATGGCACGCACCTCTGGTAGGCCCTGAAGCTGACGGGTAATCCGGCTGGCACCGCGCCCTTCGATCCCGATCATCATCAGCCCGCGCACCGGATCGCGCAGCGCGTCTTCTTTGAGGACAACGGTAAAGCCAAGGATATCACCGCGCATTTGCAAACGCTCGATCCGCGACCGTACGGTGGTGCGCGACAGATCCAGTTGCAAAGCCAGATCCGACAAGCTGGCACGGGCATTGTGCCGCAGCGCAGCAATCAGGCGCTCGTCCGTTTTATCCATTTTTTGCCTCCAAAGTGTAAGTTACCTGTACATACTGGTCAAAATGCCTGCTTTCAATCCCCACAATTCGGAGGTTTTTAGGAGGGGAGATTGAATAGCGTGATGGAGCTTTGTGCCGTGACCCAAAAGACTTGTTTCCTGATTGGCGCCCCCGTGGACAGTGGTAAACGCCGTGCCGGTTGCCTGATGGGGCCGGATGCCTATCGCACCGCCGGTCTGGTCGAGGCCCTCTCCGGATTGGGTCACGAAGTTGAGGATCTTGGCAACCTCTCCCCTGCCCCGCACCAAGCCGACGCGGTGGATGCGCCGATTTTTGCCCGTAATGAAACCATTGCCTGGACCGAGACACTGTCAAAAGTGGCCATGGACACTATGGCGCGCGGATTGCCGGTATTTCTGGGCGGCGATCACTCCTTGTCGCTGGGATCCGTTGCTGGGGTTGCGGATTACGCCGCATCGGTGGGGCGGCCGCTGTTTGTAATCTGGCTCGACGCGCATACTGATTTCCACACTCCGCAGAGCTCCGACAGTGGCAATCTGCATGGCACCCCGGTGGGGTATTTCACCGGACGCAGCGGCTTTGATGGTTTTCCTGCGGTGGCCAACGCGGTTCCCGAAGAGAACGTCTGCATGATCGGGTTGCGTTCGGTCGACACGCCAGAGCGGCTGGCGCTTGAGGCCAGCAATATCCACCGTCACGATATGCGCGACATCGACGAAAACGGCATCGCTGGTCCCCTGGCCCGTTTCCTTGACCGGGTCGCGGCGGCCAATGGGTTGCTGCATGTTTCCCTGGATGTGGATTTCCTTGACCCTTCGGTGGCACCTGCCGTGGGCACCACCGTGCCGGGCGGTGCCACGGTGCGCGAGGGCCATCTGGTCTGTGAAATGCTGCATGACTCCGGGTTGATGACATCATTGGATCTGGTGGAGCTGAACCCGTTTCTCGATGAACGCGGCCGCACTGCCCATCTGATGGTCGATCTCTGCGCCTCTGCTCTGGGCCGCCGCGTCTTTGATCGCCCCACCCGGAGCTACAATTGAATAGCCAGCAAGCCCCTGCTGCGGTGGTGATGATCCGTCCGCACAACTTTTGTTCCAACCCGGATACCAAGGGCGACAATGCCTTTCAGGTCACAGCCGGGGAACCCGAAGAGGTGCGGCGACGGGCCCTGGCCGAATTTGATGCCGCGGTCGAAACCCTGCGTCAGGCGGGGGTTCGGGTGCATGTCTTTGACGATGAGGGCACGGCAACACCGGACAGTGTGTTTCCAAACAATTGGTTCTCTACCCATGCAGGCGGTCATATCGCCATCTATCCGATGTATGCGCCCAGCCGTCGTCTGGAACGGCGCTGGGATGTCATCGAAGAGCTCAAGCGTATGTATCGGGTGCAGGATGTCATTGATTATTCTGGCCTCGAAGAAGATGGTCTGGCGCTTGAAGGCACCGGTGCCATGGTGCTCGATCATATTGGGCGCATCGCCTATACCGTGACATCCAACCGGGCTGACCCGGTTCTTCTGGAGCGGTTCTGCACCCATTTCAACTATGAGCCGATGGCCTTTGAGGCCTGCGATGCGCAGGGGCGCGACGTCTATCACAGCAATGTCCTGATGGGGATCGGCAATGATTTTGTGATGATTTGCCTGGACATGATCCGTGACCCTGCCAGACGTGCCGAAGTCGCCAGTCGGTTGGCAGAGACGGGTCGCACCGTGATAGATCTCAGCGAGGATCAGATCGCCAATTTTGCCGGCAATACCTTTGCCCTGACCGGAGATGAGCCCCTGCTGGCGCTGTCTTCGCGGGCAGTTGCGGCGCTGAAGCCGGAACAGATCGACATTATCGAGCGCAGCACCCGCCTGCTGCCGCTTTCCATACCAACAATCGAAACCGCCGGAGGCTCGGTGCGCTGCATGCTTGCAGGCATTCACCTCAGCCCCCGTGAAAGGACCTGACCATGACCACGACCCCTTCGGAAAAAGCCCTTGTTCCTTTTGTCAGCGTCGACAACATGATGCGTCTGGTGCACAGCATCGGCATCGAGACCATGCTGCGTGACCTGGCCGGTTATGTGGAAGATGATTTCAAACGCTGGGAGCTGTTTGACAAAACCCCGCGTGTTGCCAGCCACTCCGAGGTTGGCGTGATCGAGCTGATGCCGACATCGGACGGTGAAGCCTATGGCTTCAAATACGTCAATGGCCACCCCAAGAACACCAGCGAGGGTCTGCAAACCGTCACCGCCTTTGGCCTGTTGGCGGATGTCTACACCGGCTATCCAGTGCTGCTGACAGAGATGACCATGTTGACGGCGCTGCGCACTGCGGCCACATCAGCTATGGCGGCCAAGTATCTGGCGCCAAAGGGCGCTGATACTATGGCGATGATCGGAAATGGGGCGCAGTCGGAGTTCCAGACCCTGGCGATGAAGGCAATCTGCGGGCTGAAAACGGTGCGCCTGTTTGACAAGGATCCTGCCGCAACGGAGAAATGCGCCCGCAATCTGGCGGCTGCGGGGATCGATGTGGTGCGCTGCACCTCACCCGAACAGGCGATCGAGGGGGCGCAGATCCTGACGACCTGCACCGCCGACAAGCAGAATGCCACTATCCTGAGCGATAACATGGTGGGATCCGGCGTGCATATCAACGCCATTGGCGGTGATTGCCCAGGCAAGACCGAACTGGCGGCGGGTATCCTTGATCGCTCTGATGTTTTTGTCGAATTCCCGCCACAGACCCGTATCGAAGGCGAGATCCAGAAAATGCCGGAAGACTTTGCGGTGACTGAGCTGTGGGAGGTGATCACCGGCGCCAAACAGGGCCGCCGCGATGACAAGCAGATCACCCTGTTTGACAGCGTCGGCTTTGCCATCGAGGATTTCAGCGCTCTGCGTTACATCCGCGACCAGATCAAGAACACTGAATTCTTTATTGATCTTGATATGTTGGCAGACCCGGATGATCCACGGGACCTCTTTGGCATGCTGCAACGCTCCAAGGTCTAACACCGATTAATCCGGGCCTTTGGCTGCTGGTCGGCTGCGCCAAAGGTCAGGCGTCCAGCTCGGTGTCCCAATAGAGAAAATCCATCCAACTGTCGTGCAGATGGTTGGGTGGGAATTTGCGCCCGGTGTTGCGCAGCTCATCCGCTCCGGGGCGGCGCGGCGGTTTGCGCAGGCACATGCCGATCTGATGCAGCGGCTTGGAGCCTTTCTTGAGATTGCAGGGCGAACAGGCAGCCACCACGTTTTCCCAGCTGGTGATACCACCGGCGGCGCGGGGGACAACGTGATCAAAGGTCAGATCACCCCGAGCGCCGCAATACTGACAGCAGAATTCGTCCCGCAAAAATAAGTTAAAGCGCGTGAAGGCCACGCGCTTTTGAGGTTTGACATAGTCTTTCAGTACCACAACCGAGGGTATTCGGATTTCGGTACTTGGACTGTGCACAACGGCGTCATATTCCGCCAGAATATCCACCCGATCGAGCCAGGCCGCCTTGATCGCGTCCTGCCAGCTCCACAGGGACAATGGATAATAGGATAATGGTCGATAGTCCGCATTGAGGACCAGCGCAGGATGCTGTTTCAGCGCTGCGGGATCCCTTACAAACTCAGTTCTGAAATCGCCATCCATGATTCTACGTCTTCCTCGCCCTGTCTGCCCGTCTCCGGCACCAGAGCGGGGAACCCGCCCCAGCATATCTATAACTATATATCGTGGTTTACGTCTGACAAGCCCCGGCTAGCCACTAGATTTCGAGTGATCTCTATTCTGCCTCTGTGACAGCCGGGTGACAGCTTTGGAAAAATTGCCAGACAACTCGCCCTTGTCAGCCCTCACTAGCCTGCCTATTGCAACAGCATGACCCGTCTTATCCGTTTTAATAAACCCTTTGATGTGCTGCCGCAGTTTACCGACACCGGCAGTGCTGGCAGCACGCGCAAGACCCTGAGCGATCATATCGATTGCCCGGGTGTTTATGCGGCCGGTCGGTTGGATCGTGACAGCGAGGGGTTGATGCTGTTGACGGACAGCGGTCGGTTGCAGGCTTGGATCAGTGATCCACAACACAAGATGGCAAAAACCTATTGGGTCCAGGTCGAAGGCCAGCCGGACCCGGCGGCGCTGGAGACCCTGCGCAAGGGGGTCGAATTGAAGGATGGTCTGACCCGCCCGGCCCAGGCTGACCTGATGACGCAACCTGAGGGGCTTTGGGCGCGGGTTCCGCCTATTCGGGAGCGCAAATCAATTCCGACCAGCTGGATTTCCCTGACCCTGCGCGAGGGCAAGAACCGTCAGGTGCGGCGGATGACGGCAGCGGTTGGTTTCCCAACTCTGCGGCTGATCCGCTATAGTATCGGAGCCTGGAGCCTGGATGGATTGACCCAGGGCGCTTGGGAAGATCTCGAAGCTCCCAAGATCCCGGCGCGGGCCAAACCCGCGCAATTGCCCAATCGCGCGGCCATTTCGCGCAAGATCGATTCCCAAAAGGGAGAGGCCAAGCGAGAGGTGCGCGGTGATTTTCGCAAGTCAAAACGCGCAAAGCCAAGATCAAGGATCAAAACGCGCAAAGACTAGACGCGCGGTCCCTCTTTGGCAGTGGGCGAACTGAGCGCCATCAGAGCCCATGTGCCTTCGCTGGACCGCAGGTCTGAGGGTCCGCCCAGAAGCGGACCCGATCTGGCAGTTGGGGCCTATCTCGGGATCAAAGACCCAACTTGTCGCGCATGAAGGCCAGCGCCACACTCAGCCCATCGGGGGCAATGCCGTGGCCCGTGCCCTTCATGATATGGGCAAAGACATCCTTGAAACCGGCCTCGCCCAGCGTTTCGGCGGCTTCGGGCAGGGATTGCGGCGGCACCACATCATCGGCATCGCCATGGACCAAGAGCACCGGCATCCGGCTGACAACTTCGTCCTTGAACGTGTCCGGTGACAGCAGGCGGCCAGAGAAGGCAACGATACCTGCTACTGCATCTTCGCGGCGTGGTGCCACATGCAGGCTCATCATGGTGCCCTGAGAAAAGCTAAACAGGACAACCTGCTCGGGCAGCACATCCTCATCCACCATCAGCGCATCCAGAAAGGCGTTTAGATCCTCAACGGCGGCATTCATGCCCCGCATGCTCTCTTCCTCAGAGGAGCCGTCGATCCAGGGGATCGGGAACCACTGATAGCCCATTGGTGCACCAGCACAGTTTTCCGGCGCATCCGGCGCCACAAACAGAGTGTCAGGCAGATGTTCGCCCAGCGGATCCGCAAGCCCCAGCAGATCCGCGCCATTGGCGCCGTAGCCATGCAGAAACACCACGATCGACCGGGTCACCCCGGAGAGCGGCTCTTGGCGCTCAGCATTCAGTACACGAGTCATCGGATCCCTTCCCTGTCCTTTGCCACATGGTAATAGGCCCAGAGGATGCGGGCCGCAACCGATCGCCAGGGGGACCAGCCCTCTGCCAGTTTCCTCAGCTGTCGCTCGCTGGGGCGCGCGGGCAGGTCAAAGAGAACCTTTGCCGCTTCCTGCAGGGCCAGGTCGCCG
This sequence comes from Roseobacter sp., assembly GCA_015665415.1. Lineage (GTDB taxonomy): Bacteria > Pseudomonadota > Alphaproteobacteria > Rhodobacterales > Rhodobacteraceae > Pseudophaeobacter. The sequence continues at coordinate 8,136 of JADFAE010000012.1, forward strand.
GGGGCAAAAACGTCCGCCCGTCCCAGGGAAAACATCGCGTAGATCTCTGCCGTCCAGATCCCGACTCCGGTGACCCTGGTCAGGATCTTTATGACTTGGGCGGTTTCAAGATCCCGAAGTGCGGTAAAATCGATACCCTCCTCTGCCAGCGCTTTGGAGTAGCGTATCTTTTGTCGGCTAAGCCCGGCGGCGCGCAGATCCTCTTCGGTGGCCGCAAGAATCTCATTCTGCGTGGTGAGTTGGGCATTGATCAGGCGTTGCCAAATGGCCCGGGCAGAAGCGACGCTTACCTGCTGGCTGACAATCGCACTGAGCAACTCGCCGAACCCATCGGGTTTTCGGCGCAGCGGCAGGGGGCCACATTGCGCCAAGGCCATGGCAAATCGGGGCTCTGACTGTGCCAGCCACTGCGCACCTTCGCGTACACAGGCGTCTGAATGGATGATGCGACCCGCCGCCGGAGCGGCACTAACAATCATTGACGTCACGTCAGAATTCCCTCTCCATCGCTGGGGTCAACAAGATTGTACCAATGCACTGCTTGCCGCTTGTTCGCCCCGGGTATGAGCGCTAGGCATCACATATGACAGATATTATGACCAATCCCAGCGACAGTGTCGCCAAGAAAAACGTTGCCATCCTGGTTCTGGCCCAGGCGTTCCTCGGCGCGCAGATGCCGATGATCTTCATTATTGGCGGGCTTGCAGGGCAATCTCTGGCTTCCAATCCCTGTTTCGCCACCTTGCCGATCTCATTGATCGTGGCCGGGTCGATGATGGCGGCGACGCCAATCTCTGCGATCATGCAGCGCTTTGGCCGCCGAGTCGGTTTCATGACCGGGGCCGGATTTGGGGCCCTTGGAGGTGTCATCGGTGCCTATGGTCTGTATCTGGGATCTTTCCCAGTGTTCCTGCTCGGCAGTCTGCTGACGGGCGTCTACATGAGCGCGCATGGGTTTTATCGCTTTGCCGCCGCCGACACCGCCTCAGAGTCGTTCCGGCCCAAGGCGATTTCCTATGTCATGGCCGGCGGGTTGCTGTCGGCCATCATCGGCCCGCAGATCGTCAAGGCCACCAGTCAGGTCTTTGTCGTGCCCTTTCTGGGAACCTATCTGGCGGTGATTGCGCTCAATGTCTTTGGCTCTGGCCTGTTCCTGTTTCTCGACATTCCCAAACCGCCAGCGCCTCGGGCTGATCTTCCGAAAGGGCGCAGCCGGATGGAGCTGCTCAAGACGCCAGCAATTGGCGTTGCGGTGATCTGTGCCATGGTCTCTTACGCGCTGATGAACCTGGTGATGACCTCGACCCCACTGGCGGTGGTCGGCTGTGGTTTTAGCGAAAACCTGGCTGCGGATATTGTCACCTCTCACGTCCTGGCGATGTATGTGCCCTCCTTCTTTACCGGCCATCTGATTGCCCGGTTCGGGGTGCAAAAGGTCGTCGCCGCCGGTCTGGTCATTCTGGCCGCGGCTGGTGCGGTTGCGCTGCAGGGGGTCGAGATCGAGAATTTCTTTATTGCGCTTGTGCTGTTGGGCCTGGGTTGGAACTTTGGCTTTATCGGTGCCACTACCATGTTGGCGAGTTCGCATAGCGTGGAAGAGCGTGGCCGGATGCAGGGGCTGAACGATCTGCTGGTCTTTGGTGGCGTGACCTTTGCCTCCTTGGCCTCGGGTGGATTGATGAACTGTTCCGGCGGCAACCCGGTAGAGGGCTGGAACGCGGTCAATCTGGCCATGGCCCCCTTCCTGGTTCTGGCAGGCGGCGCATTGGTCTGGCTGGCGCTGCGTCCGAAAGAGGCATAGCGGCCGCTGAACCGGAGAAACCCTGCCGGTGCATCAAACAACTAAGTAAAAAGGGGCGCCCCATGCGAGGCGCCCTTTTTTGACAGCTAAATTCAATGTTTCGATCCGGGGTCTACCAGCTTGCACGCGCCGCCAGCCACATCAGGCTGGCCCGTCGGCGAAACTCGCTTTGTCCCAGTGTGCCCTGTGCCACCCGCTCCGGCGCCTGCACCGCTTGGGTCAGGATCGCCTGTGCCTGCCAGCCCGACAACAGGGCCACCCCCGCGTGTTTTGACACCAGCGCACGGTTGCGGCGCGCCTGCGCGATCCGGTCCAGCCCTTTTTGGGCCAGCTCCCGCACGCCCTGGGGGGTGCCATCCAGCAGGGGGATACGTTTTTGCGCCACCAGCTCGGGGATCGCCCGCATCCAGTTGGAGAGACCAACCCCATAGGCAAATCCCCGAACCGTTGCTTCATCCGCCTGTCCCAGGCTGGCGGCTGCCATCCACATCAGCCCGCCTGAAGTGGCATCGATGTAGCGATCAAATTCCACCTCATCTTCAAAAGGATCGCGATAGATATCCCAGCGCCGGGCCTCGGCCATCGGATCGATAATTTGGGCCAGATCCCTTGGCAGAAGCTGCCCCAGCGGCGTGGCCACATTGTGCCTGCGCACCGGGCCACCAGCCGCGATCTCTGCCCCGATATCCCGCCACCATTGTAGGCGCATTTCCGCGATCATGGTCTCAGTGCTGGCCCAGGGCGCGCGCGACAGCTCAACATTGAAGGCATAAAGCGCAAACAGCAGCGGCCGGGCAGCAACAGGGGCTGCCATGGTCGCCAAAAAGCGATCCGGGTCCGCATGTTGCACCAGCTGGGCGCAGGCCGTGAGGGCGTCATCAAACTGCATCGATGGTCTCCGCGCTCACGCCGCAGCTTCGGTGTCGCGCAGCAGCTTCCACCGCATGGCATCCAACAACGCCTCAAAGGAGGCATCTATTATGTTGGGGCTGACGCCGACGGAGGACCAGCGCCGCCCCCGGCCATCCTCGCAATCGATGATGACCCGGGTCACCGCCTCGGTGCCGCCCTGGGTAATGCGCACCTTGAAATCCACCAGGCGCATGTCGTTGATGATCTCTGAATACCGCCCCAGATCCTTGGCCAGGGCCTTGGCCAAGGCGTTCACCGGCCCCCGGTCGCTGCCGGTTTCATCCATGGATTCACTGACCGACAGCCGCTTTTCACCATCGACCTTGAGCACAACCACCGCCTCGGAGAGGCTGACCATCTTGTTGTACTTGTTCTTGCGCCGCTCCACGGTGACCTTGTAGCGCTTGACCTCAAAGAACTCAGGCGCCTGGCCCAACTCCTGGCGCGCCAGCAATTCAAAAGAGGCTTGCGCGGTGTCATAGGAATAGCCCTCGGCCTCACGTTCCTTGATCCGGTCAAGAATGCGCGCCAAGGCGGGATTGCCCTTGTCCACCACCAGCCCGGCGTCTGTCAGTCGTTTGCGCAGATTGGACTGACCCGCCTGGTTCGACATCGGGATGATACGGGCATTGCCGACCAGCTCCGGTTTGATGTGCTCATAGGTGCTGGGATCTTTCAGGATCGCACTGGCATGCAGCCCGGCCTTATGGGCAAAGGCCGAGGCCCCGACATAGGGCGCCTGCTTGGTCGGCACCCGGTTCAGGATATCATCCAGCATCCGGCTCAGCTTGGTCAGCCCAGCCAGGGCGTCATCACTGACACCAATGTCAAACTGGCTGGCATAGGGCTCCTTGAGCAGCAGCGTCGGGATCAGCGTCGTCAGATTGGCATTGCCGCAGCGCTCTCCGAGCCCATTGAGGGTGCCCTGGACCTGGCGCGCCCCGGCCTCTACGGCGGCCAGCGAACAGGCCACCGCGTTTTCGGTGTCGTTATGGGTGTGGATGCCCAGGTTAGCACCGGGAATGCCCGCCTTGATCACCGCGTCAACAATCCGGTGTACCTCGCTGGGCATGGCGCCGCCATTGGTGTCACAGAGCACCACCCATCGCGCGCCGGCCTCTAGCGCGGCGCGACAGGCTGCCAGCGCATACTCGGGATTGTCCTTATAGCCATCAAAGAAATGCTCTGCATCATAGAGCGCCTCGCGTCCCTGGGCGACGATATGGGCCACCGAGGCGCGGATGTTTTCGAGGTTCTCCTCCAAGCTGATGCCAAGTGCGGCCGTGACGTGATAGTCATGCGCCTTGCCCACCAGACAGACCGCAGAGGTGCCGGCATTCATCACCGCCGCCAGCACATCGTCGTTCTCAGCCGAACGCCCTGCCCGTTTGGTCATGCCAAAGGCGGTCATGGTGGCGCGGGTCTTGGGAGCGGCGTCAAAAAAGGCGCTGTCGGTGGGGTTGGCCCCGGGCCAGCCGCCTTCGATATAGTCGATACCTAGGTCATCAAGCGCCTGGGTGATCTGCTTTTTTTCCGCGGTGGAGAATTGAACCCCCTGGGTCTGCTGCCCATCGCGCAGGGTGGTGTCATAGAGGTAGAGACGCTCTTTTGTCATTCCAGCCCCTCCAAAGCAAATTCAAATCCGTGCCCTTGGCACGGACCGTGCCCGACCCTCCCTACGGGAGGGCGCTCCACGCCCCCCCAGGTCCGGGCACTGTCCTGGGATGGTCTTGTATATCTTATCATCACAAGCCCTCCAGCTTTGCCGGATCAAAGTCTGACCCAGGCACCAATTCCACCCCGGCCTTGCTCATGCGGACCTCTAGCCCAGCCGCAATATAGGCCGTCTTGAGACGGTCCACTTCGGAGAAGTCCTTGGTTTCCATAGCGCTTTGTCGTGCCTTGGATAGATGGTGCTCATAGTTCGACAGATCGACCTTAGCAGCCTTCGCCCAGTCACCAAGTTCATCTGTCAGCAGCCCCAACAGCTGTGCCGAGGCAAGTAGCTCCGCTGCCGCGCCCGCTGAGGCCAATTTGTGCAGCTCCGCTATGGCACCGGCGGTATTGAGGTCATCTGCCAGCGCGTCCAGGACCGCGGCAGCAGCGCTGGCGGCGGGTTCAATGCCCGTTGTCAGCGCGCGCCACTTGCGCAACGTGGCTTCGGCCTCCTTGGCCTTTTTCTCGGTCCAGTCCATCGGTTTGCGATAGTGGGTCTGCAAAAAGACCAAGCGGATCACCTCGCCGGAGACGCCCTGCTGCAAAAGATCCTGCACGGTGAAAAAGTTGCCCAGGGATTTGGACATCTTCTTGCCTTCGACCTGCAGCATTTCATTGTGCAGCCAGACCTTGGCAAAACTGTCATCGCCATTGGCGCAGCAGCTTTGTGCGATTTCATTTTCGTGATGCGGGAACATCAGATCATTGCCACCGGCATGGATGTCAAAACTCGCCCCCAGCAGGTCCTGCGACATGGCAGAGCATTCGATGTGCCAGCCCGGACGCCCCCGACCCCAGGGGCTGTCCCAGCCCGGCAGATCATCGGTCGAGGGTTTCCACAGCACAAAATCCATCGGATCACGCTTGTTGTCCGCCACTTCAACGCGGGCGCCCGCAATCATGTCATCAACGGAGCGTCCCGACAGATGGCCGTAATTGTCGTAACTCTTGACCGAGAACAGCACATGACCCGCGCCATCAGAATAGGCATGGCCCTTGGCAATCAGATCTTCGATCATGGTGATCATCTGGCCAATATACTGGGTTGCGCGCGGCATGTGGTCCGGCTCCAGCGCGCCAAGCTTGCCCATATCGCTGAGGTACCAGCCGATGGTTTCCTCAGTGCGCTGCTGAACCAATTCTTCCAGCGTGCCGACGGCTCCCGCCTCTTTGCGCGCCAGTGCGGTGGCGTTGATCTTGTCATCGACATCGGTGAAATTGCGCACATAGGTCACGTGATCGGCGCCATAGATCTGGCGCAGCAGACGGTAGAGCACGTCAAACACCACCACCGGGCGGGCATTGCCCAGATGGGCGCGGTCATAGACCGTGGGGCCGCAGAGATACATCCGCACATTTTTGGCATCAATCGGCGTAAATTCCGATTTCTTGCGGGTCTTGGTGTTGTGCAGTTTGATCGCGGGTGTGGTGGTCGTCATGACAGCTCCTTGGAGGGACACGGATGTGCAGGCGCGCAACGCGGGCTTAGCAACTTGTCATGAGGATGAAAACGACAGAAACCAGCCCACTGAGGGTTTCAGCAGGTAATACAGCAAATATTGATGGGGCAGTTCTGGTTCATGACGAAAGGCTTAGCATCTCATCTGCCCAAGGCCAAGGCCGTTGTGGTTGCCTGACACAGATCTAAAACCGAAATGCGGCCTTGATCGACACACTGTTGTGGCGCTGTCCGTTGTCATTGCCTGAATGTGCGGGCGAATAATGCAGGAATTCACCGGTCAATTGCAGGGCCCGGTTCAACGAAACCCGCATCCCAAGCCCCAGGATCTGGCGTGGGCCAGCCCCATTTTCACCCGGATCCTGCTGTCGGCCAAAGGTGACAAAGCCAAGGCTCTGGCCAAAATCGTAGCCTGCCCGCAGGTTCACCTGTTCACTGTCGGAGCCTCCTGGCAGATCGGCGCGTAAAGGAGTGCCGCCACGCGAAAACTCGCCGCCCAGAGTGAAGGTTCCATAATCACGGTCGGTCGAAAGCGACAGTCTGGTCGGCGCGCCAGACTGGCCGAGCTCAACCTGTCCCGCACCTGCAGAGGACTCCGATATCACATGCTGTGCGGTCCAGTCGCCAGAAACAACCGGTAGGGCCGAGATCGCAAGGATCCCGGTCGACATCCAGATGATGAGGCATGTTTTGATGGTCTGCGCAGCTGGCATGGCATTTCGCCCTATTTCTGCGCCCTTCAGGACGCGGCCTTCCTTGAAACTCTATTTTTGCCCAAACACCTTAAAGATTGGTTCAATTTCATCTTTCCAAAATGACGGGGGCTAAAATCTTGAGCAGGAATGACGGGTTTGAGCGCGCCTGGGGTACTGCAAAAGTGAAAAAATGGTCGCAAATTTCACTTAGGTCGCAAACACGCTAGAATCGGTCGGCAAAACTGCCAACTCTGGAGACCTCAACAATGAGGTCTCGCATGCAGGCGGAACGTAGCGTCATAAATCTGGTTGGTCGCACCATTGGTGCCAACCGCGGTCGGGCAGCCCGCGGGCGACCCTAGCGGCGTTTGTGTTTTCCAATCAGCCCCCCTATCAGAATCTGACGCCAGGAGTCCCTCATGACCGACCAATCCGGCAACCCCTCCCGTTCCTCCTCTCGCAGCGGAGGCCGTGCGGCGCGCCGCAATGCCCGCGCCAGCGCCCTGCCCGACCATCTGCGCCCGATCCGTGCCGGCATGGAAGGCGGCACGCTCAAACCTCTGACCCAGGAGGGAATGGAGAAGATCCACCGTGCCGCACTCGATGCGCTGGAAAACATCGGCCTTGCGGATGCGCCGCCCAGTGGTGTTGAATACCTCACCAACGCGGGGTGTATTCTGGGTGATGACGGCCGCATTCGCTTTCCTCGCGCCCTGGTCGAGGACATGCTGACCAAGGCAAACCGTTCGGTGACGCTGTACAGCCGCGATGGCAAACATGATATGGAACTGTCAGGAAACCGGGTCCACTATGGCACTGCCGGTGCTGCCGTTCACATGGTGGATGTTGATGGGCGTCACTATCGTGATTCAACGGTACAGGATCTGCACGATGCTGCGCGCATCTGTGACAAGCTGGATAATATTCACTTTTGCCAGCGCCCGATGGTTTGTCGTGACATTGCCGACAACCTCGAAATGGATCTCAACTCGATCTATGCCACCACCTCTGGCACCACAAAACACGTAGGCACCTCCTTTACCGAGCCCGATTTTGTCGGCCCAGCGATTGAAATGCTGCATATGATTGCAGGTGGCGAAGACAAATGGCGCGAGCGACCTTTTGTGTCCAACTCCAACTGCTTTGTGGTTCCGCCGATGAAATTTGCCACTGAGAGCTGCGAAGTGATGGAGCGCTGCATCGAGGCGGGCATGCCGGTGCTGCTGCTCTCGGCCGGGATGGCGGGTGCAACGGCACCTTCGACCATCGCCGGCGCGATCACTCAGGCGGTGGCTGAATGTCTGGCTGGTCTGGTCTATGTCAATGCGGTGAAACCCGGCGCGCCCGCAATTGTTGGCACCTGGCCCTTTGGCCTGGATCTGCGCACCGGTGCCATGACCATGGGATCTGGCGAGCAGGCGCTGCTGACTGCGGGCTGTGCCCAGATGCATAAATTCTACGGCCTGCCAGGCGGCGCTGCGGCCGGGGCCAGTGATTCAAAATTGCCCGACATGCAGGCCGGGTGGGAGCAGATGTGTTCCAATGTCATGGCCGGTCTGTCCGGGTTGAACATGGTCTATGAGGCCGCGGGCATGCATGCTTCCTTGCTAGGGTTTTGCCACGAATCCCTCATTCTGGGCGATGACATCATCGGTCAGGCCCTGCGCTGCGTTCGCGGAATTGAGGTCACTGATGAAACGCTAGCTTTGGACCAGATCGCCGATGTTTGTCTCAACGGTCCGGGGCATTATCTGGGCACCAGCCAGACACTTGGGCGGATGCAGGCCGATTATGTCTACCCGACCCTAGGCGATCGCACCTCTCCCAAAGAATGGGTGGAACGGGAGAAACCGGATCTGATTGAGAAGGCAATTGCGCGAAAGGAGCAGATCCTCAGCGAACGCTCTGCGGCCAGATTTGATCCGGATATCGACCAGAAAATCCGCAACCGGTTCAATATCCACCTTGGGTCCTGATCAAACAACAAAGGCGACGGGAGACCGTCGCCTTTTTTAATGAAACCGATTGGGAACAGTGGATTACCGGGCCTTGAGGAGCTGTCGCCAGTATTCCAGCCAGGCGGCGAAACCCAATCTTCCGGGACGTTTCTTGCGCATATAGCGCAGCTCATGTCGCCGCAGATCAGGCGAAACACTGGCGCTCACCTGGCCGTCGTGAACCCGGTTGACCACCAGAGTTGCGGGCAAAATCACCGGATCCCCCAACCTGTCCCAGAGCCGTTGATACAGATCTACATCCATCAGCCAGATCAACTCTTCATCAAAAAACTCAAGCTGTGTTCGCCGCATTGCCAGAACAGAAGGGCTGGAGACGGTGTTCTTGCCAAATTTGAGCTTGGGTGTCAGGCGCGGCACCATGGCCCGTTCGACCGGCTCGCCATTGCGACTGACGCCAGAGCCACAAAGTAGCCAATCTCCGCCCGTTTTCATGGCATCAGATATAACCTGCAACGCATTGCTTCCGTTTAGGAAATCATCCTGAAACAGAATTTTCACGATATCGCCATTGGCATGGCGCATCGCATTGTTCACATTGGCCGATGCCTGACGTTTGCCCTCCCGGTTCCAGATGTGGCGGATGTCCAACCGATCTGAATAGGCGGCGCAGACCGCGGCAACGGCATCATCGTCAGACTGGTCTGAGACAATCACTTCGAAATCTGCAAAGCTTTGATCCGCCAGAATGTCAAAGGACTGCGCCAGAAACGCAGCCCCTTTGCCGCCCATGGCGTAGGCCGGAATACACAGGCTGATAAAGGGCATAGGGATCTGCTCCCCCTTGGGTCTGATGTCAGGCAAAGAGCTCATGCGCCAACTCGAGGGCTTCGATAAGGGTATCGACCTCGGCCTGGGTGTTATAGAGCCCGAAAGAAGCCCGACAGGTGGCCGAGACCCCAAGATGTTCCATCAAAGGTCCGGCACAGTGATGACCGGCGCGAACGGCCACGCCCTTTTTGTCGAGGATGGTCGAGATGTCATGCGCATGGGCTGCGCCTTCCATGGTAAAGCTGAAAATAGCCGCTTTGCCAGGGGCTTGCCCCTGGACATTGACCCAATTCAGCCCAGTCAGACGGGCCATGGCATAGTCACGCAGATCTGCCTCATGGGCGGCGATATTCTTCATCCCCAGAGACATCATGTACTCCAGAGCCACACCAAATCCGATGGTTTGAACAATACCCGGGGTTCCGGCTTCAAACATCATTGGCGGATCGTTGTAGATCACGGCCTCTTTGCTGACTTCCTTGATCATGTCGCCGCCGCCCATGAAGGGACGCATTTCCTTCATCCGGTCAGGGTGCACGTAAATTGCGCCAGATCCGGAGGGCCCATAGAGCTTATGCCCGGTGATGGCATAGAAATCACAGCCCAGATCCTGGACGTCCACCGGCATATGCACGGCCCCCTGGGAGCCATCTACCAGCACCGGAATGCCTTTGGCATGGGCCCCTTGGGTGATGGCTTTCACGTCAACCACGGTGCCCAGAACATTGGAGCACTGGGTGATCGCCACCAGTTTTGTCTTGGGCGTCATAGCATCGATCACGGCCTGTGGATCAAGACTGCCGTCAGCTGCGGTATCCACCCATTTCAGCACCACGCCCTGGCGTTCGCGCAAAAAGTGCCAGGGTACGATATTGGCGTGGTGTTCCATCACCGACAGTAGGATCTCGTCGCCTGGCTGCAGCCGCGGCATCGCCCAGCCATAAGCCACCATATTGATGCCCTCGGTGGTGCCCGAATTCAGAACGATATGGTCCTCATGTGCCGCATTCAGAAACTTGGCGATGGTTCCGCGCACGCCTTCGTATTTTTCGGTGGCGAGATTAGACAGGTAGTGCAAGCCTCTGTGAACATTGGAATACTCTTGCGAGTAGGCCTGGTTGATTGCATCAATCACCACCTGGGGCTTTTGCGCAGAGGCGCCATTGTCCAGATAGGTCAAGGGCTTGCCATTCACCTCGCGTGAGAGGATCGGAAAGTCGCTGCGGATTTTTTCTACATCATACATGTTCAGGCAGTCCAAAGAAGGTGGGGCCTACAAGCCCTACGATAAAGGTCATGGCAAAGAGAGTGACAATTGCCGCCATCAAAACCACCGCAAGGGCGCGCCATAGCGAGGCGAAACCATGTGCTTCGTTTACAAAATTCAGAAGCACAAAAAACACAAACACATTGCTGAGCAGGCTCAGCAAGCCACCAATCAAAGGCGAAAGCAACATCACCAGAATCAGGATCATTTGCAGTGCCAATTGCACAAATTGAAGCCAGACCATCAGCGAGAGCAGTGGCAAAAAAGCCCCGGATCCCCCCAGCCAACGCCCACAAAAGCCAAGTAAAGCGGTGAACCCGAGTGAAAACAGCAGCGAAGCGACGATATAGCTGCCGGTCGACAGCGTCAGAAGCGCCAACTGTCCGACCAATGGAAACCACAGGTTCAGTAGAGCATAGAACAGAGCGTTCAAAACGACCGCCAACAGGAGCCCGGTCCAGATGGCTTCCCGTGGCCATTGTCTCAGCAGGATACTGCGCGCAGTCGCGTCGGGCTGGCGCAGAGTCATGATAAAAAAGGACCACAGGAACCTCATGGCTGACCCTGCGACCTGGCCCAATAGGCCTGATACATGCCGCTGATCCAGAACCACAGAAAGGCGGAAAACCAAACTCCGCCAACCAGATTGAGAGCCGGACCGGGACCAATCATACCCGCCACCAATCCGTTCAACAGCATCAGCGGACTGGTGGCCAGAAAGCTCCAGAACAGCGCCAGGCGGGCGGCGTGGCTTTCGCCGGTTCCGCGCAGTCCACGGGCAATAAGGTGACACAGCAGGGCTAGGCTATACATCGCCAAGGGGGCGACAAAGATGATACCAAACAAGGCATTGGCCAAAAGCATATTCTGTTCTTGGCCGGTCAGATGCGCCTCGCGGGCCAAGCTTGGCATGCGCGAGATGAACATCAATGCACAGCCCGCCATCAGGATCGCCAGTAGGCGATCCTCGCGGGGGCCCATCTCCAGGAGCCGCGCAACAACGCGACGCGGCCCCCGATAGGTCGCCAGTATATCGCCAGTGACCGCCATTTAGCGACGCCGCGACAGCCAGCCCTCAAGGCGGGCAACAATGGCTTCGGCAACGGCTGTATCTTCGACTTCGTCCACAGCCTCTGCCAAAAACGCCAGGGTCAGAAGATCGGTGGCGTCATCAATGGGCACCCCGCGCGAGCGCAGGTAGAACAGCGCCTCTTCGTCGATGGCACCGGTGGTGGACCCATGCGAGCAAATCACGTCATCGGCATAGATTTCCAGCTCCGGCTTGGCGAGGAACTGGCTGTCATCATCCAGCAGCAGGGATTGGCTGATTTGATAGCCATCGGTCTTTTGCGCGTCGGCTTTGACCAGGATCTTGCCCTGAAACACGCCTGTCGCCCCATTGCGCAGTACCTTTTTGAACACTTGACGGCTTTCGCAATTCACCGCGTCATGGGTGATGAACACGGTGTCATCGTGATGGAAATCACCATCGCCAACACAGGCACCGGCGATATGGGCAATGGCATCATCGCCCGTCAGCTCGATCACCGCTTCGTTGCGGGTCAGCACACCATTCACCGTGAGGGTGAAGCTTTTGAAGGTGGACTCGGTGCCCAGACGCGCAAACAGATGGGTCGCAGCCCGGCGTTCGTGATCCCGCCCCTGTGCGCGGACCAGATGCAATTTGCCGGTATCGGCAATATCGATCTCCATGCATTTGTTGAACCGCGAGGCGGCCGGACCGTTCTCGAGGATCGTCGCCTCTGCTCCGGCTTCAACCCGGATCACGTGGTGCAGGATGGCATCGGACATCTCGTCCGAGTGCACATAGACCAGATTGATCGGCTTGCTTGGCTTGCCGGTCACATGGATGGCAACCCCATCCTGTGCAAAGGCGGTGTTGAATGCGGCCAGCGGGCGCTGCACCGGGGACTGTCCGCGCGCCTCAAGCACCCCATAGAGATCTTTGGCCCAATGGATATCCTGGCAGCAGATATCGGCGATCCGGTCGATGCGAACCCCTTCGAGGCTCAGGTCGTCCGAGGCCTCGGCGTCATAGACGCCATCCACAAAAACGATCCGCAACCGGTCGAATTCATTGAACATTGGGGCCTCATCCGAGGCAAAGACCGAGGCCTTGGAGACCTCTGCAGAGATCAGCGTATCGGGGCGGGTATATTTCCAATACTCATCCCGGCGACCAGGCAGGCCCATGGTCTGGACCCGCGAAAGCGCCGCTTGGCGCGCCGCTTTGAGGCAGCCGCCTTCCGGCAGTGTCATTGCTGCCAGCCGGGCCTCGGTGGCGCTTTGTTTCACATCAGGCAAGCCCATCTTATGCCACCTCGGCCAGGATACCGGCATAGCCGTTGTTCTCAACCTCCAGCGCCAGCTCCGGGCCACCGGTTTTCACGATCTTGCCGCCGGCCAGAATATGCACGACATCGGGTTTGATGTGGTCCAGCAGGCGCTGGTAGTGGGTGATCACGAGGAAACCCCGGCCTTCGTCGCGCAGGGCGTTCACACCTTCAGCCACCAGTTTCATCGCGTCCACGTCAAGACCAGAGTCGGTCTCGTCCAGGATGCACATCTTGGGTTCAAGCATGGCCATCTGCAGGATTTCGTTACGCTTTTTCTCACCGCCAGAGAATCCGACATTGACCGGACGCTTCAGCATCTCGGCGTCGATCTTCAATTCCTTGGCCCTAGCACGGATGGTTTTCAGGAATTCTGCCGCTGACAGCTCTTCTTCGCCGCGGGCCTTGCGCTGGGAGTTCACCGCGGTGCGCAAAAAGGTCATGTTGCCAACGCCGGGGATTTCCACCGGGTATTGGAACGCCAGGAAGACACCCAGCGCGGCACGCTCTTCGGGATCGAGATCCAGCAGATCTTCGCCTTCCAGAGTGGCGCTGCCCTCGGTGACCTCATAGCCGTCGCGACCTGACAGGACATAAGACAGGGTGGATTTGCCGGAGCCGTTGGGTCCCATGATCGCGTGCACCTTGCCGGCCTCAACCTTGAGATCCAGACCCTTGAGAATTTGCTTGTCTTCGTCTTCAAGTTTGACGTGCAGGTTTTTGATTTCGAGCATTTTTTCCTCGTTTCATACTTCTGTCGGGCGCAGGGCCCGCGTTATTACAAGCCCCGTGGGGGCGAAATTCTTATCCGATCACGACGGCGGTGCCGCTGGCGGAGACCATCATCATGGAGTTGCCGACAACCTCGTAATCAAGGTCGACGCCGACAACCGCATTGGCGCCCTTTTCACGGGCCCGGTCTTCCAGCTCTGCCAGCGCGGTTTCGCGCGCGTCCTGAAGTTTGCTTTCATAGGCGCCAGAGCGCCCGCCGACGATATCGGTGATCGAGGCAAAGACATCGCGCACCACATTGGCACCCATGATGGCCTCGCCCACGACGATGCCCTTGTATTCAGCGATCTGGTAGCCCTCGACAGAGGGGGTGGTTGTGACGATCATGACTTCATTGCCTCTTTACAGAAATTTCAGTGCTAGCAGCACAGCCGCAATTCCAACGCCGACAATTGTGATCGCCCCAGTTTTCCCGAGGGCTGAAGGCGTCAACGCCGGGTTCTTGCGAAGCATCATCGAATACCCGATGGCACCGCCTACTCCTCCGGCGATTGGTGTTAAGAAAAGATCGACAAAAGTAGCCATGTTTTACCCAACCGATCCTTCCAGCGAGATCGCAACCAGTTGCTGCGCTTCCATGGCAAACTCCATCGGCAGCGCCTGCAGCACGTCCTTGCAGAAGCCGTTCACCACCAGGGCCACCGCGTCTTCTTCGCCGATGCCGCGCTGGCGGCAATAGAACAGCTGTTCATCGTCCACCTTGGAGGTTGTCGCCTCATGCTCCACCCGGCTCGAGTTGTTCTTGACCTCGATATAGGGCACCGTGTGGGCACCGCATTTGTCGCCGATCAACAAGCTGTCACATTGGGTGAAATTGCGGCTGTTCTTTGCCTTGGGGTGCATCGACACAAGCCCGCGATAGGTGTTCTGCGCCTTGCCGGCTGAAATCCCCTTGGAGACGATCCGCGATTTGGTGTTTTTACCCAAATGCACCATTTTGGTGCCGGTGTCGGCCTGCTGCATGTTGTTGGCAATGGCGATGGAGTAGAATTCGCCCTGGCTTTCGGCCCCGCGCAGGATGCAGGAGGGGTATTTCCAGGTCACAGCCGATCCTGTTTCCACCTGGGTCCACATGATCTTGGCGCGGTCCCCACGGCAATCGGCGCGTTTGGTGACAAAGTTGTAGATGCCGCCCTTGCCGTTCTCATCACCGGGATACCAGTTCTGCACGGTGGAGTATTTCACCTCGGCGTCTTCTTCGATGATGATCTCGACCACGGCCGCATGCAGCTGGGCGATATCACGCGCCGGCGCGGTGCAGCCCTCAAGGTAGCTCACGTAAGAGCCCTTGTCGGCGATGATCAGAGTGCGTTCAAACTGGCCGGTGTTTTCCGCATTGATGCGGAAATAAGTGGACAATTCCATCGGGCAGCGCACGCCGGGCGGGATGTAGACAAACGAACCGTCCGAGAACACGGCAGAGTTCAGCGTCGCATAAAAATTGTCAGAGACCGGAACCACCGAGCCGAGGTATTTCTTGACCAGCTCTGGGTGTTCCTTGATCGCCTCTGAGATCGAGCAGAAGATGACGCCTGCTTTTTTCAGTTCGGCCTGAAAGGTGGTGCCGACAGAGACAGAGTCAAACACCGCATCCACGGCCACCTTGCGCCCCTCGGCGGGCATGCTTTCAGCGCCTTCGACGCCTGCAAGGATCATCTGTTCTTTCAAGGGGATACCAAGCTTTTTGTAGGTCTCCAGCAGCTTGGGGTCGACCTCGTCCAGCGATTTGGGCTTTACCTCCATCGATTTTGGACGGGCATAGTAATACTGGTCCTGGAAATCGATTTCCGGGTAGTCGACCATGGCCCAGGTAGGCTCTTCTTTCTGCAGCCAGCGATCATAGGCCTCGAGCCGCCAATTCAGCATCCACTCGGGCTCTTCGTTTTTCTCCGAGATCAGGCGAACGATATCGGTGGTCAGGCCTTTGGGGGCGTATTCCATTTCGATATCGGTTTCCCAGCCGTATTTATATGTGCTGACCTCGGCCACCGCATCCACGGTTTCCTGGTCAACGCCATCCTTGACTTGGGTCTGGTCCAATGCGGCCATGATATTCTCCTGCACTCACGCCACCCGGGCGCGAAATTTCTTGTGTTTGAGAAGCCATGCATCGGCAAAGCGCAGCACGTCTTCTTGTGTTGTGGTTGGCCCAAGTGAGACGCGCACGGCGCCCTGGGCTGTCTCTTCATCAAATCCCATTGCGGTCAGCACCGCGCTGGCGCGCACCTTGCCGCTGGAACAGGCAGAGCCGGCGCTGATGGCAAAACCGGCAAGGTCCATTTGCATGACCTGGGTCTCACCTTTCCAGCCCGGCACCGCAAAGCAGCTGGTATTGGGCAGGCGCACTGTATCTTTGCCTGCACAAATAAGCCCTGGAGCGCCAGCCACAAGGGCCTCTTCCATCAGATCCCGCAGCATCTGCACCTTTTCCCAGGTGCCATCGGCCAAT
This sequence comes from Roseobacter sp., assembly GCA_015665415.1. Classification (GTDB taxonomy): domain Bacteria; phylum Pseudomonadota; class Alphaproteobacteria; order Rhodobacterales; family Rhodobacteraceae; genus Pseudophaeobacter. The sequence continues at coordinate 24,367 of JADFAE010000012.1, forward strand.
TGCGCTGCTGCTGCTTCGGCAGCGGCGCCAAAACCGGCAATCCCGATCACGTTTTCAGTGCCGGAGCGACGCCCCATCTCTTGCCCGCCGCCGCGGATCTGAGCGGCCAATTCGGTGCCACGGGGCATCACCAGGGCACCAATGCCTTTTGGGCCGCCCAGCTTGTGGGCCGAGATCAGCGCCATCTGCACCCCCAGCCAGTTGAAGGCGATCGGCAGTTTGCCAAAGCCCTGGGTAACATCGCTGACTGCCAGGCCCTGTGGCAGCTCTTGCACCACACCGGTTTCGGAATTGGCCAGCTGCACCGTCGAAGAGACAGGCGTTGCAATCGCAACAATCCCATCGCGCGAAACCTGCAGGTCCTGGGTGGTCCAGGCCCGTACCGCGTCATGTTCCACCGCAGCAGAGTGCAGATCTCGGCCAGCGAGGGCCAGCGCGGCCCCCTCGGTCGAGCCGGACGTGAACACGATATCTGCTCCATCCGCGCCAAAAGCAGTGGCAATCTGGGCGCGGGCGCGTTCAACCACGGCCTTGGCGGCGCGCCCTTCTGCATGCACAGAAGAGGGATTGCCGCTGTATTCCATCGCCGCAATCATTGCGTCGCGGGCTGCGGCATGCAGTGGCGTGGTTGCGTTATGATCCAGATAAACCCGTTTCATGGAGTCATCTTTTCCCGTGTAGGTTTTTCCGAGGCGGATTTATTTGCGTTGTTCCGTTTCATGGCTCGATTATTCCGCGTCCACAACCGAGAGCAGGTTTGGTACCGCAGGACAGGGGGCGAGGTCGTTTTGAATGATGTCGGACAGCCTTGTTTGGTGCAAAAAGACATATACATGGGCGCTGAGTCCCTCCCAAAGGCGGTTGGTCAAGGATTGCGCCCGGCTGCCACTGGTCGCGCCCGAGGCCCCTGCGCCCTTGTGCATGGCATCCACGGTCTCATCAACGGCACTTAGAATTTCAACTACCCGAATTTCCGAAGGGGGCTTGGCCAGACGATAGCCGCCACCGGGGCCCCGAACAGAGGCGACCAGTTCAGCCCGGCGCAGTTTGACAAAAAGCTGTTCCAGATAGGGAAGAGAGATATCCTGACGTTTGGAAATATCACCAAGGACCACCAAAGAGCCTTCAGGCTGCAGCGCGATATCGGTCAAGGCAACCATTGCATATCGCCCTTTGGTCGAAAGCTTCATCTTTTCATCACTCCAAACAGCCCATTCGGCTGCGAAAACATTGACCTTGCACGCGTGAATGCGTATCTCACCTGGGCGGTGCAAAGCAAAGGCCTGCGCCAACAATTAGAATTGTTCTAAGATGACTGATGGAATTCGTCAAGTATTCCACGGCAGCATCTGCAGAAAATGAGAGTAGGATTAACCCACCCATGCCTGAGGTCATTTTCCCCGGACCCGAAGGCCGCCTGGAAGGCCGCTATCACCCGCAAAAAGAAAAAGACGCGCCTATTGCCATCGTGCTGCATCCGCATCCGCAGTTTGGCGGCACCATGAACAACAAGGTCGTCTATAATCTGCACTATGCGTTTTACAACATGGGATTTACCGTTTTGCGGTTCAATTTCCGTGGCGTAGGCCGTTCGCAGGGCGAATATGATCAGGGCATTGGCGAGCTTTCTGATGCCGCGTCGGCGCTGGATTACCTGCAGTCGATGAACAACAATTCCAAGCATTGCTGGGTTGCCGGCTTTTCCTTTGGGGCCTGGATCGGCATGCAGCTGTTGATGCGCCGCCCAGAGATCACCGGTTTTATCTCTGTGGCCCCCCCGGCCAATATGTACGACTTCTCGTTCCTGGCCCCCTGCCCTTCCTCTGGTCTGATCATCAATGGCAGCGCCGACCGGGTTGCCCCACCGGCCGATACGGTCAATCTGGTGAACAAGCTGCATGAGCAAAAGGGCATCACCGTGACCCATACCGAGGTCGAGGGTGCGGACCACTTCTTCCAGGGCGATCACATGGACACATTGATGGGCCATACCACCGACTATGTGAAGCGTCGCCTGACGGAGAACAGCCGCTGATGGGAACCATTGAAAAGCTGGCTGAAAAGCTGGCTTTTGATACGCTCAAAGTCCAGGACGCCATTGGCGAGGACCGGTTCTACATGGAGGTCGCCCAGGTTCTGGGGGCGGCCTCTCAATCCTTGGAAGAGGCCTTTCTGACCGAGGTTCGGGTGCGTCTTGCCGAGCAAAAGGCACGTGATTTCATCGGGGCCAAATTGGCCAAGATACAAAGCGATTTGGAAGAGAAAGCCCGGAAATGACACAACGCATCCGCGCCCAGTTTGCCTTTTTGCTGGAGGCAGACAAGCTGCGCAGCGTTGAGAGGCAAAATCTGATCCTTAACTGTTCGCGCCGCGAAAACTCTGCGGAACACAGCTGGCATTTGGCGCTTTATGCCTTGGTCCTGGCCCCCTTTGCCGCACCAGAGGTCGAGATCTCGCGTGTGATTCAGATGTTGCTGTTGCATGATCTGGTCGAGATCGACGCGGGCGACCACCCGATCAGTGACGCGGTAGACTGGGATGCGGTGGCAGCGGCTGAACAGGCTGCCGCAAAGCGTCTTTTTGGTCTGCTGCCCGCAGATCAGGGGGCCGCGCTGCAGGCGCTATGGCAGGAATTCGAACAGGCTGAAACGGCGGATGCGCAATTTGCCAAACGTCTGGACCATTGTCAGCCGATTTTTCAGACGCTTTATGGGGAAACGCCGCTGGCGGAGCACATCGAAGTTGTGCGCAACAACCTGTTTGATGGTCGCGCCGCGGCTTTGGAGCAGAGCTTTCCCGAAGCCTTTTGTCATGGCATGGAGCTGCTGGGGCATGAGGTTGCCCACGACAGCAGCGCGCTGACCCGACGCCTGCCCTTCCTCAATGAGGTTGATGCCCTTAAATCCATTCTACGAGCCACACGTCTGGGAGATGGCTCGCGGCAAGAAAATTCAGCCGAGCATAGCTGGCATATCATGCTGTATGGCTGGATCCTGGCTGAGCACGCCCAAGAGGCGATCGATCCCGCCCGGGTGCTGCGGATGCTTTTGCTGCATGACATCGTTGAGGTGGATGCCGGAGATACGCCCATTCATGGGGCTCAGGATCCGGCCGCCCAAGCAGAACAAGAGGCTTTGGAGCAAGCCGCTGCAACCCGTCTGTTTGGGCTGCTGCCGCCGGAACAGGCCCAGGAGTTTCATGCGCTCTGGTGTGAGTTCGAGGCGGCAGAAACTGCCGATGCAGTCTTTGCCAAATCCATCGATCGGGTGCAGCCTGTCTTGCTGAACCTGTTGAACGGCGGCGGCAGCTGGTTGGATTACGATGTCAGCCTGGCGCAGGTTGACAGTCGTGTCGGAACCAAGGTCACACTTGGTGCCCCCGCCGTCTGGACACATGTTCGCGCAGAAATAACTCCTTGGTTTGCGCGTCACGGGCGCAGCTGACCCTTAGTCGGGGCAGCTGTCATCTACGCCGTGACGGGCCGGGTCAAAGCTGGAGACCTGCGCCTGTGTGGCGGACAGGGTCAGAAAACCACCCGGGGGCAGCTCTTTCCACCCGTCCTGATCGGCCTCCAGCGGTTCCGACACCACGGCCCAGCCCTGACGGGACGCGCTCCATCGATAGTAGAGCGATGGCGCGATATGATCAGAAGAGTAGCGCGCCGCATAGAGGTGGTGGCCGTCAGAAAAGGCCGCTGACAGCCGCATATGGGGCGTGATGCCGCGCTTGCGTGACAGGATCTCCATTTTTGCAACGGCCCGTTCCATCGCCTGTAATGGTTGTGCATCCAGGCCTTCTTTGAGGGCAAGCAGAAACAGGATCTCGCTGTCCGTTGCGCCCTTGCGATGTGGGTACAGCGCGTCGGGAACACACATGTCGGCGTAACGGCGAAACCTCTCAAAGCCGCCCACCTGCCCGTTGTGCATAAAAGACCAGCGTCCGGCCGCAAACGGGTGGCAGTTGTTGCGACTGATTGCCGAACCTGTCGAGGCGCGCACATGTGACAGGAAGAGCCCGGATTTCACCTGATACGACAACGCGCGCAGATTGGGATCAGACCAGGCGGGATAGACATCCCGGTACAAACCCGGTTCCTCCCGACTGTCGTACCAGGCAACGCCAAAGCCGTCGCCATTGGTGCTGGTCTTGCATTCGGTGGCTTCCTGACTTTGCGCCACCAGCGAATGACCGGGGCGGGAAATGATATCCTCCAGATAGATGGGGGATCCGAGATAGGCGGCCCAACGACACATCTTGAGCTGAACTCCTGCAATTTGACATCAACGGAACGCTTCTGCACCTCAACCGGGCTGACTTGCCTGAGGGATAACAGTTGTTCCTTTATATAGTAAGAATTCGGGAAAACTTCCCGGTGCCGCAGGGCATAGGGCCAGAAATCGATTTGGTCGAGACACCGGAGTGCACAGGTACTTGTTCATTGATGCAGCGCAGCACCTGACGAAGACGCTCTGATGTGCATTTTCGTCACCGTGCCGCCGTTTCCGGACTATCGGGCGCAAATGGCTTGCGGTAGGTCAGAGGAGACAATCAGGAACAGGTATTTGGAAAAGGACAGGCAATGCCGGCGCATTACATCTATTTGGTCTTGGCGATCATTACCGAAACCATCGGAACCTCTGCCCTTCAGGCCAGCCAGCAGTTCACCCGGTTCTGGCCCTCCGTTCTGGTTCTGATTGCATATGCGCTATCCTTCTATCTGATGGCGTTGACGCTGAAATTCATGCCGGTCGGCATCGTCTACGCCATCTGGTCGGGACTGGGCATTGTGTTCATCGCCATGATCGGCCTTTTGGCTTTTGGCCAGCGACTGGATTTGCCGGCCGTTCTTGGCCTTGGGCTGATCATTCTGGGGGTGCTGGTGATTCACCTCTTCTCCCAAAGCGCGGGCCACTGATCACCACCCTCACCGCCTAAATTCGCGCAATTGGGATGCAGCTTTTGCGCTCAACCCGTTTTTACCGCTATTTCCTCTGGCCTTTGGGCCGGGTTCGGGCTATGGGCGGCGCAACTTCCTTACAAAGGCTGACGACGTCATGGACATGCGCAACATTGCGATCATTGCTCACGTGGACCACGGGAAAACCACCCTGGTTGATGAGCTGCTGAAACAATCCGGCGCCTTCCGCGAAAACCAGGCTGTGGCAGAACGTGCCATGGACAGCAACGACCTGGAACGCGAGCGGGGCATTACCATTTTCGCCAAACCAACTTCGGTTGAGTGGAACGGCACCCGTATCAACATCGTTGATACCCCCGGTCACGCCGATTTTGGTGGCGAAGTTGAGCGGATCCTGTCCATGGTTGACGGTGTCGTGCTGCTGGTGGATGCCGCCGAAGGCCCAATGCCGCAGACCAAATTCGTGACCTCCAAGGCCCTGGCCCTGGGCCTGCGCCCGATTGTGGTTTTGAACAAGGTCGACAAACCCGACGCCGAGCCCGATCGGGCCCTGGACGAGTGTTTTGACCTCTTTGCCTCGCTGGACGCCACCGAAGATCAGCTCGATTTCCCGCATATGTATGCCTCCGGTCGCTCCGGTTGGGCTGATGCAGAGCTTGACGGCCCCCGCAAAGATCTGCACGCGCTGTTCAACCTGATCGTGAACCACGTGCCAGAACCCAAGCAGATCAAGCGCCAGAGCGAAGATTTCCGCATGCTGGCCACTACTCTGGGCTCTGACCCCTTTGTGGGCCGTATCCTGACCGGTCGCGTTGAAAGCGGCACCCTGAAGGTTGGCGCCACCGTGCAGGCCCTGTCCCGTATCGGCCAAAAAATCGAACAGTTCCGCGTCACCAAAATTCAGGCCTTCCGTGGTCTGGCGCAGCAGGACATCGAAGAGGCCCAGGCTGGCGATATCGTTTCGCTGGCAGGCATGACCAAAGCAACCGTGGCTGACACCATCTGTGCGCTGGCCGTGGATGAAGCCCTGGATGCCCAGCCGATTGACCCGCCTACCATCACTGTAACCTTTGGCATCAACGACAGCCCACTGGCCGGTCGTGACGGCAAAAAGGTTCAGTCGCGCGTCATCCGCGATCGCCTGATGAAAGAGGCCGAAAGCAACGTTGCGATCAAAATCTCCGACACCCCCGGTGGCGAGGCCTTTGAGGTTGCCGGCCGTGGTGAATTGCAGATGGGTGTTCTGATCGAGAACATGCGTCGCGAAGGCTTTGAGCTGTCGATCTCGCGTCCACAGGTTCTGTTCAAAGAAATCGACGGTGTTCGCATGGAACCTGTTGAGGAAGCCACCATTGACGTGGATGACGAATACTCCGGCGCTGTCATTGAAAAACTGACTGGTGCGCGCAAAGGCGAGCTGGTTGAAATGAAACCTGCAGGCGCTGGCAAGACCCGTATCATCGCGCATGTGCCCTCGCGCGGGTTGATCGGCTATCACGGTGAATTCCTGACCGACACCCGTGGCACCGGCGTGTTGAACCGCGTGTTCCACGGCTGGACCGCCCACAAAGGCTCCATTCCCGGTCGTCGTTCAGGTGTTCTGATTTCCATGGAAAACGGCCAGTCCGTGGCCTATGCCCTGTGGAATCTGGAAGAGCGCGGCAAGATGATGATTGGCGCGCAGGCCGATGTCTATCAGGGCATGATCATCGGTGAGCACTCCCGCGACAACGATCTGGAAGTGAACCCGCTGAAGGGCAAAAAGCTGACCAACGTGCGGGCTTCGGGCACCGATGACGCGGTGCGTCTGACCACGCCTATGTCGCTCTCGCTGGAAGAGGCCATCGCCTATATCAACGATGACGAGCTGGTGGAAGTGACCCCAAATACCGTTCGTCTGCGCAAGCGCTATCTTGACCCACATGAGCGCAAGCGGATGGCACGCGAGGCCTGATTTGATTTCGTCATGTTGCAATGGAAAGGACCTCCAATTGGAGGTCCTTTCTGGTTTCTCGGGTGGTGAAAACGGGATGAGGCCTAAAGTCGAATATCGACCAGAGAGGCCGTAGGATCGAGCCCGGCTTCCTCCAACTGTTCTTGCAGATAGGCCTGGAATTCATCTGCGCTGGTCAGCTCATCACTTTCCAAAGCCTCCAAAACGGATTCCAGAACTTCGACCGCGGCCTCATTCACGCCACCCGTCTGACCGCCGCCTTGGCCACCTCCCGGGCCACCAGGTGGTGGCGGACCTTTAGGAGCGATGCCCGCTTGACTGGCCAGATCCCGTGCATTGATCCCAGCAGTGCCAAGCGCATCTCCAAGCGCCTTACCAGGCTGAATACCCAGCTCTTGAATGCCAGAGACGATTTCTGCGGCATCTTCGTCAGAGATATTGTCGGTGTCATAGTTGGAAAGGATGTCTTGAAGGCCGGTTTCCTGCTCTTCAGAAAGGGATTGCGTTGGTGGCGCAATCATTTGAGGCGTCATGCCTCCGATTGAACTGATCATCTTCTGCTGTCCTTTTAGCGCAACCTCCTGGTTGCAAGCAGGAAACTAATTTCAGCACCCTTTCGAAGGGTTAATTCGGCAATTTAAACTGCTTATGCTTGTTCACAAAAAGAGTCCGAGAAAGCCGACGGAAAAATCCGGCTCTCCCGTAGTCGCGTATGCGAGCGTAGATGACGGTGCTTTCGTAGAGTCAGCTATTCGTCGATTTCGACCACCATCAATTCACGTTCGGACGCGCCGCGCGCATGATCCAGTGCCTCCTGGTATTCCGTGCTGTGATAGCAATCGACGGCGGCTTCCAGGCTGGGAAAGCGGGCCACGACATTGCGGGGACGTTCCTTGCCCTCCAGCTGCACATACCGGCCGCCACGGGCTATGAAACTGCCGCCATGTTTTGCCACAGCCGGCCCGGCGAGTTTGGCGTATTTTCCATAGGCTTCATCGTCGGTGACGGTGACATGTGCGATCCAAAGTGCGGGCATGGGGGTTCCTCCGGTTGGTGCCTTGCTTGTGGCGTAGCATAGGCAATTGCGGGCGTAGGTCGATGGTATTTTTGACCAAATGGTCGAGTTCAAATTAAAACGCCCGCAGCCAGATGGCCACGGGCATTTGCTGTTCTGTGATGGGGCACCCCAGAGGTATACTCTAGCCAGCGAGGAAGGCTTCTGCAGCGGCAATGGCGTCGTCCGCTCCGGCAAAGTCTTTCCCACCACCCTGGGCCATATCCGGGCGACCGCCGCCGCCTTTGCCACCCACGGCTGGAACGGCGGCACGCAGGACATCAACCGCCGAGACCTCTCCGGTCAGATCGTCGGTGACGCCGGCCGCAACAGCGACTTTGCCGCCTTCTTCGGCGACCAGCAGAATTACGCCGGATCCGATGCTCTGTTTATGGGCATCAATTAGCCCCCGCAGATCCTTTCCGGACACGCCCTGCAAGGCCTGGGCGAGGAACTTCTTGCCACCAATCTCTTTGGCCTCAACGCCGCCGCTGGCACCACCGCCCATGGCAAGCTGTTGCTTGAGATTGGAAATCTCGTTCTGCAGCGCTTTACGCTCCTCCATCATGGCCTTCAGACGGTCCATGACCTCACCGGACTGGGCCTTGAGGGTCCCTGCTACTTCGGCCATCCGGCCGGCTTCGCGCTCCAGGTGGTCAAAGGCAGCTGCCCCGGTCAGGGCCTCGATGCGACGGACCCCCGCAGAGGAAGCGCTGTCGCCGAGAATGACAAAGGTCCCGATATCGCCGGTCTGGCGCACATGGGTGCCGCCGCACAGCTCGATCGAATAGGTATTGCCGTCCTGACCCTTGCCGGTGTCCGCTTGGCCCATGGAGACAACGCGGACTTCATCGCCGTATTTCTCACCAAAGAGCGCCTGTGCCCCCAGGGCGCGCGCATCATCAGGTGTCATGATACGGGTTTCAACGGCGGTGTTCTGGCGGATATAGGCATTCACATCTGCTGAGACCCGGGCCAATTCTTCCGGGCTCACCGCTTTGGTATGGCTAAAGTCAAACCGCAGACGGTCGGCAGCATTCAAGGACCCGCGCTGTGCCACGTGGTCGCCCAAAGCATCGCGCAGGGCCTCGTGCAGCAGGTGGGTGGCCGAGTGGTTGGCGCGAATGGCAGAGCGGCGGGAGGGATCCACGGTGAGCTGTGCCGGGGCACCGGTTGTGACCAGCCCCTCAACCACTTCGCCCATGTGAATGAAAACGCCGGCCGCTTTTTGGGTGTCGGTAATCCGGATCAGGCCTCCATCGACGCGCAGCTCACCACTGTCGCCGACCTGGCCGCCGGATTCAGCATAAAAAGGCGTCTGGTTCAACACCAGTTGTACATTGTCGCCCTGCCCGGCCTCTTTGACTTCGCCGCCATCCTTGACCAGGGCAACCACCTGTCCCTCGGCGCTTTCAGTCTCGTAGCCCAGGAAATCGGTGGCCCCGTGTTTGTCGGCGATATCAAACCAGATGGTGCTGTCAGCGCTTTCGCCGGAACCGGCCCAGGCCGCGCGGGCCTTGGCTTTTTGCTCGGCCATGGCGCTGTCGAACCCATCCGTGTCCACCTCGCGGCCTCTTTCGCGCAACGCATCCTGGGTCAGATCCAGCGGGAAGCCAAAGGTATCATAGAGCTTGAAGGCAGCAGCCCCGGGCAGAGGCGCTGCATCCGCCAAATTGGAAACTTCTTCGTCGAGGAGTTTCAACCCGCGTTCAAGGGTTTGCTTGAAACGGGTCTCTTCCAGACGCAGGGTCTCTTCGATCATCGATTGGGCTTGGCCCAGCTCTGGGTAGGCCGCACCCATTTGTTGCACCAGGGCTGGCACCAGACGGTGCATCACCGGATCCTTGGCCCCTAGCAGATGTGCGTGACGCATGGCGCGGCGCATGATGCGGCGCAGAACATAGCCGCGACCGTCATTCGAGGGCATCACCCCGTCGGCCATCAGGAATGAGGTGGAGCGCAGGTGGTCCGCGATCACCCGGTGATGCACATTCTGATCGCCGTAGGGGTCAGAACTGGTGATATCCGCCGAGGCCTCGATCAGGGATTTGAACAGGTCGGTGTCATAGTTGTCATGGCTGCCCTGCAACAGGGCGCCAATCCGCTCGAGCCCCATACCGGTGTCGATGGACTGCATCTCCAGAGGCACCATCGAGCCGTCATCGAACTGTTCGTTCTGCATGAAAACGACGTTCCAGATTTCGATGAAGCGGTCACCGTCCTCTTCGGGCGAGCCGGGAGGTCCCCCCCAGATGTGATCGCCGTGGTCATAAAAGATCTCGGTGCAGGGACCGCAGGGGCCGGTGGGCCCCATCTGCCAAAAATTGTCCGCCGTGGCGATCCGAATGATCCGGTCCTCGGGAACGCCGAGTTTCTTCCAGATTGCATAGGCCTCGTCATCGGTGTGATAAACCGTGGTCAGCAAACGGCTCTTGTCGATGCCGAATTCCTTGGTGATCAGCTCCCAGGCAAAGGTGATCGCTTCTTCTTTGAAGTAATTGCCAAAGGAAAAGTTCCCCAGCATTTCAAAAAAGGTGTGGTGGCGCGCGGTATAGCCGACATTGTCGAGATCATTGTGCTTGCCGCCTGCCCGCACGCATTTCTGCGAGGTGGTGGCGCGATTGTAATCCCGGGTCTCAACCCCGGTGAACAGGTTCTTGAACTGGACCATGCCTGAGTTGACAAACATCAGGGTCGGATCGTTGCGCGGCACCAGGGGGCTGGACTCGACCACCTCGTGGCCCTGCTTGGCAAAATAGTTCAGAAAGGTGGAGCGGATGTCGTTCAGCGAAGCCATGGATAGGGATCCCTTTGCGGGCAATGTTCAAGGTTGGAAAAAGGTTTATCCGCCCTATCTGCCCCTGTCCACAGCCCGAACCACGGCAATGATATGAAAAAGGACGCAGCAGAGGCCGCGTCCCATAAAAAGATCGATCTGGTTGCCTGATCCGCAGGTTAACCTTCAAGAATATCGTCATTATCCGCCATGTCTGGGCGGTCGAATTCCAGCCCATGTGCGGCCCTGATCTTGTCTTCGATATCAAAGGCGGTCGCGGAGTGATCGCGCAGGAATTGTTTGGCATTTTCACGCCCCTGCCCGATCCGCTCATCTCCGTAAGAGAACCAGGAGCCGGATTTGTTGACAACACCAGCTGCAACCCCAAGGTCCAGAAGTTCCCCCATCTTGGAGATGCCTTCGCCATACATGATGTCGAATTCAACCTGCTTGAAGGGCGGTGCCACCTTGTTTTTGACCACTTTTACCCGGGTGGCATTGCCGACGATTTCGTCGCGGTCCTTGACTGCGCCGATACGGCGAATGTCCAGACGCACCGAGGAATAGAATTTGAGTGCGTTGCCCCCGGTGGTGGTTTCCGGAGAGCCAAACATCACACCAATCTTCATCCGGATCTGGTTGATGAAGATCACCATGCAATTGGACCGGCTGATCGATCCGGTCAGCTTGCGCATGGCCTGGCTCATCAGGCGGGCCTGAACGCCCACGTTGGAGTCGCCCATGTCGCCTTCGAGTTCCGATTTCGGAGTCAAGGCAGCCACCGAGTCGACGATGACCATGTTGACCGCACCCGAACGGACCAGAGTATCAGTGATTTCAAGTGCTTGCTCGCCGGTATCGGGCTGCGAGATCAACAGCTCATCCAGATCAACACCCAGCTTGGCCGCATATTGCGGATCCAAGGCATGTTCCGCATCCACAAAGGCGCAGACGCCGCCCTTTTTCTGCTGCTCAGCCGCGCAATGCAGTGTCAGCGTGGTCTTGCCCGAGCTTTCGGGCCCGTAGATCTCGACGATCCGGCCCATCGGCAGACCGCCGATTCCCAAAGCGATATCCAGCCCCAGAGATCCGGTCGAGCTGGCCTCGATCTCCTGAATGGCACCGTCGCCCAACTTCATGATGGAGCCCTTGCCGAACTGCCGCTCAATTTGTGCAAGCGCGCTGTCGAGCGCCTTTTGCTTGTCACCGCTTACTTTGTTTTTCATGGTCAAAAGATCCGCCATAGTCCCTTGTCCCCTTCTATGTGTCATACAGCTGCGCTTGCGGCAATCACTGCTTTGTTCGCCTCTTGTTCCTTATGGGGGTAAAAAGAGAACAAAGCAAACACAAACTGCATCTATCCAGCCCTGCAGCAGAATGGTAAACAGGTTCGAGAGACATTTATTTGCACCATTTCAGGGGCTTTGCTGCAAAATATGCTGGTATTTCACGACGAACGCCTGGTTCTTCTGTCGGTTCCAAAAACCGGAACAACGGCCTACCAGGAGGCTTTGCAGGCACGTGCGGATCTTGCGATCACCAATCCACCAGAGCTGAAACACGCAGCGCTTTATCGCTACAACCGATGGATTCGTCCGATGTTTGAGCGGGTCTGCGGCGTGGAGCTGGAAGTGGCTGCCGTGATGCGAGAGCCGATCAGTTGGCTGGGCAGTTGGTATCGGTTTCGCCAGCGCCCCTTTATGGATGGCAAGCCGAACTCGACCAAGGGTATCAGCTTTGACGATTTTGTCCGTGGCTACTGCAAGGGCAAGCAACCCGAATATGCCAATGTCGGTAGCCAGGCGACCTTTTTGGAACCACAGAAAAACGGCTGCAGGGTCACACATCTGTTTCGCTACGAAGATCAGCCCCGTTTCCAAGGCTTTCTGGAGCAGCGTCTGGATCTGAAGATTGCATTGGAGCGGCGCAATGTAAGTCCCGAGATGGCGCTCTCCCTGAGTGCGGATGTTGAGGCGCTGTTGCGCCGCAAGAGGGCCAAAGAATTCGAACTCTACGACAGTATTTCCTAGGCAGGAGACCTTGTTCCGAGGGGTGTTTTGGTCAGGTCGATTGCTTCGCCAATTACTCGGTACAATTGGTTCAGTGCAATTGATCATGCACCGTTTCTGTCAACTGGTTGAGCGAGAAAGGCTTGGGCAGGAAAACTGAATTGGGCACATCCGGCTCGGATTCGCCAAAGGCCCCTTCGGCATAGCCCGAGACAAAGACCACCCGGGTATCGGGGCGACTCTTGAGCGCTTCGCGGACCCAGGTGGGGCCGTCCATTCCCGGCATCACTACATCGGTGACAAAGACATCGACTGTCAGGCTGTCGTCTTCGAGAATGCCCAAGGCATCTTCGGCGGACTCTGCCTCCAGAACCGTATAGCCGCGCATCCGCAGCGCTCTTGAGGCAAAGGCCCGTACCGGTGCTTCATCTTCAACCAGCAGCACGACACCTTCGCCATGTTGCGGCGCGGCCGCCGCTTTGGGTGCATCTGCTTCGACGACCTGCTTTTCGTCTTCGCCTTCTTGATAGACAGGGAAATACAGGGTGAAAAGAGTACCCTTGCCGGGGATGGAATCCACAAAGATGAACCCCCCGGTCTGTTTGACGATGCCATAGGCTGTCGACAGGCCAAGACCCGTGCCCTCGCCGGTGCGTTTGGTGGTGTAGAAGGGTTCAAAGACCTTTTGCAGTTTGTCCGCCGAGATGCCGATACCTTCGTCACTGACCTTGACCGTGACCCAATTGCCTTCGGGCACGGCGGCGCGATCGCGCTTGAGGGGTTTGTCCAGGGTCACGGCCTCTGTGCGGACCCGGATTTCGCCGCCATTGGGCATCGCGTCACGGGCATTGACCACAAGGTTCATCAACACCTGTTCAAGCTGACGCTTGTCGGCGCGGATCGATCGCATCACCGGATCATGGCTCAGCGTCAGGGTCACTTTTTCTCCCACCAGGCGATTGAGAAGATGGGTCAGGTCCGACAGGGTGTCGCGGACATCCAGCACTTCGGGCTGCAGGGTCTGTTTGCGGGAAAAAGCCAAAAGCTGGCTGACCAGCGAGGCTGCGCGATTGGCATTCTCGTGGATCTGGATCAGGTCTCCAAAATCCTGGTCGCCCTGGTCATGGCGCAACAATAGCAGGTCGCAGTGGCCCGAGATCGCGGTCAGCAGGTTGTTGAAATCATGTGCCACCCCACCAGCCAACTGGCCGATCGCCTGCATTTTCTGGCTTTGCACAAATTGGGCTTCCAGCGTCTTCAGCTCGGTGGCGTCGTTCAGAACCGCGATCAGAATGGTGTTTCCATCTTCGACCATGCGGGTCAGCGTGACCTGCACAAAGATCTCTTTGTCGGGGCGCGACAGGCGCAGGAATTCGGATTTGTTCGAGGCCAGACCGTCTGCTGTGTCCCGCAACCAATCCGACATCGGTCGCCCCAGCCCTTCCATCAGCTGCGCCAGCTTGAGATTGTCGCGGCTTTTCACCCCCAGCATGCCCATGGCCATCTTGTTGAGGGACAGGATATCGCCCGAGGGCGCAAGTTTGATGAAAGGCACGGGCATGTGCTCAAAGCTGGACTGCTGGCTGGGCACCTCGGCGCTGTTGACCTCCATCAGGAACAGCTCGCTGCGGCCCTGAGTGCGGTTCAGTTCTGTCACCAGAACATCCAGCGGGCCGTTCTTGGTGGTGATGGTGCTGATTTCACCGCTGCTGACCGGCAGCGACAAGAACAGGCGGTCGGTGGATTTCACCCGCTCGCCAACCATTTTGCGGGCGGCTTCGTTCATGAACAAAACAGCGCCCGTGCGCCCAACGGTGATCATCGGGATCGGCACCGATTCAGAGCCTCTCCCGCTTTGGCGTTCCGCCACATCCTCAACCCGCCACAGGTAATTTCCTTCGTGCATCTGATGCACCGCAAGCCGGACATGCCCCCGGCGGGTCACGATATCCTCGCGCGCAGAGCCTTCAAAGCGGGCCCGGCTTTGAAGGCGAAACAGCACCGCAGAAGGGTTGGCCAGGATCGAACGCAGGGTGCCCGCCAGGGTCTCTCGTTCGGTGTCCTCAAATCGGGTCTGGGCCGCCAGATTGCAGGCATGAACAACGCCGTCATCGTCGGTCACAAAGCTGGGGGTTGCGTCCTTTTCGATGAACCCGGTCAAGAGCTCCACCGCCATGGCGCGGGCATTGACCCGCAGCCGGTTCTGCAACAGCATCATCAACGCGACAGCCAGCAACGTCAGGCCAACCGCCAACAACCCCCGCATGATCCAATCCGGCCAGGTGAAAAACATCGGCACGATCATCAGCCCAATCGACAGCGAAAGGGTCGCCAAAAGACGAAGGCTTTCGGGTTGGTAGATCCGCAAGGCAGGCACGGAAGAGGTTTGGCGACCGGACATCTCGGCTCCATCTTCAGGATTGTTAACCGCCATAACGCGGCTAAAAGTCTTAAAGCCACGTTAAGGTAGGTGTAGCTTTCCCGCTGATTTACCTAACAACTCTAGCTGGCGCGCGTCAACACAGCGACAAAAAAGCCATCGGTGCCATTTTGCACCTGCCAGCTGTCCTGCCGCAGCAGCGACCAACCTGCATTGCGCTCCAGAAAACCTTGAATTTGTGCTGAGTTTTCCTCATTCAGCATGGAGCAGGTTGCATAGGCGAGATGGCCCGCGTCACTGACCAATTCTGCAGCGTCATCTAAGATTTGACGCTGCAAAAGCCGGGTTTCATCAAGAATTTCGCGAGTAAGACGCCATTTACCCTCCGGCGCACGGCGCCAGGAGCCGGAACCGGAACAGGGCACGTCACAGAGCACCAGATCAAAAGGCGCTTTGCGGTCGACTTCGTCCTCGGAGAGGCAGGTGATATCGGCACCGGCACGTTGGGCGCGCAGTGGTAGATCGTTCATCCGGCTGGAATTGGCGTCATAGGCAAAGACATCAAGCTTTGCCTTGGCCGCCATAGCCAGGCTTTTGCCGCCGCCGCCGGCACAGAAATCCAGAACCCGGATACCATCTTGCAACGGTAGCTGGTCAACAACGGCCTGGCTGGCGGCATCCTGCAACTCTACCAGACCATCGGCAAAGCTGGTGCTGTTGCGCACGCGCCGCTGGCCCTCGGTGACATCCAGGGCGGTTTCGCTGGCCGGATGGGGAATGCAGGTCACTCCCTCCTCTGCCAGGGCCTCGATTGCGGCCTCTCGCGAACCACGCAGCAGATTGGCGCGCAGATGCACGGGCGCGCGCCTCTGCAACGCCTTGGCAGAATCCTCGGCCTCAGCACCAAGGCTGGCGCTGAAAGAGTCCCAAAGCCAATCCGGGATATCCAAACGCTCTGCGTCTGAGGCGAACCCTTCAGGCGTGACGGCTTCTTCTTCGGTCAGTGCCGATGGACCATAGCCCTGCCCACTAAAGACTGTTGCCGGGTCGATACCTTCGGCGCGCAACGCCCCCAGGATCAAGCCACGGCCCGTCTGCGATCCACCCAAAACCGCAAAAGAACGGCGGCAGCGCAGCGCCGTAAACACATGATCGCGCACGGCAGCACGATCTTTGGAGCCGGCATAGCGATTGCGCCGGCCCCAGGAGGTGAGCGCCTTTTCCGAGGCTTCCCCATCCAGGATCACATCAAGGATTTCGATAGCCGCCTGCTGGCGGGCCGCCGGGGTCATGCCCAGGCTCCAAAGATACAGAGGGTCATCGTCATCCTTTCGACTGAATTACCCGATACGGTAGTTCGGGCTTTCACGTGTGATCTGAACATCATGCACGTGGCTTTCTTTCAGGCCCGCGCCGGTGATGCGCACAAAGGAGCAATCCTTGCGCATCGCCGCGACTGTTGGACTGCCGGTATAGCCCATGGCAGCACGCAGACCGCCAACCAGCTGGTGGATCACCGCATTGGCTGATCCTTTGTAGGGCACCTGACCCTCGATACCTTCGGGCACCAGCTTGTCGCTAGCGGCATCTTTCTGGAAATAGCGATCCGCGGAGCCGCGCGCCATGGCTCCCAGCGAGCCCATGCCGCGATAGGATTTGAAGGAGCGGCCCTGATAAAGGATCACTTCGCCGGGGCTTTCATCGGTGCCCGCAATCATCGAGCCCACCATGGCACAGGAGGCGCCAGCGGCAATGGCCTTGGCAAAATCGCCAGAGAACTTGATGCCCCCATCGGCAATCACCGGCGTATCCCCTGCGGCAGCTGCACAGTCCATGATCGCAGTCAGCTGTGGCACTCCCACCCCTGCCACCATCCGGGTGGTACAGATGGAGCCTGGCCCGATGCCTACCTTGATGGCGTCCGCGCCTGCGTCGATCAAGGCCTGGGTTGCGGCCGCGGTGGCGACATTGCCGGCAATGACCTGCACACCGGAATACTGCGCCTTGATCCGTTTCACCGCTTCGATGACGCCAGCAGAGTGACCATGCGCGGTGTCCACAACCACGATGTCCACGCCCGCATCAATCAGCATCTCGGAGCGGGCAAACCCGCTGTCGCCAACAGAGCTGGCCGCAGCCACCCGCAGACGGCCCAGATCGTCCTTGCAGGCTGTCGGGTTCAGTACTGCCTGTTCGGTGTCTTTCAGGGTCAGAAGGCCGGTCAGCTTGCGGTCGCTATCGGTCACCAACAGCTTTTCGATGCGACGGGCGCGCATCATCGATTTGGCCTCATCCAGATCGGCGGGCTCTTGCAGCATGGCCAGATTGTCAGAGGTCATCATCACCGAAACCGGTGTGTCGTCGTCGCTGGCAAAGCGCATATCGCGGTTGGTGACGATGCCGACCACCCGGCCTTCGCCGTCCACAACCGGAAAGCCGGTGACGCGATAGCGTTCTTGCAACGCCTTGGCGTCTGCCAGGGTCTGCTGTGCTGTCAGGGTGATCGGATTGTAGACGATGCCGCTTTCAAAGCGCTTGACCCGACGGACCTGACGAGACTGCTCTTCGGCGTCGAGGTTCTTGTGAATGACCCCCATACCGCCAGCCTGCGCCATGGCGATCGCCATACGGGCCTCGGTGACAGTATCCATCGCCGAGCTCAGCAATGGTATATTCAGATCAATTGTCCGCGTCACCCTGGTGCGCGTATCAGCGGTATTGGGCAGGACGTCAGACGCGCCTGGAACCAGTAGAACATCATCAAAGGTGAGTGCCTCACGAATCTGCATTTGAAACCCCTATGCAAAAGCCCGTTTGACGGTGACCCTATCGCACAGAACCCCACAGGTGGAAAGAGGCCGCGCCAAAAAATCCTGCACTGCAGCATGTCTTTCTTTGCGCCATTGCATGTGCACCATGACGTTTTGCCCCTTTGGCTTTGTTCTGGCGATCCTGACCCGGAGCAAGGACAGGCTGGCGCAAATGGCTATGGCTTGTTTCATGCGAACAGGAGCAATGTTTCAAATGTCCCAGGCCTTCTGCGCCGCTGAAAGGCGTGAGCCTCGATCCTCCTGCAGCCTTTTGGATAGAGCGATTGCGCCAGGCTGGCCTGCGGACCGGGCCAATTCAGCACCACGGTGAAGTTTGGCACGACCCACCGACAAAGCTGAGAAAATGACGCGCGCAGAACAAAGAGTGGCGCTCAGCGGCTTTTGTCTGGCGTTGCAAGCTTCTATGGTTCGACAAGCAAAATATGAATCCAAGGGGTGCCTTAATGAGCAGCGATCCTCTCGTCATCTTTACGCCATCGGGGAAACGCGGGAATTTCCCGGTTGGAACCCCAGTTTTGACCGCCGCGCGCCAGTTGGGGGTCGACCTCGATTCGGTCTGCGGTGGACGCGGAATCTGTTCCAAATGTCAGATCACCCCGTCTTATGGCGAATTCCCCAAACACGGGGTGACGGTTGCAGATGATGCGCTCAGCGACTGGAACAAGGTCGAGCAACGCTATGACGACAAACGTGGATTGACCCCTGGGCGCCGTCTGGGCTGTCAGGCCACCGTTCAGGGCGACATCGTCATTGATGTTCCCGCCGAAAGCCAGGTCCACCGGCAAGTGGTGCGCAAACGGGCCGAGGTGCGCGACATCACCATGAACCCCTCGACTCGGCTGTTCTATGTCGAGGTGGAAGAACCCGACATGCACAAGCCCTCGGGTGATATGGAACGCCTGATTGAGGCGCTGGAAACCCAGTGGGAGCTCAAAAACGTCAAGACCGATCTGCATATTCTGCAGCAGATGCAACCCATTCTGCGCAAGGGCAGCTGGAAGGTCACCGTGGCTGTGCATCTGGGCGACGAGAACCAGCCGCCAAAGATCATGCATATCTGGCCCGGTTATTATGAGGGAACGATCTACGGTTTGGCGGTCGATCTGGGCTCGACCACCATTGCTGCGCATCTGTGTGATCTGAAGTCCGGCGAAGTGGTCGCCTCATCAGGCATCATGAACCCGCAGATCCGCTTTGGCGAAGACCTGATGAGCCGGGTCTCCTATGGAATGATGAACAAGGGTGGCGACGTCGAGATGACCCGTGCCGTGCGCGAAGGCATGAACGCGCTGTTCACCCAGATTGCCGCAGAGGCCGAAATTGACAAGAGCCTGATCGTGGATGCGGTTTTTGTTTGCAATCCGGTGATGCACCACCTGTTCCTGGGCATTGACCCGTTTGAGCTTGGCCAGGCCCCCTTTGCCCTGGCGACCTCCAATTCCCTGGCGCTGCGCGCGGTCGAGCTGGACCTCAACATCCATCCGGCAGCCCGGGTCTATCTGTTGCCCTGTATCGCCGGCCATGTTGGCGCCGATGCTGCTGCTGTCGCCCTGTCGGAAGCTCCGGACAAATCCGAGGACCTGGTGCTGGTGGTGGATGTTGGCACCAATGCCGAAATCCTGCTCGGCAACACGCAAAAAGTGCTGGCCTGTTCCTCGCCCACCGGCCCGGCCTTTGAGGGCGCGCAGATTTCCAGCGGCCAGCGCGCCGCCCCCGGTGCCATCGAACGACTGGAGATCAATCCCGAGACCAAAGAACCGCGCTTTCGGGTTATCGGATCAGACATCTGGTCCGATGAAGAAGGTTTTGCCGAGGCCATTGCCGTCACCGGGATCACCGGCATCTGCGGCTCGGGTATCATCGAGGCGGTTGCTGAAATGCGCATTGCCGGGGTGCTTGATGCCTCTGGCCTGATTGGCTCAGCCGAGCAGACCGGCACCAACCGCTGCATCCAGGACGGGCGTACCAATGCCTATCTGATCTGGGATGGCAGCGCTGAGGGCGGCCCAAAGATCACCGTGACCAATCCCGACATCCGCGCCATCCAGATGGCCAAGGCGGCGCTCTATTCCGGGGCCCGCTTGCTGATGGACAAGTTTGGTGTTGAAACCGTGGACCGGGTGGTGCTGGCCGGGGCCTTTGGCGCGCATATCTCGGCCAAACACGCCATGGTGCTGGGCATGATCCCCGACTGCCCCATCGACAAGGTCACAAGCGCGGGCAACGCGGCGGGCACCGGCGCGCGCATCGCACTGCTCAACACCAAAGCCCGGGGCGAAATCGAAGACACGGTGGGGCGGATCGAAAAGATCGAAACCGCCGTAGAGCCGCGTTTTCAAGAGCATTTCGTCAATGCCTCGGCCATTCCAAATTCCGCCGAACCCTTCCCGATCCTGGCGACTGTGGTGACTTTGCCGGAGGTGAACTTCAACACCGGCGGCGGTGATGGCGCAGCAGGAGGCGGCCGCCGCAGGCGCCGTCGCGGTTGATGGCGAGGCCGCAATAGCGTGGCCCGCCCGGGGAGAAGATTTCGGGCTTTCCAGGGAATGTCTCTGGAAAGCCAATTCCTAGCGAGATCGCCTTGACCTCCCCGATATCACCGGATACCTAAGATTTTGCGGCGGGTATGGTGAAAAGGTATCACGGCAGCTTCCCAAGCTTTAGTTACGAGTTCGATTCTCGTTACCCGCTCCAAGATCTCACATGGACCTCCCGAAGCTTTGGCAGACGTAGTGATGCTATGTCGTCAACAGGATCCAATCCGGCCTGATCCCACAGCGATTGATAAATGGCGTCACGTCATGGCCGCGAAACAGCCCGTGATTGGTGATGAGGATGGTGCCGATCCCGGCGGCGGCCCCTCCCAACACATCTGTGTGCAACGTGTCCCCAACCATGGCAATCCGGTGCCGTGGGATGCCACTCAGCC
Source organism: Roseobacter sp. (assembly GCA_015665415.1). GTDB lineage: Bacteria > Pseudomonadota > Alphaproteobacteria > Rhodobacterales > Rhodobacteraceae > Pseudophaeobacter. The sequence goes on from JADFAE010000012.1 coordinate 45,218, forward strand.
GTGCCAAGGCAGTGTCAAAAGCATTGGCAAAGGGTTTGCCGTAAAATTCTGCCTGCAAGCCGCTGTGTTCGATGACCTCGTGGGCGATCAGGCCTGGCTCTTGCGACAAACCGTCCTCTCGTGGGGCCACGAGGTCGGGGTTGGCAACGATGAGAGTCCTGGGCTTGGCCAAGAGGGCGCTGCGCAAGGCAGCCGTGTCCGCCCTGCCCCAACGCGCGGTTGAGAGCAGAAGAAAACCGCCGGCATGTTGCAACAATTCAGCATTCTCAAACAGGTGTTCGATTTGGACCTCGGCAGGCGCATCGCTAAAATCATCGCCCGCTGCCGCCGCTGCGGCCCAGGGTTTGCCATCGGCCAGCTTTGGCAGCGCGGCAAAGGCCACATCGCGGCTGGAGACCACTTCACTTTCATCAAAGTCAAACCCAAGCCGATGATATTTTGCGAGGATTTCTTGGCGGGTATAGCTTGCGGCATTGGTCAGAACCACGAGGCGCTTGCCCAGAGCCCGCAGCGCGGCCATGCGTTCAACCGCGCCTTCGATTGCGGTTTCTCCCCGGTTCAGCACGCCAAAGGCATCTAAGATATAGGCGTCGAACTCCCCTGCTGTGTCGCTCAGGTCGTAGCCCGTGCGCGAAGTTTGCGCAAACTCTGCCTGTGGCAGGCTCGCTCTCACGCTTTCGTAGCGCTCAAAGGCCCAATTGGTGTCGATCATCCTGCCCTGCTTTCGAATATCTCGGCCTGCGCGCCCCGGAATTGCGGCGTCCAAATTTGGTGTTTTGAACCACCCTTTGCTGGCGATGTACAGGTGCCTGCTCTGTTTAGGTGCCTGCGCCGTACTGGCCCTCAGCAGGCAAATATATGGCGGCCCGGCTGTCTGGCCGCCATACTGATGGGTCAAAGGATCTTTTTGCGCAGATAGGACGAGACCACCTCGCCAAAGACCACCAGTGCCAGAATGGTGAGCAAGACCATGGAGACCTCCGGCCAATTGAAGGTATCGATGGCGCCTTGCAGGATCATCCCGATCCCGCCAGCACCGACGAGGCCCAGCACGGTGGATTCCCGCAAGTTGATATCCCAGCGCAGAATCGCAATCGCAAAGAAGGCCGGCATCACCTGGGGCACAATGGCGTAGAGCACGATCTTGAACCGTGAGGCACCACAGGCTTCCAGGGCCTCAACCGGTTTTTGGTCGATTTCCTCGATGGCTTCGCCCAGGAGTTTGCCCAGAAATCCGATGGAACGGAACATGATCGCCACGATCCCTGCGACAATGCCGGGGCCAAAGATGGCCACAAACAACAGCGCCCAGATGATGGTGTTGACCGAGCGCGAGGAGACAAGGATAAATCGCCCCAACCACAATGCGGCCCGGTTTGGCGTGGTGTTCTGCGCCGAGATATAGGCCACTGGCAAGGAGACCACGACTGCAATCATGGTGGCCAGTGTGGCGATATTGACGGTCTGCCAGATCGCCTCGAGGATGGAGGGAAGGTTGCGCGGATCCGGCGGCATCATGCGGCCAAACAGATCGCCCATCTGGACCGGTGCGTCCCAGACCCATTCCCAGATCACATTGATACTGCTGAGGGCCCAGGCCACGACCAGCAGCGTGAGGGCCAGCCCGCCATAGCGCATCAGGCGCTGGCGCAGGGTGAAACGCGACCAGTGGTCCAGCGTCTGTTGCAAAGGTTGAGTAGTCATTATGCAATCCGCTTTCTGACAAATCCGCTGATGGCTTCGGACACAAGGATCACGCCAACGATGACCATGGTAATGGCGAGGGCAAAGTCGTAGTCATAGCGGCCAAAGGCATTGGCCAGTGTCGCCCCGATGCCGCCGGCACCGACGATTCCCACCACCGCAGAGGCCCGCAGATTGCTGTCCAGCTGATAGATCCCAAGACCCACCAGACGCGGCATGATCTGTGGCAGCACCGCATAGGCCAAGGTGGCGACAAAGCCGGCACCGGCCGATCGCATCGCCTCGACCTGGCCAAAATCGATTTCTTCGATCCGTTCGGCCAGTAGTTTGGCAACAAAACCAATGGAATAGACCACCAGCGTCAAAGCCCCGGCAAAGGGACCAAAGCCCACGGCCTTTACAAAGATGATGGCCACGATCACCGGGTGAAAGCTGCGCGCCACGATGATGATGCCACGGCCCAACAGGTAGACCGGTTTGATGGAGATATTGCCAGCGGCCATAAACGCCAGAGGAACCGACAGGGCAATGCCGCCCACGGTGGCCAGAATGGCGATTTTCAGGCTTTCCAGAAAACCGTCGATCAACAGACCAGAGCGCTCAAAACTCGGAGGAAACGCGCCGCTGAAAATCCGCTGCGCGCGGGTCAGCCCATCGGAAACCCGGTCCCAGTCGATGGGCAGCGTCGCCAAAGTCAGTACAAAGTAGATCGCCACGGCGCTGTACAGTCCGTAGCGTAGCATTGGATTGGCAATGAAGGGCGGCTTGCGCCAGCTGTCTTTGACCCTGCTCATGCCATGGCCCCGACTTCGGCCCGATCCATGGCCGGAACCCCCGCATAGATCTCATCCATTTCTGCCTTGCCCAGTTTTTCTGGCAGGTCGTCAAAGATGATCCGCCCGTAGCGCATGCCGACGATTCGGTCGCTGTATTCCTTGGCCTCGGTCACGTTGTGGATGTTGATGATGACGGGCAGTTTCAGTTCCGAGGCCAGATCGCGCAGCAGCGACATGATCTGTTCAGAGGTTTTGGGGTCCAATGAGGCCGTGGGCTCATCTGCCAAGAGGATCTCGGGGCGCTGCATCAATGCGCGCACCACACCCACCCGCTGGCGCTCGCCACCAGACAGCTCATCGGCGCGTTTGTCGGCGTAGTGGGCAATGCCTACCCGCTCCATCAGTTCGTAGGCATGGCGGATATCTTCGCGCGGATAGCGCCGGGTCAAAGCCGCCCAGGTAGAGATATAGCCAAGCCGACCCGACTGGACATTCTCCATGACGGTCAGCCGGTCAATCAGGTTGAAACTCTGGAACACCATCCCGATACGGCGGCGCGCGGCGCGCAAATCGCGGCGGTTCAGAGTGGTGAATTCGGTGCCGTTCAGATCGATAGACCCCGACGTGGGTTCAACCAAGCGGTTGATACAGCGCAAAAGCGTACTTTTGCCCGCACCGGAGGAGCCGATGACGGAGGTGAGCTGATCACCTTCAACGGTCAGATCCAGCTCCTTCAAGACCGGATCACCGGCTCCATAGCGCTTGGTCAGTTTTGTGATTTTTAGCATGACAGTCTTTCGGACATTGCGCGGCCCCGCCTAGGCCTCACTGTCAGCTAGACAGGGCAGGCAGCACCGCAAATGCGCCCGGACGGCTTGAGGGCCGACCGGGCATTGGTGTGGTGAGGGTTACTTACCGGCCAGGCCCTGCGGCGTGTATTCCACCCCGTTGGACTTCTGGATCTGACGGATCACCGCCCATTGATCCTGATAGGTGATCGGAATGAATTTGCTGACGCCTGCAAATTCATCGCCCAGCTTGGTGCCGGCAAAGTCAAAGGTAAAGAAGGCCTCCTGAATCTTGGCCGACAGTGCTGGATCCAGGTTATGCGCAACGGTGAAAGAGGTAGTGGGGAATGGATCGCTCTCCCAGATCTTGCGCACATCGGCGGTGTCATAGAGACCGCGCTCTGCCATGCGGTCGACGACTTCCGAGGCCACTGGGGCGGCGTCATAATCGCCGGCAACCACACCCAGCATCGACTGGTCATGCGAGCCGGAATAGATCACTTCGTAATCCTTGTCGGGCTCAACCCCCAGGCTTGGGAACAGCGCGCGTGGTGCCTGGTTGCCAGAGTTGGATGTGGGCGAGGTATGCGCCACCCGGCGGCCTGCCAGATCTTCAACGGTCTTGATGTCGCTGTCGGCCTGGGTAAAGACCTGCAGTTTGTAGCCGAACTGGCCATCCTCTGCACCCATGATGGCAAAGGGAACCGCCCCGGCCAGGTTCACCGCAAAGGGTGTTGGTCCGGTGGAAAAGCCTGCCACATGCAGGCGGCCAGAACGCATCGCCTCGACCTCTGCCGAATTTGACTGCACCGCAAAGAACTGCACGTCCTTGCCGGTCACACCTTCCAGATGCGAGATGAACGGTGCCCAGATGTCGGCATAAACAGCGGGGTCTTCAACCGGCGTATAGGCAAAGACCAGGGTGTCAGGGTTGCTCAGTTTCGCTGGATCGGTTGGCGTGTCGGCAACCAGATCGCCGTTTGCATCGCAGTAGAGCACGTCAAGCGCGCCGCGCTCAACACAGTCTTCTGAAGCTGCTGCAGAAACGACGCTTGCAGACAGAATGCCCAGTGCGGTTGCGGCACGGGTGATGAATTTCGTCATGGTGTCCTCCCTTATAACGCCGGCCTAAGGGATGTGACCCCGGGCCTCGCGCTGACCCCTTCACGATAAGAGCCTGATTGGCGATGATGCGAGGAACCTTCTGTTAACCAAACAGCCGAAACAGCGGTTTAATGTTAACAATATTACATTCTCCACCTCAGCCTCTTAATATCTGCCATGATTTGCGGCACTAAGGTAGTGCAGCCTGCCCCGCCCTGCCCTGACCTGACCGTCAGGTCCGGTTCACGTGACACAGGTTGTAGCCGCAGGAGGGTCGCATGCAAACTGGCAAAGCCGAGCCGCTCATCGCCATTGTGGATGATGATGCAGACGTGCGTGACACACTGTCTGCCCTGATGCGCGACAGCGGTTTTGATGCGGTCTGTTGCCCGGATATCCCCGCCTTTCTGGCGCTTGGGGACCCGCCGCCGGTGGATCTAGCGCTGATTGATCTGCGGTTGCGGGGCGAATCCGGTCTGACGCTGGCGATCCATATCCGCGAACGCTATGAGATCCCAATCGTGATGCTGACAGGCGTCGGCGATGAAATCGACAAGATCATCGGTCTCGAGACCGGGGCCGATGACTATATGATCAAGCCCTTCAATCCGCGAGAGTTGGTTGCCCGCATCCGTGCGGTCTTGCGCCGCTATGGCCATGGCACTGCAAAGCCCAGTGTCTCACCGGAGCAGGAGATCCCGTTTGGGCCGATGCGCCTGGATGTGCAGTCCCGGCGTCTGTTGGATTCTCTGGGCGAAGAGATCCCGCTGACCAATGCCGAATACAGGTTACTGGAGTATTTTGCCCGCAACCCAAACCGCATCATCCCGCGCCCGGAACTGCTGGAGGAGCTGGGATCTGATATGCAGCGCTACGTCGACCGCACCATCGACGTGCTGATCTTGCGGTTGCGCCGCAAGATCGAGACCGTCCCTTCCAAGCCCGTCCATTTACAGACACGCCGCGCCCAGGGCTATATCTTCCATCTGGCCTCGGGCTGAACTCGCGATGCCAAGCTTTCTCCGTTTCAGCGTTCGATTTCGCCTGTCAGCCGCCATCGCGGTGCTATTTGGCTTGATGCTTTTGGTCAGCCTCATCGGTATGCGTGTGCTGAACCGCACGGAATTCTGGATGAATGTGCTGCATCAAGACACTCTAACCGAGGTATCTGATGCGCTGGATCTGTCGCGCCGCTCTGCGGATCTGGCGACCTCTGCGCCCTTTCTTTATGCGCTGTTTCCGCCCTTTCAGCTGGAACAGGAGGCGCAAAACGTGTTGGAGAACCTGCGCAGCATCGAGGCACATGCCGCCGGTGATCCGGTTTTGGACCTGCCGCTTGCGCGGCTCAGGTTGGCAATTGCTGATCTGACCACCGCGCTGCTGCCGCAAACCGCCCGCAAGGCCGATCTCACCGCTATCGACCGAGAATTGGAGCGGTTGAACCGGCGGGTCCGGCGCCTGGCCAATGATAGCGCCTTGCCGCTGGAGGAGCGCGAGGTCTGGACCGGGATGCAACAGCTGATCGCCAACGCCACCGGGGCTGGTCGGGCCACGGCGCTGATTGAGCTGGGCGAGTTTACCCGCAGATATACGATGGACCGGGACCGCATAGCGGCCCAGCTGTTGCCGGTTCATCGCGCCAGCTTTGGTGAAATTGAACTGGCTATCCAGCGCAGCGAAAGCCTGTTTGTCCTCAAACACCGTGAAATCGCCGCCCAGCTCGATGCGGCAAATGCTCTGTTTCGCATCCGCCAAGAGGCCAGCCGGATCACCCGTTTTGCCGAAGACAAAGTGGCGCAAGCAGAGGCCCGCCTGAGCCAGGCCCGCGCTGAGACCTCCAGCAATCTCGACATTGCCAAGAATTCTTTTCTGGCCTTCACCCTGATCAGCCTGTTGGTGGCAGTGACCTCTGCATTGTATGTGTCGCGCTATGTGGCACGAAATCTGCACCGGATCGCCGATGCCATGCGCAAGCTGGCTGCTGGAAATCATCGCGCCGAACTGCCCAAGGGTCCGGCATCAGAGGATGAAATCGGGCAGTTGTTTTCAGCCTTTCGGGTGTTTCGCGAAAACGCCCGCAAGCTGGATCGCCGCACCAGCCAGATCCGGCACCAAAACGCCCTGTTTTCGCGCGTCTTCCGCAATATCAAAGATGGTGTTGCCATCGCCTCGGCGGAGGGCTGGATCCAGGCTGAAAACGAAAACCTGCGCCAGCTCTTGCGCCTTCCACCGGCCGCACAGGGGTCACGCCAGACGATGCAGGAGTTGATCTCACAATCAAGCTTTTCCCGGCAGGCCAGCGCAGGTGAGCGCGGCGGTTTTGAGGAATATGTAGATCGCAGCGGAAATGTGCTGGAAATGCAGCATTCCCCCCTGCCCGATGGCGGTGCCGTCTGGCTGCTGTCAGAAACCACAGAGCGCAAAAAGGTGGAGGAACGGCTTGAGGAAATTCGTCGGGTCGAAACCCTGGGCAAAGTCTCGGGTGAAATCGCCCATGACTTTGGCAATATCCTGTCCAGTATATCGGGCAATCTTCATCTCCTGGAGGGGGCGGATCCGGAGCAGTCGCAACATTTTCAAAGCCGCATTCGATCGGCGCTGGACCTGGGGGTTTCTCTGACGGAACGCCTGCTGGCCTTTGCCCGCAAACAACATCTGGAACCACAAGTGACCGATATCGGGCTGCTGGTGGAGGGTATTGCAGATCTATTGGAAATCGCCTTGCCGACCTCTGTTACCATGGCGTTCGAGCTGCCTGATAGCCCGGTCTTGGCTCGGGTTGATCCAGGGCAGCTGGAAAGTGCGGTTCTGAACATCTGCGTCAACGCGGGTCAGGCCATCAATGGGGCGGGTACAATCCGGGTGACTGTCTGCGAGAACAACGGGGCTCAGGTCTCAATCCGGGACAGCGGCTGTGGCATGTCGCCTGAGGTGCTGCGGCGCGCGCGCGAACCCTTTTATACCAATCGTAGCGACGGCAGCGGTACCGGGCTTGGGCTGTCGATGGTGGATGGGTTTGTACATCAGTCGGGTGGCAGTCTTGTCATCACTTCACAAACCGACAGCCCGGATCACGGAACAACGGTCACGATGAGGTTTCCGCCTCTGGAGCAAATCACGGAGCCGTCCAGCGATTTGGCGCAGCCGGGCACCGCGCTCGTGATTGATGATGATCCGGCCTATCTGGCATCCCTTTGCGAGGCACTGGAACGGCTAGGCTATGTGGTCCTGCGGGCCAGCAGCTTTGTAGAAGGGGCCGCGCAGCTTGGCCAGCAGGAGGAACTGGATCTGATCCTGAGCGATCTCAATCTGGACAGCGGGGCCTCTGGGTGGGAGCTGTTGGAGCATGCGCAAGCCCAGCATCCGGACGCACGGCTTATCCTGATGTCGACGCGCCTGATTAGCCGGATACCCGCTGCTCTGCAGGATGCCCCGCAACTGACAACACTCGCAAAACCCGTCACGGATGCGGTGTTGCGGGATCTGCTGCTGCCGCGCTGAGACCGTAATAGATCCCGGGTTCTGTGCGTGAAAAAGCTGTAGGTGGTGCCTTGGCACAGCCCTTCTTCCTGGTATCGGCTTCGCGCCACGGCTTGCCTTTGCCCCTCGTGCTGGGCTACCCCAAGCCCATGGATTTACGTTACCTTACACCGCTCAGTCCCGAAGAGCAGTTGGCCCAGGGGCTAGATTGCGCAAAACCCCTGGCGCTGGCAGATCGGGTCCGCTTTTCAGAACTCGACATTCTGAAACACGTCAACAACAAGGCCTATCTTGGTTGGTTTGAGACCGCACGGGTGAGCTATTTCGACCTGTTCTGTGCCTCTCATTTTGAGGGCCTGCCGCCCCCGCGCAATGTATTGCGCAACGCCATTGTGCATTACATGCAGGAAATGGTTCTAGACGAACCCTATATCACCACCGCGCGGGTCACCGGGTTTCGCAACACCTCATATGTGATGGAGCAGCAGATCTGGTCCGGCCCCCTGCGGGCCACGCTCGAGGCGGTGATGGTGCTGCGCAGCCCGGACGGGAGCAAGGGTTATCCCCTGCCCGAGAGACTGAAACAGCAGTTTATCGATCAGGATGGGGCTGTGCCTGCAAAAGGCTGACCCCGCTGCGGCTCTCCGGCCCAGCCTGCGCAGCAGACTGGGTTGCGCGCCCAGATTAGGGAGCAATGCACGGTTTAGGGGGCCCAATGCACAGTGATTTCCGTGAGCACGGCCTGGATTGGTGCCTGTTCCGGCGGCAGCGACAGCGCCCGGTTCAAAGCATCCTTTTTGGCCGTACCATAGATCACCAGATGTTTTGCCAGCGCGCCATCCAGAATCGGGGCGGTCAGGCTGATGCGCGGTTCGGGCTGACTGTCCGGGCGCAGAACCGAGAGCACCGGCGCATTGGGCGACAACGCTTGCGTCAGGCCTTCGACCTTGGGAAACAAAGAGGCCGTATGCATGTCCTCACCCATGCCCAGCAGCAGCACCGACAGGGGCAGTTCCGGCACAATCTGCGCCTCGATCTCAGCCAGGACCTCTTCGGGCGCACGGGCGGGCACATGGAACGGCAAAAACCGTGCTGCCGCCGCGCGATCGGTCAGCAACCGCTCTTTGATCATGCGGGCATTGGAGCGGGTATCCTCGAGCGGCACCCAGCGTTCATCCGTTGCCATGACATGCACCCGGTCCCAGGCGACATCAGCGGCGCAAAGATCATCAAAGATCGGCGCCGGAGTGCTGCCACCAGCCACCGCAAAAGAGGCCGTCTCGTGATGCAGAAGATGGGTTTCCAGATCGCCGGCAATTGCATTGGCGACATTGATGGCGAGCATATCCCGGTCTGGGTATTCAATGAATTTCATGGGTTTATCCCCCTCCATTCGCGGTTATCACGGCGCATCAGCAGATCTGCATCTCCAGGTCCGGTGCTGCCGCCTTCATAGGGTTTGGGCACATCGCCCCGGGCCTGCCAGCCGGCAATGATTGGATCGGTCCAGGCCCAGGCCGCCTCGACCTCATCGCCGCGCATGAACAGTGTCTGGTTGCCCCGCACCACATCCATGATCAACCGCTCATAGGCATCGGCCGGATCCACGCCTTTTGGTCCCAAGGCCTCGGCAAAGCTCATGTCCAGCGGCACATCCATCAGGCGCATGCCACCTGGGCCCGGCTCCTTGATGGTCACGCTCAATGTAATGCCCTCGTTGGGCTGCAGCCGGATCTTCAGGTGGTTGGCATGGCGTCCTGCTTCTTCGCCAAAGATCGAATGCGGCGCGTCCTTGAACAAGACATTGATCACCGAGGACCGCGCCTTGAGACGCTTGCCGGTGCGCAGGTAGAACGGGGTGCCGGCCCAACGCCAATTGCTGATATGGGCCTTGAGCGCGATATAGCTTTCGGTGCTAGATCTTTGATCTTGAACGGTTTCTCTATAGTTTAGATCTTCGCCCCCGTCGCATGTCTCACCCGCGCGCCCTGGTGCCGCGTTATATTGCCCCCGTACAATATGATAGGGCTCCACCGGGTCCAACGCGCGGATCACCTTGAGCTTTTCATCGCGCACCGCATCGGGGTCGAATTTTGCCGGCGGCTCCATTGCGATCAGGCACAACAGCTGCATCAGATGATTCTGCATCATGTCCCGCATCGCGCCAGAGCGGTCATAATAGTCCTCGCGCCCTGCCACGCCAACAGTTTCGGCCACGGTGATCTGAATGTGATCGACATATTGGCTGTTCCAAAGGGGTTCAAACAACATGTTGCCAAAGCGGACGGCCATCAGATTCTGAACCGTTTCCTTGCCCAGGTAATGGTCGATCCGGTAGATCTGCCCCTCCTCAAAATGGCTGGCCAAAATACGATTGAGCGCGCGGGCCGAGGCCAGATCATGGCCAAAGGGTTTTTCCACCACAATACGCGTGGCCCCATTGGTGAGGCCATAGCTGTGCAAGCGCTCTGCCAGGGGGCCAAACAGCCCAGGCCCTACAGAAAAGTAGAACACCCGCACCCGATCTGGCGCGGCCCCGCTCAGCCTTCTGTTCAGTTCCGGCCAACCTGCCTCGCCATTGCCATCGATTGGAATGTAGCTGAGGATCTGCAAAAATCCGGCCAATTCTTCAGGATCATAGCTATCCGCAGCAAGGACTTGCGTCAGATTTTCCGACAAAGCCTGATGAAATCCTTCGGTTGAATAAGCCGTCCGGGCAGCGCCAATGATACGGGTGCCTTTGGGGATCTGTCCGGCACAATAGCGGCGAAACAGCGCCGGCAGGATCTTGCGCTGGGCGAGATCTCCGGTCGCCCCAAAAACCACCAGGTCGAAAGGATCGACCGGAATGACACGAGATACCATTTTCTTTTCCCAACTTCCTGCACCGATAGCACCCCTTTTGCGGGACTGACGGCATCACTTCCCTGTCATTTGGACCGGTAGCGGCTTTTCATTTTCCACCATTATAAGCTAGCTTCCGGCGAAAGAAACTGTCCGTGAGAGCATAAGCGTGAAAGATCTATCGGTTCCAAGTGCCAATATCGGAAAATTCCAAGACAGCCATGTGACAGCGGATGGCTCGACCCGGGCCTCTGTTGCGCTGACGCGGCCTGAAACGCTGTGGTTCAACACCGGTACCCTGTGCAATATCGAATGTGAAAACTGCTATATCCTGAGCTCCCCAACCAATGATGCGCTGGTCTACCTGAGCGCGGCAGAGGTCTCCGGTTATCTGGATCAAATCACAGAGCGGGGCTGGCCGATCCGGGAAATCGGCTTTACCGGCGGCGAGCCGTTTATGAACCCCGAAATGATTGCCATGGCGCGGGTTGCGCTGGCGCGCGGGTTTGATGTGCTGATCCTGACCAACGCCATGCGGCCGATGATGCGCAAGGCAATGCGCGCAGGGCTGCAAGAATTGCAGGCCGCCTATCCCAGCAAGATGACTCTGCGGGTCTCACTGGATCATTTCTCGGCCCAGCATCACGATGCTGAGCGCGGAGCGGGAAGCTATGACAAAACCATAGAAGGCATGATCTGGCTGCGGGATGCGGGTATTCGCATGACTGTGGCCGGGCGCAGTCTATGGGGCGACAGCGAGGCCCACACACGCGCCGGGTTTGCAGCACTTTATGCGCAACACGAGTTTGATATCGACGCTGACAATCCCGGCCAGACGGTGTTGTTTCCGGAAATGGACGAAAACGTCGAAGTCCCTGAAATCACCACCGCGTGCTGGGGGATTTTGAACAAATCCCCGGATGAGGTGATGTGCGCCTCCTCTCGCATGGTGGTCAAACGCAAGGGGGCAAAGGCACCGGTGGTACTGGCCTGTACGCTGCTGCCCTATGCCCCAGAGTTCGAACTGGGCGCGACACTGGCAGAGGCCGAAAAACCGGTGCAACTGAACCATCCGCATTGCGCCAAATTCTGCGTCCTGGGTGGGGCCAGCTGTTCCGCCTAACCTCCGGGCGAACCTGACAGGGGGCTAGTGCAGCTTCAAGATCCCTTTCACGTTGCGCCACTCACCGGGGCCGATCATTTTTCGGTGGCTAAAGCGCACGGAATGCAGCGGGCCATCCAACTCGCGCTGCCAAAATTCAATGAATTCAAACAGGCGCTCATGGTCGGGCGCCAGATCATAGTCCTGCCAGACATAGGTATTCAGAACATGCGTGTAGTCGGGCATGTGATAGGTGAACTCTGCCGTGGTGAGCCCATATCCCTTTAACATCAATTCAGTACTGCTCATTTCCATGATTGACCTCCTGTTGAAAGCCCCCACGGAAAAGCTAGCACGCAAATGGTTAATCTCGACCAAATCCCCTATTTTTTTACAGAAATCCGGGCAATATCGGCAGCTTGCTTGCACCTCATATGCGGCATCTGATAGGGTGCACCCACAAGATATAGACCCACAGAAAAGATCGGGCAGCCAACGTGACAGATACGCCGGAAACTCCTGAAAACGCAGAAGAAAACCTTCCTCAGCGTTCAACTTATGACGGTCCGTCCATCTCCATCGAAGCGGAGATGAAAACATCCTATCTGGACTATGCGATGTCGGTCATCGTCAGCCGGGCCATTCCCGACCTGCGTGACGGACTGAAACCAGTACATCGGCGCATTCTTTATGCCATGTATGAGACCGGCAACAGCCACGACAAATCCTACCGAAAATCGGCCCGTCCGGTCGGCGATGTCATGGGTAAATATCACCCGCATGGCGATGGCGCGATCTATGACGCACTGGTGCGGATGGCGCAGGATTTCTCTATGTCGCTGCCGTTGCTCGATGGTCAGGGAAACTTTGGCTCGATGGATGGCGATAATCCGGCTGCCATGCGTTACACCGAAGTCCGTATGGACAAACCCGCTGCCTTCATGTTGGCCGATATCGAAAAAGAGACGGTTGATTTCCAGGACAACTACGACGGCAAGGACCAGGAACCAACTGTTCTGCCAGCCCGCTTTCCCAATATGCTGGTCAATGGGGCCGGCGGTATTGCGGTGGGTATGGCAACCAATATCCCGCCCCACAACCTTGGCGAAGTGATCGATGCAACGCTGGCCCTGATCGAAGAGCCGGATCTCACCAGTGAGCAGCTGATCGACTATGTGCCCGGCCCCGATTTCCCCACGGGCGCGATCATGCTGGGCCGCTCGGGGGCTCGCAAAGCCTATCTTGAGGGGCGCGGCAGCGTCATCATCCGCTCCAAGACCCGCGTCGAGGAGATCCGCAAAGACCGCTATGCCATTGTGGTGGATGAGATCCCCTATCAGGTCAACAAGGCCACGATGATCGAAAAAATCGCCGAGCAGGTGCGGGACAAGCGTATCGAAGGCGTGGCCCATGTGCAGGATGAGAGCGACCGCAATGGTGTGCGGGTGGTGATCGAGCTGAAACGCGATGCCACACCTGAGGTGGTGCTGAACCAATTGTTCCGCTTCACCCCGATGCAGACCTATTTTGGCTGCAACATGCTGGCACTGAACGGGGGGCGCCCTGAGCAGCTGACTCTGCGCCGGTTCCTGACATCCTTCATCGACTTCCGCGAAGACGTGGTGGCCCGTCGTACCGCGCATCTGCTGCGCAAGGCCCGCGAACGCAGCCATGTTCTGTGTGGTCTGGCTGTGGCCGTCACCAATATCGACGAGATCGTGGCCACCATTCGCCAATCGGCGGATGCAGCCGAGGCCCGGGAAAAGCTGATGACCCGCCGCTGGCCGGCCCAGCCGATCCTGCAATATATCGCCTTGATCGATGATCCGACCCATACCGCCAACGAAGACGGCACCTATAATCTGTCGGAAACCCAGGCCCGCGCCATCCTGGAGCTGCGGCTGCAGCGTCTGACCCAGATCGGGGTCAAGGAAGTCACCGACGAGCTGGAGGAACTGGCTGGTAAGATCAAGGAATACCTTGAAATTCTCTCCTCGCGCGAACGTATCATGGGCATCATCGGCGACGAGTTGCGCGAAGTGCGCGACAATTTCGCAGTGCCGCGCCGCACCGAGATCGTCGACTGGTCCGGTGACATGGACGACGAAGACCTGATCGAGCGCGAAGATATGGTCGTAACCGTGACCTCTGGCGGCTATATCAAACGGACACCCCTGGCAGATTTCCGCGCCCAAAAGCGCGGCGGCAAGGGGATCTCTGGCATGCAGACCAAAGAGGAAGACGTTGTCACCAACCTCTTTGTCGCCAATACCCACACGCAGCTGTTGTTCTTCACCACCGATGGTATGGTCTACAAGCTCAAGACCTGGCGTCTGCCGCAGTCCAGCCGAACCGGCAAGGGCAAGGCCATAGTCAATATTCTGCCGATCCCGCCCGGGGTTTCGATCGCCGCCATCATGCCGGTGGATCGCCCGGACAAGGAATGGGCGGATCTGCAGATCGTCTTTGCCACATCCGCAGGAACTGTGCGTCGTAACCGCCTGTCGGACTTCACAAATGTGAAATCCAACGGCAAGATCGCGATGAAGTTCGAAGACGACAACGCCGAGACCAAGCTGATCAATGCGCGCATCTGTTCCGAAGATGACGATGTGATGCTGGTCACCAATACCGGCCGGGCCATCCGCTTCCCCACCACTGAGGTGCGCGTCTTCAACAGCCGCAATTCGGTGGGGGTACGGGGCATCAAGCTGGGCGAAGACGATGAGGTGGTCTCGATGTCGGTGATCCGTCACTTCGACGCCTCCTCCGAAGAGCGCACCGCCTATCTGAAACGACGTCGCGCTGTTGCCGGCTTGGCGGAGGATAGCGAACCTGCCGAAGACGATGAAGGCGTGGAAAATGCCAATATCACCCAGGAACGCTACGCTGAGATGTCCGCAGCCGAGAACCTGATCCTCACCATTTCTTCGGGTGGGGCCGGCAAGCTCAGCTCCAGCCATGATTATCCGGTTCGCGGCCGCGGTGGCATGGGGGTTGCAGCCATGGACAAAGCCATGCGCGGCGGTGCCCTGGTGGCCTCTTTCCCGGTGACCCTTGAGGACCAGATCATGCTGGCAACCTCCAAGGGCCAGTCGATCCGGGTTCCCGTCGATGGTATCTCCTTCCGCTCGCGCTCTGCTGGTGGCGTGCGTGTTTTCAACACCGCCAAAGGCGAAGAAGTGGTTTCGGTGGCCTGGATCGCCGAAAACGGCGAAGAGGATGAAAACGGAGCCGAAGCAGCCCAAGAGTAAACGCTTTGGTATCACAGGATCAAACGCCGCTCCAAACCGGGGCGGCGTTTTTCGTTTCTGGGCCGGTTGCTCACAGGTTGAGTGCCACTTGCGATTTTAACGCCAGGCTAATCTGTTTCTGAAACACTGTCAGGGCTACATCCACATAACCCCGGGGGAGCTCTCATGAACCTCTATCACTGTGCCATCGATCTCAACAACGAAGCCAAAGCGCTGAACTTTGCCAGCGCAGTGGACCAGTGGATGGGCTATCTCAAGGAACGCGGCGTTGTCAAAACCCATCGCCTTTTGCGACGCAAGCTCAACCTGGCAAGCGACAATTGCCGGGACTTTCTGCTGGAGATCGAGTTTGAAAACCTCACACAGCTGGATCAGGCCTTTCGCGTCCTGGGCGAAGACGACGAGGAGGTGGCGCGGCTGTATGGCAATGTGAATGCCTTGATAGCCAAGGCTGAATTCGGTCTGTTCCGCCCCTTTCCAGACCCTGAACGGGCTGAACGCATGGCATTGATCTAACATCTAAGGGGTGAGCATAGCACCAAAAAGGGCCAAGCATTTGCCCGGCCCTTTTTTGTATTGTTGACGCTGCCTAGGCAGATCAGAGATCATAAAGACGGGTGAATTTGTCCTCGAGATATTGCATCAGCGGCTCATGGCTGGGGCTTTTCCCTGCAGCCTGGGTAATGGTGTCACGCGGGCTGCGCAGGCCGCCGTATTGCTGCAGATTCTGGCGCAACCACCCCGTTGCTGATCCGGTGTTGCCTGCGGCTAGTTCCGCATCAAGGTCGGTAATGTCTGCGCGCATTTTCTGGTTCAAACAGCCGGCATAGACATTGCCCAGCGAATAGGTCGGGAAATAACCAAACAATCCAACCGACCAATGCACATCCTGTAGGCACCCGTTCGAAGGCTTGTCGACCGCATAGCCAAAATCGGCCTCAAACCTATCATTCCAGGCCGATTCCAGATCCTGAACTTCCAGATCTCCGGTCATCAGGGCCCGCTCCAAATCAAAGCGCAGCATGATATGCAGGTTGTACTGCAGCTCATCTGCTTCGGTGCGGATATAGCCGTTGTGCACGGCATTCACCGCCTTGTAGAACTCTGCCGCATCCTCAATGCCGAAATCGTCAAAGACCTGGCGCATTTCGCCGTAGAGCCAGCCCGTAAAGGCCTCGCTGCGACCAATCTGGTTTTCATAGATCCGGCTTTGGCTTTCATGCACCCCCATGGACACCCCGCGTCCCAGAGGCGTCAACAGAAACTCCTGGTTGATACCCTGCTCATAGGCGGCGTGGCCGACCTCGTGAATCGTGGAGTAGAAGCAGTTGAAAGGGTCATTCTCGCTGGTCCGGGTGGTGATCCGCACGTCCAGCCCGCTGCCAGAGCTGAAGGGATGCACCGCCTTGTCAACGCGCCCATGGCTCATGTCATAGCCAAATGTCTTGGCCAGCTTGCGCGTCAGCTTCATCTGCGCAGCTTCGTCAAAGCTGCCCTGCAGCGCCTTGGGCGCCGGTTTGTCCAGAACCCGGGCGCGCAGATCGACCAACCCGGGCCGCATGGCATCAAAGATCGCCGCGATTTCATCTGCGGTGGTGCCGTGTTCATAATCCTCGACCATGGCGTCATAGAGATCCCCGCCCGCGGCCAGGGCCTGCCCTTCTTCGCGTTTCAGGGCGACGACTTCCTGCAAAACGGGCAGAAAGGCAGCGACATCTTCATCCGCACGGGCAGCGGCCCATTTACCCTGCGCTTCGGAGGTGACCCGTGCCAGACGCTTGGCCAGATCTGCGGGGACCTTCACGGTGCGTTCAAAGGCGCGCTTGATCTCGCGCAGCTGGGCCGCGCCCGCCTCATCCGGGGCTTTGGCGGTCTCAAGCCACTCCGCCACCTGGGGGGCAGAGCGCCGGGCATGCAGCACCGCCTCGATGGCGGCCATTTCCTCGCCGCGTTGCGCCGCCGCACCGCGTGGCATCATGGTTTCCTGATCCCATCCCAGGCGACCGGAAATCTGCCCCAAGGCTTGGGTGTCGCGCTCATAGGCCATCAGGCTGTCAAATGTGCTCATGGAATCAATGGTCCTTGATAGAGGTTGAAATGGGATAGCCGGCCAGGAAGCGCGCGCGCAGGATTGCCACCCACAGCGCCACCGCAACCAATTGATGCGCAATGGCAGCATGCAGCGGCGCGGCATAAAGAACGGTGATCACACCAAGGAGGACCTGTAGCGACAGAACCGCAAAGACCAGCGCAAAGGCACCCCGTGTCTTTGGGTGGGCACTGCCCTGCCCCTTGAGCCAGACCACCACGCCAAAGGCAAACAGAAGATAGCCGCACAGACGATGGATGAACTGAACAAGGCCAGGGTTTTCAAAGAAATTCTTCCAGAGCGGTTCGATCATGAAGGGATCCGGCGGAAAAATCTGCCCGCCCATCAGCGGCCAATCGGTATAGGAGCGACCCGCATCAATCCCGGCCACCAGAGCCCCCAGCAGGATCTGCAGAAATGCAAAGTGCAAGAGCCCCGTCGACAGGCCAAGCAGCTTGCCCTCCTTGGCGCGCCGCGCCTGCATCAGCTCGCGCTCAGGGCGGCCCAGCATCAACACATACCAGGCAATGAAGCCGAGGATGACAAAGGCCAGTCCCAGATGCGTGGCCAACCGGTAAGAGGCAACCGCTGTCATGCCTTCGCCCTGGGTTACGCCAGAGGCGACCATCCACCAGCCAATGGCCCCTTGAACGCCGCCAAGCAGACCCGGCAGTGCCAGACGTCCGGTCCAGCCTGTGGGAATATTGCGGGTCACCAGGAAACCAAGGAAGCCCACCGCCCAGATCAGCCCCATAACGCGGCCCAGCTGGCGATGACCCCATTCCCACCAATAGATCGATTTGAAATCCGCCAGTTCCATCCACTGGTTTTCAATCCGCCATTGGTCGATCTGCTTGTATCTGTCGAATTCCGCCTGCCACTCGACTTCGGACAGAGGTGGCACCGCTCCGGTGACAGGACGCCATTCCGTAATCGACAGACCGGAATCGGTAAGACGGGTCAGCCCGCCGACCAGGATCATCGCCACCACCAGCGCAAACAGCACCATCAGCCAGGCCCGGATCGCGCGACGCGCGCCCTTGTGGCCGCGATCAATCAGACCGGGGGTCACCGCCGGAGTCTCGGTTTTTTCACCCTCGACGTCTTCAAATATGCTGCGCTTGCTCATGCCTGCCTCGTCTCGATCTGTCGCCAAGCTAGGGACGCAAGAGAGGAAGGTCCAGTGCGCCCGATAATTTGGCCCCTTGGATTTCTATTTTTCGCCAACAGTTTTGCTGGCCTCAGCCTCAGCTGAGCTGGTTTGCTTCCACCGCACCATCTGCCGCATGATCCCATGCAACATCTGCACATCAGCGCGGGTCAGCCGCATTCGGCTGAACATGTTGCGAAACACCACCCTCATGCCAGCCGATTTGGTCTCGGGGAAAAAGAACCCGGCCTCGTCCAGGCGGTCCTCGTAATGGGAAACCAAGCTTTCCACATCCTGGCCGGTGGCCCAATCGGTTTTGCCCAGCTCTGTCACCTCTGGCTGCACCTCCGTCACCTGACGCTGCCATTCATAGGCGGTCAAAAGCACACATTGTCCCAGATTGAGCGAGGCAAACTCCGGGTTTACCGGCACCGAGATAATGGCATTGGCCCGGGCGATATCGTCGTTTTCAAGGCCGGCCCGTTCGGGACCAAACAGCACCGCGACCTTTTCGCCGTTGTCGATCTTGTCGCGCGCCAGTTTCATCGCTGCCTCGGGGCTGTAGACCGGTTTGACCAGCTCGCGCGGGCGGGCGGTGGTGGCAAAGACAAAGGTGCAGTCTTGCAAAGCTTCTGGCAGATCCTTCGCCAAAAGCGCCTCATCCAGCAGACGTCCGGCCCCTGAAGCCATGGCCACGGCCTTTGGGTTGGGCCACCCGTCGCGGGGGTGAACGATGCGCATGCGGTCCAGGCCAAAGTTCCACATGGCACGGGCCGCCGCACCAATGTTTTCGCCCATCTGCGGGCGGACAAGAACAAAAGCGGGTTGGGGCGTATCGCTCGGCATCTCACTCTCCGAAAAATTATCGCCCTGCTGTAGTCTCCACTTGGCCAATGAGCAAGGCCACATGGCTCTGTAGCGCCACGATCCGCTGGGTTTCAGGGCGATTTTGCTGCGCTGTGGTCTGGCTAAACCTTGCGCTCTGCGGCAAATAGGCTACAACCGCTCGCGTTGACGAGAACAGGAGTGAGCTGCATGGAACGTGCCTCAGAAGCCCCCGAAGCCCCGCAGATCTACCTGATCTCCCCGCCCAGTTTCGAGCTGGGCCGCTTTCCCGATGTCTTGGCGCGGGTGCTCGACAGCACCGAGATCGCCTGTCTGCGCCTCAATCTGGCCAGCCGCGACGAAGACACCCTGAGCCGCGCCGGGGATGCCCTGCGCGAGGTCTGTCATGCCCGCGAAGTTGCCATTGTGATCAGCGACCATCAAATCCTGGCGGAACGGCTGGGTCTGGACGGGGTGCATCTCAATGATGCCTCCAAATCGGTTCGCACCGCCCGCAAGGCGTTGGGTCCGGATGCCATTGTTGGCAGTTTTTGTGGCGCCACCCGCCATGACGGTATGAGTGCGGCCGAGGCCGGCGCGGATTACGTCAGCTTTGGTCCCGTTGGCACCTCTGGTCTGGGCGATGGTGCCACGGCCGAGATTGAGTTGTTCGACTGGTGGTCCAAGATGATCGAAGTACCGGTTGTCGCCGAAGGTGGCCTGACCGAAGACCTGGTGCGCAGCGTGTCGCCTGTGACTGATTTCTTTGGCCTGGGCGAGGAAATCTGGACCACCGAGGACCCTGCTGCCAAGCTCAAAAGCCTGATGGCAGCCATGCGCTAGCCGCGCAGGCGCGCAATCGGGTTTGGTCCACCCCCAAATGCACTTCAGTTTGAATTTTTGGGGCAGGTAGGCTGGGGCAAATAGCCTGGGCCGCCTGCCCTTTTCGCATCTCTTGCCCGTGCAACCTTACAAAAACACCCGTTCCACAAACCAGTAGCTGCCGATCAAGGCAATGGTGAGAGAGGCCGGAATGGCCACGCGGCCGCGGTATTTCGGGTAGCCACCAAACCAATAGCCCAGCGCGCCATAGGCAACGGCGATCACGGTCAATTGCCCAAGTTCAACCCCGACATTGAACCCCAGCAGCGCCGGCACCAGCTGGTCCTGCGGCAGGCCGAACTCTCCCAGAACCGTGGCAAAGCCCAGCCCATGCAGAAGGCCAAAGCCAAAGATCAGGGCCGTGCGCCAACTGTGCAGGCGACGGGCAAAGATGTTCTCGACTGCAACAAAGACAATTGAGGCGGCGATCAGCGGCTCAACAATGGCGGGGTTGATCGTGACCAGTCCCAGCGCGCCCAGCGCCAGGGTAATGCTATGCGCCAGGGTGAAAGTGGTGATTTGCCAGAACAGTGGCCGCAGTCGCAGGGACAGAAAGAACAAGCCAAGCACAAACAGGATATGATCCAGCCCTTTGGGCAGGATATGATCAAAGCCGACAGGCAGGTAGTTTTGGAACACCTCCCAGGGGCTTTGTACCGCGCCCCCGGCAATGGCGATCGCAGGCGCAAGCGCGCCTCCCAACAGATAGCCGGTGTAGGGCTCTGCCACGCCATTCTGGCGCAGCACCACAGCCCCGGATCCCTGGGGCCAGGTCAGTCTGAGGTAGAGGGCGGAGCTGGGGATCTCACCACTCACCACCAGCACCGAGCTGCGCGGCAGGCTCACCTCTCCCACCTCGGGGATGTTGACCTCCTCCAGAGAAAGCGCAACCGCGCCCGCGGCTTCCATCTGCAGATCCGGCAACCAGTCTTCCACAAAGAGCCGCACCATCGGGGCTAGCTCTGCCGCTGGCATCTGTCGCAACAGGTCATAATCTGCGGATTTGTCGCTGGTGTCGGTGTTGGCGCGCCCATCCAGATCGATGCCGGCCACAAAGGCCTCCAGATTCATGCGCAACAGCAGCGTAATCCGACCCTCGGTGATATCGAAATCGGCAATGGTCGGCGTTACCTCATGGGCGCGGATAGATGCAGGCAGGCACAGGACAAGGCTTGACAGCATCAGGAGGATCACCACCCTGAACCGGTGCAACAGCGAAGTTCTCAAAATGCCCAATCTATCTGTCCGCTCAATCGTCTCTGCGCTGCCGGTTGCAAGTTTCCTTGCCGCTCTGACAGGTGCCGTGGCTCCGGCCTCTGCGCATGAGTTTTGGATCGAGCCGGAAAAATATCAAGTCAATTCCGACGATTCACTAAAGTTGGGGCTCAGAAACGGGCAAATGTTCAAAGGGGCCCGCCTGCCCTATTTTGCCAATCGCACCCGGCGCTTTGATTGGATTCAGGGCGATCAGCTCACACCTTACCAGGGGCGCATGGGCGATATGCCCGCCATGGTTTTGCAGGATGTGCAACCCGGGTTGCTGATTGCACTGCATGAGACCACCCCGGATTTGATCACCTATGACAGCTGGGACAAATTTGCGGAGTTCGCCGAGGAAAAGGGATTTGGCGAGTTGCGTGACCGTCAGGCCCGGCGCGCTCTACCTGAAAGCGGATTTACTGAACGCTACAGCCGCCACGCAAAGCTGCTGGTCTCTGTTGGCCATGGCGCAGGCCGCGACCGGGCCTTTGGGCTGGAGACCGAATTCGTGGCCCTGCAAAACCCCTATGCTCTAAGTCCTAGGGAGGCTCAGGGCGAGACTGCGGCAAACCTGCCCCTGCGTCTGCTCTATCAGGCAAACCCCCGTGCAAACGCCCAGGTGGAAATCTATGAACGCGCCCCGGATGGGGCTGTGCGGCGCAGTCTGGCGCAGACCGATGCCAAGGGAGAGGTGCAGGTCCCGCTGCGCAGCAACCACTCCTATCTGCTGAATGCCGTGGTCCTGCGCCCTGTCAGCAACGACCCAGAGGCGGTTTGGGAAACGCTTTGGGCCTCCCTGGTCTTTGCCCTGCCCTGAGCCTCAGTCCAGCGCGCGATTGTCTTTTGCCGCTAGCAGCTTGCGGGACGGTGCAAAAGAGGCAATAGAGATCACATGACACAGGATGCTTCATCTCCCGCCACTGCGCCCAAAGCTTCGGTGCAGGTGCTTTGTATCGGTTCCGTGCTTTGGGACATCATCGGTCGCAGTCCGGCTGAGATGCGCCGGGGCTCTGACATGCCCGGACGTATCACCCGGCTGCCTGGCGGCGTGGCGATGAATATCGCCATGACACTTGCGCGCTTTGGGCTGCAGCCCTCGCTGCTCAGCACGGTTGGTCGTGACCCAGAGGGCGACGAGCTGATTGCCGCCTGCGCGCATCTTGGCTGTCGCACCGAATATTTGTATCGCTCTGACGATCTGCCCACTGACCGCTACATGGCGGTGGAAGGTGGCAATGGGTTGATCGCGGCCATTGCCGATGCCCACTCGCTGGAGGCCGCAGGCGACAAGATCCTGCAGCCTCTGTTGGATGGCACACTTGGCACGGCTCGGACCCCCTATGCTGGCATCATCGCGCTGGACGGCAATCTGACGCTGACGCTGCTGGGCGAGATTGCCTCCAACCCGGGCTTTGCCAAGGCCGATTTGCGGGTTGCCCCGGCCTCCCCCGGCAAGGCCGAACGCCTGCGCCCCTTTTTGTTGCATAGCCGTGGTACATTATATGTGAACCTCGAAGAGGCTGGCATCCTGTGTCAGGACAGATTCACCGACAGCAAAAGCGCCGCCTTGGCCCTGTTGGATCGCGGCGCATCCCGCGTATTGGTTACCGACGGTGGCGCTTCGGCCAGCGAGGCAAGTGCCCATACGATGACCGCCATCACCCAAAAACCGCCGCGTGTCACGGTGGCCCGCGTCACCGGGGCCGGCGATACCTTCATGGCCGCCCATATTGCCGCCGAAGCACGCGGCGAAGACCGTCAAGCGGCGCTGTCTTCGGCACTGCAGGCCGCTGCTACCTATGTTTCAGGAGAACCCCCACTGTGATCGACATCCGCTATAGCGCCGAAGTGCGCGCAGCTCAGGCTGCGGGCAGCGCAATTGTCGCGCTCGAAAGCACCATCATCACCCATGGCATGCCCTACCCACAAAATGTTGAAGTGGCGGCCCAGGTGGAGCAGGACATCCGCGATGCAGGCGCAACGCCTGCGACCATCGCGGTGCTCGACGGGGTTTTGCATGTAGGGCTCGAACCGGAGCAATTGCAAGCACTGGGCCAAGCCAAGAATGTGGCCAAAGTCTCGCGTGCGGATATACCGGCCTGCATTGCCATTGGACGGACAGGTGCGACAACCGTTGCTGCCACCATGATTGCCGCCCGCCTGGCCGGGATCCAGGTCTTTGCCACCGGTGGTATTGGCGGCGTTCACAAGGGCGCTGAAACCAGCTTTGACATCTCTGCCGATCTGATGGAGCTGGCGCAGACCGCCGTGACCGTTGTTGCAGCCGGCGCCAAGGCCATTCTGGACATTCCCAAAACACTGGAAATTCTGGAAACTCAAGGGGTTCCGGTGATTGCCTATGGTCAGGACAGCTTTCCCGCCTTCTGGTCGGCGCAGTCTGATCTTTCGGCGCCTTTGCGCATGGACAGCGCGGCGGAGATCGCCCGAGCCCATTTCACCCGCGGCGCCATGGGATTGCCTGGTGGTCAGTTGATTGCCAATCCAATCCCGGCCGAGGCGGAAATTGCCGCCGAAACCCTGGCCCCGGTGATTGCCCAGGCCCAAAGCGAAGCTGATGCGCAGGGCGTGACGGGCAAGGCGGTCACCCCGTTCCTGCTGCAGCGCATTTTTGAGCTGACCGAAGGGCGCTCGCTGACAGCCAATATCGCTTTGGTGCGCAACAACGCCCGGCTTGCCTCTGAAATTGCCAAAGACCTGGTCACGCTTAACGCCTAGTGTCACTTTCCTTGGCCTCTCCCATTGCTCTGGGCGGGCTCAGTACCTAGGTTCTGCTTAACCTCCAAATGATTGTTTCTGATGACCACACCTTTTGACGAAGAACCGCAACGCCATCGCCCCGGCCTCTTTGCCAGGCTACGCTCCTCGTTTTTCACCGGGATTGTGGTCATTGCGCCCGTCGGGCTGACCATCTGGCTGCTGTGGACGGTGATGGGCTGGGTCGATTCAGTGGTATTGCCGCTTGTGCCGCACACGATTACGCCAGAGCAATATATCGGCATCAACCTGCGCGGCGTTGGGCTGATTTTCTTTTTCTTGTTCACCATCGTCATCGGTTGGATCGCCAAGGGGATCATTGGGCGCTCGCTGATTGGCTTTGCAGAGAACTTGGTGCAACGCATGCCTGTGGTGCGCACGATCTATTCCGGCATCAAGCAGATCTCGGAGACGGTATTTGCCCAATCAGAGCGCAGCTTTGAAAAGGCCTGCCTGATCCAATACCCGCGTCGCGGCATCTGGGCGATCGGCTTTATTTC
Organism: Roseobacter sp.; assembly: GCA_015665415.1. Classification (GTDB taxonomy): domain Bacteria; phylum Pseudomonadota; class Alphaproteobacteria; order Rhodobacterales; family Rhodobacteraceae; genus Pseudophaeobacter. The sequence goes on from JADFAE010000012.1 coordinate 69,751, forward strand.
AACCACAGCCAAGGGCGAGGTCTCAGAGCGCACCGAAACCACAGGGGCCTTGATGAGCGTCTTTCTTCCGACCACGCCAAACCCGACCTCCGGATTCCTGCTGTTTGTGCCCAAGGAAGATGTCATCGAGCTGGAGATGAGCGTGGAAGATGCCGCCAAATTGGTGATCTCTGCCGGTTTGGTCTACCCTAACGCCAAGGACCCGAGCAGCCCTGACCCCGCAGCGGATCTGTCCCCCTCGGAGTGATCTTGCGGGACACACATTCGCAGACAAAATCAAAAAACGGGAAGGCGCGTTGGCCTTCCCGTTTTGTTCATTTGGTGCCGTCAGTTCAGATCAAAGTGCGGTCCAGCCACCGTCCACGCTGAGGGTGGTGCCAGTAATCTGGGCCGCCGCATCAGAGCAGAAAAACACAGTCGAGCCGCCCAGCTGTTCGACGGTGGCAAATTCGCGTGAGGGCTGACGCTCCAGCATTACCTTCTTGATCACATCTTCCCGGCTCATGTCGTATTTCTTCATGGTGTCGGGGATCTGCGCTTCGACCAGGGGAGTCAGTACATATCCCGGGCAGATGGCGTTGCAGGTGATGGGGTCTTCGGCGGTTTCCAGAGCGACAGTCTTGGTCAGGCCGACAACCCCATGTTTGGCTGCCACATAGGCCGATTTGAACGGCGAAGCGGTCAGCCCATGGGCAGAGGCGATATTGACCACCCGGCCCCAGCCGGCAGCGCGCATCATCGGCACCGCCACCGCAGTGGTGTGAAAGGCTGAACTGAGGTTGATGGCAATAATGGCGTCCCAGCTTTCTGTTGGGAAATCCTCGACCGGCGAAACATGTTGGATCCCGGCGTTGTTGACCAGAATATCACAGGCCCCGGCTTCCTTGATCAGGTCCCGGCATTCTTGGGCCTTGGACATGTCAGCTGCGAGATAGCGGGCGGAGACGCCAAACTCCGTCGCGATCTGGGCCGCCAGTTCGTGATCCTGCGCCCGGTCGGTAAAGGAGTTCAGGACGACATCCGCCCCGGCGCGCGCCAATTCCCGCGCAATGCCAAGCCCGATACCTGAATTGGACCCGGTAATCACCGCCGTTTTCCCCTGGAGCGTCATCATGTATCCCTTTCCTATTCCGTCAAACAAGTTAAGCGACACTGTGCCATGCTGCAGGCGCAAAGGAAACGCGTAGGACTACGTAGAACGTCCCAACGCGATAGCGCTATCGTGAGACCAATGGGGCGTCCTTCACCTGGCAGCCGCCTGTCTCGGGGCTGCCAATCGGATGGGGGCTTTCAGGGAGCGCAAGCAGTCTGCCGTGGTCTCATATGGAGACAGCCGCCAAAAAAAACGCCCGCACGAAGCGGGCGTAAAGTTATTGAGGCAGGTTTCATACAGGCAAGAAACCTATCGAGCAGTGATCTCTTTATAAGCAATTTGGAGCTTTCATCCAAGCTAAAAGTTTGTAATGACAGAGATGCACCCATGAGGCGTAGACCCAGGAAAACAAGGGTAGAGCGGGATTGTTGCCAAAGTGAAGCCAGATTTTTTCCAGAACTTGAAAGTTATAACTGCGGGAATCACGCTGTTTGGAGGCGTGCATTTTGCACAGGCAGAATCATCTCATGGCATAGCTATGTATGGTGCCCCAGCTCTACCACCGGATTTTGTGTCTTTACCCTATGCCAACCCTCTGGCGCCCAAGGGCGGCAAAGTGGTCTTTGGCAACACCGGCGGTTTTGACACGCTCAATCCTTTTGCCCAGAAAGGAACCCCACCCTGGCAGCTCAGGTTCTGGGGATACGAGAGTCTCATGGGACGGTCCTGGGACGAAGCATTCTCTCTTTACGGGCTCTTGGCCGAATCAATTGAAGTGCCCGAGGACCGATCCTGGGTCGAATTCACCCTCCGCAGGGAGGCACGATTCTCCGATGGCAGCCCTGTCACGGTCGAGGATGTGATCTGGTCCTATGAGACCCTGGGCACCAAAGGACACCTACGGTATCGCGGGTTCTGGAGCAAGGTCGATGAAATCCGACAGACTGGGCCCCTTAGCTTGCGCATCACCTTTAATACCGCCGATCGCGAACTAGCCTTGATTGCGGGCATGCGGCCGATTTTGCAAAAGGCACAGTGGGAGGGCAAAGACTTTGCCGCCTCTGGCCTGTCCGAGGCCCCCATCGGCACCGGTGCCTATGTCGTCGAAGATTTTGAGCCCGAGCGACAGCTCACCCTGCGGCGCAATCCCGACTATTGGGGCAAGGATTTGCCGTTTCGGCGGGGCACCCAGAATTTTGATGAGATGCGGATCGACTTTTTTGGCGACCAGACCGTCCTGTTCGAGGCCTTCAAAGCCGGAGAGCTGACAACCTACCGCGAATTCAACGCTGAAAAATGGGCTAGCGCCTATGGGTTTGCCGCTGTTGTCGATGGCCGGATTGTCAAAAGTGAAATCCCCCATCAGCGCCCCACTGGCATGACCGGCCTAGCCTTCAACACCCGGCGTGTGCCGCTGGATGACTGGCGCGTGCGCGAGGCCCTGCTGCTGGCTTTCAATTTCGAATTCATAAACGAGACCATCACTGGTGGTGTTCAGCCACGCATTCAGTCCTATTTTTCCAATTCAAATCTTGGACTGCGTCCGGGGCCTGCCACTGGACAGGTCGCGGCCTATCTCGCCCCCTATGCTGGCGCGTTGTTGCCGGGAACGCTGGAGGGCTATGCCCTGCCGCAAAGCGATGGAACAAAACGCAATCGAAAGAACCTGCGTAAAGCCATGGCGCTACTGGAGGACGCTGGTTGGCACGTGCAGGATGGGGTCTTGCGCAACGCAAAAGGGCGTGCGCTGGATCTGACCGTCCTGCTGCGTCAGGGTGACGGCGAGATGAAGACCGTGGTGGAAATCTATGCCCGCGCGTTGGAACGGCTTGGCATCACTCTAACGCCGGAATTGGTGGACAATGCGCAATATGTCGGGCGTCAGAACGAGTTTGATTTCGATCTCACCCGGGTGCGGCGTGAATTGTCGCTGAGCCCGGGAAATGAGCAAAGACTGTATTGGGGGGCCGCAGGCGCTGGCCAGCCCGGCAGCCGCAATCTGATGGGAATTTCCTCTGCGGCGGTGGACGCGATGATAGATCACATGCTCACGGTCGAGGAGCCAGAGGATTTTGTCGCCGCGACCCGGGCCCTCGACAGGTTGCTGACCGCAGGTCGCTATGTGATCCCGATCTGGAGTTTCGACAAGGGACGCATCGCCCATGCAAAAGAGCTGCACTTCCCGGACAAGCTACCGATCTATGGCGATCGCACTGGGTTCATGCCCGATGTTTGGTGGTATCAGGCCGACTAGCGTCAGGCTGAGGCGTGAAGCGGTTGAAATCAGTTTTTCAGGCGGCTACACGCCAATTTCGACATCTGTGTTGCACGGGTTCATCGGTATGAAAACCGGCGGAAACCTGCGTTTGCGCGCACCCTCAACACTCCTGCGTTCCATTTTTTCCCATTTTTGCTATAGTGGCCTGCACGAAAGGTCATTGTTTCGATAGGGGCACCAGTCATGACGATCCCTCAAGCTTCGATGCGCTGGGACAGAATGTATCCACGCGCCAAACAGCGGTTCCCGCATTTGCGGTCCGAAAGCGTTCCCAGCCTGGCAGGGGATCGCGACGGCTTTGTCGCCTATCTCGCGCGCACCCATCACCTGACCCTGCGCGAGGCCCGCGAGGAGGTGGACGATTTTCTCTTTACCGAAAGCCTGCATGCTGAGCTTGATACCTAAGAGTGTTAGAGTTCCGGCTAATCCATTGGTGCTGAAATACAACTTCTCCTGTGAGACATCCTTCCACTGACCGCTGTCCACGGCCTTTGACCACAGCGTGCCATTGGTGTGTTGGAGTATTATCCGGACCGTGGTCCAAATGGAGCGTATTACGCCAGCGAGGTCACCCAGAGAATGGTGGCATCTTCCGGGCTGGTCGAAATCACGTTATGCCCCATAGCGGCATCGTAATAGGCACTGTCGCCACGGCGCATTTCAACGGGTTCATAGAACTCGGTATAGAGTTTGACGACACCGGTCAGCACATAGAGAAACTCTTCGCCGTCGTGACGCACCCAACCATCGAATTCTTCCATCGATCGGGCACGAACCCGGGCCCGATACGGCAGCATCTGTTTGCGCCGCAGACCTTCGGCCAGCAATTCATGCTCATAGGTGGCAGTGGCCTGGGCTGAGCCCTCGTTCAGCTTGGTCACGGTCATGCGGCCATTGACCTGATCGCGCTGCGGCTGCGTAAACAGCTGCGGCACCGAGATCTGCAAACCAACAGCGAGTTTTTTCAACGCCTCATAAGTGGGCGACATCTGGCCGTTTTCGATTTTCGACAGGGTAGAGCGTGCCAGGCCAGCCTGATTTGCCGCATGTTCCAATGTCCAATCCCGTGCCTTGCGCAATTCCCGCACGCGGGCACCAAGATCTAGTGGTTCGGCCTCGCCGTCGTCGCCATTGGCACGCGCGATGGTAATCAGGGATTTGGGGTCTGTTCCGGTCATGTTGCTTCTATATGACGCCCGGTGCCCGCTTGCAACGCAGCACTTGAAGGGCTAGCCAAAGGATATGTTGTCGATCTTTGACCAAGGTGCCTTTGCGCCCTGCCCTTCGCCCTTCAATCTGGCGGCCCATGTGCTGCGTCATGCCAGCGATCTTGCAGACAAGCCTGCGCTGGAGGTGATCGGCAGCCACGGCTGTGAAAGCTGGAGCTATTCCCTGCTGGAAGCCGCAGTGCGTGGTACCGGGACCGGGTTGCTGGACAGTGGACTGCGCCCCGGCGACATCCTGTTGATGCGGCTGGGCAATACGGTGGATTTTCCAATTGCCTACCTCGGTGCCATTGCCGCCGGTCTGGTGCCGGTGCCCACCTCGGCAGAGCTGACCGAAGGTGAGACCGCCAAGATGATCGAGGATCTGGATGCGGCGGCCGTGCTGCGGGATCCAGAGGTCGCCTGCGCGCCCCATTCCAGGCAGATCCTTTTGCCTGCGCTGCAACAGATGCGGGGCTTGCCCGCCTGCAGCTATGATCTCGGTGATCCAGAGCGTATGGCCTATGCGGTCTATACCTCGGGCACCAGTGGCTCTCCACGTGCCGTCGCCCATGCCCATCGTGCAATCTGGGCCCGTCAGATGATGATCCGGGATTGGTATGATCTTACCCCAGATGATCGCCTGCTGCATGCCGGTGCCTTCAATTGGACCTTCACCCTGGGCACCGGGTTGATGGATCCTTGGGCCATGGGGGCCACTGCCCTGATCCCAGAACCGGGGACAGATCCCGGCGATCTTCCCGGCCTTCTCCGCCAACATCAGGCCAGTATTTTTGCTGCCGCACCAGGTGTTTATCGAAAGCTTTTAAAGGGCAGTGCCTCTTTGGATCTGCCCGATCTGCGCCATGGGCTGTGCGCGGGCGAGAAGCTCTCTGCGCATCTGCACGCCAACTGGCGGCAGCGCAGCCAGACCGAGTTGTACGAGGCCTATGGCATGTCGGAATGCTCAACCTTCATTTCCTCCAGCCCCAATCACCCCGCCCGTGGCGAGGCCCTGGGCCAGCCGCAGCCGGGGCGCAGGGTTGCCATCCTGGGTCCCGACGGTCCGGTCGAGCAAGGCACAGAAGGCACAATTGCCATCGCCGAAAGCGACCCCGGTCTGATGCTTGGATATCTCAACGCAGCCGAAGAAACTGCCGCCCGTATGCAGGGCGGCTGGTTTCTGACCGGGGACCAGGGGTCGATGACCCCCGATGGTCAAATCAGCTATCTGGGTCGTGCGGATGACATGATGAATGCGGGGGGCTTTCGGGTCTCTCCTATCGAAGTGGAAACCCGGCTTTCGGCCCACCCCGGCATAACCCAGGTCGGGGTGACCGCAGTCGAGGTGAAGACAGACAGCTTTATCATCGTGGCCTTCTACACCGGTCCCAAAGAAGTGAATACGGAGGAGCTGCAGGATTTTGCCTCTGCGCATCTTGCGCGCTACAAGCAGCCACGCGCCTATGTGCATCTCGACTCGCTGCCCACAGGTGCCAATGGCAAACTGCTGCGCCGTGCCCTGCCCGCCTATTTCAAAGGATAACCCATGCCGTCCGACCAGCCCTCCGCCCTGCCCAGCGTCAAGCTCGACATCATGTCCGACCCGATCTGCCCCTGGTGCTATATCGGCAAGACCCATCTGGACAAGGCCTTGGCCGAGATCCCCAACCATCCCTTTGTGATCGAATGGCATCCCTTTCAACTGAACCCCGATATGCCCCGCGAAGGCATGGGGCGTCGCGCCTACCTGGAGGGCAAATTCGGCGGCAAGGAGGGGGCGGTAAAGGCCTATGCACCGGTGGTGGAACACGCGGAAAAAGCAGGGCTCAGCATCGATTTTGAGGGCATGCAGCGCACTCCAAACACACTGGATGCCCACCGTCTGATCCATTGGGCCGGCATTGAGCAAAAGCAGGGCGCAGTGGTCGATGCCCTGTTTGACGCCTATTTTGTCAAAGCCCGTGATATCGGCGATCACGATGTTCTGGTGGAGATTGCCGCCGAGGCTGGTCTGGATGCAGATGTGGTGCGCAAGCTTCTGGCCGGTGACAGCGATGCTGAGGATATCCAGGCGCGTGACGCTCATTCCCGGAAAATGGGAGTGAGCTCTGTCCCCACATTTATCATTGCCAACCAGCATGTGGTTCCAGGTGCGCAACAGCCGGAACTGTGGACGCAGGTGATCACGGATATCCTGCAGCAGCTCAACGCGCCTCAGGAGGAGACGTGACCCAGCTCAGACGCCTGACCATTTTTCTGTCGTTGATTGGAATCCTGGCTTCAAGCACGGTGTTCTTTCACTTTGTCGAAGGCTGGGGCTGGGTGGATTCCTACTTCTTTACCGTGGTGACAATTTCGACCGTGGGCTATGGCAACCTGGTTCCGGTCACGGTGGCGGGGAAACTGGCGACGACCTTTCTGATTTTTGGTGGCTTGGGCGTCTTTGCCCTGGCCATTCACGAATTTGCCCGCCTTCAGATCCACAAACGCCAGGAACACACGGAATGGCTAGTGGCGCATCTGGGCAATCACAGCGGTGAAGCCAATGAAAAAAGCGCCAACGAGGATGACCCTCCTCACCTCGGGCTTTCACACGACGGTTAAAGACTGCATGATGACCTTGCTCTTCAATTCAAGGGCGATATTTCACAAAGCAACTATGCACAACGCCTGTGCGATCCAGGCCATGGCTTAGGCGCTGCAATCATGATAACGCCACGTTGACGAGACCCGGTTAGGATTCAATTTCAGGATCCCCGCAGTCTCGCTTGAGGACCCAATGACACCCACACCACGCCACAGAATGTCGAATGCGGAGTTCATATCTCTGATCGCGATGATGTTTGCGACGATTGCCTTTTCAATTGATGCGATGCTGCCTGCCTTGCCGGAAATCGGAGCGCAGCTCAGCCCCCATGACGTCAACCAGGCTCAGCTGATCCTCACCTCTTTTGTTCTGGGTATGGGCATAGGCACCTTTTTTACCGGCCCGCTTTCCGATGCGTTTGGCCGCAAGCCGGTGATCATCGTCGGCGCTGCGATCTATACCCTGTCTGCCGCTGTCGCCTGGGCTTCCTCCTCGCTGGAGCTGGTGCTGATCGCCCGTGTCACCATGGGTTTGGGGGCCGCTGGCCCGCGGGTGGTGGCCATGGCGATCGTGCGGGATCTCTATTCGGGGCGGGAAATGGCCCGGATGATCTCTATTGCCATGATGATCTTTACCTTGGTCCCGGCCTTTGCTCCGCTGATGGGACAGGGCATCATTCTCTTTACCGGCTGGCGCGGTATCTTTGCGGCCTTTGCCATTTTTGCCATCATCATGGTTCTGTGGATGCAGATCCGCCTGCCAGAACCCCTGGCGCGCGAACATCGCCGTGCCTTTCGTCTGCCGTTGTTGCTGGCTGCGATCAAAGAGATGGTGACGCATCCGACTGTGCGACTGTCCATCCTGGTTCAGACCTTCTGTCTGAGCATGCTGTTCACCATGTTGACCATGGTGCAGCCGATATATGATGTGATCTTTGGACGCGCTGAGAGCTTCCCGTTCTGGTTTGGCATGGTGGCGCTGATGTCAGGCAGTGCAAGCCTGCTAAACGCGGCCGTGGTGGTTCGCGTGGGCATGCGCCGCATGGTGACCTGGTCCCTGGCGATGCAAATCCTGTTCTCGGCGGTGATGCTCTCCTTGGAAGGTTTTGCTCTTCCCAGTGGGCTTGCCTTTGGGCTGTTTATCGCCTGGCAGACCAGCGTCTTTTTCCTGGCTGGCACCACTTTGGGCAATCTCAACGCTATGGCGATGGAGCCCATGGGGCATATTGCCGGCATGGCCGCCTCGATCATTGGCGGTATTTCCACCGTTATCGCAGCAGCCATCGCTGCGCCAATCGGGTTGCTGTTTGATGGATCCCTGCTGCCGGCAACCGCTGCTATCCTGGTGATGGCTGTGATCAGTTTTCTGGTGATGCTGCATCTGGGGCGGGTTGAAACCCGCCTGCCTGCCGAATAGCCGACTTGTCGCGAGTTGGTAAAACTTCTAACCTCTCCAATTATTTGGGGAGGTTTTTTTGATGGATTACCCGTATGATCTGGGCAGCTATTCCTGCCCCATCACCACCACATCACACGAAGCACAGCGCTGGTTTGATCGCGGCTTGCTATGGACCTATGGATTCAATCACCAAGAGGCCATAGCCTGTTTCAAACGCGCACTCGAACATGATCCGACCTGCGCCATGGCACATTGGGGCCATGCCTATGCCGCAGGCCCAAACTACAACATGCCCTGGGAGCTGCACGACGAGGCCGGTCGGCAAGAGGCCCTGGCCATTGCCTATGATGCCAGCCGCAGTGCGCTAAGCCATGTTGCCGGCTGCAGTCAGGTAGAGACACTGCTGATCGAGGCCCTGCAGGAGCGCTATCCGCAACGCGATCTTGGCGTCGATATGCATGCCTGGGATCGCAATTTTACCAACGCCATGCGGGATGCCTTTGCCTCTTGTCCCAACCAACTGGATCTACGAACTATTTTCGCCGAAAGCCTGCTTACCCTGACGCCGTGGAAGATGTGGGATCTCAAGACCGGCGAACCGTCTAAAGATGCGGCGACATCTGAAGCGCAACAGGTTCTTGAAACGGCGATGGATCACGCCCACGGTGCCATGTCGCACCCGGGGTTATTGCATCTCTATGTGCATCTGATGGAAATGTCACCAACCCCGGAAAAGGCGCTCAAGGCCGCTGATGTCCTGCGTCGCCTGGTGCCGGATGCGGGCCATCTCGTGCATATGCCCAGCCATATCGATGTGCTCTGTGGCAATTACCATGATGTGGTGCTGTGGAACGAGGAAGCCATCAAGGCCGACCTCAAATACTACAAGCGCGAGGGGGGCTTTAACATCTATACCGGCTACCGCCAGCACGACTATCACTTCGTCATCTATGGTGCTCTTTTCCTTGGACAAATGGAGCCCGCCTTGCGGGCCAACATGGGCTTGTGGGAGACCACGCCCGAAGAGATGTTGCGGATCGAAAGCCCACCGATGGCGGATTATTTTGAATCCTACATGGCGATGCATCCCCATATCCTGATCCGCTTTGGCCGCTGGGAGGACTGCATCGCCTTGGATCTGCCAGAGGACCAGAGCCTCTATTGCACCCTGACCGCAACGGTGCATTATGCCCGCGCCATTGGATATGCCGCCACAGGCCGTGTGGCTGAGGCAGAAGCAGAGGAGATGCAGTTTCTAGCCGCCAAGGACCGGGTTCCTCACAGCCGCTTGATGCACAATAACCGCGTGGTAGATCTACTTGAAATCGCAAGAGAAATGCTGCGAGGCGAGATTGAGTACCGCAAGGAAAACTACGCACTCGCCTATGACCATTTGCGCCGTTCGGTCATGCTGGATGACAACCTGCCCTATGATGAGCCCTGGGGCTGGATGCAGCCCACCCGCCATGCTCTGGGGGCTTTGCTGTTTGAACAGGGCCATATCGCAGAGGCCGAATCCGTCTACCGCGCCGATCTCGGGCTGGACGGCACCCTGCCCCGCGCCTCTGTTCATCCGGATAATGTCTGGAGTCTCAAAGGCTTGTACGACTGTTTGAAAGCGCGCGGAGAACAAGTGGAAATCCGCCACATCAAACCAAAGCTGGATCAGGCCCAGGCCAGATCAGACGGTGTGCAGGCCTCCTGCGGCTGCGCTCAGGTCGCCATGAGCAATCCTTCTACAGCCACCACAGAGTCCTGTTGCAACGGGTGAGCATGCCCATAGAAACAAAGGCGGCCTGTTTGATCAGGCCCCCTTGGCGGCAACCTTAGCCTTGGCCTTTTTCCGCTCTGCCACGACCTTCTCTGCAAGATCCCTGGCGATCGCAAAGGCGCCCTTGATCTTGTCGCTGTCCTTTTTCCAATCCCGGCGCACCACGATTTTGTTGTCCTTGACCTTGGCCAGACCGTTTTGGCCCTGGATAAAGTCCACCAGCCCCTGCGGTGAGGCAAACTTATCGTTGTGGAACTGGATCGTGGCCCCCTTTGGACCGCCATCCAGTTTGGCGATGCCCGCGCGTTTGCACATTGCCTTGATGCGAACAACAAGCATCAAGGTATTGACCTCTCTCGGCAATTCCCCAAACCGGTCGATCAATTCAGCCGCAAAGCCTTCCAGCTCGACTTTGGTGGTGAGCGAAGACAGGCGGCGATATAGCCCCAGACGCACATCCAGATCCGGCACATAGGCATCCGGGATCAGAACCGGCACCCCAAGATTGATCTGCGGTGCCCATTGTTCGTCACCATCGCTCAGCCCCTCCATCTCGCCAGAGCGGATCTTGGCAATCGCCTCCTCCAGCATCGACTGATAAAGCTCATAGCCCACATCGCGCATCTGTCCGGACTGCTCTTCGCCCAGCAGGTTGCCTGCGCCCCGAATATCAAGGTCTTGGCTGGCAAGGGTAAAGCCGGCCCCCAGCGTGTCCAGCGAGCCCAGAACCCGCAACCGCTTTTCCGCCGCTGGTGTCAGCCGCTGGCGGGGCTTGGTGGTCAGATAGGCATAGGCGCGGGTTTTGGAACGCCCAACACGGCCGCGGATTTGATAGAGCTGCGACAGGCCAAACATATCGGCACGATGCACAACCATAGTGTTTGCGGTTGGAATATCGAGGCCCGATTCAACAATGGTTGTCGCCAGCAGCACGTCATACTTGCCGTCGTAAAAGGCGTTCATGCGGTCATCCAACTCACCCGGGGCCATCTGCCCATGGGCCACCACATAGTTAAGTTCGGGCAATTGCTCTTTCAAAAAATCCTCGACCTCAGGCAGGTCCGAAATCCGCGGCACCACGTAAAAGCTTTGCCCACCACGATAATGTTCCCGCAGCAGGGCCTCGCGCAGGGTCACCGCGTCGAATTCGCTCACATAGGTTCGAATGGCCAAACGATCTACTGGTGGGGTGCCAATGATCGACAGATCCCGCACGCCCGTAAGGCTTAGCTGCAGGGTTCGCGGGATCGGCGTTGCGGTCAGGGTCAGAACATGGATGTCGGAACGCAACTGCTTCAGGCGCTCTTTGTGGCCGACGCCAAAATGCTGTTCTTCATCAATGATCAGCAGGCCGAGGTTGTTGAACCGGATGTTCTTGGCCAACAGAGCGTGGGTGCCGATGACGATATCCACGGTCCCCTTGGCCATGCCTTCGCGCGTTTTGGCAGCATCCTTTGCGCTAACAAAGCGCGACAACTGCCTGACTTCCAATGGAAACCCGCGAAATCTTTCGGCAAAGGAGGCCGCATGTTGGCGCGCCAGCAAGGTGGTGGGCGCAACCACAGCCACCTGCACGCCGGACATGGCGGCAACAAAGGCCGCCCGCATCGCCACCTCGGTCTTGCCAAAGCCCACATCGCCACAGATCAACCGGTCCATTGGCTGGCCCGAAGTCAGATCAGCCATAACGTCTTCGATGGCGCGCAGCTGGTCGTCGGTTTCCTGATAGGGAAACCGCGCCGAGAACTCCTCCCAGGCATGCGGCGGCGGGTCCATCGCAGGGGCACGCCGCAAGGCGCGTTCAGCCGCAATCCGGATGAGCCTGTCCGCCATCTCGCGAATACGCTCTTTCAGCTTGGCCTTTTTGGCCTGCCAGGCACCACCGCCCAACCGATCCAGCAGCGCTTCGTCGTGGCCGTATTTAGACAGCAGCTCGATATTCTCTACTGGCAGGTAAAGCTTGGACTGCTCGGCATATTCCAGCAGCAGGCATTCATGGGCCGCCCCGGCAGCGGTGACCACCTCCATGCCCTGATAACGGCCAATACCGTGATCCACATGAACCACCAGATCACCGGGGCTGAGGGACTGGGTCTCGGTCAGAAAGTTTTCGGCCTTGCGCCGTTTCTTAGGCGCCCGGATCAAACGGTCGCCCAAGACGTCCTGCTCAGAGATCACCGTCATATGTGGCGCTTCAAAACCGTGTTCCAGCGCCCAGACCGCCAGATGCAGGCCGGATTTTCCGATCCGGGTGCCATCTTTTACCGCGATGACCTCAGCCAGCCCTTCGTCTTCGATCAGCCCTGTGAGCCGCTCACGCGCACCGTCTGAGTAGGAGGCCACAACCACTGGCCCCTGTTGCAGGCGTGTTTTGATATGGGTTGCCAAAGCGCCAAACAGGCTGACGCTTTCCTGTAGCCGCTCAGGCGAGAAATTGCGCCCGATACGACCGCCTGCGTCAACGACACCGGGCCCGGAGGCCTGCTCCAGCGGGTGCAACTGAATGCGACGATGGGCGGCGACAGCGCGCTCCCAGGCGGCATCATCAAGGTAGAGAAGCCCGGGTGGGGTTGGTTTGTAGACGCTGTCCAGTCGTCCCTTTTGGCTCAGCGCGTGTTTGCGGGTTTCATATTGGTCTTCAATACTGTCCCAGCGGGCCAGACGGGCGGCTGTCACCTGATCATCCAGGGTCAGGGTGGCCTGCGGCAGATAGTCGAACAGAGTTTCCAGGTTCTCATGAAAGAACGGCAGCCAGTGTTCCACGCCCTGATGCTTGCGCCCGGCACTCACCGCTTCATACAGCGGATCATCACTGCCGGCGGCGCCAAATTCGATCCGGTAATTCTGGCGGAACCGGGTAATGGCGGGCTCATCCAGGATCACTTCGGAAACAGGAGCGAGCTCTACCAGATCCAGGGTCTCAGTGGTGCGCTGGCTGGCCGGATCAAAGCGCCGCGCCCCATCCAGAACGTCGCCAAAGAAGTCCAGCCGGACCGGGCCGCTTTGCCCCGGAGGGAAGATATCGATGATCCCGCCGCGGATGGCGTAGTCTCCGGGTTCCATCACCGTTGGGCTTTGTACAAACCCCATGCGCACCAGAAAGGCCCGCAGCGCTTTTTCGTCAACGCGTTGATTGACCTGGGCGGAAAAGGCCGCCTCGCGCAGCACCGAACGCGCTGGAACCCGCTGGCTGGCGGCGTTGAGCGTGGTCAGCAGGATGTATTGTTTGGGCATCTGGTGCACCAAGGCCGCCAGGCAGGCCATGCGGGCGCTGGCGACCTCCGGGTTTGGCGATACCCGATCATAGGGCAGACAATCCCACCCCGGAAAAATCACCACCGGCATGTCGGGCGCAAAAAAGGCCAAAGCAGCGCGCATGGCCTCCATCCGTTTGTCGTCGCGGGCGATATGCAGGACGGGCTGGCCGGATTTTGCCACTTCATCCAGGACCAGACGGGCATCAAAGCCTTCGGGCGCGCCGCCCATGGTGATTGCTCGTTGCGCCATATCGCGCCTCTCCTTTGAACCTATTGCCCCTCGCATGGGGCGAGATGGCGGCAACATAGCGCAAGGGTCCGGCGCGACAAGCGCCCAGCGGCGGCCCTGCGCGCAGAGCTATTATCCCCCCAGGGGACCAAGTTGAAGATTTTGATACATGCCCCACATGGCGGTGATAAAGATGAACACCATGCCCAGAGCCTGCACCAGGATCCGGCACATCGAGAGCCGTTGCCACAGCGCCTCTTGCTGGATCTCTTTGGCGAAGATTTTCCTTGCGGTATGGATGTTGAGGAGGGCCACCAAGCTTAGTGGAAACATCAGCAGGAACACAGACTGGGCGAATTCGACTGCAAGGTAAAACCCCAAAGTGGCCAAAACCGAGAGCACAAAACAGGTCAGGCCCAACAACAACACACCGGAAGATTGCACCACAAACAACAGCCGGTTCACATTGATCCGGACCAGATCCTCAAGATCCTGCGCCGATTGCCCACCATGGCGGCGTGCGCGCTGTACCATATCAAAGGGGACGCCCAGAATTCGATGGCTCAGGGTTGACCACATCACTGCCAGCGCGATCCAATACCAAAGATTGGAAAAGGACCGCATATCAATCATTTCGGACAGGGTTTGAAACAGGGTCAAAGTTCTGGAGCCTCTCATTAAGCGCTCTTTGAAACCAACGTGACTTATGGGCCAAAGATTGCGAACCGGCCTTATATCCTCTGCCCCGCGGTCTTAGACAAGCCCCCGTGAAACCCCGGGCAAATGCACGGGGTGAAAGCGCGGCGATTGTGCCACTTGCAAGCGCATTGGAATTCGTGCGACCCACAGGGGCCTATAACAAAGGAATTGAGTGCCAGATGAAGCCGACCGTAGCCCCTTTTCCCGCTGCCCGCCTGCGCCGGACCCGCGTCAGCCCCGCCATTCGCGGCCTGGTACGCGAGAACACATTGACCACGGATGATCTGATCTGGCCGGTTTTTGTACGCGACGGGGACGGGATCGAAGAGCCGGTCAGCTCTATGCCCGGTGTGCTGCGACGTTCGGTCGACAAGATCGCCGAGGCAGCCCGCGAGGCCCAGGCCATGGGCATTCCGGCAATCTGCCTCTTTCCTTATACGGATGCCGCGCTCAAGACCGAGGATTGCGCAGAGGCCTGGAACCCGGACAATCTGTGCAATCGCGCGATCCGTGCCATCAAGAAGGTCGCACCCGATATTGCGGTGATGACCGATGTGGCGCTGGATCCCTATAACATCAACGGCCACGATGGCTATGTGGTGGACGGCGAGATCCTCAATGACGAAACCGTCGAAGCACTGGTCAAGATGACCCTTGCCCAGGCCGAGGCCGGTGCCGATATCATCGGACCATCAGACATGATGGATGGGCGGATCGGGGCCATGCGCAGCGCCTTGGAGGCCGCTGGCCACCGCAACGTCTCGATTCTTTCCTACTCGGCAAAATATGCCTCTGGCTACTATGGTCCCTTTCGCGAAGCGGTTGGGGCCTCTGGTGCGCTCAAGGGCGACAAAAAGACGTACCAGATGGACCCCGGAAACTCGGATGAGGCCATGCGGCTGATTGAACGGGACCTGCAGGAAGGCGCGGATATGGTGATGGTCAAGCCGGGCATTGCCTATCTCGACATCTGCTACCGGGTCAAAACCACCTTTGGTACGCCCACCTTTGCCTATCAGGTCTCTGGCGAATACGCGATGATCCAGGCCGCGGCCCAAAACGGCTGGATTGATGGCGAAAAGGTCATGCTGGAAAGCCTCCTGGCCTTCAAACGCGCCGGCTGCGACGGGATCCTGACTTATTTCGCGCCGCAGGTGGCGCAAATTCTCAATGGCTAATGCCTGCGCAAATACAAGAAATTGAAAACAATTGCAGCAAAATGCCGCCCATTGTCCTCGCCAGAGTGATGACAGCTGGCTCGGATGAGCGTATATATGCGCACAGAGCCGCAAAACCGGCCGTTTAAAAGCAACCCAGCCCGGACAAATGACTTCAGTGAAACGAGAAAAGTTTCATCCGAAGGGACCCGGGCACCAGGACAGGCAACTGGATATATGAGCAGCAAATCTTTTGACCGCATGTCACGTCGCGGGTTCACCCTTAGCCTTTTGGCTGGCGCAGGTTTCACCGCCGCCTGTGGCAATGGCATTGGCACCAACAACAGCGCCACAATCGACGCCCGCGTCGATGCCACCTTGAACCAGATGTACAATCTCTACCCCAACACCATGACCTTGGCAGAAAAGTCGACCGGCATGCTGGTGATGCCACTGGTGACCGAGGCCGGCTTTTTGGTCGGGGGGGCCTATGGTCGCGGTGCCCTGCGCATCAATGGCGCAACCGTGGACTATTACTCCACCGTGAAAGGCAATGCCGGCTTTCAAATTGGCGCGCAGCAATATGCCCATGTGCTGTTCTTCATGACCCAGGACGCGCTGGCGGGATTCCGCCGGTCCTCGGGATGGGCCGCAGGGGCCGATCTGGAATATGTGATCCGCGACGAGGGCAATTCGCTGACCGCTGACACCAATACCCTGACCTCGCCCATTCTTGCGGCGGTCTTTGGCCAGGCTGGGCTGCGTTTTGGGGCCACATTGGAAGGCACCAAATACACCCGCATCATCCCCTGATACGGTCTGACCTTAGGCGAATAACAGTTAGTATTGCAAAGATGAAAACCCGGCGTAGAGCTATCTCTGCGCCGGGTTTCTATTTAAGTTTAAAGGCTTAACCCTGTTCCTTGAGGCGCTTGAACAAAGAGGACGTATCCCAGCGACCACCCCCCAGCTTTTGGACATCCTTGTAAAACTGATCCACCAAAGCAGTGACCGGCAGGCTGGCCCCGGTGTCATTGGCCGCATCCAGACAAATGCCCAGATCCTTGCGCATCCAATCCACCGCAAACCCGTGCTCGAAGTGATCGTCCAGCATGGTTTCATAGCGATTGGCCATTTGCCAACTGCCGGCGGCCCCCTGGCTGATCACCTCGACCACGGCGCGCCCATCGAGCCCGGCCTTATCGGCAAAATGCAAGGCTTCGCTCAGCCCCTGCACCAGGCCCGCAATGGCGATTTGATTGCACATCTTGGTCATCTGTCCCGCGCCACTGTCGCCGATGCGGCGACAGATACGGGCATAGGCCCCGATGATTGGCTCGGCCAACTCATAGGCCGCGCTATCGCCCCCACACATCACCGAAAGAACACCGTTTTCAGCGCCGGCCTGGCCGCCGGAAATTGGCGCATCAACAAAGGCAATACCGCCCGCTTTGGCCGCAGCATATAGTTCGGCGGTGACCTTGGCCGAAACGGTGGTATGATCGACAAAAACACTGCCCCCAGCCATGCCGGCAAAGGCTCCGTCTTCGCCTTGGCAAACAGAGCGCAGGTCCTCATCATTCCCGACACAGGACATCACAAAATCTGCGCCGGCAACTGCCTCGCGCGGGGTTGCCGCAAAAGATCCCTTATGCGCCTTGGCCCAGGCTTCTGCCTTGGCTGTCGTGCGATTGTAGACACAGACCTCATGTCCGGAGGCCACCAAATGCCCTGCCATCGGATAGCCCATGACGCCCAATCCCAGAAACGCTATTTTTGCCATCTGCTTTTCCCCTGTTCTCAACTGGCTTATGTTGGCGCCACCCTAACACCGGACCGGCGAGGTGCAATCGCACGACAGACGCCATGGCCATAAAACACAGGAAACCGCCCGTCCATGGCACGTCTTTTTCACTGGCTCCTGCGGCTTGCCGCCGCTCTGATTCTCCTGTCGCTGGTTGTCGGCATGCTTGCCTATTATCTGGCCTCGCAATCGCTGCCGAATTATGAAAAGGACATCAGCCTGCCGGGGCTCTCGGCACCTGTCGAGATCGTGCGTGACAATGCCAATGTGCCGCATATCTTTGGCAGCTTCGGGGCCAGTGACGAAGACGTCTATTTTGGCCTTGGTTATGCCCATGCCCAGGATCGGCTGTGGCAGATGGCTGTCATGCGACGGACTGCACAGGGTCGGCTGTCAGAGGTATTTGGCACTCGCAGCGTTGAATCGGATGTATTGGTGCGACGTCTGGATCTCTACCGTTTGGCGCAGCAATCTGTGCCGGCACAATCCCCGGAAACACTGCAGGCGTTGACCGCCTATTCTGCCGGAGTGAATGCACGCATTCTAGAAATCAACGAGGAGGCACTGGGGCGCGGGGCACCCGAGATGTTCCTGTTCAATATGCCCATGGCCCCCTGGCAGCCCGCCGACAGTATCGCCCTGATGAAACTCATGGCGCTGAAATCCTCTGGTCATCTGCAAGAGGAAGTGCTGCGGGCCCGTACCTCATTGGCCCTGGAAGATCCCAAGCGCCTGCAGGACATCCTGCCCGATGCCCCCGGAAAAGGCACCGCAGCCTTGCCGGAATATGCCAGCCTATTTTCCGATCTGCCCCGCTATGCCGACGTCACCTCCCTGCCCTCGGACGCCCTGTTTCCGGTGGCCCCGCGTGGATTTGGTGGCGCGTCCAATGCCTGGGCCGCATCTGCTAACCGCTCTGCTGCCGGCGGCACACTGCTGGCCAATGACCCGCACCTGAGCCTGTCCGCGCCTGGCAGTTGGTATCTGGCCCGCATGGAGCTGGCCACCGGCGGTATCATCGGCGGTACCATCCCCGGTATTCCCGCCGTTCTGACCGGACGCTCCGAGACTTTGGGCTGGGGTATTACCTCTTCCTATCTGGACGATCAGGATCTGTTCATCGAGAAGCTCAATCCCGACAATCCCGAAGAATACTTGAGCCCGACGGGCTACAAGGAATTCACCAGCCGTCCTTCGATCATCAAGATCAAGGATGCGCCTCCCGTCACTCTGACCCTGCGTTGGAGCGAAAATGGCCCGATCCTGCCCGGCTCTCTGTTTGGGCTTTCAGCCATCACCCCGCCGGGGCATGTGGTCAGCCTTGGCTGGACCGCGTTGGACCCGCAGGACAGATCGCTGACGGCTGCCATCGCCCTGATGCGCAGCGCAGATGTGCATCAGGCCACGGCCGCGGCCGCGGATTTTGTGGCCCCCTCGCAGAACCTGGTGCTGGCGGATCGTGAAACCATTGCCCAGAAAACGATTGGGGCCTTTCCGGCGCGGGATGCGCGGCACCAAAGTCGGGGCCGGTTGCCCAGCCAGGGCTGGCTGCGCCAGAACCGCTGGCTGGGGCGTGCGCCCTATGCGGCCAATCCCGAATTCATCAGCCCCCGTGGCGGCATCCTTGGCAATACCAACAACAAACTCCTGGAGCGGCCCTTTCCCAATCATGTCTCCTATATCTGGGGGGATACCCAGCGGGTCAATCGCTGGCGTCGCCTGATGCAAAGCCGCGAAGTTCACACTCGTGACAGTTTCATCGAGGCCCAGCTTGATACGGTCTCCTATACCGCGCGGTCCTTGTTGCCGCTTATTGGCGCCGATCTTTGGTTCACCGGGGCCGCCGCCGAAGACGGAAGCCGTGAGCGGCAGCGCCAGATCGCCCTTTCGCTGCTGTCGGAATGGAATGGCGAGATGAACGAGCATTTGCCGGAACCCCTGATCTATGCCGCCTGGCTGCGTGCCTTGCAGGCCCGGCTGATCAACGATGATCTGGGACCACTGGCGACGGATTTCAATCAAGTCGATCCGCTGTTCATCGAGCGGGTCTACCGCGATGTCGAAAGTGCTTCCAGCTGGTGTGATGTGCGTCAAAGCGCGCCGCGCGAAAGCTGCACCGATATGGCCCGACTGGCGCTGGATGACGCCCTGATCTGGATTGAAGAACGCTATGGTCCGGCCCTGGAATCCCTGCGCTGGGGGGATGCCCATCAGGCCACCCATGATCATGAGACCCTGGGGCGGGTGCCGCTGTTGCGGTTCTTTGTCAATATTCGCCAATCCACCAGCGGCGGCGACAATACCCTGCAACGGGGCCTGACCTCCGGCCGGGATCCGGCTCCTTTTCAAAACATCCATGCAGCCGGCTATCGCGGGGTCTATGATTTCGCCGATCCAGACAGCTCCCTGTTCATCCTCGCCACCGGCCAATCGGGACATTTCCTGTCACGCTTTTATGACGATATGGCCCAGCTTTGGCGGCGGGGCGAATATCTGCCCATGTCGCTGGACGAAGAGCTGGCCCGGGCGGCGGCTGTTGGGGTGACCAAGATCACGCCAAGACACTAACCCGTGGAGCCCACCGGCCCCGAGCAGACAAGACACAAAGAAAAACAGCGCGTGGATCGTACCACGCGCTGTTTTTATGACTAGGCTGAGGCCCTGGCATCAGAGTTTGTTGAACTGCGCCTTTTGTTTGTCAGTCCAACGCACAGTCAAGGCAAAGCCATCCTCGACCTGTTCTTCGCTCATCACCACATCCTGCTGGAACAGCCAGGCGCGCTGCTTGCCCTGGGCGAAAGAGAGCGTAAAGTCCTCCAGGTGGCGAACCCCTTGAAGTTTCAGCGCAACATCTTCCAGAAGGGCATCGATGCCTTCGCCGGTCAAAGAGGAGATCGCATGGATACCCTCCTCGCGTGACGCCCGGTCCCGCCGCGCTTGGGCGACATCCTCGGGCAGCAGATCCAGTTTGTTCCACACCTCGATCTGGGCGCGGTTTTCATCCACCCCAAGTGAGGTCAGAATGGCCGCCACATCATTGGCTTGGTTCTGGCTTTCCTCATGGCTGATGTCCCGCACATGCAGGATCACATCCGCCGCCAGCACCTCTTCCAGGGTGGCGCGAAAGGCGGCTACCAGTTCGGTCGGCAGATCAGAGATAAATCCCACTGTGTCGGACAGGATGATTTCGGGCCCATCCGGGATCTCGACCCGGCGCATGGTTGGATCCAGCGTGGCAAAGAGCATATCCTTTGCCATGACCTCTGCCCCGGTCAGACGGTTGAACAGCGTCGATTTGCCGGCATTGGTATAACCAACAAGGGCAACAATGGGATAGGGGATCTTGGCCCGCGCCTCGCGGTGCAGGGTTCGGGTCTTGACCACCTTGGCCAGTTGCCGCCGCAGGTTGACCAGCTGGTCGTCAATGGCACGTCTGTCCGCCTCGATCTGGGTTTCGCCGGGTCCGCCGACAAATCCCAAACCACCCCTTTGCCGTTCCAGGTGGGTCCAGGCGCGTACCAAACGGGTCCGCTGGTAGCTGAGTGCGGCCATCTCGACTTGCAGCACCCCTTCCCGGGTGCGTGCACGATCCGAAAAGATCTCGAGGATCAGGCCGGTGCGGTCCAGAATTTTGACCTTCCAGGCCTTTTCCAGATTGCGTTGTTGTACGGGGGAAACCGGACCATCAATCAGTACCAGATCGACCTCTTCGCCGTGCAGAACGGCTTTGAGTTCCTCGATCTTGCCAGAGCCGAACAACATCCCCGCGTGGGCCTTTGGCAGGCGCACAACAGTGGAGCCGATCACGTCAAGATCGGGCAAGGCTTCGGCCAGGGCAACACCTTCAGCCAAAGCAGGTTCGGCAGGGCGGCGACCCTGATCTGATTTAATGTCCGGATGTAGCACCCACGCGCGGGTGCGGATCCTGTCGTGCTCCATCAAGAGGCGTCTTCACCCTCATAAAGGCTGATCGGCTGGGCCGGCATGATGGTGGAAATCGCGTGTTTATAGACCAGTTGTGACTGACCATCGCGACGCAAAAGCACACAGAAATTGTCAAACCAGGTGATAACACCCTGCAGTTTGACCCCATTGATCAGGAAAATTGTTACTGGAACCTTGGTTTTGCGAACGTGATTGAGGAAGGCATCCTGCAAATTCTGTCTGTCCGAAGCCATATTATTATCTCTCGCCTTTGTTCTTGCAGCGCATTGCGGACCAATACGCCTAATTGTTTACGAGTATGGACGCAGATTTAAGCAGTTTCCAGCCGAAAAGCGCCCCATATTCATCGAGGTTAGTCGCCTTTGACTAGCTGCGCCAGAGATTTGGCGACAAAAGCGCGATTATCGCCAGGGTCTCCAGCCGCCCCAATACCATGGCAAAACACAAGATCACCTTGGCCGCAGGCTCAAGCGTTGTCAGCACGATCGGCGCGTCGCCGGCAATATCGATCAGCGGCCCGGTGGTCGACAAAGTGGAAATGGTCAGGATCAGAGCCTGCTCAAAATCACTCCCTACGGCGGAAAGCGCAATGCTGATAAGGGCCAAAGACAGCGCAAATAGCATAAAGAACACCCAGGCGACAAAGGCACCATTGCGCTGTATCCGCTTGTTTCCACTTCCTTCTCCACTCACGGAGGACGGATGCACCAGGCGTTCCATCTCACGCATACCGTTGAGATAAAGCGCGTAGACCCGCAACAGTTTCACTCCACCCGCCGTGGTGGCAACACCGCCCCCGATCACCGACAGCCCCAGCAGGATCATCCCCGGCGTCTGCAGTCCAGACCATTCCTGGGTCGCCTCCCAATGGGCGCTTTCAAACCCGGTGGTAGACAGGAAAGACATCACCGTGAACAGCGCCCCCCAAAGTGATTTGAGCGCCTGTTGCACATCTTCCGGCCCGCCGAGCTCAAATGCCGCCAACCAATGCCGCAGGAACAAAAGCACAGGCATGGCCAGGATGATCAGTAACCCAGTTCGGAATTCTGGATCCTTGTCCAAGCCAGCCGAGCCGATGGTCACCGTATCATGGGAAAAAGTCAGCCGGGACAGGGCAAAGAACATGAAGAGAAACATCACCATCTCGCCCGCAATGCCGCTGGCGGCATTTTCAACCCCACCCACTGCCGAGATCCCCGAGGTCGAAAGCACCGACATCGCGTGACCAATTGCCACAAGTGGGGTGTCGCCAGTGATCATCAACAGAACCCATAACATCAAGGTCAGGCCGGCATAGACCGGGGTCAGGATGCGGGCGACTTCGATCAGGCGGCGCTTGGGGTCGGCCTCTTGCATATGAGAGGGCACTAGGCTGCCGCCGCCGGGCTCGCCACGGGCGGTGACCTCAAATCCGCCAAGCGACAGCGGCGCCAACACGGCCGAGGCCGAAATCCACATCAGCAATCCGCCCAGCCAGGCCACCATGGCGCGCCAAAGATGCATGCTGGGCGGCAGCCGGTCCGGGTCGGGATAGATATCGGCGCCGGTGGTGGTGATGGCACTGACCATATCAAAATAGGCATTGAGAAAGGTTGTGTTCCCCAGCCCTTCTTGAACCGGCAGAGCCAGGAACAAGGGCAGGATCACAAAGGTTGCAAGCAGCGACAACAGCTGGCCAGGCATCCCATAGCGCGGCACCCGGTGCCCCAGCGAAAGCCCTACCAGAGCGATCAGAAACAACCCCAGAACCCCGGTGTAAAAAAAGGCACGCGAGGTCTCGTGATCGTTCAGAACCAGCGCATGCACCGCCGGGATCCACATCGCCAGAGAAGCAATGCTCCAGATCAGCAGAAACAGCGGCAATCGCAACAATCCGTTGGATGTCTTGGTGCGGCGCGCCATCCTAGAAATAGTCGATCGAGACCTGCATCAGACGTTCCACCTCGGGCACGTCGTCTGCCATGGCAAAAAGCGCGATCACATCGCCCTCTTCGATCTTCATCCCGCCGGTTGGCCGCAGCACCTCGCCGCCCTTGCGCACGGCACCCACCAGGACACCTTCGGGGAAATCAATGTCGCGAATAGCCTGACCGGCCATCGGCGAGGTTCCCATCACTTCGGCTTCGATCACCTCTGCCTCGGCATCGCCGATACTGTAGACTTGGCGCACCCGGCCATAGCGGATGTGGCGCAGGATAGAGCTGACGGTGGTGGCGCGGGGGTTGATGAAGGCATCAATTCCCAGGGGGGCCATCAGGGGCAGCAGGGTCGGATCATTGATCAGCGCGATAACAAAGGGGCAGCCCTCTGCCTTGGCCCGCACTGCCGCCAGCATGTTTGTCTTGTCATCATCGGTAACCGCCAACATCGCATCAGCACGATCGATGCCGGCCTCGATCATCAGCGCTCGGTCCAACCCGTCGCCATTTAGAACAATGGTGCGTTCCAATGCCTCGGCGGCGGTTTCAGCACATTTGCGGTTTTTCTCGATCATCTTGGAACGGATCCGGCTGGCACCGCTTTCCAGCGCCTTTGCCACTTCCAGACCGACATTGCCGCCGCCGACAATCACCACCCGATCCTGGCGTTTCTCAACCTTGCCAAAGACTTCGATGGTGCGGTTCACGTCTTCGGCATGGGCAAAGACGTAGCAACTGTCACCTACAAACAGCTGATCCCCCGGCTCCGGCGCAAACAGGGTACCTTCGCGGCGTACACCCACCACGATGGCACGCAGGGTCGAGAACAGATCGGTCAGCTGGCGCAGAGGCGTGTTCACCACCGGGCAATCATCGTCGATCTGGATCCCCAATAGCTGCGCCTGCCCCTCCATGAAGATTTCGGTGTCAAAGGCAGCCGGAGCCGAAAGCCGCTGCATGGCGGCGGCGGCGACTTCGCGTTCAGGGCTGATCACCACGTCAATCGGCAGATGTTCGCGCCGATAGAGATCAGAATAGATCGCAGTCAAATAGCTGCGGGCGCGCAGGCGGGCAATCTTGCGCTGGATCGAAAACACCGAATGGGCCACCTGACAGGTGACCATGTTGACCTCATCGGAATGGGTGGCCGCAATGATCATGTCTGCGTCACGCGCTCCAGCGCGCTCCAGCACATCCGGATATGAGGCAAAGCCCGCAATCCCCTGCACGTCCAGCGTATCGGTGGCACGGCGCACCAGCTCAGGATTGCTATCGACAACGGTCACATCGTTGTGCTCTCCCGAAAGGTGACGGGCAATTTGCCAGCCAACCTGACCTGCGCCACAGATGATAACTTTCATGCCACTGTTCCTTGGGCGTCATTCCGCCTGATTGAAATGACAGAAGCCGTTGGGGTGGTCAAATCAATTGTACCTTCGCGCCCGACAGGCCAAAATCACGGCATGAGAAAACCGCATCGACTCCACCTCTTTTGCGTTGGTCTTCTGGCGCTTGCCTCCTGTGGCCCCCTGCCCGTCTACTACCGGTCTGGTGCAGATCAGACCCGGATCAACAGCGACATGCTCATCTGTGAGGTCAAGTCGCTGAAAGAGGCCCCCGTCGCCAACCAAATTCGCCAGCGCCCACCGATTTTCTATCCCCCAGTTCAACAATGTCACGGCGGCAATTGCTGGACCCGCCCCGGCTATTGGGTGGATGGCGGCACCTATACGGTTGATGTGAATGCGGGCCTGCGGGCGCGGCTGGAACAGAGCTGCATGGCGCAAAAAGGCTATCAGCGCTTTGAGCTGCCGCGCTGCTCAGCGGATCAGGTTGCCGCTTTGTCAGGCAAGCCTGGGTCAGGCGGGTTGAGCGAGGCCTCTTGCGCCCTGCGTCAAAAGAACGGCAGCACCATCATTCTGCCACCGCTTTGATGTGCCCCCACCCTGGCTGACATCTCGGTATCAGACAGGGGGAGATGGAGGGAGTAACCGCCAAAGGCAGCAGGTCTGCCAGGCCCAAAGCCTTGCTTCAGCAAGGTCCAGAGACTCGGGCCAGCAGGGCCATAGGGCTCAGACCAGATCGTCTTCCTTTTCCACATGGGCAACCCGCGCGCCGGTCTTGTTCGAGGTGACCACGCCAAGGGATTTCAATTTGCGGTGCAGGGCCGAACGTTCCATGCCAACAAAGGAGGCGGTCCGGCTGATATTGCCGCCAAATCGGTTGATCTGGGTCAGCAAATACTCGCGTTCAAAGGCTTCTCGCGCTTCTCGTAGTGGCAGCGTAGCAAGCGCCCCTGACAGGACCACCCGGCCTTCCTCTTCAAGCTTTTCCTCTTCGCGTGGCAGATCCTTGGCTTCGATCGGCCCGGTGCCATCCCCAAGGATCAACACCCGTTCGATCATGTTCTTGAGCTGACGTACATTGCCGGGCCAGGCCATCGTCTGCATCAATGCAACCGCCTCTTCTGCGAGTTGGCGCAGGGGCAGGCCCTGGCTTTCGTTCAACTGGGTGATGAAATACTCCGCCAGTTGCGGAATATCCTCGCGCCGGTCTGCCAGGGACGGCACCATGATCGGCACCACGTTGAGGCGGTGATACAGCTCTTGGCGGAAACGATCCTGGGCGATCTCTGTTTCGAGATCTTTGTTGGTGGCTGAAATCACCCGCAGATCAACGCGGACCTTGTCGTTGCCGCCGACACGCTGGAACTGTTGATCAACCAACACCCGCAGGATCTTGGACTGGGTGCCAAGCGGCATATCCGCCACCTCATCAAAGAAGATCACCCCGCCATGGGCCTGTTCCAACAATCCCGGCTCCACACCACGCTCGGCAGATTCCCGGCCAAACAGCACCTCTTCCATCCGCTCCGGCTCAATCCCGGCGCAGCTGACGGTGACAAAAGGCGCGCTGGAGCGGCCAGAGTTCAGATGGATGTAGCGGGCGGCTATTTCCTTACCGCTGCCGGCAGGTCCGCTGAGCATCACGCGGCCATTGGATTTGGTGACCTTGTCCAATTGGCTGATGAGAGCACGGAACGCCGCCGAAGAGCCCACCATCTCGGTATTGCCGGTTTCCTTGCGGCGCAGGTCGGTGTTCTCCCGCCGCAGCTGCGAGGCTTCCATGGCACGACGGATCACCACCATCAGCTGGTCGATATTGAAGGGCTTTTCGATGAAGTCGTAGGCACCCTGCTTGATTGCAGCCACCGCGATTTCGATATTGCCGTGGCCCGAAATGATCACCACCGGCACCTCTGGATTGTCCCGTTTGACGGTTTTCAGAATGTCGATGCCATCCATCTGACTGTCCTTGAGCCAGATGTCGAGGATCAACAAAGCGGGAGGTTCATGGTTGAGCTGCGTCATGCAGTCTTCGGAATTGCCCGCCTTGCGGGTGGCATAGCCTTCATCCTCAAGTATGTCGGAAATCAATTCGCGGATGTCACGCTCATCATCAACAATCAGAATATCACTCATGTCAGACCTGCTTTCACTGTATTCCGGGTCACCTGTGTCGCGCTGGCAGCGGCGGGAAGGCGAATAACGGCCATGGCACCACAATGCTGGTGCCCCTCAAACTTGGGTGCGTCCTCAAGCGAAAGCGCACCGCCATGCTCTTCAATAATCTTCTTCACAATCGGCAGCCCTAGCCCGGTCCCCTCGCTTCGGGTGGTTACATAGGGTTCGAACAACCGGGCCCGATCTTCGGGCAAACCGATGCCATTATCGGCAATCGTGATTTCGTAGCCGCCACCGGCCTGGGCGTACCGCAACGCAATACGGATCTGCGCATCAACCGCGATGTCCGGGGATTTTCGCTGCAGGGTTTCGATGGCTTCGCCCGCATTCTTGATCAGATTGGTCAGGGCCTGGCCAATCATGGTGGCGTCCAGATCCGCCCAGAGCGGATCT
Source organism: Roseobacter sp. (assembly GCA_015665415.1). Classification (GTDB taxonomy): domain Bacteria; phylum Pseudomonadota; class Alphaproteobacteria; order Rhodobacterales; family Rhodobacteraceae; genus Pseudophaeobacter. The sequence continues at coordinate 97,013 of JADFAE010000012.1, forward strand.
TTTGGCAGATCGGCAGTGATTTTGACCTCTGGCTGCCCGGTTTGCTGCAGCATCACCGCATCTTTCAGCAGCTTGACCAGATCTTCTTCGCGCCGCTCGGGCTCGGGCATGCGGGCAAATTTGGAAAACTCGTCCACGATCCGGCGCAAGTCATTGGTTTGACGCACGATGACATCGGTCATGGATTGCAACTGATCGCTGTTTTCCTCGCCCAATTTGGGCGCAAACTTGCGTTTGATCCGCTCTGCACTCAGCTGGATCGGAGTCAGCGGGTTCTTGATCTCATGGGCAATCCTACGCGCCACATCACCCCAGGCCGCCATGCGTTGCGCGCTGACCAGATCCGTCACATCATCAAAAGCCACCACATAGCCTTCGAGGTGGCCATCATTGCTGCGCCGTCGCGACATCCGCACCAACAGATTTTCCAGATGCCCCTGACGAGTCACCTTGATTTCCTCCTGCTCGGATTCGCCACCGCTGGCGAGCAGGGTTTCAAACAAGGGCCCAAATTCCGGCACCGCGACGGCCAGCGCAAGGGATTGCTGATCCTCTTGCCAATCAAGCAGGCGCTCCGCCGATCGGTTCACAAAGGTCACCTTGCCCTGGTCATCCAATCCAACCACCCCGGAGGTCACCGAAGACAGAACCGAGTCGAACAGCCGACGCCGACGTTCGATCTGATAGGTATTGTCCAGCAAAGTGCTGCGTTGGGCGCGCAGCTCATGGGTCATCTGGTTGAAATAATGGCCAAGTTGGGAAATCTCATCGCCGCCGTCTTCCTCGGGCACGCGCACGTTCAGATCGCCGCCACCTACTCTTTGGGCCGCCACGGTCAGCCGTCCGACCGGGCGCGACAGACGCTCTGCAAACCAGATCCCCAGCCACATGGCGGCCAGGATCAGGATCAGAGCAAATCCGATATAGAGCAGGCCAAATTCAAACAGCACCCTGCCGCGCTCATTCTCCAGTTGCTGATACAACAGTGACGTCTCTTTGGTCTCATCCAGCAGGTTCAGCAGGTCCCCATCGACTTCACGACTGATATAGAGAAAGCGATCGACAAAGGCATCAAGCCGCACCAAGGCGCGAAACTCGCTGTTGTCCCAGTCCTGAATGATGCTCATGCCGGTCTCATAGGCCTGGGCAATATCCTCGGCGCTGGGGCGTTCAAAGTCGAACTCGTAGGAGCGTTCGCCGCGGGCGCGGATTGTGCCGATTCCATCAATTACATAGGCCTCACGTAGGCCGCGCTGGATCTGCAACTGGCCCTGGGTCAGGACCTGACGAAGCTCAGCGTCGTTTATGAAGAAGCTGCGACTGCGGCTCTGGTCCAGGAACCGCGACAGCGCCAGCGCATCGGCTGAAATATCGCGCCGCTGTTCCTCTTGATAGGCCTCGGCGGCAGCAAGCGAGCTGCCGATCACTTTGCTGACCCGTTGCGAAAACCACCCCTCAAGACCGACATTCACCGTCAGCACCGCAAAAACCGCAACGATCACCGTCGGCACCAGAGCGAGAAATCCAAAGGCTCCGATCAGGCGCAAATGTAGGCGAGATCCCGCCGATTTGGAGCGGCGGGCCGCAAACAAACGCACGATCTGGGTCAGGACCAAGGCGGCAATGGCCATCACATAGACCATATCCGCGAGCAGAATCAGCCGCAGCGCCCGGGACGACGCCCCATGCCCAAGAGGGCCAAAAATCAAAAAGGTCAAAAGCGCCAGCAAGGGGCCAAGCACCACCATCCCAAGGGTGCCGATATTGCGGGCCTGTCGGGTTTTCCGCCAGCGGTCCAAAGCCATAAATGGCCCATAGCCGATCCAAAGATGTGACTTTTGCGTCACGCAGCACCCTCATTCTGATGTGTGACCACTCGGGCCAACCGCCATATCTCGTGGTCATTACCAATGCAAAACATTGAGCGCCACGGTTCTGTGGCGATATTACATCAGTTTGCGGCGGCGTGTCACCTCTATATCCAGATCGGTAATTTTCTTACGCAGAGTATTGCGGTTGATGCCCAACAGTTCTGCGCATTTGGCCTGATTTCCGCCCGTCGCAGATAGAGCAATTTCGATCAACGGGTTCTCGACTTCCCGCAAAATACGCGCATATAGCCCTGGCGGTGGCAGGATATCCCCATGCAGATCGAAATAGCGTTGCAGATGGCGCGCAACAGAATCCGCCAGTTTCTCATTTGCCCCCCCGCCGATCAGCGGGCCCGCTTCAGTCTGCGGCCCCAGTGCAGTGGCCACTTCTGAACTGGCGATCTCTTCGCTGCGCGCCGTCAGCGCCAGACGCCGCACCAGGTTTTCCAGCTGGCGCACATTGCCCGGCCAGGCGCAGTGACGCATCAGATCGATGGCCTCGGGGCTGAAATTGTGATGTGGCGCACCGTCGTTCTCTGCCTTGATCAGAAAATGCTCGGACAACAAGACGATATCTTCGACCCGCTCGCGCAGGCTGGGAACGCCGATTTGGGTGCCTGAGATGCGGTAGAACAGGTCCTGGCGCAGTTCTCCGGCCTCCATTGCCGCCGCCGGGTCTTTTTGGCTGGTTGCAATGAACCGGGGAGCATGATCGCCAGGTGTGTCCATGATCCGAACCAGCCGCGCCTGGGCCTCATCCGGAAGATCAACCAGCTCATCGATCAGCAGGCTGCCACCCTTGACCGCAGCCAACAGTCGGGATGGTCCCTCAAGCGCCATCAGATCGATTTCCGAGGCCGCCACAAAGGGCAAGGTGCGGCGATCTGAAAAATCATGCACCGCGCGGGCGATCAGCGACTTCCCGGTGCCGCTTTCGCCTGTGATCATCAGCGGCATATCGGTGTTCATCACCCGCGCAATCAGACGATAGAGCGCCTGCATCACCTCTGTCCGCCCTACCAGCGGCAAATCATCCGGCCTTTCCTTTTCAGCAACAACCGAACCGCTGGGAACCTTGCGGGTTTCAGTCATGGCGCGGGCGGTGCGCTTCATCAGCTCAGGAAGATCAAAGGGTTTGGGCAGATAATCATAGGCCTCGGCCTCTGTGGCCTTGATCGCCGTCATGATGGTGTTTTGCGCCGAAATCACGATGACCGGCAGACCTGGGCGATCTTTGGCAATTTTGGGCAACATCTCCAGACCGTTGCCATCCGGCATGACCACATCCGAGATCACCACATCGCCTTTGCCTTCGGAGACCCAGCGCATCAGCGTTGTCAGCGAGGAGGTTGCATGCACCCGGCACCCAGCCCGGGTCAAAGCCTGGGTCAGAACGGTGCGAATAGTGCGATCATCATCGGCAACAAGAACGGTCCCATCCATGGGTCAAACCTCCTGGGTTTTGGTATTATTTGGCGTCCGGGACAGCGACAATCGGAACACAGTGTGCCCCGGTTTCGATTCCACTGAAATCCAGCCGTCATGATCGGCGATGATCTTGCTGACCAAGGCCAGGCCAAGTCCGGTGCCGTTTTCACGCCCCGACACAAAGGGGTCAAAGACATCGTCGCGTATGTCCTCTGGTAGGCCAGGACCATCGTCGATCACTTCGATTTGCAGGGGCAGAAGCTTGCCGGTTCCGTCACTACGTCGCAGCCGGAAGGAATGTTCATAATAGCTGCGGATGCGGATATTTCCGCCGGTGGTGCCCGCAGCCTCAGAGGCATTTTTCAACAGGTTCAAAACCACCTGCAGCAGCTGATCAGCATCGCCCCAGGCCAGCGGCAAGGAAGGGTCATAATCCTCGACGATGGTCATTCGGGACCCAAACCCCAGAAGGGCGGAGCGACGTGCGCGATCCAGAACATCATGCAGGTTGACCGGTTTGAAATCCGGGGCACTCAGGTTTCCGAACTGCTCCACCTGATCCAGCAATTTCACGATCCGCCGACTTTCACTGACGATTAAATCCGTCAATTCAACATCTTCACCGGTCAGGCTCATGCTCAGAAGCTGGGCGGCACCGGTGATCCCCGCCAGCGGGTTCTTGATTTCATGCGCCAGCATCTCCGCCATGCCGATGGCCGATTGCGCCGCGGATTTTGCCGAATGGTTCTGCGTCATGCGCGAAGCCAATTCTCGCGGGGAGAGCAGCAAAAGCATCTGCCCAGCTTGCCCCTGGACCGGTGCGATCTGGACCCCGCATTGCAACGGGGCCCGCCCGCGTGACCCCACATCGATATCATTGACAAACAGGGGCGTGCCCTGACGGCGCGCCTTCTCGAAAGACGCCTCAATCGGCGCATCAATGGCGATTTGCTCCCAGACCTGCTGCCCCAAAAGTGCGCGTTTGGAGGTGTTCAGGAACCCCTCCGCCGCGGAGTTCACATCGAGAATGCGATTGTCGGTTGCGATCAGAAAGGCGGGAACCGGCAAGGAGGCCCAAAGCGCATTATCCGGGATCATGGGGCCTCTCCCGCGTCAGATCTGGCTAGCGCATCCGGCAGCAAATTCAGCACCGCCTGCGGGGATTTCTCAGTGAGAACCAACCGGCGCAGCGGGGCCTCCGTTTGGGCCTCATCCATGTACCAGCCAAGATGCTTACGCGCGACCCGGATCCCCAGATCACCACCATAGAACGCAAGCATCGCCTCGTAATGCTTTGATACCATGTCCAAAAGGTCCGATCCTTGCGGCACCTCCGGAGCCTTTGTGCCCCAGAGATCATGGGCAACCTGGGCCAGCAACCAGGGTTTGCCTTGTACCCCGCGCCCTATCATCACCCCATCCGCGCCAGAGCGGTCCAGCGCGTCGCGGGCGGTGGCCGTCCCCAGGATATCTCCATTCGCCAGCAGGGGCACAGTGACCGCCTGCTTTACCGCGCGAATGGCTGTCCAGTCGGCGCTGCCTTTATAAAACTGGCAGCGGGTTCGGCCATGGATCGTGACCATCTGAACCCCGGCGCTTTCGGCCCGTGCCGCGACATCCGCTGCGTTGAGGCTGTTGTCATCCCAGCCCAACCGGGTCTTGAGCGTCACCGGCACATCCACCGCCTCCACCACGGCCTCGATCAAGGAGAGCGCGTGGTCCGGCGTCTTAAGCAGGGCTGATCCGGAATAGCCGTTGGTCACCTTCTTGGCCGGACAGCCCATGTTGATATCGATCACCCGGGCACCGCGATCCGCCACCTGACGGGCGGCCTCGGCCATCCAGATGGCGTCCCGTCCCGCCAATTGCACCGCTGTATTTTCCACATCCGCGCTCAGCTCGGCGCGTTCACGCACCCCCGGTTTGGCCTGTACCATCTCCTGGCTGGCGACCATCTCGCTCACCATCAGGCCCACCCCAAAAGAGCGCACCAGATCGCGAAACGGGCGATCGGTGATTCCAGCCATGGGTGCCAGGGCAATCGGCGGGGACAAAGAGGTGGTTCCGAGGGTGAAGGACAACTGCCTAATCCTTGTGCATGTGGTGCTTTTCTAACCGAAGTGCCTGCTATTGGACAATGAATGCGCCCTCCACAAGCACAGAAACGGCATTAGTTGCCTAATTTTTAAGCACGATGACGTGGGTGATTGCCACAGGAAGCAGCAGAACATAAACAATCGGCACCATCTAAGGAGAGCTTTTATGACCACTGCTGCCCTGATTGTTGCCGCCGGTCGCGGTGCCCGCGTAGGCGGCGGTGTGCCCAAGCAATGGCGTTCCCTGAAGGGCCGCCGGGTCATCGATTGGACGCTTGAGGCTTTTCTGCGCCAGGGGATTACCAATATCGCGCTGGTACTGTCACCAGAGGATCAGATGGCATGGGACAGCTTTGCCGAAGATTCGCGCCTGATCCTGACCGCTGGCGGGGCGGAACGCGCAGTCTCGGTGCAAAACGGATTGAAAGCCTTGCAAGGGCGCGGCGTCACCAAGGTTCTGATCCATGACGCGGCCCGCCCCTGCGTCAGCCCCGGATTGATCTCAGCGGTGCAAGAGGCCCTGGACCACCATCCTGCCGCCGCCCCTGCGCTTGCGGTGACGGATGCGCTGTGGACAGGCTCCAATGGGGCGGGCAGCACAGGAACTGTGACCGGTACCCAGGACCGCAGCGGGCTGTTTGCCGCGCAGACGCCCCAGGGGTTTTGCTTTGACAGTATCCTGGCGGCCCATGCCAGCCATCCGGGCGGTGCCGCAGATGACGTTGAAGTTGCCCGCCACGCAGGGCTAAAGGTTGCCATCGTCCCGGGAGATCCGGACAATATCAAGATCACCAGGCCCGAGGATTTTGCCCGCGCCGAAAACATACTGAGGACCAAGACAGAGATGGATATCAGACTGGGCAATGGCTATGACGTGCATCGTTTCGGCCCCGGCGACAGCGTCATCCTGTGTGGCGTTGAAATCCCGCATGATCGCAGCCTGCAGGGGCATTCCGATGCAGATGTCGGCATGCATGCGGTCACCGATGCAATCTACGGCGCTTTGGCGCAGGGGGATATCGGCCGCCACTTCCCACCCTCCGATCCACAGTGGAAAGGGGCTGCCAGCGAAATATTCCTGGCCCATGCCGCGAACATGGCGCGTGAGATGGGGTTTGAGATCTCAAATGTCGATTGCACCCTGGTCTGCGAATACCCCAAGGTCGGCCCCCATGCCGCCGCAATGCAGGCAGAGATGGCCCGCATTCTGAACATCGACACCAGCCGAGTATCGATCAAGGCCACCACCTCAGAGCGGCTTGGCTTTACCGGCCGCAGCGAGGGCATTGCCTCTCTCGCCACCGCCGCATTGGTGAAATCATGAGACTGGCAGAGCTGACAGGTACATTCTTTGGTGCCGGATATCTCAAGCCCGCTCCGGGCACCTGGGGATCGTTGGCCGCCCTGCCCGTGGCCTATGTCTTGCACCAGCTGGGCGGCTTTCCCGCACTGGCCGTGGCCACCGTAGCGGTGACCGTTCTTGGCTATTGGGCCACGGCAGAGATGACCCGGGGCAAGGCGGACCATGATCCTTCGGAGATTGTCATCGACGAGGTTGCCGGCCAATGGCTGGCGCTTTGGGCGATCTCCTATCCGGCCTGGAGCCACGGTATCGCCATCTCGGCGCTCTGGCCCGGCTGGATCTCCGCCTTTGTGCTGTTCCGGCTGTTTGACATCTGGAAGCCCGGACCGGTTGGCTGGGCCGATCGCAAGGCAGGCCCCATGGGGGTGATGCTGGATGACGTGATTGCCGGGGTTTTGGCGGCGTTGGGCACCATGGCGCTTGCCGGATTCAGCCACGGGGTCTTGGGATTATGAGTGGCGGGGGGCCTGATATCGGTGATCTCATCCAGCGCGCCAAGTCCCTGGGTGTCACCATGGCCACCGCCGAAAGCTGCACAGGCGGAATGGTCGCCGCCGCGCTGACAGATCTGCCGGGATCTTCTGCGGTGCTGGATCGTGGTTATGTCACTTATTCCAATGCAGCCAAGCAAGACATGCTGGGGGTCAAACCCGCCACCCTGGACAGATATGGTGCGGTCAGCGAAGAGGTCGCGCTGGAGATGGCGGCGGGTGCGCGTCAGCGTAGCGGGGCGACTGTGGCAGTCTCGATCACCGGCATTGCCGGCCCCGGCGGGTCCGAGTTCAAACCCGAGGGTCGGGTCTGTTTTGGCCTGTCCCGTGAGGGGGATGCGACCACAACAGAGACCATCGAGTTTGGCGCCTTGGGACGTGCAAAGGTGCGCCAGGCCAGCCGCGACCATGCGCTTTTGCTCCTTGCAGGGGCAATTTCACAAATGGAGTGATAATTGAGCAGCGCCACCTCTGGGGTGCTCAATAATTCAGCACTTCCACAAAAGCCCATGTTTTTGGCGCTTTTGCACCACATGGCGCTTTTTTCCCCATTCCAGATCGGGTCATTGATCCCCCAACCACGCAGGCGGGATGGAGGATAACCCCATGAATGGAGCTGATACAGCTTGGATCATTGTCGCGACGGCCCTGGTGCTGTTCATGACCTTACCGGGGCTTGCCCTGTTCTACGGCGGCCTTGTGCGGGCCCGAAACGTGCTCAGCGTCTTTATGCAGTGCTATGCAATTGCCTGTTTGATGAGCATTCTGTGGCTGGCCTTTGGCTACAGCATCGCCTTTGGCCCGGCCGAAGGCGGCTATTGGGGCGGCTTGGACAAGATGTTCCTTAATGGGGTGACCGCTGACAGCCTGTCCGGCACCCTGCCGGAAGTGCTGTTCTTTGCCTTCCAGATGACCTTTGCCATCATCACGCCAGCGCTGATCGTCGGCGCCTATGTGGAGCGTGTGGGATTCGCCTTTGTGCTGACCTTTTCCGGGCTTTGGATGCTGCTTTGCTATGCGCCGGTGGTGCATTGGATCTGGGGCGGCGGCATGATGTCGGATGGCGGCATCTTTGGCGCGGTTGGCGTCAAGGATTTTGCCGGCGGCATCGTGGTTCATGAGACCGCTGGCCTGGCAGCCCTGATCATCGCCGTCTTTCTGGGCCCACGCAAGAACCGCACCACCCCGCCCCACAATCCTGGCTATGTGGTCATTGGTGCCGCCATGCTGTGGGTCGGCTGGTTTGGCTTCAACGGTGGCTCGCAGCTGGCCGCAGATGGTGGTGCGGCGATGGCGCTGACCGTAACCCATATCTCTGCCGCGGCGGCATCGCTCAGCTGGGCATTCTGGGAAAAAGTCAAATACGGCAAGGCCTCGGTTGTTGGTCTGGTCACAGGCACCATTGCCGGTCTCGCCTCGATCACGCCAGCCAGTGGATTTGTTGGCCCCGTTGAGGCGCTGATCATCGGCGGCGTCGCTGGCATCCTGTGCCAGGAAGTGGTGAACCTCGTGCGCAACAAACTGCGGATCGACGACACCCTGGATGTCTTTGCGGTGCACGGTGTTGGCGGTATCTTTGGCACCATCATGATTGCAGTCTTTGGCGCTGGCAGCTGGTTTGCCCAGCTTGGCGCTCTGGCCGTGGTCGGCGTCTTTACCACCGTGGTCACCATTGCCCTGATCAAAATCGTTGGTGCCTTCACATCCTTGCGGGTGGATCTTGAAACCGAAACCAATGGTCTCGATATCTCAGTACATGGCGAACGCGCCTACGATATGACCAGCTAAGGGAAGGCCCGTTTCAGGGCCGTCCCAAACAGATGCCACCACTCAAGGCATGGATGCCACCGCGCATCAGCCGGGCTCTCCTCATTTCAGGAGAGCCCGTTTTCTTTGTCCAGAAGGGAGAATACTTCTGTTGTCGGTCCGCCCACCTTGAGTATGGCCCGGACCTGCGCCTGCAAATCCTCTCCCATCAGCCCAGCAGCCTTGGCGCAAACGCGCCCTTCCCGATCAGAGAGATCCAGCGGGCTTTGCAGGTCGTGCTGCGCCTCAAACCGCTGGCCATCGCGCCGCAACAGGCTGACATGGGCGGTGGTCTCGCTCAGGCTGTCATCTGCCTCCACATGGATACGCTCGCGCAGGGCGCGCAGCTTAGTATTGGCACAGGTTCGATCGGAGTAGCTGTCCAGCCGGGCGGTATCGATGCCAAGCGCCTGCATCGCCAAAACCGTGCGATAGGAAAACTTGGCCCCCAGCCCACTCTCCGGTGCCAGCTGATTGCAGACCGTCATCCAGCGCGGATGGGTGCGAACCGTCAGGCTGGCCACCTCAGGCTCTGCCAGATCAAGGCTGCGCGCGGCCTCCAAGGCGGCGTGCAATCCATGACAACAGGCGTGGAATTTATGGCTGATATTCTCAAACAGCCAGTCCTGCCCCAACCCGGCCAGCGCAGTGTTGGCATTGCCTTCGCCGTGATGGGTGGAACCAAACCCCTGCGGCCCATCAAAGCCTTGTGCATTGGCCTCAAAGCCGGCGGCGATCAACTCTGCCACTTCAACCCCGGCTCCTGCAGCCAGGCCGGCGTTATAGGGCTTTCCCATGGTGCCAAACTGCGCCTTCAGACCTGCGGCCTGGGTCGCAACAAGCCCCAAAGCCATCTCCATTTGAGGCCTGTCCAACCCCATTAGACGCCCCGCAGCCGCCACCGCACCAAAAGCACCCGCTGTTGCGGTTTGATGAAAGCCGGTCTGATAGTGATCACGCCCCAACCACAGCCCGACCCGGACCGACAGCTCCATCCCCACCAAGGCTGCTTCCAGAACCTCAGGCAAGGCTCTTTCCAGTTTCTGGCCGCTGGCAAAGGCGGCTGACAGCACGGCGACCGAAGGGTGGCCGATATGGGCAAAATGCGTGTCGTCATAGTCAAGCGCATGCGAGATCGTGCCATTGACCTTGGCCACAACCCGCGCCGGAGCAGCTCCTCCCCCAAATAGATGAGCCCGCGGGGCTCCGCCCTCTGTCAGGGCCTGCTGGCGCAGGATCACGGAGACGGGTTCGTCGACACCGGCAAAACCGCAGGCCAGCCAATCCAGAGCGGAAAGCTCTGCGAGATCGCGCGCCAGTGCGGTGGGTTGCACATTAGATGTGGCGAACTCTGCCAGGTCGGATCTGAAGCTATTGGTCACTGTCGCGGGCCTCCCTTGCGGGCAGGTCAGCCGTAAAGCTCTGCCGCGCGTTTCTCAAATGCCTTTACAATACGCTGCATTGCTTCGTTGAAGACAACCCCGATGATGCCCTGCAGCACCGCATTCTTGAACTCGAAATCGACAAAAAAGGCGACATCACATCCCCCATCAGGACGATCTGCAAAGCTCCAGTTCGATTTCATGTAGCGAAATGGCCCATCAAGATATTCGGTGTCGATCTTCATCTCATCCGCAAACAAGGTCACCCGGCTGCCAAAACGTTCGCGGAAGACCTTGAAGGAGATCACCAGATCTGCCTCCATTATTTCCGCCGTTCCCAAGGGCTTGCGGCTGCGAATGCGCGCCCCCGCGCACCAGGGCAGGAATTTTGGATAGTCAGCGACCCCGGCAACCAGTCCATACATTTGGTCTGCAGAATAGGGCATTTGGCGGGTTTCAGAATGCGTGGGCATGGGCAGCTACAATTTTATTGCTATGATCGTGTCGCGTCATGTCCTATGAACGCGCGGGAAATTCAAGGGGTCAGCCATGTCACAGCGTCCATATGTCATCGATGTGATGATTTCAGCAAAAACCATCGCCGCGCGCATCGAAGAGCTCTGCGATGAAATCACCGCAGAGTTTCGCGACACCAACAAGCTGGTGGTCGTTGGATTGCTGCGCGGCAGTTTTGTCTTCATTGCCGATCTGGTGCGCGAGCTGGATCTGCCCATCGAGGTCGATTTCCTCGAGGCCTCCTCTTATGGGGATGGCATGGAAAGCAGCCGAGAAGTCCGCATTCTCAAAGATTTGCGCGGTGCAATTGAAGGGCGCGACGTCTTGGTTGTCGAAGATATCGTCGACACCGGCCATACTCTGGCCCATGTCACCAAACTGCTGGCCAGCCGCAACCCGGCGCGGCTGAAATCCATCGCTCTCTTGGACAAACCCTCGCGCCGCGAAGTGGATTTTCGTTCTGACTGGATCGGATTTGAAATCCCGGATGAATTTGTTGTGGGCTATGGCATCGACTACGCACAACGCAACCGCAACCTGCCCCATATCGGCAAGGTGCGCTTTACCGAAGAGAGCTGAGCGGGGTCAAGCCCGGGGGTGACAGCCGTACACCCCCTGTACAGCCTCTGTGCAGCGTTCAGGAAGGTGATGCAACAAACAGGCTGTGCCGCAGACGGGGCCAAGCCGCCAGCTGAGGAGCGGATAGGATGATCCAACGCAAGGGCGGCTGCCTCTGTGGCAAAGTCAGACTGCAAGCCAAAGGCGCACCTTATCGGGTGGGCCTGTGCCACTGTATGGATTGCCGCAAACACCACGGCGCATTGTTCCACGCCTCGGCGGTCTATCCAGAAGACGCAGTGACAGTTGTGGGGGATGTTCGGGACTATCAAGGCCGGTTCTTCTGCCCTGCCTGTGGCTCCTCTGTCTATTCCCGCAGCGAGGACGAGGTCGAGGTGCATCTGGGCAGTTTCGACCACCCTGACGAGTTGGCCCCAACCTATGAGCTATGGACCTGCCGCAGAGAGGCCTCCCTGCCCGAGTTCGATGCTCTGATCGGTTATGAACGGGATCGACAAGGCCAAGGGCGAAACCAAGGCTAAGCCGCGCGCGCGCCCGTCTCCTTATTGGTTCTTTGCTTCCGTATTGTTCAGGATTTCGGCAATCACCTTCGCAAAAACCCCTGCCCCCACTGGAATGGCCGCATCCGGGAAATCATAGTCGGGGTTGTGCAGCTGCGGCTGATCAACACCAGAGCCGAGCCAGAACATCGCCGCCTTTGCGCTTTTGCCAAATTGGCCAAAATCTTCTGACCAGCGCTGCGGCATATGACGAATTTCGGAGGGATGGCCCGCCGCCTCTGCGGCCGCGCTCAGGATGGCCACGGCCTCAGGGTGGTTGGTGCAGGCCTCAAACACATCGTCAAAGCTGATCTCGAACCCCAGGCCCTGGTCGCCGCAGGTCTGTTCAACCAGCGCTGTTGCCGCGCCGATGACCTGTTCCATCCGGCGGTCCGTCACTGTGCGCAGGGTGGCCCAGACCTCGCCTTCGCCGGGTGCAATGCCAAATGTGGCCTCCCCCAGTCGCGCATGGGTCAGAGTGACCAGAGCGAAATCCGCCCCAAGGTCGCCACCAGGGCCCAGGGCGACCAAACCAGGCAGCAGCGTCGCCATGGCCACAGCCGGCGAGATCCCGTCCTGTGGTGCTGCCGCATGGGAGGTGCGGCCCTTGAGCCGAATACGCATCCCCCGCGAGGCACAATTGGCCGGGCCCGAACATAAGGCGATCTGGCCAACCGCAAGCCCGGGCAGGTTATGCAGGGAAAAGGCATAGTCAGGCGCAATCTGGGCAAAGCGCGGATCGCTGATCACCGCAGCGGCCCCCTTGCCGGTCTCTTCGGCTGGTTGGAACAGCAGCACCACACGCCCGCGCGCCGGGCGTTTCTGAGCCAGATCCTGGGCCAGCGCTGCAACCATGGTCATATGGCCGTCATGGCCACAGAGATGGCCGCGACCGGCATGGGTGGAGCGATGGGCCGCCTGCGAGACTTCCTCGATTGGCAGCCCGTCCAGCTCACAGCGGATCAAAACGCATGGCCCCGCGCCCGCCCCCTCATAGACCGCAGCAACTCCATGTCCGCCGAGGCCGTCAAAAAGGTGATCCGGGGACTGCGTCTTCAGAAAATCGGTGATGAACCTGGAGGTTTTCTCTTCGGTTCCAGAGACTTCGGGGATCCTATGTAGATCATGACGTAGCGCCGTCAGCTGCGCCAGACGCGCTGGCGTCATGCCAGGCCCAGCTTTTCCTTGCGCGCCGCGCGCAGTTGCGCAAAATCATCGCCCGCGTGATAAGATGACCGCGTCAGAGGCGTGGCCGAAACCATCAGGAAGCCCTTGCCATAGGCGGCTTTCTCGTAGGATTTGAACTCTTCCGGAGTGACAAAACGATCAACAGCATGGTGTTTGGGGGTCGGCTGCAGATACTGCCCGATGGTGAGAAAATCGATGTCAGCGGCGCGCATGTCATCCATCACCTGACGCACGGATTGCTCATCCTCGCCCAGGCCAACCATGATGCCCGATTTGGTGAACATCGACGGGTCCAGCTCTTTCACCCGCTGCAGCAGACGCAAAGAATGGAAATAACGCGCGCCTGGGCGCACCTCTGGGTAAAGGCCCGGCACGGTTTCAAGATTGTGGTTAAAGACATCGGGGCGGGCTTCGACCACTTGCTCCAGCACCGAAGGGTCGCATTTGATGAAGTCGGGTGTCAGAATCTCGATGGTAGTCGAGGGGCTGCGATGGCGCACGGCGCGGATGGTCTGGGCAAAATGTTCCGCCCCGCCATCTGCGATATCATCCCGGTCAACACTGGTGATCACTACGTGGTTGAGGCCCAGCTTTTGCACCGCATGCGCAACCCGGCCCGGCTCAAAGCTGTCCAGATCTTCCGGCGGTTTACCGGTGGCGATGTTGCAAAAGGTGCAGGCACGGGTGCAGACTTCGCCCATGATCATCATGGTGGCGTGGCCCTGGCTCCAGCATTCGCCAACATTGGGGCAGCCGGCTTCTTCGCAGACCGTGGTCAGCTTGTTTTCACGCATGATCTTGTGCGTTTCTGCATATCCCTTGCCACCCGGTGCCTTGACGCGGATCCAGCTGGGTTTCTTTGGCTGGGCATTGTCCGGGCGATGTGCCTTTTCGGGATGCCGTTGCTCGGGAATTTTCAGATCTCGCATTGTAGGTCCGTTTCTGGCCAGAGTTCACTGTGATTTAGCACGTTCATTCCTCCGCGTCACCGCGACATTGAGATAGCTGCCCTGCAGCTGACGCATAGCAGGCAAACTTAGCCGCTCTTGGTTCAGAAATGCTTTCGTTCTGATCTGCAAAGCCAGCCTCAGCCCCCCATCTTTGGCCAGTCTTAGTCCCGATTTCCGCCCTCTGATCAGTTCAAATCTGTCTTATTTTTCAGCACCCTCTTTAGTTGCAGGAGAGAAATCACCCGCCAGCCGCAAAATCTGTTGCACCCAATTTAGAACTATTATAATCCGCTGCCCAACTGGAACATCCTGCATGGAGACAAAAGATGAAAGCTGGCGTAAAGCTTCCCGAAGTGACCTTCAAAACCCGCGTGCGTGACGACAGCATCGAGGGCCCCAACCCGTTCCGTTGGGAAGACAAAACCACCGCTGACTATTTTGCAGGCAAGCGGGTTGTTCTGTTCTCGCTGCCAGGCGCTTTCACCCCTACATGCTCGACCTATCAGCTGCCCGGTTTTGAAAAAGGCTTTGCCGATTTCCAGGCTGAAGGCATCGATGCCATCTACTGCATGTCCGTGAACGACAGCTTTGTGATGAACAAATGGGCCGAATCCCAGAACCTGGAAAACGTCGATGTGATCCCCGACGGCTCTGGTGAGTTCACCCGCAAAATGGGCATGCTGGTGGCCAAGGACAACCTGGGCTTTGGCAACCGCTCTTGGCGCTATGCGGCCATCGTTGACAACGGCGTGGTCACAGCCTGGTTCGAAGAGCCCGGCCTGTCGGACAACCACGGCGAAGACCCCTATGGCGTCTCTTCCCCGGAAAACGTGATGAAGCACCTGAAAGAGGTGAAATCGATCTTTGCCGCCGAATAAGTCTAACCGGACATTCTGACCTAGGACACGGGCGCGCCATTGGCGGGCCCGTAGTCGTTTTGGGCCTGGGTCAGAATCGACAGGCCCGTGTACCGCGCCACCGCAGCCAATTCAGCAAACCACCCCTCGCCATTGGTACTGCTGCGCCGCAGGATGCCGATTTTGCGCTGAGGTTGCGGCGCGTTGAAGCGCTGGACGCACAGGCCCTGAGCCGCCTTGCATTCGGAGGCAACCGCCAGCTCCGGCATCAGAGTCAAACCAAAACCCGCCGCCACCAGACGGGACAGGGTTGCCAGAGAGCTGGCCCCCATGTTGATGCCTGAATTCGACCGGGCGACACCGCAGACTTCCAGCGCCTGATCGGTCAGGCAATGGCCATCCTCCAACAGCATTAACTGCTCTGGCCGCAGGTCCTTGGGCTCCACTTTGGGATGGCCCGCATTGACCTGCGCCAATCGCGAAGCAGAGCCCGCAAGTAGAAAACGATCCTCAAACAATTCTTCTTCGACCAAGCCGCCGACCCCACTGGGCAGGGCCATGATCGCCGCATCCAGTGTTCCATCTTGCAAGGATTCCAGCAATCGCTCGGTTCTGGCCTCGCGCACCTGGATGCTCAGTTGAAGATCATGCGCCCGCAGATCCGCCAGCAAGCCGGGCAACAGATAGGGAGCAATGGTGGGGATCACGCCCAGAGACAGGCTGCGCTGGCCGCTGTCCTGATCGCGGGCAAAGCGTTCCAGATGCCCTGCGGCGCGCAGGATCTCTTCGGTCTGGGCCAGGACCTGACGTCCCAGCGGCGTCAGCACCACATCCCGCGCCCGCCGCTCGACCAGCCCGCCGCCCATCAGATCTTCCAGGGCCTTGATTTGCACCGACAAGGCCGGCTGCGACACGTGACAGGCCTGGGCCGCGCGGCCAAAGTTGCGATGCACGCAGAGCGCTTTGAAATAGCTGAGCTGACGCAGAGTGAAATTCATAATTGCAAACTATCATCACAATAGAAGGCCACAATAAAAATCTATGAAAATCACCCCGGAAACTGCGGTTTGTGAGGCCGAAGGCGCCCCCTTGTGGAATTTGCGAAAGTTTAAAACGCCCAAAGACAATGGACAGGGGCAAAATTCACCCAATCATCCGACTGTTGCGCCCCTCGCTACAGCTACCATCAAGTTGATCATAAAAGTTTTTCAACTGAGACAGGGCAATCCGCAAGACGATTTTGCCTGATCTTGCGGACCAGCCCAACTGACGCTCAGCCGCTTCCAATCCTTCCAGGTGGCAACAGCAGCGAATGGCGATATCGTTGAGCCCCGACCCCAGGGCAGCAAGGGCCGCCGTTGCCCTGGTCTTGGCATCCCTTGAGGCCGGGCTGGGAGGAACTGAGGATTTGCGCCCACAGGACTGCGCGTTCAAAAAGTAATCCTGGTGTTGCGCCAGATGATCGCCGACCTGCGCCAACTCGTAATCCTCGCGCAGTCGTTTGCCTGCCTCAACCAGACTCTTTGGCAAAAACGGTGCGCCGTTTTTGTCCTGCAGACGGGCCAGCATGTCCAGCGGGGTTTCTCCCATGCCATATCGCGACCGCCGCTCCTTTGGTTTTTGATGCGCAGGGTGGTGAAAGATCGATTGCGCCTCACCAAACCCCTGTTCCAGCTTAGCCCGCGCCTGGTTCTCGCGACTGGCCATCAACTGGCTGTAGATGGTACGCCCTGCCGGAGTGATATGATAGCGACGCAGACGGCCGGATCTGGTGCAACTGATCCAATCCAGCAGGGACATGACCCCGGCCAGCCCCTGCTCAACCGCCAGTTTGCTCAGGCTGGCATCGCCTTCTCGCACCACAACCGCCTTTTCCATTCCTTCAGCCACGGCAAGAACCGCCCCGCTTTGACACAGACGCGCCAGGACCTCCAGCGCAGCGTTCTCCAGCGTATCCTGTGCGGCATATTGACTGCTTTGCGGCTGCGTTTCCTGTCGAAAATAGCTCCTGGCCAATTCACCCAAGGCACAGTCCACCAAGGGATCATCACGACGGTTCTCCACCCTGCGAATCTGACGCAAGATTGTAGAGGGGTGACATTTCAAGTCTCTGGCCAGCTGGCGAATAGAGCAGCCCCCCTCTGTGTGCTCCAGATAACGTTGCACTTCTTTGGGGACCCATTCGGGAAGTGTTTTGATGGATTGCCTAGACATGTCTGCAGATCTCCGATCGTCAGCCGGGCAAATATCCACATTCGGCCCCCGCGGTTACCCACGGGCGCAGAAGGTTTACCAGACTGATTTTAAACAGAACTTCGAGTTATCCATCATTGTTTCCAAATCGAGATCAAGCAACTGACAATGCACCGTTCGCGAAACGGTACCGTTCGGCAACACCCTCATAGGTTGTGTTATGAGGGCACTTATACGCAAAACACAAAAGGGGTTTTTCCATGCAGGATGTCATGAGCCGCCTTGCGACGCTCCACCGGCCAAGATTGCTGGTACGATCTGCGCGCACCGAAGCTGCCAATTACAACAGGACCCGAGACCTGACCCGCATTCTGGGCGGCGGCACCCTGCCCAGCCCGGGTGCCATGATCATGCAGCTCTTGGACCTGGAACAAGAGATCAACCAACAGCGTCTCTCCCAGGATGCGGGCTATCTGATTGCCCGGCACATCGATATTTTGATCGCTTTGATGGGCGAAGCAAACTATCTACCTGCGTCCAAGGTGCCACAGGCCAAGCGGTTTCTCGGCGCAGACAAAGGGGCGGCAGCCACTTTGACCACCGCCCCTCAAACTTCGCCTTAAACGGGAATTCCGTGTAAGGTCAACACCCCATAAAAACTACATGAAAGTATCTGGTGTCGCTGCTTTCTTGGTCGCAACATAGGCCTCGAGTGCGGCCTTGATTTCAGGATCCAAGGGTGGGGCCTGATAGTTGGACAACAGATAGTCAACCCGGTTCGTTGCCAGGGCATAGGTATCGCGGCCCCCCTCTTCTTCCCAGGTCTCATAGGGTTTGTAGTCCAAAAGCTCCGATTTCCAGAAGGCGGTTTTGAAGTTCGCCTGGGTATGTGCGCAGCCCAGATAGTGGCCGCCGGGACCAACTTCACGGATGGCATCCATCGCCTGGTCATCCTCGGTCACCGGCACGCCTTTGGCCAGCCCATGCAGCGTACCTAGCTGATCGGCATCCATGACGAACTTCTCAAAATCAGCGACCAGACCGCCCTCAAGCCAGCCACAGGAGTGCAGCATAAAGTTCACACCGGACAACAGCCCCATATTGAGCGAGTTCGCGGTCTCATAGGCGGCCTGTGCATCCGGCAGTTTGGAGCCACAGAAGGACCCGGCGGAACGGAAAGGCAGCTTGAGACGGCGTGCCAGCTGACCGGCACCATAGGTCACCAGCGAGGCCTCAGGCGTGCCAAAGGTCGGCGCACCGGAGTTCATGTCGATCGAGGAAACAAAGGCCCCAAAGATCGCAGGCGCGCCGGGACGCACCAGCTGGCTATATGCAACACCGGCCATGACTTCGGCCAGAACCTGCGTCAGGGTACCTGCAACCGAAACCGGGGCCATGGCACCGCCAACGATGAAGGGCGAGATGATGCAGGCCTGGTTGTTGGCGGCATAGATCTCCAGCGCGCCCATCATCACATCGTCAAATGTCATGGGCGAGTTGATATTGGTCAGCGAGGTCATCACGGTATTGTTCTGCACGAACTCCTTGCCGAACAGGATTTCGCACATTTCGATCGAATCCTGCGCCCGGCTGGGTTCGGTCACGGACCCCATAAAGGGTTTGTCGCTGAGGGTCATATGCGCCAGCAGCATATCCAGGTGACGTTTGTTCACCGGAATATCGGTAGGCTCGCAAACGGTACCGCCCGAATGGTGCAACCACTTGGACATATAGGCCAGCTTCACGAATTTATTGAAGTCTTCCATGGTGGCATAGCGACGCCCGCCTTTGGAATCGCGCACAAAGGGCGGACCGTAGACCGGGGCCAGCACCATGTTCTTGCCACCGATAACCACCGATTTTTCCGGGTTGCGGGCATGCTGGGTGAATTCGCTGGGCGCGGTGGCGCAAAGCTTGCGCGCCAGACCACGGGGAATGCGCACGCGCTCGCCCTGAACATCGGCACCAGCCTCACGCCAGCGCTGCAACGCGGCGGGGTTGTCGACAAAATTGACCCCGACCTCTTCGAGGATGATATCAGCGTTGGCCTCGATGATTTCCAAGGCCTCTTCGGTCAGAACCTCGAAGTTTGGGATATTGCGCTGGATGTACTTCGCAGTCTCGATATTGATGCTGGTACGTTCTGCGCGACGGGCGGCGCCCCCGCCACCTCGGCTCCGACGACGTGGTGCTGCTTCAGCCATGGTCTGCCCTCTTGAAGGAATTGCGTTGCGAGATTTTTATCCTGCTCTGCGCGGCCTTCGCCGAAGGATAACGGCCATTGGCGTTGAAAAGCGACATTTACCCGGCTGTTTTCCCCCAAGGGCGCGAAACCGGCTTCACCGACTAGCGGCCAGAAGCGACCTGTTCAGGCCCCACCCATTGAGCTCGGCCAAAGGATTTGGCGCTGTAAAGCCTTTTGTCGGCAAGCTTGAGAATGGCATCAGTTTTCCCTGCCTCAGCCAATCCCACCAGCCCCAGGGAAAGCGTAATCCGGATCGGTTCACTTAGATCGTCAATGCGAATCAGAACGCCGTTTGCAATGCGCTGAGCATAGGCCGTCATCGCCTCTACCTGACGAGAGGGGGCAAGCGCGATGAACTCCTCCCCGCCCCACCTGGCCACATGAACATCCTGCGGCAGCTCTGACCGCAAAACCTCTGCTACGGCGCAAAGGCTGACATCGCCCACCGAATGCCCAAACCTGTCATTGATGGATTTGAAGTGATCAACATCTATCAACAATAGGCTGCCCAGCCTGTCGTTCAGACCGGTTTCGAGAAGAACGTCCATGGCGCGACGGTTCAAGAGCCCCGTAAGCGCATCTGTACTGGCAAGTCTGGCGATTTCCGTTTTCTGGGCATCCAGTTTGGAGGCCAGTGTCAGCCCGATCAACAGACAGGGGGTTGCGATCACAAACACGGTCCGCAAAGGCTGCACATATCCGTATTCAAGACCTCCGTCGAAAAGATACTTCTGAAGCACATAGAGTGAGATGATAAAACACATCCAAAGAACATAATGGATGGCAAACTGAAACCGACTGCGTGGCACAAGACTATTTACGATATTTTTCATGGGCGCCGCTTGCAGCAGAGTTGCTCGTGAAACTATGGGCAAAAAAACTCTTCATTCCCCATTGCCGAAAGCTGTTTGCGCCCTATGAGACTGGAGAAACCCCCTTCCAACGCCGGGTCTCAGGGCTCTGTGCTGACCGTAACCTCTGCAGGAGAATGGCCCGCAACATGGAATAATCGGACTTGCAACATTCGCCGTCCCGGCCTATGCGCGTAAACATGAGCCAGACATCCCATGACCGCCTTCTTATCATAGACTTTGGCAGCCAGGTTACGCAGCTTATTGCGCGCCGCCTGCGTGAGCTGAACGTCTATTGCGAAATTCACCCCTACCAGAACGTTACGATGGACTTCGTGCGCGACATGGCCCCCAAGGCCGTGATCTTTTCTGGTGGCCCGGACAGCGTCACCCGCGAGGGCAGTCCGCGTGTTCCCCAAGAGATCTTTGACTATGGGGTGCCAATCCTCGGCATCTGCTACGGTCAGCAGGTGATGATGCATCAGTTGGGCGGCAAGGTCGAAAGCGGCCATGGCACCGCCGAATTTGGTCGCGCCTATGTCAAGCCTTCGGTTGCCTCTCTGGATCTGCTTTCCGGGTGGTTCCTGGACGATGAAGACCGCGAACAGGTCTGGATGAGCCACGGCGACCACGTGAGCGAAATCGCTCCGGGCTTTGAGGTCTATGGCACTTCGCCAAACGCCCCTTATGCCATCACCGCCGATGTCTCGCGCAATTTCTATGCGGTGCAGTTTCACCCCGAGGTGCATCACACCCCCAATGGTGCCAAGCTTTATGAGAACTTTGTGCGTCTGGCAGGCTTCAGCGGCGACTGGACCATGGGTCTGTACCGCGAGCAGGCGATTGCCGCCATCCGCGAGCAGGTCGGCGACAAACAGGTGATCTGCGGGTTGTCCGGCGGCGTTGACAGCTCTGTCACCGCCGTGCTTCTGCACGAAGCCATTGGCGATCAGCTGACTTGCGTCTTTGTCGATCACGGTCTGCTGCGCAAGGGTGAGGCCGAAGAGGTCGTCACCATGTTCCGCGACAACTACAATATGCAGTTCATCCACGCCGATGAACAGGACCTGTTCCTGGGCGAGCTGGAAGGCCAGTCTGACCCGGAGACCAAGCGCAAGATCATCGGCAAGCTGTTCATTGATGTGTTCCAGAAACACGCCAATACGATTGACGGTGCCGAATTCCTGGCTCAGGGCACGCTCTATCCGGATGTCATTGAATCCGTCAGCTTCTCGGGCGGCCCTTCGGTCACCATCAAGAGCCACCACAATGTTGGCGGGTTGCCCGAAAAGATGGGTCTCAAACTGGTTGAACCTCTGCGTGAGCTGTTCAAGGACGAGGTGCGCGCGCTGGGTCGCGAGCTGGGTCTGCCCGCCAGCTTTATCGGCCGTCACCCCTTCCCCGGTCCCGGTCTGGCCATTCGCTGCCCCGGCGAAATCACCCGCGAGAAGCTCGACATCCTGCGCGAAGCCGATGCGGTCTATATCGATCAGATCCGCAAACATGGTCTCTATGATGAGATCTGGCAGGCCTTTGTTGCTATCCTTCCGGTGCGTACCGTTGGGGTGATGGGCGATGGCCGTACCTATGATTTTGCCTGTGCGCTGCGTGCGGTGACCTCCGTTGATGGCATGACTGCGGATTACTATCCTTTCAGCCATGAGTTCCTGGGCGAAACCGCCACCCGGATCATCAACGAGGTCAAGGGCATCAACCGCTGCACCTATGACATCACCTCAAAGCCTCCGGGCACCATCGAGTGGGAATAAGCTGATATTCAGAAGGCCGGATAGATCCTATCCGGCCTTTTGTTTTGCCCTGGGAACTTCCCGCAACTGAAACGCCAGTTTCCACTTGACCTCTGCCCTGGTTCGGCATGTTCTCCTGGCGATGCAGGGGGGACTTTTTTTGCCAAGGGAAGACAATCAAATCACGCGCGCGGCTCTTTGGATGCTGGGTGCGATTGCCTCCTTTTCCGCCATGGCCATCGCCGGTCGGGAGGTCAGTTCAGAGCTCGATACCTTTGAGATTATGGCTTACCGCAGTCTGGTTGGCGTGCTCATTGTCACCGCTGTTGTGACGCTCACTGGTCGATGGTCCGAGGTGACGACCACCCGTGTCGGCTTTCACCTGATGCGGAACCTGGCGCATTTCACCGGCCAAAACCTTTGGTTCTTTGCGGTGACCTTGATCCCCTTGGCGCAGGTCTTTGCGCTGGAGTTCACCTCGCCACTTTGGGTTATCGTGCTGGCACCGCTGCTGATGGGGGAGCGGCTCACCCGGGTGCGTCTGGTCTCTGCGATCATCGGGTTTATCGGCATTCTCATCGTCGCGCGCCCCTCGCCCGAGAGCCTGAATGCCGGCGTTCTGGCAGCCGCAAGCTGTGCCATTTTCTTTGCTCTCACCGCGCTGTTCACCAAGCGTCTGACCCGACATGAAGGCATTGTTTCGATCCTGTTCTGGCTGACCTCGATGCAGCTGGTCATGGGGTTGGTCATGGCCGGTTGGGACCAGGATATGGTGCTGCCCGGCCCAGAGATCTTGCCCTGGATTATCCTGATCGGATTGGCGGGTTTGACAGCGCATTTCTGCCTGACGACTGCGCTCTCCCTGGCACCGGCTACCGTTGTGGTTCCAATTGATTTTGCCCGCCTGCCCCTGATCGCTGTTTTGGGAATGCTTATATATGATGAGCAAACCGACATTTGGGTTTTCTTTGGCGCAGCGGTCATTTGCATCGCAAACTATCTGAATTTGCGATCCTCCGCCCAGGGGAACCGCTCGAAAAAGTGAGCGGAAATCGCACTTAGCTTCCCCCTAGTTAACATTGATTTCGTTTAACCCCCTTGTTTACCGTGATTTCAAGAGGTCAAAAATGACCCTTGATTTTGGGAGGAACGAATGAAGACACAATATGCTGCGCCCTTGGCGCTGGCACTATTGTCGAGCGCTGCTCATGCGGGTGGGCTCGACCGAACCGGACAAAGCATCGATATACTTTTCGAAAAGGGAAATTACGCGGAATTCTCTATTGGCAGAGCTGACCCCAGTGTGTCAGGCACGGATCTCTCCGTTTTCAACCCGGCGCAGACCCCGAGCGGCAATGTCGCTCAGGCCTTCAACCAAGAAGCTGCGGGGCTGAAAATCGACATCAACGAGCGTCTCTCCTTTGCCTTGATCTATGACCAGCCCTGGGGCTCTGATGTCAGCTATGCCGCCGCAGATGCCAACCCGCTGACACCGGGATCGGCGCTTTTGGGCGGCACCCAGGCCTTTGCCGAATCCGATGCGATCACCGGGTTGCTGCGCTACAAATTCAACGATCGTTTCAGTGTTCATGGCGGATTGCGCTGGCAGCAGGTTCAGGGCCGGATCACCCTGGATGGCGCAGCCTATGGCGGCGCGCCACCCGGTGGCCTGTCGGGCTATTCCGTCACCATAGATCGCGATTCCGCTCTTGGTTGGGTTGCCGGTGCTGCCTATGAAATTCCCGATATCGCACTCCGCGTAGCTTTGACCTACAACTCTGAAATTGAACATAATTTCTCGACCGTTGAAAGCCTGTCTCCGACCACGACTTCGACCACAACAACCAAAACGCCGCAGTCGGTGAACCTCGACTTTCAGACCGGTATCGCCGCCAATACCCTGCTCATGGCCAGCGTGCGTTGGGCGGATCACAGCGAAACCAGCCTGCGCCCTCTAATAGCCGGCGTCGAGTTGATCGATCTTGAGGATTCGATCACCTACTCCCTGGGCATCGCCCGGCGTTTCAATGAGAATTGGTCTGCCTCGCTCAGCTTTGACTATGAGGAAGCCAGTTCTGACAATCTTGTCTCCCCTCTGGCCCCCACCAATGGCTACGAGGCCGTCAGCCTGGGTGTTCAATACACCAAGGACCGATTCAAGATTTCCTCCGGCATTCGCTACACTAAATTGGGCAATGCCTTTGCCGAGACCGGAACGCCAGATGTGGCTCGTGCTGAGTTTACCGACAATGATGTCGTAAGCTTCGGCTTTAAGATCGGCTATTATTTCTAAGTGAAACCCCTGCGAAAGGCGGCAAACCCCGCCTTTCGCATTGGCGCGAGCGCGCCCGGTGACGCCCGAGAAGCTTTGCTGGGCACTTGGCTGATGCCACGGCTTTACCGCCTTTATTGTTTGCCCCTGCCCCTCTGTGGAATTGACCAAATCCGTCTGGAAGATTAGCAAGGCCTGACGCCAACTTAATCTGGGACGCCTATGCTTTATTCTTCCGCACAGGAGTGGCTCGATGCGCCACAAAAACGCGTATTGTTTTTTGGCATGTCTGGCCTGGGCAAAACCTATATCAGCAATATCCTGCGCGGCGCGGGCAGTTGGTTCCACTATTCCATCGATTACCGGATTGGCACCCGCTACATGGGCGAATATATCGCCGACAATGCCAAAGCGGAGGCGATGAAGGTCCCCTTTCTGCGGGATTTGCTGCTGTCGGACTCTATCTATATCGGCTCCAATATCTCGTTCGAGAACCTGACCCCGGTCTCGGCCTATCTGGGCAAACCGGGCGACACCGCCAAAGGGGGCCTTCCGCTTGATGAATACCGCCGCCGTCAGGATCAGTTTCGCAAGGCTGAGATCAGCGCCCTGCTCGACACCGCCTATTTTGCGGAGCGTGCCAAGGCGCTCTATGGCTATTCGAATTTCATCTGTGACACCGGCGGCTCCATCTGCGAATGGGTGGATGCCAATGATCCCAAGGACCCCATTCTGTCAGAGCTGTCCAAAGACTGCCTGATGGTGTGGATCAAGGGCGATGACGCCCATACCGAAGAGCTGATCCGCCGCTTTGACCGCGCGCCCAAGCCGATGTCCTATCAACCAGAGTTTCTGGAACGGGTCTGGGAAGACTATCTCAACCAATTGACCCTATCAGAACAGGATGTTGACCCTGACGCCTTTATTCGCTGGACCTATGCCCAGGCCCTGGCCCACCGCCAGCCGCGCTATCAGGCCATGGCCCAGAACTGGGGGGTCACAGTGACGGCCGATCAGATCTGCAGTGTCAAAAGCGAAGAGGATTTCAATCAGTTGATCGCCAAGACCCTTGAGGCGCGCGGCTAAGACGCCTATCTATCACTTCCGCTATACCGCATAAAAATCCACCAAACAGGACAATCCAATGCCCATCAAGATCCCTTCAGACCTGCCCGCCTATGACGTTCTTTCGAACGAAGGCGTCATGGTCATGTCGCCGGATCATGCGGCGCGACAGGATATCCGCCCCCTGCGGATCGGGTTGCTGAACCTGATGCCCAAAAAGATCCAGACGGAGAACCAGTTTGCCCGACTGATTGGGGCCACGCCCTTGCAGATCGAGCTGACGCTCATCCGCATGACCGAGCATCAGACCAAGAACACCGCAGCTGAGCATATGGCGGAGTTCTACAAGTCGTTTCAGGAGGTCAAGGACCAGAAGTTTGACGGCTTGCTGATCACCGGAGCCCCGATCGAACATCTGCCTTTTGAGGATGTGACCTATTGGCAAGAGCTCTGCGAGGTCTTTGACTGGACACAGACCCATGTGCATTCCACCTTTGGTGTCTGCTGGGGCGGCATGGCGATGATCAACTATTTCAACGGAGTGAAAAAGCACCTGCTGGATCATAAGGTCTTTGGTTGTTTTCGGCATCAGAACCTGACGCCTGCCTCCTCTTACCTGCGCGGATTTTCGGATGACTGCGTCATTCCGGTGTCGCGTTGGACCGAGATCCGCCAAGATGAAATCGACAGCCATCCGGGTTTGAATACACTGCTGGGCAGCACCGAGTCTGGCCCCTGTCTGGTTGAAGACCCCGCCCATCGGGCGCTCTATATCTTCAACCATTTCGAATATGACAGTGACACGCTGAAGCAGGAATATGACCGGGACGTGGCCTCTGGCACCGAAATCAATGTGCCGCAGAACTACTACCCGGATGACGACCCCAGCCGCGCGCCTCAGAACCGCTGGCGTAGCCATGCGCATCTGCTTTATGGAAACTGGATCAGTGAGATCTATGAGACCACCCCATTTGAGATCGAGCGGATCGGGGTTGCAAAGACAGACCTGCGCGCCTGAGAACCTGCGGGGCGTTCCGTTTTTCTGTACGCCCCGTGATGCAATCTGGTCGCTCCGGATCCTGCTTGCGCCTTTGGCTCAGCTCAGCCGTCTCGGTAAAAGCGATTCACATCCCCGGGCATTTTGCCCTATAAGGGATTGAGGACAGAGGGGTTTTGCCAATGAAACTGCCATTTGACGGCGCCATCAGCAGCTATTTCAAAACCAAAGCGCCGACGCATGTGGTCCAGGCCATCAAGGCAGCAGACAAAGACGATATTCTGGCACCGGGTTTCCCCTATGACGAGCGGATGAAGCGCAAGGACTATGAAAAGGAAATCAAGGCCTTACAGATCGAATTGGTCAAGTTGCAGGCCTGGGTCAAGGCAACAGGTGCGCGGGTTGCGATCGTCTTTGAAGGCCGGGATGCGGCCGGCAAGGGCGGCACGATCAAGCGGTTTCGCGAGAACCTCAACCCACGTGGTGCAAATATCGTGGCCCTCTCCAAGCCGACAGAAACCGAGCAGAGCCAATGGTATTTTCAACGCTACATCAATCACTTGCCCGCAGGCGGTGAGATCACCTTTTTTGATCGCAGCTGGTATAATCGCGGTGTGGTCGAGCATGTCTTTGGGTTTTGCACGCCTGCGCAGCGCGAGCGTTTCTTTCGCCAGGTACATGGCTTTGAAGAGGCTTTGGTCGATGATGGTATCCTGGTGTTCAAATTCTGGCTCAACGTCAGCCGCGCAGAGCAATTGCGCCGTTTTCTGGCCCGCGAGAGCGACCCGTTGAAGCAATGGAAACTGAGTGCGATCGACGTCAAAGGTCTGGCCAAATGGGATGCCTATAGCGATGCCATTGCAGAGACCCTGACCCGGAGTCACAGCCTCCAAGCCCCCTGGAACATCATCCGGTCCGATGACAAGCGGCGCGCACGGCTGGCGGCAATCCGCACCGTGCTGCACCACCTGGACTACGCCAACAAGGACCCAGATTCGCTGGGTGACCTGGACCCGATGATCTGCGCAGGACCGGAAATCTGGGATGTCTAAGCGCGGCTATCATCACGGTAATCTGCGCCAGGCCCTGGTTGAATCTGCCCTGCGCCTGATCGAGACCAAGGGCCCAACCGGGTTCACCCTGTCTGAAGCGGCCAAACAGGCCGGCGTCACCCCGGCAGCGGTCTACCGCCATTTCGAGGGGCGCGATGATTTGATCGCCGAAGCTGCCCGCCAGGGGTTTTTGATGTTTGCCGATCTGATGCAGCACGCCTACGATAAATACCAGCCCTCGGCGCTGGCTGCTTTTGAAGCCACGGGCCGCGCCTACCTGGCCTTTGCCCGCAAGCATCCCGGCCATTACATCGCCATGTTTGAAAGCGGCATCTCGGTGAACCGCAGCCCTGAGCTGGCCAATGCAGCGCATCGCGCCCGCGGCATTCTGGAGCTGGCGGCCGATGACCTAAGCCAACATATTCCCGAAGACAAACGCCCACCTGCCTCGATGTTCTCAGCCCATATCCTGGCCATGAGTCACGGTGTGGTCGAACTCTATGCCCGCAACACCCCCGGTGCGACCTCCCCCTTTCCGCCCGAAGATCTGCTGGAAACCGGGATCGGAATCTATCTGCGCGGGTTGGGTCTTATCGATCCGGATAGCTGACTCGCCGCACGCCAGGAGGGGTTTAAAAAAAGGCCCAGGAAGAATTCCCAGGGCCTTCTGTGTTCTGACTTTTGATCAGGCGCTGGCTAGGCGGCATCCTCTTCAAAGACAACCAGATCCTCAATGATCGTCTTGAGCCCTTCAATAAGACCCGGGTTGGGCGAGGTTGACAGCAGCGGTACCATTTCCTGGATCAATTCCTCAGGAAGGTTCCACCAGGCCAGGTCTTGCAGGCCCGCAATCACATCGTCATCAAACCGTTTGCGTTGCAGCGTTGCAGGATTGCCGCCCCAGATTTCATAGGGGCCAACATCTTTGACCACGGTTGCATTGGCGGCGATGACAGCCCCGTCAGCAATGCTGACACCGGGCATGATGGTCACCCCATCGCCGATCCAGACATCATTGCCAATGCAGACATCGGTGTTTGCCTGATCCTGGCTCTGGATCTCGTCGTCGCCAAGTTCGTCCTGAAACACGCGGCCAAACGGAAAGGAGGTGATCCAGTCGACACGAGGCTGCCCCCCAAGAATGATCTGAATATTTTCGGCAAAAGAGCAGAAAGACCCGATTTTGACATTGGCCCCATCACCCCAATTGCGAAAGTTGATGGTTTCATAGCCGTGAGTGAAACGACCAATTTCGATTTTCCCGTTGCCCAGCGGGGCTTCCTTGAAAGTCGACGCAATAGCCATAGAGTTCTCCTGAATTCCTACTCATTCTGAGTTATGGAGCTCAATTTAGGGCAGACGTCTGAACATTGTTTAAAGGGCGCTGATCCTGCGCCATGGGATTGTGTCTAGGGTCAGGACCCATCAATCCTGCGCCAGCGGCACGAAGGGAAATTTAGCAGGGGTTTTGAAGGCCCAGGCAGAGATTTCAAGAGGGTTTGGGGATCAAGAGATCAATATCAGCTACTGACCCTCTCTCAGGTCGAGCTCAAAAAACAGCGGCCCTGGACCTACAGGGATCGCCTCAAGGTAGCCTTGGGTAAAGTAATGGCGGTGTTCGCCCCCAGTGAAATATGTCTCGAGCTCTGACTATCCCTGCCACAACAGGCCTTCCCGGTTTGGCGCCAAGACCATGCAAAGACCGCCCGGCAGAACAAAATGAATTCCACCAAATGTCTTGAATCGGCTTGGGCCAAGAATGCGGTCGGCACAAAAAAAGGGCCGCCCGAAGGCGACCCTTTGTAACATATTCTGTCCAGCTTAACGCTTGGAGAACTGGAAGGAACGACGCGCTTTGCGGCGACCGAACTTCTTACGTTCAACGACACGGCTGTCGCGGGTCAGGAAGCCAGCGGCTTTCAGAGCGCCACGCAGGGCGGGATCATAGAGCTGCAGCGCTTTGGAAACACCGTGCTTGACCGCACCGGCCTGACCGGACAGACCGCCACCTTTGACGGTTGCGTAGACGTCAAACTGGTCTTCGACGCCGGCAACGGTGAACGGCTGACGCAGGATCATCTGCAGAACCGGACGGGCAAAGTAGGTTTTCATTTCCTTGCCGTTCACGACAACCTTGCCGGAACCGGGTTTGATCCAGACACGGGCAACAGCGTCTTTACGCTTGCCGGTGGCATAGGCACGGCCCAGCTCGTCACGGACGGGCTCACGGGAAATGGTTTCTTCGGCGATCACTTCGACGCCAGCAACGGCGCTCAGCTCTTCGAGTGTGTTGATCTGATCAGACATCGATATCAGCTCCGCGTGTTTTTCTTGTTCATGGACTTCACGTCCAGAACTTCGGGCGCCTGGGCTTCATGCCCGTGCTCGGTGCCGGCGTAGATGCGCAGGTTGGTCATCTGCTGACGCGACAGGCGGTTGCCTGGCAGCATGCGCTTGACGGCCTGATAGACAACGCGCTCAGGGTGCTTGCCTTCCAGGATTTCCTGCTTGGTGCGGGATTTGATGCCACCGGGGTGACCGGTGTGCCAGTAGAAGTGCTCTTCGCGCTTCTTGCCGGTCATCTGGATCTTTTCAGCATTGATCACGATGACGTTGTCACCCATGTCCATATGCGGTGTGAATGTGGCTTTGTGCTTACCACGCAGGCGCATGGCAATAATCGATGCGAGACGGCCCAGCACCACGCCTTCGGCGTCGATGATGATCCATTTCTTATCGATATCTGCCGGTGTAGCAGAGAAGGTTTTCATGGCAGGTCAATCCTGTTTTTCGTGACGACACAAGACAAAGGTCCAGTGCCCGATTTGATGTGAGCGGTCTACGGGGAAGTGAAACTCAGGTCAACACAAGGGTTAAAGTTTAAACCGTATAAAAACAATAGCTTAGCAATTAGGTATTATGATACCCCAGTTTTATTGACGCCTCACTTAGGGCGAAGCTCAACCTATGAGATACTGGCCCGGCAAATCGTAAACCTCGCAGTACGACCTGTTAGACTTTAGGAGTAAACGATGCTTGATCTCTCGGCACTGGACAAGATCACCCCTGGCACCGCTCTGCCAAACCTCACCCAGGTCGAGATGACCGCGATCCAGCGGGGTTTGGCGATCTGCGCTTACCCCACGGGCGGAATTGATGGGCTTTATGGACCCCGAACCCGCAGCGCATTTGCGGAGCTGACGGCAGATATCGGGCAAGGCGCATCCGACGTCATCAGTGCTGCGGTCTTATCCCATCTCAAGACACGCAAAGACGATTTGAACGCCCTGTTTGCAGAGACCGGTACCGGCAAGTCGCAGGTCGAGCAGCAGATTGGCCAGATGTTCAAATTCATCGGCCTGCCCCTTCCGGCCCAGATCGCTTATGGCCTGGCAACAACGGATTGGGAGACAGCGCATACGTTCAAGCCCGTTCGTGAGGCTTTTTGGGAGACGGAGGCCTGGCGCAAAGAGAACCTGCGATATTTCCCATATTACGGGCGCGGCTATGTGCAGCTTACCTGGAAGCGGGATTACAGCATCTACGGCGACATATTGGGGCTAGACCTGGTCACAGACCCCGATCTGGCCCTGCGTCCGGATGTGGCTTTGTTTGTTCTCGGTCACGGCATGAAGACAGGTGCCTTCACCGGGCGCGGATTGGGGCACTATGTCAATGCAACAGAAACCGACTTTATCAATGCGCGCCGTGTGATCAACGGCACCAACAAGGCCAGTGAGATTGCCGCGCTGGCCGTGGGGTTTCTAAAACAGCTGAAGGCGAAAAAACCAGCGGTCGCCGCTACACGCTGATCTGTTCAGGTGGATTGTCCAGCAATGCGCGCAGGCGCAGCATCGCCTCTTCGTAGCGCTTCAGCGAGACATGACCATTCACCGCAATGCGCACCGCGTTGGGCGCGCGCCCATCCCGCAGGGCAAACTCATCAGCAGACCTGATCTGCACCCCCTCGCCCTCAGCGGCGCGGGTAAAGGCGGCAGAGCGCCAGCCTGCAGGCAGCTTGAGCCACAGGAATGGCACCTCGTCGTTCCAAACCAGCTCAAAACCGCCAAGCGCATTCACGGCCACCCGCACATATTTGGCCATTTCCTCCCGTACGGACAGTGCCAGCGCGCGGGTGCGCGGATCGCTCAGAAAAATACGTGTCACCTCCGCAAGCGGCTGTGCCAAACCAAAATAACTGTATTCGGCCCCGCGACGCAGATCCTGTGACCGCCCTTTTGGGGCCAGGGCAAAGCCCACCCGCAGCGCTGGTGTCAGGCTTTTGGAAATCGAGGAAACATGCCAGCTGATCTCCGGTGCCAGCGCCCGGTAACTCGGGGCGCGCGCCTCACCCATCCGGTAGCAGTCATCCTCGAGGATCTGTACATTATGCCGCTGCACCACCTCCAGGATCTCCTTGCGGCGCTCCAGCGGCGTATATAGTCCGGTTGGATTGTGCACTTCCGGACTGGTACAAAGCACCTGCGCCCCGGTTTTGCGAATGGCCAACTCCAGCGAGGCGGGTACAATCCCGTGTTCATCCATGGCCACCCCCACCACTTTGGCCCGCAGCATTTCGGCGGCGCGACGGAACCCGGCGTAGGACAGATCCTCCACCAGGATCACCGGCTGCGCCCCGCGCAACAGAACCTGCAGCACCGTCAGAATGCCGTTTTGGCCACCATGGGTCAAAACCACATCCGCCTCAGTCAACGGACCCAAGGGCTGCCCCTCCATCCAGTCAACCACAGCCTGCCGCACCGGCTGATAGGCATCGCGCGTAGGGTAGTTCAGGAACATCAGCGGATCGCCCTTGGCCACTTGCTCCATCGCCTCACGTAGGGCCGAAACCTGTCCGGCATCCACCATACGTGGGCTAAACAAGCTGACGTTATGGGGGTTCTTGGCCTGTTGCAGATGCAATTCCCGCGACCAGACATCATCCATCACCGGGCTCTGGCGCTCTGCGACAAAGGTGCCGCGACCAACCTCGGCCTGCAGAACCCCCTCATCCGTCAGGATGGAGTAGGCGCGGGCGACGGTGCCCGGAGTGATCTTGAGCTGAAAAGCCAGCTCCCGCACTGGCGGCAGCTTTGCCCCCACCTTCAAATTGCCGTCGGACACCGCCGTCCGGATCGTATCCGCCACCCGCAAATACTTTGGTCCTGCCTTGCCGTTCAGATCCGGCGTCCAAATTGTACCCATTACAATCCATCCTTCGACATACATTCAGTCGCATTGTATCAAACACTCGTAGCATAACTTTAGGATTGTATCAATACAATAAAGGACCCTGATCATGACCCATACTGCAGCCCACAGCCACCCCAACATGTCTTACCTGAACAGCCGCGCCTCTTTGCCAGTGCTGGCGCAGGCGGCGGTCGCATTTGCAGTTCTGGTCACCAAGTGGTCCAACCGCCAGCGCACGCGCAAACACCTGCGCCATCTTAGCGCAGAGCAGCTAAAAGACATTGGGCTCTCGCGCCAAGACGCCCATTATCAAGGAACTCTTCCGTTCTGGCGCCCTTGATCCCCTGGGCACAGAACCAACTTATGGCCGGGGCTTGCCCCGGCCGCTTTTATTTTTATGCATTTTCAATACGTTAATTCGCATCGATCGAAAAGCCACCGATCCCCCATGCCGGATCTGGTAAATTTTCTCTTGATCGAATCTGAGACCCTGCCTACATGCGCCTCACTTTCGGTACCGATCCCAACCCCGAATCCTTATTCGGGGGGGCGCTAAGGACCGGCTGGATTTCAATCTACTGGAACGAAGGGGAGTGTCATGAAAGACGCCAACCTCTTCCAACTGGGGATCGGTCTGGAGACAGGCGCCCAAGAGGAAGATACCGCTCGCAGCGTAACAGTTGCGAATCTTGAAACCATTGCAGAGGCAGACCGCGAGGATCATTTCATCCGTCGCGACGGCAAGATCTTTGCAGGCACCCATCTGATCATCGAAGTGATGAAGGGCACCGGCCTGGACTGCGAAACCCGCATCCAGAATGCCTTTCGCAAATCGGTTGAGGTCTGCGGCGCAACTCTGCTGCACATCCACACTCATAAATTCTCGCCTCAGGGCGTGTCTGGTGTCGCGGTTCTGGCCGAGAGCCATATCTCGGTGCACACATGGCCCGAGATCGGCTATGGTGCCTTTGATGTCTTCATGTGTGGCGACGCCGACCCCTGGAAAGCCGTCGACGTGCTGAAAGAGGCCTTTGAGACCTCGCAGGTGGAAGTGCGCGAATTGCTGCGCGGTGAAGAGTTGATTGCCAAGGAGGTTGCGGCATGAGCGACACCGCCCCCACCTGGATCACCGAACGCCTGCATGATCATTACGCGCAATCGCTGCGCGCCGATGAGGTGCTTTATGACAGCAAGACCGAGCATCAGCGCCTCAAAGTCCTGCAGAACGGCACCTTTGGCCGCATCCTGACCCTGGATGACGTGGTGCAAACTACTGAAGGCGACAATTTCATCTACCACGAGATGCTGACCCATGTGCCAATCCTGGCGCACGGCAATGCAAAGCGTGTGCTGATCATCGGTGGCGGTGATGGCGGCATGGCCCGCGAGGCCCTGCGCCATACCACGGTCGAACATGTGACCATGGTTGAAATCGATGCCGGTGTGGTGGATTTCTCCAAGGAATACCTGCCGATGCTGAGCCAGGGCGCCTTTGACGATCCGCGCCTGAACCTGGTGATCAACGACGGTGCGCTCTTCATGAAAGAGAACACCGAGAAATTCGACGTCATCATTGTTGATTCGACCGATCCCATCGGCCCCGGCGAAGTGCTGTTCACCGATACGTTCTACGGCCATGCGGCGCGCTCCCTGACTGAGGACGGGATCATTGTCACTCAGAATGGCGTGCCCTTCATGCAGGGCGATGAGCTGACCGGCACCCTGCGCGCTTTCCAGGCGCTTTTTGCCGATGCCAGCTGCTATTTGGCCACCATCCCCACCTATGCCGGTGGCCCGATGGCTTTTGGCTGGGGCAGCCATTCAGCCAAGGCGCGCGATGTCGATCTCACCGATCTGGAGGCCCGCTTTGCTGCCGCCGGTTTTGAGACTGATTATTACACGCCGGAGGTCCACAAGGCCGCCTTTGCCCTGCCCGGCTACGTGAAGAAACTGTTCCCCTGATCCCGGGGGAGATCACCACTATCAGGGGGCCAATGGCCCCCTTTTTCAATTCTGCCGCCCTCTCCCCTTGAGCCCCCGGGCTGCGGTTGCTAAGCGCGAACAAACATTCCTCCAATAGGCCCTTACCATGATGCGTGATCCCATTCTTGTTGTAGACCGTGACACAGGTGAGACCTTCGAGGAGGTGGTGCTGGGTGAAAAATGGATCCGCTGGGCCTATCAGGACAGCAGCGCCAGCCTGTTGGAACATGTCCTGTTTCGCTCCAGCCTGATCAGCAAGGGCTTTGGGCAGTGGTACGACAGCCGCTGGTCGCGCAGCAAGATCCAAGCGGTGATCGAGGAGCTGTCCATCGACATGTCAGAGGCACAGCGCGCTGTCTCTGACTACACGTCTTTCAACGATTTCTTTGCTCGCCACCTGAAACCCGAGGCCCGCCCCTATGACGCCGCCGCAGATGCGGTGGTTTCACCAGCGGATGGACGGGTGCTGGTCTTTCCCGAACTCGACCGCGATGTCTTTATTCCGGTCAAGGGCTATCCGATGTCCATCGCCTCTATGCTGCCCGGCCAATATGACCGATTCTTGGGCGGGGCCCTGGCCATCGTGCGGCTCTGCCCTGCGGATTATCACCGCTATCATTTTCCCGCTTCGGGGCGCATCACGGAGAGCCGCGACATCCCCGGCGCGCTGCATTCGGTGAACCCGATTGCCCTGGGGTCCGGCCCGGATGTCTTTGGTGAAAACAAACGCTGCAACACCCTGATCGAGACCCCGAATCTGGGCACCTACTGCTTTAGCGAAATCGGCGCATTTGGGGTTGGCTCCATTGTGAACACCAAGACCTCCGGCACCGTCGCCAAGATGGAGGAAAAGGGCTTTTTCAAATTTGGGGGATCAACCGTGGTTGTGGTTTTTGAACCCGGTCAGATCGCCTTTAGCGAGGATCTGGTGGCCAACAGCGCCCAGGGCCGCGAGACCCTGGTCAAGGTTGGCCAGCCCCTGGCGACCGTGCTAGCCTGACCCCAGCGCTCTGGTGGGCCTAGCGCTCAGGCGGAATCGAATAGGTCATGGTGGAACGCGCCACCAGCCTGTCGGACCCTTGCGAGACCATATGCACATCGCCCACCGCCAGGCTGCGCCCCAGTTTGAGCAGGCTGCCGGTGGCAATGATGTCGCGACCAGATTCAGGCTTGCGCATGAAATCAAGCGAGCAATTGGTAGTGACAGCCAGGGCCTTGGGACCCAGCCGCGACAGCACCAGCGCATAGACGGTGACATCCGCCAAAGAGAACATCGCAGGCCCCGATACCGTCCCGCCAGGGCGCAGATGCCGCTCTGCCACCTTCAGCCGCATGGTAATCCCCTGCTCCGACAGGGCGTCGATGGCAAAATCATCTGCCACCTGCGGAAAGATCTCCCCCAGATAGGCCTGCAGCCCTGTTGCATCAAATGCCAAACCCATGCTTTTCCTCTCTCTCATTGCGCCCTAGTGTTCACCCGGAACATCAAGGGAGAGCAAGATGGCAATTCTGGAACGTGACGACAAAGACAGCATCGCCCATCTGCGGATGAACGCGCCGGAGCGCCTGAACGCGCTGTCGGATGAGATGCTGGCGGCCCTGCAGGCCCAGATCGATCAGCTGAAACAGGACCCAAGCATCAAGGCCGTGATCCTGTCTGGCGCGGGCAAGGCATTTTGTGCCGGCCATGACATCCGCCAGATGAGTGCAGGGCGCAGTGGCGAAGACAAGGGCCGCGCCTATTTCCAGGACCTGTTTGCCCGCTGCACTTCGGTGATGCTGGGGTTGCAAAGCCTGCCGCAGCCGGTGATCGCGCAGGTGCATGGCATTGCCACCGCCGCAGGCTGCCAGTTGGTGGCCTCTTGTGATCTGGCCGTGGCCAGCGAGGATTGCCGCTTTGGTGTCAATGGCGTCAACATCGGGTTGTTCTGCTCAACCCCAATGGTGGCCTTGTCGCGCAACATTCCCCGCAAACACGCCTTTGAAATGCTGACCACGGGCGAATTCATACCCGCAAGCCGCGCTGCAGACCTAGGCCTGATCAATCGCGCAGTGCCTGCAGATCAATTGGAGCAAGAGAGCTTGGCCATGGCCACGCTTATCGCCTCAAAACTGGGGGCTGCCGTCAAAGTCGGCAAAGAGGCCTATTACCAGCAGATACAAATGCCCATCGCCGAGGCCTATGCCTATACCAGTGAGGTCATCGTCGAGAACCTGATGCAGCCAGACACCATCGAAGGCATGGCCGCCTTTATTGAAAAACGCAGCCCCGATTGGGAAAAATCCTGAATTCTTCTAAAATTTTAGGCTTTGTTTACCATTCGGCATTTATTGTTTCTATATCAGGCCTTTTAATCGGGGCAGGATAATGGCAAAGATTGGGCACGGGTCACGACCCGGACACAATTTGGGCCGCTGCAGCGGAAGGTCCCTCCAACCGGGAATCTCTCTCCCCGGGCGACATTCCCGCGCAGCGGCCCCAAATTCCCCTCCTCCCCTCGCAAATGAACCGATCCGGAAGCGAATCCACTTGTCTTTCGACCTGCCTTCTGGCCAATCGTTGCGCATATCGGCACAGTCCCAGCAAAAGACAGCCGCTGTTTCTCATCCAAGATTTGACTGGCCTGCCCCGAAAACATCCTGGCCCTGAGACCGGCGCGACAGCACCAATGGCGAAACACGGCGACGGCCGCCCTCAATTGCCTCTTTGCTGCCACATTCTGCGCGACATTCTGCACATCGCGATATTGCCTCAGCCCGCGCTCTGCCCTATTTGCCCCTCATGACAGAGACATTGCATATCGTGGGCGGCGGCATGGCCGGGTCCGAGGCAGCCTGGCAGGCTGCGAACATGGGCGTCAAAGTGGTGATCCACGAGATGCGGCCCAAGGTCGAAACCTTTGCCCATCAGACCGGCAATCTGGGCGAGATGGTCTGCTCCAACTCCTTCCGCTCCGATGATGATGAGCAAAACGCAGTGGGGCTGCTGCATTGGGAAATGCGGGCCGCAAATGGGCTGATCATGACCACTGCGGATCAACACCGCCTGCCCGCAGGTGGTGCCCTGGCCGTCGACCGTGAGCCCTTTGCCGAGACCGTGACTGCCCGCTTGAAGGCCCACCCCAATGTCGAGGTTTCCTACGAAGAGATCACCGCCCTGCCAGACGAGGGCCATTGGATCTTTGCCACCGGCCCGCTGACCTCCACCGCCCTGGGGCAGGCCATCCAAGCGGAAACCGGTGCCGAGGCCCTGGCGTTTTTTGACGCCATCGCGCCGATCATCTATGCCGAAAGCATCGATATGTCCCAGGCTTGGATGCAATCGCGCTATGACAAAGGCGACACCGAGGAAGAGCGCACCGCCTATCTCAACTGCCCGATGACAGAAGCGCAATATGAGGGTTTCATCGATGCGCTGCTGGCGGCGGAGAAAACCGAATTTCACGAAGGCGAAACTGCGGGCTACTTTGACGGCTGCCTGCCGATCGAGGTGATGGCCGAACGTGGCCGCGAGACCCTGCGCTTTGGCCCAATGAAGCCGGTTGGTCTGACCAACCCGCACCAGCCGGATGTCAAAGCCCATGCCGTGGTGCAGCTGCGCCGCGACAATGCCCTGGGCACGCTGTTCAATATTGTCGGTTTCCAGACCAAGATGAAATACGGGGCCCAGACTGAGGTTCTGAAAATGATCCCCGGGCTGGAGAATGCCAGCTTTGCCCGTCTGGGCGGCATCCACCGGAACACCTTCCTCAATTCGCCAACTCTGCTTGATGCGCAGATGCGGCTGAAGTCAAAACCCCATCTGCGCTTTGCTGGTCAGATCACCGGGGTTGAAGGCTATGTCGAGAGCGCCGCCATGGGGCTGCTGGCAGGCCGGATGGCCGCCGCCGAGATCCTGGGGCAGGAATTGCCAGAGGTGCCGCAAGACAGCGCCATGGGCGCGCTGATCCATCACATCACCGGCGGCGCGGAGGCCAAGACCTTTCAGCCAATGAATGTGAACTTTGGTCTGTTCCAGCCCGTCGACGGTCTGAAAGGGGGGCGTCGCGGTCGCAAGGACCGCTACAAGGCCTATACGGATCGTGCCAAGCAGGCCTGGACAGTGTGGCTGGACAATTTCTCCTGAGTTGCAAAAGGGGGCAACCCAAGTGACCTTCATCACCCGCTTTGCCCCCTCGCCCACCGGCCCGCTGCATCTCGGCCACGCCTATTCCGCCTTGCTGTCGCATGACATGGCCATGGCTCAGGGCGGCCGCTTTCTATTGCGTATCGAAGACATCGACCAGTCCCGCGCCCGTCCCCAATGGGAGTCGCAGATCTTTGAGGATCTGCAGTGGCTTGGCCTCAGCTGGCCCAGACCGGTGATGCGCCAGTCTGATCGGTTGCCGCGCTATGGCCAGATCTTGGCTCAGCTCCGCGCTCTGGGCCTCACCTACCCCTGCGGCTGCAAACGCGCCGATATCGAAGCCGCAGCAGGCGCGCCTCAGGAAGGGGTCCCGCAATTTGGCCCCGACGGCAGGATCTATCCCGGCACCTGCCGGCAGCGCCCCATGACAACAGCTTCAGACCGCGATGTCATCCGGTTGGATATGGAAAAGGCGGTGAAACTGGCGCGATTGCACCCGTTCACGGAAACAGCGACCCCCAATGCAGGGCAACAGCCCCTGGACCCGGACCAGCTCCAGCGCTGCGTCGGAGACATCGTTTTGGCCCGGCGCAATATGGGCACGTCCTACCACCTGTCCGTGGTTGTGGATGACGCCGATCAGGGCATCACCCATGTCACCCGCGGCGTCGATCTGTTTGAGGCAACCCAAATTCACGTGCTGCTGCAGATCTTGTTGGATCTGCCAACGCCGATCTACCACCATCATGCGCTGATCCGTGATCAGGCGGGCAAACGCCTGGCCAAACGCGATGATGCCCGCGCCATCGCCAAATACCGCAGTGAAGGTGCCACACCGCAAGACATCCGTGCACTGGTGGGCCTTTCTTAGGCTTCATTTTGCCCTAAAATACCTCCGCCGGAGGCAGCGGCGCGCCTGAGCGCCGCCCTCTTTCCTTGCCTTCGGTCACTTCATCGGAGCCATCAATTCCTGCTCTTCACCATCGCGCACCGCAGTATAAAAACAGCTGCGCCGATTGGTATGGCAGGCCGGTCCTTCCTGTTGCACCAGCGCCAGCAGACAATCACGATCACAATCCAGCCGCAGGTCGATCAGGCTTTGCACATGGCCCGAGCTCTCGCCCTTGACCCAGAAGGACTGCCGCGAACGGGACCAATAGGTGACCTTGCCGCTCTCCAGGGTTTTGGCAACACTTTCCGCGTTCATCCAGGCCATCATCAGGATCTCGCCGCTCGCCTCGTCCTGGGCAATACAGGGGATCAGTCCGGCATCATCATATTTCAAGCTATTGGGATCAAAGGACATGGCAAAAACCTTTTGCATCTTGCATCTGCCTGCCTATGTATGTGGAAGAACCCCCAAGGGAAAGCCCGAGGCAGCACATGTCCAGCGAAACTGATCTGATCAAACTCTACTCCGCGCGTATTCTGGCGCTTGCGGCTGATATTCCGCATCTTGAACGCTTGGAGAGTCCGGACACCAGCGCCAAGAAGCGCGCGCCCCTGTGCGGCTCCACTGTCACTGTGGATCTCAGGATCGATCAGGGCCGGATCAGCGAATTTGGCCAGGATGTCAAAGCCTGTGCTCTGGGCCAGGCCGCTGCGTCAATTGTCGGGCAGAACATCATTGGCCGCAGCCTAGCAGAGGTGGAAACCGCCCGCGATGAGCTTAAGGCGATGTTGACTGCAGGTGAGGCTGCTCCCAAAGCCCCCTTTGCCGATCTGGAGGTTCTGGTTCCGGCCCGGGAGTTCAAAAACCGCCATGCCTCGATCCTGTTGTGTCTGGAGGCCTGCCTCGAAGCCTTCAAGGCCAATACCCAGGAAAACTGCGCCTAAACGGGCGGTACAGCAGGGTTCTGCGGCGGGTGGATCCGGGCGAGACCCTGTCAGATACTCAAACCTCAGTATTCAAAAAAAAGCCGCCACACATCCGGGCAGATGGTGGCGGCAGGCAATGCGTTTTCATGCGGGATCCAGCTACGCTTCCCGGTTGTTAGACGCAACCGGCAGGAAAGTTACAGGCGGGACTTCCTCATCAATTCGGGACAGGATGCAAGCGCAGCCGGCACAAAAACAGCAGATGAAATTTCAATTTGGCTGGGGGACTACACCAACCCAGGCGCATGCAGCGCCACTACAAGCATGATCATGAGCGAGGCCGCGCCAATGGCGTCCTGCAACAACGTCGCATGAGCATTCTGCAGGGTTGTCTTCAGCTGGTTCATCATGATTGGGGCCTCCACTACTCTCTGTCAGGTCTTTGATGTTGTGATCCGTGCTCTTTGGCATCTTGTTGCCCCTTTGTTCTCATTTGCAGCTCCACCTGTAAAGAACTTTTTGAGAACATTTGCGAACTTTTTGGAACATCAAGAGGCCAAAGCCCCTAAAAAACAACCTAACCGACTGAAATCAAACGAATAGCCTGATCCTGCTTCATCAACCACAACAGAACACGCGCCGCTTGCCCCCGAGGTGAAGCCAGGCCCGGGTCCATGGCGAGCAGTGCACGGGCATCGCTTTGCGCAACAGCCATCAAAGGCGCCTGCCGCTCCAGATCGGCAATGCGGAACTGCGGCAGGCCAGACTGGGCGGTGCCGATCACATCACCTGCCCCCCGCATTTGCAGATCGGTCTCCGAAATTCTAAAGCCATCTTCGCTTTCGCGCAGCACTTCCAGTCGCCGACGCCCGCCTTCGGACAGAGGCGGCTGATACATCAGAAGACAGGTGGATTCAGCGCTGCCCCGTCCAACCCGTCCGCGCAGCTGATGCAGCTGAGCCAGCCCAAAGATCTCTGCGCGTTCAATCACCATGATCGAGGCATTGGGCACATTGACCCCCACTTCAATCACAGTGGTAGCAACCAGGACCTTGCTGCGCCCCTGCTGAAAATCTGCCATGGCGGCATCCTTTTCAGTGGGCGGCATCTGCCCATGCACCAGGCCGACAACATCTTCGCCCAGGATCGCCCGCAGATGCTTAAAGCGCTCTTCGGCGGCGGTCAGATCCATCACTTCGGATTCGCCAACCAGCGGACAGACCCAATAACATTGACGCCCCTCATCGATGGCACGCCGCAAGTGGTTGATCACCTCTTCCATCCGCTCGGTGCTGACAACGGCTGTCTTGACCGGCTTGCGCCCTGGCGGCTTTTCATCCAGCATGGAAACATCCATATCGCCATATTGCGCCAGCGCCAGCGACCGTGGGATTGGCGTCGCGGTCATAACCAGGACATCAGCGCCCTTGCCTTTTTCCGCCAGCTCCATGCGTTGGCGCACACCAAAGCGGTGTTGTTCATCGACAATGGCCAGATGCAGGTTTTTAAAGGCAACATCCTGCTGAAACACCGCATGGGTCCCAACCAGAATTTGAATATCGCCCCGCGCCAATGCCTCAAGCTTGGCGCGGCGTTCCGCGCCCTTGTCGCGACCGGTGAGCAGTTCAAGAACCACACCGGCCTCTTCGGCAAGCGGGCGCAGACCTTCAAAATGCTGTTGTGCCAGAATGCCAGTCGGAGCCATCATAACGCCTTGGCCGCCGGCTTCGACCGCAACCAAAAGCGCCATGAAGGCAACCAGAGTTTTCCCTGATCCGACATCGCCTTGCAGCAATCTATTCATGCGGCGTTCACTGGCCATATCCGCCGATATTTCCTCAATCGCGCGGGCCTGCGCCCCCGTTGGCCGATAGGGCAGCGTAGCCAAGACCCGCGATTGCAACCGCCCCGTCGCAACGCTGACGATACCGCGAGTCTTGCGGTCCGCCTGTCGCGCCAGCGCCAGGGTCAGCTGATGGGCAAACAGCTCATCGTAGGCCAGCCGCTGACGTGTGGCGGCCTCAGCAGAGAGATCCTCCAGACCCTGCGGCTGATGGGCCGCACGCAGCGCCTCTTGCCAGGCCGGCCAGCCCTCGCGTTTGACCTGCTCTGGGTCGATCCATTCCGCAAGTTCTGGCAGACGGTCCAGCGCGGCCAGAATGGCCTTGGTCATGGTTTTCTGCGTCACCCCCTGGGTCAGCGGGTAGACGGGCTCAAACTCTGGAATATCAGCTGCTTCTGCCAGCGCCACCATGTGATCGGGGTGCACCATCTGGGCCATGCCATCAAACAGCTCAACTTTGCCAGAGATCAGCCGGCGCGATCCTTCGGGGCATTGCGCCTCGAGATAACGACTGCGCCCATGGAAGAAAACCATTTGGAATTCAACCTCTTGGTCAGTGACATTGATCCTGTAGGCACCACCGCGATTGCGGGCAGGCTGATGGGAGCCGATCTCGACCTCGACGGTGGCAATTGCCGGGAGATCCAAGCCCTGAATACTACTGCGCCGACGACGGTCCAGTACCGAATGCGGCAGGGAAAACACCAGATCGCGCGGGGTTTCCAGCCCGATCTGGACCAGGTTCTGCGCCGTCTTGGGCCCAACCCCCTTGAGGGTCTCCGCAGCGGCAAAAAGCGGAAACAGGATTTCCGGCCGGCCACTCATGCGGGAGCGATCTCGGCCAGCCAGCCGTCCTCATCCAGAATCCGGATCCCCAGCTCCTGTGCCTTTTTCTCTTTGGACCCTGCTCCGGGGCCTGCAACCAGGATATCGGTCTTTTTCGACACCGAACCCGAGACCTTGGCCCCCAGCCCTTCCGCTCTGGCCTTGGCCTCGTCGCGAGTCATCTTTTCAAGCTTGCCGGTAAAGACCACGGTGAGGCCCGCCACCGGGCTTGCCTGTGCGGGAGCAGCCGGAGCCGCGATATTGAGCTGCGCCACCAGATCATCGATCACCACTCGCTCCTGCTCATTGGCCAGCGCATCGGACAGCGACAGGCCGACAGTGGCCCCGATGCCGTCAATCCCGATCAAATCTTCCCAGGCGTCACGGGCCTCAATTGGTACCTCACAAAGCGCCAGTGCCGCCTCTCTTGTTTCCTTGATCTTGGCCCGTCGCGCCGCGCTGGCGGCCGCGACACGCTCGCGGTCTTCGGCGAGATCAGCCGCCCGATGCGCCAGGGCTGCGGGTCGGGCAACATCCAGGGCCTGCGCCAGCGCATCCCAGCTGCCAAAATGCAGTGCCAAGTCTTTGCCTGCAACCTCACCGACATGGCGAATTCCCAGGGCAAATATCATCCGCCCCAAGGGGATATTGCGCTTTTCTTCAATTGCAGCAAACAGTTTGACAGCGCTTTGATCACCCCAGCCAGAGCGGTTCTTGAGCTTGGTAAAGTTCTGCGCATCCCGTTCCGCCAAAC
Source organism: Roseobacter sp. (assembly GCA_015665415.1). Classification (GTDB taxonomy): domain Bacteria; phylum Pseudomonadota; class Alphaproteobacteria; order Rhodobacterales; family Rhodobacteraceae; genus Pseudophaeobacter. The sequence goes on from JADFAE010000012.1 coordinate 141,044, forward strand.
GGTAGATATCCACCGGGGTGCGGATCGGCAGATCTGCATCCTCATAAAACATTTCCAGCTGCTTGGCCCCCAACCCCTCGACATCGAAGGCCTTACGAGACACAAAATGTTTCAGTTTTTCAATAGCCTGCGCGGGGCAGATAATGCCGCCGGTACAACGGCGCACCGCGTCACCTTCCTCGCGCACCGCAGGTGATCCGCATTCCGGGCAGCAGTCAGGAAAAGTATAGGCCGTAGCCTCTTGCGGGCGTTTGCTCAGGTCTACATCGGCCACTTTGGGGATCACGTCGCCGGCGCGATAGATCTGCACCCAATCGCCGATACGGATGTCCTTGCCACCCCGAATGACCTCCCCTTTTGAGTCGCGTCCCAAAATATAGTCTTCATTGTGCAGGGTGGCATTGGAGACCACCACCCCGCCGACGGTGACGGGCGCAAGACGTGCCACCGGGCTCAGCGCACCTGTGCGGCCCACCTGAATGTCGATGGCCTCGAGCCGGGTCCAGGCCAGTTCGGCAGGGAACTTATGGGCAATGGCCCAACGCGGCGTGGTAGAGCGAAAACCCAAACGCGCCTGCAGAGAGAGGTCGTTGACCTTGTAGACAACCCCGTCGATGTCATAGCCCAGTGTCGCGCGCTGCTCTTCGATGCGGCGATAATGGGCGATCATCTCCGGCACGGTTTCACAGACCTGTGTCAGCGGGTTGACCTGAAAGCCCAGCAACTTCAGCCGTTCGATCGCCTCGCTTTGCGTTTTCCCAAGCGGATCTGACAAATCGCCCCAGCTATAGGCAAAGAAACGCAAAGGTCGCGCGCGGGTAATCTCTGCATCCAACTGACGCAGTGACCCTGCCGCCGCATTGCGCGGATTGGCAAAGATCTTACCGCCGCGTTCCGTATGACGTGCGTTGAGCGCCGCAAAATCCTCGTGGCTCATGTAGACTTCGCCACGCACCTCCAGAACCGCTGGCGCACCGTTCAGCTGCTGTGGGATATCGGCGATTGTAAGGGCATTGGCGGTGACATTTTCGCCGGTCTCACCGTCGCCACGGGTCGCGGCCTGAACCAGTTTCCCGGATTCGTAGCGCAAAGACAGCGAGAGACCGTCTATCTTGGGCTCGGC
>JADFAE010000020.1 GCA_015665415.1 Roseobacter sp.
TGGGAATGCAATGCCGCCCCCGGGCACCATTTCACTTATCTTAGTGCAATGTATTCAATATGGTGTCGAAAATGAAGAAGCCGTCGAACGCCATTTTATGGACCATTTTCATATTGCTATCTAACAATGTTCTTTTCATGTTCACTAAACGATGAGGTCGAGTGGAGACAGTAGCCGATAGACTTTTGATCGCTATTTTGACGTTTCAGCCTTTTGTTCATGTATCGGAGACCTCGGGCACCAGGATTTGCTAAATGCGCGCAACATATGTGCGATGACGCTCAGCCAGTTGTAGAAGCTGTTCAGGTCTCATCTGATCTGGGTAACGGTCGTGATTTCAGATTCGCGTGTTTTGGCTGTGAGCATTCCCAGCAGACTCGACAGAACACTGAAACCAATGTGGAATACGCTAACGGCGGCAAAGATCGCCATAACCACAAGAAGAGTCGCCTCTCGCTCGAAAGGCAGAATTCGATCAATAATGACCTGCAGAATAAACGGCTCGACCAGACCAAGAAGGCGAATGCAAACCGCTAAGACTATGAGTTCCACATAGAGTGGAGTGAATTTCCAAAGCGTGTTTCCAAACCAAGAGAGCGGAACCTCTCTGGTTTTCCGTAAACGGCCCGCATTCCTTTGATCCATACCCATAGATCAACGACATTTAGCAGCTTCAGAGAAGTCACGAATGGTGCAGTCAGCACTTATGGCATTCAGATCTGGGGTAACAATGATTTTCACCATTTCCGTAAACGGTGGAAAATCCTGCGCGATCACTTTGTTTACGGAGCCTCTGGACAAGTTTGCAGCCCGTTCGGGGTAAGCGAGACCGTCCTTCAGGCTTCGGTTACTCAGCCACGCTTCGGCCATGAGGTTTGCAACCCCGCGCGGCTGATCAAGCATTTCAGCGATACGGTTTTTATACAAGCGCTGCGCAAACGGAAACTCTACTAAACCGATCCCCCCATTCCTGAACTCTTCGTAGGTTTTATGAATGGTAACGTAGGCGTCCTCGAGCTTGTCCGTATCGACCTCTCCATGGAAATAGAGCATTGCGTTGTCACGGGAGAAATCTTCCATCCACGCCTTAAATCCATAGGCTGCTCGCAGTTCTTTCCTGATTGCAGTGAATAAGCGTGACTGATCTGACACCCCCAGAACACCCACTCCAACTTCACGGGCTTCTTGGTTAGGTGCATATGTCTTAGGAACGGGGCCAGCCACGAGAATGTAAGATCTTTCAATTTCGGGGCGATGCACCAGAATTGTTTTAGAAGGGTAATGCATGACCAGGGGTGAAAAATCTTGCCGACCAGATTCTTTCGGCAGACCTCGAAGTGCAACGTCAATTGCGGCAGCAACGTCGTCAACGTCGGCATTTCCAGCTACAAATATCCCAACGCCAGTGGCTGTCACTGACCTATGATGCCAGTCTTTGATATCGTCTATGGTGATGCTTGAGATGTTCTCCACCGGCGTCGCATTCCAAGCCTGGCGTAGTGGATGATCGCCCACCGCAATGTTGCGGATAGTGTGCCAGGCTTGGCCAGCAGGTGTAGTAATTCGAGTGGATACGTTCTCGACATAGCTCTTCTGAAATCGTTTCAACCAGCGGGAATCAAATGCTGGTTTGGCCAATACTGTATTCATGATTTTCGCGGTATCCGCGAGTTTGTCGGCCGCACTAATCAGCAGCCCATGCAATGCATCGGGTTTCGAGTAGATTTGTAACCCTCCACCAAGAGCGTTGATTTGTGTGACCATTTCGTCCGGAGAAAGGCCCACTGAACCTCCATTTACCATCATAACAGGGCCGAGCGCTTCTATGTTTTCCTTCCCATGGGGAACAAATCCGTTTCCCCCGTCCCACACAAAGCGAATGAATGTCTGGGTCGCTTCGGGCATAGCCACAAAAGAAAACTCGTGCTCGTCCGGTGTCGTATGAGTTTCGATTTCAAAGGCGGATGCCTGGAAACTAGTGGTCACAACACAAAGTGCCGCGCAGAAAGCCAAAAAAGCAGACTTGATCATTGAGTATTCTCCAAATGCGCAACAGTGGTTGTTGCAAATGGGCTTTCGACAATTGACTTCAGGACCAAGTTCAAATCTTTCGCTGTTGGTTGGTCGAGTCCAGAGAGGTAGCCGTTCATATCGAGTGCCTCTCCTAAATTCAGGATGCTGTTTTGAGCAATGTTCGCATGATAGCTCGCTTGGGATACGCCTAGCCGACGTGCACTTTCGAGGGTTTGGCTTCGGAGGTTTTCGACAGATTTGGCGGGCAACCCGCTTTCTACCAAATCGGTCAGGACCTTTCGAACCCTTTCCTGACTTTCAGGGGTTGATATGTCGTCTTCTGGCCGAAAGAAGACCTCAAAACCAATATCCCTTGAGGGCAAGAGGAAGAGCCGAACATTGATATCAGTTACAATAAAATCATCGTAATAAAGTGGCTTTGCCAGCCCCCCTGGCTGTGCGGAGTTCAAAACCTTTTCTAGAAGAAGCAGCGAAAACCAAAGCTTCCGATGTGACAGCTCAGGTGGACGCGCGGCCTGTCCGACGAAAAGAACCTCGTCTCGTCTGAGTTTAGGTAAATATAGCGACTGGCTCGCTTCAGGTTGTTTTGGTATTGGAGCAAGAAACCCACGCTCAACAGGTTCAAGTTGGGGTAGGTCCGCAAGGTGGTTTTCTATCTGCGCAATGACTTCCTCTTTCGTGATTGGGCCAAAGATCAGCATATAGGCATCTTGCGCGAGATATCGGGCTTCATGAAAAGCCAATGCGTCAGCGGGCTCAATCTGGTGGATACTTTCAGGGGTACCCATAACAGAACGCCCCAAGCCGTGCGTCCCATAAAGGTGATGATAGGCCTCTCTGTAAACCACTGCTGTAGGGTTGTCCCGATAGCGCAATTCGAACTCTCGCTCGACAATGTCACGTTCAGTCAGCATGAATTTTTGGGAAAGTTCGATTGGTTCAAAAACAGCCCGCGCATTGCCCATTAGTGTCTCAAAGACATCGGCTGGACCACGGTTCCAATAGGCAGTCCAATAAGGCGAAGTCCAAGCGTTCATTTCGCGATCCCTCAGGCCTTCTCCATGAACCCTGTCGGCGGACCAAACAACCAAATGCTCCAGATAATGCGCCAACCCTTCAGGCCCATTACGATCGACTTCGCCCACAGGAACGAAGACGCGGACTTCTACATTTCTTGCTGAAGGATCGGGTACAAAGTAAATTTTCTTGAACCCGCCATGATCTGACAGATCAAACAGGTCTGCGGAGGCAACGCTCGCCCAGATCAGTCCCAAAAGAAAGATCAGAGCAGGTTTGACAAGCCGAAGCCCTTTCGAAAAAGAGATTGCTCGCTCAACAAAAACCGAACCCAGAGAAGCCGGGATCGATCTGTTTTGGTTGGGTTTTGCCCATTCATTGTTTTTTTCAATGGGGCCCGACGTTTTTTCCGACAGGTCCCCACCAAAATTTGCGCTTACTTCGGGAATATCACTACATCCTTATTACAAGATAGCTAGAAATGCCGCCAACCAACGCACCAATAATGGTAGAACTAAAAGGCCATATCGCCATCACATCGACAAGAAACATACTCATGAAAACGGCAAAAGCGACAATAACTGCTTTCGTAAGTCTTGCAGGCAAAGTTGAATTCCTTTCAGGTGTATAAAGGCAGGCTACATAGCCTGCCTTTCCACTTTAGCGACCGCAAATACCTTCGCCAACGGCTGCACCAACAGCGCCGCCGATAGCACCACCGACGACTGCACCGCCAATACTAGGAGAACCTATTGCTGCTCCCAGTCCAGCACCGACACCAGAATAACCTGCGGTACATGCAGCGTCGACGGCGGAGTTGCTACTCTCACCCTCACCGCCGCCGCCATCACCACCACAGAAGCTCACCGGTGCATATAGGTCATTAATATCGAACATTATTTGGTTCCCTATCATTTGGGTCGTACTTCATTTACGATACGACCCATTGCTGTTTGCCGGGCTTTCCCGCCCGGCATCTCAATCGGCGGGAGGGGTCGCACCCCCGCCCGCCAACTATCCCGGTATTATTACCGGAATCTCCTCCACCTCTTTCGCTGGTGGTTTATTCATCTCGGCCCCCAGACAAGAAGCCCAAAGCCCTGTATTTGCAGCCAAGGTCTCAACACCCTCGCCCTGTCCAAAAAACACAATATCTGTGTCGATGTCAGTTCGATGGAAAAAACGGAATCCTCCCAGCTCTAGCCAACGAATATTCCTAGACTGTTTTCGTGGGATGAAATTGAACAGGACCAGGTAGTGGCACAAGAATAGATCAAGCATAGCTCTTGTAGCCGATCCCATCATATGAGGAAGCGCCCGCCCGTGGGCTTTGGGTGCCTCAACAGCAAAGGATTTTGACTGAAGCATCCACATACGGCCAATGCTTCCAGGAAACGGTGTAACTCCGAAAATCAAGGCACCTTTATGCTGATCCGAAGTTACGATGAACTTCGTTCCTTTACTCGAAAACGTCGCCTGTAGTGCCTTTCTCCAATCCTGAAAACGGGTGCGCGCCAATTCATATTTATCGGCCTCATCCAGGTCGTTTTCGAACAGGGGGTAGTGTTCTGTTGTCAGGATTTCAGCATGATACCCATGCGGTGTCAGTATTGGGCATACATCTTCGAGACCAATCATGCGGCTACCTCTGCTTCACTAGAACCAGTGATCAGCTCAACGAATACTTTCCCACCACGCTTTCCGGCTTTGAATAAGCGATCAGCCTGACCGGGATCCAGAATGAGGCGTTCTGCCGCGATACGCGCAAGTGGGTAGTTCCAACCATACTGGTAAGGCGCTTTGCAGTCTTGCACAGCTAATTCAAGCTCGCGTGTTCTGTCACCAAAGTAGTTTGATCCATCGGCATCATGCGCTGACAGCAAGAACGGAAAACGGTCTTGACAATGTTGAAGCATCGCTAATTCGCCCATGAAGGCACAACTTTCTCTGGCTACTGGTGGCATGATGCCTTCCCCACTCTCCCAGCTTGCAGCAATCTGAACTGCATGACCGAGCTCATGAGCCATCGCCAACAAATCGGCTGGACGGTCCTTATAATGCAGACTGACAAACGGTAACTTTTGGAAGCCTAGATCATAGGTAAAAGGCTTTGAATGCTTCATCCTTTTGGGGAGCAAGCACTTTGGAGTCTCCGTCTCGACTCTGTCAATTTCGGCCGCCAGACTAGGAAATACCGCCCGCATCGAAGCCGCGCTTAGTGCCCAAGCTGCGTCAGCACTCAACCCCAGATGAGAACCGACCTTTGACCTGTCGAAATCATCAACATATACTTGCTCGATCAAAGTCAGTTGACTTAATACGATCTCCCGCGTCAGTCCATTCAGTTTTAGCCAGTCTGAAGCCGTCGCTTTTCCCCTTCGCGGAGTGTGCTCTGCTCGTGTTGGCATTTCGACCTCGCCAAGCAAAATTTTCAAACCCAAAGGTAGCATTCTAAGCCTCATACTAAATATTTATTTCTCAAAGGCATACACCCAACTAGTGCCTACACTCCTGCTGAAGGACGTGGGCTTTTTCACGAACAGATATGAATTTCGACGAATTGTTGAGAACTGATCTGATATAATATGTTGATATAAAACATAATTTTCCAATTACTTATCAACATTGTTCTGCAAATATACTAGTGGTCGTATTTCACCTCTCCTCACCTCTCCTTGGCTGTGTTGCACGAGTTCCTTGATCCCCAATGGCACTTGAGAAACAGTTCAAACTTGAAGCCGCTGAGAAGCCGAAAGCGATCCAGCCATATGCCCAACGTCGTCAAAAGTTCGTCGCTGCTGTCGAAAAGCAGCTGGCCGGTGTGCCGGATGATGGCACCAGCACGATCACCAGCACATGGGTTTGGAAATCCGATGAAGGGGAATTGTTTATCTCACCCCGTTATGGCCGGGCATCGCTTGAGCTGGCCCCTGGCTTGAATGCGATCAAGTGCGTCGATGTGGCCGACATTGCCAAGAACCTTCAAAAGCTGAAGACGCTGGCTGATGAAGGCAAGCTGGACGATGTCTTGATGGAAGCCGCCACCACGATCCGCAGCCGCTTTGGAAAATGAACTTATTCATTGGGATAGGTGCATTCTTCGGATACACGAAATCTGTATTTGTGACGAGTTCATGCAATCCAGAGCTGCTTCGTGAGCGGCACCTATCCCAAGGAATTATTCTCAATAGCTGATGTTGAAATCATCAAGTTTACTCCGTCGGCAGTCAAATGTTCGACTCCCGATAACCGTCTTGCCCGCAAGTGGTTGGATGAAAATGGTGGTTCCCAAACGACCAAGAAAGCGATTTTCGAGGGTAGCGGTCGTATCGAAGGCCGGAGGGTGCATTTTGCCCTTCTGATCGGTCTGACAGAACAAGAAGTACGGGATTTGCATGAGCAAAAGAAGGCTGAGCTTTCCGAAGGAACAGCCTTTTACTGGTCCTTCTTGGCCTCGGACGATCCCAAAAAGCTGAGCAGTCAAATTGTGGATGGGATCGACGATCTGAGCACAAATGAGCTCGACGATGTTCTAGGTGGCGCTGGCGAAAGCGTTTTCACGGAAATTAGCCTCCGAGGGTAAAGGTCTCGATGGGCTGGGAACCAGTTTGGCCACAGGCCGAACTCAATACTCAGCCCGCCCAGACCAACCAACCAGATAATCTAGTCAAGCATTTGCGAAGCACTTCACGAAGTGAAGCCATATGCCAATCTTTGACCAATCGCTTGATCATTTCATGATCAAGAACTGCGTTGGTATCTGTTTGGTATTTTTGGATTTTGGACATGCTTCTCCTATCCGTTGAGGAGGAGCATGTGAGACCCAGAGGTCTGACAAACCATCTACACACGATTGCCCTCAAAGGCTCGGCTGGCGGTTATGAAACCTCTGCCGAGGCAATGGCTTCACCATACGGAAAATCAATTGGTGCAAGACTGAGATCTTCCAAGAAGTTGGAAGACGAGCGGGTACAAGAAGTGAATGAACGCAACGAACGTGCCCGCGAGGAACTGAAGAGCAGAGCGCGAACCTCCCGTTTCGGAGAGCACTTTTTAGGCCGCGAGCTGCAGTTTGCATTGCCGAGGCCTGTCTCAACCATAAACGGCTGCATGCCTATCCAATTCCAATGCTCTTTTTCGAGGGTACTGTCGCTCGGGGCTGGATTTGATAGTCTATATGGGGATGACTGAAGCGCGCCCTGGATGGTTGAGTGGATCAACGACATCACTCAGATTTATTCGCGGGATCAACTTTTTTCCTTGGCTAGCCACCAAAGCCGTCGCGGGCTGTTTCAACAGCGTCAGTTTTTAGAGCATAGAGAGAAGACTGACGAATTAGTCGACATGCTGGACGAAATTGCTGGGAACCAAAGAGTATGTCTCCACTTCATTCCGCCCGAGTTTGCACATTAGGATGACCAACAGACAAATGGCTTCTGCAAAGCCGATCCACAGAAACTGTACCCGCCCCACGTCCAACGCTACGGGGAGCGTTAATGAGGCGGCCTGGAACTTTGCGGGCGCGGCAACTAAATTACCGGCGAACGCCACTCCGATCCAAAGGAAGATACCGGCTGTGATGGCCTGACCGCCCCACGCACCGCGCCAAATACCTGCGGCCTCCTGCGAGATTGGCTTCGCATTCAAAACCTGCATCAGCCCGCCTCCGTCTGGCTTTTTTCACCCAAGAATTCATCCGGAGATTCAACCGAAACTCGCGGCCGTGACGCCGCGCGCCAATACCCATACCCCATGATACCAGCCCCGGCGAAGGTATTGCCCAAGGTGACAAAGATCAAATTATGCGCAGCTCCTGCCAGCGAGATACCCTCCGGATAATCAGAAAGCAGGGCGACAGAAAAGACAGTCATATTGGCTACGCTATGCTCAAAGCCTGCGGCAATGAATGCATAGAGGCACCAAAAGATCACGATACATTTGGTCACGTCGTCTTTCGCGCGGGCCGAGCACCACAGAGCAAGACAAACGAGCCAATTGCACAAAATTGCTTTGGCAAAGAGCTCAAGTCCGGAACCCTGCATTTTTTTGGCTGCGACCTTGTAAAGCAGGGCATCTTCTCCCGCGCCCAAGATCAACCCGCCCCCACCAGCCACAAACAACAACGCCAGCAGCAGGGCTCCAATCAGATTGCCAGCCCAGCTGGAACCCCAACAGCGCAGCAAATCCCCAACTCCGCTGGCGCCAGTCAACAGCCCATGGGTCATATACATTGTATGCCCAGTGAAAAGCTCTGCTCCGGCAAAGACCACAAGCGTGAGAGCAATGCCAAAACTGGCCCCCATGACAATTGGTCGGATGGCGCCATCGACACCCTGCCCCAGGGAAAAGATCAACAAGATACCGGCCCCTACAAAGGCACCCGCTTTGAGGGCAAGCACCAAAAAGGCCATGGGGTCGGATCTCAGATTCTGCCCTTTCTTCTGGGCCAGCTGCGCAAACCCGAGGACTGTATCGGCATAGGTCATCACATCATGCTCCGCATTTTATGCACCCGGCGGCGGCATCGGGAAGCCACCGCGGGTATCCAAACAACACCGGCAAGGCCCATAGACAGGCCAAGGCGGCAGCGAGGTAGAGAAAGGCAAAGCCCAGATCCTGTTGAGCAGAGACCAAATAGGAATTGCAGATCCGGATCGGGGCATGGGTATAAAGGAAGCCAAGAACCCCCAGCATCGAAAGAGCATTGGCCTTCAAGAAGCCTCTCAAAATCGGCCCCAGCCGGGGCCAGCAAAGGCGCAGAGGCAAACCCAATAGCAGAGGCAGCGAAATGTATTTGGCCAATTCTCCTGCAGGGGTCAGGGCCCAGTCCACATTGCGCGGCAACATCCAGAACAAAAAAGTTGTCAACGCCAGTAAAAGAAACGGAATGGCCCAATATTGCCGGATCCTTAGCTCATGCACTCCTACCATGCCTGCCAAGGCTAGTAGCGGCATCTGCACAAGCACATGTTGGATCGGGCTTTCAATCGTGCCTCCCCGCAAAGCGACGGCCTCAGCAATTGCGAGGACGGTCAGACCCATCATTTTCATGGCCGCCTCCGGTCAAAATGTGCAAGCACTGCCGCTACCGCATCGGTGTCATAGACCGCGGCAAAGCTGCCTTCTGCAGAAATCACGTGGATTGCTGCATTGTGCTGAAAGCCGCCCCATTCGTCCGGGATGACGACAACATCAAACAGGTTCAACAAGTCTTCTAATGCGCTTGGTTCCGGCCGGGCCACGGTCCAAATAGTGCCATCCGCTTCATGGGCGTCACCATAGATGGCCATTTGTTCTGGAGTGTCGCGCGCAGGGTCAAAACTCACCGAGATGAGCCTCACTTTTTCCCCACGCGCGCGCAGCTGATCCCGGAGTTCTGCAAAATCAGCAGCAGCGATCTGGCAAATATCCCCACAGACCGTGTAGATGAACTCAACCAATACCACCTCGCCACTTCTCGGCAGCAAAGGCACCTGGCGGCCATTCATATCCTCCAGCATAAGGTTAGGAACTGGACGGGGCGCACGCACCACATCCAGCCGTCGTGCGGCCTCGCTGGTGAAGGCTTGGGCACCTTCTGTGGCCTGCCACAAGATCCCAGCTCCCAATGCTGCGGCAAGTACAGAGGGAAGGAACCTGACCAACATCAGTCTTCGTTCCGTCCCAAACGAGTCACAAACCGCACTACAAAGACCAATGTTGCCAGCACGACAAGCACGCTAAATACGGTACCGATACGGTCATGGGTCAGCCATTCCTCGTAGTGCACGGCCCAACGGCGTGGAATCGAAGCCGCGCCAGAGAACAAAAACACTGTGACAAACCCGGCTGCGCCCGCCAGATAGGTGCCAAAGGCAGCCCGGTCCAAGGTCCCCATCTCGGAGATGGTCTTGCCACGTACCAACCAGGCCATAAAGCCAAAGGCCATGGCGACCTCACCCAGAAGCAGATAGGTATGGAAATGGCCGGGCACCCACATGGTGTTATGCATCACCTTGTTGACGCTGATCATCCCGTCGATGGAAGCCGGAATGGATCCCACGGACCAGCCAGCCACTGACAAGACCAGCAGCGAAGAGGTCAGATCCCAAGTCATTTTTGACCCGCGTACATAGAGGAAGGTCGAGAAAGCTGTGACCGCGATTAGGGGAATGCCGCTGAAGTAAGAGACAAGCTGCCCCACGACAAGCATCCAAGGTGGCATCACCACGTCTTGAAGCAGGTGGTGCCAATAGACCGCCATCACAAAGATCAACACCGCATTCCAGGCAAGTGCAAACACCCGGTTCGATTTCCAGGGTCGGCCTGTGTATTCTGGCAAAATCTCGTAGACCGCAGTCACCGCCATGTAGATCGAGGCATTGATAAAAACATGACCAAAGAAGTAGATCAGGTTCTTGGCCAGAAGTGCATTGACCTCAAACCCTGGCACCAAGAGATGCACGAGGCTTGCGATCAGAACCGCTGCGCCCAAGATGATGCCGATCGAGTTAAAGATGGTAACCGCAGCAGCTGCCACGATTGTTGGCGGTGGCGGGTTATCATCCTCGCGACCAAGAATTAGGTTCCATCCCAGCGCACGCACTAAGCTGCCATAGCGAGCATGGATCTGTCGGCCAAGCTCCAGATAGTAGAGCAAGAAGCCAACTCCAATTGCCACATACCCCAGCATGAAGGCGGCGGCAGCCCCTGCCTCCCACGCGCCGCCGGACAAAGCGGGGAGCGGGAACAGGAAGGTCCAAGCCCCGCCAAACCCGCCGATAAAGATAGCGCCGAGGATCAAGACGACCCCCAATAGGAACAGGCAAAGAAAAGCCCAAAAGATGCCAGCAGTCAGCACCACATGCCGACCACTGAAATACCAAAGGATAGCCGCCCCAGAGAGCGCCGCTGTGCCAACCATGCCAGCGCCATGTGCCGTCAAAATCTGGTAGAACAGGGCCGGATCCAGCTCTATCCACTGGCCCTGTGCTGCCCGCATGATCAGACCAAAGACCATCATCAGCGTGAAGACCGCACCAGAGAGGATCATCGTAACTTTGATCGCGCCAGCCTGTGGTGCCGTTGCAGCGGGGGCTCCCGCGCCGGGTTCTATTGCAATGCTCATTTATTCCTCCACCACTACAACTTCGAATTCATTGACCATGTCGTGATGCGCCACTCCGCAGAACTCCATGCACAGGACTTGGTAGCTGCCTGGTTCCGTGAAGGTGTAGGTGATTTGAGTGGTGTATCCAGGGATCGCCTGCACCTGCGTCAGCAGGGTCAGATCTCGGTCATAGATCCCCATACCGTGGGTGACGTCTTCGGTTGTCACGTTGAAATTGACAGGCTTGCCGAGCGGAATTTCTGTGGTGTCAATGTCCCACCACCACTGACCGCCGCTGACGTTTACCTCTAATGCGTCACTGGTGCTGGCCAGCGCATGTGGCCAGCTGCGGAGAGACCCAACCGAGACGATCACCCCTAGGATTGTAAGAGCCCAGATTAGCCCTGTTCGTTTAGCATTGGCTTTGGGTCCGGGTCCTGGCCCGCGCGATGCCCGCGCCGCCAGGAGGAAGATAGTCGACAGCAGGGCCATCAGTATCAGCGAAATCAAAAGAACAACTGGCTGCATATGCCACCTCCTTAATAGGTATTTAAATTACCTATTATTGCGAGTCCCAAAACCTGTCAATAAAATACGTATTTCCAGTACGTGTTTTTTGTGAAAAGAGAGAAGTATGCAAATATCTAAGTTCTCAGACTACGCCCTTCGCATCCTGATTCACCTGGCCACCCATGAGGACGGCTTAATGTCGACCCGTGAGATTGCTCAGATGCAGAAGTTGCCTTTCAATCACCTTGCCAAGATTTCCCAGTGGCTCACGCACGAGGGCTATGTTGAATCCCTTCGCGGTAGAAATGGTGGGATGCGTTTGGCCCTGCCGCCAGAGGCCATTTCAATCGGCGGGCTCTTGCGCAAATCTGAACGTGGCACACCACTGGTCGAGTGTATGAAAGAAGATGGAGGATGTTGTGTGATGACACCTGCCTGCGGCTTGCTTCCGATTTTGAACGAAGCGCAGGAGATGTTCTTTACCACTTTGGACAGTAAGACTTTGCAAGATGTGCTGAACGGCAACGGAGGAATGCGGAATTTGCTCCGAGCCCTGGAGATCAACAAAGGCGTTGTCTAACAGTCTACTGAGCGAGGGCCGCCACCCCTTTTGCTCTCTCCTTACGCAAATCTCGTCTACTTGGCCGCACCACCAACTTCGCCTTCCAACGGCTGGTTGCCCCAGGCTTCAAAAGCAACCGACAGGTGCCAAGCTTTGAATCCGATGTAGCCAACCAGAAGGAAAAGTATCAACAGGTACATATTCCGCCGAAATCTGGGATCTTCCTCAGCTTGGGGCATCTTCGGCACTCCACAAAAGATACAGTGTCAACATTCGGATTTGGGCATCATTCAGGCGACCCTCCCAGGCCGGCATGACACCCTGCCTGCCATAATAGACGCTGTGATAGATATCACCACGGCTACCACCATAAATCCACTGACCATCCCCCAGATCCGGGGCGCCGTTTTCATAGCCGCCACCTCCATCATCGCCGTGGCAAGCGGCGCAGTTTACTTCAAAGACGACCGCACCCGCCTCTGCAGCCTGTGCATTGTGGTCCCGCCCGGAAAGCGCCAGCACAAATTCAACTACGTCATTGACTTGCGGTTTTTCTAACATTTCATCAGCACCAAAGGCTAACATCTGGGCGAGACGGGTTTCGTCATGCGTGGCATTGATGCCATAGCGGATCGTGTACTCAATCTCCTCCGCTGTCCCTGACCAGAGCCAATGATTGTCGGTCAGGTTTGGGAACCCCTCCTGGCCGGTTAGCTCTGCCGTGTGGCATGCTGCGCAATTGTCCTCATAAAGTTTGGAAATGGCCGCGCCATAGCGAGCCTCAAGCGAGGGATCTTCGGCCAAGGACGCGATATCCCCCGACTGAAAAGGAGCAAAAGTTTGCCTCCGCTCAGCTTCAGCCCCTTTCAGTGAAGATACGACTTCCAAACGCGAGGAATAGCCCAGGACCCCTTTTGCATAGTCGGTCACTGCAGGGAAGGACGGATAAAAAACCCAATACCCAGCCGCGATGGCAATGCTTCCCCACAGCGCCCAGCGTGCCGCCCAGGGTACCGGGGTGTCCAATTCTGTGATGCCGTCCCACTCATGTCCTGTCAGGTCGGTGCCTGAGACCGGGTCTTTTTCCTTCAACGCCATGGCTGTTCCTCCCGCCCATCCAGCGGAGATTGTGCCGCATAGTCATAGATCTTCCGCCGCGAGGGCCAATAGACCCAAAGCACCGCCGCAAAGAACACGGTCATCAGATAGATTGCTCCCCAGGTTTTCGAAAACACCAGAACTGCATCATGTGTCATCGGGAGCTCTCCTGAGGGTTCAGTGTTTCGAGATCAGCCAGGGTACCGAGCATCTGCAGGTAAGCCACAAGGGCATCCATCTCGGTCAGACGTCCAGGTGCGCCATCAAAATCGCGCACCTGCACATTGTCCCCATAACTTTCCTGCAACTCGCCTTCGTAATTCTGTTCGAAATCCGCCTGCCAGGCCGCATCCTTTTCCGCATTTTCGATCTGGGCCTCCGTGTAAGGCACACCTGCCCGGCTCAGTGCTTTGAGGGATGCCGGTAAATGGCCGGTGGCAAGTCGTGTCTTCGACAAGAAGGCATAGCCAGGCATAATCGAGCCCTCGACCAACTCCCGAGGAGCTTCCAGATGCGCCACATGCCAGGCATCAGAGTATTTTCCGCCGATCCGTGCCAAATCTGGCCCAGTGCGTTTTGACCCCCATTGAAACGGGTGATCATACATGCTCTCAGCCGCTAGACTATAGTGCCCATAGCGCTCGATATCGGATCGAAGGGTACGGATCATCTGGCTGTGGCAGGCATAGCAGCCTTCGCGTACATAGATATCACGCCCGGCCAGTTCGAGCGGTGTATAGGGTCGCATGCCCTCTACCTTTTCCACGGTATTCTCAATGGTGAACAAGGGAGCAATCTCAACAAGCCCCCCGATCGAGGCCACCACGAGGATCGCCATGGCAAAAACCAGCGAGTGGCGTTCAAGTTTCTGATGTTGTGTACTCATGACGTGCTACTCCGCAGGCTGCGGGGCCAGTGGCCCGGCTTGCTGGGTTTCGACTTTTTCGGGACCACTCACGGTCATGTAGATGTTGTAGACGCCGATACAGGCGCCAATCAGATAGAGTAGCCCGCCAATCGCACGCGCGACGTAATAGGGATGCATTTCCACGACGCTATCGAGAAAGGAATAGAGAAAGGCGCCATCTGCATCATAGGTCTGCCACATCAGAGATTGGGTGATGCCACTATTCCACATCGCACCGACGTAGATTAACGTGCCGGTGAGGGCGAGCCAGAAGTGCCAAGCCTCCAGTTTCAGAGAGTAGACGCCCTCGCGCTTCCAGACCCAAGGTACCAATTTGTACATCGTGCCAAAGGTAATGAAAGCGACCCAACCCAGAGCTCCCGCATGAACATGGCCTACGGTCCAGTCGGTATAATGGCTAAGAGAATTCACTGGTCGGATCGCCATGAATGAACCTTCGAAGGTTGACAGACCATAGAACAGGATTGCCACCATCATGAAGCGTACCGCCGGATCCGTTCTCACCTTATCCCAAGCGCCGTTCAGAGTGAGGATGCCGTTGAAGACCGAGGCCCAGCTTGGCACCAAAAGGATGATTGACATGGTCATGCCCAGGTACTGCACCCAATCCGGCAGCGCGGTATAATGCAGGTGGTGGGCTCCGGCCCAAAGATAGAGAAAGGTTATCCCCCAAAAGCCGACAATGGACATCCGATAGGAATAGACTGGCCGGTCTACCGCTTTGGGCAGAAAGTAATAAAGCATACCGAGGAAGCCCGCCGTCAGCAAAAATCCCACTGCATTGTGACCGTACCACCATTGGGTCATTGCATCCTGAGTGCCAGAAAAGAGAGAGTAACTCTTTGGATATGCAATAGAAACCGGAACCGCGAGATTGTTCACCACATGCAACATCGCAATGACGACAATAAAGGCCAAATAATACCAGTTTGCTACATAGATATGGGGCTCGGCCCGCTTGGCCAGAGTTCGCAGATAAAGGGTCAGATACCCAATCCAAACGATCAACAACAAGAGATCCGCATACCACTCTGGCTCTGCATATTCTTTGGATTGAGTAATCCCGGACAGGTAGCCAGAGGCAGAGATCACCATGAACAGATTGTAACCCCAAAAAATCATCCAGGGCAGCGTCTCACTGGCCATACGCGCACGTGAAGTTCGCTGAACCACATAGAAAGACGTGGCAATCAGAGCATTGCCGCCAAAGCCAAAGATAACACCAGAGGTATGTACAGGTCTGAGCCGCCCAAAGTTGGACCAGGACATGTCACCATTGAAAGACGGAAATGCCAGTTGCCACGCTAGAATGTCACCAACCGTAAAGCCGATGATACCCCAGATGAGAGCCGCAATTATGCCGAAACGGATAACCCGATCATTGTATTCCAGTGGCATTTTGACGGCCCCACCACTGGCTCGGCCCAGCATCCAGATCAGCCCCCAGCCCGCAGCGGCGGCAATTAACCAGCCATGCATCACGTAGACTATGGGAACACCCCAGCCTAAAATTGCCAAGCCAGCCATGAGGACGAAGAATAGGGCCGTAAAGATCACAAGGTCTTCGACGGACAGATTACGCTGCATCTGGAGCCTCCTGCCGGTGAAACTGGACTTCGAACTCCACGCTGCCCATCGCCTCGACGGAATGAACCTCCTGCGGCGCAAAGACTGCGGTCTCGCCCGCGGTGATAACAAAATCTTCTTTGCCCTCACGCCGTAACAAAAGCTCTCCACTTTGGACAACCAACAACCCCCAGACTCCGGCTTTGGTGCCGTGGTCTTTGCGCAGTTTGTCAGGCAGGGTTTCATGCGTGAAACGCGAAGTTGCGTAGTGCACAGTATTCTTTGGAAGCATGTCAGTCATTTATGCATCTCCATGAAACAGATCCGCATAGGCATGCCAGGTTGCATAGCCAAGCAGAGGAAAGACAACCGCGAGCCCCAACAATCCTGTAAGAATGCCCACAGCGGTCAAAACGGTGATGGTGCCTCCCCACCAGAGGCTCAGCCAAAAGTTGTGAGTGGTGGCATTGAAACTAAGCCCCATGGCTGAAAACCCGTCGATTTCTCGGTCGACAAGCATCGGTAACGAAAAAGCAGAGATCGCAAAGCCAAGGGCAGCAAAGAGCCCCCCAGTAAGTGACCCGACGATTACTAAACTCCACCCCTGATGCGTGCTGAAAAGAAGCTCCACCGTCTCTGTAAAACCCGCAAAGGGTCGTAGGCCAAAAGCAATGGCAAAAAGAACCGTGGCAGCACGTATCCACGTCAGGGCAAAGATCATCAAAACCCCGCCAACAAGCGCAATCTGCCCTTTTGAAGCCACACCTTTCCGGCCGCGCGAAATTGAATACAAGCCAATTGTTGCAAGGGGGCCGACCAAAACGCCACCTGCCAATAGAGGCAGTAGCATCCAACCTGTACCTGTCGCAGCAAGCAGCCAGATGGTGACCCAGCCTGCCACGACCAGCGCAGTACCGTAACACAGAGAAAACCCTAAGTTTGCACGCATATCCTGCCATCCGGCAGTCAACCAGCGCAGAACAATCAGCCTGGAGTCGCCCTGGATAATGCGGGCTTTACTGTAGACGCTTGCAGTCATTACCGTCTCTCATGGTTAGTGGTGAGGTGGCGAGGTCAGGCCGCTCTAGGACCTATTCTGCGGTCATTCAGGTGAGTATCGGTGGCGAACCTCCGGGTCTGCGAAAGTTCTCGATCCCAGAAGACATTCCCTTGCCGATGCGATTTGCCAAAAGGAAAAATGCAGCCGCTATTTCTGGTCTTAGTTCACGTTGTACCGTCGCTCGAAACAGGTCCAGCCACAGCGAAAAATGCGCGGGTTTGATTGCTGAATTGGCCAAATGGACTTGCATCGGGTTGCCGCCATAGCCGGGCTCCCTAAGGATTGCCCCACGCCAAAAAGCTGCAATTTTTGCTTCATGCGCAGGCCAATCCTCGATCGCAGCATTAAATACCGGGCCCAGCACCTTGTCCGAACGGACGCTGGCATAGAACTGTTCAACAACCCGACCGATTTCGGCTGGGGTGATATCAAATAAACAAGGCCTCAGCCGCGTCGCATCTTCCACTAGAATCGCTCCATATTTGAGTACCACATACATGTTTTATATATTAGGTACTTTCAAGTCCTATTTTAATTTGCGAACCAGACTGAGACTCGGAAATCTGTAACTATCCAATCTCCTAAGGAAAATCGCTACACGGGAAGAGCCAGCACACTGCCGCCGCTTCAGAGACTGCGTCGGCGATCTGATCGAGGGAATTGTCTTGCACAACTTTGATGGCAAGCAACCCTTCGGTCCGGGAACACTGGAGTTCATCAATCAAATGAAGACCGCGTAGCTGCGACGAAAGATCCACAGTTTGGACCATTCCGCATCAAGCGAGGTGTACAGAAGTAGACACAAAGATGAGGTGTTAAGCTGCTGAACCGATCAGATGAGAGTCCTTACTACCGCGCGCGCAGGTGCAGCATTTTGCTTGCGCAGCAAAAACGCGCGAGCAAGGACGGCCCACACCGGCCTTTGACCTATGCCGACGGATGCTGCGGCGCGGCCCTTCGTTTCGGACATTCGCTGCGACGACGAAACCAAGTTGTGGGCGAACTCACACAACGAGGATAATGCTGCCGTTCGATCGATGTCCACTTCTGCAAAGCCTTGTCAGTTCGTGAAGTTTCGAGTGCGGACTGCCCGAATTTGGTCAACGAGAGATTTCTGGGCGGTGTCCGCAAGCTGCAGCGTACAAGCCATTTGGATAATGTGCGCGCTAGTAAATCGTGGCTGGAAAGTGTGATGGGCACCGCGGAGATCTCGACCCGAAGTAAGAATGCCCCGTCCAGGCCGATGTAAAGGCGCGCATGTCGTCCACCATACAAAGATCGACATCAAACTTCGGGTCCACAAAGCAGAGGCCTGTATCCTCGCCTGGTTTGGCGACCAACCAATAGTGCGCGTCTTCTCGCGCGCGGGCCTCTGGCGAATGGCAGTTCGCTCGGTTGTCTCTTTCCATGGCTCCAATCCTTCCTCGATTTGGAGCCTCCGGAAAATCTGAAGCAGTACAAAACACCAGCAACCTGCCTCTTCTCCCATCGTCAGTGCCAACAAAAAACGCGCCCTGAAGGTGACAAAAATTATTATTGTATATCTCAAATTTTTTTTCTAGGGTCTTGACTGTGCCTGGCCAAACGGTGGCAGGGCGATACCTGCAAGCCTGAACTTAAATCGGCAGTCACCGAGATGGGGCGTTATTAGTTCCTAAATGCAAGCAGCCCGGGAGAGCAACGAGTGCTTCTTGGCCGAATAATCTGATCAGGAAAAACAAATACAACTGCTTGCGGAAAATACTTACTGACAGCGAGGACATCATGAAAAAAACATCAACATTCCTGGCGGTTGCGGCACTACTGTCGTCAACTGCCGTGGTCAGCGCCGAAACCCTTAAATGGGCGCGCGCGGGTGACGCTCTGACATTGGATCCGCACTCGCAAAACGAAGGCCCCAGCCATACCATGCGTCACCAGATGTATGAGCCGCTGATTATTCGCGACACCAGCGGCGCGTTCGTCCCGACTCTGGCAACCGACTGGGCCCCCAGCGCTGACAACCCCAACGTCTGGGTGTTCAACCTGCGCGAAGGTGTGAAATTCCACGATGGCGCAGATTTCACTGCAGAAGACGTGGTGTTCAGCTTTGAGCGTGCAAAGCAGCCGAACTCGGACATGAAAGAGCTGATCGGTTCGATCACCGCGGTGCGCGCTGTTGGCGACCACACTGTCGAGATCGAAACAGACGGCCCGAATCCGATCCTGCCGTCGAACCTGACCAACCTGTTCATGATGGACAAGGGTTGGACCGAGGCGAACAACACAGTCAACGTGCAAGACTTTGAAGGTGGCGAGATCACCTATGCGACCACCAATGTGAATGGCACCGGCGCATACAGGCTGGTCAGCCGCGAGCCTGACGTGAAAACGGTCATGGTGCGCAATGAAGAGTACTGGGGTCGCAACGACTTCCCGATGGAAGTCAGCAAAATCGTCTATACCCCGATCCAGAACGCCGCGACCCGTGTTGCAGCACTTCTGTCGGGTGAGGTGAATTTCCTCCAGGACATGCCAGTACAGGATTTGGCTCGCGTGGACGGTACAGATGGTTTGACGGTCAAACAGGCCCCCCAAAACCGTGTGATCTTCTTTGGGATGAACCAGGGCGCGGATGATCTTGAGGCCGACAACGTCGACGGCAAGAACCCCCTTGCAGACGTGCGCGTGCGCAAGGCGATGTCCATGGCGATCAACCGCGATGCTATCCGTCAGGTCGTGATGCGTGGTCAATCCCAGCCTGCGGGCATGATTGCTCCGCCCTTTGTAAATGGCTGGACCGCCGCGATGGACGGCGAAAGCTCAACCGATCTGGAAGGTGCCAAGGCGCTGATGGCCGAGGCCGGCTACGGCGAAGGCTTCTCGATCCGCCTGGACTGCCCGAACGACCGCTACATCAACGACGAACCTATCTGTCAGGCCGCTGTCGGCATGCTGGGTCAGATCGGCATCACGGTGAACCTGGACGCCATTCCCAAGGCACAGCACTTCCCCAAGATTACCGACAGCAAGACTGATTTTTATATGCTGGGCTGGGGTGTTCCGACCTACGATTCGGAATACATCTTCAACTTCCTGGTGCACGGTCGTGAAAGCGACATCGGCACCTGGAACGGCACTGGCTTCAACAATGCGGACGTGAACGCCAAGATCAAATCTCTGGCCTCCAACACTGATCTGGACGCCCGCAACGCGGATATCGCCGCCATCTGGCGTGTCGTCCAAGACGAACAGCTTTACGTCCCGATCCACCATCAGGTGCTGAACTGGGGGATGAGCGACAGCGTTGGCATCGAGGTTGATCCCGAAGATCAGCCCCGCGTCAAATACTTCACCATGAAGTAACTCGATCTGGGCCGCCTGCCTGTTGTGGGCGGCCCTTTTCTGCCGGGCAGCGCAGGAGTTCCTCGCCCCGGCACCTCTCTGTGATCCGTCAATGCAACGCGTGACCCCACGCGTATTGGCACAAGAAAGCCTCTGCGATGTTGCCATTCATCCTAAAGCGTGTGTTCCAGTCTATGCTGGTACTGGTCGTTACCGGCGCTATTGCGTTTTCCATGTTCACCTTTGTGGGTGACCCGATTGACAACATGCTGGGTCAAGAGCGCACGATGGAAGACGTTGAGCGCCTACGCGCGCGATTGGGCCTCGATAAACCGATTCCGGTACAGTATTTCAAATTCCTCAACGAAGCGGCCCAAGGCAATTTTGGCGTCAGCTACCGTCAGGGCCGCGAAGTGTCCGAGAT
Organism: Roseobacter sp.; assembly: GCA_015665415.1. GTDB lineage: Bacteria > Pseudomonadota > Alphaproteobacteria > Rhodobacterales > Rhodobacteraceae > Pseudophaeobacter. Next base: position 20,613 of record JADFAE010000020.1, read on the forward strand.
CATCATGGAGCGCGCGCCTGCCACGCTGGAACTGGCCGCCCTGTCGGCGATCTTTGCCGTTGTGATGGGTATCGTGCTGGGTGTGTTCACCGCCATTCGCCGCGACGGATTCGCCGCCCATTTCATCATGTCCGCCTCTTTGATTGGGGTGTCGCTGCCGACCTTCCTGATCGGTATTCTGCTGATCTATCTATTTTCCGTCGAACTCGGCTGGCTGCCGAGCTTTGGACGCGGTGAGGTGATAAAGATCGGCGGCTGGACCACCGGTTTCCTGACTGAGTCCGGTCTCAAAGCGCTGATCCTGCCGGCGATCACCCTGGGCCTTTATCAAATGACCCTGATCATGCGGCTGGTGCGGTCCGAGATGCTCGAAGTGCTGCGTCAGGACTATATCCGTTTTGCCCGCGCGCGCGGCCTGAGCGAGCGGGTGATAAACTTCCGACACGCGCTCAAGAACACCATGGTCCCGGTGGTTACTGTGATCGGCCTGCAATTGGGGGCGATCATCGCCTTTGCGATCATCACCGAAACCGTCTTTCAGTGGCCCGGTCTTGGGCTGTTGTTCATCAACGCAATCCAGTTCGTCGATATCCCGGTCATGGCCGCATATCTGATGATGATTTCGGTGATGTTCGTCGTCATCAACCTGCTGGTTGATATCCTCTATGCCTTCATCGATCCACGTTTAAGGGTGAGTGCCAAGTGACCGATCAACCCATTTCTGCGCAACAAGAACAGCAATCGGCGACGCCGTCCCGGCTGCGACGCGCACTGGACAGCGACTTTTATTACGCTTTCCGCCGTTCGCCCGTCGCGATGGTGTCGGCCGCCGTGTCGCTGTTGTTGATCCTGTCGGCCATCTTCGCGCCCTTGATTGCGACAACCAACCCGTTCGACCCGACGTCGCTGAACCTGATGAACGGGTTCACACCACCGATGGCCCCGAATGCCTTTACTGGCGAAACGTTCCTGATGGGCACCGACGATCAAGGGCGGGACGTGTTTTCGACCATCCTTTACGGGATGCGGATTTCGCTGTTCGTGGGCTTTGCTGCGGTATTGTTCGCAGTGGTTCTGGGCATCTTCCTTGGGCTCCTGGCCGGGTATTTCGGAGGCTGGATTGACAGTTTCATCATGCGCACCGCCGACGTGCAGCTGACCTTCCCTTCGATCCTTGTTGCGATGCTGATCTTTGGCATCGCCAAGGGCATCACCCCGATCGAACACCGCGATCAGATGGCGATCTGGGTACTGATCCTCGCCATCGGCCTCAGCGACTGGGTGCAGTTCGCCCGCGTCGTGCGCGGCGCCACGCTGGTGGAAAAGAACAAGGACTACGTGTCGGCCGCCAGGTTGATCGGCCGACGGCCTTCGACAATCATGCTGCGGCACATTCTGCCCAACATCCTGTCGCCCGTGCTGGTGATTGCCACCATCTCGCTGGCGCTGGCGATCATCGCCGAGGCCACGCTCAGCTTCCTCGGCGTCGGTGCACCGCCGACACAACCCTCATTGGGAACGCTGATCCGCATCGGGCAGGGTTATCTGTTCTCGGGCGAATGGTGGATCCTGTTCTTCCCGGCCTGCACCCTGCTGGCGCTGGCGCTGAGTGTCAACATGCTGGGCGACTGGCTGCGTGATGTATTGAACCCGAGGCTGAAATGACCGAACCCGTACTCTCCATCCGCAATCTGACAGTCGAAATCCCCACCCGCCGCGGGTTGTTCAAACCGGTCCAGAATGTCAGCTATGACATCCACCCCGGAGAGATCCGCGGCGTTGTCGGCGAAAGTGGTGCGGGCAAGTCGATGACCGGCAACGCCGTCATCGGGCTTCTGGATGATCCTGCACGCGTTGCGTCAGGGGAAATCTGGCTCAAAGGACGTCGTATCGACAACCTCAGCGCCGAGGAAAAGCGCGCCATTCGCGGTCGCGAGATCGGCATGATTTTTCAGGATCCCCTGACCTCGCTCAACCCGCTGTTCACCATCGGCGAACAGTTGGTTGAAACCATTCAGCTACACCTGAAGGTGTCAGCCACCGAGGCAAAGGAACGCGCGCTCTCCCTGCTGGACCGGGTGTCGATCCCGGACCCAATGACGCGATTCGACCAGTATCCGCACCAGTTTTCCGGCGGTATGCGCCAGCGGGTGGTGATCGCGCTGGCCCTGTGTTCCGAACCTTCGGTCATCGTCGCGGATGAGCCGACAACCGCGCTGGATGTTTCCATTCAGGCGCAGGTGCTGGACCTGATCAAGGAATTGGCCGAGGAAACTCAGGTGGGGGTCATTCTGGTGACCCATGACATGGGCGTGATCGCCGACACCACCGAGCAGGTCACCGTCATGTATTCCGGCGAGGTGGTCGAAAGCGGCACAACCGACAAGGTGCTGAGCGCGCCGGAACATGAATATACCAAATCGCTGATTTCCGCCGTGCCGCGCCCACAGGTCAAGCTGCACCGCTTTCCGCAGGTCAGCTATGGTGGTCGTGAAACCACCTTCAAGATCGAAGATCTCGCCCGCAATTGGCGCAAACCAGAGCCGTCCAAATCCGGCAAGCTGGTCGAGGTCAAAGGCATCACCAAGAAATTCCTGGAAAAATCCGCCATCCTGCCCTCCCGGCGTACCTACTTTACCGCTGTGGATGAGGTGTCGTTTGACATCAAGGATGGTGAGGTTTTTGGCCTTGTCGGGGAAAGCGGATCGGGCAAATCCACCGTTGCGCGCATGATCGGCACGTTGCTGCCGGTTGACGGTGGTCAGATCAATTTTGACGGCGATGACGTCACTGCGATGTCTGCGGCCGACATGGCGAACTATCGCAAACAGATCCAGATGATTTTCCAGGATCCGTTTTCGTCCCTGAACCCGCGTATGAAGGTCGAAAGCATCGTGGCCGAGCCGCTGATACACCACAAGCTGCTGCCGTCGGATCAGATCAGCGGGCGGGTGCATGAATTGCTGGATCGTGTCGGTCTGACCCGCGCGGCGGCGGCGAAATACCCGCATGAGTTTTCGGGCGGACAGCGGCAGCGGATTTCGATCGCCCGCGCCCTGGCGACGCAGCCACGGTTCCTGATCTGCGATGAACCCACCAGCGCGCTGGATGTGTCCATTCAGGCGCAGATCCTGAATATCCTCAAGGATTTGCAGGAACACCTGGGCCTGACCATGCTGTTCATCAGCCATGACCTGCCGGTGGTGCGTCAGATGTGCGACCGCGTCGGCGTGATGAAGCAGGGCCAGCTGATCGAGGTGCAGGACACCGAAACGCTGTTTGCCAATCCCAGGCAAGAATATACTGCACAATTGCTTGATCTGATGCCACGCCTGGCGCAATTGTCAGGCTGATCCAGTGCGGCTCTCTTGCATCCCCCCGGCCTCCTGCGTAGGCCATGGCTTTACCAAGGGTAAAAGGGGGTAACGCTATGGCGTCAGACCAACTCGAACGGGCCAAGCTGGGAAACCTGATCCGCAAGTGTCGCCAAAAGCGCAAGCTGACCCTCAGGGAGCTTTGCGACAAGGCTGGCGTATCCGTCGGCTACCTGTCGCAGGTCGAACGGGGCAATGCCACACCGTCGCTTGGCACCCTGGCGCAGATTGCCCGCGCGTTGGATCTGGGCCTTGATTACTTTGTCACCCGCCCCAAACCGGGGGATGCGGTGTCTTATGCTGAACAGCGGCGCAAGTTCTCAATCTCGGACACGGGCGTCACTTATGAGGCGCTCAGCACCGAGTTTCCCGGCCACGAACTGTCCGCCTTTATCATGAACTGCCCTCCGGGGTTTCAATCCGAGACCTTTCAGCATGAGGGCGAGGAATTCATCTATGTCCTTAGCGGCACGATCGAAAAAAGCCTGGATGGAGAAACCTTTACGCTGCGCGAAGGCGACAGTCTGCATTACAATGGCATGACGCCCCATGCGTGGAAAACTCTGGGCGAAACCCCCGCGCGTATGTTGTGGACCGGCACTTTGGTGGTCTTGCAGGGCGCGCAGAAAAGCCGACTGCCCGGGCATCGCAGCTAACCCAGCCCAACAGAGTGCCATTCAAAGGAGGCTTTTTATGACTGATATTGTGGAAAACAGATTGGCGCGATTGCGCAAGCGCATGGTGGACACCAACACCGATCTGGTCGCCATCGGACCGGGCAGCCACATGCAATGGCTTTTGGGGCTGAACCCGCATGGCGATGAGCGCCCGGTGATGGCGATTGTCACTGCCGATCACGTTGGCATTCTCATGCCCCTTCTGAACGCCGAGGCGTCCCGCGCCCAATGTATAAACGTGCCGTTTTATGAATGGAGCGACGCGGACGGTCCGCTGGCTGCGCTTACGCAGCTTCTGACCGAGGCAAACGCCAAACGACCCGGCCTCAGCATCGTGTTGGATGAGATGATGCGCACGGATTTTTCGTTCCTGCTCCTTGATCAGCTGGACACCCCGAACCATCGCTTTACGCTGGACACAGTTGGCCTTTTGCGCGCTGAAAAAGACGTCGAAGAACGCCAGCGGTTGAAAGACAGTGCACTTTTGAACGACGCCGCCTTTGAGAGGGCATTCGAAGCGCTGCGCACCGGCATGTCCGAGATCGAAGTGCGCGATATCATCATAGATCACTACATGGAAAACGGGGCAGAACCCGCGTTTTGCATCGTTGCTTTTGGAAAAAACAGCGCCTATCCGCACCATCACACAGGTACGGATACCGTGCAGCCTGATATGGCCGTGCTCATCGACTCCGGATGCCGCTTGCAGGGCTACCCATCGGATATGACCCGCTGTGCCTGGTACGGTGACACGCCCACTGCCCGGTTCAATGAAGTGGCCGGAATCGTAGAAAAAGCAGTCCAATCCGCGCAATCGGCGGCTCAGCCCGGTACCCTCTGCAGCGACGTTGACATGGCTGCCCGCACGGTCATCGAGGACGCAGGCTTTGGCCCGGAGTTCCTGCACCGCACAGGTCATGGTCTGGGCGTTGACGTGCATGAACCCCCTTTTATCGCTGCCAACTACCCCGAACCCTTGAGGGTGGGAAACGTGTTTTCCATTGAACCTGGCATCTACCTGAGTGATGAGTTTGGCATTCGTCTGGAAGACGTGGCTTTCCTGCATTCAGGCGGCGTCGAAATCCTGTCCGAAATTCCGCGCACCGTGCGCCTGCTGCAAGTCAGAGATTGAAACCGCTACAACACCCAGCTATTGGCCAACACGCAATCCCAGAATAGTTGATCGCTTCCAAAGTACCTGGCGTCATCAACCGGTCAAGCATTGGCACCTTTCTGCCCCACGGTGTCTTCAGTGTACATGGCCTCTGCATCTATGGAGGTTTTTGGCATCTCCCGCCGTACCATTTGCCGAACGCGCCAAGGTTTGACGTTCCATGAGCCCGGAATTGTTGCCATTCATACGCTCGGGACTTTGGGGGCGGCCCCGAAACTCAAATTGTGTTCAAACTGGCAATGAAGCGCTGTGACATAATTTTTGCCCTAGGCGCCGCTTCATCACTCAAAGTTCTGGTCGCAGAAACCAGCGACGAGGCATTTGAAAAGGCCCGCGTCGACTGCTCACCAGAACGATGCAACGAAAGAGCGCAGCGTCTCCAATGCCCCCCCAAAAAAGGAACGGTGTCATATCAGCGGGCAAGGATAGTACGGTCTTACCAAGTTGGTCGTACGACTTTGCACCTGTGGTGAAAGACCGCTCTCCACGTTTCTGCAGGACCGGTGAGGGGCGAGCAGGCGCCTAATGAGGTCGTTGGGTGGATTCCGGCCGATTAAGCACTCCCAGACGACTCCTACCCGCCATCCGGCGTCGAGCAAGTCCAGGATGTTTAGTGCATCCCTCTCCACATTCTTTTTGAACTTCCCGTCCCAGAACTCGACGTTGCTGGAAGGGATGGAGGCTTTCGGACAGTCGGTGTGTCGATGCCAATATCAGCCATGAACGAAAAGTACGGTTTTCCATTTGAGGAGCACAATGTCAGGCGAGCCTGGCAATTTCCTTGCGTTCAAACGATATCTGAATCCCCTGCCGTGAAGGGCTCGACGCAGGGCGATCTCCGGCCTGGTGTTCCGGCCACGGATGCGCGACATCATCCTGGAACGCACTTCGGGTGTCACTATGTCCGCCATAGAACTCCATTTTTCGCCAGGCGATTTTACCCTGGCGCATATCATGCTCTTGAAGATAAAAGAATAATACTATGAAGGGACAGAAATGAGCGGCGAATTCGCCCTAATCGACCTGTTTGCGGGTCCGGGAGGACTTGGTGAAGGATTTTCCCAAGCCGGTCGCGTTGGTGACGTCGGCATGAAAATCCATCTGTCGGTGAAAATGGAAGCCAACGCTGTGCGCACCTGCGTCTCCGCTCTTTCCTGCGCCGCTTTCTGTCAGTCCAACATACGAATAGAGAGTCCCCTGAGCTGGGTCTGAATTCTCTGACGGCATGTCAAAAGGATCGAATGCGCTGAAGGCTATTGAAACTAGGCCACCAAAATACTCTTTTGAAATCTCTCAAGGTTCAACAAAATTAGCTGAAACCAGCCCCCTCCTCACGCTGATTTGGTCAAGGCCAGAAACACATCCTCCAGGTCCGCCTCGGCGGTTTTCACGTCTCGGATCGAAATCCCTGCCGCATGCACCGCCGCCAGAACCGCCTCGGCGCTGGTTTCATTGCCGTGATAGCGCAGCACCACTGCGCCATCGTCGCGCAGCTCTGAGGTGACACCCGCGCCCTGCGGCAGCTCCGTCACCGGGGTGGCGGGCTGCACCACCATGGATTTGGCGTCCAGTCGCCCCAGCAGATTAACGGTGCTGTCGCGCGCCACCACCCTGCCCTGGTTGATGATGGCGATCTCGTCGCACATCTCTTCAGCCTCTTCCAGGTAATGCGTGGTCAGGATGATGGTCATGCCCTGCTGATTAAGCTTGCGGATATTCTCCCACAGCATCTGGCGCAGCTCGATGTCCACCCCCGCCGTGGGCTCATCCAGCACCAGGATATGCGGGTGATGCACCAGCGCCTTGCCCAAGAGCAGCCGCCGCCGCATGCCGCCCGACAGGGTGCGGGCATAGGCATGGGCCTTGTCTGTCAGCCCCACCGTTTCCAGAATCTCATCGCTGCGGCGCTGCGATTTGGGCACGCCATACAGCCCCGCCTGCACCTCCAGCGCGCCCCGAGGGGTGAAAAACGGATCCAGGTTCAGCTCTTGCGGCATCACCCCGATGGCGGCCCGGCTTTGACGCGGATTGGCGTCCTGATCAAAGCCCCAGATTGTCACCTGCCCGGAGGTCTTGCGCACCAGCCCCGCCAGGATATTGATCATGGTGGATTTGCCGGCCCCATTGGGCCCCAAGAGCCCAAAGACCGACCCGCGCGGAATGGTAAGGTCGATGCCCTTCAGCGCCTGCTTTTCGGGCTGCCCCTTGCTGCCCTTGTAGGTTTTGCGCAAGCTTTCGATACGGATTGCTTCATCTTTCATCGCAGCACTTGCCCCCGGTTTTTGCTTCAGACATACATGGATCCAACACGCGCCTAGCCGATATTCAAGAGGACCGCCAGCGATGACTATCCCAGCCCCGGAAACCAAGATCGCCGAAAGCTATCGCGTCGCCTGTGACGGCAGCGAAGGGGCCCTGGGTCATCCGCGCGTCTATCTGCAGATCCCCGAGGGCGAGGGCTTTGTCGAATGCCCCTACTGCGACTGCAAATACATCCACAAGGATTTTGAAGGCAAAGTGGTGTGAAACGCTGGATCGGTAGAGCCCTTGGCCTGCCGATCGCCTTTCTCTTCCTGTATTGCCTTCTGGCCCTGATCGGGGCGCTGATCCCGGCGGGGTCACAGGCCACGATCACCCCTATCAGCAAGGCCCCTGTCAACAAATCGCGCCCCAATGCGGTGCAGCTTGTATCCGGGCCGATCCACTATGATTTCCTGATCCCCCTTGACGCACAGGTGCGGGCCCGGTTTCAGTTTCTCGAGGAGGCAGGCCTGCCCATCGCCGACCCCAGGTCGCGTTGGCTCGTGATCGGTTGGGGTGCGCGGAGCTTTTACACCACGACCGGCGGCTATCAGGATGTGACACTCAAGGCTGTGATCAAGGGTGCCGCCGGGGATCACTCCGTTTTGCGGGTGGATGTCTTAGGCACGTTGCCCAATCTGCCAGACCTGCCCAAAGTGCGTTTTGACGCCGATGAATATGACGCCTTTCTGGAGGCACTGACCCAGAGTTTCGAACGGGATGAAGCCCAAGGGGTGCTGCGCCTGCCGCTACCGGGTTTCACGCAACGTGATGCCTTTTTTGCCGCCAAGGGCAGGTTTCATCTGTTTCAGACCTGCAACACCTGGGTGGCGCGGATGATTCACGCCTCAGGCCGCCGCTTTGGGATCTGGACCCCGCTGCCCTATTCCATCCGCCTGTCACATGCCCTTTATCTGGACAGCTAAACCGACTCGCAAACTTCTTCGGCACTGGTCCCGCCCTCCACAGACGATATGATATTTCCATGAGCAACCTTCTGATCATCTATCATTCCCGCACCGGTGGCAGCCAGCAGATGGCGGAGGCCGCAGCACAGGCGGCGCGGGCGGAAGGTGACGTGGTCCTGCTGACGGCACAGGACGCCGAGCCAGCGGATCTGCTACAGGCCGGGGCCTATCTCTTTTGCGCCCCGGAAAACCTGGCCAGCCTGTCGGGGCAGATGAAGGAATTCTTTGACCGTTGCTACTATCCGGTTCTGGGTCAGCTCAACGGGCGGGCCTATGCCCAGATGATCTGCGCCGGGTCCGACGGCAGCGGGGCTGCCCGGCAATTGGCGCGCATTGCGCAGGGCTGGCGGCTACGCGAGATACAGCCGCCCCTGATCCTGTGTACCCAGGCGCAAACGCCAGAGGCAATTCTGACCGAGAAATTCATCGCACCGGCCGAGCTTGAGCCCTGCTCTGAGCTGGGCCGGGCGATGGGGGTCGGGTTGGCCATGGGAATGTTTTAAGGCGCGCTAGAGCTCGATGCGCACCTCATGCATCCACAGTTTCGCCGGGCGCGACAGCATGAACACCACCACATCCGCCAGATCCTCGGGCTCGGTGAAGATGTGATTGGGCACCTCCTCGCCTGCTTTGGCAAACATGCCGGTGTTGGTGCCCGATTGATACAGCCCTGCGACCCGCACGCCGCTGGCGGCCTCATCTTCCTTCAGCACATCGGTAAAACCGCGCACGCCGTATTTGGTGGCCGTATAGACCGACTGACCCGCCTGGGCGACAACGCCGGATTTGGAAGACACATTGAGGATCGCCGCCGCATCGCGCCTCCGCAGCCCAGGCAGAACCGCCCGCGTCAGCTGCATCAACCCGGTCAGGTTGGTCTGCACCGTGGCCACCAGCATCTCGTCTGTGATCGTGTCCAAAGGTCCGGCCTTGTGCCAGATTCCGGCATTGTTGATGAGGATATCAACCCCATCGAAATCTTCCTCAACCGCCTTTGCCGTTGCCGCAATGGCCTGGGCATCCGCCATGTCGCAGACATAGCTGCGCACCTGAAGTGCCCCGGCGTCCCGGCTCTCTTGCACCACAGCTGCCAGTCGGTCGCTATTACGCCCCAGAACCGCCAATCGACAGCCCTCAGCCGCGAGTTTCAGGCAGATATGCCTGCCAATACCGTCGCTGCCCCCGGTGACAATCACTGTTTTTCCGCTGAGTTGCATGTGACCCACCCTGTTCACCCGATTGGAGAGACCGATCTAGCATGGGTTGTCCGCGACCAAAAGAGCGACGGCCTGATGCGCGCAAAACTGGCAGATCTCCAAACGGCAATTGCCCTTGCTCGCCAGATCACCGATAACCGGAAACAGAACACGAACGGATTTCCTGACAGGAGCGCGACGGGCATGAGCGAGAGTACATTCGGCAAGGGCTGCCACCTGCATCTGATCGACGGCTCTGCCTTCATCTTTCGTGCCTATCACGCGCTGCCACCGCTGACGCGCAAATCCGACGGCTTGCCGATTGGCGCAGTGGCGGGGTTTTGCAACATGTTGCAGCGCTACGTCGAAGGCAACACCGGCGCGGACGCCCCCACCCATGTGGCGGTGATCTTCGACCATTCCGGCAAGACCTTTCGCAACGATCTTTATGATCAATACAAGGCCAACCGCCCACCAGCCCCCGAAGATCTGCGCCCCCAGTTCCCGCTGACCCGCGACGCCACCCGCGCCTTCAACATCGCCTGCAAAGAGATCGAAGGGTTTGAGGCCGATGACATCATCGCCACGCTGGCCCATCAGGCCCGCGATGCAGGCGGGCGCTGCACCATCATCTCTTCGGACAAGGATCTGATGCAGCTGGTTGGCGGAGGCGTCGAAATGCTGGACGCGATGAAGAACAAACGCATCGACAGCGATGGCGTGCACGAGAAGTTTGGCGTTGGCCCTGATCGGGTGGTCGATGTGCAGGCGCTGGCGGGCGATTCGGTCGACAACGTCCCTGGCGCACCGGGGATTGGCATCAAGACCGCCGCCCTGCTGATCAACGAATTTGGCAGCCTGGAAGAACTGCTGGACCGCGCCGAAGAGATCAAACAGCCCAAGCGTCGCCAGACCCTGATCGACAAACGCGACCAGATCGAAATGTCCAAGCAGCTGGTTCAGCTGGATTGCGCCATGGAGCTGGATTTCACCATCGAGGATCTCGAGGTCCAGGACCCCGACCCCGACACCCTGATGGGCTTTTTGTCACTTATGGAGTTCCGCACCCTGACCAAACGCCTGGCGGATCAACTGGGGTTGGAGGCCCCGACGATCCCAGAGGCTCCGGCGCAGGCTGGCTCTGTCGCTGCGGCACCACTCGAAGCTGTGCCCTTTGACGCCGAAAAATACCACTGCATCCGCAGCGCCGCAGAGCTGGCCCCCTGGATCGATCAGATCCGCGAACGGGGCTATGTCGCCTTGGATACCGAGACCACCGGGTTGGACGCGATGGTTGTCGATCTGGTGGGGGTGTCGCTCTGCGTCGAGCCAGGCGAGGCCTGCTATATTCCGCTGACGCATAAGGACGGCGGCGATGATCTCTTTGGCGGCGAAGGCCTGGCCGAGGGGCAGATGCCCCAGGAGCAGGCGCTGGAGATGCTAAAGCCGGTGCTGGAGGATCCAAGCGTCGTCAAGATCGGCCAGAACATGAAATATGACGCCAAGATCCTGCAGCGCTACGGGGTGGAGGTAGCCCCCATCGACGACACCATGCTGATGTCCTATGCGCTGCATGGTGGCGAGCATAACCACGGTATGGACACGCTGTCAGAGCGCTATCTCGACCATAAGCCGATCCCGATCAAACCGCTGCTCGGCACGGGCAAATCGGCCATCACCTTTGATCGGGTGCCGGTAGCAGATGCGGTGCCCTATGCCGCAGAAGACGCCGATATCACCCTGCGTCTGTGGCAGCATTTCAAACCCGAATTGCATCAGCAGCAGGTCACCACGGTCTATGAAACCCTGGAGCGCCCGCTGGTGCCGATTCTGGCCCAGATGGAGCGCCATGGCATCAAGGTCGACCGCGACACCCTCAGCCGCATGTCCAACGCCTTTGCCCAAAAGATGGCCGGGCTGGAGGCCGAAATCCACGAGATGGCGGGCCAGCCCTTCAATGTCGGCTCCCCCAAGCAGCTGGGCGAGATCCTTTTTGACAAGCTGGAGCTGCCCGGTGGCAAAAAGGGCAAGACCGGCGCCTATGCCACCGGCGCTGACATCCTGGAAGATCTGGCCACCGAACATGATCTGCCGGGCCTGGTGCTCGACTGGCGTCAGCTCAGCAAGCTGAAATCGACCTACACAGATGCCTTGCAGGATCATATCAATCCCGACACCGGGCGGGTGCATACCTCCTATATTCAGACCGGGGCCAATACCGGACGCATGGCCTCTTCTGATCCCAACCTGCAGAACATCCCCGTGCGCAGCGAGGAAGGCCGCCGCATCCGCGAGGCCTTTGTCGCCGAAGAGGGCAATGTGCTGCTCAGCCTCGACTATAGTCAGATCGAACTGCGCATCCTGGCGCATATGGCAGGTATTGACGCGCTCAAGGCCGCCTTTGCCGCCGGTCAGGACATTCACGCCATGACCGCCAGCGAGATGTTCAATGTTCCGATGGAAGAGATGACGCCCGACATTCGCCGTCAGGCCAAGGCGATCAACTTTGGGGTGATCTACGGCATTTCGGGTTTCGGCCTGGCGCGCAATCTGCGCATCCCCCGCAAGGACGCCCAGGACTTTATCAATCGCTATTTCGAACGCTTCCCCGGCATTCGCACCTACATGGATCAAACCGTGGAATTCGCCAAAGAGCACGGCTATGTGCAAACCCTGTTTGGCCGCAAGATCCACACCGCCGAAATCAATGCCAAGGGCCCGCGCGCCGGCTTTGCCAAACGCGCTGCGATCAATGCGCCGATCCAGGGCACCGCAGCTGATGTGATCCGCCGCGCCATGGTGCGCATGCCACAGGCCATCGCCCATCTGCCCGCCCGCATGTTGCTCCAGGTGCACGATGAACTCTTGTTCGAAGTCCCACGAGAAGCCGTCGACGAAACCATCGCCACCGCCAAATCCGTCATGGAAGGCGCCGCGGACCCCGCCGTGCATCTGGACGTGAAACTGGTGGTAGACGCCGGTCAGGGCAGCAACTGGGCAGAGGCGCATTAAGTAGGGACCAGTTGAGCCCCAAACCAGAGGCTCCCGCCCGTCTCGAAGCATTCAAAGATTGCCCCTCCCCCGTTGGGCCAAGCGCCGCGCTGACGCGCGGCGTAGCTGCGGTCCTCAGGTCAATTTTGCGGCGCGCGAACCCAATTCTGGACCTGTTTTCGCACCATGGGCGAAGCCACCAGCACCACCGCCAAGGCAATTGGCCAACCCAAAGACCAGGCTCCCAACCAGGCGGACAGGGCCTCGACCGAAAAGCCTATATTCTTAAGTGTTGCGACAAGAGTCACGATACAGGACATCAAACCTGAAAGAATCAAGCTCACTACGACAGGTGCAAAGCGGGCGGGAATCATGTGATAGCCTCATGAAGGGAACAGGGATCTGAAGACAATCGCAACAATACATTCTGAATTCAGAATGTAAATATCAATCCTCCCCCTCACACCAGCCCCTCATCCAGGTCAGGCTATCTTCGGTCGTCACCGTAGAGGGGGTATACTCCGCACTCACCCAGCCTTTATACTCACTGTTGTCGATGGTGCGAAACAGCTCCTCGAAATCCACCGGCCCGGTGCCGGGCTCGCAACGACTGGGTGCGGCTCCAATCTGGACATGCACAGCACGGCTCCCAAAGGTATCCCAGACCTTGGCCGCATCACCATGGATCATCTGGGCGTGATAGGCATCATATTGCAGCCCGACATTGGGCCGGTTCACTACATCCAGCACCTCGGCTGCCAGATTGTAATCGTCAAGGAAATAGCCCGGTTGATCGCCTGCATTCAGCGGTTCGATGGTAAACTGCTGCTTGGGGGCAAAATCCGCAGCCCACCGCAGATTGTTGACAAAACTGTCCCGCGCCTCCTCCCCTTTGGCATAGCCCGCCATGACATGAATGATGCCCACACCCAGCACATCCCCATAGCGCAGCACCCGCCGGATATCGCGCTGAAACCGGTCCGTATTGCCAGGCTGCGCCGCATAGCCGGGCTCTCCACCGGTATAATTCGGCGGCGGCGCATTGATCAGCAATAGCTCCAAACCATTGGCTAGCAGAGCGCGCTGAGTCTCTTTGGCGGCAAATTCATAGGGCGACAGGATTTCCACCGCCTTGAACCCGGCAGCGGCCGCCGCCGCAAAGCGTTCCAGATAGGGCAGCTCCGCAAAGAGCATCGAGATATTCGCCGCAAATCTGGGCATGTCTTCTAGCCTCCACTCAATTCTTGCCCATGGTTTAGCGGGTTCTTGCCCGCCCCGCCAAGGAAAGAAAGCACCGCATTCGCTCTATTGCTCCAAATCAAAATCAAAAACCACGCAGGTCCAGATTTTCATTTGGCCCCAAATATCCCGGGGTGAATTGGCCTGTGGCCAAGAGGGGCAGAGCCCCTTCTTTCCGGCCTGCAAACACAGCATCCTCAGAGGTCTGACAACGGAGTTACTCCATCGCTGCCGAGGGCATCAAAGCAAAGAAGGCGCCTGCAGACCACAGGCCGAACCAGCCATCGTTATGACAGCCCAAATCCACCAGCCGGTAAAAGCTTTTGCGATCGATCAAGGCCTCCAGCCCGTCGCGCACCATCACATAGGGGCTGGGCGCGTCGCTGTCGCCCCCCTGCAACCGAATGGGATGATCCGCCCCGGCAACCACCTCATCCCCCACCTGGGTGACAAAGCGCACCACCTGGGCCTCTCCGGCCCCCTCAACCGTAAAATCCACCGCCACAAACGGCACGTCATCCACCGTGATGCCGACTTTCTCAACCGGGGTGACCAGGAAATATTTGCCCCCCTCCAGCTTCAGGATCGAAGAAAACAACCGCACCATCTCCATGCGCCGGATGCGCCCGCCTTCGTGATACCAACTACCATCACGGGCAATACGGATGTCGAGATCACCGCCAAACGGCGGGTTCCACAGATGCACCGGCGGCAATCCGCGCCTGCCCCCCCCTTCAGGGCCGCCAGTCCCTGCTGCCTTGATCAAAGCCGCCAGCCCATCTACCGATGGTGTCACGGTTTTTTGTCCACTCATTGCTTTTGCCATTTCCCTCAAGCGCGATAGAGTAAGAGCATATACCCGCCGCGAAAGGAATGTCATGTCCGAACCCGACGATCTGCTAGCCGCCATCGAAGCTCTGGAGGCCAAGCTGCAACAGGCGCGTGGCTCGATCACCCGCCGCTTTATCGGGCAGGAGCGGGTGGTCGACCTGACCCTCTCTACCCTGCTCTGTGGCGGCCATGGCCTATTGGTCGGCCTGCCCGGCCTTGGCAAGACCCGGCTGGTGGAAACCCTGTCGACGGTGATGGGGCTGGATGGAAATCGGGTGCAATTCACTCCGGATCTGATGCCAGCCGATATTCTTGGCTCCGAAGTTTTGGATACCGGCGCCGACGGCAGTCGCGCCTTTCGCTTTGTGCCCGGGCCGGTGTTCTGCCAGCTGCTGATGGCGGATGAGATCAACCGCGCCAGCCCGCGCACCCAATCGGCTTTGTTGCAGGCAATGCAAGAGCATCAGGTGACAGTCGCGGGCGAAGACCGCCCGCTGGGCCAGCCCTTCCATGTGCTGGCAACCCAGAACCCGATCGAGCAGGAGGGCACCTATCCCCTGCCCGAAGCGCAGCTGGACCGGTTCCTGTTCCAGATCGATGTGCCCTACCCCACCCGCGACACCGAGCGTGAAATCCTGCTGACCACCACCGGCACCCAAGAGGGCGCAGCGCATCAGGTTTTCACCGCCGCCGACATTATTGCAGCACAACAGCTGCTGCGTCGTATGCCGGTTGGGGACTCCGTGGTCGAGATGATCCTCGATCTGGTGCGCGCCTTCCGCCCGGATGAACCCGGCGTCTCTGACCGCGTGGCTCAGACCGTGGCCTGGGGCCCCGGCCCCCGCGCGGCCCAGGCGCTGATGCTGGCGGTGCGTGCGCGTGCCTTGCTGCAAAGCCGCCTGGCCCCCAACGCCGAAGACGTGCTGGATATGGCACTGCCAGTGCTGAGCCACCGCATGCAGCTCAGCTTTGCCGCCCGCGCCCGCGGCGACAGCCTGAGTGAGCTGATTGAAACCACAGCCACAAAGCTGGCCCAGGGCGGGATTGCCGCATGAGCCAAACCGCCGCCAGTCTTGCCGGAACGCCGTCTGCCGCGCTGCGCCAAAACGCAGAGCGCGAAGCCTCTGCGCTGCCACCGCTCTTGGTGCGCGCACAGCAGCTGGCGGGATCGGTGCTGAGCGGCGATCACGGACGGCGACGCGCCGGCATGGGCGACGACTTCTGGCAATACCGCCCGCTGCAACAGGGTGACAGCCGCCAGATGGTGGATCATCGCCGCTCTGCCCGCGGTGATGTGCAATTTGTCCGCGAACGTGAATTGCAGATCGCGCAGACGGTGCATCTGTGGATCGATCAGGGGGCCTCGATGCGTTTTGCTTCCTCTCCCGCGCTGCCGCAGAAAATCGACCGTGCCCGGCTCATCGGGCTGGCCCTGTCGATTCTGATGCTGCGCGGCGGTGAACGCGTTGGCCTCACCGGCGGCAGCCTGCCTCCCAAGCGCGGCAATCTGCAGGTGTTGCGCCTGGCCGAGGCGCTCAGCCGGGATCAAGATCAGGACTACGCCCCGCCCGAAGACCGCGCCATGGCCCCCCATGCCCGTGCCCTGTTTATCTCTGATTTCCTGGGGCCCTTTGCGCCTCTGGAACAGGCGCTTTCCAAAGCGGCGGATCGCGGCGTGCGTGGTGTGCTGCTGCAAGTTCTGGATCCCAGCGAGGAACAGTTTCCCTTTGGTGGGCGCACCCGTTTTGAAAGCGTCACCGGGGCGCTGGCCCATGAGACGCTCAAGGCCGCCGGCTTGCGCGATCGCTATCTCGACCGCCTGGCAGAGCGCCGCGACGCGCTAAACCGCCTGTGCCGCCTTGCCGGTTGGCATTTTGGTCAGCATCACAGCAGCGACAGCGCCCTCAAGTCCCTGATGTGGCTTTATCACGCCATGGATCGGGGCCGGGTATGACATGGGTTGCGGGCATCGGCTTTGCCGCACCCTGGCTGCTGCTGGGGCTATTGGCCTTGCCGATCATCTGGATCCTGCTGCGCGCCGTACCGCCAGCCCCCAAACGGCAAATCTTCCCGGCTGTCACCTTGTTGCTGGGGCTCTCGGACCAGGACAGCCAATCCGACCGCACCCCCTGGTGGCTGTTGCTGCTGCGTCTGACAGCACTGGCCGCGGCCATCATCGGCTTTGCCGGTCCCGTGCTCAACCCGGCGCGCGACGCAGGGGGCTCTGGGCCTTTGCTGGTGGCGTTGGATGCCTCCTGGGCCGGGGCCTCTGCTTGGCCGCAAACCCAGGACCAGATCACCGCCCGCCTGGAAGAGGCCGGACACGGCAATCGTCCGGTGGCCGTCCTGCGCCTCAGCGCGCCGACACCGCTGCAATTTCAAGCCGCCTCGACCTGGCAACAACAGGTACCTGGCCTGCTGCCGCTGCCCTGGCAGCCCGGGTCTGATCAAATCCAGCGAACCCTTGCCCATCTTGAGGCCAGCACGGAGGGTTTTGACACACTCTGGTTCAGCGATGGACTGGCCTATGAGGGCCAAATCGCGCTGACCGAGGCGCTGACGGCCCGTGGCGAAGTCACCGTCATCACATCGGGCCTGCCGGTGCTGGGGTTGCTGCCGCCCGGTCTCAGCGATGGGGCCATGGACATCACCCTGCTGCGCAACCCCCAACACCTGCCCGATGCGGCGGCCAAGACCTATCAGCTGCAGGCCAAGGGGCGAGATCCCGGTGGCACCCCCCGTGTTCTGGCCCAGGCCCCGATCACCTTTGCCCCGGATGCGCTGGAGGCCAATCTGCGTCTCGCCCTGCCCGCAGAACTGCGCGCCCGCATCGAGCGCTTTGAAATCGCCGGACAGACATCCGCCGGCACAGTTGCGCTCAGCGATGACACCCTGCGCCGCCGCGAAGTGGCGCTGATTGCTGCAGGCGCTGACGATGACGATGAAGGGCTGGCGCTGCTGTCGCCGCTGCACTACCTGCGCCAAGCATTGATCCCCAGCGCCGATCTGCTGGAAGGCGCACTGACAGATATCCTGCCTGCAAACCCGGATGTGATCGTGCTGGCAGATGTGGCCCGGCTGGCGCCACAGGCCGAGGAGGCGCTGGCAACATGGGTCGAGGAGGGCGGCTTGCTGTTGCGCTTTGCTGGGCCGCGGTTGGCTGCCAGTGATACCGCCCGCGACAGCGAAGAGCTGCTGATGCCGGTGCGCCTGCGCATTGGCGGTCGCAGCATCGGCGGCGCCATGAGCTGGGGCGAGCCCAAGACTCTGGCCCCCTTTGCCCAAGGCTCACCCTTCCATGGCTTGACCATCCCCGCCGAAGTCTCGGTCTCCTCGCAAGTGATGGCGCAGCCCGATCCCAGCCTGGCCAGCCGTGTCATCGCCGCGCTGGAGGACGGCACACCGCTGGTCACCCGCAAAGCACTGGGGCGGGGGCAGGTGGTGCTGTTTCACGTCACCGCCAATGCGGAATGGAGCAGCCTGCCCCTGTCGGGCCTGTTTGTGCGCATGTTGGAACGGCTGGCGGTCTCTTCCGCCGTCCAGACCCCCGATGCGCAAAGCCTGGAGGGCACCACCTGGCAGCCGGTGGCAGTTCTGGACGGGTTTGGCCGTAGAATGGATGCCGCAACCCTGCCGGGCGTGCCCGGCGCCGACCTGGTCACCAGCGCCACCGGGCCTGCGCTGCACCCCGGTCTGTATCAAAGCGAAGGTCGCAGCCTGGCCCGCAACACCCTGCGTCCCACCGACGTTCTGACCGCCGCCAGTTGGGACGGGTCAGTGGCCCAATCCGGCTATGATCGCGCAGCAGAACGCGATTTGACCGGGCTCATGCTGGGCGCAGCTTTGGTCTTGCTGAGCCTGGATGTGCTGGCCACCCTGCTGGTCAGCGGTCTGCTGCGCCGCCCCCAAACCATTGCGATGATCGCCGCACTCGGCCTTGCCCAGGCCCTTGCCGCGCCCCACTCAGGACGGGCGCAGCCGCTCGCTCCGGATGAGCAACCGCAGTTAGACCATATCGACCGCGCCGCCGAGCTGACATTGGCCCATGTGCTCACAGGAGAGGCCGCTGTCGACAGGATTGCCCTTGCCGGGCTGACGGGCCTGACAGATACATTGTTTTTCCGCACCTCGGTCGAGCCCGCGCCCCCGGTTGGCATTGATCTGGAGCGCGACGATCTGGCCTTTTTTCCCTTGCTCTACTGGCCGGTGACCGCAAGCCAGCCGCTGCCCTCGGCGGCGGCCTACGCACGGCTCAACACCTATTTACGCTCTGGCGGCATGATCCTGTTTGACACCCGCGATGCCGATCTGGCTGCCAATGGCGCCAGCAGTCCGGCCGCCCGGCGGTTGCAACAATTGGCGCTGCCGCTGGACATTCCGCCCCTGGAGCCACTGCCGAGAGATCACGTGCTCACCCGCGCCTTTTATCTGCTGCAGGATTTCCCCGGACGCCACCCCCGTGGAGCGCTGTGGGTTGAGGCGGCCCCCCCCGATGCCGAGCAGGTCGAAGGCATTCCGTTCCGCGATCTCAACGACGGGGTGACCCCGGTGGTGATCGGTGGCAATGACTGGGCTGCGGCCTGGGCAGTGGATGCCGATGGCAGACCGCTGTTACCCGTGGGACGGGGTTTTTCAGGTGAACGCCAACGCGAACTGGCACTGCGGTTTGGCGTCAATCTGGTGATGCATGTACTCACAGGAAACTACAAATCCGATCAGGTCCATGTCCCGGCCCTGTTGGAACGGCTGGGCCAATAGGAGCGCATGAGATGACACGCAGCCTGCTCTTTGATCCGCTGTTGCCCTGGCCCGTTCTCTGGGCCCTTGCGGCACTGGTGCTGGTGACCGTGGCCTTGGCCGCCTGGCGCGGCCTGCCAGGCTGGGGGCTGCGTGCCCTTGCCGCCTTGTGTGTACTGGCAGCCCTGACCGGCCCCCTTGCGCAAAATGAGAACCGGACCCCACTCAACGATATCGTTCTGGTGGCCGTGGATGACACTGCCAGCCAACATCTGTCGGATCGCCAGGCGCAGGTGGCGCAGGCGCGCGCCGTTTTGGAGCAACAGCTCGAGGCTCGCCCCAACACCGAAACCCGCTGGCTGACCCTCATGGATGGGACCGGCGACAGCGGCACCGCGCTGATGGAGGCAATCTCGCACGCACTCGCGGATGAGCCGCAGGGACGCATTGCTGGTATCATTGCGCTCTCCGATGGTCAGGTGCATGACGCCGGTCACGCGCTCACGCTGCCCGCGCCGATGCATCTGCTGATGACCGGCCGGGACACCGACTGGGACCGTCGCCTGATCGTGCGCAACGCCCCGGCCTTTGCTATTATCGGCGAGCCGATCACCCTCACCCTGCGGATCGAAGATCAGGGGGCCGCCCCCGGTGACCAGGGCTCTGCCCCGCTGGAGATTTCGGTCGATGGAGCCGCGCCGCAACGCTACACTCTGCCGCTGGGCGTGGATTTCGACCTGCCGTTGACCCTGCCCCATGGTGGGCGCAACGTGATCCGCTTCTCCACGCCGCAGGTCGCGGGCGAGCTGACGGATCGCAACAATGCCGCCCTGGTGCAGATCAATGGCGTGCGCGACCGGCTGCGAGTACTTCTGGTCTCCGGCGAGCCGCATCCCGGCGGGCGCACCTGGCGCAATCTGCTGAAATCCGACAGTTCCGTTGATCTGGTACATTTCACCATCCTGCGCCCACCGGAAAAACAGGACGGGGTGCCGGTGGATGAGCTGTCGCTGATCGCCTTTCCCACCCGCGAGCTGTTCCTGGAAAAGATCGAGGATTTTGATCTCATCATCTTTGATCGCTACAAACGGCGCGGCATCCTGCCCGCCATCTATCTCGACAATGTTGCAAACTATGTGGAACAGGGCGGTGCCGTTCTGGTCGCAGCCGGGCCTGATTTTGCCAGCGCCGATTCGATCTATCGCTCGCCGCTGTCGCGGGTGCTGCCCGCTGCGCCCACCGCACGGGTGCTGGAACAGGCCTATCGCCCCGAAATCACGCAGCTGGGTGACCGCCATCCGGTCACCGCCGATCTCGAACAAGAGCAGGGCGACGGTCCTGCCTGGGGCAGCTGGCTGCGCCAGATTGAGCTCGACGCGCCGCAGGGCCATGTGCTGATGGAAGGGGTCAATCAACGCCCGCTGCTGGTGCTTGACCGCGTTGCCGCAGGGCGGGTGGCGCTGCTGGGCTCTGATCATGCCTGGCTCTGGAGCCGCGGGTATCAGGGGGGCGGGCCACAGCTGGAATTGCTGCGACGTTTGGCCCATTGGATGATGAAGGAACCCGAGTTGGAAGAGGAAATGCTCTGGGCCGAAGCCGCGGGGCAGAGTCTGCAGATCTTTCGCCGTCGCATGAGCGGCGATGCCGGGACGCTGACCGTGACCGCCCCCGATGGCAGCGCAGCTGAGCTGACAATGCAGGAACGCGCACCGGGTCTGTGGGAGGCCACCTATATCGGCGCTGAGCCGGGTCTGTATCGGCTGCAAGAAGGCGATCTGAGCGCGGTTGTCGGCCTTGGTCCTGCCGCCCCGCGAGAGTTTCAGCAGACCATCGCAACAGCCCAGGTCTTGGCCCCGGTGTTGAAACCGCTGCGCGGCGGTAGCCTGCGCATCACCGAGGGGGTGCCGCGTCTGCGCGATGTCAAAGCCGGTCGCCCGGCGGCGGGACGCAACTGGATCGGGCTGACCCCGCGCGGGGCCTATGAAACTCGCTCAGTCTCCCAAACCGCATTGCTGCCCGCCTGGTTGGGCCTATTGCTGGCCACTGGATTTATCCTGATGGGCTGGCTGCGCGAGGGACGCCGCTAGACCTGCCTGACCCAGGCCCGCTCCACCGCTCCCGAATGTTGCCGGGCAATCCCAGGTCAGCGATCCAGCTACAGCCCCGGGGTATCGATCTCGACCGCCACGCTGGCACGGTGACCGGCCCCATCCACCACCACCAATTGCGAGAACCCCGCGCCGGGACTGGGCACCTCAAACTCGCGCCTGCGCTGCCCTTTGACCAGAACCCGACCATCCGCCAACAGGGCAAAGGGCGCGGTGCCGCCGCGCAGTTTTATCACCAAGGGCCCGCCCTCCAGCGCCAGCCGCGCCCCGGATGGGGGAAACAGCAATTGCGGTGCGCCTGCGGCTTCGACGAAGACCGCGTCCCGGGGGCGAAAGCGGCGCAGCGGCGGCGGCAGTTCGGCGGCGGTCACAATCAAAGTTTCCGGCGGCGGGGGGGCAAATTCGCCCAGCTCAGGCTTGAGACGGCCGAAGGCTTCGAACAGCACGGGTGCCGCCAGCTCCCCGCCAAAGGCTCCCGGCACCGGGGTGCCATCAGCCCGCCCCATCCAGACGCCAATCACATGCTGCCCGTCCCAGCCAAGGGCCCAGGCATCGCGGTGGCCGTAGGAAGTCCCGGTCTTGTAGGCGAGCACCCCGACCCGCGCGCCCGCAGGTGGCGCCAGCCCGCGCAGGATATCGCCCAACTGCCAGGCCGCCACCGGTGACAGAATCCTGGGCAAGGTCTCGACAGCAGCGGTCTGATCCATGCGCAGCCGCAGCCCCTGCCCGCCGGCAGCAATACCACCATAAAGCTGCACCAGATCCTGCAGCGAGGTGCCAACGCCGCCCAGGCTGATCGCCAAGCCCGGTTTGCCACCGGGCAGGCGTGGCTGGGCACCACTGCGCCGCAGGCTGGCCCAGAGCTGGGCCGGGCCGATCTCGCGGGTCAACCGCACCACCGGGATATTGAGCGACTGCTGCAGCGCCGCGCGCACCCGGATATCGCCGCGAAACGCCCCGTCAAAGTTCTGCGGCGCATAGCCATCAAAATCGACCGGCCCATCGTGGATCAGGCTTTCGGGATGCACCAGCCCGGCGTCAAAACCCAACCCATAGACCAGCGGTTTCAGCGTGGATCCCGGAGAGCGCAGCGCCTGGGTCATATCGACAAACCCCTGCCGCGCGCTGTCCTGATAGGAGGGCGAGCCCACAGAGGCTACAATCGCACCGCTTTGATGGTCCACCGCGATCAATGCTGCCGAAATCCGCCCACCCGCACGGGTCGCGGCCTGCGCCACCAGCTGCTCCATCTTGGCCTGTACCCCGGCGTCCAGCGTCAGATCCAAACGAGAAGCGCCCGGGCGGGTGGCCAATAGCCGATCCGATAGATGTGGGGCCAGACGCGGAAAGGGACGCAGCGCGCGCGGCAGGGGCTGTGCTGCGGCAATGGCAACCTCTGACCCCGTCAGCAGATCCGCCGCTTGCATCCGTACCAACACCCGCATCCGAGCGGCTTTGGCAGTGGCAAAGCCGCGGTCCGGGCGGCGGCGCTCTGGCGATTGTGGCAGGGCAATCAGCAGTGCTGCCTGCGACGGCGTCAGCCGGTTGGGGCCCTTGCCAAACCAGGCGTGACTTGCGGCGCGGATGCCCTCTATGTTGCCGCCATAGGGCGCATGGGTGAGGTAGAGCTCCAGGATCTGGCGTTTGCTCAGCCGACGTTCCAGCGCCAGGGCCAGCCGCATCTGCCGCAGCTTGCCCGCCCAGCGCCCGGTACTGCCATCCTCCAGCAGGCGGGCCAGTTGCATGGTCAGCGTGGAGCCGCCCGAAACCGTGCGACCGTTCCAAAGCGCCTGACCAAAGGCGCGCAACAGCGCCCGGGGGTCCACGCCAACGTGCGAATAGAACCGCTTGTCCTCATAGGCGATCAGCATCTCAAGAAACTGCGCATCCACCTGATCCAGCCGCGGCGTCATCCGCCAAAGACCAGTCCCCACCGGATAGACCCGCATCAGGGTGCCGTTGCGATCAAAGACCTCCGTTGAGGTTTGTGCCAGGGTCACGGGCAGCTGCGTCGCCGCGATCCAGCGATCCAGATTGCGCAGCCCCAACGCACAGGTGCCTGCGACCAACAGCAGGGCCAACGCCCAGCGCAGGGCTCCAGATTTGCGCGCTTGCCGTCTCACCGGATCACAACCGCACCGGCATCCGTATGGGCCCGGTAGGCGGGGCGGTACATATCTTCGACCTGGGCTGCCGGATGGTGGAACCGCCCCGGCGAGACCGCCCGTGCTACATAGGCCAGCATCACCGGTTTCTTGCCATTGAGATCCACCGCCGCCAGAAAACGATCGCTGCGGAATTCGGCATGTTCGGCCTCAGAGAGCTGCAGCCAGTCCAGCTGCCGCAGATCGCCAGAGCGCAGCAGGTTCGGGTTGTCGATCTCCACCCCGGCGGGCAGCGGGTCATTGATCATCAGGCGCGCGCCAGAGGTCTCATGCGGCACGACCCGCAGGACCGTGACAAAGCGATCCCCCACCGAAAAACTGCGCCCATCAAGCTGTTCGCCGTCCAGGCTGTAGTGGCTACGCTCGATACTATAGCCATACCCCCCTGCTGCGGGGGAGACCTCTGGTACGCCCAACGTGGTCAGGGTCATATCCGTTGCCGCACCTGTGGCGCTGGAAATCACCATGTCCGAGCCACCACTGCCGTCCAGGATCTGCACAAAGGGCCCCGACACCGGTTTCCCATTGACCAGCATCCCAGAGGCCTCGGGCGTTTTGATCAGCGTATGGGCGGCCAACAGGGTCCAGGCCGCCTCCTGGGTCGACATCTGATCGCCGCCAGTGGTCATTCGGCGGGTCAGGTCTGTGGCGTTGATCACCTCGGATCCGGCCTCGACCACCAGGGCCAGAACCCCGGCAGCATCGCGGCGTTGGGTGCCGTAATCCGCCCGCCAGAGCGGAGGCTCATCCGGGGATTTCTGCAGCAGCTCTCCAGCGCGGGCAAACATCCTGTCGGCGCGGCGTTGATCGCCATAGGCAGCAAGGGCCGCCCCCAGCTGCGCCGCCGCCAGCGGGGTGGCAAAGGCCTTGGCCTTGACGTCCGCATAGTAGCGCAGATCCCCCATCGCAGCTGCGCCTTCGCGGGCCAGCACCAAAAGCGCATAGGCGATATCTTCGCCGCCATGATCAAAGTCGGAGGCATAGTTGATGCGGTTGCGCAGGTTGTCCATGGCGCGCACAAAGGCGCCTTCGGGCACCTCATGCCCCTGCGCCCGAGCCCGCGACAGGAAATCGCTGGCATAGGCATCAAGCCAGAAATCACCACTTTCTGCCCGCCACAGCCCAAAAGCGCCAGAGCTGGCCTGCCGTGTCAGCACCCGTCGGATCGCCGATTGGATCCGGGCCTCGACCTGGGGGCCCTCTCCCAGCCCCAGCGAGTTGGCTACTGCGGACAGATACAGCAGCGGCAGCGCCTTGGAGGTCACCTGCTCCGTGCAGCCATAGGGGTATTGGTCCAGACGTTGCATCAGCCCCGGCACATCGAATTTTGCCAGCGGCCCGCTCGACAGGACGGCGCGGGCCGTGCCCGGTCTGAGCCCTGCAAAAACATCCTCGGTGAAATGAAAGCTGCTGCCCTGCTGCAGGCTGAACCGCCGGGTGCTTCCCACCACCGGGTCATTGGCGCGCACCGGCAGACGCAACACCTGGCGCAACTGCCTGCCTGCGGGAGTGACCAGCGTCAGGACCACTTCGGGGTTCCCCACCGTGGTCGCCGAGATCGGCAGCTCCAGCACCGCTTTGCCCTGTTCGCCCAGGGTCACCGTGGCCGGCAGACTGCCAAGGGTGATCCCCTCACCCAGGACCTGCGCCGCAAGCTGCATCTCACCCGTTGGTCCATCGGCATGGTGCAGCTCGATGCGCATCCGGCTTTGGTCTCCGGGGGCCAGAAAGCGTGGCAGTGCCGTACTCACCACGACCGGATCACGCACCAGCATATCCTGTTCCGCCTGCCCCACCGCATCACGGGACCAGGCCACTGCCATCACGCGCACGGTGCCATTAAAGGCGGGCAGATCCAGCGGCATATCAACCGCGCCATTGGCATCGAGTTGAATCGGACCGGAAAAGAAGGCGACCAGATCCTGCGTCGGTGGCGGCGATTGCATCTGCATGCCGCGATCCGCATCGCCACCAGAGCGCACCTGCCCCAGTGCGCCATTGCCGGGATCAATCAGCCGACCGTAGAGATCGCGCAGCTCCATCCCCAAGCGGCGCTGACCGTGGTAATGCGCGCTGGGATCAGGACTTTTGAATCCCGTCAGATTGAGAATCCCGAGATCCACCGCGGCCACCGTCAGCCAGACCTGCTGATCGGGCTTGGCACCGCTGACCGCGATCTTGGCCGTCTCGGTCCTGCGCGGACGGGCGACCTCTGGCACGGTGATCTCCACCTTCAATTCCTGTCCCGACTGGGTGACCTGGGCATGGGCCAGACCCAGGGCCCGGGTTGGGCTGCGGCTGCTGCGCCCCGCTGAGGTCTCATCAAGCGGACGCAGCATCATTGCCGTCACATAGGCGCCACTGCCCCAATCCGCTGTCACCTCAAGCGGAATCACGGCTTCACCTTCGGTGACCTCTACCGCCTGACGGTGGATCACCCGGTTCGACAGTACCGAAATCAAGACGGTGCCAGAGCTCTGCGGCACCAGCCGCAGCTGCGCGGTCTCGCCGGGCTGATAGCTGTCCCTGTCCAGCGACATCTCCAACCGATCCGGCGTTGCCGAAGCATCGGCAGGCGCATACCAACCAGCATAGAAATCAAGCGCCGTTTCGACATGCGGCCCGTCCAGCCGTTCCACCACCAGCTCATAGCGGCCCCAATCCACCGGAGTGGACACCAGGAAGGGGGTCTCTCCCAAAAGGGCTTCGCCACTGGCGATGCTTTGCCGCCGGGTGCTTGGCTCCCATTTCCAGCGCCCATAAAGCTGATACCAATGATAGCGTGTCATCACCCGATTGAGGCTCCATTTCACCCGCATCGGCTGGGCCTCAAGCTGTGGCGACAGCGCGATGAGCTCAAACCCCGCATTGCTCCCCTCGGCAACCACATCCTCGGACAGAGGTCTGATGCCGATCACCGGCCCGTCGGGGCGCACCGGCAGGGTGAGATTGCGTTCCACCGGGCGGCCGGACCCGTCGGCCAGCCGGGTGGTGAACAGGGCCTCCAGCGGGCGGCCCTGGGTCTCGATTTGTGGCAGCTCCACTGTCAGCCGCGCCAGGCCCTTGGCATCGGTGACATCACCGCCAAAGTAGTTTCGCTGGCTGTCGCGCGGCGCATCATAGCGACCAAAGCTGTAACCGGGCCATTGGGCCAGGCGGGCAACCGGGCGCAGCCGCAGATCGCCATCGATGGACAGATCCGCCCCCGGCGCGCCAAAAAGATAGCGCGCGTCGATATCCAGCTGCGCGGCCTCTCCGGGGCGCAGAGAAGCGGCATTGGCAACGCTTTGTTCAAAATCGATTCGCTCCGGCAGGAAATCCTCGACCAGGATCTGGCGGCTGGCCAGCGCAGGCGCTTTGACATCGCTCATGATGTCCAGCCGCCAGGTGCCGCGCGGGGCCGACCCGCCGACCGGCAGGGCAAAGACATGGCCGCCCATCTTCCCCCCCGTTGACAGCTGACGACTGTATTCCACCCCATCAGGGCGTGTCAGGATGGCAGTGAGCGGCAGACCCTCGATGGCATGGGCGGTACTGTCACGGCTGAGCGCGGTGACATGGATCACCTCGCCAGCGCGATAGGCCCCCCGGTCGGTGGCCAGAAAAACATCCACCGGACCCGGTGCCGGGCGCCCCTCGACGCCGCGATCCGAAAGATCAAAAGCCGCATCCTTGAGCGACAGGAAGGCCAGATCCTCCTCCCCGTGACGGGCCAGAATCATCGCCGGGGCCGCGCCGCCGCGCCCCCGCGCCAACCCGGGCTCGAACCGCACATAGCCACTGGTATCGCTGACCGCCTTGGCCAACACCGCATTAGCGTTGGAGATCAAGGTCACTTCGATCCCGGCGCGGGGCTTGGCATCCGAGAGCCCCTGCACCTGAACATGCAGACCATCGCTGCCGGACATGGTGCTCAGGCCCAGATCCGTCAGTACGAACCACTGCGTGGCCCCGGGATCATCATAGGGATCAGCCCCGGGCACCCGGGCCGATAGCGCGTAGATGCCAACCGGCTGATCGGCAATTGCCTCTGCCAGCGGCAGACGGGTGGTCATGTCGCGGTTCAGCTCCTGTTGCAGGATCGCGCTGCCGGTCCAGACCTCTTCGGCGATATCGCGGGAAAAATGCTCTTCCTGCCACTGCGACAGGGGGCTTCCAAAATAGCCATCCTGAATACTGCGCAAAAGATTGCGATCGCTGACCCGGCGCAGATTCAGCTCGACCTCGGTCAGGTTCACGGTCTCTATCGGCAGCGCGGCCTGATCGGTCTTGGCCAAAACATAGGCGCGACCGG
This sequence comes from Roseobacter sp., assembly GCA_015665415.1. Taxonomy (GTDB): domain Bacteria; phylum Pseudomonadota; class Alphaproteobacteria; order Rhodobacterales; family Rhodobacteraceae; genus Pseudophaeobacter. The sequence goes on from JADFAE010000020.1 coordinate 48,668, forward strand.
GGAAGCGCACGGCGGGGCTGCGGTCCCCAATGTAATGGGTCAGCTCAACGCTTTTGATCAGCGCATCGCCATTCTCCGCAGGCAACCCCCGACGCAGGATCAGCGAATAACGGCGTCCATGTTCCAGCCCCTCAAAGCACAGCTCGCGCCCATTGGCGCTGGCCACAATCCCCGCTTCAGGCGCTTTCACATAATCCTCATAGGCCACCCCGCTGCGCTGCAGCGGTTCGGAAAACTCCACACAGATACGGGGGCTGGCATCATCGCTGTGCACCCGGCTGTCGGTGACGCGGAACCCATATTGGGAAATCGCCTTGTCCAGCATCCGGGCGGTATCGCGACGCGGCGCCAGCTCTTCGGCCAAACGCAGCACCGGCAACATCTCCCGTCCACGCCCCAGTTCCTCCAGCGCCAGCGCCGCCGCCACCAGACCATTGGCCTGGCCTGCCTCCGACGCGCTGCGCAGATAGGCGTTGAGACCCGCGGCCAGCGCCTGCTGGCGCTGTTCACGCTTGCCGCCGGGTTTGACCTGGCCATACCGCAGCAATAGGCTGGAATACTCGGCCCAGAGCCCGGCCTCATCGCTGAGTGCGACCGCCTGCGCCATCCAGCCCAGCGCGCCCTTGATATTGCCATTGCGCGCCAAAAGCTGACCTGCGGCGACCATATCCTCGAGCCCCTCACCCGACGCCGGATACCGCAGGCCCATCGCTTCGGCCTGACGATAGGCCTGGGTCAGATCCGCCTCCCGCAGAAAATCCAGCTGCCCGGCCCGTGCTTTGGCCTGTGCCAACAGCGCCGCTGACTGCTCCAGTTTCAACGCCGAGATCGCCCCAAGAAATTCAGAGGGGCTTTGCATCTCCTGCTTTGGAAAACAGGCCTTGGCCTGGGTATTGTAGGAAAAGCCAGAGCAATCTGGCTGGGCCGAACAGGCGCGCTGGCACGAGGCCAGATCGGTATCAAACAACGGCTGCAGATCTGAACCATAATAATCGGTATCTGCAAAGGCCTGATAGCGCAGCAGCGGCACCCCAGTCTCGGCTAGGGCAGGGCCGGAAAATGAAGCGGCAACACAGAGCGCCAAAGCAACAGGCGGCGCTGCACCGCGCCAAAGGGCACCAAGCCGCCACATGCCTAAATGTAAAAAAGCAAACCGTTTAAAAAACAAACCTGGCATAGCGCCCTCCCAATTCCCTCACAGGCTGGCATGGGCTTAACGCCATAGCAAGAAATTCACGCGTAAGACTAAGGCTGGAACTTTTCAATTTTGGCATAGTTTCGGCACCCGCGTGGGTGCCGGATTAACTTTTTTTGGTGGAGCACGCAGGGATGAGCCTTGCTGACAAAATCGCAGAAGAACGCCGGGCGAGGCTGGCGGCAGAACGGTTGCTTGAGCTCAAGCAGGCCGAACTGACAGCCGCGAATCGCAAGCTTGGCCGCCATGCCCTTGCCCTCACCAAGCAGATCGGTGCAACCCAGGCCGAAGTGGCTACTGTGCGCGATGAAAATGCCAAGGTCAAATCCGACCTCAGCCAAGCCAATGAAAAGATCGAGACCGCCGAACGGCGGCTGTGGCATTCGATCCAGGCCTTCCAGGATGGTTTTGCCTTTTTTGACGCCGACAGCCAACTGATCGGGGCCAATACCGCCTATCTCAACATTTTTGACGGGCTCGAGGAGGTCACCCCCGGCATCTCCTACGTGCGTATTTTGCAAATTCTCACGGATGATGGCCTGGTCAATACCGGCGACATGCGTCCCGATGCCTGGCGCGCCATGATGACCGATCGCTGGATGTCCCTGTCGCCGGAACCGGTGGTGATCCAGCTTTGGGATGATCGCTATCTGCGGCTGATTGACCAACGCGGCCATGGTGGCGATGTCGTGAGCCTGGCGCTCGATATCACCTCGACCGTGCACTACGAAGAAGATCTGCGCAACGCGCGGGAACGGGCCGAGGCTGCCAATCGTGCCAAATCCGCCTTCCTTGCCAATATGTCCCACGAAATCCGTACCCCGATGAACGGTGTTGTGGGCATGGCGGAACTTTTGAACGACACCTCGCTCAGTGAAGAACAACGGCTTTATGCCAAAACCATCAAGAATTCCGGCGAAGCGCTTCTGGTGATCATCAACGACGTGCTCGACTACTCCAAGATCGAAGCGGACAAATTGGTGCTGCACGAAGAAGCCTTTGATCTGGAGCGCAGCATCCACGAGGTGGTCATGCTGCTGCAGCCCACCGCGCGCGACAAAGGGCTGACCTTGTTGGTGGATTATGACCAGTTCCTGCCAACCCGATTTGTCGGCGACTTGGGTCGGGTGCGCCAAGTGCTGACCAATCTGGCAGGCAATGCGGTGAAGTTCACCAACGAAGGCCACGTGACCCTGCGGGTGACCGGGATTTCCAACCCGGATGAACACGACTGCTCTGTCCATTGCATGATCGAAGATACCGGCATTGGCATTCCCGAGGACAAGATTGATCACGTCTTTGGAGAATTCAACCAGGTTGAGGATGAGCGCAATCGCAAGTTCGAAGGCACCGGTCTGGGGCTGGCCATCTCTCGCCGTTTGGTTGAATTGATGGGCGGGGAAATCTGGGCCGAAAGCGAAGAAGGCAAGGGCTCCTGCTTTGGTTTCCGCATTCCGCTGCCGATTGCCGAAGGTCCCTTTGTTCCGGCGCCGCAGATGCCCAAGACCCTGCGCCATATCATGCTGGTGGATGATTCCGCCCTCAACTGCGAGATCCTGCAGCGCCAGTTGATGCAGCTGGGAATTGAAACAACCGTCGCTACCAGTGTCGCTGAAGCACAGGCAAAAATGCACGCCGACATCGACATGGTCATCAGCGATTCGACCCTACCCGGGGGCGGCGGACTGCAGATGGCGCGGCAGTTGCGCAAAAATGGCTGGGGCGACAGCCCGATTGTCCTGCTTTGTTCCAACCTGCATGAGATTTCAGAAAGCGATATGCAGGAGCTGAAGCTTGATCTGCTGCCCAAACCAACGCCAAGAGATGCGCTATTTGCCAAGCTGGCAAGCCTGGGCAACACCCTGCAGGAACAGGTAGAGGCGCAGGCTGCGCCGATTCTGCCGCAGAACCCTGCGCCAGAGCCAATGCCTCGAACTCTGGAAGAGGCATATGCCGCTGACAATGCTGCGGCTGCGCAACCGCCCGCTGTGGCCCCCAATGGCATCCGTCAGATGCGCATTCTGGCTGCCGAGGACAACAAAACCAATCAATTGGTGTTCCGCAAGATGGTCAAGGAACTCAACATCGAGTTGCAGTTCGCCAACAATGGCCGCGAAGCGGTGGAGCTCTTTCAGATCTTCGAACCTGATCTGATCTTCATGGATATTTCCATGCCCGAAATGGATGGCAAGGAAGCCACGGGCGAGATCCGAAAATTGGAAACCCTGAAGGGTGCGCATGTCCCCATCGTCGCGCTGACAGCCCATGCCATGGCAGGCGATTCCGAAGGTATTCTGGCTGCCGGTCTCGATCACTACCTGACTAAGCCGTTGCGTAAGGCGTTGATCATGGACCGTATTTTAGAATACGCCCCCGAAGATGTTCAGCCGGTCGAAATAACCTCGGCGGCATAGACACTACAGTCGCACAACCCCGCCCTATGGTGCAAGTTCGCCGGGGCAACTCCGCAACAGCGCCGCCTCAAAAGATCAGTGGGCCAATTCGGGCCTACAACGCCTCATTTCACCCCGGGCATCTGGCACCAAAATTCAGCCCTCAACTCACCGGATCGCGCAGGAACACCGGTTTCAGCGGCTCGGACATCTGCGGTTGATAGGCGTAGCCAGCAACGTCAAAATCCTGCAGCGCCGTGGCCTCGGTCAAACGGTGCTGGATCACATAGCGCGCCATCGCTCCCCGGGCCCGTTTGGCATAAAAGCTCACCACCTTGGGCGTACCACCCTTGTTCTCCATAAAGACCGGCGTCACCACCTGCGGCTTCAGCGCCTTCAGATCCACCGCCCCAAAATACTCCTGGCTGGCGCAGTTCACCAGCACCTCGGCCCCCAGCGCATCCGCCTGGACATTCAGCGCCTCAGCGATCTGGCTGCCCCAATATTCATAGAGATTCTTGCCACGTGCATTTTTCAGGCGCGACCCCATTTCCAGCCGGTAAGGCTGCATCGCATCCAGCGGGCGCAGCAACCCGTATAGACCCGACAGGATGCGGAAATGATCCTGCGCCCAGGCCATTTCCTCTGGCTCCAACGAGGCCGCTTCGAGGCCCTGATAGGTGTCGCCGGCAAAGGCCAGCGCGGCAGGCCGCAGATCTTCTGTCCGGGGATCCGTGGCAAAGTCGCGAAAGCGCCCATAATTCAGCTTGGCCAGATCCTCGCTGATGTGCATCAGCTTCATCAGCTCAGGCACCGATAGCTCCCGCGCCACCGCGTTCAGGCGAATGGCGTCCTCCTGAAAGGCCGGAAAGCTCATCTCCTGCTCCCGCTCTGCCCAATCCAGCTTTTTGGCCGGCGATACAACAACCAACATGTCCTGCCCCCCCTTTGGTTCTTGGTGTCCTGTTATCCCGCGCCGCGCAAGACGTCCAGAAATGCCGCAGTGAAACGTTCGGCGCGGCGCTCTCCCAACAACAGGGTGATGCCCCGCTCGTCATCGGGCCTCATCTGCGCCAGTTTCGCCAGCATCGCCGCCGGGCAGCTGAGCGGCTTGAGCGTGCCACAGCTGCCGCGCATCAACTGGCTCTGCGCCTCCATCAAGGCGTCATAGGTCGAGCCTGCGCCACGCCCCGCCAGCTTGCGCCGCATCGGATGCAGCTGCTCGATTGCACCGGTGATCACCTCGAGGAATTCATTGCCGTAGCGCTCCAGCTTCTTGGCCCCGACGCCGCCGACCCGGGCCATCTGATCCAGGGTTTCGGGTCGGGTTTCGGCCATCTCGATCAGGGTCTTGTCATTGAACACCACATAGGCCGGTACTTTCTGCGCCTCGGCCAGAGCGCGGCGCTTGGCCTTGAGCGCCGACAGAAGCGGCGCATCCTCTTCCGAAACCAGCGCCTTGACCGCAGGGCGGCGATCGGCGGATTTGATCGTGTCCTTGCGCAGCGAGATCTGGGCCTCGCCCTTCAGAATCGGCAGCGCCGCATCCGTGAGACGCAGCGCGCCGTGGCGTTCGGGATCAGGGCGCACCAGATCATGACCCATCATCTGCCGGAACACGGCCTGCCACTGGCGCTTGCTGTATTCCTTGCCACAGCCAAAAACCGACAGATCGTCATGGCCTTTTTCGCGCATCCGGTCTGTCAGGTTGCCATACAGAATGTCGATCAGATGGCCCGCGCCATAGGTCTCATTGGTGCGCAGAATGGCCGACAGCGCCTTGCGCACCGCCGTGGTGCCGTCAAAGACCTCAACCGGGCTGTCACAAAGATCGCAATTGCCGCAGGGCTCCGAGGCTTCTTCAAAATATTTCAACAGGCTCTGGCGGCGGCAGGTCAGCGCTTCGGCCAGGCCCAACAGGGCATTCAACCGGGCGTGATCCGCGGCGCGGCGTTCGGGTGGTGCCAGCCCTTCGTCGATCTGGTTGCGGCGCAGGCGGATGTCTTCGGGTCCAAACAGGGTCAGGGTTTCCGCCGGGGCTCCGTCCCGCCCGGCGCGGCCGATTTCCTGATAATAGGATTCAATAGATTTGGGCAGATCCGCATGGGTCACCCAGCGGATGTCCGGCTTGTCGATGCCCATGCCAAAGGCCACTGTAGCCACAACGATCAGCCCATCCTCGCGCGCAAATCGGGTCTCGACATTGCGCCGCTCGCCCGCCTCCATGCCGCCATGATAGTGACAGGCCGCGTGACCGGCGTCGCGCAGGGCGCGGGCCAGGTCTTCGGTCTTGGCGCGGGTGCCGCAATAGACGATACCGGATTGCCCTTTGCGTGCCCCGGCAAAATCGAGGATCTGGCGACGCGGCCCATCCTTGGCGCCAAAGGCGAGATGAATATTGGGCCGGTCAAATCCACGCAGAAAGGCGCGCGGGGCGTGGCCATCAAACAGCTTGCGCACGATCTCTTCGCGAGTCTCAGAATCAGCGGTGGCGGTAAAGGCCGCCAGCGGCACGTCCAGCGCCTGACGCAGCTCACCGATGCGCAGATAATCAGGGCGGAAATCATGGCCCCATTGGCTGACGCAATGGGCCTCATCCACCGCAATCAGGCTGACGTTGACCCGGTGCAACATGCTGAGCGTGGAGCCCGAGGCCAGGCGCTCCGGTGCCATATACAACAGCTTCAGCTCACCTGCTTCAATGGATTGCCAGACCGCTTCGGTCTCTTCCTCGGTATTGCCAGAAGTCAGCGCCCCGGCATTGACGCCAACGGCCTGAAGCGCGCGCACCTGATCGCGCATCAGCGCAATCAATGGCGAGATCACCACGGTGATGCCTTCGCGCAGCAAGGCCGGGAGTTGAAAGCAGAGCGATTTGCCGCCACCCGTAGGCATGATCGCCAGCACGTTCTCGCCACAGGTCACCGCATCAACGATCTCTTCCTGACCGGGGCGGAAGGCATCAAACCCAAAGATATCGCGCAAAAGCGGGGTGACAGGGCGCGCTGGGGGCTCCGTCTCGGGGATCGCTGGCGCGGCTGTCATGAAGTGGAACCTCGTTGGGTGCTGCTGCTCTGATTTGACAGTCACAATCCCACAGGTCGATTCGGGCGGCAAGAGCAAGGGGCAAAGCTTTACGCTTTGCCCCCTCACTTTTACCCGGCGTTGTGGTCGAACTCTGCAGGTCCGACACCAGATGCCTTTTAGACGAAGGCCATCATGTTGTTCTGAATAATAATGCGCAGCGCATAAACCGCGATCAGCACCACCAGCGGAGTCAGATCGATGCCCTGCATATTGGGCATAATCCGGCGCACCGGCCCATATAGCGGCTCAAGAATGCGCTGGAGCAGGTACCAGATCTGCCCCACCAGCTGCTGGTGCAGGTTCAGGACCTGGAAATTGATCAACCAGCTCATGATCACATGAGCGATGATGAAGAACCAGACGATGTCCAGGATCAACAGCAGGATTTGAAACAGCGAGAGCATCACTTACCTCTTTGGAATAACGACCCTACAGGTAAGCAGCCGACCCGATTTGTGCAAGGCTTCCCCGAGGTTGCGGTTGACCATTGGTTAATCGGTGGCAAGAGGGGCACAATTCCACAGGAGAGTACCAAAATGTTCCCGATTGTCCGCCTGATCAAAGACCTGATGAAGGCGCGCCGCATGGCCCCGCTGGGCCTGACCCAGACCCATATCTCCACCCATATCTGCTGGCCCTGGGATCTGGATTTCTGGATGGAGCTGAACAATGGCCGCGCCATGACGCTCTATGATCTGGGCCGCACCATGCTGGCGCAGCGGGTCGGGCTGATTGGGGCCCTGCGTCAGAACCGCTGGGGCATGACGGTAGCGGGCTCTTCGGTGCGGTTTCGCCAGCGCATCCGTGGCTTTGAACGCTTTGAGATGCGCAGCCGCGCCGTCGCCTGGGATGACAAGTTCATCTATCTGGAGCAGTCGATGTGGAAGCAAGACGGCACCTGCGCCAGCCATGTGATGCTGCGCACGGCGCTGACGGATGACAAGGGCATCGTCTCCCCCGCCCGAGTGCTAAAGCGCATCGGGCTGGAGGACAGCAAAACGCCGCAGATGCCCGATTGGATCGATGCCTGGCGCGCCGCTGATGCCCTGCGCCCCTGGCCACCGATGCAGGACTGACGCGCCCCAGCTGCGCCCGCACCTGCGCGACCCCATGCAAGAGGGGCTTGCCTCAGACGCTCCTGCCCTGTCTTATCGCCCCAAGGCAATGACACGCACAGTCAAAAGCAAACGGGCAGGGGTAAAATGAGCGAAATTTCAACGCGCAAGCGGATCTGGGGCTGGTGGTTCTTTGACTGGGCCAGCCAGCCCTATCACACCCTGCTGGTGACATTCGTCTTTGGCCCTTTCTTTGCCGCCGTGGCTTCGCAGGCCTTTCTTGATCAAGGACTGGAGCCCGAGGCCGCCAAGGCCCAGGCGCAGACCATGTGGTCGATGGGCATGACCATCATCGGGTTGCTGATCGGCTTTGGTGCGCCCTTCATGGGGGCAATGGCCGATATTTCCGGACGCAAACGGCCCTGGCTGATCGGCTTTTCATTGATGTATGTGCTCGGTGCCTGGGGGATCTGGTATTCAGACGCTGCCGGAGGCAATCTCTGGTGGATGCTGGTTACCTTTGGATTTGGCTTCATCGGCGCTGAATTCGCCCTGATCTTTGCCAATTCCCAATTGCCCGGCCTCGGAGACAAGGATGACGTGGGTGCCATTTCCGGGTCCGGCTTTGCCTTTGGGTATCTGGGTGGCGTATTGGCGCTGTTCATCATGCTGCTGCTCTTTGTGGAACAGGGCTCGGGCAAGACCCTGGCGGGCATTGCACCCATCATGGGGCTGGATGCTGAAACGCGCGAAGGCACCCGTGCGGTGGGACCCTTCACGGCCCTGTGGTTTGCCATTTTCATGGTGCCCTATTTTCTTTGGGTCAAGGACGACGCCCGTACCGGCCAGCGCAGTACATTCGGGGCCGCCGTGGAACTGGTGGTGACATCGGTCAAGGCCCTGCGGCTGCGCAAAAGCCTGGCCAGCTATCTTGGATCCTCCATGCTCTATCGCGATGCGCTCAACGGGCTTTATAGCTTTGGGGGGGTCTATGCCGCGCTGGTATTGGGCTGGGAAATCACCCTGATTGGCATCTTTGGCATCATCTCTGCCATAGCCGCCGCGGCCTTCAGCTGGGTTGGCGGCATCGCGGATAAACGTTTCGGCCCCAAGCCGGTAATCATCGCTGCAATCCTGGTGCTGACCCTGGTCTGCATCACCGTGGTGAACATGTCGCGCGAGTCGCTATTTGGCCTGCCCTTGACCCAAGGCTCCAGCCTACCGGATGCGATTTTCTTTGGCTGCGGCATGTTGATTGGCGGTTTCGGCGGAATCTTGCAGGCCGCCAGCCGCAGCCTGATGGTGCGCCATACTGATCCCCAGAAGGCCACCGAGAGCTTTGGGCTTTATGGGCTGTCCGGCCGCGCCACCGCCTTTCTCGCCCCAATGCTGATTGGGCTTGCAACACTTTGGACAGGTAGCGCACGATTGGGCATCACCCCGGTGATCTTTCTGTTCCTGCTGGGGTTGCTGCTGTTGCGTTGGGTCAAAGCAGAGGGAGATCAGGGTTGAGAGTATTTGTAACGCGTATGTTTGTCCTGTTTGGACTGGCCACGGGCATGGCACTGGGGTCTGGCGTGATCGTCAGCGCCGCCACCCCGGCCAAACAGCTGTTTGGGGCCAAGGACACCGGATCACAGCAGGCGGCAGCCCCCCATGGGTCTTATGCAAAGGGCTGCGTTGCCGGGGCCGTGCAACTGCCTGAGACCGGCCCCACCTGGCAGGCCATGCGCCTCAGCCGCAACCGCAACTGGGGCCACCCCGACACCGTCAGCTTTATCGAAAAACTCAGCGCCTTTGCCGCCCGGCAACCCGGCTGGAACGGGCTTTACATTGGTGACATCAGCCAGCCACGCGGCGGGCCGATGCTGTCGGGGCACCGCAGCCATCAGGTTGGGCTGGATATCGATATCTGGATGCGCCCGGCGGACAAGCTGAATTACAACCGGTCTCAACGCGAAAAGCTCTCCTCGATTTCCATGCGCCGCGCCAATGGCGCCTTTGTCAACAGCGCCTGGACCCAGGCCCATCATGAGATCCTCAAGGCTGCAGCCCAAGACAAGCGGGTAGCGCGAATCTTTGTCTTTCCCGGTGCCAAGGTGCAGATGTGCAAGGATGAGACCGGCGACCGCCGCTGGCTGCGCAAGATCCGCCCCTGGTTTGGACATCATTATCATTTCCACGTCCGCCTGGCCTGTCCGCGCGGTGCGCGGGGCTGCACCGATCAAGCCGCACCACCGCGAGGCGACGGCTGTGCAGATGCGCAGAAATGGGTTGATGACATTCTGAACCCACCGCCACCAAAACCGGTTGACCCCAATGCCCCAGCCCCTAGACCCAGACGGGACTACACTCTAGCGGATCTCCCCAAGCAATGCGCAGCCGTCCTGCAATCAGATTGATCCAACGCCTGCGGAGCTTTTCCCCTAGGGGTCTGGCCTTTGGTCTAACCCTGTCTCTGGGATTGGTCGCCGCGGCTGGGTTTGCCGCCAACCGGGCACCAAACCCGCAGTCCCGGGCAGAGCATGTCGGCACCTATGTCTGGCGCGCCACGCCCAAATGGTTTGGCGGTTTTTCCGGTATTGAGCTCTCCCCGGATGGCAGCAGCATGACCGTCCTCAGCGACCGCTCGACGCTGGTGCGGGCGCGGATCCAGCGTCAGGGCGGCAAGATCAGCGGCATCGAGATCGGCAGCGCCAAACACCTGCGCTCCTCCAAGGGCAAGCGCCTGTTTGGCCGCATCATGGACAGCGAAGGTCTGGCGATGGCCCCGGATGGCTCGCTCTATATCTCTTTCGAAGGGGTTGCCCGTGTCGCGCATCACCGCAGCGCCTCAGCCCGGGCGCGGGTGTTGCCCCGCGCGCAAAGTTTTCGCCACCTGCCGCTGAACAAATCTCTGGAGGCCCTGGCCATCGATGCCAAGGGGCATCTCTATACGCTGCCCGAAAACGCCCCCGACAGCACCGGCAACATCCCGGTCTGGCGTTGGAACGGCCTGGCCTGGAGCCAACCTTTCTCGCTGCCCCGACGCGGTGGTTTTCTGCCCGTCGGCGCGGATTTTGGCCCCGATGGACGGTTCTACCTGCTCGAGCGCGACTTTGTCCTCATCGGCTTTCGCTCGCGCCTGCGCCGCTGGGATGTGACGGACCAGGGATTGACCAATGAGGTCACCCTGCTGCGCAGCGGCACCGGCAAGCATGACAACCTCGAAGGCCTATCGATCTGGCGCGACCCAAAGGGAGATCTGCGCGCCACCATGGTCTCGGACGACAATTTCATGTCCCTGCAGCGCACGGAGCTGGTGGAGTATACCTTGCCGGAGTGAGGAAATGGCATTTCCAACGCAAGCAACAAAAACCACCAGTATCGGCTCTGTTGCTCTAGCGGGCAGACACTTCAAAACCGTCCAGTAGATCAGCAACCGAAGCCATGAATGCGGGAATGTCGCTGGGAAACAGACCTGCATCCCCAGAGGCCGAATAGACTCTATCGCCGACTTGCCACTTGCATTCCATTAAATGGAAAGACCCGCGACATGGATCCTCTGACGATTGGCCACCCTTGTAAGAATTAGAATCAACGGCCTTGCCGATGATGATTGTTTTCTCTCGTGTTTCATAGCGAGGGGCCAATTCTGGCGCAGAGACCTTCACCAGGAAATACTTGCCTCCGCGTTCCTTGCTCCCGTTGTAGGGAGAATATTGCCACGGAATTTCATATCTGGTCTCGCCCAGCCAATAGACCTGCCGGTAGCCGCTATCCACTCTTGGCAAAGACGGAAGCAAGGCTGCAAGCCCCAGAATGACTATTCCAGACAGATATAAGCGAGGCGACAACGGGCCCCGCCAAGACCAAAGGCACAGGAAAATGATTGCCAAGGCGCAGGGCAAAACCAGTGCACCATAGCGCAGCGGGAGAAACAGATCTCCCTTGGTCGCCATCAGGTGGTAATGCGCGCCCACTATGAGCCACATATAAACATTCAGGCCATAAGAAAATGTGGCGAAACTCACCAGCCAGAAAGAAATAGCCGCTTTCGACCTGCGCAAATGTTGAACGCCAATTGCCATCAATCTTGTTTACCGAAGCGGGTGAACATCCAGAACAGGATGATGCAGGACCGGGAAATCGAGATCATGATATCAGTTGCCTCGCAATTCAGTCTCTTGGACCATGTCTCAAACTGGTAACTACACACTATCGCCAACTGCGCCAAGTACAACCATATAGGGATTTTTTACTTGCAATTTCGCGCACTTGCAGCGCACCTTGGCGCGCTGCCCGGCCCAACGGGGGAGGATCAATCTTTGATTGCTCCGAGACGGGCGGGAGCTCCCCCTCTCCTTCTGTCCAGGCCCCTCAATATCGGGCGCGCCCCTGCCAAGCGATTTTCAAACCGGGGGTTAAACTCTCTCTTCCAAACGCCCCCTTGTCGGGCCTAGTCTGTTGCGGGTAGAAAGCGCCGTTTTCTGCGCCCCTGCGTGAAACAAGTCGCCGCGACCTTGTATAAAAAACGGAACTGAACATGACCCGCTCTTACCTTCCTGGCATTCTTGCCATGGCTGCCGTTGTGGTGGCCTCCAATATCCTGGTGCAATTCCTCTTTGGCCAATGGCTGACCTGGGGTGCCTTTACCTATCCGATTGCCTTTCTGGTCACCGATGTGATGAACCGCGTCTATGGCGCGGCGCCTGCCCGTCGAGTGGTTTTTGCCGGCTTTGTTGTCGGCGTCATCTGCTCGCTGATCGGCACGCAGATCATGGGCGAATTTGGCCCGCTGGTGACCCTGCGCATCGCGCTTGGCTCTGGTCTGGCCTTCCTGACCGCGCAAATGCTGGATGTTTCGATCTTTTCCGCCCTGCGGAACGGCAAATGGTGGCGCGCGCCGCTGGCCTCTACTCTGGTTGGTTCTTCGGTGGATACCGCGATCTTCTTCACCATTGCCTTTTCCGGCGCGCTGACCTGGCTCGAGCCCGGCAATGACGTCTCCTGGGCCGGCGAAGTGCTGCCCTTGCTGGGCGCAGGCCCGCTGGCACCGCTCTGGGTCTCCTTGGCCACGGCGGACTGGCTGGTCAAACTCACGCTGTCGCTGCTGGCCCTGGTGCCCTTCCGCCTGATTGTTGCCCGCCTGACCGCACAAGCCAAACGGACGACTGCGGCCTAACACCCGAAAAACAATACAACACTCCCGACAAAAGGCCGCCTCTCCCCGAGCGCGGCCTTTTCCAATGGCCCAGCACGCGCTAGATCCTGCCCCATGCTGCATATCAACAATGATATCGCGCTGCAGGACTGGGAACTGACCGAGAGCTTTATGCGCGCCTCGGGCCCCGGCGGGCAGAATGTGAACAAGGTGGCCACCGCAGTCGAGCTGCGGTTTGAGGCCGCCCGCTCTCCTGCGCTGACCCCAGCGGTCAAATCCCGCCTCAAACGTCTGGCCGGGCGGCGCTGGACCAAAGAGGGCGCGCTGATCCTGCAATGTGATGAAACCCGCTCGCAGCAGCGCAACCGGGAGCTGGTACGCGACCGTCTGGCAGAGCTGATCCGCAAAGCCCTGGTGGCGCCAAAACGTCGTATAGCGACCAAACCCACCCGCGGTTCGGTCAAGCGCCGCCTGGAGGCCAAAAAACAGCGCGGCGAGGTCAAGGCGACGCGGGGTAAAATCACCCGCGACTGAGCCCAAAGATTGCACCCGCGCCCGCGCGAGGTCATGCTGCCCCCAAGTCAATTGGGAGACATGAATATGCGGCTTGCGGGAAAATGCGCCATTGTGACCGGAGGCGCCTCCGGGTTTGGCCTTGGCATCGTTGAGAAATTTCTGGCAGAGGGCGCGCGGGTGATGATCGCCGATATCAATGGTGCCGCCGCGGCGGATCTCGCCAAGGCCAAGGGGGATGCCGCCCTGGCCCAGACCGTGGATGTCTCGGATGCGGGCTCCGTCAACGCCATGGCCGAGGCCGCACTCGCCGCATTTGGCCAGGTGGACATCCTCATCAACAACGCCGGCATCACCCATCTGCCAACCCCGCTGGACGAGGTCAGCGAGGATGATTTCGACCGCGTCTTCAACGTCAACATGAAGTCGGTTTACCTGACTGCGCGCGCTTTGGTTCCGCACATGAAAGAGCGCGGCACCGGGGCCATTTTGAATGTGGCTTCCACCGCTGGGGTGTCGCCGCGGGCCAATCTGAACTGGTACAACGCCTCCAAGGGCTGGATGATCACCGCCACCAAAACCATGGCGGTGGAGCTGGCCCCCAAGGGCATCCGCGTCAATGCCATCAACCCTGTGGCTGGCGAAACCCCGCTGCTGAAATCCTTCATGGGCGAAGACACTCCTGAGGTGCGCGCCAAATTCCTGTCCACGATCCCGATAGGCCGCTTTTCCACCCCACAGGACATGGGCAACGCGGCCTGCTATCTTTGCTCCGATGAGGCCAGCATGGTGACGGGCGTGGCCATGGAAGTGGACGGAGGTCGCTGCATATGAAGACCATCAATCTGGCGGAAAAACTGGCGCTGTTTGACAGTCATTGGGATCCCAAGGTCGTCGCCGACTACAATGACAACGAGATCATGGTGGTCAAATTTCAGGGCGAGTACCCGTTTCATCTGCATGAAAACACCGATGATTTCTTTCTCGTTCTCGAGGGTGAAATGGTAATGGACATCGCAGGCGAACCCTCGCATCTGGTGAAGGCCGGGGAGCTGTTTGTGGTGCCCAAGGGGGTCACCCATCGCCCGCGCGCCGATGCGGAATGCAGGGTTCTGTTGATCGAACCCAAAGGAGAGCCCAATTCCGGTGACCCTGCCACTGCAGCGCCGAAGAATCGCATCTAGACCTGACACTTTGCCCGCTCTCGCGGCAGCGCAAATTCCCGCAGACTTTGCGCCGGATCAAAGACCCAATTGGAACCGGGCCTAAAACGGGAGAGGCAATTCTGCCCTCTCTGCGGCTTTGGAACAGGAGATCACTGGATGATTCCAGGCCCCAAGAACCTCATCACCGATGTCCCCGGGTTGCTGGTCGGCAATGCGCAGGATGCGGTGTTGAAATCCGGCACCACGGTTTTGACCAGTGCCGCACCGCTGACTGCCTCGGTGCATGTCATGGGCGGTGCCCCCGGCACCCGCGAGACCGACCTGTTGGCCCCGGATAAATCCGTGGCCAAAATCGACGCGCTTGTGCTTTCGGGTGGCTCCGCCTTTGGGCTGGATGCCTGTTCCGGCGTGGTGGACGGGCTGCGTGCCCAGGGGCGCGGCTTTGCGCTCGGCCCTGCGCTTATTCCGCTGGTGCCGGGGGCCATCCTGTTTGACCTGTTGAACGGTGGCGACAAGGACTGGCAGGATAACCCTTACCGCGCTCTGGGACGCGCCGCCTTTGAGGCGGTGAGCGATGATTTTGCCCTCGGCAGCCATGGGGCGGGCACCGGTGCATTGACAGCCATGCTAAAAGGCGGATTGGGGTCTGCCTCCTTTGTGCTGGACAATGGCACCACCGTTGGCGCCCTGGTTGCCGCCAACCCAATGGGCAGCGTCACCACCCCGGGAGAGCGCCATTTCTGGGCTGCCCCCTTCGAGGTCAATGGTGAATTTGGTGGTTTGGGCCCCGACAGTGCCACGGGCCTGGGCCGCAGGCTCGACAGTCGCAAGATGCAGGCGATGCGTGATCTGTCCGCGTCAGAAGACCTGCCCAATGAGCGCGGTAATACCACCATTGCCATTGTCGCCACCGATGCCGCCCTGACCAAGGCAGAATGCCAACGCGTGGCCACCGCCGCCCATGACGGAATTGGTCGCGCCACGGTTCCGGCCCATGCACCCGGCGATGGCGATCTGGTCTTTGCCGCCAGCACCGGTGCCCGCCCGCTAACCAAACCTGATCTCGAGCTCGGCCAGATTGGCCATGCCGCTGCGCTGTGCCTCAGTCGTGCCATCGCACGGGCCGTCTATAGCGCGACCTCACAAGAAAATGACCTGCTGCCTTGCTGGCAGGCAGGCTCATCCCAGGCCCATGCCTAGATTGTACAAATTGCCGCATTCGATAGAATCAGCGGTTGACTATCTAACACATCAGGCGCGTATTCGCCGCAGCCACCTCACATCATTGGAGCAAGCATATGAAATCCGTTCTGACCGCAGCAGTTTTGGGCCTTCTGGCCGCCCCCGCTTTTGCCGAAGGCGACCCGGTCAAGGGGCAAAAGAGCTTCAACAGGTGCAAGTCCTGCCATGCCGTCACCTCTGACACTGGCGAAAATATCATCAAGGGCGGCAAAACCGGGCCGAATCTCTGGGGCGTGGTCGGGCGCACCGCCGGCACCTACGAAGGCTTTAAATATGGCGATGATCTGGTCGCAGCCGGCGCCGGTGGCCTGGTCTGGGATGCCGAAAACTTTGCCGCATTTACAGCTGATCCACGCGGCTTTTTGCGGGCGCATCTGGATGACAGCAAGGCCAAGTCGAAAATGTCCTTCAAACTGAAGAAAGGTGCCGAAGATATCTTTGCCTTCCTGGCCCAACATGGCCCGGTTGTCGAAGAGGCCACTGAAGAAGACGTAAGCGAAGAAGCGGTCGAGGCCACTGAGACCACTGAAGAGGCTGCCTCTGAGTAACCAGCGACCTTCTGTCGCTTTTCCGCTTCCGCCGCTGGCGTTAACGCTGCATTTACCGCACACTTAGACAGCGAAGGCCGTGACCCACAAGGCGCGGCCTTTCGCATCGTTGCGTTGCAGGGCCGCCCGCGCTAGCCAGTGCTGGCTGTCGCAGGTAGCAGAATGATCATGGACCCGGAATGCCCCATATGATCCCGGCCTGGGTGAACGGCGAATTGACACCGGTGGAGAAGCTTCAGGCGCATGAGCAGGGGCTGAAACACAAGGCTGTCTCGGTCTTTGTCGTCAAAGGCGTGAAAATCCTGATGCAACGCAGGGCCTTGGGCAAATATCACACCCCTGGACTTTGGGCCAATACCTGCTGCACCCACCCAATCTGGGAAGAGGATTCCTCAACCTGTGCGGTGCGTCGGCTCGAGGAAGAGCTGGGCATTTTGGGGCTCTATCCGGAATTCCGCCACCAGCTGGAATATCGCGCCGATGTGGGTCACGGCATGATCGAACACGAGGTCGTGGATGTCTTCCTCGCCCATGCCCATCGCCCACTTGTTCCCGTGGAAAACCCACAGGAAGTGATGGAAACCCGCTGGATGGATTATCATGATCTTCTGGCCGAAGTGAAACGCCACCCCGAGCGCTTTACCCCCTGGCTGAAAATCTATCTGCATAAATATGCCGATGTGATCTTTGGCCCCGATCTAATCATCGCCTCCAAAACCTGAGACCCTAAGTCAGGCCAATATGTCCCGGGCGCTCTTTTTGCTTGCCCCAAGCCCGGGCTTTGTGGTTGGGTGTGTTTTAGACAATAGGAGGTATACTTATCATGTCGATCCTCATTGCTGGCGGCGGCATCGCCGGGTTGAGCCTTGGCCTGACCCTTCATCAGATCGGCGTGCCCTTCCACATCTATGAATCCACTTCACAGCTGCGCCCCTTGGGCGTGGGCATCAACCTGCAACCCAATGCGGTGCGTGAGCTCTTTGAGCTTGGGCTGGAAGCAGAGCTGGAAAAAATCGGCCTGCGCACCCAGCAACTGGGGTTCTATTCCAAACTTGGCAAGACCATCTGGGAAGAACCCCGTGGCATGAAAGCCGGCTACGCCTGGCCGCAATATTCCGTCCACCGGGGAAAATTGCAGATGATGCTCTACCATGCCTTGATTGACCGCGCCGGTCCGGGCTGCATCACCACCGGGGCGCGGGCAATCGGCTTTGAACAAGACGAAACAGGTGCCAGTCTCCAACTGGCCGATGGAAGAGATGTCGCCGGGCAGTTGATCGTTGCAGCGGATGGGATTCACTCCGCCCTGCGCCAGCAAATGTACCCGACAGAGGGGGCCCCAATCTGGAATGGTCGCATCTTGTGGCGCGCCACCGCGCGGGCCAAACTCTTCAAGGGAGCCGCGGCCATGGTGATGATTGGCCACGATCAGCTACGGCTGGTGGCCTATCCGATCTCCGCCCCCGATGCCAGCGGCCTGGCCACCATCAACTGGATCGCCGAAAAAAGCTTTGATCCCTCCAGCCCCTGGACCAAGGAAGACTGGAACCGCGCCGCCGACATCCAAGATTTCATCGCAGATTTTGAACCCTGGCGCTTTGACTGGATCGATATCCCGGCCCTGATCCGCAGCGCCGAAGTGGTCTATGAATACCCGATGGTGGATCGCGACCCGCTGCCGCGCTGGAGCCATGGGGCCGTGACCCTGATGGGGGACGCGGCGCATCCGACCTATCCGGTCGGCTCCAATGGGGCCAGCCAGGCCATCCTCGATGCGCGGGTGCTTGGGGCCAGTCTGTTGAAGCAGGGCCTCACACCCGCCGCGTTGCGCGCCTATGAAGACAAGATGCGGCCCGCTGCTACCCGCATTTGCCAGGCCAATCGTGCGGGGCTTGGCCCGGATGCGGTGCTGCAACGGATCGAAGACCTCTGCGGCGGCGGCTTCCAACAGGTCGAAGACGTCCTGGCCAGATCTGAGCTCGAAGCCCATGCGCAGAAGTACAAATCAATCTCAGGCTTTTCCATTGCCGAATTGAACGCCAGCCCGCCCCTTCTCGCCAAAGGAGCCAAGCTCATTTGACAGCCCCTTGGCTCCGATTCGGGTCAAGGGCCGCCGCTTGGCGGCCGTGCCCTTTGGGCACGGTTCACCCTTGAGGCGACTCGGAGCTGCATTGCAGAATTCAGCGGGCGCTTCAGGGCAGACCTGCCCTTGAAACGCCTCTCAGCAGGTCGTTCTTCGCCGCGCGTCAGCGCGGCGCCCGGCCCAAGCCCACCAAGGGGCATCAGCGCCAGCTGATACACCTGCGGGCGCGGGAGCTCCTGCTTTGCTGCAACACCAGGCCAAGCTGCGGCCTCCGGTTCAGACGCCAATCACCGCCTGTACGGCCCGCTGCCACCGGGAATAGGCCTCATCGCGCAACACCGGATCCAGATCCGGGGTGAACTGGCGATCCAGTGCCCAGGTCTTGGCGAAATCTGCCTGATCCGGATAGATCCCCGCCTGCATACCTGCCAGCCAGGCGGCTCCCAATGCGGTGGTCTCCTGCATCTTGGGCCGGTCCACGGCCGCCCCCAAAAGATCCGACAGGCTTTGCATCGTCCAATCGCTGGCGCTCATACCGCCATCCACCCGCAGCGTCACCGCCTGCGCATCCCCTTGTCCGGCAGCCTGCCAATCTGCGCGCATGGCCTCCCATAGATCACGGGTCTGATAGGCCACGCTTTGCAGCGCGGCGCGGGCAAATTCCGCCGGGCCGGAATTGCGGGTCAGACCAAAGACCGCGCCACGGCATTCCGGCTGCCAATAGGGCGCGCCCAACCCGGTAAAGGCCGGCACCAAAAGCACATCCTGTCCGGGGTCGGACTTCACCGCCAGCTCCCCACTTTGCGAGGCTTTCTCGATAATGCCCAGTCCGTCACGCAGCCATTGCACCGCCGCCCCGGCAATAAAGATCGAGCCCTCCAGCGCATAGGTGGCCTGGCCATTGAGCTGATAGGCCACGGTAGTCAACATGCGATTCTGCGAGGTCACCGGCACCGCGCCGGTGTTCAGCAGAGCAAAGCAACCGGTGCCATAGGTGGATTTCATCATCCCCGGCGCAAAACAGGCCTGGCCGATGGTGGCCGCCTGCTGATCCCCTGCCACACCCAGGATCGGCAGCGCCGCGCCTAGGATATCCGGATCGGTAACGCCAAACTCTGCTGCACAGTCGCGCACCTCTGGCAGCATCGCCATGGGCACATCCAACAGCGCACAGATCTCGGCGCTCCACTCGCCTGCCCTGATATCATAAAGCATGGTGCGCGAGGCATTGGTGGCATCACTCACATGGGAGGCCCCGCCTGTCAGGCGCCAGATCAGAAAGCTGTCGATGGTGCCAAAGAGCAGCTCTCCTGCCGTCGCACGCGCCCGCGCACCAGGTACCTGATCCAGGATCCAAGCCGCCTTGGTGCCCGAAAAATAGGGATCCAGCAGCAACCCGGTCTTGTGGCTGATCTGTGGCTCATGGCCGCCTGCGCGCAGCTGCTCGCAGAACTCTGCGGTGCGACGGTCCTGCCAGACGATGGCATTGTGCAGCGCCTTGCCAGTGGCGCGGTCCCAGACAACGGTGGTTTCGCGTTGATTGGTGATGCCGATCCCGGCGATCTCGGATGCGGCAATCCCCTGCTCGGCAATCACCTGACGGCAGGTAGCAACCACACTCTGCCAAATGTCTTCGGGATCATGCTCCACCCAACCGGCCTGCGGGAAATGCTGGGCAAATTCCTGCTGCGCCGTACCAAGGGCCTGCATCTTGTCATCAAACAAAATTGCCCGTGTCGACGTGGTGCCCTGATCGATTGCCAGAATATATTTCATGTCTCGCCCCTGCGTGGTCTCCTCAGGGCGCAAGTTTAGACACCAAAACTGCGAGCGCTACCAGTCCTTACTAACGAATTAGTTACATGGCCGCGACGTTATCGATCAACCGCACCCCTTCGAGCCAGGCCGCAACAAAGATCCGCGCCGGGCCATCTGAACGGTCCAGAGGGCGCAGATCTTCGGCGCTGCACAGCGACAGATATTCGACCTCGTCAAAGCCGGCCGCTGCAACCTCCGCTTTGGCAGCCTCAGCCAAGGGCGAAAACGGCTTGCCAGTTGCCAATTCACCCGCAAGACGCATCAACACCGGGTGCAGCCTGCCGGCCTTTTCCACCCCCTGTGGGGACAGTCGCAAATTCCGCGAGGACATCGCCAGCCCGGAGGCTTCGCGCACCGTTGGGCAGCCAATGACCTCGATTGGAATATCCAGATCGCGGGCCATGCGGCGCACCACCATCAATTGCTGATAGTCCTTTTCGCCAAAAAACGCCCGATGCGCCCCAGTCTGCAGAAACAGTTTTGCCACCACCGTGGCCACCCCGTCAAAATGGCCTGGACGGCAGGCCCCCTCCATCACATCGGTAACGCCTCCAACCGTGACGCCGGTGGCAAAGCCCGCAGGATAGATTTCTTCTGGATCAGGCACATAGATGACATCCACCCCATAGGGGGCCAGTTTTTCCGCATCCTCATGCTCGGTGCGGGGGTAGTTGGCCAGATCTTCCGGGTTGTTGAACTGCTTGGGGTTCACAAAGATGGTCACGATGACCCGGTCGCAGGTGGCCTTGGCGGCCTCGACCAGCGACAGATGGCCCGCGTGCAGCGCGCCCATGGTGGGCACCACGCCGATGCGCTCACCGGCGCGGATCCAGTCACTGTGTTTGGCCCGCAGGTCAGCGAGGCGGCGAAGAATAGGAGCAGTCATGGAAGATCTCACCCTTTGGAGGCTGTCTGGTCAGGGGCGGGCTGGTCAGCAAAGACGTGTTCGGGAGCTGGAAAGCTGCGCGCGCGCACTTCGGCAGCGTAGTCGGCAATTGCCGCTTCGGCCTCAACGCCGAGATTGCCATAGCGTTTGACAAATTTTGGTTTGAAGGCGGTGAACAGGCCCAGCATGTCATCGACCACCAGAACCTGGCCATCACATCCCGCAGAAGCGCCGATGCCGATGGTGGGAATGGGGACGGCGGCGGTGATCTCATCCGCCAGCTTCTGCGGCACCTTTTCCAACACCACGGCAAAGGCCCCGGCATCAGCCACCGCACGCGCGCCCTCCAGCACCGCAGCACCAGTGGCATCCCGCCCCTGCACCTTGTAGCCGCCCAGGGTGTTGATCGACTGCGGCGTCAGCCCCACATGGGCCATCACCGGAATGCCGCGATCGACCAGAAAGCGGATGGTTTCGGCCATCTCGACGCCGCCCTCCAGTTTGACCGCAGCGCAGCCGGTTTCGCGCATCAATCGCGCCGCGTTGCCAAAGGCCTGCTGTGGGCCCTCTTCATAGGAGCCAAAGGGCATATCGATCACCAGCATCGCACGCGACAGCCCGCGCGCCACCGCTGCCCCGTGCAGGATCATCATCTCCATGGTCACGCCCAGCGTCGAAGGCAACCCATGCAGCACCATGCCAACGCTGTCGCCGACCAGCACAAAGTCGCAATGCGCATCCATCATCTGCGCCATGGGCGTGGTATAGGCCGTCAGGCTGACAATCGGTGTCTTGCCCTTTTGTGCAAGGATATCCCCTGCGGTGATGGCGGGGGTTGATGTGTTCGCGCTCATGATTTTCCCTGGGTTTTCCCTGGTTTCGGTCGGGTTGCGCACGCCTATCAATTAACGCCGCGTGCTTCCAGTGGGCGAAATGTCCCGCCACCCTTGATTACGAAGCGGAAACAGGGAAACCTTGGGTCAAGGCCCCATTCGAAAGGGGATCCAAGCAGATAGGGAGTTGAAGATATGACATTCAGATCAATCGTTTTTGCAGCAAGCTCGACACTGGCTCTGATGGCAGGTGCAGCCCTGGCCAAGGATTCCGTCACCATCGGATTGCAGCTGGAGCCACCACATCTGGACCCGACCAGCGCGGCAGCCGGCGCGATTGACCAGGTGCTTTACTCCAATGTCTTTGAGGGTCTCACCCGATTTATGGGCGATGGCTCCGTGTTGCCTGGCCTGGCAAAAAGCTGGGACATCTCCAGCGATGGGCTGAGCTATACCTTCCATCTGAACCAGGGCGTCAGCTTTCATGATGGCACCGCCATGGACGCCGATGATGTGAAATTCTCGCTGGACCGCGCCCGCGCCGAGGATAGCACCAATGCGCAAAAGGCGCTGTTTGGCGATATCGCCAGCGTCGATGTGGTGGATGCGGCGACAGTCAAAGTCACCCTCAGCCAGCCCAATGGCAATCTGCTGTTCAACCTCGCTTGGGGCGATGCGGTGATCGTCGCCCCCGAAAGCATCGATGACATCAAGACCAATCCCGTGGGCACCGGTGCCTTTACCTTTGCCAACTGGGTGCAGGGCGACCGTATCGAGCTGACCAAGAATGCCGATTACTGGGGCACCCCGGCGCTGCTGAATGCCGCCACTTTCAAGTTCATCTCCGACCCCACTGCCGCCTTTGCGGCGGTGATGGCAGAAGATGTCGATGCCTTTTCCGGCTTTCCGGCTCCGGAGAACCTGCCGCAGTTTGACGCGGATCCGCGCTTTCAGGTGCTGGTCGGCTCTACCGAGGGCGAAACCATTCTGTCGACCAACAACAAACAGGCGCCTTTTGATGACGTGCGCGTGCGCGAGGCCCTGGCCCATGCCATTGATCGCCAGGCCATCATCGATGGGGCCATGTTTGGCTATGGCACCCCGATCGGCACCCATTTTGCGCCGCACAACCCCGCCTACAAGGATCTGACCGGCGGATCCGCCTATGATCCCGAACGCGCCAAGGCGCTGCTGGCCGAGGCGGGCCTGCCGGATGGGTTCGAGACCACGCTGCACCTGCCGCCCCCTTCTTATGCGCGGCGCGGCGGCGAGATCATCGCAGCACAGCTGGCCCAGGTCGGCATCAAAGCTGAAATCATCAATGTCGAATGGGCCCAATGGCTGGAAACCGTGTTCCGCGGCAAGGATTTTGGCCTGACCATTGTCAGCCATACCGAACCCATGGACATCGGCATCTATGCCCGGCCTGAATACTACTTCCAGTACGACAATGCCGATTTCCAGGCCCTGATGAGCAAACTCAACGGCACCACCGATCCCGATCAGCGCAGGACCATGCTGCAACAGGCGCAGGACACCATCTCAAACGACTATGTGAATGGCTACCTGTTTCAGCTTGCCTCGCTGAGCGTCGCCAAAGCCGAGCTGCAGGGGCTCTGGGCCAATGCCCCGACCCAGGCCACCGACCTGACTGCCGTCGGCTGGGCTGAATAACCCACCAAACCTTTTGCCGGGCCGCAATCGGGCCCGGCACATCGCAATTGCAGGACATATCCGATGATCGATCTTTACCCCGCAGGCACGCGGCCCAGTCGCAAAGCCCCGGCGCAATGGTTCACCGGCGAGGTCTGGATGGACCCGATCATCTCTGCCCCCGCACCGGCGCGGGTCAACGCATTGCGGGTGAGTTTCACCCCCTCTGCCCGCACCGCCTGGCACACACATCCACTGGGACAGACCCTGCATGTGCTTAGCGGTATGGGGCTGGTCGGGATGCGCGATGCGCCCCCGCGCCAGATGCGCGCAGGCGATACCGTCTGGATCCCACCCGGCATTGAACACTGGCACGGGGCCGCCCCCGGGACAGGTATGGTGCATCTGGCCATTCAGGAAGAAGTCGATGGCTCTGCCGCGGATTGGCTGGAACATGTAAGCGACGCAGATTATCTGCGCAGCCGCGACTGATCCGAGGCCCCATGCTACGCTATGCCCTCAAACGTGGACTGTCGCTGGCAGTCAGTCTTGTTGTCGCCTCCCTGGTCATCTTCTTTGTCATCGAAGTGGCACCGGGAGATCCGGCGTCGTTTATGCTGGGTCTCAACGCCGAGCCCGACACCGTCGCCGCCCTGCGCTCCGAGCTGGGTCTCGATCAGAGCAAGCTGGCGCGCTACCTAAGCTGGGTCAGCGGCATGGTGACAGGTGATTTTGGCATGTCCTACACCTATCGCACCCCGGTTGCGGGGATGATTTCCGACCGCCTCTGGGTCTCGCTACCGCTAGCGCTCTATGCGCTGGCGCTGTCAACGCTGATAGCCTTTCCTGCGGGCATCTATGCTGCCGCCCGGCGTGGCAAACCGGGCGACATGGCGGTGATGGGGGCCACGCAGCTGGGGGTCGCCGTGCCGAATTTCTGGTTTGCGATGATCCTGGTGCTGATCTTTGCCATCAACCTGCGCTGGTTCGGGGCTGGTGGATTTGCCGGCTGGGACAAGGGATTTGACACCGCGATGCATTCGCTCACCCTGCCCGCCATTGCCCTGGCCCTGCCGCAGGCGGCCATTTTGGCGCGGGTCATGCGCTCTGCCCTGCTGGATATTCTGGGCGAGGATTTCATGCGCACCGCCCGCGCCAAGGGTCTGAGCCGCCGTCAGGCCCTGTGGCGACACGGGCTGCGCAATGCGCTGATCCCTGTCCTCACCATCATTGGCTTGCAGTTTTCCTTTTTGCTGGCCGGTGCCATCATCATTGAACAGGTGTTTTTCCTGCCCGGTCTGGGGCGGCTGGTGTTCCAGGCGATTTCATCGCGCGATCTGATTGTGGTGGAATCGGTGGTGATGATCCTGGTTTTTGCCGTGATCACGGTGAACTTCCTGGTTGATCTGGCCTATGCCCTGGTCGACCCCCGCCTAAGGAGCCGCACATGAGCCGCAACCTTCTCCTTGGCGCGTTGCTGTCTTCGCTGGTGGTTCTGGCCGCTCTGGTCTCCTTCATCTGGACGCCGTTTGACCACACAGCCATGGACATCCCGTCCAAGCTGCAGCGCCCCAACAGCATTCATTGGCTGGGCACCGATCACTTTGGCCGTGATATTTTCTCGATGATCATGGTTGGGGCACGCACCTCGATTGCGGTGGCGCTGGTGGCGGTTGGCATCGGCATGGGGCTGGGCATCCCGCTGGGGCTGACAGCAGCGGCGAAAAAGGGCAGCTGGCTGGATGAGCTGATCATGCGCGCAAATGATCTGGTCTTTGCCTTTCCCTCGCTGGTGATTGCGATCCTGATCACCGCCATTTTTGGCGCCGGGGCGATCAACGCCATCATCGCCATCGGCATCTTCAACATCCCCGTTTTTGCCCGCATCACCCGTGGTGCGGCGCTGTCCCTGTGGGAGCGCGAGTTCATTCTGGCCGCACGGGTCGCAGGCAAGGGCGCGGCGCGGATCTCGGCTGAGCATATCCTGCCCAATGTCGCCAATCTGCTGATCGTGCAGGGCACCATTCAGTTCTCGCTGGGCATCCTTGCCGAAGCCGGGCTGTCCTATGTCGGGTTGGGGGCTCAGCCGCCCACCCCCAGTTGGGGACGGATGCTGGCCGATGCCCAGACCATGGTCAGCTTTGCGCCGCATCTGGCCCTCATTCCCGGCACCGCCATTGTGGTCACTGTGCTGGGGCTCAACCTGATGGGGGACGGGTTGCGCGATTGGCTGGACCCAAAACTAAGGGTGTCACGCCAATGAGCCTGTTGCAGATTTCCAACCTGTGCCTGTGGATCGGCAGCCATGAGATCCTGAAGGATATCAACCTGGAGGTTGCCCCCGGGGAGATCGTCGCGGTGACCGGCGAAAGTGGCTCTGGCAAATCCATGAGCGCCTTTTCGGTCATGGGGTTGCTGCCGGACAGCGCCGTGGCGACCGGCCAGATCACCCTCGAGGGACAGGATCTTTTGACCCTCACCGAGACCCAGATGTGCGGCCTGCGCGGGCGCGACATCGGCATGGTCTTTCAGGAACCGATGAGCGCTCTCAACCCGGTCAAGACCATTGGCGATCAGGTGATGGAGACCATCCTCATCCACAAGGCCCTGCCGCCGGACCTGGCCCGCAAACGGGCCCGTGAGCTGTTGGACCGGGTGGGCCTGCCTGCCGATCGCTTCCCGCTCAGCCGCTATCCGCATGAGCTGTCAGGGGGACAGCGGCAACGGGTGGTCATCGCCATGGCCATCGCCCTGCGCCCCAAGCTGCTGATCGCGGATGAGCCGACAACGGCGCTGGATGTCACCACCCAGGCGCAGATCCTGGCGCTGCTGCGTGATCTCGTGCAGGAATATGACATGGGGCTGATGATCATCACCCATGATCTGGCGGTGGTGGCGGATTTGGCCGACCGCATCGTGGTCATGCGCCACGGTGTGGTGGTGGAGGCAGGCTCTACGCAGGGATTATTGGCCAATATGCAGCACCCCTACACGCGGATGCTCTTTGCCGCCTCCAATCACCAGGTCACCCTGCCCAGCGCTCCGCCCGCCAGCCCGCTGCTCGAGGTCAAGGGCGCGGTGCGCGACTATGCCTTGCCGCGCAAATCGCTGTTTGCCCGCCCCGGGCATTTTCGCGCTGTCAAACAGGTGAGCTTTACCCTCAACCGTGGGGAGCGACTGGGGCTGGTCGGAGAGTCGGGCTGCGGAAAATCGACCCTAACACGGGCCATTTTGGGACTGGAGCCCCTGCAGGGCGGCAACATCACCCTTGACGGCATCCCCATCACCACCGAGCCGAACCCGGAAATCCGCCGCCGCATGCAGGTTGTCTTTCAGGATCCCTTTGGCAGTTTCAATCCCCGTCACCGGGTCGACCGTCTGGTGAGCGAACCCTTTCACACCCTGCCCAACCCGCCCAGGGGCCGTGACCGAACGGAGCTCATCGCCGAAACCCTGCGCGCTGTTGGCTTGCGCCCAGAGGATGCGCAGAAATACATCCACCAGTTCTCTGGCGGTCAACGTCAGCGTATCGCCATCGCCCGCGCCTTGATCACCCGGCCAGAGCTGATCCTGTTCGATGAGGCGGTCTCAGCGCTGGATGTCTCAGTGCGGGCGCAGATCCTCGATCTGCTGGCAGAGCTTTGCGAGGCCTATCAGCTCACTTATCTGTTCATCAGCCACGACCTGAGCGTGGTGCGCACCATCACCGATCGTTGTCTGGTGATGCAAAAGGGAGAAATCGTCGAAGCGGGCCCCACCGAGCAGATCTTTGGCACGCCGCAACATCCCTATACCCGGTCCCTGATCTCCGCCGCGCCGGTTCTGCCGGAAATCGACCTGGGGGCAGCGTAGTGATCTCGCTGTCCCTGATCCTGCCGCGCGAACAGGCCATTCTGACCTCGGTTCTGGCCCCCTATTTCCACGAGATCGCGCCCGCAATCGGCATCGATCCGGCGAAACGCGCGCAGCAAATGTTGCACCGCCAGGATGTCACCGCCTTCTGGATCAGGCATGACGGCACACGGATCGGCTTTGCGCTGGTGCTGAACCTGCCCGATGACCGGCGCGAACTGTCCGAATTCTCCATCGTGCCGCAGCATCGACGCCAGGGTCACGGGCAAACCGCCGCCAGTCTGATCCTGCAGGAGTTCCCGGGCCGCTGGCGCATGGGGATTTCTGCCGACTCTCCGCAGGCCGCAGCCTTCTGGGGCACCTGTCTCAGCCTGGTACCGGGGCTCAGCGATCTGCAGACTGGCGCGCCCTTCACCGAACATCAGAGCAAAAGCTACACTTTCGAAATTGCACCACCAATCATTGCAGGACCACAAAATGACTAATCCCAACCCAATCTGGTTCGATCCAACGCTCTGTCTGATTGGCGGCGAATGGCGCTCGGCAACAGGCGGCGCAACCCTGCCGCTGGTGAACCCTTCGGATGGCACAGCCCTGTGCCGGATCGCCCGCGGCGGGGCGGCAGATATAGACGCCGCCGTGCAGGCCGCAGAGACCGCGCTAGCGGGGGACTGGGGCCGCATGACCGCCCTGGAGCGGGGGCGCATTCTCACCCGCATCGGTCAACGGGTGCTGGAGCGGGTCGAGGATCTGGCCAGATTGGAGGCCATGGATGTGGGCAAGCCGCTGACCCAGGCGCGCGCGGATGCGGTGGCTCTGGCGCGCTATTGTGAATTCTACGGCGGGGCCGCGGACAAGGTGCATGGCGAGACCATCCCCTATCTCGAGGGCTATACCGTCTATACCCTGCGCGAGCCGCATGGGGTGACCGGCCATATCGTGCCCTGGAACTATCCGATGCAGATCATCGGTCGCTCTGTTGGCGCCGCCTTGGCCATGGGCAATGCCTGTGTGTTAAAGCCCGCCGAAGAAGCCTGCCTCACCGCGCTCGCCTTTGCCCAGATCGCCCAGGATGCAGGGCTGCCTGCGGGTGCATTGAACGTGGTGCCCGGTCTCGGCGCAGAGGCCGGGGCCGCCTTGTCCGGCCATGCGGGCGTGCATCACATCTCCTTTACCGGATCGGTGGCTACCGGGGCGTTGGTACAGCAAGCGGCGGGCAAAAACGTGGTGCCGGTGACGCTGGAACTGGGCGGCAAATCCCCGCAGCTGGTGTTTGACGATGCCGATCTCGACGCCGCGATGCCGTTTCTGGTCAATGCCGGCATCCAGAACGCCGGGCAGACCTGCTCAGCCTCGTCGCGCATTCTGGTGCAGCGCGGTGTCTATGAGACGGTCAAGGCGCGCATGGCGGCAGCGTATGGCAACCTCACGGTTGGGCCCGCAAACGAAGACCTGCGGCTCGGCCCGCTGATCTCCACCCGACAAAAGGAAATCGTCGAGGGCTTCCTGGCCAAAGGCGCAGATCTCGAGATTGCGGGTCAGGGGCAAATTGTTGAAACCGCACCAAACGCAGGTGCCTATGTCTTTCCCACTCTTTTTGCCGATGTGCCAAAGGAGCATCTGCTTGCCCGGGATGAGATCTTTGGCCCGGTGCAGGTCTTGATCCCCTTTGACAGCGAAGAAGAGGCCCTGGAGATTGCCAATGGCACCGATTACGGGCTGGTGGCCAGTGTCTGGACCCGCGATGGCGGCCGCCAGATGCGGCTGGCCAAACGCCTGCGCGCCGGACAGGTCTTCCTCAACAATTACGGCGCAGGTGGAGGAGTGGAACTGCCCTTTGGCGGCACCGGAAAATCCGGTCATGGCCGCGAAAAAGGATTCGAAGCGCTTTATGGTTTTTCCCAGCTGAAAACCGTGGCGGCGCATCATGGCTAAGGCTGACGGGCCCTAATCCGCTGTTTCTTCAAGAACCGTCGGTAGAGGTTTTGCGCCGCGCAAGCGCGTCGCGAGGGGGCAGGCCGCGCCTTCGGCGCGGCCTGCCCAGCCCAAGGGGATCCCTTGCATTTCCAATGCGAGGGGGACGCGCGGGAGCCCCCCCTGGCACCTCATCCGAGCCCTCACTGACCGTTGTCAACATTCTCACGACAGCTTCAAAGCTCAGACAATCACGTCCAGGCTCTGCTGTTCTCCAACCCCAAAGATCCGTTTGTAACGGGCGATCTCCGCCGCTGGCCCCATGGCTTTTTCCGGGTTGTCCGACAATTTCACGGTTGCGCGCCCATTGGCGGACACCGCTTTGCAGACCAATGAAAACGGGGCCAGCCCATTGTCTGGCACCAAGCCGCGAAAATCATTGGTCAGCAAAGTTCCCCAGCCAAAGGAAACCTTGGTGCGAGAGGCAAACTGACCATGCAGTTCTGCGATCTTGTCGACATCCAGACCATCAGAGAAAATCACCCGCTTTTGCAACGGATCCTCCCCCCGGTCCTGCCACCATTTGATCGCCACCTCCGCCCCGGCGGCCGGATCGCCACTGTCGATGCGGATGCCGGTCCAACCTGCCAGCCAATCCGGCGCGTGCTCCAGAAAGCCTTTGGTGCCATAGGTATCCGGCAGGATGATCCGCAGATTGCCTTCATGTTCATCATGCCAATCCGACAGCACATCATAGGGAGCCTGTGCCAGGGCCGCATCGTCTGCAGCCAGGGCGGAATAGACCATTGGCAGCTCATGGGCATTGGTGCCGATCGCCTCGACCTCACGCCGCATTGCGATGAAGCAATTTGACGTACCGGTAAAGGCATCTCCCAGCCCCTCGCGCATGGCCTGTACGCACCAATCCTGCCAGAGGAACCCATGCCGCCTCCGGGTGCCAAAATCGGCAATACTCAGCCCCTGGATCTGGCGCAGGCGTTCGATTTTTTCCCAGACCCGGGTCATGGCGCGGGCATAAAGCACCTGCAGCTCGAACCGGCCCATATCATTGAGCACCGCCCGCGAGCGCAGCTCCATCAGCACCGCCAGGGCCGGGATTTCCCAAAGCATGACTTCATGCCACTTGCCCTCAAAGCTCAGCTCATACTGGTCGCCGCGCCGCTCCAGGTGATAAGGCGGCAGTCGCAAGCCTTCGAACCACTCCATGAAATCAGGGCGAAACATCTGGCGCTTGCCGTAAAAGGTATTGCCACGCAGCCAGGTGCTTTCGCCGCGCGACAGGGACAGCGAGCGGATATGATCCAGCTGTTCTCGCAGCTCGCCCTCGTCGATCAGCCGTGCCAAAGGCACATTGGTCGACCGGTTGATCAGCGAGAACCTGACCTCCGTCTCCGGCTTGTTGCGAAACACCGATTGGCACATCAACAGCTTGTAGAAATCAGTGTCAATCAAGGAGCGGATGATCGGATCGATCTTCCATTTGTGATTGTAGACGCGGGTTGCAATATCCACCGGCAGCCTCATGCAAGTTGAGTCACGAATTGATAGGACAGGCCGGGAAGCAGGGCAAGCTATTCAGCCCCGGCGCGATCGCCGATCCGGCCCCGATAGCGCGCCAGAACTTCCAGCAACTGGTTGCGATTGATCGGCTTGGTCAGGAATTCGTCCATACCCGCAGAAAGGCAGGCCTCGCGATCTGTATCAAAGGCATTGGCCGTCAAGGCAATGATGACAGGCTGTGGCTGGCCCCAGGAGCGAATGGTCTGAGTGGCTTCCAGCCCATCCATCACCGGCATGCTCACATCCATCAGGATGATATCCGGTCGCAGACGCCGCGCCATATCGACCGCCTCACCGCCATCATGGGCAAAACTCAGCTCCAGATCTGTCTGCTTTAGAAACTTCTGCAACAACAACCGATTGACCCGATTGTCCTCGGCCACCAACAGGCGCAATCCGGCGAGCGCCTCGCCCTGTTGCCGGGTCTCGACTGCATTGGATAGCTCCGGTGCTTTGGCAGAGCTGGCCGTGCCAAAGGGCAGACAGACTGTAAAACAGGATCCGGTATCAACTTCAGAGCTCACCGTGATGCGCCCCCCCATCGTTTCAGCCAGACGGCGCGAAATAGCCAGACCCAGCCCGGTGCCGCCAAAACGGCGGCTGGTGGCGGCTTCCGCCTGTGAGAACCGTTCGAAGATGCCGGTGAGCATCTCCTTTGGAATGCCGATACCGGTATCGGCAATAGCACAGCGCAGCCTTACCCCGCCCTGCGCATCAGGCTCAGCTTCGACAGAAACCTTGACGCGGCCTTTCTCTGTGAACTTGATCGCATTGCCCACCAGGTTGATCAGAATCTGACGCAGCCGATGATCATCGCCGTGAAGATATCTGGGCAAGGCAGCATCACGTTCATAGATCAGCTGCAGGCCCTTCACCTCGGCTTGGGTGCGCAGCAGGCGTATGGTTTCGTCAAAACAGAGATGCAGATCAAAATCGCTCGGATTGAGCGTGATCTGCTCCGCGTCCAGTTTTGACAAATCCAGAATATCGTTGATCAGGGCCAGCAAGGTGCGCGCCGAACTGAGGATGGTATCGGTGTATAGTTTTTGTTCCTTGTCCAATGCTGTTTCTTCCAACAATTGGGCCATGCCGATGACCCCGTTCATCGGGGTCCGGATTTCATGGCTCATTGTCGCCAAGAAATCGCTTTTGGCGCGGCCGCTGGCTTCGGCGGCGCGGCGCGCCTCTTCCAACTGCTGTGCGTTCTGCTTGGCCGCTGTGATATCGCGTTCGACCGCAATATAGGCCATCGTTCCATCACCATGATCCCGGATCGGCACCTGATTGGTCTCTATCCAGATTTTCTGGCCATCCTTGTGCCGATTGAGGATCTCTACACGAAAAGGCAGAAGCTTCTTGCGCTGTCCTTCGATCTCTCGGATCGCATTAGGGTCGGTCTCTGAATGATTCAACAGATCCCCAGGGCTGCGGCCCTGGATCTCATCCAAGCGATAGCCGGTCATTTTGGTGAAGGCCTCATTCACCCATTGCACCTTGGCGTTCTTGTCGACAATGAGAATACTGTCATTGGCATGACGCGCCACCAAGGCCAATTTCTTGGCCTCTGCCTGCTGATCCAGCAGACGCTGATAAGCGCCTTCCAACTCCTGTTGTTGCAACGCCTGTGTCAGAAGAATGCTGCGAGTCCGGGAGAAATTGCGAGAGATAAAATACAGATACCAGGCCATGGCACCAAAGAGGATGACCATCCCGGCCAACTGCAATTGAAATTCCATGTGATGAACGCTGACCGCACCACTCATCAGCAGAATGAGGGGGGTCAGTGCAAAAACTGTCAGACGCACAAAGGTGGCAGGCCGATGATAAGGAAGAAGAAATCCCGCGTTGATTGCGGCCCCTGTCAAAAGCCCTACGGTAAACAGTGGATCAACGTGATCCAGCGATCTGGCTCCGGTCAACGCGCCAGCCCAAAAGGGGGCTGACGCACCAAATGCCATCGCGATTCCTTGCAGCAAAGCCGTAAGAGTGTTGATGCGCTTCAATCGAAGAGCCGCCGCACCACTTGGGCGTGTTTTGCAAACATAGCGCAAAGACAGATTGTCGAGCGCATCTGCAGAGACCGCAATCACATAAGCAATCCCGCCAACCCAGGGGGAAAAAACAAATGAGAGAATGAGGCCAATTAAAGAGAAAAAGACCAAACGCGTCCAAAATATCCGGATCTGGCCGCGCGCATAACGCAAAAAGAGACCATCCAGGCTATACTGGTCATGGTGCTGGGCCAATGGCCCCATTCCAGACGTGCCTTGCTTGGTCATCGGTTCTCGTTGCCTCCGCCGCTATTGTGCAGGAATAACGTCTCGCCCCTTTCAGAAACCCTAAGCTCCAGCGTGAAAGACATGTCCGCTTGTTTCACCCGGCGTGGTTTTTCAAAGCAACCCCTGCGGCCTGCATTTCTGACAGCGCCTTGTTCAACGAACCGTCCAGATCAATGGCCCGACAAGCGGCAAGATCAACTGCAACACTAAACCCCAGCCGGGCCGCATCCAAAGCCGAATAGGCAACGCAATAATCGGTTGCCAGCCCGACCAGGGTCAAATCACGAATGCCTCGCGTGTGCAGATAGCCCTCAAGCCCTGTCCCTGTCTTGTGGTCATTCTCAAAAAAGCAGGAATAGCTGTCGATTGCCCGACGAAACCCTTTGCGCAGGATCAGATCTCCGCGGGTGATCAGATCTGGGTGAAACTGCGCCCCCTCGCTGGCTTGCTCGCAATGGTCCGGCCATAGAACCTGGCGGCCATACGGCATCTCGATCTCTTCAAAAGGGGCCTTTTCGGGATGGCTCGACGCAAAGGAGGAATGGCCAGCGGGATGCCAATCCTGTGTCAGGATCACAGTGTCAAACTCCGCCATCAAGGCATTGATCGGGGCCACCACAGCATCGCCATCGGGCACCGCAAGCGCGCCCCCGGGGCAAAAGTCATTCTGCACATCAATCACGATCAGGGCCTGTGACATTGCCTGCTCCTTCGCTTCATTTTACACCATGTTTTTGGCTGTATTTATCCGGCTCGCCCCCATTTGGGAACTGGGGCTGTGGTGTCAGATTAAAGATGTGGTCACGATGCAAGACTGCCCAGCAAGAGACTGCCCAATTCTGACGCCGGATTTGGTTTTCCTTGAAATACACGGCCCAGGGATCTAATGGCGCATCATGTACAGAATCGTCGCGCTATATCACTTCACCCGCTTTCCCGATCCAGCCGCTGTGAAACCGGCGTTGCTGGAGATCTGTCTGCACCATCAGGTGACCGGCTCTTTGTTGCTGGCACAAGAAGGGATCAATGGCACAATCGCCGGTCCGCAGGCCGGAATTGACGCGGTGCTTGCCCATATCAAATCCTTGCCCGGCTGTGCCAATCTGGAATGGAAAGAAGCAGCAAGTGATCAGCCTCCCTTTGGCAAGATGAAGGTTCGGCTGAAAAAAGAGATCGTGACCATGGGGCAGCCGGATGTCGATCCCACCGCCCATGTTGGCCACTATGTCGAGCCCCAGGATTGGAACGATCTGATCCGCGCCGAGGATGTCGCCGTCATCGACACCCGCAATGATTACGAGGTACAGATCGGTACTTTTGAGGGGGCAATCGATCCCGAAACTGCCAGTTTCGGCGAATTCCCTGCCTGGTGGGAGGCCAACAAGGACCGCTTTCACAACAAGCGGGTGGCCATGTTCTGCACCGGCGGCATTCGCTGTGAAAAATCAACCAACTACCTGCTGAGCCAGGGCGTGGAAGATGTCTACCACCTGAAGGGCGGCATTCTGCGCTACCTAGAGGAAGTGCCCGCCGAAGACAGCAGCTGGCAAGGGGACTGCTTTGTCTTTGACAACAGGGTCTCGGTTGGCCACGGGCTGGTCGAGGGTCCGCATGAGCTGTGCCACGGCTGTCGCCACCCCATTTTGCAGTCGGACAAGGCGCGGCCCGAATTTGAGGCTGGAGTCTCCTGCCACAAATGCTTTGACACCACATCACCCGCCGACAAGGCCCGGTTCCGCGAACGCCAAAAACAGATGGTTCTGAGCCGTGAGCGCAGCCTATCTCAGAACAAAACCTGATCTTCACCACCTGAGCGCCCCTCGACGAGTTCTAAAATTTCAAAAGCTCACCCGCACTGGTTTTATCATTGCGCGCCCGGAGAATTGATGCATTATCTCGATAGGTGTCGTGAAATTTACGATACGTAATGACCTAATTCCAGCCATATGTTCATGGCGACATGCTAGCGGCGACCAAAACTTGAGTTGGAAAACTGGCTTCCGGTGATGTCATTCTGATCTGAGCGAACCCTCTGCACCGCTCTGCAGAATTAGAAGATACGAATGTGTAAGGCTGCAATGATTATGGCCCCAGATACCAAACCTATATTAGCTGACCCCGACGTTTCACCAAATGGAGTTCTAGGCGACTTTCGCGTCCCCGACCTGTTTCGAGATCTACCCGACGCCGTCATCGTGGCCAATGTCGAACGGCGCATCGTCTGGGTAAATCCTGCATTTGAATCCCTTTTCGGGTATAGCCTCCAGGAGCTTACGGGAGAGCTTACAAAAGACCTTTATGCGGAGGCCGAAGTCTACACAGAGATGTGTCAGGGTCGTTATGGCACAATGCCTGCGCCCTCTGATCACAGTTACGAAGTCCGCTATCGGCGCAAAAGCGGAAAAACCTTCCTGACCCAGACCACCGGTGGTCCAATCCGCAACCCGGCCGGAGACACCTTGGGCTTCTTTGCCATCATCAAGGACATATCCAGAACCCGCGCCTATGAGGAACTGCTACACCGCCTGTTCCATATTTCCTCCGATCAAAGCATGGAAAGCACCGCAAAGGTCCAGGCCATTCTCAAGCTCGGCTGTGCGCATTTTCAAACCGACTCCGGCCTGGTCAGCTGGGTTCGCGATGACCGTTACACGGTTCTCTACAACTATTCGGATTTGGTGGATATCGCGCGCGGAACCACCTTTTCCTTGGGTGAGACCTATTGCTCTGAAGTGATGAAGAGCAACGCCCCGCTGGCCTGCCATAGCGCCAGAAAGTCGAATTTTTCGACCCATTCTTGTTATGATCTCTTCTTGCTGGAGACCTATATCGGCGTTCCTCTTATCGTTGATGGCACGCAATTTGGCACCTTGAACTTCAGCTCTCCCGAAGAACGTCATCCGTTTGAACCCGGTGACCTGGAGATGATCAAGATGTTTGCTGCCTGGATCGGGCAACAGTTGAGCTTTGAGAAGGCCACCAACCAATTGCCGATCCAAAGCTGACTGGCCTGAACCGGCCGGCCCGAATTGACCGGCCCAAACCCACTGGCAACAACTGGCCGCCATCCGCGGTCCGCAAAACGGGCGGGGAGCGCCCCCCCTCTCAGCCCCCGATACTGTTGTGGTCAGTCAGACATTCCGCATGATCGCGCAGCACTTCCAGCACCCGGCATTGTGCCACCGAGTCATGGCCGCATTCGCTGATCATCCGTTTCAACTCCAGGCGCAAAGCCACCAAACGATCAATGCGATCCTCCACCTGTTTCAACTGCTGCCGGGCAATGGAATCTGCATCCGCGCAGGACTGGGCCGGATTGTCGGCCAGATCCAGCAAATCGCGGATCGCCTCCAGCGAAAACCCCAGCTGTCGCCCATGGCGCACAAAGGACAGACGGTCCAGCTCTGCCTGGCCATAGCGCCGCTGACCTCCCTCGGTGCGCTCAGGCTCCGGCATCAATCCGATGGTCTCATAGTAGCGGATGGTCTGCACCTTGGTGCCAGTGCGTTTGGCCAGGGTCCCGATGGTCAGCATCTCTCTCTCCTTACCCCAGTTCTACGCGGGCAACCGGCTGTTCAGCTGCCTCATCAGGGGCTACATGGCCGGGCATCTCTTGCCCCTTTAGCAGCCGCAACGCATTTCCCACCACCAATAGCGAGACACCAACGTCTGCGGCAATGGCGCCCCACATCGAGGCCATGCCAAGGGCGGTCGCAAGCACAAAAACCGATTTGGTCACCAGCGACAATCCGATATTTTGATGGATCACCGCCATCGTGCGGCGGGAATGGGCGATCAGCCAGGGCAGACGGCTGATGTCATCGCTCATCAGCGCGATATCCGCTGTCTCAATCGCGGTATCAGACCCCATCGCGCCCATCGCCACCGCAAAATTGGCACGCGCCATGGCCGGGGCATCATTGATCCCGTCCCCCACCATCGCCACCATCTGGTGCCGTTTGCCGAGCTCCTCAATCGCTGCGACCTTGTCGGCTGGCAGCAGCTCTGCCTGCACTCTGTCGATGCCGCACTGCCGGGCCACAGCCTGTGCAGCTGCGGTGTTGTCCCCGGTGAGCATCACCACCTCCTTGACGCCCAAACTGTGCAGCGCTGCAATCGTCTTGCGGGCCTCAGGGCGCAACCGGTCACGCAGCGCAATCACCCCCATCACCGCCGCCGCGTTGCCCACCACCACCAAGGTGGCACCGCCCGCCTCAATCTCCTGCATCTTGTCGCGGGGCAGAGCGGCCTCAAAGCCTTTTTCAATGGCAAACCGGGATGAGCCCAGCCAGAGTGCCTGCCCATCAAGAACACCCTCGACGCCCCGCCCGGCAACGGTCCGGGTCTCGCTTGCCGCCACATGGCTTGTCCCCTCGCGCGCGGCCTCGGCCAGGATCGCCAAGGCCAGCGGATGCGCCGCGCGGGCCTCAAGCGCGGCAGCGGCCCGCAACAACGCGACCTTTTCGGTCCCGCCAATGGGGTAGAGGTCGGCCACCTCAGGACGCCCTTCCGTCAGCGTGCCGGTCTTATCCAGCGCGATGGCCTGCAGTTTTCCCGGGGCCTCGATATAGGCACCGCCCTTGATCAACACCCCCGCCCGCGCGGAGGCCGCCAGCGCCGCCACAATCGACACCGGGGTCGAGATCACCAGTGCACAGGGGCAGGCAATAACCAAGAGCACCAGCGCGTTATAGAACCAAAAGCCCCAGTCGCCCCCGGCCACCAGCGGCGGCAGCACCGCCAGTGCAATCGCCAGTGCCATCACAGCCGGGGTATAAATGCGGGCAAAGCGGGTCACCCATTGCTCGACCGGAGCGCGACGGGCATGGGCCTCGCCCACCATGCGGATGATCTTGGCCAAAACCGTGTCGGCGGCCAGTTTGCTGGCTTCGATGGTCAGACTGCCCTCGCCGTTGATGGTACCGGCATAGACCTCATCGCCCGGCTCTTTGGACACCAAGGCGCTTTCGCCGGTGATCGGAGCCTGATCCACTGCCCCAGCCCCGGCGATCACCTGACCGTCCAAGGCAATGCGATCGCCCCCACGAACCACAAAATGTTGCCCGATCTGCACCTCAGCTGCGGGCACATCCGCTTCACTGCCATCAGCATGGATCACGCGTGCTGTGGGCGGGGCCAGGTTCAGCAAACTGGCCACCGCATTGCGCGCGCGCCCCACGCTCCAGGATTCCAGGGTCAGCGACAGGGCAAAGAAGAAGGCCACCGTCGCCGCCTCAAAAAACTCTCCCAACCCGATGGCCCCCGCCACCGCCACCACCATCAACAGATTCATGTCCGGGGCCAGATTTCGCAGGGCATACCAGGCCTTGGGCAAAACCAACCAGACCCCCAGCGCCACGGCGACCAGAAACAACCCCAGCTCGCCCCCCGGCACCGGCAGATTGCCATGCCCTGCAAAAAGCTGTCCCAGTCCGGCGGCACCCGAATGCGCGACATGCCAGGCCAGACCCGCGCCCCAAAAGGCCGCGCTGGCAGCGGTAAAGCGCTTTTGCCGGGTGAGATGCGCGTTTTGGTCGGCCTCGGCGCTGGCGTCATCCCAAGGCTTGGCGCGCATGCCGGTGCCCGCCACCAGTTTCAGCACCTCTGCATCCGCAATTGGATTGGCAGAGGACAACAGTGTCATACGCCCGTTCAAGACATCAAACCCCAGATGCTCTGCCCCGCCAACAGCAGGGCCGATGGCCCGGTTGAGAATTGCCACCTCTTCGGCGCAGTCCAGCCCGTTGACGCGATAGCTGCGCCCCAGGGCCATCTGATCGCTGCTGACCACCGGCACCGCTGCCGCGCTGCCGCAGCAGACGCCGCCAGCGGCCTCGGACGATGGGATCTGGCCCGTTTGGACCTGGGATGAGCAGCTGTCGTGGGACATGATTCGGCCTCTTGATTTCTAAGACCTCTCTTAGATAATCCCTCCAGTCCCTGTAGGTTCAAGCGCTTTCTTGAAAAATCAGACCCGGCCCCACACGCCCCGACGACAGGCCCTCATCACGTGTGTGCTACAGCGCGTTCAGCTGGCCAGAGCGCGCGCGCTCTCGGCTTCGCAATAGGCATTGCGACGCACCGCCTGCGGACTGACGCCCAGTTGCTTGTGAAACCAGCGCGACAGGTTGGAGCGGGTGCCAAAACCGGTAGCCGCAACGATCTCGTAGACATTCATGCTGGTATGGATCAGCAGCTGCTGCGCCCGTTCGATCCGCAACTGCCGATAGGCAGTTTGCGGACCACTGCCGGTGCAGTCACGGAACCGGCGCTGCAGCTTGCGGGTGGAGACCCCCTGCTGGCGGGCCAGCTCACAGATCGACATCGGCTCTTCGATATGCTGCTGCATCAGCTGCAGGCTTTTCTCGATCAGATTATCGCCCCCGGCCCGTTGCAAGATCTCCAGCGCGGCCTTGCTCTGGAACCGGGTGTCCCCGGCGTTCAGCCCGACATATTCGCCCAGCGCATTGGCCAGGAATTCTCCGTATTCGCGGCCAATCAGCGCCAGCAGCAGGCGCAGTGTTGCCAGCGGGCTGACGGCGGAATGCACCGGGTCTGCCAGACGGTACTGGGCTCCGGCCTCAGCGCTCAATAACGCTTCCTCCTCGGCAGCGGCG
Source organism: Roseobacter sp. (assembly GCA_015665415.1). GTDB lineage: Bacteria > Pseudomonadota > Alphaproteobacteria > Rhodobacterales > Rhodobacteraceae > Pseudophaeobacter. Next base: position 88,526 of record JADFAE010000020.1, read on the forward strand.
GAAAAATTGGCATGTACTGCCAGCGCCTGACCGCCAAACAGACCCGCTTCGCGCAGCAGAAACACAGCCCCGCCAACAACCACTGGCTGCTGGCATCGCCGCAACAGGGATTGCAGCGCCGCACGGTCGCCCGCGCCCAGACGCCAACGGTTGCGAATATCACCCAGAAAGATACACATGCTGCGCTGCTGACGCCCATGGGTCAGATGGTTGAAATCGGACAGACGCAGGATCGACACATCGTAGCGGGCTTCGGCGATCACCTCATTGGCCGCCATCAACAGGTCGGCCAAAACCTGCCCCGTTCCCGGTGCCGCCTCGTCTGGCAACAGGATTGCCACCGGGTTCACCGGAGCGGCTTCGCGCTTCTGCGCGGCAGAACAGCTCTGTGTTTCGGATTTTGGAACTTCGGCTAGGAACGTCATGTTCGCCTCCTCCGATTGCTTGCGCGGGCCCCCGCACCGAGGTTTCGGCGGGGTCTCGCAGGTTCAAAGGGGAGTTGGTGCTGCCCCAACCAGAGAGGGGGGCAGCGCCGTTCTTTTGCGGATGAATCAGCTGTCGCCGTCTTCCTCATAGTCGGACATCGGCGGGCAGGTGCAGATCAGGTTGCGGTCGCCATAGGCGTTGTCGACCCGGTTCACCGCCGACCAGTATTTGTCGACGCCCAGGTTGCCGGGAGGGAAACAGGCCTGCTCGCGGGTGTAGGGCCGATCCCATTCGCCCACCAGATCCCGCACCGTATGTGGCGCATTCTTCAGCGGGTTGTTTTCAGGATCGATCTTGCCGTCAATGATCTCCTGCGCCTCGCCGCGGATCGACAGCATGGCGTCACAGAAGCGATCCAGCTCATCCTTGGGCTCGGACTCGGTGGGCTCCACCATCAAGGTGCCCGCCACCGGCCAGGACATGGTTGGCGCGTGAAAACCGGAGTCCACCAGACGCTTGGCCACGTCATCCACGGTCACACCGCCTTCGTCGTTCAGAGGGCGTGTGTCGAGGATGCATTCATGCGCCACACGTCCCGTGGTGGAGGTGTAGAGGATTGGATAGGCATCCTTGAGGCGCGCCGCGATGTAGTTGGCATTCAGGATCGCAACCTTGGTGGCCTGGGTCAGACCTGCCCCCCCCATCAGCAGGATATAGGCCCAGGATACCGGCAGGATCGAAGGCGAGCCAAAGGGGGCCGCCGAGACCGGGCCAACAGCGGTGCCATATTCCGGGTGACCCGGCAGGTGCTCTTCCAGGTGGGCCTTGACGCCAATCGGGCCCATGCCGGGGCCGCCGCCGCCATGTGGAATGCAGAAGGTCTTGTGCAGGTTCAGGTGGCTGACATCGCCGCCAATCTTGCCCGGCTGCGCCAAACCCACCATGGCGTTCATGTTGGCACCGTCGATATAGACCTGGCCACCATGTTCGTGGGTGATGTCACAGACTTGCTGCACGGTTTCCTCAAACACGCCATGGGTCGAGGGATAGGTGATCATGCAGGCGGCCAGATTGTCCGAATGCTTTTCAGCCTTGGCCTGGAAATCGGCGATATCGATATTGCCGTTATCATCGGCCTGAACTGGAACAACCTTGTAGCCCACCATCTGCGCCGAAGCCGGGTTGGTCCCATGCGCCGAGGTTGGGATCAGGCAGACATTCCGGTGCGCTTCACCGCGCGCGGCATGATAGTTGCGAATGGTCAGAAGGCCGGCATATTCGCCCTGCGCACCCGAGTTGGGCTGCTGGGAGATCGCGTCATAGCCGGTGATCTGACACAGTTTGTCGTTCAGATCGTCGATCATGGCATGGTAACCCATCGCCTGATCCTTGGGGCAGAAGGGGTGCAGATTGCCGAACTCAGGCCAGGTGACCGGGATCATCTCGACAGTTGCGTTCAGCTTCATGGTGCAAGAGCCCAGCGGGATCATCGCCCGATCCAGCGCCAGATCGCGGTCAGCCAGACGACGCATGTAGCGGGTGATCTCTGCCTCGGCCCGGTTCTTGTGAAAGATCGGGTGGGTCAGATATTCGCTTTCGCGCAGCGCGTGCTCTGGCAGACGGTAGGCGCGATTTGCCTGACTGTCGTCCTTTTTGTCGACGCCAAAGGCCCCCCAGACGGCTTCGATGGTTTCGGCGCGGGTCTGCTCATCCAGGCTGATGCCAACCTTGGTTTCGCCCACCTTGCGCAGGTTGATACCCCGGGCACCGGCCGCTTCCATGACAGTCTTTTGCAGCGGGCCAACTTCGACGGTGATGGTGTCAAAGAAGACTTCGGGCTCAACCGAGTAGCCGTGTTCTTCGAGGCCGGCGGCCAGACGCGAGGTCTTGCGGTGCACCGATTGAGCAATCGCCTTGATGCCGTCGGGACCGTGATAGACCGCATACATCGAGGCCATGACCGCCAGCAGCGCCTGAGCAGTACAGACGTTGGAATTGGCTTTTTCGCGGCGGATGTGCTGCTCGCGGGTCTGCAGCGCCAGGCGGTAGGCCTTGTTGCCGCGGCTGTCGATGGAGACACCGATGATTCGGCCAGGCATGGCACGTTTGAGCTTATCCGTGGTGGCCATATAGGCGGCGTGGGGCCCCCCATAGCCCATGGGCACGCCAAAGCGCTGGGTCGAACCGATGGCAATATCAGCGCCCATTTCGCCGGGGGATTTCAGCAGCGCCAGCGACAGGATATCGGCAGCAACCACGGCGATGCCTTTGTGATCATGCAACGCCTTGATCTCATCGGTGAAATCGCGCACGTGGCCATAGGTGCCGGGATATTGGAAGATGGCACCAAAGACGGCACCGGCGTCCAGCTCATCCGGGTCGGCAACCACAACGTCGATGCCCAGGGGCTCGGCGCGGGTCTTGATCACGGCGATGGTCTGGGCATGGCAGTTCTGATCGACAAAGAAGGCCGCATTATTGGCCTTGGAGCGCGATCCGCGATGCGCCATGGCCATGGCCTCGGCGGCGGCGGTGGCCTCATCCAGAAGCGAGGCATTGGCGATATCCATGCCGGTCAGATCGCTGACCATGGTCTGGTAGTTCAGCAGTGCCTCAAGGCGGCCCTGAGAAATCTCGGGCTGGTAAGGCGTATAGGCAGTGTACCAGGCTGGGTTTTCCAGAATGTTGCGCAGGATCGGCGCCGGGGTCGAGGTGCCGTAGTAGCCCTGACCGATCAGCGAGGTCAGAACCTTGTTCTGGCCTGCGATCTCTTTCATGTGATACAGCGCGTCGCGCTCTGTCATTGCCGGGCCCCAATCCAGCGGCTCTTGCTGGCGGATGGCGGGGGGAACTGTGGCGTCGATCAGCGCGTCCAGGGTTTTGAAGCCGATGACTTTGAGCATGTCGCGCATTTCTGTCGGCGATGGGCCGATGTGGCGACGATTGGCAAAATCATAGGCTTCGTAGTCGGTAAGTTTAAAGGCCATCTGTCTTGGTCCTCGGATCAGGGCGTTAGGTCAGGGGGTTGGGTCAGATGCCCGCCGTCTCAGGGCGGCGGCGGGCAGCGAGATCAACCGATCAGGGCTTTGTAGCCATCCAGGTCCATCAGCTCTTCCAGCTGCGCGGCATCGGCCAGTTTGATCTTGTAGATCCAGGCTTCGCCTTCCGGGCTTTCGTTCAACGCGCCTGGGTTTTCCTCCAGCACGGCATTGGCTTCGACCACTTCGCCATCCAGCGGTGCGTAGATCTCAGAGGCCGCCTTGACGGATTCGATCACGCCAATTTCATCGCCTTTTTCGAAATCATCGCCCGCTTCTTTTTGCTCACAAAAAACGATCTCGCCCAGCTGGTCGGCCGCGTGTTGGGTAATGCCAACGGTGGCAATGTCACCTTCGACGGTGACCCATTCATGCTCTTCAGAATAATAGGTGGTCATTTCGGACTCTCCTCGTGTCTTTGCGTTGTCTTAGCGTTTGTAGTTCTGGGTGACGAAGGGCAGCGCAACGATTTCAGCTGGCTGGGCCTTGCCCCGAATGATCAAATTGACGGTCTCGCCCGGCTTTGCGTGGCCAGCCGAAACATAGCCCATGGCGACCGGGCCGCCGACGGTGGGACCAAAGCTGCCAGAGGTGATAGCGCCGATGGTATTGCCTTCGGCGCATTGCACTTCGACCCCCTGGCGCGCGGGCGCGCGGCCTGTCGGTTTGATGCCAACCAGTTTCTTGGCCGCGCCTTCGGCGAGTTCCTTTTGAATTCGCGCAGCCCCCGGGAAGCCGCCCTCTTCCTTGCGACGCTTTTGGATTGCCCAGCTCAACGAGGCTTCGATCGGCGAGGTCGACTGGTCGATGTCATTTCCATAGAGGCAAAGACCGGCCTCAAGACGCAGGGAGTCGCGCGCGCCCAGACCTGCGGGCTCGCAGTCGTCATGCGCCAGGAAGGCCCGGGAGACTTCGATGGCCTTGTCCTCGGGGATGGAGATCTCATAGCCATCTTCGCCGGTATACCCCAGACGCGAGATGCGGCATTCAACACCCGCAATCGCAGCCACGATGGTTTCCATGAACTTCATTTCGCGGGCGGCGGGGCAGAGATCACCCACGACGCTTTCAGCGGCCGGGCCCTGTATCGCTACCAGCGCGCGGTCAAAGATCTCAGTGACTTCGACGCCGTCGAGATTGGCCTGCATATGGGGGATGTCCTGGTGACGCAGGGCGGCGTTGACCACGACAAAGTAGTGGTCGCCGGCATTGGAAACGATGAGGTCATCCATGATGCCACCGTCATCATTGGTGAAGAAACCATAGCGGGCCTTGCCCTCTTTCAGGGTGGCATAGGCCTGCGGGCACAGGGTCTCGAGCTTTTCGCCGACATTCTCGCCACGCAGGATCACCTGACCCATGTGAGAGACGTCAAAGAGGGCCGCCTTTTCGCGGCACTGCTTGTGCTCACCCATGATGCCCATGGGGTATTGCACCGGCATTTCCCAGCCGGCAAAATCAACCATCTTGCCGCCAAGTTCGACATGCAGGTCATAAAGCGGAGTGCGTTTGGGTGCGTCGGTCATCCTGTGCAGCCTTTTAGTTGAAATATCAAAAGGGTGGAAGGGCGCGGCTAAGCGCCCTTCGGTTTTGGTTTACTCGGCAGCCTTATAGCCGGGCTCTTCCGATTGACCGTTGGAGGCGAAGAACTCTTTTGTCACCTTGAAGACAACAGGGCTCAGCAGGGCCAGCGCAATCAGGTTTGGCAGCGCCATCATGGCGTTCAGCGTATCCGCCAGCAGCCAGATAAAGCCGAGGTCAGCGGTGGCACCAAAGTAGATGGCAACGATCCACAACAGACGGTAAGGCAACATCACCTTAACACCAAACAGGAATTCCATGCATTTCTCACCATAGTAGGACCAGCCCAAGATGGTGGTGAAAGCAAAGATCGACAGGGCAACAGCGATGAAGTAACCGCCAAAGCCAGGCAGCGAAGTTTCAAAGGCCAGCGAGGTCAGAGCCGCGCCAGAGATTGCAGAGAAGCCTTCTTTGTCGCCATTGGCCAGGAAGTCGGCAACGGCCACATCCAAAGCACCAGAGGCAATGATGGCGAGACCAGTGATCGAGCAAACGATAATGGTATCGATGAAAGTCCCCAGCATCGCAATAAGACCCTGGTTTACCGGACCTTTGGTCTCAGCAGCAGCGTGGGCGATCGGCGCGGAACCCAGACCGGCTTCGTTCGAGAAGACGCCACGGGCCACACCAAAGCGGATTGCCAACCAAACGGCTGCACCAGCTGCGCCACCTTTGGCCGCCCAGGGGGTAAAGGCATAGGTAAAGACCTGACCCAGAGCATCCCCCACGGCACCGATGTTCAGCAACAGAACCACAATACCTGCGGAGATATAGCCAACCGCCATAAGCGGAACCAGCTTACCGGCAACGTTACCGATGCGGGTAATGCCACCCAGGATCACGGCCGCAGTCAGCACCATCAGCGCTACACCGGAAATCCATGTTGGGATGGAGAAATTGACTTCCAGAACCTGTGCAACACCATTGGCCTGAACACCGTTGCCGATGCCAAAGGCTGCAATGCCGCCAAAGATGGCAAAGAGCACGCCCAGCCAGGCCCATTTCGACCCCAGACCGTTCTTGATGTAATACATCGGGCCACCGACGTAGTTCCCTTCTTCGTCCTGCTCACGGTATTTCACGGCCAGAACGGCTTCGCAGAATTTGGTCGCCATGCCGACCAATGCGGTCATCCACATCCAGAACAACGCACCAGGGCCGCCCAGGAAGACGGCGGTGGCAACACCGGCGATATTACCGGTCCCGATGGTGGCCGACAGGGCCGTCATCAGCGCGTTGAAAGGCGAAATCTGGCCTTCGCCAGTGCCTTCGCGGCCTTTGAACATCAGACCAAAGCCCATGCCCAGTTTACGGATCGGCATGACTTTCAGGCCAACCTGCAGAAACAGGCCAACGCCCAGAATGAGAACCAGCATTGGCGGCCCCCATACGACTCCGTTCACCCATCCTACAAAACTACTTAACGCTTCCATGGTTTCCCTCCCAATGCGTTACGGTTTAAACACTCTCGGCCAGCGCCCGATCCCGGGCCTGTTTGAGAGCGGCAAAATCTTCGTCCGCGTGGAACGACGAGCGGGTCAGCGCAGTGGCCGACACCCCTAAAAAGCCCTTGTTGCGGGCAATCTGTTCCAGTTGTTCGAATTCTTCCGGCGACCAGAAGCGGTCGATCGGGTGGTGCTTAGGCGTCGGCTGCAGATATTGGCCGACGGTCAGAAAATCGACATTCGCCGCCCGTAGATCATCCATCACCTGGCGCACGTCGCTCAGGCTTTCGCCCAAGCCTACCATCAGGCCGGATTTTGTGAACAGCGAAGGATTGGCGCGCTTGGCGTCGTCCAGCAGGCGCAGCGAGGTGTAGTAGCGAGCCCCCGGGCGCACTGTGGCATAAAGATGCGGTACGGTTTCCAGATTGTGGTTGAACACATCCGGTGCGGCCTCAAAGACCACCTCTGCCGCAGCGCCTTTGCCCAAGAAATCCGGGGTCAGCACCTCGACGGTGGTACCAGGGTTTTGATGGCGCACGGCGCGGATAGTCTGGGCGATATGCCCGGCACCGCCATCCTCCAGATCGTCACGATCCACCGAGGTAATCACCACATGGCGCAGGTCCAGCTTTTTGACCGCCTGGGCTACGCGACCGGGCTCAAAGGCATCCAGCGCATCGGGCCGGCCCGTGGTCACGTTGCAAAAGGAACAGCCACGGGTGCAGATCTCGCCCATGATCATCATGGTGGCGTGTTTCTTGGACCAGCACTCGCCGATATTGGGGCAAGAGGCCTCTTCGCAGACCGTTGACAGATTGTGGTCGCGCATCAGGCGCCGGGTCTCATAATACTCGGCACTCTCGATCTTTTTCTTGCGGATCCACTTGGGTTTGCGCGGAATCACACTGTCGGCCTTCTTGGCCTTCTCGGGATGGCGCAGGCGCGGGGTTTGAACATTCATTGGGGAACCTCCTCAGGCAGCGCCCTTAGGCGTGGATGGCGCGATCCATGGCATCGAGACAGGCTTCCTTGACCGCTTCCGCCAATGAGGGGTGCGCATGGCAGCTATAGGCGACATCCTGAACCGTGAGGCCTTTGGCCATGGCCAGCACCAGTTCGGCTATCAGATCACCACCATGGGCCCCGCAGATATGCGCACCCAGGATCTTGCCCGCCGGATCCGCCAGCACCTTGACCGCCCCGTCGGTTTCACCGCTGGAGCGGGCGCGGGAATTGGCCATGAAGGCAAATTTACCCATCTTGTAGTCGGTGCCTGCCTCTTTCAGCTGTTCCTCTGTCAGGCCAACCGAGGCCACTTCGGGGTCGGTGTAGACCACTCCGGGAACGGTGTTGTAATCCACATGAGCTGCCTCGCCTGCGATCATCTCGACACAGGCCATGCCGTCTTCTTCGGCCTTATGGGCCAGCATTGGGCCGGGCACGCAGTCGCCAATGGCATAAATGCCGGGAACAGAGGTCTGAAAGGTCTCGTCCACCTCAATGACACCACGCGGGGTCAGCGAGATCCCCAGCGCCTCCAGCCCCAACCCACGGGTGACCGGGCGACGGCCAATCGCCACCAGCACCTTATCGGCTTCGATCTGTTCGATCTTGTCCTTGCCGACCCGTTCAACAGTTAGCGCAAGCCCCGCATCTGTCTTTTCAATGCCCTTGAGCGCCCGGCCCAGCTGGAACTTCATACCCTTTTTGCTGAGCGCGCGTTGCGCCAGCTTGGCGATCTCGCCGTCGATGCCGGGCAGAACCCGGTCCAGATATTCGACAACGGTCACCTTTGCGCCCAGACGAGACCAGACCTGACCAAGTTCAAGCCCGATCACCCCGGCCCCAACCACCACCAGATGCTGCGGCACCTCACTCTGCGCCAGGGCACCGGTGCTGGTCAGTACATCCACCTCGTCGATCTCCACACCCGGAAGCGGTGTGGGCTCAGATCCGGTGGCAATGAGAATGTTTTTGGTTTCAAAGATCTGGTCCTCGACCTGGACCTGACCGGCGGCGGGGATGCTGGCCCAGCCCTCGATCAGCTCGACACCGTTTTTCTTGAACAGAAAGGCGATGCCTTTGGTCAGATCGCCAACGATCTTGTCCTTGCGCGCCATCATGGCAGGCACATCCACTGCGGCACTTTCAACGGAGACGCCATGCGCCGCCAGGTGCGAGAGTTCGGCGAATTTTCCGGAAGAGGTCAGCAAGGCCTTGGATGGGATGCAGCCCACGTTCAAACAGGTGCCGCCCAAAGCGCCACGCCCCTCGACGCAGGCCACCTTGAGCCCCAGCTGGGCCGCGCGAATGGCCGCAACATAACCGCCAGGTCCACCGCCAATAACTATCAGGTCAAAGCTGCTCATCCGTTTTCCCTCCCAGGTCGACATGTGCCGATGCATGAATGTATGCGCCAGTATGCGGCTCTTTGGATCGTTTAGGAAACTTTTCCCCTTTAATCAACAAAAGATATCATCAAGAAATTTTGACTGGTGAATACATCAAAGCTAAGGTTCAGCCGCAACAGGAGAAATCACCAAAATGGAACCGGTTCAGTCAGAGGAAACAGGGCTCGCAGCGGAAGCAATGGAGGCACCGGACGGGGAAGTCCTGGGCAAAATGATTCGCGACGCGCGCAAGGAAAAGGGCCTGACCCTGGAAGAAGCGGCCAAGGCGGCAGCCATTGGGCGCTCGACTCTGTCCAAGATCGAGAACAATCAGACCCGCCCCAGTTTTGAAATCATTCGCCGCCTGATGCAGACACTGGAACTTGAAACGCCGCAACTGTTTGTGCAATCGGCGCAAAGCAGCATTTCAGGGCGACGCGACTACACCCTGTCGGGCCGTGGCGAGCATCAGGAAACCAAGACTTACGACCATGAGCTGCTCTGCACCGAGCTGACCAGCAAACGCATGTTGCCCTACATCAGCACCATCAAGGCCCGCGATGTCACCGAGTATGAAAGCTGGGTGCGCCATCGCGGCGAAGAGTTCATGTATGTCATTAGCGGCGATCTGGTGCTTTATACGGAACACTATCGCCCGCTGAACATGACCGCCGGTGATTCCGTCTATTATGACAGTGGCATGGGTCACGGCTGTGTTTCTGTCAGTGAAGAAGACGCCAAAGTCCTGTGGGTTTCCCTGCAACTCTGAACGACGCCGCAGGGGCTATGGGGTCAGCAGCCCTCGACGATGGAAATACTGGCCTCGCAGGCCCCAGCCCGACAGGCGCGGGCCTCTAGGTATTCGGGTGAGTTGTAGCAGTCACGCGCCTGTTTAAGGCTGTCGAACTCGATCACCACATGGCGCTGCCAGCTCTCGCCTTCAAAAGTTTCCGCCGGGCCACCACGGGCCAGGAAGCGGGCACCATATTTTTGAAAAGCCGCCGGAGCGACAGCCTGGTAACCGGCATAGGCTGCAGGGTCGGTCACCGTGACATGGGCAATCCAATAGGCCTTGGCCATTGCTCTATCCTTCATCCTCGACAGAAAGCAGCCGTTGTGCCACCGCGGATGCATCCGTCAAATGGGTCTCGACTGCGCAGCGCGCCGCCTCTGGATCTGCCGCAACGATGGCATCACAGATGGCCTGCATGTGAGAAAGCCCCGGCTGTGCACGATCCGAAGCCGATAGCGTCATTGCCCGCAACCGGCTGATCCGACCATTCAGGCGGTTGACGACCTCCCAGGCGATATGATGACCGGCGGCCTCGAACATCACCTGATAGAACCGGGTCGACGCCTTGAACAAGGCCCCCGGCACAGCGTCGGTCCCGGTTTGCGCAAAGGCCCGTTTCAGGGCGTCCAGCGCGGCGTGCAGCTCGGCGTGCAAAGGGGCGGAACCGGATCTGGCGCAAGCCATGGCGGCAGCAGTCTCCAGCATGCGGCGAATTTCGTAGATCTGGCGCGCATCTTCCCAGCTGAGCGGCGCAACGATGGGGCCGCGATTTGGCAGAATTTCCACCAGCCCCTCCGCCTCGAGATAGCGAATCGTCTCGCGAATAACCGTCCGACTAACCCCCAGCTGGTCGCAAAGCGGGCGCTCTACCAACCGCTCCCCAGGAGAGAACAGGCCCGAGATGATCGCCTCACGCATCTTCTCCTGCACGATTTCACGAAGCGTGACAGGAGGTTGCTCGATTTTCAACTGGTTCAAAGCGGGGTTTTCCATGGGCCCTTCCTACCAGTGCCACCGTTTGGAAACAACTAATTCTTGACGGACGAGATTATGGTATACCATAAGTCAGTCTAACAGTTTCACTCCAACTCAGGTGCCCCATGCCCGCAATCATCCGCAAAACCCTGCTGCACGTCGAAGACACCCTGATCGAGGGCGGCAAAGAGGCCGCCACCCCGCTGCGGATGATTGCCGCCATTGCAGTGATCAAAAACCCCTGGGCGGGTCGTGGCTTTGTTGAGGATCTGAAGCCGGAGATTCACGACTGCGCCCCCGGCCTGGGTGAGATGCTGACCAAGATGGTGCTTGAGGCTGCCGGTGGCGGAGACAAAGTCGAAGGCTACGGCAAATCCGCCATCGTGGGTCTGGACGGCGAGGTCGAACACGCTTCGGCGCTGATCCACACCCTGCGCTTTGGCAATCACTACCGCGAAGCCGTAGGAGCCAAAAGCTATCTGGCCTTTTGCAACACCCGTGGTCCCGCCAATGCACCGCTGATGATCCCGCTGATGGACAAGAACGACGGCGGGCGACGCTCGCATTATTTGACTATCCAAACCTCGGTAGCTGACGCGCCTGCGGCAGACGAAATCGTCATCGCATTGGGAGCCTCCATAGGTGGCCGTCCGCATCACCGCATCGGGGATCGTTACCAAGACCTCAAGGATCTGGGCCATGATGTCGACAACCCTGCAGCTGTCTGACCCCTTTGGTCGACTCGGCTACCGCGAGGCCGGAACCGGCGAGCCTTTGGTGCTGATCCACGGGGTCGGCCTGCAAAGCGCCGCCTGGACGCCACAGCTGGAGGCGTTGTCAAAGACCCACTGGGTGCTGTCGCTGGACATGCCCGGCCACGGCGACAGCAGTCCCCTGGCTGAGGGGGCAGAACTGCCGGACTACGTTACTTGGCTAAAGGCCGCGCTAACGGCGCTGAACACAGGGCCCGTCAATCTGGCCGGTCACTCCATGGGTGCCCTGATCGCCGGTGGCTTTGCCTGCACTCACCCCGCGCTGGTCCGCCGCGTTGCACTGGTCAATGGCGTGTTCCAGCGCTCTGCCCCGGCCCGTGCCGCCGTGCTGGCCCGCGCGGCTAAAATCAAGGCGGGCCAGGTTGATTTTGAAACCCCGCTGGCACGATGGTTTGAAGACACCCCGACAGAGCAAGCGGCACGGAGCCAGGTCGCCACCTGGCTGGGGCAGGTCGATATCACTGGATATGCCACCGCCTATGGGGCCTTTGCCCGGGGCGATTCCACCTATGCCAAGGCCTGGGCGCAGATTGGCTGCCCGCTGCTGGCACTGACCGGGGAGGGTGATCCGAATTCCACCCCCGCGATGTCCCGCGCCATGGCAGCGGGGGTCCAAGACGGCACAGTGGAAATCCTGCCCGGTCGCCATATGGTTAATCTGACAGCTGCCGATGCCGTGACGGACAGTCTGACACGCTGGCTGCTTCGCCCAGAGACAACCGCTGCTACGATCAGCGCCGAGAGTGAAAAGGAGACCCCAATGGCCCCTGCCCCATCCGTGCCCCCCAACATGGATCCACGTGCGCTGCGCGACGCCTTTGGCACCTTTATGACCGGTGTCACCGTGGTCACCAGCCACGACAAAGACGGCACGCCGCTGGGCTTTACCGCCAATTCCTTTTCCTCGGTCTCATTGGACCCGCCGCTGGTGCTGGTCTGCCTGGCCAACAGCTCACGCAACTACGAGGCCCTGACCCAGGCCAGCGGCTTTGCCGTGAATATCCTGGCAGAGGACCAGAAAGAGATCTCCAATACTTTTGCCCGCCCCAGCGATGACCGTTTTGCCAAGGTGGCCTGGCAGCCGGGCCCGCAGGGTGCTCCGATCCTGGAGGGGGTGTCAGCCTGGTTCGACTGCACCATGCACAAAACCGTTGAGGCTGGCGACCATGTGATCTTGATCGGCAAGGTCGAGGCCTTTGACACCTCCACCGCCCCCGGCCTGGGCTATGCTCGTGGCGCCTATGTCACCCCAGCCGCCGAGGCCGAGGCCCTGGCCCAGGGCGCCAACCTGGTGGTTTCTGCCTTGATCGAACGCGCCGGTGAGGTGTTGCTAATGGATGATGGCAACGGCGGACTGACCCTGCCACAAAAACCTGTGGGCCGCGCCGGGGCTTCGGTGGCCCTGGGCGAGTTGATCACGGCTTGCGGCCTCGCGGCGGATCCCGGGTTTATCTATTCAGTATTCGAAGATGCTGCGCGCGAACACCAGCATATCTCGTTCCTCTGCCAGGCCGCCGATGGCGCGCCAAAACAGGGCTGTTTCACACCGCTCAGCGCCTCGACCATGATGGAGGTGACCGACCCGGCCCTGCGCATCATGCTCGAGCGCTTTGCCAGTGAAAGCCGTATGGGCAACTACGGGGTATTTTACGGCAACCAGATCAGCGGCGATGTCCGCAAAATCGTGTCAGGGAGTTGAGTGACATGAAGTTTTCCTTGTTTGCGCATATGGAGCGTATTTCGCCCGACCAGGACCAGAAGCAGCTGTATGATGAGTTCATCGAACTGTGCAAGATCGCCGATCGCGGCGGCATGCATGCGGTCTGGACCGGCGAGCACCACGGGATGAATTTCACCATCTCGCCCAACCCCTTTTTGAACCTGGTCGATGTGGCCCGCCATACAGAGAATGTCCGCCTGGGCACCGGCACCGTGATCGCGCCGTTCTGGCATCCGATCCGCCTGGCCGGCGAGGCCGCGCTGACCGATATCATCACCAACGGGCGGCTAGACCTTGGCATCGCCCGCGGCGCATATTCCTTTGAATATGAACGCATGATGCCCGGCATGGACGCCTGGGAGGCAGGCCAACGCATGCGCGAGCTGATCCCGGCTGTTCAGAACCTGTGGAAGGGGGACTATGCCCAGGAGGGGGAGTTCCACTCTTTCCCCAAAACCACATCATCGCCCAAGCCCGTGCAGCAGGATGGTCCACCCATCTGGGTTGCGGCACGGGACCCCAACAGCCACGAATTTGCCGTTGCCAATCACTGCAATGTACAGGTCACCCCGCTGTGGCAGGGCGATGGCGAAATCGCCAGTCTGATGGAACGGTTTACAGACGCCTGCGCCAAGTTCCCGGACACGCCACGCCCCAAGATCATGCTCCTACTGCATACTTACGTGGCCGACAGTGCCGAAGACGTAGAACAGGCTGCAGAAGAGCTGAACCGGTTCTACTGCTACTTTGGGGCCTGGTTCAAAAACGAACGTGCCGTGGATCAGGGCCTGATCGCGCCACTCTCGCAAGACGAAATCGCAGCCCACCCGTTCTATAGCCCCGAGGCAATGAAGCGCGATCTGGTGATTGCCGAACCGGCGGCCGTCATCGAGCGGCTGAAAACCTACGAGGCCATGGGCTATGATGAATATTCGTTCTGGATCGACTCCAGCATGAGCTTTGAGCGCAAGAAAGCCTCGCTTGAGCGGTTCATCAACGAGGTCATGCCCGCTTTTGCCTAAAAGCACCCGCCTTTGCACAAGGACAGATCATGCAACAGTTTCAGCAGTATATTGGCGGCCAATTCGAAGATGGTGCAGCCCGTTTTGACAGCATCGACCCCGCCACAGGAACCGCCTGGGCGCAGATGCCAGAGGCCGGTGCAGCAGATGTAGATCGCGCCGTTCAGGCGGCTGAGGCTGCCTTTTTTACCCCAAGCTGGGCTGACATGAATGCCAGCCAGCGCGGCAAGCTGCTGATGCGGCTGGCCGATCTGGTCAGCGAACATGCGCCGCGTCTGGCTGAGCTGGAGACCCGGGACACCGGCAAGATCATCCGCGAAACCTCGGCCCAGATCGCCTATGTGGAAGAGTATTATCGCTACTATGCGGGGCTGGCCGACAAGATCGAGGGCGCGCATCTGCCCATCGACAAGCCCGACATGGAGGTCTGGCTGCGCCGCGAGCCCCTGGGTGTGGTGGCGGCCATTGTGCCGTGGAACTCGCAACTGTTCCTCTCGGCGGTCAAGATCGGCCCGGCGCTGGCGGCGGGCTGCACTGTGGTGCTCAAGGCCTCTGAGGAAGCCCCCGCTCCGATGCTGGAGTTTGCCCGCATTTTTGATCAGGCAGGTTTTCCACCCGGCGTACTGAATGTGATCACCGGCGGACCAGAGGCGGGCGCAACACTCACCTCGCACCCCAAGGTCGCCCACGTGGCCTTTACCGGCGGGCCAGAGACCGCCCGCCATATCGTGCGCAACTCTGCCGAAAACCTGGCCTCCACCTCGCTGGAGCTGGGCGGCAAGTCTCCCTTTATCGTCTTTGAAGATGCCGACATCGAGAGTGCCGTAAACGCGCAGATCTCGGGCATTTTTGCGGCCACTGGTCAAAGCTGTGTCGCCGGATCGCGATTGGTGATCTCCAACCAGATCAAGGACAGGTTTCTGACGCGATTGAAGGAAAAGGCCGAAGCCGTGGTCATTGGCGCGCCAGATGACATGTCCACCGAGGTGGGCCCCCTGTGCACCAAGGCGCAGCGTGATCATGCATTGGCTTTGATTGCAGCCTCCACCATGGCAGGTGCCAGTCTGGTCACAGGCGGCACCGCGCCGGATGGTCCGGGCTACTATTTCCCACCAACCATACTGGATTGCTCGGATGCGCCAGACGCCCCCTGCCTGACGCAGGAGTTCTTTGGCCCCGTCCTGTCGGTGGTCAGCTTTGACAATGAGGCCGAGGCGCTGGAGATCGCCAATGACACCAAGTTTGGCCTGGCCTCTGGCGTGTTTACTCAAAGCCTGACCCGCGCACATCGGATGATCCGGGGCATTCGGGCAGGCATTGTATGGGTCAACACCTACCGGGCTGTCTCTCCCATCGCGCCCTTTGGCGGCCACGGGCTATCCGGACATGGGCGCGAGGGCGGCTTGCAGGCGGCATTGGATTACACCAAGGTCAAGGCCGTCTGGTTGCGGACCTCGGATGACCCGATCCCGGATCCCTTTGTGATGCGCTGATGGAGTGAACTGACAACCTGCGCTTGCTGCTTTGCCATAGGCATCTCAAAATTTCTCCCTATGGTATCATCTTGAGAACCGGGGCTGGTCCGACCTGCCCCGCCCCAAGGAGATGATGAGATGCCCAAGACCCTGTTTCCGCTACCCGACCCACTGACAATCCCAGTGCGCGGAGAGACGGATGAATTTCCCGTTGGCCGAATTTTCTGTGTCGGGCGCAACTATGCGGCCCATGCCGCTGAAATGGGCGTCGAAGTCGACCGCGAAAAGCCATTCTACTTTACCAAGTCCAGCGCCAACGCGGTGGCAACCGGTGCCAGCGTGCCCTATCCGCCCGGCACCGAGAATTTTCACTATGAGATGGAACTGGCCCTGGCCATCGGCGCGCCTGTTTTTCGCGCCAGCCCGGATGAAGCCAAAGCCGCGATATACGGCTATGGCTGCGCCCTGGACATGACCCGGCGCGATTTGCAAATAAGCGAGCGCAAGAAGCAGCGCCCCTGGTCTCTGGGCAAAGACCTGGAAAACGGGACCGTACTGGCACCGCTGACCAAGGCGGCAGATTGGGGCCCGATTGCGGATCAGCGGATCTGGCTAACGCTGGATGATGAGACCAAACAGGACGCCACCCTGGCTGAGCTGATCTGGTCGGTGGAAGAAATCATCAGCCATCTGTCCGGTTTTTATCACCTACGGCCCGGCGATCTGATCCTGACCGGCACCCCTGCAGGGGTTGGCCCCGCTTTGGCTGGACAGCAGATGGTTGGCGGTATCGACGGGCTCGATCCTGTCTCGTTGTCACTCACGGTGCTGCAGTAACATCCTGCTGAGACCGCGCCACGCGGTACGAAACAGGCAAGTTCAGGAGCGCTTGATCCATTCGCAAAGATGATTTTTCTTTGCATATTGAAACAGCGGATGCCAAGGGCCCCATCCTTCAAGATCGCGGGGACGTGACTTGGCGGCGGCGGGTGTGCAAATCGTGCCTGTGCGCTCATGTCGCCACAGTCGTCACCGAAGGGGGATTGAATTTAGCAAGACATAATGCTGATATGTATCAGAAGGACGTAAATGACCGGAATCTTGTAACAATGCTCGCCGCCGTAACAAAAAGAGGCTTTGGTCGACAATTTCATGAGTGAAAAATACATAATCTCTCATTGATAGTTACAAATGCACCCAATAGCAGAGAGACAAGTGGTTCGTTTAGTGAACCAAAACCGGCATTTCCGGATTGAAATGGAAAGAAACAGACCGCCTGCCGCAACATCGTTTTGCGCACACAACAGGCGGAATTACGAAGGTCAAAGGGAGGAAACACATGACCACTCGCAGAAAGCTTCTTGGAGCTGCTGGCGCTACAGCCATCGCAGCCCTTTGTGCAACATCGGCATTTGCCGATAACGTCACGCTGAAACTGCACCAGTTCTTGCCAGCCCAGGCCAATGTGCCAAAGCTGATCCTGGATGTCTGGGCCGACAAGGTCGAAGCCGCATCCGGTGGTGAGATCACTATCGACCGTTACCCCTCGATGCAGCTGGGTGGCAAGCCGCCAGAACTGCTGGACCAGGCCATGGACGGCGTTGCAGATATCGTCTGGACCGTTGTGGGTTATACCCCTGGCCGCTTCCCCTCTACCGAAGTCTTTGAACTGCCCTTCATGATGACCAATGCACGCGCCACCTCGCATGCCTATTGGGAAATGTTCGATAAGCACATGAAAGACACCGAGTTCAAGGACGTGAAAATCCTGGGCACATGGGTGCATGGCCCCGGCATCATCCACACCTCTGATCCGGTTGAAACACCTGCCGATCTGCAGGGCATGAAAATCCGCGGTGGTGGTCGTTCCGTGAACTCGCTGCTGACTCAGCTGGGCGCAACCCCCGTCGGCATGCCGGTTCCCGCAATCCCCGAAGGCCTGTCCAAAGGCGTGATCGATGGCACCACCATCCCATGGGAAGTCACGGCCGCGCTGAAAGTGCCGGAACTGGTGAGCAACCACACCGAATTCACCGGCAAGGCGCTCTACACTCTGACCTTTGTTCTGGCGATGAACAAAGAGAAATATGACAGCCTGTCGGATGCGCAAAAGCAGGCGCTGGATGACAATTCCGGCCTGGAGTTCTCTGTCTTTGCCGGTGGTGTCATGGAAGACGCCGATGGCCCGTCCCGCGAAGCGGCGCTGGACTATGGCAGCGAAGTTGTCACCCTGGATGAAGATCAGACCGCCGAGTGGCGCGAACTGGCGCAGCCGGTTTATGACAAGTGGCTCGCCGACATGACCGAAAAAGGGATTGATGGTCAGGCGCTTCTCGACGAAGCCAGCTATCTGATCGAAAAATACACCCCACAATACGTGAAGTAAGCTAGACATACTGTCAAAGGGCCGCAGCAGCACCCGTTGCAGCGGCCCTTTGCGCAAGAATAAGGGTTTCAACCATGCACAAGCTCATGATGGGGCTGGCCAGATCCATGGCCTTTATCGGCGGTATGGTCCTCTCTCTCCTGATCATTATGACCTGCCTGTCGATTATTGGGCGCTTGCTCAACGGCGTCTTTCATGGCGGCCTGATGCAAGCAATTGCGCCGGGCTTTTCAGACTGGATGATCACCTGGGTTGGACCAATCAATGGCGATTTCGAACTGGTTGAGGCCGGTGTTGCCTTTGCCATCTTTGCCTTCCTCCCCCTCTGCCAGATCACTGCGGGCCATGCCTCTGTTGATATGGTCGCCAATGCGTTTCCCCGCAGCGTCAAGCGCTTCCTACGCATGATAACCGAGCTGGTCTTTGCTGCCGTTCTGGTGTTGATCGCCTGGCGTCTGGCTGCAGGCACGATCAGCAAGTTCGGCAATGGTGAGACCTCTTTCCTGTTGGAATTCCCGGTCTGGTGGGCCTTTGGGGCCAGCCTCTTTGGCGCTGTCATTGCCGCCCTTGTCGGCATCTACATGGGTGCCGTGCGCACCATCGAATTTTTTACCGGCCGTATCCAGATCTGGGACGGCGTGGAGGGTGAACAGTGACTACTCTTGAAATAGGCATTGCCTCCTTTCCCGTCCTGATGGGGCTGATCTTTCTGCGGGTGCCGATTGGGTTGTCGATGTTCCTTGTCGGACTTGGCGGGCTGATCCTGGTGACTGATGGCACCCAGGTGGCCTTTGGCCGTCTCAAAGGCGAGACCTACAGCACCTTCTCCTCCTACTCTCTGACCATCGTGCCGATGTTCCTGCTGATGGGGCATTTCGCGACCCTTGGCGGCATGTCCTCGGCGCTGTTCAAGGCCGCCGAAGGTTTCCTCGGCCACAAGAAAGGCGGCGTCGCCATGGCGTCGATCGGGGCCTGTGCCGGCTTTGGCGCCATCTGCGGGTCGTCGCTGGCAACTGCCGCAACCATGGGCCGGGTCGCCCTGCCCGAGCTGAAGCAATACGGCTATGCCGGCGGTTTCTCCACGGCCACCTTGGCAGCCGGTGGGACACTCGGCATCCTGATCCCGCCCTCGGTGGTGCTGGTGATCTATGCCATCTTGACCGAACAGAACATCGCCAAACTGTTCCTTGCGGCCTTTATCCCCGGTCTGCTGGCCGCTCTTGGCTATGTCATCGTGATTTCGATCTATGTGCGCCTCTACCCCAAGGCCGCCGGCACCCGCCCTGCGGTGCCCTGGTCAGAACGCTTTGCCAATCTGGTGCAGGTCTGGCCGGTTCTGCTGGTCTTTGGACTGGTTGTCGGCGGCATCTATGGTGGCTTGTTCACCCCAACCGAAGGCGCGGCCGTCGGTGCATTTGGCACCGGGTTCATCGCCTGGGTGAATGGCGGGCTGGATCGTGAAAATCTGGTGGACAGCTTTATGGTCACGGCACGTTCCACGGCAATGATTTTTTTCATCGTGCTGGGCGCCGGATTCTACAACGGCTTTCTGGCGCTGACCAAAGTCCCGCAGGAACTGGCGGATTTTGTGGTCAGTCAGGGCTTTAGCCCTTGGGTGGTGCTGGCGCTGATCCTGGCCTTCTATCTGGTCTTTGGCTGCCTGATGGATTCGCTGTCGATGATCCTGTTGACCATTCCGATCTTTTTTCCGGTGATTTCGGTGATGGATTTCGGCCTGGTGTCGCTGATCGACATGCAAGCAAGCGCAGCGATGGAAGTGCTGAACAACGGGGTGCCCGAAGGCATGGCGGCCGAGATGCTCGCCTCAATTCAGGAGTCGATTGCCACTGGGGTTGAGCTGACCCGCGAGCAGATGAAAGAGCTGGGCATCCGCGTCACCGAAGGCCGGGTCAACCGGATTGAAGCGGAATATGTCGCCATCTGGTTTGGCATCCTGGTGCTGATCGTGGTCGAGGTGGGCCTCATCACGCCGCCGGTGGGGATGAACCTTTTCATCATCAACGCCATGGATCGCAAAACCAAGATGATCGACACCTACAAGGCGGTGATGTTCTTTGTCGCCTCCGACATTGTCCGTGTGATCATCCTGGTGATGTTCCCAGTCATCACACTTTTGCCGCTGATGCTTTTGCACTAGGCGCAGAAATCAGAGCAATGCCCCCGCCCGATCCCATCGGGCGGGGTTTTTCCTTGCCGTTCAAAGGCTATACTGGCCAAAACCCACAAGGACCAATGATGCAAAACCAAGGCAAAAGCGCATTTGTACACCAGATCCGGGTGGGTTGGGGTCACTGCGACCCGGCCAAGATCGCCTATACCGGCCATCTACCCAGTTTTGCGCTGGAAGCGATCGACGCCTGGTGGGAGCACCATCTGGACGGCGATGGTTGGTATCAGATGGAGTTGGATCGCGGCACCGGCACGCCTTTTGTGTCAATGAAACTCCAGTTCCGCAGCCCCGTCACCCCGCGCCACCGTCTTGACTGCGAGGTCTGGCCCGCCGCCATCGGCACCAAATCGGTGACCTTTCGGGTCGACGCCCGCCAGGATGGCACGCTGTGTTTTGAGGGCCGCTTCACTTGCGTCTTTATCGACCCGTCTGAGTTCAAGGCCCGCGCGGCACCGGTTGATTACCGCGCCGTCATCGAAGCCAACCTGCGACCGGAATAGCAGGTCTCACAACGCGTCGCGCAGCCAGCCATCGGCAAATTCAACCCGGTCCAGACCGGCAAAACGCGCCACGCGCTCCAGTTCGGCCTCCAGCCGTTTGACGCGAGCGGGTGAGAACGTCACACGACGCTCGGGCCACAGCGCAGTGACCCGCAGCAGATCCGCGGGCCGATCCGCCTTCATGTCGATACGCCCAACCAGGCGCTGCCCCTCGATCAGTGGAAAGACGTAATAGCCATATTGCCGTTTGGGCGCGGGGGTAAAGACCTCGATCCGGTAGTGAAAGCCAAACAACCGCTCGGCACGTTTGCGATCCCGCAGCATCGGATCAAAGGGGCTGAGCAGCCGCATCCGGCCGGGCGCAGGACCCAGCTCTGCCGCTGCCTCACGCAGCCCTGGGCGGGCAAAATGCCTGCGCAAGGAGCCGTCGGCGGCCTCCACTTCGATCTCTTCGATCTCCCCACGGGCCTTGGCCTGTTGACACCAGGCGCGTGTCTCAGCCGCAGAAGCGGTGTCCCAGAAGGATGCCAGCTCCCCTGAGGTGGCAAACCCCAACCGATCCAGCGCATTGTTGCACAGCCACTCGATTGTCGGAGCTGGATCAAGCGGCTGGCTGGGGGCGTGCAACGCCTCCTCAATGACCCGTTCGGTCAGATCATAGCGTTTTTGAAACCCGGTCCGCCCAACAACCGTCAACGCGCCTGTGCGCCACAGGTACTCAAGCGCGGTCTTGGAGGGATGCCAATCCCACCACCCACCAGAGCTCTTCTTTTCGTCCTTGCCCAGATCAGAGGAACTGACCACGCCGTGATCGCGAATATGATTGAGCACGGTTGCAAACTGCGCCTCGAACCCATCGCGCCGCCAATTGCGCCAACGTTTGCGCAGCAAGGCCTCGTCGCGCTGAAACCGCAGATGCCACTGCGGATAAAACGCCATCGGGATCATCGCCGCGTCATGGGTCCAATGCTCAAACAGCGCACCGCCCGCGTGGTAGAGGTCCTGCAGATGTTTGGGGCGATAGCTGGCCCTACGGGAATAAAGGATCACATCATGGGCCCGGGCCACGGTGTTGATACTGTCCAGCTGGACAAATCCCAGCCGGGTGATCAACTGCAAAAGCTCCGCGCCTTTTGCCCCACCACTGGGCGGCTCCAGCAATGCATGCCGCTGCATGAACAGCCGCCGCGCCGGTCCATTGTCCAAACGCGGCAAGCCCATCAGCGCCGCTTCAGCGTATCACCAAAAGAGATCGTCGGAGTCAGGCTGACGTGTTTTTCCTGCTCCACCTCCGGGTCATCCAACTGGGCCGCGATGATTTCGGCGGCCTTGCGCCCGATCTCCAGGCGGCAGGCATCCATGGTGGCCAGCTTGCGCGGCAACCCCTGCAGCAACTCTACGCCGTTGAACCCTGCCAGACCAATCTGGCCCGGCACATCAATGCCCTGATCCAGCAAATAGAGCAAACCACCCGCACCGATCATATCGTTGGAATAATAGAGAAAGTCCAATTCTGGCGAACGCTCCAGCATTTCCTGTGTCATCTCGCGCCCCTTGGCCAGCGCAGAGCCGCCGGAATAAAAGGCGCGGTCTTCGATCTCCACCCCCTCCTTGGCCAGGGCCTCTGTAAAGCCCTCAAAGCGTTTGCGGGCGCGGTGGTCCAGCGGCATCTTTGTGCCCATGAAACCAATGTGGCGATAGCCGGCCTTGAGAATGGCCTTGGCCATTTCACGCCCGGCACGGCGATGCGAAATCCCCACCATGGCATCCACCGGCTTGCCGTCGGTATCCATCACCTCAACCACCGGAATGCCCGCAGCATTGAGCATGGCGCGCGCAGCCTCTGTGTGTTCCAGCCCGGCGATGATGACGCCAGAGGGACGCCAGGAGAGCATCTCGTAGAGCACCTTTTCTTCTTTTTCGGGCTGATAATCCGTGACCCCGACAACCGGCTGCAGCTCGGTGTTTTCCAACACCTGATTGATGCCGGTCAGCACCTCGGGAAACACCATGTTGGACAGCGAAGGGATGATCACGGCCACCAGATTGACCCGTTTCGAGGCCAGGGCCCCGGCGATCTTGTTGGGGACATAGCCCAGCTCTTTGGCGGCGCTCAGAACCTTGACGCGGGTCTTCTCAGAGACATCGCCGCGGTTGCGCAACACCCGGCTCACCGTCATTTCCGAAACCCCTGTGGCCTCTGATACATCGCGAAGGGTGAGCGGGCGCTTGTTTTCCGTGGTCACGTTCGGGAGCCTCATTCTTTTTACTGCGTCAAGGTTAGCCAGTGTCCGCGCCCAGTACAATGGGGCGCGACACGAATGGGGCGTGACTAGGTCAGCAGAGAAACTCCTGCCCCGGTATACACCCGCCATTGTGATGACAGGTATGATTTGCTATCGCGTAAACAGTCTGGCCCCGTGGCTCAACTGGATAGAGCGGCCCCCTCATAAGCAAATGATCAAGGGGTGAATTTGTCTTTGAAATCAGGGGGTCGTTAAACTACTGATTGCTTGCGAAAAGTCTTCCGAACTGCTTTCGTGAGGCGAATGGCCCCGTGGCTCAACTGGATAGAGCAGCCCCCTCCTAAGGGGCAGGTTGCAGGTTCGAATCCTGCCGGGGTCGCCAAAACCACCTGAAAAATATGGCTTATTTACAGGGCGTTGTGCGGAAGCGCGCAAAAAGTCCCGTGAGCTTTCGCGGCGAAATCGGCTGAAACGGCCGATTTCTCGTACAAAACCTGTACAAAATTCGCACGTTTGTGCGTATTTTGGGGGCCAATCATGAGCAGGCATAGCTTTGATCCCGAAATCGCCGGACGTGTGGGACTGAACGCGGCGGTGATTTTCCAGAACATCACCTTCTGGATCGAGAAGAACCAAGCCAATCGCCGCAACCAACGGGACGGTCGGTATTGGACCTACAATTCGATCTCGGCCTTTGGTGAATTGTTCCCCTATCTGAGCGAGAAGCAGATCAGAACAGCGCTCGAAAAGCTGGTCAGCGCAGAGCTGATCATCAAGGGCAATTTCAGCGATGATCGCTATGACCGGACCTGTTGGTGTGCCCTGGGCAACTCCATTTGCCCAAATGGGCAAATCGATCCGACCGAAAGGGAAAATGATGCATTTGCCCCTGAGGGCAAGCCATCTGCCCCAGAGGGCAAATCCTATAATAACAGATATAAACCATATCAAAAACCAAATCCTTCGCACGCGAAGGCGGCGGTGGAGGGTGAATTTTCTGAAAAGATATTGTCCGCCTATCCGGAGGATCGCATTCGCGGCAAAGCGGTTTGCATCTCACAAATCCGCCAAGCGTTGGCCGACGGAGTGGACGCTAAAGACCTCGAGGAAGCAGTGCGGGCTTACGCGATCGAGAGCGAAGGCTTCACCCGCTCTAAGGTGTGCTTCTCCGACAATTGGTTCACGTCTGGACGTTGGTTGAAACACCTTCATGACGTTGAGGATGCACGAGAAGCTGGTAAGGCCAAAGAGGCCGAATTGCTGAAAGGCTTGGCTGATTGGGTCACAGACAAGCATCCACTGTGCCGCCACATCACACCCGGCCAATTGACAGCTTTGCTGGCTGCAAACCTGGTCAGCCCTGCTGAAATCGAGGCGGCTGGGCTCCGAGCATGAGTGCGATCGATCCCCATAAAGAGCAGAGAGCAAGGTTACCCACCGATTACATCGGCGGGACTTGTGAGGGGCGGCCAGCCTCCCCTTCAAACCCCAACCAGACGCACGCAAGCGGCGTCAAAGAGGGCCTTTCCGAGAGCGTGATCTTTCGATGCACACCGTCCGAAAAGGCCGCGCTTGTGGCCAAAGCGCGCGCCGCTGGTCTACCCAATGCCACGCTGATGCGGGAGGCCTTGGGGCTGACCGAGGCACGTCGGCGCAAGCCCGTCCCACGTGTTGATGCGGCAATGGTCAGAGCAAGACCGCTTACGGCCCCGGAAAAAGTACGTCTCAGCATTTTCGTATCCGTTGTATGTTGCATGTAAGGGTTACGAGGGACTGAATTACTTAAATCACTCTCAAAGCGAAAACGTTACCACGTCATTACATTAAGTTATTGATAGTGGGCATAAATATACCCGCATGAAGACGTGTCTAAACCGGGTCAAATGGGGCAGGGCGTACGGATGGGGGTTTCTAGTTCGTGGTCATTTGAATATTCGATCGGTCAAAAAGACATCGTCCGGAAATCGACAGGTGCTTATACAGTCTCGCCCGAGTCCAACCGACCCAGCCAATCCGTGGCGTCACCTAATACAGCTTTTCGTTGGCCTGCATCGCGCTTGTCCCAACCTCTGTAAATGACGGCCATCCTGGGGTTGTGTTGAAAGCGGTCCCGGTTGCGTTCGATGAAGTGCCAGTAGAGAAGATTGAAGGGGCAAGCCCGCGCGCCCGTCTTGGCCCTGACGTCGTAGTGACAGCCGGTACAATAGTCGGACATCTTGGATATGTAGTTGCCTGATGAAACATAAGGCTTGGATGCGACCACACCGCCGTCTGCGTACTGACTCATCCCAATGGTGTTGGGCGCTTCGACCCATTCGAACGCATCGACATAAACAGAAAGATACCAATGGTGCACCGCCCTCGGGTCAAGGCCAGCAAGTAGGGCAAAATTGCCCGTGATCATCAGTCTTTGGATATGGTGAGCGTAGGCGTGATTTCGGGTCTGACCCACAACTTCGCTAACGCACGACATGTGTGTTTCGTCCCCCCAGAAAAAAGCAGGAAGCGGACGACTGTGGTCCAACGCATTGCGTGACGTGTAGTCCGGGCCTTCGAAGAAATAGATGCCCCGCACATATTCGCGCCAGCCAATTATCTGCCTGATGAGTCCTTCGACCGCATTGAGAGGCGCCACACCGGCACGCCAAGCCTCCTCAGCCCGTCGGCAAACTTCCATTGGCTGAAGAAGACCAATGTTGAGATATGGCGAGATGACCGCATGCCAAAGCCAAGGTTCACCTGCGACCATGGCATCCTGATAATCACCAAATCGCGCAAGAGTATGGGTTATGAAGTGGTCCAGAACCTCAAGAGCCTGTTCCCGATCCGTTGCGAACTTGAAGGGATACAATTCCCCAAAGTGCTCCGCGAAACGATCCTCGACGCGGTCAAGCACGTCGCCGACAACAGCGTCGGGTTGGAAACCAGGCGGTTTCGGAGGGCGGGCGTCTTCTGGTACAGGCTTGCGGTTCTGGCTGTCATAGTTCCACTTTCCCCCCGCCGGTGCGTTTCCCTCCATCAGCAGACCTGTCTTGCGCCGGACCTGCCGATAGAACCACTCCATTCGAAGTTCCTTGCGGCCCTCCGCCCAGTTGGCGAACTCCTTGGGCGAGGTGACAAAGCGGTCATCCGGTAACTGGCGCACGACAAGCGGCAGATCGTTCAGTGCCGCTATCAACCTCCATTCTCCGGGGGTCGTGGCAATAATTTCATCGGCCTCAAATTCTGAGGCATGGCGGACGATCTCACCCGGAATTGAACCCGTGTTGGCCTCATCATCGAGTTTGCTGTAAGCGACAGTCCAGCCATCTTCTCGAAGTGCCACTGCAAATTTTCGCATCGCAGCCAGAACAAGCGCGATCTTTTGGGGATGATGCGAGACGTAAGTTGCCTCTGCCATGACCTCGGCCATTATGACCACGTCCCGCTCCTTTTCAGCTATTCGCAGGGAAGAGATTTCAGCACATAGTTGGTCACCAAGCACCAAGATGAGACGCGGTTTCACCATGGGACGGGTTTCCCCGCCCAATCGAAAAAGCCACCATTCTGGGCCGAAGTCAGTTGATCAAGAACCTCAACAAGGTTCGTGGCTGCCTCACTCGGTGCCACCTTTTGATGCCCGGGATAGGCTTTGGTGAACGATGTCTCCACCGTACCCGGATGCAGTGACACAACAATGGCATCTTTCCGCTTTCTCGCGATCTCGATGGCAGCCGTGCGCACAATCTGATTGGCCGCAGCCTTGGCCGCGCGATAGCTATACCAGCCCCCCAGGTGATTATCGCCGATCGACCCGACCCGGGCAGTGAGAACACCCACCACGCAACGCAAACCATGCGGCAAAAGCCGTGGCAGGTTTTTCAGCACTATCGCCGGGCCAATGGCATTCACCGCCATGACCCGTGCCATTTTTTCTGCGTCAATCTCGGCGAGAGACTTCTCGGGTCGTGCACCCTCAGGGGCCAGAATGCCACTGGCTATCAAAACCGTTTCGAAGGGCCCACGGAGCCTGTTCATGGCACCCTCAACACTCGTGGGGTCGGTCATATCGAACCCGTCTGCGGCGCGCGAAAGCCGCGTCACCTCAGTGCCTTTTGTTGCAAGAACCGTGCATAGCGCCGTGCCGATCCCTCCGGAGGCCCCTATGACAAGTGCGCGGCGCGTCATCCTGCTTTTACCCTTCGCGACCTGCGACAGCGCTCGGAACAGTATCGCACATTGCTCCAGGATCTGGACCATTTTCGACGCCACGAGAACGGGCGGCAACACACCGGGCATGTTTTCGATGGCATCTGGCTTTTTCGCACGGTCCTTAACCTCCCGAGACCTGAATCCGCATGGTGATCAGGTCCGCGTTTTCGTTCATGTTTCTGATACGGTCCAGGCTCAGATTAAGATCACAAACGAATTCCAATCTGGGTTCTTTTGAACCATCCACGGTTGGCCTTCGTATTTGGAAAGGAAAGCAACAGAGCGCGTAGAGATGAACAAATCAACACCGATAATCATCTGGTTTCGAAGAGATTTCAGGCTGGCGGATCACCCGGCGCTTGCTAAAGCAAGCAGAAGCGGGCGCCCCATTGTTCCAGTGGTCTTGCTGGACGAGGTTGCAGAAACCTTCGGTTCCGCCCCCAGATGGCGCCTGTCGCAAGCGATTGAACAATTCGAAGCTCGCCTGAAGCAAGTTGGATCCCGGCTGATCTTGCGTCGTGGCACCGCCGCAGACGAACTGCTCGCTCTGGCGCGTGAAACCGGTGCGGGGGACATCTGGTGGAGCCGGGCCTATGATCCCGAAGCAATCGCGCGTGACATCAAAGTCAAATCGGCTCTGAAAGAAGCGGGTTTTGGGGCGAAAAGCTGGCCCGGCCACCTTCTGTTCGAACCCTGGGCAGTGAAGACCAAGCAGGGCGGTTTCTTTAAGGTCTACAACTCGATGTGGCGTGCCGTAAAAGATCTGGATGTCTCGCCGCCTGACCCTGCGCCACTGCGCCTTTTGGCACCTGAGAAGTGGCCGGACTCTGATCGACTTACGGGCTGGGCGCTCGACAAGAGTATGGATCGGGGGGCACAGGTCTTGGCCCGACGTGCAAATGTTGGCGAACCCGCAGCCCATGAGCGCCTTGCTAATTTCCTGTGCGGGTCAATCGGTGACTACAAGGAGCGTCGCGACTACCTGGCTCAAAACGCAACCTCCCGCCTGTCTGAGAATTTGGCCTGGGGTGAGATCGGTCCGCGTACAGTCTGGCATGCTGGACTGCGTGCGCATCTGGAAGGCCAAAGAGGGGCAGAGCACTTCCTGAAAGAGCTCGTATGGCGCGAATTTGCGTACCATCTGGTTTTTCACACCCCCGAGATCACTCGTAAGAACTGGAGATCGGAATGGGACGCCTTCCCCTGGTCGGACCATGAAGGCGCAGCAGTCCTGCGATGGAAGCAGGGGCGGACGGGTGTTCCCCTCGTTGATGCTGCCATGCGGGAGATGTATGTCACCGGCCACATGCATAATCGGGGCCGTATGATTGTTGGGTCCTTTCTTACTAAACACATGCTCAAGCATTGGCGAATTGGACAGAAGTGGTTCGAAGAGTGCCTAATTGATTGGGACCCCCCAGCGAACGCCATGGGATGGCAATGGGTTGCGGGGAGCGGACCGGATGCTGCGCCCTATTTCCGCGTTTTCAACCCCGAAACACAGGCGCAAAAATTCGACGCCGAGCAGACGTACATTCAAAGATATGTGGCCGAGTGCGCGCCGGACCCCGGTCCAGAGGCTCTGGCGTTTTTCGACGCCTGCCCGCGCGCTTGGGAGCTTTCGCCGGATGATCCTTATCCGACCCCGATTGTCGGACTTGCTGAAGGGCGACAAAGGGCTCTCGCAGCCTACGAGGCCCGTTGATGGTGGGGATGGGCCAAGCGTCCAATTCGGTTTCCCGGTGAGAAACAGAGAGAGAATCAAGTATTCCGGGTGTATTGCCCGTAATTGAGGTGTCATGCAGAGACTTTCTGGTGGCCCGCCCGGCAATCTCGTGGCTTGCCACCCGCCTTGGCGTTCAAGCCGCAAATCCTCAGCCAAAGCGGCACTGGAAAATGGACGAACCGGACAATTGATCAGAAACGGATGTCCGGAGATCTGTCGCAAGACGGCGCATCAAGTGTAAGGCAACCAATGTCAGAAAGTGTCCCGTATCGACCCGTTACAACCGGAACAACCGCCAACAAAGGGTTGGCGACATACTTTGGTTTGAGAGCACATTGAGAGGACTGGCTGTATGCAAGAACTAGAAACAAACTGGGAATTTGTCGCTGATGCCGTCATGGGCGGAATCTCACGCGGTCGAATTGCCAATCAGGTTGTGGATGGACGCCGCGCGACACGACTGACCGGGATGGTTTCGCTGGAAAACAACGGCGGCTTCATTCAGATGGCATCGGACCTGAAGCGGGACGGTTCAGGTCTGGATGCCAGCAACTGGGTCGGCATCGAGATTGATATCTGCGGCAATGATGAGATTTATGATCTTCGCATTCGAACAGATAATCTGGACCGGCCATGGCAATCCTTTCGCGCGCCATTCCATGCATCGGCGCAATGGACAACTGTGCGATTGCCCTTTCCGGACTTTGAACCTCACAAGACGGACAACGTTCTTGATCCTGCCAAGTTGCGTCGCATCGGCATCGTTGCAGTTGGCCGCGTTTTTCAAGCGGACGTCGCTGTTTCGGATGCCAGGCTGTTTTGACGAACAATCGGCTTCTGTCTTAGGGTGTAGTCTTAGCACTTTTGACTTATCCTTTGTCTCTGTTTTCTTGGGCCTCTTGTCGGAGTCACGCCAAGGCTTTGACCGTTTCAATTGGACTGCTCACCAGAGCTGAGAGGGCTGGCCGAGGACGGCCCTTCCCTGATTCAGACGGCTGGTACCGCCGAGGCAGCGGGCCTTGGGGCAGCCGTGCGCAATACGGAAACCCCCAACAGGCCAGACAGCACAGAGCCGGCAACAACACCAAGCCGCACTGCATTCATCGTGTCATCGTTGCCAAAGGCGAGAGAGCCGATGAACAGGCTCATGGTGAAGCCAACGCCGGTCAGACAGGCCACGCCGTAAATGTGGCGCCAGGTCACGCCATCGGGCAGCTTGGCCAACCCGCTTTTCACGCCAATCCAGGTGACAATCAGAACGCCCGCTTGCTTGCCGAAAAACAGGCCCGCGATGATACCGAGAGTCAAAGGGTGTGTGAAATCGCCAACGGTTAGCCCAGCAAAGCTGCCCCCGGCATTGGTGAAGGCAAAGATTGGCAGGATCAAAAAGGCCACCCAAGGGTGCAGGCCATGTTCGATCCGGTGCAGCAGCGCCTTGTCGCCATTGTTTTCTTTCAATGGGATGGTCAGGGCGATCAGCACGCCAGCCAGTGTCGCATGCACACCTGATTTGAGCACAAACACCCACATGAACACGCCGACGATCAGGTAGGGTGCAATCCTTTGCACACCCATGCGGTTCAGTGTCACCGCAAGCGCAAGGCCCAACATCGACAGCGTAAGCGCGTTGGTGGATAGATCAGAAGTATAAAACACCGCGATAATCACGATTGCGCCGAGATCGTCGATGATCGCAACAGTCAAAAGGAAGACCTTGAGCGCTACAGGGACCCGGGAGCCAAGAAGCGCGAGAATCCCCACTGCAAATGCAATGTCGGTGGCCGTCGGAATGGCCCAACCCCGCAGGTTTTCCGGTGTGCCCCAGTTGAGTGCGACAAAGACGAGCCCGGGTGTAATCATACCGCCAATGGCGGCCAATACGGGCAGCGCTGCCTTGTCAAAACTTGACAACTCCCCTGTCAGAACTTCGCGTTTGATCTCCAAACCCACCAGGAAAAAGAAAATCGCCATCAGACCATCGTTGATCCAAAGAAGTGCCGGTTTCGAGATTTCAAATGCGCCGACGCCCATCCGGACATTGGTGTTCAGAAAACCATCATAAAGCGGCGCTAGAACGCTGTTTGCAGCCACCATGGCCATAAGGGCGCCCCCCATCAACACCAGCCCAGCACTGGCTTCGAGTTTCATGAAGGTTTGAAGGCGCGACAAGGTCTTTTCCACCCCCGAGGATCACCCCGGAGCCCGACACACGCACCTTTTCACGGAACGGTTTTGGATTGCCATGGCTCTGGATCATCCGCTTGCATACAGCACAGAGCCGGTGGGTCTTGGGGTCCTGAAGGGGCAAACCTTCCTGACGCTGGGCCCAAAGTATCGGCTGTCCCCTATCGTCGCGAGTCTCGCCGCCCGGGCTGGTGGGCGTGTGTCTGACGAATACGAAGGGACAAGCCTTGATGCGATCCGTCTGATGGCGGCGGGCGGCGCTGGAATCGCAGTCCTTCCCAGCATCTACGCCGCGACTGAGGCCCGCCGCGGCACGGATGTCAGCTTGCGTGAGCTTAAAGATGCAGCTGCAATCCGTGAAATCGCGCTTGTCCAGCCGCTGTTGCCAGAACCCAGGTCTGGCAGTGATCTGCTGGCCGAGATTTTGTGCAGCGAAGCGAACCTTATCAATGATTGATGCCAAAACCCGCAGTTTCGGGTTTCCATCCGAGAGATTGGCCCAGATCAAAGGCGGGGCGTAAGTGAGCCCTTAGATTATTCGATCTGCTTGCGTGGTCCTTTGATCATTTGCGTCGTTGCCAGATCAAAATCCAAAAAAATGTGATCCGTATCTCATACCCCCCCCGTAAAGAGGGTATGTTGACACAAACTCTTGATAACCCGCGCAGCGCTCGTCATGCTTCCATGGCCCTTCGTTACGAAAGAACGCCTGTGTCTCAAACTGAACCCGAATTATCGCAGCAGACTCACTGGATGATTGCCGTTCGCGATAACCGTGACCGCAATGCGTTTGCGGCGCTGTTCGATCATTTTGCACCACGGCTCAAAGGATTCATCATCCGCTCGGGAGCGTCGGCGCATCAGGCGGAAGAAATCGTTCAAGATGTGATGCTGACGATCTGGCGCAAGGCGGCGATGTTTGATCCGCACCGCGCCCAAGTGTCGGCCTGGATTTATCAAATTGCTCGCAACCGCCAGATCGACATCGCGCGCAAAGAAAACCGCCCCATGCCGGAAGAGCTGAAAGAAGAACCGGGCATGGAACCCGATGCCAGCCAGATCCTTGCCCTCGAACAGGAGGCTGGACAATTAAAACAAGCACTTGCCACGCTCAAACCCGAGCAGCGCGAGATAGTTGAAAAGGCTTATCTGGGCGAGTTGACCCATCAGGAGATCAGCGCCCAGACCGGCCTGCCACTTGGAACCATTAAATCACGTATCCGGCTTGGCCTGGAACGTCTGAGACACGAGTTGAAGGACCTCAAGCAATGAGTGCCATAACCCACCATATCCCTGACGCTATGCTGGCGGCTTATGCGGCGGGAAATCTCCCCCATGCCTTCGCCGTCGCCGTGGCCAGCCATGTGTCGCTTTGCGCTGAGTGCCGTGTGGCCCTGGGAGCGCATCAGGCGATTGGCGGAGCCGTTCTGGAAAACACCGGTGCCGTTGCGGTGTCATCATCTCTCAAGGACGACATTCTGGCCCAGCTCGATGCGCCATTCACACCTGAACCGGTTTATGAGCGCAACGGGATTTTCCCCGGGCCGGTTACGGAGGCGATGAAAGGCCGTGCACCACGTTGGAAGAAGCTGGGCATGGGCGTGCGACAGGACATCCTGTCAGCGGATGCCAATGGTTCGGTGCGCCTGCTTTACATTCCGCCGGGACAGGCGGTTCCGGATCACAGTCATAACGGATTGGAGCTGACCCTCGTTCTGCAGGGCAGTTTCAGCGACGAGACAGGGCGGTTCGGGGTTGGTGATCTGGAGATCGCTGATGAGGATTTGGAGCATACCCCGGTTGCCGATCCTGGTGAGGCCTGCATTTGTCTGGCTGCTACGGACGCGCGGTTGAACTTTCGCGCACTTGTCCCCAGGCTGTTGCAGCCCTTGTTTCGAATCTAGAGAGATCCCTCAAAGAATGAACGTCATGGAACCACCAGTTTTCTGGTGGTTTTTTTTGTTTTCAAGCAATTACATCACGAAACCGTGAGGGTGTGATCCGCTGAGGGCGCACCGACGTATCCCTTATACGAACATCAATTCAGACCGGGCAAACCACGCCCACCGACACGGAGACATACCATGAAAATGACATTCAAAACCGCCCTTGCCGCCGCTGCACTGAGCCTTTCCGCAGCCACCGCACAGGCCAACAACATCGTTGAGATCGCTGCGGGTGACGACCGGTTCTCGACCCTGGTTGCCGCCGTCACCGCCGCAGGTTTGGCCGAAACGCTGTCCAGCCCCGGCCCGTTCACCGTGTATGCCCCAGTGAACGATGCCTTTGCCGCCTTGCCCGAGGGCACGGTTGAAACCCTGCTCAAGCCCGAGAACAAGGGTCAGCTGACCAACGTTCTGCTGTATCATGTTGATGACCGGAAACTGACGGCAGACATGATCCCGACCGGGTCGAACTATTTCAAACCGGTTCTGGCCAGCGAACGGCTCTGCATCACCGCAGGTGCGGACGGGGTGAAGATCGCCGATGGCACCGGTCAGATGGCCAATGTGATCATCGCGGACATTCAGGCCGACAATGGCGTGATCCATGTGGTGGACAAGGTTCTTCTGCCCGGCACACGCCCGGCCTGCCACTGACGACAGGCCGTCGCCAAAGCGACTTGTTGGACGAAAAACCCGGCCTATGCGTTTGACTGCGAACGCATAGGCCGAATTCATTTCAGAAGCGGATCGACCAAAGCCCCCCAAGTTTGTAAAACATACGCCAGATATCCGTTTCCGACCGGATGCAATCGGACTGCATCTATACCCTTGTTGCACCGGTCGGGAAAGATTTGACACCGAATTTCAACCCGCATTTCTCACCGCAGGAGATGCTCGAAGGAGGCGTTTTCGAAAGCAAGTACCTTAGGGATTGCACGCGCGAGATTCCGGCCAAATGATTTGATCAGGCCAAGCTCAGCCCAACGCCGGATCCAGACCTAAACTATGTCGGGGTGAAGAGCCGGCAACCGCTTGGCGTCTGGCGCGACAAAGGTTGGATTTATAGACCCGACCCACGCAGATGGTTCCAGTGGTATTGCAGGTATTACCACGGCCGACGCCCGGCCGATTTCGACCGCATTCAGATTGCTCGTTGCAAAGGGTTCGTCCGGCACGCCTGACAGGTGCGCGAAAACTGCTATCCGGGGTCACTTCCCGCGGTAAACGAACAGATCAGGAAGGACGTCCACGCAGCGGATCAACCATGAGAATGGCGCGGGGAAATCAGTGCGGAAACGGCGCTGTTTCATAGCCTTTACAACCCTTTGAGCAGCGTCTTCGGGGGTCATTAGCATTGGCATGCGAAAGCTGTTCTTTTGGGTCAGTCGGGTCTTGATGAAACCGGGATTGACCAACCGCACCGTCACGCCGGTGTCTTTGAGGTCAAACCGCATGGTTTCCGCCAGGCTGACCAACGCCGCTTTGCTGGCCCCATAACCGATCGCGGCGGGCAGGCCACGGTATCCGGCCAATGACCCGACCAGTGTGATATCGCCGTGTCCCTGTTCGACAAATTGCGGCACAACCTCGCCCAACACACGAAGCGCTCCGGTGAAATTGACATCACACATTTTCAACGCCGTGTCGCTGTCCCAATCGGTCGTTCGCATCGGTTCGTAGGTTCCGACATTGTAGATCACTCCGTGCAGATCACCAATGGAGGCTGCGGCCTGACGCACAGCGTCCGTGTCCGTGACATCTAGGGAGAGCACGGGGGCATCCAATAACTCGGTGCTCAGAGATTCAAGCCGCTCCGCATTACGGGCAGACAGGATCAGGCGCGCGCCTTTTGCATTTAATTGTTTTGCTAGGGCACGCCCCAAGCCTTCGCTAGCGCCAATCAGCCAGTAGGTTTTGCCCGAGAAGTCAGTCATTTACCGGCCCTGCGAAGATTGTGGCTCTCTGTCATTGGCTGTTCTGGTGCAGGCTGTTTTTTCAAAAAGGGCGCGCGTTTCAGGTAGAGAATGGCGGCCTGCCAATGGATCAGGGCTAGCACCCGCACCGCGCCCAGCGGGCGGCGGACTGCGGCCCATAGCAGAGACGCATTGGTCGCAGGGCGACGTTTTCCCGACAACGTGGCCAGAACGCCCTGGTCTCCATTTTCAAATGAAATGCGGATGTCGACTTCTGTCTCGCTCACGCCATAATTGAACCGGTAGTGACCCGCCACCTTTTGAAAGGGCGACACATGCATCAGTTTCTCGGCGATCAGAGTGTCTTTCCTTTTGATCGGGCTGAAATCATCGTGTGCGCAGAAATAACAATGTCGCTGGCCGAAGGTGCTGTTGACCTCGGCGACAAAGGCCCGTGGTGTGCCGTCCACCAAAGCGATCCAGAAGCTGACCGGATTAAAATGGAACCACAGGAAACTAGGCTGGGTTAGCAGCAACAGCTGCGCGTCTTCAGTTCGAAACCTTCGGGCTTGCAGCACCTCCTTGAACCACGCCACGCCCTGGCCGTCACCCCGGACGCCGCCGTGACGATGGTCCCACAGGGACCAAAGGTTGAAGCGATTGCGCGACATCGCCCAAGGTGTCTGTGCCCCCAAATCGGTCAGCACGTAATCCACCCCATAGGTGAAGGTGTTTTTTAACGTGCCGCGCCGGGCGTGGTGAGTTTGGGCCTGAATGTGTTCCAGCATCATACAAAGAGTACGCGCGCTCAAATGCCTTGGATCACTTCGCACGGAATTTTTTCAAACGAATTAGTGATCCGAACCTTCGGGCCCCGCGTAAACCTCTCACAACGTTTGCAACACGAGGACCGCATGTTCGATCAAACTCAAGGCCCACGCAAAAAGATCGCCATTGTCGGAGGCGGAATCTCGGGGCTCTCAGCGGCCTATTACCTAGCGCCCTATTACGATGTGACTCTGTTCGAGGCCGCCCCCAATCTGGGTGGGCACGCGCGCACGGTCATGGCGGGCAAAAACGGCGATCAACCGGTCGATACCGGCTTCATTGTGTTCAATTACGTAACCTATCCCTACCTGACTCGGTTGTTTCGTGACCTCGACGTGCCCGTCATAAAAAGCGAGATGAGCTTTGGTGCCAGCATCAACGATGGCTGGTTAGAATATGGCCTGTCCAGCATTGGTGCGATTACCGCTCAAAAAGGCAATCTTCTGCGCCCGCAATTCTACAAGATGGTCGCCGACATCATCCGTTTCGGCAAGCGCGCCGAAGCCGCCGCAAAAGATGACAACAAAACCATTGGCGAACTGGTCGACGAACTTGGTCTGGGCAACTGGTTTCGCAACAACTACCTGATGCCGATGTGCGGCGCGATCTGGTCAACACCGGTGGATGACGTGGACCAGTTCCCGGCGAAATCTCTGGTCCGGTTCTTTCGCAACCATGCCCTTCTGGCGGGGGCGGGCGAGCATCAATGGTGGACGGTCAAGGGCGGCAGCATTGAATACGTATGCCGGTTGGAGTCCGCGTTGATCGCACGCGGCTGCACCATTCGCACGGGTACTCCGGTTCATCATGCACGGCGCGACGCGTTAGAGGTGCGCATTGCGGCGGGTCAGGGGGAGACGCATGTCTTTGACGAGATTATCCTGGCGTGTCATTCCGACCAGGCGCTGCGCATCCTGGGCGAGGACGCCAGCGATGCCGAAAGCAACGCTCTTGGTAGTATCCGTTACCAGCCGAACACCGCCGTTTTGCATTGCGATCCGGGTCAGATGCCCACGCGGCGCGCCTGTTGGTCAAGCTGGGCCTACCGTTCGCAGGATGGCGATATCGGGGTCACTTACTGGATGAACAAGCTTCAGAATATCCCGGAAGATGATCCGCTGTTCGTCACCCTGAACCCGTCAACCGAAATTCCGCAGGAAGCGGTCTATGACGAGGTTGAGTTCGCCCACCCGGTGTTCGACCAGGCTGCACTCAAGGCACAGCAGGACATCCGCCAGATGCAGGGCCGCAATCGGACCTGGTTTGCCGGCGCCTGGAACCGTCACGGATTTCACGAAGATGGCATCGCGAGCGCCATGCGCATCGTGCGTGCACTTAACGAACGTCACCAGTTTAAAGGAATTGACCATGCGCTTCACCAACAAAGCCCTGAAATCGAACTTCCTGTCGACCTGCGAGCGTCTGTGTGACGGGCAGCTGACCCTGCGCACGCCCGAGGGTGAACGCTATCATTTTGGTCATTCCGGCCCCGAGGCGGAAATGGTCATTCGCGATTGGGCGGCCGTGTCTGCCTTGGCGGCGCATGGACAGGTGGGCCTGGGCGAAACCTATGTCCAGGGCCTGTGGGACACGCCGTCGATCGAAGGGCTGATGTCGGTCGCGATGAACAATCGCGATCACTTGGGCGCCTATGATCAGGCCAGCCCATTCAACAAGATCAAATTCCGGTTGGTTGATACTGTGATGCGGGCCAATTCGCGTCGTGGATCACGAAAAAACATCCGCTCGCACTATGATGTCGGTAATGAATTTTACGCGCTTTGGCTGGATGAAGGGATGACCTATTCGTCGGGCCTGTTCGAACAGGCCGACGATGATCTGACGCGCGCGCAATCGCGCAAGAATGCACGTGTGTTGTCGCGACTGGGTAACGGAGAGCGTACGCTTGAAATCGGCTGTGGCTGGGGCGGGTTTGCCGAGCACGCGAGCGCCGAAGGCCGTGATGTGACCGGCGTGACTATCTCGCGCAATCAACACAGCTATGCAGAATGCCGCCTTGATGGGCGCGCTGACATTCAATTGCGCGATTACCGCGACATCAACGAGCAATATGACAACATCGTATCGATCGAAATGATCGAGGCGGTGGGCGCCCGTTACTGGCCAAGCTATTTCGCAACACTCAAGCGAAACCTGGCTGAAGGAGGGCGTGTTCTGGTGCAGGCGATCACCGTCAAGGACAGCTTTTTCGACACCTACAAGACCTCATCCGATTACATCCGCCAATATGTCTTTCCCGGCGGCATGCTTTTGTCGGACAGCGTGATCGAACATCAGGCGAAAAGGGCCGGGTTTGAGGTTCGGGATAATTTCGCCTTTGGTCAGGACTATGCCAGTACCTGTCGGATCTGGGCCGAACGCCTGAACGCGCAAAAGCGGCGGATTTCCGAGATGGGATATGGCGAAGGCTTCTTCCGCAACTGGCAGTATTATCTTGAGATTTGCGCCGCCTCCTTTGCTGTGGGCCACACCAATGTTGTGCAGGTGGAGCTGGCTCATGCGTAGACTTTTGCTGATAGCCGCTACACTTCTTGTTCCGTTAAACGCGCAGGCCTCAACCGTCAAATCCGCCTTGCCCGGTGCCGAGTTGCGTGGTGTTGCGACCTTTCGATATGTCGGCTTTCCTCTCTATGAAGCACGGCTTTTTACCCAATCCGGCGCACCACTGGACTGGAACAAGGATTTCGGGCTCGAACTGAAATACATGCGCAATCTGACCGAATATGACCTTGTCGAGGGGACAATGCGCGAATTGAAACCCACCGGAGCTGCTTTGCCGCTGCGGGGTCAACTGGAGCAATGCTTTGACGATGTCCGCAAGGGCGACCGCTATTTCGCTGTGTCCAAGGGGCAAGACCAGATCGGATTTTGGCATAACGGCAAAAGGGTTTGCACGCTGAGCCACCCGCAAATCAAAACCCGCTTCATGGCGATTTTCCTGGGTGAGAACACCCGTTCAAAGTCCTTCACCCGGAAACTAAAGGGCGAGTGATGCTTTACCCGCGTGTCAGCCTCTATGCGCTGATGCTGGCTGCGGCTGGCATCCCGCTTTATATCCACCTGCCGCGCTTTGCCTCGGTAGAGCTTGGGATCGGGCTGGGCACCATTGGGGCCATACTTCTGGTCATCCGGCTGATTGATCTGGTGCAGGACCCGCTGATCGGCTGGGCGATTGACCGCTGGCCACGTGCACAAGCTTTGTTTGCCACCACTGCCGCCGTGGGTCTGGCCATCGGATTTCCCATGCTGTTTTCACCACGATCGGGGCCAAACGTCATCCCGCAACTCGTGGCGGTCCTGGTGTTGCTGTTCTCGGCCTACAGCCTAGGCATGATCCTGCTCTACGGGCGTAGCGCGACACTTGCGAAGGAACCAACGCCCAAGGCGCTGATGACGCTCGCCTCCTTTCGCGAAGGCGGCATGCTTGCCGGCGTGATCATAGCCGCGATTGCGCCGGCCGTTTTCATCGCTTTGGGGTTCGGATCGCAGGGCTATCCCGCATTTGGTTTGTTTCTGGGCGTGCTCGCTTTGATCACTGCCGCGATCACCCTACCAATCTGGCGCCGCACCCCTATTCAAGGGGATGGCTTTTCGCTTGCGGGCCTCAGTCAGGCCGGGGCGCTGCGGCTTCTGGCGTTGGCGCTGGTCAACAGCCTGCCTGTTGCCATCACATCCACCCTCTTTTTGTTCTTTGT
The DNA here is from genome assembly GCA_015665415.1 of Roseobacter sp. GTDB lineage: Bacteria > Pseudomonadota > Alphaproteobacteria > Rhodobacterales > Rhodobacteraceae > Pseudophaeobacter. The sequence continues at coordinate 127,991 of JADFAE010000020.1, forward strand.
CGAGGACCGCCTGCAATTGCCGGGCAAAGCCGGACCTTTGTTGATCCTGTTCTTCCTCAGCGCCGGTCTCAGCGTGCCGCTCTGGGCGCGCATGAGCCAACGGCTGGGCGCAAAAATCACCTTGTTGATCGCCATGCCGCTGGCCATTTTGGGCTTTGTCGGCGCGGCATTCCTGGCTCCCGGCAACATGGTGGGATTTGCTTTGGTTTGTGTGGCTTCGGGGGCCGCACTGGGGGCCGACATGGTGATCCTTCCGGCCATGTTTTCCGTGGCCCTGACCAAGGCGGGCCTCAAGGCGTCGCTGGCTTTTGGCATCTGGTCCTTTGCGGGCAAGCTTGGCCTTGCACTGGCCGCATTTGCCGTTCTGCCCGTGCTAGAGCGTAGTGGCTTTACTCCGGGTGCATCCAACAGTGCCACGGCATTGAACACGCTCAACATCTTTTACGCCGTTATTCCCTGCATCCTGAAACTTGGCGCACTGGCTCTTGTCCTTGCGCTCCCCACAGAGGACCAACCGCTATGAAACTCCTTACTGCCCTGCTTGTTGTGGTCCTTCTGATCGCGTTCACCAAATCCATGTTTCTTAGCTTTCGCGCGCAGAACCCATCGGATTATGCCGACAGCGGCCCTGCCTTTTCGCTCAAAACGCATTTGTCGGGCGAGATCCTGTCCGAGGGTTTGATTTATGGACCAACCGGAAAGATGACCAACAGGTTCGTTGCCAGAATGGTCGGCGAATGGGACGGTGACACCGGCACGCTGAGTGAAGAGTTCACCTATTCCAACGGCAAGCAGCAAAGCCGCAAGTGGTATCTTAAACTCGGAGAAGGCAACAGCTTTACTGCCACCGCCGAGGATATCGTCGGTGAGGCGCATGGCACCGTGTCCGGATCAACCATCAAAATGGAATATCAGATCGTACTGCCAGAGGACGCCGGCGGTCACACCCTGACCGCGATCGATTGGCTCTATTTGACTGAAAACGGTGTCATCATGAACAAATCCGAGATGCGCAAGTTTGGCATCAAGGTGGCCGAGTTGATTGCAACCATGCGCCCCAACCCCGATGCACAGCAATAATGAGCGTGTGCCTGTGAACGAAAGGGATCTGTCGTGATGCACCGAAAAATACCCGGTCTTGCGATTGCGGTTACGCTGACCGGGGTCATTGCCGCAAATGCACCTTCTGGAAACTGGTCCGTGATTGCGCTGTCTGCGGTCGGGATCGTCACGTTGAGGTTGTCTTCCCTACACCGGCAAGTTTGCTCTCCAAAGATCATGAACACAGATCACGGCAGCCAATTCACATCCTTCGCCTGGACGAATCGGCTGCGGAGGGCAAACGTCCGCATCTCAATGGACGGCAAGGGCTGGTTCCTCGACAACATCTTCGTCGAGCGGCTCTGGCGGTCCCGGAAATACGAATGCGTCTACCTGCATGCCTGGGAGACCAGATCGGAGATGCGAGTTGGTGTCGGCAGATGGATCGAGTTCTACAACCGAAAGCGCCCGCATTCCGCCCTTGGCGACAAACTGCCCCCAACGACTAGAAACAACAAAGCCGCCCAGGCGGACGGCTGTCGTATGCTTCTGATCTTGTGTGTATTTATTGGTTGCGGGAGTAGGATTTGAACCTACGACCTTCAGGTTATGAGCCTGACGAGCTACCGGGCTGCTCCATC